>DASVQF010000028.1:0-83003 GCA_036389315.1 Pyrinomonadaceae bacterium
ACTACGGAGTGAGCCGCAATCAGTTCTATTTCTACTTAAAAGAAATGGAGTTTCGCTACAACCACCGCGAAGCCCCTGATTTACAGGCTCTAATCAAGAAAATCGTCAAAAAACATGAAGCTGTTCTAGACTAGCTCCAAAAATAAATAGGGCTGCTGGCTTCCTGAGGGACTCCCCCAAGTCCCGAACAGGTACGATGACCAACAGCCTCTATTTATTTATGCCCTCCGGGCGGCTTGACAACACGGACGACCCCGTTCCCCCGAAAGAGCCGCCGCCTGTTTTTTCAAAGTGAGAGAACGCCTCCCCCAAAGCCTTCACTCACTGCCGTCAAAAGAGCTGACCCGATTACCCTCTATGTACCCTTCCTTATCTTAACTGCCTTCCCCTAGAGCAACGACCGTGCCACCTCTCAAGCCACCGACGGCGCACCGGGGCCCCGCAGCAGACCGACTCAATAAACAGGCATCTTTTATCGTTTCACAGCACGGACGAGCCACGGGGCGGCGCGCGTCTGGGCCCAGCGCGGATTGAACCCTTTTCATACTTTGCGAGTGTACGCCTGAACGACAATCGTTCGTCGCTTTGCCGAGGTGGCACGCGCGGCGGGCGCAACGTCATGTTGACGACGCACTCGGGCGAACGTCTGCCGCGCGATAATCGTCGAGGACGAACTGCCTGATGCTTTTCGCTTCGGTTGACTGGCAGGTGGTGTAGCTCTGAAAATCCGAGAGGGCGCTGCGCACAATCGCTTCGTGAATGCGAGTGCCGTCCGCCTCTATGAAGCGTACGCGCCAAGCCGTCTCCTCAAGGCGCTCCGAGCGGAGATGGCGCAACTGATCGAGGCCCGCGAGCCCGCTCGCTCTGCGTATGAAGAACTCCCCGGCCTGAACGTGGTAGGAGTAGCAAGCCCTGCCCCTGTACTTGTCCAGGACGACGCGCCGCGCTTCGTACTCGGCCATCACGCGCGCGGCCGACTCTTCCGTCACGTGTGCATAGAAGAGGCCGTGCGGAAAGCAGACCAGGTTGGCCGCGAAACGGTCTCCGCCGACGTGAGACGACTGCCAGACGCTCTCACTTGAAGCCCTCAAATTTTTATAGAGAGGATAGCCGAACTTGGCGCAGCACTTGTCGCGGCGGCCGTGCGTGCAGACCAAGTAGAGCGAAGCGACCGCGTTTTCCGCCGCCGGCTCTCTACGCGCCGCCCCCGCCAGGTCAATCTCAAGCAGTTGCTCATAGCTCTTCACGCTCAGCCGCTCTATAGAGGAGTTGCGCTCGCGCGAGCGGACGACGAAGACCGCCAGCCCTGCGCCGCTCTGCGCCCTGCGCTCCTGCTTAATCAGGAGCAGGCGCGAGCGCGGAACTGTCTTGAGGAAGCGGCCCAAATGCGCCTTGACCGCAGGCGCGAGGGTGCTGTCATGCAGGGCGTGCGGCCCCCACCAGGAAGGATATTCTATAAGCAGCCAGACATTGCCCACGGAGGCCGTGCCGAAAGTCTTCTCGGCAAACCCGCGCGACAGTTCTGAACAGTAGAAGAAGGGCTCGCTCATCCGTGTCGTCCCTCGTCAGGGACGATTGCCAGCAGGCCGTGCCGGATCAATTCGCCTAAGAAAGTGCGGACGGTCTCGGCGGCCAGGCTGCCTCGGGCCGCTTCGCATAACTGCGCGACTGAATAGACGCGACCTGTATTGAGCGGGGCGAGGACGGCCAGCGCCGGGCGGGCAAAGCGCCAGTGCTTCCCCAGACAAGCGAACTCTACAATCCTTTCCGCGCCCTGCTGCTGCTCGCCATCAGCATCGCTCTCAAGCTCAAGCCTGCGCGGCGCTGTGAGTTTCACGCGCGCCTCGTCCGATGGCGGAAGCCCCTCGGGCGTTGCGCTCCAGGGCAGGCTCATCGTGGGGCGGGCCTGCGCGTGGGCATCATAGTGTGCGAAGAAGCGTTCGAGCACATCTTCGCCCCACTCGGCCAGCAGCTCCGCGCGCAGGCGAGCGACGTGCTCTTGACGTTCGGCGCGGTCGGCGAAGCGTGGCAGGTCGCGGCGAAACGCGGTGCTTTCGCGCAGGCGCTCTTCCAGCCACTTGAGCAGGTCTAATCCATTGCGATTGTGTATGCCGACCGTGAGGTGCAGCGTGGGCTCGTTCAAGGGCAGCGCGACGTGCCACCACCCGCGCGGGATGTAGAGCAGGTCGCCGTCCTCAAGCGTCTCTTCCCACAGGGGCGGGCCCTCGGGCTTCTCAGCCATCTTCGGATCGCCCATGACGGGATAGGCCCGCGTCATGCCGTAGAGGCTCCAACGCTTGCGCCCGGCGACCTGTAGAATGAAAACGTCGTGGTCGTCCCAGTGCAGGTCGAAGCCGCGAGAGGTGCGCCACCCGGCGTAGGCGTTGATCTGCACGCGCTCTTGAAAGGAGTACTCAAGCCCCCTGGCCAGCTCTTCGAGCCGCTCGTAAAGCTCGTCCACGGCGTCGAGGACGAGCGTCGCTCCACGACGCAGCTCCGTCGTCAGTTCCGCAGGCCGCAGGCGCGCAATGGGTGCAGCGGCGCTCTGCCGCCCGCTCCGCAGGTGTCTCAGGTAAGTAGAGGCCGGAAGACTCTTACCGTCACGGGTCAGGCGCAGGCGCGGGAAGTCCAGGCGATGACGTTTGAGAATCTCGTTCAGACACTCCCACGGCAGCAGGTGAGAGAACCTGCCCCTGGGCCCACGCACATGCCTGTAGGTCTGCCCCCAGGAGGAGCTTAAAAATTCCTGCGCGGGGCATGGCTCCAACAATTTCGCCAGTTGATCGAAGACCATGCCCCCGCCCCGGTTCTCGCTCTGGCTCAACGGGTGGTAGCGTCTCCGCCGTCCGAGTTAGAGTCAGAGCTGTCCGAATCGCTCACGATGCCGCCGCCATCATCTGTGTCGTCGCTGTCGCTGTCGTCTGAGCTGTCCCCGTCGTTGCCGTCGGTTGTGTCGCCGTCAGAGCCGTCGCCCATGTCGGAATCGTCCGAATCGTCGCCCCCGCCCACCACGTCCGAAAGGTCTGTATCCGAATCGGAGCTGTCGTCGCCCGGCTTCGCATAATATTTTTTGTCGCCGATGGGCTCCACAGACAACAGCAGCCCGGACTCGCTCGTTTCCTCTGCCCTCAGAGAATTATCCTGTTCTGACATAGCACTCTCCTCCTCCTGAACTGAAACTTTGGCGTAGGGCGCTTAGCTTAGTACGGGAAAGCCTGAAGAGCAAGGGATGAGGGCCGCAGGGTGAAGGGATGAAGGAAAAGACATTTGCTTTTCCTTCATCCCTCATCCCTTCCTTTACTTGTGTCCGTTACTGCTCTTCGGACGCCAGAGCGCGCCGATGGCGAGGCCGGCGCCGAGCAGGACGGCCGTAGTCACGAGCGGGTGAAGCGATGCTTTCGTGTAGAGGCTGGTTTCGGCGACGTAGGCGTGGCCGCCTCCGCGCTCTTCCAGGTTGCCGGCCGCCTTGTCCAGGCCGTTCTGTTCGAGCGGGCGCGGCGGCTCGTCCCCCTTCTGCATGCGCGGCATAGTCCACTCCATGACCTTATCGGTCAGGCGCGGCGCATATTTCTCCGTCATCGAGATGGCTTTGCCGCCTCCGCCTGCGAAGACATCACGCTCCGGATGCTCCGCCGCATGGAGTATCGCTTCGGCGACGACTTCCGGCGCGTAGACGGGCGGGGGCACAGCCGGCTCGGCCTCCATGTAGTTTTTCGCATGATGCGGGTAGGGCGTGTCAATCGCGCCGGGCTTGATGAGCGTCACAGAGACGGGCGCGCCTTCGACTTCCAACTCCATCCTGAGCGCGTCCGTGAAGCCTTTGACCGCGTGCTTCGAGGCGCTGTAGATGCCCTGTATGGGGATGGCCCTATCGGAGAGCGTGCTGCCGATGTTGATGATCGCCCCGCCGCGCCCGCGCAGGTGACGCGCAGCCGCCAGCGAGCCGTAGACGACGCCCCAGAAGTTCGTGTCGAAGAGGCGACGGAGGTCTTCGGTCGGGATTTCCAGCAGGTTCCCGTAGATGGAGACCCCGGCATTGTTGACCCAGGTATTGAAGCCGCCGAAGTGGCGTATCGCAGTGTCGGCTATGCGCCGCACGTCCCCTTCGACGCCGACATCGGCGACGACATAGGTCGCGTCGCCGCCCGCGCCGATGATCTCGTCCGTCAGTTGCCTGAGCGCCTCTTCGCTGCGTGCGGCCAGCACTAGGCGTGCGCCGCGCCGGGCGGCCATGCGCGCCGTCACGAGCCCTATACCGCTCGACGCGCCCGTGATGACGATTGTCTGCTCTTCAAGTTTCTTGAGCTGCACACTCATAAACGGTTCTCCTCGAATTTGAAAGCGATGCTGTTTCCCTCTGCTAACGCATCCAGCGATGGTCAACCATCAGGCAGCGATCCTGCACGACTTTGATTCCGGCGCGGGCCAGTTGCTCGGCCGCCTCGTTGTTGCGGATGCCCGATTGAAACCAGACGGCCTTCGGTCGCTTGGCGAGCATGTCTGCGAGGTGCGCGGGGATGTCCTGTGACCTGCGAAAGACATCTACGAGGTCTATCTCGCCCGGCACGTCCGCAAGCCTTTGATAAGTCTTTTGTCCGAGGATGGTCTCGGCTTCCGGGTGATGAACCGGGACGGGGATGACTTCGAGCCCGGCCGAGACGAGATAGCTCGGGACGTAGAAGGCTGGCTTATAGGAATAAGCCTCAGTCCTCATCCCCAAGACGGCGACGCGGCGCGTCTCGGCCAACAACTGGCGGACGCCCTCATCGCTCACGATGAGATTCCTGCGCCAGCCCTGTTCATCAGTGAGTATGGAAGCTGTCGTACTCATCACTTCGGCTCCTTCCGTGGCTGCTTTTCAGAGCTTGTTGCCCTTTTGCCTGACGCTCCGGCCGGGCTTGTTGCCCTGCGGGTTGCGGTTTTTCATCTCCTGGTTATGAGCGCCCTTCTGCGTCTCGCCGCTGATCTGGTCGGCCTGCTCGCCGCCGCGACTCGTCTGCACGTCGTCGGGTTGGCGAGCCGAGCTTTGCGCTTGCGCTCCGGCGGCAGCGCCCATGATTCGCGGTTGGTTCGGCTGATTTTGCTCCGTATTCTTGTCTGCCATCTTGTTTCAGGCTCCTTCCCTGACCTCTTTGATGTTCAATAAACGAACGTCCAGCCGGCCGAAACGGTACGCCTGCCGCACACCGTTCGCGGGCCGGGCGCTTCGTTTTACGAACAGATTCTTCTAAACAGATTACCTGTCGAAAGAAAGAAGCAAGCAGGATGCCAGATAGAGCGGCAGCGCGAGGAAAAGAATTAGCAGGATAGACAGGATGAAGAAAAGAGGTGAGACATACTTTCTTTCTCTTTTATCCTATCCATCCTGTCCATCCTGTTTGAATCCGCCTTTAGTTTGTGGCGTAAGCTGGGAATAGGCTATGCTCTCGCTTCGAGGTCGTGCAGACGAGATCGGTGGTTCGGTAGAGCTATGAGGAGCCAATCGGAAGAGCCGATAGAATCCCCCAATCAAGAAGATTATAAGTACTGGGCATTTATCAGCTACAGCCACTCGGACGAAGTGTGGGCCCGGTGGCTGCACAAATCCTTAGAGACTTATAAAGTCCCGCGCAAGCTGGTGGGCCGCGACACCGGACATGGCCCTCTGCCCCGCCGCATCATTCCCATCTTTCGCGACAGAGAGGAGCTGCCCGGCGCGGCAGACCTCGGCGGCAAGCTCAAGCTTGCCCTGCGCCAGTCGCGCTATCTGATTGTCATCTGCTCGCCCAAATCGGCCGTCTCGCAATGGGTCAACGAAGAGATCAAGACCTACAAGGCGCTCGGGCGCGAAGACCGCGTGCTCTGCCTGATCGTGGACGGCGAGCCCTATGCCAGCGACAAGCCCGAGAGCGGCCTCCTGGAATGCTTCCCCCCGGCCGTGCGCTATCGCGTGGGCCGCGAAGGCTCTCTCACTTCCGAGAGGACTGAGCCCATCGCGGCCGACGCGCGCAAGGGCAAGGACGGGCGCACCAACTCTCGCTTCAAGCTGCTGGCAGGGATACTGGGCGTCGGATATGACGAGCTGAAGCAGAGAGAGAAGCGTCGCCAGCTCTTGCAGCGCGTGCGGCTCGTGGGAGGCACAGCCTCCCTGGTGCTGCTGGCCCTGCTCACTTACCTGGCCGTCGCGGACATAGGCGTGAGCCTCCCCGGAGGCGAGGCCGTCAGAACGCTGCTTGATCGTCACGAGCTTTCGGTCTTTCGCGCGGCGGCCAGCGAGGCCGAGATTTACGAGAAGGCCCAGGGCTTGCGCGCCAGCCTGCTCAAAGCCCTCGTCGAGCGCGGGCTCACACCCGAAGGCTGGATCGCTTCGAGCCTCCGCCCGAACTTCAAAAAAGAGCTTGAGATTTGGAGCCACTCGCAGGCCATGAGCGCGGCCTTCAGCGTTCCCGACCCGGAGCGCGAAGAGGAGATACGCCGCTTTATCCCGAGCCTCGAAGTCCCCTTCGCTCCCGGCGTTGCCATCGAACAGGACGGGGTCAAGTACGGATGGATTTCGCACCCCAACGAGACGCACACGCAGGCCGAGCCTGCACTCTGGACGGCCATCGCCTTAGCCAGGGCGCTCGGGCGACCGGGCTTTCTCACGGGCGAAGTCCGCTCTCGCGCCGAACAACACCTGGCTTACACGCAGGAGGTCTTAAGGCTCTACCATCCGCTCGAAGACAGGCACAGCGGGTGGAACATGTTTCCCAGGCAGAAAGACCCGACGCAGCACAACACTTACACGACGGCCCTGGCCCTGCTCGCGCTGTTGGAGACGAGGCAGGCGGGCCTGCCCTGGGATGGGAGCACCGAGCGGCGCGACGCGCTGCTGAGGGATACGGCCGGGTGGCTGATGGATCCTGATAATCGTCAATATGATTTCAAGTCCGACCCTCCGGGCTGGCGAGCGTCGGGCGAAACTACCAACGAGGTGATTGACGGGCTGACGCTGCAAATCTTCTCCGAGCTGTTGCGCGCGGAATCCGAGGCGGGCATCACGCTCTCTCCCGAGATTACCGGGCAGATGCCGCGTTACCTGGCGCGAATGGTCGAGCGCGACCTGAAGTTTCCCACCGCGAGCGGCGAGTTCACAGCGCCCGTCACAGGCCGCGACGGCAAGGAAACGGTCGAGCGTGAAGCGATTGGATTTCTCTGGTATCCGTGGGCCATCAACGCTTCGGCTCGCTGGCTCAGGCGCGCCGAAGCTAAGGGAGCGCCGACGGAAGAGCGCGTGAGAGTGCGCCGCGCCCTCGGCCACTTGATCGTAGAGCTTGGCGACAAGGCCGTCGAGACTGCGAGCGCCGAATGGACGTTCATGGGCGCGGAGACTCTCTACGGCATGTCGGCCGTCACGCCGCGTTAGAGCAGGGGTCAAGACTTAAGAGCCATAAAACATTTGAACTTCTCACCCTCGGCCCACATAATAAGGGTTCAGCGCAGATGGCCCGGAGTACTCTTAGAGGATCACGCCCTTGAGCTATAAACCGCAACCTCTCGACACGGAACGGGTCACTCTTCCCCCGGAGATTATCGAGCTTACGGAGCAATTGGCCCGCAATGCGCACGAGAACTGGGCGCGGAAGCGTCTGGCGGACGGCTGGCGCTATGGCCCTCGGCGCGATGACGCGCGCAAGGAGCATCCCGGCCTTGTCCCTTACGACGAGTTGAGCGAAGAGGAGAAGCAGTATGATCGCACGACCGCCCTTGAGACGCTGAAGGCGATACTGCTCCTCGGCTATCGCCTGGATGCGCCGAGCCGCGAGGGCGGCGAAGAGGCTCACGCTTCGACCGACAACGAGCTGGCGGCCTTGCGAGCGACGCTCGACAACCTGAGCACGCTTGATCTGGCCTCACTCTTCACGCTCTGGCAGTCTCACAACCCCGAGCAGTGGTCTAGCACGCCGGACATCTACATCAGCCTCGGCGACCAGATACTCAAGTCGGGCGAGCCGCTGCTGGCCCACGACGTTCTGCTCGAAGGCTTGAAGCATTGGCCCATGAACGTGCGTCTCAGGCAGTTGCAGGCTCTCGCCCTGGCGCGCAGCGGCGCGACCCAGCGGGCCAACAGCATTCTCATACAGCTTCACAAAGAGGGGCACACGGACGAGGAGACCCTCGGGCTGCTGGCGCGCACGCATAAGGATTTGTGGGCCCGCTCGGCCGACCCCGAAGAACGCGCCCGCCAGTTGCGCCTGGCCCACCTGGTCTACATCGAAGCCTATACTTTGAGCGGCGGCTACTGGACTGGAATCAACGCGGCGACGATGGCGCTCTTGATGGGCCAAAGGGAGCAGGCCGCGCAGTTGGCCCAGGAGGTACACGAAGCTTGTCTGATGGAGTTGGCGAAGACCAGGGACGGAGACGCCAATCGCTATTGGCTGCTGGCGACTTTGGGCGAAGCGGCTTTGATCCTGGGCCAATGGCGCGAGGCCGAGGATTGGTACGCGCAGGCTGCTGCTCTGGGGCGCGGGCGCTTCGCCGAGCTGAACTCGACGCGCCGCAACGCCCGCCTCATCATAGACGCGCTCGGGGGCGTGCGCGAGCCCTTCGAGCATTACTTTCAGATTCCGAGCGTCGTCGTCTTCGCGGGCCACATGATAGACAGGCCCGAGCGCATGAGGCCGCGCTTTCCTCCGCAGCTTGAGCGGCGCCTGCAGGCGGCCATCGCCGGGCGTCTCAAAAGATTGAATGCGGGGGTGGGCTACGCTTCGGCTGCCTGCGGCTCGGACATCCTCTTTCTGGAAACCCTTCAGGAGATGGGCGGCGAGACGCACGTCGTCCTGCCCTACAATCAGAAACAGTTCATAGAGGACAGCGTGGAGATCGTCCCCCAGACGGATTGGGGCGCGCGCTTTGAGCAGGTCTTGCGTCGCTCGACGGATGTGCTGGTCGCCTCAGAGCAGAGGATGGAGGGCGGCGTGCCCTTCGAGTACACGAACCTCTTGCTGCACGGAATGGCGAGCATTCGCGCCGACCAGTTAGAGACGGAGCTGATACCGCTCGTCGTGTGGGACGGGAAACGTGGCGACGGCGCGGGCGGAACCGAAAGCATCGTCAATCACTGGCGAGCGATGGGCCACCGCGTAGAGGTCATAGACCTGGCGGAGCTACTGCGCGAGGAGTGCCCGGAGCTGAGCGTTGGGCCAACGGAGCACGAAGCCCCGTTGCAGGAGGCCACGCCCGAGGAGACTGAGGCTGCGGAGTTCACCACGCAGATGATCGCCATCCTCTTTGCCGATGCGGTCAACTTCAGCCGCCTCACAGAAGACGAGCTGCCCCGTTTCGTCCGCCACTTCCTCGGGATGATCGGCGAGCTGGCCCTCGGCTCGCGCCATGCTCCGGTGATGAAGAACACCTGGGGCGACGGGCTCTACTTTGTTTTCCGCAGCGTGCGCGACGCAGGGCAGTTCGCGCTTGAGCTGGCCGAGCGCGTGGGCCACACCGACTGGACTGAGAAGGGCTTGCCGAAAGATATGAACCTGCGCATAGCCCTGCACGCCGGGCCCGTCTACGCCTGCATTGATCCGGTCACGCGCCAGCCCAATTACATCGGCACGCACGTCAGCCGCGCCGCGCGCATCGAGCCCATCACGCCGCCCGGACAGGTCTACGCCAGCCAGGCGTTTGCCGCCCTCGCCTCGGCCCAGCACGTCACGGAGTTCACCTGCGACTACGTGGGCCAAACCCCGCTCGCCAAAGGCTACGGCGTCTTTCCCACCTACCACGTCAGAAAGACAATGATGAAGGATGAATGAAAGAGCTGCTGGCTTTTCATTCATCCTTTCGTCTTCCGCCTTCTGCATTGCTTTTACTGCTTGGGCTGCACTGTGATGTAGGCGGGCTGGCCCCGGCGATTGACGAGCAGGAGCACGGGCCTCGTCGTCGGGCGTTGGAGTGCCGCCGTCAGCTCTTGCGGCGTCCGCACGGGCTGGCGATTGATCTCTTCGATCACGTCGCCCTCGCGGATACCTGCGTCGGCCGCCGGGCCATCCTCGTCAACGCTCGTCACGACGACGCCCTTCGCGCCGCTCTGTAGGCCCAGTCGGGACGCCAGCGCCGTCGTCAAAGGCTCGACCGTGATGCCGAGCTTGCCCGTGCTTCTGGAGTTGGGGCCGCCCGTCCCGGTCTCCGCTCCTTCGTCCTCTCTCTTCTCGGCCGTCAGCTCGCTGACAGTCACTTTAAACTGCTGCTCGCGATTATCGCGCATCACCGTGACGGTCGCTTCAGCGCCGGGCGTGGTGCGTGCGACCTGATTGCGCAAGCTATTGCTGTCGGTGACGGGCGTGCCGTTGTAAGCAGTAATCACGTCGCCACGACGAATGCCAGCGCGCTCGGCGGGGCTTCCGGGCTCGACCTGCGTGACGATTGCGCCGCGCGCCTGCTGAAGCCCGAGGCTGGCGGCCATGTCGGCCGTGACGGGCTGTATGCCGACGCCCAGTTTGCTGCGGCGCACGCGCCCGGTCTTGACCAGTTGATCCATCACGCCGCGCGCCATATTAGAGGGAATGGCGAAGCCTATGCCGATGTTTCCGCCCGAAGGGCTGAGAATCTGCGAGTTGATGCCGATCAGCTCGCCCGAGGTATTGACGAGCGCGCCGCCCGAGTTGCCGCGATTAATCGCCGCGTCGGTTTGCAGAAAGTCTTCGTAGCTGCCGTCGGAGAGGCCCGTCGAGCGACCCTTAGCGGAGATGATGCCGGAGGTCACTGTCTGGCCTATGCCGAGCGGGTTGCCGATGGCCAGCACCACGTCGCCTACACGCACGCTGTCGGAATCTCCGAGCGGCAGCGCCGGCAAGCCCGTCGCATCAATTTTGAGGACGGCCAGGTCGCTCAGCTTGTCCGTGCCGATCACTCGGGCATCGAACGTGCGATTGTCCGTCAGCTCGACCTTAATCACAGTCGCGTCTTCGACGACGTGATTGTTGGTCACGATGTAGCCACTAGGAGTCACGATCACGCCCGAGCCGGTGGCGCTCGCCTTGCGCTCACGCTGCGGCGCGCCCGGCGTTCCCTGCCCGAATGGAAACGGGAAAGGAAACGGAAACTCTTCGACCTGGCCCTGTCGCACGCGCATCTCCGAACGAATTGTGACGACGGCGGGCGCTACGCGGCTGACGACATCGGCGTAAGAGGTCGCGACCGCCGGCGTGGCGCTGCTGCCGCCGCTCGCGGAAGCTGGCCGCTCCGCGACGGCCAACTTCTGCGCGAAAGAAGCCTGGCCCGCAAAGGCCAGGAGCGAAATCATCATCACGACCAGCACAAGACTTTGCCGAGCGCCGGCCGCAACCTTCATGCCCTTCACTAAAAATCTTTTGGTTCTCATAACTCTCATCCTCGGATTCCTGCTCTCTCATCCGAACTGTTCGGCCTTTGCCTTTCGGCCGCTTCAGTACAGCTCACCCTTGCTATCCTCCGTGCGCAGGTTGTTCGTCACGGAGAAGGAGCCCGGCACGGTTCTGGCCGCCATGTAGGCCAACTGGCTGTCCATCTTGTTTGCGACCACGCCTTCCAGGGTCACATGGCCGCGCTTGACGACGATGTGTATGGAAGGGTTCGCGCCCAGGGCGTAGCGGTAGAGACTGCCCGTGTTGAAGATGCTGCGATAGGTGCGCAGCCGTATCTCGTCGTCGAAGGGTGAGAGCGGCAGCACCTCTATCTGGTTGACGACGCGCTCGATGCCCGGAATGCGAGCGACGCGCGCGCCCGCATCGCTTCTGGTGGTCGGGCGCACGACCTGCCCGTAGAGCGTCACAGTACCTCCCTCGACCTTGTAAGCGAGGTTATCGAATACTCCGTACCAGGGCAGCGTCACCAGCTCCTTGCGTATCTTCTCCACGATCTGTTCGTGGCCGAGCACGCGCTCGTCAGTCTTTGCCGGAGCGGCGAAGGCAGACGATGCGGCTATCAAGAGCACGGCGACAATTGCGATCAATCCGGTCTTAATCTTATTCATACTCTTTAAATTTCCCTTCCCCTTTTGCTTGATCTGAAACTTCCCCCTTTTAACTTTCCAGCCCTCTCTTCGTGATCTTTCGTTCGTAATCTTCGAGGGCCGCGACCATCTTTTCCAGGGCCGCGACGACCTGCGCCTGCTCCTCCTCCCCGAGGCTTTTGAAAGCCTCGCCGAAGATGAAGGAGCGGCGCTGGCGGAACTGGTCAACCAGGCGCTTGCCGCGAGGGGTGATGGCGAGCTGTATGGAGCGCCTGTCGGAGTCGCCCGTCCGGCGCTCTATGAGGCGCTTGCGCACCAGGCGATCTGTCAATTGCGTGCTGGCCGGGGCGGAAATCCCCAGCTCCAAAGCCAGTTGCCCGGTCAGGACTGGCCCGCGCCGCAGCAGCCTCAAGACCTGCGCCTGCAAGAGCGTCAGGTCAAGCTCGGCCAGGTGCTTCTGGTGCTGCTCGACGAGCAGCTTCGACATCACTTCCGCGAAGCTGTTCATAACCTCCAGCGCCCGCGCGGGCGAGACGGTCGCCATTCATCCCTCTCCTGCTGCTTAATCTGGCTGCATATTTAAGATGCCTTAACCAAAGCGGAGTTGCCCGGGCTGCGGGCCCCCGTGGAGAGCCGTACAACGTTTCGCCGGACGCAACATCTAAACCGTGACTTGGCAGCAGGTTTTTATTTGCCGAGAAGGTTTTTAACAAGCGGAGAAGAGATGTCATACACGGAATTTGAACAGAGCACGGGGCCGCGTTTCCTGGTCAACCTGCCGGTGCGTGCGGAATGGGACGAGGAGACGACGGGCAAGCGTATCGTCGCCGAAGGGACGACGGAGAACGTCGGCCCGGCGGGAGCATTGGTCACTTTCGAGCGGCTCCCGGCCGTCGGCAGCCGTATACGCCTCAGCGTGGCGGGCGCGCGCGGCTCTCATATCGAAACGGTGGCGGAGGTCGTCCGCCTGGTACGCGACCTGCGCCAGCCGCTCGCCTCTCTTTCGATCATCAAGTCGAAGAAGGAATGGCGCGGCAATGTCTGGGAACCGGCCAGGCTTCAGGCCACACAGCCGGCCTCGGCGAAGGATGAAGAATAAGCTGTCAGGCGGTAGCTCGATAGCTCGCGCGAGCTATTAAAAACTAAGAAAGGGTGAAACCTCCTCTGGCCTTGTCAAGCCACAGGTTTCACCCTTTTCGCTTTGCTCTTTCTTTATGGCTGCGGGGCGGAGGCGGACTGCGCCGTATCGGTCGTGCCGCCCTCCTGCGAGCCTCCCGCAACGTCAGCGCCCAGCAGCTCTTTGATCTTGCCCGTGAGCGCCGGCAGCACCACTTCGCGCCCGGCCCTCGACAGCTCATTCAACAAGCGGTCTCCGAGGCTCGAAAGCTCCTCCTGTAAACGGTCGAAAGCCTGCGTGTTCTTGAACTTTTCGATCAGGCCCGGTTTGCCCGCGCCTTCCGCCAGCCCCCAATCCTGTTTGCCGCTGACGTAGGACGTGTGCTCGGCCGCCGCACTCGCCGTGAGGCCGCCCTGCGACCCTGCATCCTCTTCGCCGAACGCACCGGCCAGCCCGTAGCCGACCAGAATGCCTGCCGCCAGCGCGCCCGCGCTGAATGCCAGGGGGTGCTCGCTGATCTGCGCCCGCCAGTCAAAGCCGCCCGCAGCAGTCGCCGCCGCTGCTCCGCTCTGATCGTTTGAAGATAATTGACTAGACATATCTGCTCTCCCTGCTCGTTTAAGAGAATTTAAGCATTGCCCCGCGACCCTATCCGAGTATTGATGTTTTGTTATTACAGAGATTTCACGGATTCGTTGCCGGAAGGAGCCTGCTTGCAAGTGGGGCCGGGATAGTGCATGATGGACTGGTTGGTTCTCCTTCTCTCGCGCATCAGCGGCGATCTGGCCCCGCACCTCGATCAATTTGGCGGCGGCGTTACGGATAGTTCGAGAGCAGGCTGATTTTGTTCAATTTCAGAAGCCACTTTCGCCACCGAGATAGCATCCCGTTCGCAAAAGCCTTTAACGGCCGCCGCCTGCGCCGAAGCGACCTTGAGCGTGAAGCTTCTTTTCATTTCCCCCGACAGAGGAAACGGATATACGTATGTCCGGACAATAGCGGGGCTCGCTGGCCCGGCCCTGAAACGTGAATGCTGAGACGCGCATCTAACCTATTAAAAGGAGAAATTTAGTTTGGCAAAAGAAGATCTTATTCCGGCGGAGGGCGTCGTGGTGGACAAGCTGCCCAACGCCTTCTTCAAAGTGAGACTCGACGGCAGCGACCATGTCGTTATGGCGCAGATTTCCGGCAAGATGCGCAAGAACTTTATCCGCATTCTGGCCGGCGACCGCGTGAGCGTCGAGCTTTCACCTTATGATCTGACCAAGGGCCGCATTACTTATCGCTATAAATAGGGCTTGAGACGGCTGCACACCGAAGAGGCGGACATCAGCCACGGAGAGAAGGATATAATGGAAAAACAGATTTACGCAGTCGGTGATCGTGTCGAGAAATTGTGTGACGTGTGCGAGGAAGAGCGCGGCCATGTCGTCGCATCCGTCACCAAGCGCGGCACTATCTCGCGCGTCAGTTGCCCGAAATGCGGAACGCGCAGCGCCTACAAGAGCCGGGAGGCGGACGGGCATGTGCGTGCGACGGCGAAATCCGGGGCCCCTTATGATCGGACGCGCACCTATCGCGCCGGACAGACCATGATGCATCCGGTCTACGGCATGGGCGAGGTGACGGCCGTCATCGAGCCGCAGAAGATAGACGTGCTTTTTCCCGACCGCATGCGCCGTTTGATTCATTCCCGTGCTCAAGCGTAGAAGATTGAAGACCCTCGCCCTGCGCAAAAGGCAGCGCCGCAGAATCCTTCCCGCCTGGACGCGCGCCGGGATGCCTCTGACGTTTCGCGCAGAGGTCATGCCCGGACGCTCTGCCAGCGAGCGTACATATACTGTGCTGCGCATACTGGCGAGCGGGCGAGTCGAGCTGATCGGAATGGCTGGACAGCACGGCGCGGCGGAATTTGAACCGGCGCGGGCTTGAGCCGCTCGGCCCGCGAGCGAAACCTTAATGAGCAATCATCCCCTATACGTCAAAGAAGACCCCGCTTCGAGGAGAATCGAGCTGCGCGAGCGCGGCATCTACAGCTTTCCCGACGGCGAGGAGTTTGTGGCGAGCGTGGCGCGCGGCGGCGGCTACGCGCTCTACGACCCGCAGGTCTGGAAGCGTTACGGGATGCCCGATTACGAGATAGATGCTAAGGGGCGTATGACGCACGTCGGCCAATCGACGCACTGGCGCATAGAAGACCTGACCGATACTGGGCGGACGGCCGATTGAAGCCAGAGATTTGAGAGCCTCGCCGCCGAAGCGCGTTTCCTTCCCCTGAGCCTGCAAGCCTTCCCCTCATCGCTAGCCTTCTTTTTATCGCCCCTTCTTCCTATAATTCGAGCGAAACCGCCGAGCGTGGTTGAGCGTATAGGGCTCCGGAGGTAATTATTTTCAATACCGGCGACAGCGGGGCGGGCGACGGAAAGCATCTAAAGATCATGGCAGGCTTGAGGCATAAAATCTGGATTATCGCGGCGCTGCTCCTGATGCCGTCGCTCGCCTTCGCTCAAAGCTCAAGGGCGAAGCGCACGGCCGCGACGCAGAAGACGCAAGGCGATGCCGTGATCGTCTCGCGCGCCGACGAGCAGCCGGCCGCGCCCCTCATGACGAGCCACCAGGAGCTAGTCAAAGCCACAGAGACTTACAAGTCCAGCCTGAGAGAGCTGCTCGCGTTGCGTGAGAAAGGGGTCGCGCAGGCGGCCGAAGAGCTGGAAAAGTTGCGGGCGCTTTACAAAGACGGCATCATCTCGCGCCGCGACTTTGAGAAGAGCGAAGCGGCATTGACGGAGCTTCGCGGAGGCGTCGAAGAGGTGCGCCAGAAGATCAGGGCGGCCGACCAGATGGTCGCCGAAGCCCTCATCGAAGCGCAGGCGGCCGCCGCCCCCCCCGTGCAGGTCATGCCCCGTGGGAGCACTGTGAGAAGCGTCGCCTACATACGCTACGCCGGCTCCGGCAGTTGGTCTCTTTCCGAGGCCGCGAAGATAGAGAGCTTCTTCTACGGACAGTTCGGCCATCACCTGCCCGTGAGCGCCTTCGGGCAATCAGACCTGCATAACCGCTGGGGCTACGATCACCGTAACGCTATGGATGTCGCGCTGCACCCGGACAGCCGCGAAGGACAGGCCCTTATGGCCTACCTGAGCAGCCAGCGCATCCCCTTCCTGGCCTTCCGTCAAGCCGTCCCGGGCTCCGCCACTGGCCCACACATACACGTCGGCAAACCTTCAAGCAAGAACTGAAAAGCAATGCGGAAGGATGAGTGATGAAGGATGAATGAAAGACAAGTTGCTTTTCATTCCGCCTTCCGCCTTCATCCTTTCTTCCCTAGTACCACGCCGGTTGTTTATCTATCAGGAGCTTTGATCTCGGGATGGAAAGATAGTCTTTGGCCCAGGCTTCTCTCTGCACTGGGCGGAAGTCATCCGTCAAGACGGCTTCTCGTCCGTCGAGCGGAACTTTGTTGGCCGAGAGCTTGCGGTAGTCGCGTGTGCGCCCGCGCACGCTCTCGTAATAATCTCTGAAGTGGACGGGCAAGACCCGCAAGCCTTCCGTCCAGTAGTAGACCCTGCCGAAGTAGGCCGCATGCAGCCACCGCTCCCACGGGCGCGGCAAGTACAGCTCAGCCTTCAAGCTCGCAGTGTAGAGCGGAAGCCACAGCACGTAGATTCCGAGTCGCCCGTATTCGGCCGTGCGGTATTTGATCTTGTCCAGCGAGAGGCTGCTCAGTTGCACCTCTATGGCGACGGGCACGCCGTTGATGTAGGCGCTGATGTCCGGCCGCACTGTGCCCAGGTTGCGCTCGATCTCGCATTTGGTGACGCGCTCGTGCGCCGACAGGCTTTCATAAATAGCCATCTTGCACAGGCGGTGTGCTTCGGATTCTCCCGTCCCGTATTCGCAGACGACGGGCGGCTGGTGTGCGAAGTGCGGCGCGCGCAAAGCGCCCTTGCGCAGCGTGACCTGGCGGCCACAGCAATGACAGATAAAAGGTCTCTGCTCCCTGCTAGCTTCCCAGGCCGCGAGCTTAACTCCGTCAGCCTCTCTTCTGGCCGTCAGCATCTCTCTCAGGATCGTTAGCAGTAGTGTTGATGTCGAACTGTTCCAGGTATGAAAGGTCTAGCGTCCATTGATGGCAGCTACGACGATGCCACAGCTCGAAACAGCCTTCGACATAGAAGCTGGCGTCGGAGAGCGACCACCCGTTGACGCGTGCCAGGTGAGCGACGGCGCGGGCCTGATTGCCGCGTACGTGGGCCAAGCCTATGTGCTTGACTTCGTGGCAGGCCGGACAGAGCGCCAGGAGGCGGACGAGCTTCTGCACGCGCCGCTCATCATCATAGGCGAACACTTCATGACATTCGACGGGCCACTTCCGTCCGCGCCCTCCGCACACTTCGCACGCGTAGCGCGCGCGCCTGAACGTCACCCGCTTGAGCCTCTCCCACTCGCCGGCCGAAACGTTCGAGCGCACGTTGCGATACCAGGAAGACCTGGGCACAAGCTCGATGGTCAACAGCTCTTTCACTCGCGCGTCTCTCTTTGATCCCTGCTCATTGCCGCCAGTCTCTTGAGGAGTTGGCAGGTCGCCTGAACGTCGCGGGCGGCGCGGTGGTTGCCGCCTTCGAGCCCGAAAGCGGCGCAGGCTTCGCCGAGCGTCGGAGAGCGGCGCGTGCCCAGCATCCTTTTGACGAGCAGCATGGCGCAGCGCCAGCCGCGCTCCGTCGAAGCTTGATGATAGCGCGAGCATTCGGCCGCGAAGGCGCGACGGTCGAAGGCGGCGTTGTAGGCTATGAGCAGGCGGCCCGCGACCTGCCCGTCGAGCTGCGGCCAGATCTCCTCCCAGCGGGGCGCGCCTTCCAGCTCCGCGCGGTCGAAGCGATGGTGCTTGGACGGCGGCGGCAGAGCGTTGAAAGTGGGCCGCACGAGCGACTCGTAGATGATCTCGCCGTTCATGTCGCCGAGGGCGATCTCTATGATCTCGACCGTGGGCCCGGCCCCCACTGTCTCCGTGTCTATGACCAGGGCTCTATCGTTCAGCTCGTAAATCTCAAGCTGCGGGGTGTAGAGCTGTTTGACGTTAAAGTGCATGATTGATGGTTAATCCGAGATGAGAGCGTTGAGGGCCAACTCCACCGCGACCGGCTCCAGCCTGGTCTTATAGATGATCGTGTGCGGCGGGACGCGCGTCAGTGGCTCGCGGCTGCCGCGCAAGTCGTCCCAGGCGGCAAGCAGGAAGTTGCGGACTGCGGCGTGCTCGAACTCCTTCAATCTCTGCTGCAAGTGACGGGGCGTCCAGAAGCCCAGAATCTCAAGATAAAAAGTATGCCCCCGGTCGTCTGTGAGCACGAAGTCGGGAATGAAGGCGCTCTCGCCGAGGTCTATGACTTTGCTGCTCGGCTCAAGAGTCCAGGCGCTCTCGAACCTGGCCCAAGCCTCCAACAGCTTCTCCTGCGCCGAAGACTCGCGCGCCCCGGCAGCGGCGAAGTAGTGCGAGCGCAGGAGCGTTTGATTGCTATCCAGCTCGAAGAAAGCTTTACCGCCACTGCCCGGCTTCTGTGCTATCTCCGCCCTCATGCGCCAGCCCTTGCAAAGCAGCAGCGCCGGAAGAAAGACTGCCATCTGCACGCCGTACTTCTGCGAGCGATGAAACATGGAGACGGGCCCATCGAGCCGGATTTCGTAACCCGTCTCGGCGCTTCCCTTGATCGTGTGAATCAACCTGTAAGCCTTGATCGCGCCGAACAGCTCACGATAATTTTCCGGCCCCTGCGGCTCCACCTTGAGGTGCATTTCCAGGCAGCGATAGAGGAGCGCCTGTGCCTGGGCCAGGTTATAAAGATCGAGCAGCTCGCCTTTTGTCAGGTGCTCGAACTCCAAGAGCTTCTGGTTCGCGGGCAGGTCTGCGTAGAGCCCCGCCAGCACAGTCTCGGGCGCGCACCCGAGCGCGAGCGCCGTCTCTCGCAACACAGCCTCGCGCTCCTCCTCACTCTCGTCCGTGACCGGATGAAAGTGGCGCGCCTGAAGAAAGAGCGCCCGGCGAATCTCCACAGGGTCTACGGGGCTGGCGGTTTCAAACGTGCAGCGATCCATCAGAAGCTTGATGAGCCCGCGCAGGATTCTGTAGTCCGTGCCGAGCCCGACGTACTCTTCAAGAGCCTGGGCCAACTCCTGCCGGGTGCGCCCCTCGTGCTCTACGAAAAGCCTGATCAGCTCCTCGGCGTCGCGCAGGTAGCCCTCGTCCGTAGTCTCTATGTAGCGTGGGCCACAGCGCCCGCCGCGCTGCCAGCTCTGTGCCAGATCGGCCGTCAACATAACTTAGATGAACCTGCGCGCGCGGCTCGCCTCTTCGGTCGCGTGCCGCGCTTCGCGAAACTGACCGGCATCAGTCCTGCGCCTGCTGATGTTCTCCTCCGTGGTCTCGCTGGTGACGACTTCATAAAGAATCGCCTCCTTACCGGGCTGCTTGCGAAGTATGCGCCCGAGGCGCTGAATGTGCTCGCGCGATGAGCCTGAGCCGGAGAGGATGACGGCGACTGAAGCCTCTGGGATGTTGACCCCCTCGTTGAGCACCTTGGAAGTGGCGAGCGCAAGCACATCGCCCTGATTGAAAGCCTCTAGCCACTGGCGACGCTCCTTAATCCCCGTCTCATGCGTGATCGCAGGGATGAAGAACTGCTCGGAGATGCGATAGACCATCTCGTTCTCGGCCGTAAAGATCAAGGTGCGATCCCTCTTGTGGCGGCCGAGCAGTTGAGCGAGCACCCTCAGCTTGGCTTCCGTCCCCAAAGCTATGCGCTTCGACTCTCTGTAAGCGAGCATGGCGCGGCGTCCGGCTTCGCTGCGCGCGCTCGCGGCGATAAACGTCTGCCAGCCGCGTAAAGAGCCCAGGTCTATACGCTTCTCCTGTAGAAAGCGCCGAAAGACTGCGCGCTCAGACTCGTACAGCTCGCGCTCTTCGGGACTGAGGCGGACGTTGATGCGAACGATACTATAGTCGGCCAGGTACTCGCCGGCCAGTTCGTGCGCCTCGCGCCGGTAAACGATTGGGCCAATCAATTGCTCAAGACTGTTCTCAGCGCCGTCGGCCCGCTCGGGCGTCGCCGTCAACCCCAGTCGAAAGGGCGCAATCGCCATCTCGGCCGCATAGCGATAGATGCTGCTCGGCAGGTGATGGCATTCGTCGAAGATGATGAGGCCGAACTGATTGCCCAGGCGCTCCATGAAGCGGAAGGCCGACGCGTAGGTCGTCACGGTCAAAGCTCCCGTCTCGTAGTAGCCGCCGCCGATCAATCCCACTTCGGCCTGAAAGCAGGAGAGCAGAAGGTCGTACCACTGGTTCATCAGGTCAATGGTCGGGACGATGACGAGCGTGGAGCGTTTCGTCTGCTCGATGGCCATCTGCGCGACGAGGCTCTTGCCAGCGCCCGTCGGCAGCACTATCACGCCGCAGCGATTAGCCCTTCGCCACTCCTGTATCGACTGCTGCTGGTAAGGTCGCGGCTCGACCTGTAGCCGCACGGGGAAATCAAACTCAAGGTAGGCGCGCGCGCGATCCTCGTAAGGCACTTGCTGGCGAATGAGGTCTCGGACGACGTGGCGATAGGCCCAGGCCGGAGCGCGCCAGCGCATCACGCGCTCGTCCCAGCGAAACTGGGCCGGAACAACCGCCTCGCGCCCGGCTCCGTCCAGCAGCAACGTCCCCGCCTCGAACCGCAGTAACACATCCGTCGAACTCATCTCGCAGTAGAGATTACCTCACGCCCACGCCCGATTTCTAACGCGGCCGCGAAAAGCTCCTCGCCCTTCTCCTTCTACGCCGCCCGCTCCCTGGCGATCCTCTCCTGTAAAAAGGCCAGCACTTCGCGCTTCTGACCCGTCGCCAATGCGTCCACGCTCTCCACCTTATATTTCTTCCCAAGCCAGTCCGAGAGCTGATCTTCCGTTTTACCCAGGCGGCGGCACGCGGCCAGAATCTCAACGCGAAGCTCAGCCTCCTCCGCGCCTGGCCCGGCAGCTTGCCTCTCATCCTGAGAAAACTTTCGCCCGCCGCCCGCCGTTGGCCCAACCGGAGCAGGCTGGGACGCCGCAGGCGCTTGTGGCGCAACCGCCGTCGAGGTGCTGATGAAATCTTCAACGTCCTGCGTGAAAAATTCAGAGGCGTTGACGGCCAGCAGAGTCGCCGCGATCAAAGAGCGTTTCTGCCCCATCTTCTGAATCGTGTTGACCTGATCTGCGATCTCAGCGTTGGGCACACGCCCGACTTGCTGGCTTTCGATCACAGGGTCGCCCGCGGAGAATTTCGCGCCGCAGCCCCCCTTCTTGCGGAAACAGAGCCAGCCACCGCCGTACTCCTCCTTGCCCTTGATGATCGCGGCCTGCGCGCACTCGGGGCAGACTCTCTGGGCTTCGCGGTAGCGGTACTTGGTCTCGCGCGAGTTGCAGGAGCCGTCGGCCTCGGCCACCAGCAGGTCGCCGCGAAAGAGCTGGCAGCGATAGAGGTAATAGAAGAAGGGCTCGCTGTTGTGATCTTCGCCCGTCCAATCCTCTATCCGCTCGATCAACTGAAAGCGGGTGCTGAGACCAAAGAAGGTCGTCAGCTTCTCCGCGCCCGGCTTGAGCAGCGTGAGCTTGTCCGTGCCCGGAATCATCCCGTAGTCAATGTCCTTCCTGAGCACCCGACTGACGAACTCCGTGATCGTATTGTAACGCTCGACGGCCAGCTCAATGGACATCGCCGGCATGAACTGCGAGCGATCAGCGGGCGCGAGCGCGCCCCTCATCTCCGGCGGCAACTCTTCATTCATATCATTCTCATCCGTGTGCGATGAACGCTTGGCCCAAAGGCGCGCGGTCGCGTGGGCCCATCCGGCTCGGGCCGAGATCTTAGAATGGGATCGAGTCTTCGTCTACGGCGGCCGTGCGCGCTGGAGGAACGCGACCTCCCGCCGGACGCGTGGAATTCTGACTTCGCGACTGGTCGAACGAGCGCACCGGGATGCCTTCACGCTCGGCGCTCGCCCCGCCGTCGATGAACTGTACGTCGCTCGCATTGATTTCGAGCGTGTAGCGCGGCTTGCCTTCCTTGTCCGTCCACTCTTCCAGGTGCAGACGCCCTTCGACATAGGCGCTCCTGCCCTTGGACAGGTACTTCGAGACAGCCTCGGCCTGCTTGCCCCAGACCGTCACGCGGAACCAGGTGGTAGTGTCCTGCTGCTCGCCCCCGGCCCCTTTGCGCCGCTCGTTCGACGCGATGCTGAAGGTGCAGACGGGCGTGCCCTGCGGCGTGTATCGCATTTCGGGGTCGCGCCCCAGGTTCCCGACGACGATGATCTTGTTGAATGACATGCTCTTTTTATCCTCTCGCTTTTTAAAGCCGCTCCTGTTGCAAACGTAGGACAGTGTATCACACGCAGTTTCAACTGTATAGATTCCCATCTCAGCTTCTCAAATCGACGACCCAGGCTTGGGGAAGATACTTGTCGATCAAGTAGCCGTTGAAGTTGAGCCAGCGGGCCGCACGGTCGAGGATGGATGAATCGGAGGTCACGGCTACAGTCTCGGCAGACGCAGAGATTTCGGCGTCCGGGTTAAAGACTACTTCGACCGTCCAGGGCCAGGCGTGCTCCTGGGCCAAGTCTCTGACTTTCTGCGCGAGGCGTCCGCTGTTGGAGATGGGTTTGTCCAAGAGCCATCTGACGGAAGCGGGCCCTAGATGAGCGAGCGCCTCGCCCGTCATTTGCACAGCCCGCTCGGTCTCCTCCACTGAACGATAAGAGCCATGCACGCCGGACAAATCGCGCAGGCAATCGTCGCGACAGAGAATAACGAGGCCGCCCGAGAGAGCCGCTTCGAGGGTGATGACGAGATTGAAGCCGTCGATGATTAGATGCTGGCCGCGCGCGGCCTCCACGGGCAGACGCCGCGCGCGCCGCTCTTCAAGGCTCTGCTCTGAGCAGGCGGCGCGCGCTACGGCCAGGCGTTGCCGCTCGGTCAGGCCGTGACGGTCGCCCACCAGTTTCAAAGCAGACTTCAGGCTGTAGCCGTGCGTCAGCAGCCAGGACAACTCCCGCACGGCGGCCCTCAGCGCCCCTTGCTGCCGAGCATGGAACAAGCGCCCGTCAGACGGGTGTGGCCCGCGATGCTGCCGATTATCAGGACTCAAAGCGGAACTCCTTTCACTTCCGACCCGGCCGCCGAACGCCCGGTATTTTAATGCTTTTTT
Source organism: Pyrinomonadaceae bacterium (assembly GCA_036389315.1). GTDB lineage: Bacteria > Acidobacteriota > Blastocatellia > Pyrinomonadales > Pyrinomonadaceae > DASQYE01. The sequence continues at coordinate 23,293 of DASVQF010000028.1, forward strand.
TCCTCTTTCGCTCTTGTCTCATGCGTGAAACATTGTGGCACAGCCGCACGAAACGTGCTATAATGCTTTCCATGAAAACGAGCATAAAAAAGAGAGAGATGGGCAAGGTACACGTTTTCACGGCCGCTGAGCAGCGAGCGGCGCGCTCTGAGCGCATCAAGGTCTACGAGGCAGAGCCTTATGGTTGGATCGCCCGTTCGGAAGACGCGAGCGCGCAGCGTGACTATCACCTCTTCCGCGACCCCGAAACGAAACACCTGGCTTGCACCTGCGCGGACTTCATCTACAGGGGCAATGCCGAGCCGGGCTTTGAATGCAAGCACGTTTCGGCCGTGCTGAAGTTCATAGCGCGCTGGTACTTGGCCCATGAATACACACCTGAGCGTCAGCGGGCCCGCGTCGCCTGATTCGTTCGACAAGGAGAGTTTTAGAGATGAGCAAGGATTTCAAATGCGAAGCCTGCCGCAAGACAGCCGAGCGGCTGCACATGCGCGACGCAGACGGCAAGTGGGTCTGCGCCGGGTGTATTCCTGCGCGCGAGCTGGATGCCTGTCCGGGCTTGCGCGAGCGCCTCGGACTGCGAACCCGAACCGCTTCCGCTCCGAGACGCAAGGCGGCCTGAAGACGGACGACCGAGGCTTTCAAACTAAGAGAGGTGCTCGCGGAAGATGCGTTACGTAGAGAACCCTCCCAACCCCTGGCTGAGCACGAATGTTGAGTGGATAGGCGAGCCGCCCGAAGCCCGCCTCGAAGTCTTTGAAGAGACGGCGACGCGCTCGATCATCACGCGCAACCAGAGTCCGGACGTAGGCTTCGAGTTTTCGGTCAACTGCTATCGCGGCTGCCCGCACGCCTGTAGCTACTGCTTCTCGCGCCCGACGCACGAGTACCTGGGCTTCGGCGCGGGGACTGATTTCGAGCGCAAGATCGTCGCCAAAGTGAGAGCGCCGGAGCTGCTCAGAGCGGAACTGATGCGCCCCTCTTGGCGTGGCGACGAGCTGGTCTTCTCCTTCACCTCCGATCCTTATCTTCCGCTCGAAGCCCATTACAGGCTGACGCGCAGGTGTCTTGAGGTCTGCCTGGAATTTCGCCAACCTGTAGGCATCGTGACCAAATCGGCGCTCGTTCGCCGCGACGTGGAGCTGCTCGCGGAGTTGGCCCGGGAGGCCGCTTGCGCGGTCTTCTTCACTATTCCTTTCAAGGACGAGGAGACGGCGCGCGCTTTAGAGCCCTATGCGCCCGCGCCCGAGCTGCGCTTTCGCGCGATGGAAGAGTTGTCGCGCGCTGGCATCAAGACCGGAATCGGAATCGCTCCGCTCGCGCCCGCGATGAACGATTCCGACATCCCCTCTCTTCTCAAGCGGGCGCGCGAGGCCGGGGCAACGGTGGCCTGGATGACTATGCTGCGCCTGCCTGGAAGCGTCGCGCCATATTTCGAGCAGCGGCTCAGAGAGCGCCTCCCGCTTCGGGCCGAACGTATCCTCAAACACATCAGGGAAGAGCGCGGAGGGCGACTCAACTCAAGCCAGTTCGGCGCGCGCATGAAGGGAACGAGCGAGCAATGGAAGATGACGGAACAGCTCTTCAAGCTGCATTGCCGCCGTCTAGGCTTCAACAGTCAGAGATATTTGGAAGAGGATAAGCCGAACACTTTTCGCCGCCCGACCCGTCAGGGTGCGCTCTTCGATTGACAGAAGCGGAAAACCTCACAGCCTCAATCCTGGGCTTTCATCTATCCGCAATCACTGCTGGCGGCCGAGGCGCAGTCTCAGGCCGAAGCGCAGCAGCACGGGTGGGCCCAGCGTGGTGACGGGCGTGCGGCCTATCTCATACCTTTGATTGAAGAGGTTCTCTGCCGCCGCGAATAGCTCAAGGCCGCGCGCCAAGCGACGCGAGGCCAGTGCGTCCAGAGTGAAGTAGCGGCCGAGCCGAAAGCGATTCTGATCGTCGTCGTACTGTGCGCCGGCGAAGCGCGCCTGCAATCCGGCTACCAGGAGCGAGGGGTTAGAGTAACGCGCCTGGAAGCTCAACTGGTGGCGGGCGACCTGCGGGATGAGCAATCCTTCAAGCTCCGGGTTAGCGGGAAAGCGGCGCACGGTCGCATCCGAAAAAAGATAGCCGCCCGTCAAGCTCCAATGTTGGCCCAAGCGCGCTTCCGCCTCTAATTCCAGACCGCGCGAGCGTGTGCGGCCCAGGTTCTCGCGCCGTCGAGTGATGAGGGCGGGCGTGGCGCTCAAGGTCACGTTGGCTATGGGCCGGGTCGTCTCTGTCCAGAAGAAAGTAGAGCGCGCGCTCATCCTTCGCTGCGGCGAAGAGAAGCCAGCGCCCGCTTCCGCGCCGGTCAAACGTTCTGCGCGCAAGTTCTCGTTGGCCAGCGTCACGGCGTCTCCGACGCGAAAACTTCTATACAGCTCGTTGAGGGTCGGCTGGCGAAAGGCGCGATAAGCAGAGACGTTGAGCGAGACGCTCTCCGTGGGTTTGTAGAGCACGGAGAGCTGCGGGCTGAAAGCCCGTTCCGTTCGATCAGCGAATTGATTGACCGTGCCGACGCCGCCCCGCAAGGCTGCGGTCGCCTGGAACGCGGAGTAATTACGCCAGCGATCAAAGCGCACGCCGCCCGTGACGAAGAGGCGCTCGGTGAGGCGCACTATGTCTTCGGCGAAGAGGCCGAAGGTGCGCTCTCGCCCGCCCGCAGCCACAAGCGACTGCGGCCTGTTCTGTGCGAAGACCAGCTCGTCGCTCGCGCCGCGCACCTCGCGCGCATCGAGCCCGGCCACAATCGTCTGCCTCCGGCCGAGGGCGCGCGACCACTGCGTCGAAAGACCCGTGGCCTGAACGGGCACGCGCTGGACGCGCGTCAAAGTCTCGCTCGTTCTATCGGCGCTCACGGCGGAAAAGTTCTGATCGAAGAGCTGTGTGCCGGTGTAGACGCGCAGGGTGATGGCTCCAGCCCTGCGGTTGGGCCAATCCGCTCCCGCGCTCAACTGGCGTATGTGCGTGCGGTTGGTTTGCATGGGCGTCCCGTTCGTGCGCGATTCGACGAAGTAGGCTGCGCGGAGAAAGATGCGCCCTTGCTGGCGGAGACGCCGCTCAAGCGAGAGGTCTAGGGCAGTGCGCAGCGAGCCGGCCAACGTATCTATGGGCCCACGCTCGTCATCTTTGACAAGCACGTAGCCGTCCGTGCGAAAGCTCTCGGCCGCAAGAGTAGCCCCCCAGCGCCCCCGCCGCCCTCCGGCGAAGAGCGAAAGATCGGCCGTTCGCTCGTTGCCGTATGAGGCTTCGAGCGAAAGCACGGGCTCGTCGGCCGGGCGGCGCGTCAGGATATGGACGACGCCGCCCAGCGCCGTGCTGCCGTAGAGATTGGAAGAGCCGCCGCGCAAGACTTCGACGCTCGCCACAGATTCGCGCGGGACGCGCCCCCAGTAGACCCAGCCGCCAAAAGGGTCATTCAGCGGCAGGCCGTCCTCCAGAACCAGGGCCCGGCTCGCCCCGCTCGCGCCGACGCCCCTCAGCGAGACTCCCTGCGAAGTAGGGTTGGCCGTGCGGCTGCCCGAACGGCGAAACAGTTGAAAGCCCGGCACCTGTCTTAAAGCGTCGTCAATTGTTGCGGCGGCAGTCGCCGCAAGCTCCGTCGCGGAGAGTAGGACGACGCTGGCCGCAGTATCAGCGAGCCGCGTCTCTGTGCGCGTCGCCGTGACGGCCACGACCTCTAGGACGGGCGCTGGCATGAGAGTGATGCTGATGAAAGAAGCGCGATTCTCAGAAGAGTTCCAGGGCTTCTCCGCGACGGCGAACCCGCGCGCCGTTACTCTGAGCTTGAGCGGCTTCCTGGGCAGCGCCTCGAAAACAAACCGGCCATCGCCGCCGGTCGTCAGCTCTGCTAAGACAGATGACTCGGCGCGCACTGTGACGCGCGCACCTTTGACGGGCGCTCCCGCCTGATCGAAGACCTCGCCCTCTATGCGCAGGGTTTGGGCCAATGGCAGTGCGTGTGCGCTTGGAAGCGATGCGCCGAGTGCGTGAATGATGACGAGCAAGCAGGCACAGGCGAATGCTGTGCGTGCGCCGAGCGTCTCTGCGCGCGCCGCTCTGATGGCCCCTTGATCTACGGCACGAAGCTTCATTCTCTCGCCCGGATTGTAACACTAAGGCTTGATGACGATTCCCCACGGCCCGTCGCCTGCCTTGATCGTGGCGACGACGGTGTTCGATTGCGTATCGACAACCGAAACGTCGTTTGACAGTCCGTTGGCCGTGTAGAGCTTTCGGCCATCAGGGGTGAGGGCCAGGCCCCAGGGGCGTTGGCCCACCTGTATCAGGTTCAGGATTTTGTGGCTCGCCGCGTCTATGACGGCGACGCTATTGCCGCGACCCGTCGCGACGTAGATGCGAGAGGCATCCCTGGAGACGACGACGCCCATAGGCTTCACCTGTGTCCCCGTGCCCGCGAGCTGAATCGTTGCGCTAACGGTGTGGTCGCGCGTCTCGACGACCGAGAGCGAGCCGCCGTTTTCGGCCGTCACGTAAGCGCGCGCGCCGTCGGGTGAGAAGGCCGCGTCGCGCGGGCGCGCGCCGACCATGAAAGTCTTCATGACCCGGTTGGTCTCCGTGTCTATGACGGAGACGGTGCTGCTGCTCTCCGAAGTGACGTAGACCCAGCGCCCGTCCGGGCTCAAGGCGACGCCTTCGGGCTCAAGGCCGACGACCTGCGTGGCTATCACGCGGTTGGATTTGAGGTCAGTGACGGAAGCCGTCCCGGCATCCTCGTTGGCGATGTAGAAGCGCGTGCCGTCGAGACTGACGGCGAACTGTTCGGGGTCTGTGCCCGCGTCGTACTTGGCGACGACCTTGTTGTTGGAAGTATCTATCGCAGCGATCTTGTCTTCGCCCTCTCGCCGGTTGGAAGGATAGCTGAGCGCCACATAGACCAGGCGATTGTCCGGGCTCAGGCGAATGCCGCGCGGGCGTGCGCCTGTGCGAATCGTTTCGACCACTGTCTCCGTGCCGGTATCTATAACCGTGATCGTCCCGTCGCGCTCGTTCGTCACGTAGGCGAGCGGCCCCCGCCTCTTCGGAGCACAAGCGCAGAGAAGCAGCAGGCAGAAGGTGAAGGCCAAAAGATGGAGGCGAGTTTTCACTTCAGCGTATAAAGATAGCTGGCGATGTCGCGCGCGTCCGCGTCCGTGACGCCGAGGTTCGGCATGGCTGTCTTCTCATCCACGCTCTGCGGATTCTGTATCCAGCGAATCATGTTCTCGGGGCTGTTCTGCAAACGGCCGGCCAGGTAGACGCGGCTCGCCACTTGGGCGAGCGGTGGGCCCACCAGGCCGTTCGCGCCGCTGACGCCGGGGACTGTGTGGCAGGCCGAACAACCGTAGCGACTGATGGCCGCCCGCCCCTTTGAAGGCGTGCCGCCCGTCATCTCCGCAGCGGCCCGCTCGGCGTCTCCCGTGCAGGAAGAGAGAGCGCAGGCGAAGAGCAGGCACACGCTCGCAAGCCCCGGCGCGCGCCATGCCCTTCTCAAGCGTCGCTTCATACGCTCGCCTCCCTTCTATCGCTCCCCGAGTTTTTCAACCCTCGCCACTCGCCGCTCCGATTCACGCATCCACCCGACCATCAAGGCCAGCCCCGCGATGACGTAGACAGTAGCCGCCGGAACCCACATGATGAGTCCGCCCAGTTGTTGATCTTCGAGCGGCGTCAGCCCCCAGCTCGCGGTCGTCCCCGCATAGGCCGGATACCAGACGGAGCGGGCGAAAGTTATCAGCGCGCCGAGCACGCCGCTATGCACAGAGGTCGTGAACATGTAGAGCACGGCCGCGCCGTAACCCATCAAGCCCTGACGGCCGTGTACCAGCGCCCACCAGAACAGCAGCGCCGAGCCCAGGAAGCTCAGGTGTTGCAGTGTGTGTACAAGGTCGCTCTTGAGCGTCGCCTGAAACAGCGCAGGGATGTGCCAGGCCCACAGCGCCCCGGCATGAATGGCCCACGCCGCGAGCGGGTTCGTCATCGCGCGCCAAAGCGTTTGCACCCCGCGCCGCTTGCCGTAGGCCCCGACCGGGTGTCGCCACCCGACGGGCAGGGCCCACAGAAAAGGGAGGAGCGGGCGCGAGAGCACAAGGAGCGGCGCGGCAATCAGCATCAGGACTTCGTGCTGCGTCATGTGGGCCGAGAAGAGCACCTCGCCCCAGGGGTGCAAGGGCGAGACGAGCGCGACGAAAAGCGCAAACCACCCGCCCGCGAAGGCCCAAGCCTCCCACTCGCGCACGCCGCGCCCGCGCCCCCCTTCTCGCCACATGCGACGCACGCCACGAACATATAACCATCCCGTGACGGCCAGGCTCGCAATCACCACCGGGTCACGCCCCCACGTGTACCACAGATCATCAAACGTGTGCGGCTTGCCTTCATGAAAAGCAAGGCGGAAGGCAGAAGGCGGAAGGCGGAATGAAAAGCATTCAAGCATGGAAAGCATTCCTTTCATCCTTCATCCTTGCTCTTCATCTCATGCACGGGTTGAAGATGAACTGCGGTATCCATTGCGCGATGATGATGAGCGCGCTCAGCAGGCTAATCATCACCCCGACGGCCGCCAGCAGGCGATTGCGCATGACTCTCTCTGCGGATTCGTCGGGCCACTCTCGCCCGGCCCGCGTCCAGTTGCTCCAAGCGATCAGGCCGCCCGCTAAAGCCAGGAGCAGGAAGAACAGCGTCGTGCAGTGAAGCAGAGAGGTGCGCCCGCCCGGACAGAGCTTCTGCGTGAGCGTGTAGTTGGCTTGCAGGTTGGAGAGGAAGGCCATCGGGGCAACGAGCACGCCCGCCCAGAGCCGCAGCAGTTCTGTGTCCCGGCCGCGCTCTCGCTTCTTCTCTGTCTTGCCGCTCTCGCCCGAACCCACACCCACCTCCTTCCCTCAAAGAAAACGGGGCGCGAGAAAGATCAACACGTAGCACGGAACCCAGATGCCGACGATGAAATACCAGTAGAGCGCGTTGTCGGTCGCGTCCACCAAGTACTTCGGCTCCGTATGGCCCATGAAGAGGAGCACCGTGATGACGATTGTCTCTACAACTTCCGATACCAGATGAAACGTGTGTATGACGATGATCGTCCAGAGAATTGAGCCGTAGGCGTTCGTGTCCCAGTAAACGTTCAGCGCCTTGAACTCGAAGAACCTGAGCGTCACGAAAGCCATGCCGAACAGGTCGCATACGACGTGCCAGAAGCGCACCGAAGACACGTCCAATCTTCTGGCCGCGCGGCTTAAAAGGTACATCGGCGCGATGCTCAGGAGCAGGACGAAGAGGTTGACAGTCGGGATGCCAACGTCGGGCATCATGGTCGGCGGCGGAGGCCACTGGTAGGCGCGGTCGCGCAAGTAGAAATAGGTGACGAAGCAGAGCGCGAGCATCGTCCCCTCGATGGCCAGGAAGCCCCACACGGCCCACCACGTCACGGCGCGGCTGCCGAAGGCGAAATGCGGCAGGCCCGACACGTCCAGGTCTCTTCTTCTGCTGCTCATTGCGTTCTGGCCGCCTCCCGTCGGCGCTCTTCTTCCGCCATCGCGTCAACTTTCGGCCGCTCGCACACCTCGTCCTGAGCCTTGGGCCACCCCCACACCAGCAGCGCCACAAAGGCCAGGAGCATTCCGCCCGGCAGGGCCCACGGCGTAAAGATCGAGCCGATGAAGGTCGCCGTCGTCGCTAAGGTCATCAGCAGTGGGCCAATGTTGGGCCCAGGCAGAGCCAGGCGATGATCCGGCTCGGCCGTCATCGTGTAGGTGATGAGCACTTCGCGGCAATCGCTACGCAGGCCCGTGACGACGGGAGCTTCGCCCCGGCGGGCCCACAGGGCTTCGCGCCCCTGCACTACGGGCAGGCGAAAGAAGTTGTAGCTCGGCGGCGGAGACGACGTGGCCCATTCGAGCGAGTCCGCGTTCCAGGGGTTGTCGCCCGCCGCCTCTCCCGCGCGCAGGCTCCACCATGCGTTGATGATAAAGACCAGGACTCCGAGCGTGAGCACCACGCCCCCCATCGTCGCCAGCAGGTTCAAGTCTCCCCAGCCGGTCTGCGGCAGATAGGTGTAGATGCGTCGCGGCATACCTTCCAGACCGAGTATGTGCATCGGGAAAAAGGTCAGGTTGAAGCCGACGAACATGAGCCAGAAGTTCAGTTGGCCCATCTTCTCCCCGAGCATTCGTCCGGTGAATTTCGGGAACCAGTAATAGAAAGCCCCGAAGAGCGGGAAGACCGCGCCGCCTATGAGCACGTAATGAAAGTGCGCGACGACGAAATAGGTATCATGCACCTGTAGGTTGACGGGCACGCTCGCCTGCATCACTCCCGTCATCCCGCCGAGGATGAAGATGAAGAAGAAGCCGAGGATGAAGAGCATCGGCGTCTTCAGTCTGAGCCGCCCGCTCCAGATCGTCGCCGTCCAGCAGAAGATTTGAATGCCCGAAGGGATGGCTATGAGCATCGTCGCGGCCGTAAAGAAGCTGTTGCCCAGTTGCGGCAATCCTGTCGCGAACATGTGATGCACCCAGAGGCCGAAGCCGATAAAACCGTTGGCGATGATCGCGAGCACCAATGCCGTGTAGCCGAAGACCGGACGCCGCGTAAAGGCCGGCAGCATCGCCGACACAAAGCCCGTCGCCGGCAGAAAGATGATGTAGACCTCCGGGTGGCCGAAGAACCAGAACAAGTGCTGCCACAACAACACGTCTCCGCCCTCGGCAGGGTTGTAGAAGTGCGTGGCGACCAAACGGTCTAGGGTGAGGAAGAGGCTGCTCGTCATCACCGCCGGCATCGCAAAGATGACCATGAAAGAGACCACGACCATCGTCCACAAATACAGCGGGATGCGATTCAAGGACATCCCCGGCGCGCGCATCTTGAAGACTGTGACGATGGTTTCGATGGCTGCCGCGAGCGCCGCGATCTCCGTAAAGTTTATGAGCTGCGACCAGACATCCACCCTCTTGCCCGGAGAGAACTCCGGCCCGGAGAGCGTGACGTAGCTGAACCAGCCGGTGTCCGGCCCGGTATTGAGCAGGAAAAAGACGTAGAGCATCACGCCGCCCGCCAGGTATATCCAATAGCTGAAGGCTGCCAGGCGCGGGAAGATGATGTTGCGCGTCCCGACCATCAGCGGCACGAGGTAGATGGCCATCGCCTCCATCACGGGGATGGCGAAGAGAAACATCATCGTCGAGCCGTGCATGGTGAAAATCTGGTCGTAGAGGTCTGGGCCCAGAAAGTTGTTTTCGGGACGCGACAACTGCACGCGCATCATGACGGCGAGCACGCCGCCCAGCACGAAGAAGATGAAGGCCGTGATGATGTAACGCTTGCCGATGGACTTGTGGTTGGTGCTCGTGAGCCATCCCCAGAAGCCCGGCCGCGTGCTCCATGTCTCTTCGAGCACCCGGCGCTCATGCTCCTCGGACATCTCCGAGGAGCGTCGCGCGTCGCTCGTCGCTTCGATTGCTTCAGCATCAACCGCCTGCTCTTCAAGTCTCATTTGAGGCTCTCCAGATAGCTCAGTAGCGCCTGCAAGTCTTCGGGAGGAAGCGGGACGGGCGGCATGCGATTACCGGGCTTGATCTCCTGCGAATTGGTAATCCAGCCCGCGAGGTGTCCGCGCGTGAAGGGCAGCGTCCCGGCGGCTATGCCCTTGCGGCTCGCCAGGTGAGTGAGTTCGGGCGCGACGCTGGCAGCGGCATCCGTGCCGCGTACGGTGTGGCACATGATGCAGGGCGAAGAGAGAAAGACCTGCTGGCCGCGCGCCTGCACCTCGTCGGCGGGCGGAGCGGCCGGCTTGCGCTGCGCTTCGAGCCAGGCGTTGAATTTTTCTTCCGGCTCGGCGATCACCAGAAAGCGCATGTGCGCGTGCTGGTGGCCGCAGAACTCCGCGCACTGTCCCGAGAATTCTCCCTCGCGGTCGGCCTTGAGCCAGATGTTATTGTCGTGTCCGGGTAGGAGGTCTTTCTTGCCGTCGAGGTTCGGGGCCCAGAAGCTATGTATGACATCCGTGGAAGTCACCTGAAGCTGGACGAGGCGGCCGACGGGGATGTGAATCTCGTTGGCGGTCTTGAAGGTGTTGCTCGGCACAACGTCCTGGTACTCGACTTCCCACCACCATTGATGCCCGGTCACTTTGATGCTCACGGGGCGCTGCTCCTGAAGCGTGTAATAGCCCTTCCCAGTCCTGAAGGTGGCTATGAGAAAGACGAACAGGATGACGCCCGTCAGGAGAACTGCGCCCCAGACCACCTGGCCCATGCGTCGCTCGGCCTGCGGGTCAGGAGTCAGCTCTGTGGCAAGGGCTGCCTCGTCACGCTTCGGGCGCGAGCGATAGACTGCTACGGAGATCGCGGCCAGAACGATGACGAAGACGGCCGTGCAGACGTAGAAGAGGAGCCACCAGAGACGACTGATGCGCGCCGCCTGTGGGCCCACAGGGTTAAGCACTGACTGCGTGCCGCCGAGCGAAGCGAAGAGCCAGCAGGCAAAGGGCGCAAGGAGCGCACGAAACGTCGTCCCCGAAGTTTGAAGTCGCTTCCTGCTTTTACCTTTTTTCTTTTGGCCTTCCATCATTTGGGCATTTCCGCCGACTTGGGCAGGGTCGAAGCTTTGGGCTGTTTGGTTTCGGTTTGCGACTCGGGCTTCTTGACGCTCATGTTGTCGTCGCGCCCGTTGGCCGCATCCTTCGGCACCTGCCCGCTCAGGCTGCGCACGAAGGCCACCAACTGCCAGACCTGGTAATCCGGAATCTTGTCGCGGAACGAAGGCATCCCGTTAGGGCGTCCCTCGACGATGGTCGCAAAGACCTGATCTGGCTCGCCGCCGTAAATCCACTCGTCATCCATCAGCGGTGGGCCCATGCCGCCGCCGCCGTGCGCGTGGCAACCGACGCAGTTGAACCATTCGTAGAGCCGCTTGCCGTCGCTGATGGCCGGGCCGTTCTGCTCGTACTCGTTCTTAACGGGAGCGTGCGAGGCGGGAGAGCCCGGTTGCAGGTCGCTCACTCTTTTCGTATTGATTCGACCGGCCGACGGAGGGTCTACGCGAAAGCCTCTCTCCTCTCGCTTACAGGAAGCGAGGAGCAGGAGGGCCGCAGCAGCAAGCAGGCACGCGCAGAGAATCTTCAACCTCTTCATAACGTTTACACCTGCGGACTCGTCCGCCCTTCAGGCCCAAGCGGTTCTTATTTCTGATAAGAAGCCTCTCTTGCCTGCGCTCGTCCGACTCGCGGCACGCCGTACTCGTCCAGGATGGCTTCTATCTCTCGGCGGCGGCGCGCGAGAACCGTTTCCAGCTCTTCTCTGAATGCGTCGTCGCCTCGTCTGACGCCCATAGAGATGTCATAAACGAAGGGGAGAAACGGGAGATCAATCTCGGGCGAGACGGGCACGACCTCAAGCGGGACTTTCTGCCGCCGCGCGAAGTAACCCGCGAGCGGCCCCCAAGCGACGGCCACATCAACTTCGCCTCGCGCCACGGCCTCGATGATGCGCGCCGGAGGATTCGGCTCCGCGTAATCGCCGTACAGCGTATAGCCCCGGACGTTGCCGATGATTCCGCGCGTGCTCAGGGCGTGCGCCGGAGGAGTGTTGGCGAAATCATCTCCGATCATCTGCACGCCGATCTTTATCTTGTGCAGCACGGCGTCGTCGAACGAGCGGACGTTCAGATGCCTGTCCTTGCGGTAGACGAAAACGTAAGTCGAGCGATAGTAAGGCGAAGTCGTAAGCGCCAGCTCGAAGCTGCTCGGCACGCCCATCACCAGGTCGCACGCCCCTGCGCGCAGCGTGTTGCGGAAGAAGCCGCGCCGCTGGGCCCACCAGGTATATTGAACCTCGGTCTTAAGCTCGCGCGCGACCAGAGAGGCGAGCCTGTTCTCGAAGCCTTCCAGGCGGTCGTTGGAAAAAGGAAGGTTGTTCGGGTCAGCGCACACGCGCAAGGCCGTGCGCTCGCTCTTTGTTGAAGGCGGCTGTGCGGGGACTTGCGCCCCCTGACCTGTCTCCACTTTGCGCGCGCAGGACATGAGCGCCGGAACGATCAACAGCACGATCAATAAGGCACTCGGCCTGCCCGCGCGCTTCGCATAAAGTTGCGCATCAGCTTTAGGGAAGCGAAAAGACATAGAGCGTGCCTCCCTTTGTCGTCGCTTCCGGTAGGTCTGTCATGGCGTTGACGAAGCCGAGCGCGGCAGAGCCGTCGCGCGGGTCAAGACCGCCGGCCACGATGGCTCCGGCCCAGCCCCCTACGCCCGATAGAATCGCCACGTACTGCTTCCCGTCTGGGCCGCGATAAGTGACAGGCTGGCCGATAATCCCCGAGCCCGTCTTGAACTGCCAGAGCAACTCGCCCGTGCGCGCGTTGACGGCCTTGAACCACCCTTCCATCGTGCCGTAAAAGACCACGTCACCGGCCGTCACCAGAGCGCCGCTCCAGACCGGAAAATTCTCGGTGATCTTCCAGACCTCGCGCCCCGTCGCGGCGTCCCAACCCGTGAACTCTCCACGATGCCCGCCCGGCCCCGCGTACATCTTCACGTTCGAGCCGACGTAGGGAGTCCCGGCGATGTAGTTTGCCTCCACGCCTTCGTGATCCATGCAGAGATTGTTGTGCGGGATGTAAAGCAGGCCCGTGCGCGGCGAGAAGGCCGACGGATTCCAGTCTTTGCCGCCCGGCGCTGCCGGACAGATGTCGCGCACGACCCGGCCCATCGGGGCCTTCTTCTCTTCGTTGTAGATCAGTTGGCCCGTTTGCAGGTCAACGCCCTTTGATGAAGTGATGTGGACGAACGGATTGGCCGAGAGCACCTGCCCCGTCACCCTGTCCATGACGTAGACGTAGCCCGTCCGCTCGGGCCGCACCAAGACTTTGCGCATCTGCCCGCCGATGGGCAGGTCTAGGAGAATCTGCTCGTTGATGCCGTCGTAGTCGAACAGGTCGTGCGGGGCCCATTGGTAGAACCAGACGGCCTCGCCCGTGTCGGCGTTGCGCGCGAAGATGCCCGATGTCCACTTGTTGTCGCCCGGACGCTGTTCAGGATTCCAGGGGCCGGGATTTCCCGTGCCGTGATAGATCAGGTTCAGCTCCGGGTCGTAGGAAATCCAGCCCCAGACTGTCCCTCCGCCGGTCTTCCAGGCGTCGGGCGGCCAGGACTGCACGCCCAGGTCTGTGCCCCTGTCCTGCGGGTAGAAGGGCTTGAAATTCGGGCCGATCAGGACATCTGCGTCGGGCCCGGTACTGTAAGCGCGCCAGATAGTTTTGCCCGTCGCGGCGTCCAGGGCAGTGATCCAGCCGCGCACGCCGAACTCGCCCCCGGAATTTCCGACCAGCACCTTGTCCTTCACCACCAGCGGGGCCATAGTCATCGTCTCGCCCTTGTTGATGTCGCCCTGCTTAGTCCGCCACACCTCCTTGCCCGTTTCGGCATCGACCGCGACCGTCTGCGCGTCCAAAGTGTTGTAAAAGAGCTTGCCGCCGGAGAAGACAGCCCCGCGATTGACCAGGTCGCAGCAGGCCACGCCCTGTGCGGAGGCCACTGGCTTGGGCTCGTACTTCCACTTGACGGGCGCGCCCGGCTTCGTCAGGTCTAGGGCGTAGAGGATGTTCGGATAAGGGGTGACGACGTACATGGTCGAGCCGGCGACAATCGGCGCGGCCTCCTGCCCGCGATTGACGCCCGTGGAGAATGACCAGGCGAGCTTGAGGCCCGCGACGTTCCCTGTGTTGATCTGCTCCAGGCCGCTGTAGCGCGTGCTGGCGTAATTCTTGGCGGGCATCAACCACTGGCCGTCTTCGGCCTCGGCCATTTGAATGCCCTGCTGCTGCGCGCCCGACGCTTGCTGCGCACGCTGCGGCTCAAGAGACTTCTGGTCGCGGGACTGGCGCGAACAGGCCGGGGAGCTGAGTAGAGCGCAAATTATGAAGAGGAGGAGACGACCTTTAGAGGATAAGAACGCTGCAAAGTTGAGTCGTTCCATCAAGTCTCCTTTACGTGGGGACTACTTTTCGGCTGCCAATGGAGGGGGAATTTACTAGAACGCGCGGGGGCAGTTCCGTACGGTAGCGTACTACACCTGCGCCCCGGCAATTCCCGCCGGCAGGCCGGAAAACCTGCCTTCAGCCGCCCTGCGGCCCCGCCTTTTCACCCCTCGGACGAACCTCTCGGGGCTCGCTCGCATCAAATAAGCTGAGCAGTTTCAGTTCTTTATGGAACTTGCCGGGGCAAACGACATTAAATCGAAACATTTAAGGGGTATTAAGGGAAGTTTACCGAGGAGGGATGAAACATTGGAGTTTTTAGAGCGTATTGAAGCTGTCTCTTTGACAATTGCCGCAAAAAATCGTGAAATGGCCGATTTGCGCCAGCAGATTGACTTGAAGCAGAGCGCCGCCACGCTGGAGATTTTAAACGCCAAGGATGAGAACCAGAAACCGCTCTATTCAAACGAGACGGCCAGGAGCGCGGCCATCAAGCTGGCGCTGGCGGCAAACCCTCGCTATCAGGAGCTAGAGCGCAAGCTGGCGGCGGCCGAGATGGAGAGGGCGCAGGCTTTTGCCACCCTTGAGCGGCTGCGTGGAGAATTTAAGCTCTACCTTTTAGACAGACAGCAGGAAATCGGCATCAAAGATAGCGTCATTGCTTGAGGAGAGGGCAAAGCGTCGAACTTATCTCCCCAGACGTAAGTTAACATAAGAGGCGGCGCGAGAGGACAGAAGCTTGGCATGGTTGAAAAGAACGGGGGTAATGGCGGGCTGCGCATAGATTTAACAGAGGGCGATCAGTACCTGCCTTTCAAGGGAATGGATCAGGAACAGCAGGAAGAAGCTATCTCGACAGATAGAATTGAAGAGGTCTTACAGAAACTCGGCGGGGCGAGCCTCACGGAAGTAGATTCGGACGAACTGCTTATCGAAGAGGTCGCTTCATCCTCGGTCTCTGAGGACGCAGACGAGTCTCTGGACGGAGAAGACGAGCTGGATTTGTCGGCCGGCGTGGACGATAAGTCGAGCGATCCCGTCCGCCTGTATCTGCGCCAGATGGGCACTGTCCCGCTCCTGACCAGAGAGCAGGAAGTGGCCATCGCCAAGCGCATAGAGGGCGGCGAGATTAAGACGCACAAAACCCTCTCGCGCTCGCCCATAGCCATCCACGAGCTGATCAAGATCGGCGAGGAGCTGGAAAAGGGCACCCTCAACGTGCGCGACGTGGTCAACTTCTCAGACCAGGCGGACATCAACGAGCTGGAAGAGCGCTCGGACGAATTCCTGCGCCTCACGCTGGAAGGCATCAACAACGTCGGTAAGCATTACGTCACGGCCCTCAAGGAGCTTGAGAAGCTGCGTGCCGAGCAGCAGGTCTCGCGCGGCAAGCGTAACAAGAAGACGCTGCGGCTGCGGCGCAAGGTCGCGCGCGCGCGCCTCGACATTGCCCGCGAGATTCGCCAGCTCAAGCTCAAGGAGAGCGCCCGCCAACGCTTGATTGACGCCATCGCCGCCGTTCACAAAGAAGTCCGCACGCACGAGCGCGACATAGACAAGTGGACGGAAAAGCTCGGCAAGAAGCGCATCAAGCCCGAAGATCAGAAAGAGCTGAAGCGCCACATCACTGCCGCCAAGCGGCGTATCAAGGAGATCGAGCAGGAAGCCAACGTCTCCGTCGTCGAGATCAAACGCTCGCACCAGGCCATTGCCCGCAGCGTCGCGCAGACGGTCGAAGCCAAGCGCGAGATGACGGAAGCCAATCTGCGCCTTGTGGTCTCCATCGCCAAGAAATACACCAATCGCGGATTGCAATTCCTCGACCTCATCCAGGAAGGCAACATCGGCTTGATGCGCGGCGTGGACAAGTTCGAGTGGAGGCGGGGCTACAAGTTCTCGACCTATGCGACGTGGTGGATCAGGCAAGCGATCACGCGTGCGATAGCCGATCAGGCCCGCACGATTCGCATCCCTGTGCATATGATCGAGACGATCAACAAGCTGATTCGCACCAGTCGAGCCTTAGTGCAGGAGCTTGGTCGTGAGCCTACGAGCGAGGAGATTGCCGAAAGAGTCGAGATGCCTGTGGCGAAAGTCCGCAGTGTCTTTAAGCTCGCTCAGCAGCCCATCTCTTTGGAGACGCCCATCGGCGAAGAGGAGGACGCGCATCTCGGCGACTTCATCGAAGACAAGTCGAGGGCCAATCCGGCCGATTCGGTCGTCGCCTCTAACCTGCGCGAGATCACGGACGAAGTGCTGGCTACCTTGAGCCCGCGCGAAGAGAAGGTCATCAAGATGCGCTACGGTCTTGGGCCCATCGGCGAAGAGCACACGCTCGAAGAAGTAGGGAAGGATTTCACGGTCACGCGCGAGCGCATCCGCCAGATCGAAGCCAAGGCGCTCAGAAAGCTGCGCCATCCTTCACGCTCGCGCCTGCTCAAGCCCTTCATCGACGCCGTCGAACGATAAGAGAGCGAGGCACTGAAGTCGAAAATCTCCTGCCGGTAAAACCTACCGGCAGGAGATTTTTTTTGCTCGCGGGCCGCTCGGGGTGCTTTAAGCCATCAGGCTTGCCGGGCGCGGAGCGCCGCGCAGTTGAACCGGAGGCCGAGGAGCGCAGCAGGCTCTTATCAAGCGCTCGCGGTCACGCTGCATCTCCTCGTCCTGGGCCAACCACTCCATCACTTCACGCATGACACGAGCAGCATGAGCGTCTTCGGGCTCGGCTATCCGGTAATGCATCCACTTGCCTTCGCGGCGCGCGGCCACGACACCTGCGCGGCGCAGGTAGGCCAGGTGGCGAGAGATTTTCGGCTGGTTGGTCTTTAAGACCTCCACGAAGAAACAGACGCAAATCTCGTCGCCCCGCATCAGGTTCAGCAGGCGCAGCCTCGTTCGATCCGCCAGGGCCTTAAAGAGCGCCTCCATGTCATATCGCTGCTTGCTCATCCTTTTTCAGTCCATCCCTACCAGTTTGCTGCGGCGCTCCAACAGGAGCGTGTCCCGCCACCCAGCGCCCGGCATCTTGCCTATACGCTCGCGCCTTCCGACTTCGCGAAAACCGCAACGCACGTGCAGCGCGACGCTTCCTCCGTTCTCCGGAAAGATGCCTGCCTGAAGAGTCCAGATGCCGTTGCGCTCCGACGACTCAATCAAAGCTTCCAGCAGAGCGCGGCCCAGGCCCTCCCCCCTGTAACTCGTCCCGACATAGACGCTCACTTCGGCCACGCCGCCGTAAACGCTCCGGCTCGACACGGGACTCAGCGCGGCCCAGCCCTTGACCATCGGGGCCGCGCGCGCGACCAGCCTGCTGTGCGGCAGATGCCCTGCGTCCCACTGTTCCCACTCCGGAGCCACAGTCTCAAAGGTAGCATGGCCCGTGGCAATCCCCTCAACGTAGATGCGCCGCACCTGCTCCCAATCCGCCCCGCTCATCTCGTCTATTACGAAAGTCATCTCAAAAAAAATTTTAGCCCCCTCACCACTAGAGCTTACATATGTCTGCGTTGATCTGCGATGACCGCTCCGTGCGCTCTGTGTTAATCTTCTGCGTACTTTAACGTACTTTGTACTCAGGTCGAAGAAGTGATAGAGGGGCATGGATGGGAATCTCGCTGAAAACCGAACACCTTAAGCGTTACAGGGACATCGCCTGGCTGTTTATGAAGTACGGGCGCTCCGATCTGGTCAAGCAGGTCGGATTGGACGAGACGCTCAAGGACGACGATGGGCCCATCGCCGAGGCCGGGACGGCTAAGGCTGAAGACCTCGCGACAGACCTTGAGAAGATGGGCCCAACCTTTATTAAGCTGGCTCAACTGCTCTCGACCCGCGCAGACCTCTTGCCTCAGCCTTACCTGGACGCGCTCGCCCGCCTACAGGACGACGTTGGGCCCTTCTCTTACGAAGAGGTCGAGCAGATCGTCTCGGAAGAGCTGGGCGTGCGTATCTCGAAAGCCTTTTCGGAGTTCGAGCAGGAGCCGATGGCCGCAGCCTCTCTGGGCCAGGTGCATACGGCCGTGATGCGCGACGGCCGCCCCGTCGTCGTCAAAGTCCAGCGCCCGGGTATCCGCGAGCAGATCATCAAAGACCTGGACGTGCTCTCCGACATCGCGGCTTTCATGGACAAGCACACGGAGATGGGGAGGCGCTACGAGTTCCAGGGGATACTGACTGAGCTTCGCAAGAGTTTGCTGCGCGAGTTGGATTACCGGCAGGAGGCGCGCAACCTCTCCATCTTTGCCGAGAACCTGAAGGACTTCGACCTGATAGTCGTGCCGCTGCCCGTCGAGGGCCACACCACTTCGCGCGTGCTCGTGATGGACTTCGTGCGCGGCAAGAAGATCACCTCGCTCTCGGCGCTCGCCTGGATAGACGTGGAAGGCTACCTGCTCGCCGAACAGCTCTTTCACGCCTACCTCAAGCAGATACTCGTGGACGGGTTCTTTCATGCAGACCCGCATCCGGGCAACGTCTTTCTGACGGAAGACAAGCGGGTTGCGCTGATCGACCTGGGGATGGTGGGCCGCATTGCGCCGCGCGTGCAGGAGAACATCCTGCAACTGCTGCTGGCCATCAGCGAGGGTCGCGGCGATGATGTCGCAGAGCAGACGATCAAGATGGGCGAGCCCAAGTCCGATTTCGACGAGCAGAGATTCTCGCGCCAGGTCTCAGACCTCGTCACGCAGCACCGCGACGCAGACATGCAGAACATAGATTCGGGGCGCATAGTGCTTGAGATTCAGCGCATCGCGGGCGACTGCGGATTTCGCCTGCCGCCCGATTTCACCCTCATCGCCAAGGCCCTCTTGAACCTCGATCAGGTCGTACACACGCTCGACCCGGCCTTTGACCCGAACGCTTCGATTCGCCAGCACGCCACAGAGATCATGCAGCAGCGCCTTCTGCAAAGCCTCTCGCCCGGCAATCTCTTCAACGCTCTGCTGGAAACCAAGGGCCTGTTTGAAAAGCTGCCCGGCCGACTCAACAAGCTGCTCGACACTGTGGCCAACAACTCGCTCTCGATCAAGGTCGATGCCATTGACGAGGTGAAGCTGATGGAGGGGCTGCAAAAGGTTGCCAACCGCATCACCCTGGGGCTGGTGCTCGCGTCTTTGATCGTCGGCGCGGCGCTCCTGATGAGGGTCGAGACCTCTTTCAGGATTTTCGGCTACCCCGGCCTGGCCATCATCTGTTTCCTGGCGGCCGCGGCCGGAGGCGTGATGCTCGTCATCAACAT
This sequence comes from Pyrinomonadaceae bacterium, assembly GCA_036389315.1. Taxonomy (GTDB): domain Bacteria; phylum Acidobacteriota; class Blastocatellia; order Pyrinomonadales; family Pyrinomonadaceae; genus DASQYE01. The sequence continues at coordinate 42,530 of DASVQF010000028.1, forward strand.
CATCTTTTACGACGAGGCGCGCAAGGACGATTAAAGCTTAAAGGAGAGCTAGGAGATTAATGATGAGACGAAGGCTCGGCTGTTTGATCGCACTGTTTTCCTTGATGGCGCTCTTTGTTTCCGCCGGAGGCATGGGCCAACCTCTTGGAAGCCGCGCGGCTGCCATCAACAACTCCGCGCGTGAAGAGCAGATCGCGCGGGCTGCCGAAGGCTTGCGCTCGCAACTCATCGCGCAGCGGCGCGACTTTCACATGCACCCTGAGCTTTCCAATCGAGAAGAGCGGACTTCGCGCATCGTCGCCGAAAGACTTCGCGCGCTCGGGCTCGAAGATGTCAAAACGGGGGTGGGTCGTTACGGCGTCACGGCTCTACTTAAAGGAACGAAGCCGGGCCCCGTCGTCGCCGTGCGCGCGGACATGGATGCGCTGCCGATTCAGGAAGTAAACGACGTGCCCTACAAATCGCAGACGCCGGGCGTCAAGCACGCCTGCGGCCACGACGTACACACGACGATTGAGCTGGGCGTGGCCGAAATCCTGAGCAAGATGCGCGGCGAGGTGGGCGGCACAATCAAGTTCATCTTTCAACCGGCGGAGGAAGGCGCGCCTCCGGGCGAAGAGGGCGGCGCGGCCCTGATGATTAAAGAGGGCGCGCTTGAGAACCCGCGACCGCAGGCCATCTTCGGCCTGCACGTCCTGCCCGTCATAGAGGTCGGGCAGATAGCCTACAACTCCGGCCCGGCGATGGCCTCAGCAGACCGTTTCGTCATCACCGTGCGCGGCAAGAAGGTACACGGCGCTTATCCGCACGACGGCGTAGATGCCGTGGTCGTCGCAGCCGAATGCGTCACTGCCCTGCAAACCATCCGCAGCCGCCGCATAGACACCACGGAGCCCTTAGTCATCTCCATCGGAAGCATCCAGGGCGGCAATCGCTACAACATCATCGCCGACGAGGTACGGATGGAAGGCACAGTCCGCACGCTCAACGAAGATGTGCGCAAACGCGCTCAGGCTTTGATGAGAGAGACTCTGGCAGGCGTGACGGCGGCTTACGGCGCGACCTACGAGATGCAGTATGAGGAGGGGGCGGCCGTGACCTACAACGAGCCCAAGCTGGTCGAAGAGATGCTGCCAACCTTGCGCCGCATGGTGGGGCCGAGCAACCTCGTCACGCGCAAGCCGCAGATGGGGGCCGAAGATTTCTCCTATTACCAGAAGGTGATCCCCGGCTTCTTCTACTTCCTCGGCGTCGGCAACCGCGCCAAAGGCATCACGGCACAGATTCACACGCCCGACTTCGACGTGGACGAAGAGAGTCTAGTCATCGGCGTCAAGACGATGGCCAACGTCCTGCTCGATTACCTGGATCAACACAAGGCCGGGGTCAGCAGCACTGCCAGGAACTAATCAGCAACGAGCAGAAGTTCTGAGCCCTGTAGGAGCCTAATCATTTAGCCGCCGGCTGTAAACATCCGGGTTCCTACGGGGCTTTCTTTCTCTCGCTTCGTGCCGCACGCCCTCTATAACCCCTTTGTTTTCTTCAAAAAGTGCTTGCTCTCGCCGCCCGCCGTTGAACACCTCAAGAATTCCTCAAGTGACATTTCTTACAGTTATGCTGGTTTTGCGGCGGCGCGCTCTTCGGACTCGGGCGCGGCCCTTTATCGGTAAAGGAAAGTTTCAAGCGACCGGCCGAGGAAGCCTCGGTGCGCTGACCCCTCCGAGGCGAGCCCTCAACCATCCGGTCTTGAAAGCGGTCTAGAGACAGGAATGAAAATCATGCAACTCATCCTCGATAAAATCGCGCCCCCTGCTGACGTGCCTCGCCTTTCGCGTGTCCGCCTGCTGAACACGCTTCATGGAAGCCTGGCTTCCTGCACTTCTACGATCATTAACGGTCGGGCCGGGACGGGTAAGACCCTGCTGGCTGCGGATTTCGCCCGCCGCTCGGGCCGTCGCGTGGCCTGGTACAAGGTGGACGCCTCGGACGCCGACCTGCGCGTCTTCTTTCAATATCTGATCGAGAGCGTCAGGCGAGAGCGCCCGCGCTTCGGCTACGAGATGCTCGTGCGCCTGCTTGAAGAGACCAGTGCTCCGGAGGATGTTCCGCTGCTCGCGGAATCTTTCGTCTATGAGCTGATCGAATCGGGCAGCGATCCTCTCTTGATCGTCGTCGACGACCTTCATCTAGTCTACGACGCCGAATGGGTTGTGCCGTTCTTCAGGCGGCTCTTGCCGCTGCTTCCTTCGGAAGCGCACATGCTCATTACGGGTCGCAGCCTGCCTCCCGCCCCGCTTTGGCGCATGCGTTCCAAGCAGACGCTCTGCGTCATGGAAGAGTCGGACATAGCCTTTACGGAAGAGGAGGCGAAGAAGCTCTTTAAGAGCTACGGCTTGAAAGAGGGGCAGGCGCTCGCCGCTCTGGCGCAGACGCGCGGGCGGGCCGCCGCTCTCGATAGGGCCGCAAGCCTTCTGGCCGCGCCCGGTAAAATGGCGGCCACAAACGGTGCGACCGGCGGCCGTCGGCGCAGAACAGTCAGGATACCCACAGTGCTACAGATACACGGATACTTGATTTAAGGAGATTGATCGAGAGAGAAGGAACGGGTCAGTGGCGGCCCGCTGCAAGCGGGCGGGTGCTTGTGCCGCTTGAGACTCGCCCGCTTGCAGCAGGCCGCCACTGACCTAACCGAGTCGTTGAATAACTGAACCTTTCAAACGCCAGAACAGCCTCGCATTGACACCCGGCCGACTTGCGCGCTGAGAACCAGTATGCTAAACCCCCAGCCAGAGCATGTTGTTACCGACTGCCTGTCTCTCGGTTTGAATCTAGCGAGAGTTGTGAGGCCAGCCCTGATGTCACAGACACCCCCACAGGAAAACGCGAGCCCAGGCGCAGCACCGCCACCCCTCGCCAGCGGCAAGCGCACGGGGGCGCTGCCGGCATTTTTCCTGCGCACCAAGCTGCTTCCGCCCAGGCCCGCCCCGGCCCTGCTGCCTCGCCCGCGACTGACCGAACGGCTGCTCGCAAACCTGGCTCATCCCGTCACGCTCGTCGCGGCCAACGCGGGCTCCGGCAAGACCACGCTCGTCGCAGATTTCGTCCGCTCGCACGCGCACAAGTTCGTCTGGTATCAATTGGAGCATTCGGACGCAGACCCGCTGGTCTTTCTAGGCTACGTGACGCACGGCATCAAGCAGGCCGTCGCTGGGTTTGGCGAAGTGATGCTCTCCTACCTGCAAGAGTCTGCCGCAGAGTTGGCCCAACAGCCCGAGCGGGCCGTTGACGTGTTGCTCAACGAAGTGCTCGAACACGTAGACCAGCAGCTCATACTCGTCCTAGACGATTATCATCACCTCGGCGCAGAGACGGCCGTGCACGGCGTAGTTGACCGGCTGCTCGCTTACCTGCCGGACGTGATGCACGTCATCATCATTTCGCGCGATGTGCCGCCGCTCTCCTTAGCACGACTGCGCAGCCAGGCGTCTCTGGCGATCATAGACCGCAGCGAGCTGCTCTTTACGGACGAAGAGACGCAGGAGTTGTTTCGCAAGGTCTTCGACCTCGAATTGACGCCCGAGCAGTTGAGCGAGTACCGCGAACGCACGCACGGCTGGATCACGGCCTTGCAGCTCGTGCGCCAGGTCGCGCAGCGTCAGGCGATGGCGCGCGACGGCGGAGCGCCCGACCTGGTGGAAATCCTTCGCCAATCCGAGCGCGACATCTTCGACTATTTCGCCGAAGAAGTCTTCGCGGACGAGCCTCCGGAGGTGCAGCGACTCTTGCTGCGCATCTCGCTGCTCGAACGCCTGGACGTGGAGACGTGCGGGCGTCTCTATCCGGGCGAGAGCTGTTCGGCCGTGCTTCCGGCGCTTGTCCGCCGCAACGTCTTCATCACGGTCGCCTCGGACGAGCGCGGCGAAGAGTATCGCCTGCACCCGCTCTTTCAAGGCTTCCTGCGCCGACGCCTCCGCTCCGAGATAGGGCAGGCCGGGGTGGGCGCAGAACACGCTCGCATCGCGGATTATTTTCTCGACCGCAAAGCCTGGGAGCAGGCCGTCTCGCACCTGCTCGCGGCCGAGGATTTCGAGCGCGCCGCGACCGTCATCAGCGAAAACGGGAGCGCATGGATAGCCTCCGGCGCGCTCTCTTCGCTCGTCTCGACGGCTTCGGCGCTGCCCGAGGCGGTGATGGAGAAACACCCGCGCGCGCTGGCCTACCGCGCGGAGGTGGCGCGACTGCGCGGCCATTACGACTCGGCGCAGATGCTCTTCAGCCGCGCCGTCACGCTCCTGCGCGAGCAGGGCGACCGAGAGGGCGAGGCCGAAGCTTTGCACTCGTTGGCGACCATCGCGCGCCGTCGCGGCGAGTGCGGCACGGCCGTCACTTACCTTGACCGCGCTATGGAGCTGACGGGCGAGCGTTCGGTCGTGCGCATCAAGTGCGGCAATACGCGCGGCCTGTGCCTGATGGCGACCGGCGACATGGCGGCGGCCGAGCGCGAGTTTCGCGCTGCCCTGCAATTCGCCGAAGAGCAGGGCAACGAGCATTACATGCGACTGATCGCGCATAACCTCGGCCTGCCCGCAGCCTTTCGCGGTGATTTCGGCGAAGCCCTGCGCTGGTCGCGCCGGATGCTGCGCCAGACGCCGGACTTGCCGCCGATGCCGCAGGAGGCCACGGGCCATTTGAATATCGCCCGCTTCAACTTTTACCGGGGCGAGTTGGACGAATGCGAACAGCATCTCGAACGCGCGCTCGAAATCTGCCAGCTCTTTAACCTGATAGCATTGCGCGCCGAGACCTTCGAGACCTACGGCAATCTGTATCGTGAGCGCGGCGAGCACGCGCGCGCGACGGAATTCTACGAGCGCGCGGCCCGCGCCTACGATGAGGCGGGCGTTGACGTGACGCGCATGGAGCTGCCCGAAGAGCAGGCCATACTGCTCTTACAGACGGGCAATACTGCTGCGGCGCGCGCGCAACTGGATAGGCTGGTCAGCGCCCGCAAAGAGGCCGGAGACGAGATGCGCTACCACACGGCGGCGCTGGCTCGCGGGCGCGCGAGCTTTGCTCAGGGCGACTGTGAAGCTGCGCGCGCAGACCTTGAGCCCGCGCGCTCCTACTTTCACGCGCACGGGCTTTACTGGTTCGAGGTGCAGGCTTGCCTGGCCCTGGCCTACTGCGAGCTGGCGGCGGGCCGCGAAGCAGAGATGATTGAGCACGTCAGGCGCACGCTCGATCTGGCATCGCGCTATGATTACGAATACTGGTTGCAGCGAGAGCTGGCGCGCAATCCGAGCCTGCTGGCCCACGCAGACGCCGCCGAGCTGTTTCCGGCGGAGCTGCGCGAGCAGACGCCGACAGCCGCTCCCCAGCCGAGCGTTCAAGCGGCCCAAGCCCTGCATGTGGCCGTCTCGGCGGGCCCCGTCACAGACCTGACGATCAATGTCCTGGGCCCTGTGGAGATTTTGCGTGACCCGAAGAGGCCGCTCGCCGCCGATGCCTGGACGACCAAGCGCGCGCGCGACATCCTCTGCTTTATCGCCACGCGCAAACACCGGCGCGCGTCCAAAGACATCATCATTGACACCTTCTGGGGAGAGGCCGATTTCGATGTCGTCGAGAAGAACTTTCACCCCACCGTCTCGCACATACGCAAGGCGCTCAACAGCAATCAGTCGCTCAAACAGAATTTCCTGCTCTACCGCGACGGCGATTACCTCCTCAACCCGGAGTTCTCTTACCGGATAGACACAGAGGAGTTTGATCGCCTGGTGACGGAGGGCGAGGCGGCACGACGGGCGCGCGATTTCGAGCACTGCATAGAGTGTTATGAGCGCGCGGTGGCGCTCTATCGCGGCGCTTTTATGCAGGGCAGCTACGACGATTGGGTCGATGAGCAGCGATCTTATTATCGCGAGCAGCACTTGAGAATGCTTGAATCGCTGGCGGCGGTGGCCCAGAAGATGCAGGAATGGCAGCGGTCGCTCAACCTCGCACAGCAAATCCTGCACGAAGACCCGTTCCGCGAAGATATACACTGCATGATTATGCGCGCGCACGCGGCCATGGGTAATCGCGTGGCGGTCAAGGAACAGTACGAAAGCTTAAGCCGCCTCTTGCGTAAGGAACTGGGCGTTGATCCGGCGGCTGACACGAAGAAGGTCTATCAGGAACTCGTCCGCTAAAGAGCGGGGGCAAGAGACAGGGCCAAAAATCCAACCTCGCATGGCTTTGATCGGGTTTGAGGGGTGGCTGAGTGCTGTAACTGAATTAGAACATAGATGTAACAAATGGATGCGGCCCGGACTGATATTATACCGTGTCCATTTCGGGGCCTCTTGCCTTGTGCGGCCACACCTCCCTCGAACTTAAAAGCAGATTTCGACGAGCACACGGGTAAGATCGTCACGAACGTCACTTTACTAGTCCATATGATTATCTCTCATTCTTATAGAACGCCGCACCAACTGATCGCTGTTCTGCTTATCTGCCTGATAGGAGCCGGTCAAGCTATGGCCGGACTGACGGTGACGGGCGCTGATGGGCTCACAGTGACCGGAGCAGACGGCGTGAGCTATGTGCGGACTTCCGGCCTGACCGTCACGGGCGCGGATAATCTGCTCGCTTTCAAGGCCAACGGCATCACGCCGCTTAACGCAGATGGCCTGACCGTGACGGGCGCGGACGGTCTGACGGTCACTGGTGCGGATGGCCAGACTTATCTGGGAACGAATAGGGTTCTGGCGACGAACCCGGATGGTTTGACCGTCACGGGCGCAGATGGTCTGACGGTGACGGGCGCGGACGGCTTGACGGTGACGGGCGCGGACGGCAAAAGCTATCGTGCCGATTCCGTGATGATTATGCGCGGCAATGGTCTGACGGTGACGGGCGCGGACGGCTTGACCGTGACTGGTGCGGACGGCACGACCAGGATTGGCTCGGATGGTTTGACCGTGACGGGCGCGGATGGTCTGACGGTCACTGGTGCGGACGGCTTGACGGTGACTGGTGCGGACGGTTTGACGGTGACGGGCGCGGACGGCAATATTTTTTCCCTTTCGGCCAACGGGCTGACGGTCACTGGCGCTGACATGATCTCGATGCTGAAGGTCACGGGGCTCACCGTGACCGGGGCCGACAGTGTGACTGTGCCTGTGCCTGTCGGGATGACAACTAGCACGCGCAACGATGCAGCGCGCGGCTTGCAGAGCGTTGACCCGGAACTGGCGCTGATCTTGAGCGACCCGACCGACGACAGCAACATCAATGCCGTGGTGGTCTATCACCAGATGCCGACCGAAGCAGACCTGGCGGAGCTTCAGCGCATAGGCGTGCTCGGCGGGACGCGCTACAACTCGCTGCCGATGATTGCGATCACGGCCAAGCGCACGGACATTATCGAAATCTCTCATCTCTCGAACGTGCGTTCGATCTACAGCAATCGCACTTTGAAATCGACGGCCGACACGCGCACGACGGCGACGGGCGTTGACCGCGTGCGGCGCGACGCCGATCTGACGAGGCGGAATCTGGGCCTGCCTCTATCGGGGCGGGGCACGACGGTCGCAGTCTTGGACACGGGGCTCGACGGCACGCACAGCGATCTTTCGGGGCGCGTCGTGCAGAACGTGAAGATCGCTGACACGCAGAGCCTCAGTGTGGGCTTCATGCCGCCGGTCTACGTCGAAGGCTTGCCGAACACGGATCAGGTCTACGGGCATGGCACGTTTGTCGCGGGGCTGATTGCCGGCAGCGGACTACAGTCTGGTGGAAAGTACGCGGGCGTGGCTCCCGGCGCGCGCCTCCTGGGTTTGAGCGCGGGCGACCTGACGCTCTCTTTCGTGCTCTCGGGCTTCGATTATCTGCTTTCGGCGGGCGCGCGCTACAACGCTCGCGTGGTCAATTGCAGCTTCTCGGCTGAGACTGTCTTCGATTACAACGACCCCATCAACGTCGCCACGAAGATGTTGACCGAGCGGGGCATCAACGTAGTCTTCTCGGCGGGCAACACGGGCGACGGGCTTCATTCGCTGAATCCTTACGCCGTCGCGCCGTGGGTCGTCTCGGTCGGCGCGATTGATGGGCAGGGGCGGCTGGCGGATTTCTCTTCGCGCGGCGATTTCGGAAGCGAGCTGTTTCGCCCGACCATTGTCGCGCCCGGCGTGGACGTGGTGAGCCTGCGCTCGACCGTCTCGGTCGAAGGCTTGAACGGTCTTGTTCAGGCCGATACGAAACAGCTCAATCCGGCCGAGCTTCCTTACTACACCACTGGACGGGGAACGAGCTTTTCCGCGCCGCAGGTGGCCGGGGCCATAGCCCTCATGCTTGAGGCCAATCCCAATTTGACGCCCGCAGAGGTGCGCGACATCCTGCAACGCTCTGCGACCACGTTGCCGGGCTACTACCAGCACGAAGTCGGCGCGGGCGTCTTGAATGCTCATGCAGCAGTGTTGGAGGCGGCCTTCCCCGCACGCCGCATGGGCGTCTGGCGCGCAACGCTTGATCGCGGCCAGGCCCGGTTCACGACAGACCCGGCGCAGGAGTTCACCGGCGCGGTCGCGCCTGCGGGGATGACAGAGTGGGCGCTACAGGTTCCTGAGAATGCGCTGCTCGCTTCAATCGAAGTCGCCTGGGGGCCGATGACGAGCGCGAACGATCTGAGCTTGAGTGTGACGGACGGCGCGGGCGCGCGGCGTGATGTGCCCAACCGGCCCAACGCGCCGGGGCTGACAGGCAGGCGCGAGCGCACGGTCTTCAAATCGCCTGCTGCGGGGCAGTGGCGCGCGCGCGTCAATAACCTCCTGGGCCCACTGGCGAGCGTGCAATCCTTCACGGGCGTAGCGCAGGTGACGAGCGTCGAGTACGCGCCGCTTCACGACATCGACGGGCTCGGGCCTGCGGCGCGCTCAGATATTTACCAGGCGCTCAGAACCTTCGTCATGACGCCTTACGGAAATAATTTCCGGCCCGGCCGGGCCGTCTCGCGCGCAGACCTGGCGGCGGCGCTCGTCTCCTCGGGGCGTGTGCCGCAATACCTGCCCGGCAAGGCCAGCTACACGGACGTGAGCGGAGTGGCCGCTGCGCTCTTTGTCGAGAGCGCGCAGGCAGCGCCCGGCGGGCCGCTCTTTATCAACACGACTTCGGGCGGCGCGTTTCGCCCCGATGAAGCTGTTGACAGGTTGACGGCGGCGGTCGCGATGGTGCGCGCTCTGGGCCTGCGCTCCGAGGCTGAAGCGAAGAACCTGGAGCCGCTCTTGAGCATCACGGATGCGGGCGCGATTCCTTCTAACCTGCGGGGCTACGTGGCGGTCGCAATGGCGCGCGGCCTGCTCACGGCAGACGGCGGCAGCTTCCGCCCGCAGAGCGCACTGACGCGCGCCGAGTTGGCCCATGCGTTAGCCACAGCCTCAAGCACTAATTAACAGGGATGGACAGGAGAGACAGGATAAAGATAAAGCAATGAATTTGCTTTTATCCTGTCTCTCCTGTCCATCTCTGTTTGAATTCCGCTTTTAATCTCTTGCCAGTTTGAGTTCTTTCATTTACGCACGAACAGCTCTTCGGCGTTCCAGAGCGAGTAAGGGTAGATGGGGCTCGGGCGATAGTTGCCTATGCGCGTGCTCGCAGCCGAGACTATGTGACGCGTGACTATGGGGACGACGGGCATCTGCTCGACCAGGATTTGCTGTATGTCGCGGAAGATGGCGAGGCGTCGCTGTGGTTCTCTCTCTCTGGCCTGCTCTGTGACCAGATTGTCAATGCGCGCCTCCCACTCTGTCGCCGGTTTCTCCTGTTTCGGATGCCACTGGTGCGTGGGGCTGCTGCTGCGCAGGAAGTTGTTATAGCCGGAAGGGTCTGGCTCCGTGACCGAGGTGCCGAAGAGAACGGCATCATAGTCGTAGCTTTGCGCGAGGCGCGCACTCACCTGGCTCGTCTCGATGGGCGCAATCTGTACCTTCATCCCGAGCCGCGCGAGGTCTTCCTGGATGACTGCGGCCATCGAGACGCGCGGCTCGCTCTCCGCAGGGACGATCAGAGTCCACTCGACGCGATTGCCTTTCGCGTCGAACAACTCCGGCGCAGCCTCAGAGCCGCGCACCTGAAAGCCCGCTTCCATGAGCAGCGAGCGCGCTCGTCCCAGGTCGTACTCCGTGCGCGGCAAGTCCGTCGCCGCCCACTCCCGGTTGCCCGGCGAGATGAAGCCGAAGAGCGGCGTCGCCAACCCTTGCAGAGTCGAAGTGGCGATTGAGGCGCGGTCAATCGCATGCGAGACGGCGCGGCGAAAGCGCACGTCTGTAAACCAGGCGCTCTTCGCTGGCTCAACCACCGGCTTGCCGTTCTGTTGGCCCGCGTTGAGGTTGAAGATGATGTGGTCTGTAATGAGTCCGGGCCCGAGATCGTAGGCGCGCACAGGGCCCTGGGAAGAGCGCAGAGAGGCATAATCGCTCGGGCGTATACGGTCGAAAATATCGAGCGTCCCCTGGCCCAATCGCGCCATAGCATTATTCGCATCGCTCGCCACTTCCAGGACGAGGCTCTCAAGATAAGGAAGCTGAGCGCCCGCCTGATCTTTCTTCCAGTAGTTCGGATTGCGCTTGAGCGTGAGGCGCTCGCCGGGCACGGCCGCCTGGGGCGCGAATGCTCCTGCGACGACTATCTGCTGCGGGTCTGAGGTGATCGCGTAAGCATCCTTGAACGTGCCCTTGTTGAAATCGGCTTCGAGCACATGGCGCGGCAAGACGGCCAGGTTAGACAGATAGTTCTCGGGCGCGGCGACCGCCTCGGGAAATTGCAGGCGCAGGTGACGCGCGTCCTGCGCGATGGCTTCGATGGGCTTGCCCCCGACCATCATCGCTTCGCGAAAGACCGGAGAGGCCGTGCGCTCGTCGTAGATCGCGCGCAGCGTGAAGAGCACGTCGTCCGATGTCAAGGCGTGACCGTCGGAGAAGCGCAGGCCGTCGCGCATGGTCACGTCGAGCGTGCGCCCGTCGCCCGTCGTGGCCCATTGCCAGCCTTCGGCCAGAGCCGCCGTGTAACGCTGAGAGTCGTGATCGAACTCCGCCAGCCGTCCGCCCATCAGGTAGAGCGTCAGCGCGAGCGTGTCCGTGTCCGACGCCATCACGTAATTGAAGGTCTTCGGAGGCGTCGCCAGGCGGTAGCTGATTGAGCCGCCCGGCGTGCCCGTGACGCGCTCCCTGCTCGCCTGGCCCTGTTGCTGCTGTGGCGGCGCGCCGGTCTGTGTCTGATTGAGACAGCCGCAGGCCAGGGCGGCTGCCAACAGCAGGACGGCGATAAAGAATCGGCGTAGTGTAGAGTTTCTCATTCTATTCGGTGCGGGCATCGTCGGGTGTGCAAGATTTTTTTGAAGCTCACGCTACCACAGGCATGAGCGATGCGGATTCAATCACGTAAGCGGCCCCCGTGTCCAGAGCCATCACGACGCATGACACTTGACGAAGCTCGCCGTCAAGTGTCATGCTGTCGCTCAACTCCCAAAAGTATCCCACTCCCAAATTCCACTTGAGTGAAATTTCGATAAGCCTCATAATCTGAGGCCGGGAGAAGCTTATGAGCGAAGATACTACCCAAGAAAGACCGGATGCACGCTCGTTCGAGGAGCGCGTCTTTGCCAGATTCGACGCGCTCGACGCTCATCTCGATAGAGTAGACGCTCGTCTCGATGCAGTGGAAACTCGTCTCGATGCGATGGACGCGCGCATGATTCATCTTGAAGAGAGAGTTGACGCGCGGCTGCGCGAGACGCGCCCTATCTGGGAAGCCGTCTTGAGCCGATTGGACAGTATTGATAGCGAGATCAAGATTATCAATCGCCGCGTGCGTCTGCTGCATGACGATATTTTGCGGACGCGCGAAGAGCAGGAAGACCTGCGCGAGCGCGTGACCAAGCTTGAGCCGGAACAGTCTCACTAGCACCTGACAATCTCGGCTCGCATCAACCGAAAGCTTAAGCCTGCACTCACCTTTTCGCACCGTCCAGGCAGATGATGCTGAAACTGATCTTCGGGAGATTGCTGCAAGGGCTCGTCGTGTTGCTGGTCGTCTCGGCGCTGACCTTCGCGTTGCTGGCGGCCGCCGGGGGCGATGCGCTGACGGCGCTCGCGAGCGACCCGCTCGTCTCGGAACAGGCGATCAGGGAGATGCGCCACACCTACGGCCTGGACGAGCCTGTTCATGTGCGCTACGCGCGGTGGTTGGGCGATGCTGCGCGGGCCCGCCTGGGCCAATCATTCTTTTATCATGCGCCGGTCGGACAGATCATCGGCTCAAGGCTCCTGAACACTCTCACGCTGGCCGTGTGCGCGCTGCTCTTCGCGTGGGCCATAGCCTTCTCTTTGGGCGCTCTTGCGGCCCGCCGCGCCGCAGGCTCCTGGGCAGATCACCTGTGCTCTGCCGTTATCCTGCTGGCTTCATCCACGCCGCGCATAGTGCTCGCGCTCCTGGCCCTGGCCCTTGCCGTCCGCACCTCGCTCTTTAACGTCTCGGGCCCGGAAGTCGCAGGCCAGAGCGCCGGGCAGGCTGTGGCGCGCGTCGTCGTGCCGGCGCTGGTGCTCTCTGTGCCGCTCGTCGCGCTCTTTCTGGCGCAGGTGCGCGAAGGATTAGGCGCGGCGCTTCGCGCGGAGTTCGTGCAGGTGGCGCGCGCCAAAGGCTTGAGGGAGAGGACGGTCATCTTCAGACACGCGCTGCGCTCGGCGCTCAATCCTTTGATTACTATCTTCGGCTACTCTTTGGGCGGGCTGGTGAGCGGCTCTGTGATCGTCGAGACGGTGCTCGGCTGGCCGGGCCTGGGCCAACTGAGCGTGGTTGCTGTGCGCAATCGCGACGTGCCGCTGCTGATGGGCGTCGTGATGGTGACGGCGGGCGCGGTTCTGTTGGGCAACCTGCTCGCAGACATCCTGCTTCATCTCAACGACCCGCGATTGCGGCGCGCGGGTGAGGCCGCGACGGTGAAGCGTGCGGACGGCACGGCGCAGATGACTGCCCGGTGATCGCAGATGACAGAGACCGACGCGCAACAGCCAGACAAGACGGACGCCTCTCTTGCGGCGCAAGTGTCGGCAGAAGTCTCGCGCGAGCGCCCGGCGGTTGAGCGCCTTCTCGCGGGGCTCGGCGCGCAGCGCAGGCGTCGCCGCACAGGGCTCTACGCTGGCGGGTTGATTCTTTCTCTCTTCTACGGCATGGCTCTGTTCGCAGACCTGCTCGCGCCCTACGACTATCGCGCGCAATCCAAGCGCGAGCCGCTTGCGCCCCCTTCCGTAATCCATTTTCGCGACGCGCAGGGCAAGTGGAGCCTGCGCCCCTTCATCTACGCGCGACGCATGATTGATCCGCTCGAACGCCGGTACGAGGAGGAGACTGCGCGCGCCTTTCCGCTCGCGTTGCTGGAGCGCGGCTACACTTACAAGCTGTTCGGAGTGTGGACGACCAATCGGCACCTGTTCGGCGTGCGCGCCCTCGACAGCGGTGACGGCAGGAGCGGCGGTGTTAGTGGGCCAGGGACGGAAGTGCCGCGCGTGAACCTGCTCGGCACTGATGCTTTGGGCCGAGACAGGCTGTCGCGCCTGCTGGTCGCTTCGCGCTTCTCGTTGCTGGTGGGCCCACTGGGCACGATTGCGGCCAGCCTGCTCGGAGTGCTGGTAGGCTGCTTTGCCGGCTATGCGCGTCGCGCGGTGGACTCTCTGTTGATGCGTGCGGCCGACGTGATGATGGCTTTGCCGGTGCTGGTGCTGATTCTGGCGGCGCGCGCGGCCTTCCCTTTGGAGCTTCCGCCCCTTCGGGCAGCGACTCTCCTGATCATGATCTTTCTGGGAGTCGGCTGGGCCGAGATGGCGCGACTGGCGCGTGGGCTGGTCATGGCCCTGCGCCGCCGCGAGTTCGTGCTGGCGGCCGAAAGCATAGGGCTCACAGAAGCGCGCATACTGTTTCGCCACATCCTGCCGAACGCCGCGCGGCCGCTCGCCGTGCAGACGACGCTCATGCTGCCCGCGTTCCTGTTGGCCGAGACGGCGCTCTCTTTTCTGGGCGTCGGGTTGCAGGAGCCGGAACCTAGCTGGGGCAACATGCTCGCGGCGGCGGCAGACCCGACCCTTTTGGGCCAGCACGCGCTGGTGCTGCTCTCGCCCGCCTTCATGATCTTCCTGTTCGTCCTCGGCGTGCGCCTCCTCGGCGACGGCTTGAGGCCAAAGTAAAGCCGGAGTGAGGCGGGAGAATCTATGCTAGAATCCTTTCAGCTTTCCCGACCGAGAATCATGATGAGAACCAAAGACTCTACAAGCGCCCCGTGGCGTGCGCTCCTGCTCGCGCTCTTGCTGGCGTCGCTCATCGCCTGCCAGAGAAGCGCGCCGTCACAGACCAACGCGAACGCCTCCGCTCTTCCGCCAGTCGTAGCGACTGTCAACGGCCGCGCGATTCAGAGCCGTCTCTACGAGATGTATTTGAGGAACGGGCAGGAGGCGCTCGGCATTGACCCCACTTCGGAAGAGGGGCGGCGCAAGCTTGAGCTGCTCAAGGAAGGGATTGTTTCGGAGCTGATAGACCGCACGCTGATCGCGCAGGAGGCAGAGCGGCGCGGCCTCGCAATCGCGCCCGAGAAGCTCGCAGACGCAGAGCGCAAGACCATAGCGCAGTTCGGCGGCGACGAGAAATATGATAAGTACCTCGCGCAGCATCGCCTGACGCGCGACGAGTATAGAGATGTCATCAAGACGGAAATCTACGGCGGCCTTATGCGCGAAGAACTGAGCAAAGGGCTCACCGTCTCCGGCGAAGAGGTCAAGGCTTATTACTTAGCGCACCGCACAGACCCCGACATGCAACAGCCCGAGCGCGTCAAGGCTTCGCATATATTGATCGCCGCCCGCCCCAACCTCATCAAGCAGGATGTCGAGCGCGAGAAGGGATTGTCCGGCGAGGCGCTCAATCGTGCCGTGCGCGAAGAGATGGAGCGGCGGCGCACGCGCGCCGAAGAGCTGCGCCGCAAGGCTGCGGGCGGCGCAGATTTCGCAACGCTCGCCAGAGAGAACTCCGACGACCCTTCATCCCGCGAGCAGGGCGGCGACCTCGGCAGCTTCACGCGCGACTCGCACCCGCGCGCCTTCGACGACGCGGCCTTCGCCCTCAAGCCCGGCACGGTCAGCGGCGTCGTGCAGACCGACTTCGGCTATCACGTCATAAAACTCTTCTCGCACGAGCCCGCCCGCGCCAAAACGCTTCAGGAAGCCACAGAGGAGATCACCCAGCGCCTCAAAGCCCAGCGCGAAGCCGTCGAGCTAACCAACTTTCTCAGGGAGACGCGCCGCAAGGCCACCGTCCGCATCAACGAGCCCTTCCGCTTCGGCAAGCTCAAGGACGAATTCACTGCTATGTGATAAGCGGCCTTGCACAAAAAGTCTTAGTGGTGAGAGTGTTCCGGCAATCTGGCGGGCAGATCAAGCTCGTCATCAATCAAAACGTCTGTCGAAATCCCTATTACTCGCGCGTAAGATAACAACACATGCAAGGGCGGTTCAAGCACTCCGCGCTCATACTTTGAAATGTAACCGCGTTCCGATTCATCCTCTAGTCCTAACCGCCTGAGCATCCCGCCCTGTGATAGCCCAAGTCGCTCGCGTATCTCGAATAACTTCGATGCTAGGCGCTTGGGCTGCTTTCTCTTCGGCTTAGACCTCGCCTGCATATCAGGAGTTCCCTCCTGACACACAAGCAGATTCAGCCTTGCTTTTAGGCACGTACGTGCCTAAAATACGTCTGCTCAATTTATTCGCCGTGAGAGTCCTTCGCTCAACGGCGGCGCTCATCACTCAGCTTTGAGGTTGAGGCTTGAGACGACGCATCAGGCCGTTGCCAGTTTTCAAAAGACTAGATCGGGCCAATCATATCTTATGACCTCATGAAACGATAGAGAGATTCAGAGGGGAGCGTGCAGGGAGGGGCGCGCTCTCTTGCGCACGCCCGCATCAGAGGCCAGACCGTGCGGGCTGTGCGGAGCAGGGCCGCTGCGTTTGGGAGTCGCGGCGGCCCTGCTCTTGCCCGATTTTCAGGCGAAGAAGGCTCAATCCCGCAAAAACCGGGGAAATTTCACGGGTTTTCCTGCAAACGCAAGAAAAACAATAGCTTAGACAGCCGCAGAGCCCCTTCAGACAGGCGCAAACCCTCTCCATACAGCCGCACAGGTGCTTCATACAGGTGCAAAGGCGCTTCATACAGGCGCAAACCTCTCTCAGACAGGTGCACAGATGGTTCAGACAGGCGCACACCTGCTTCATACAGGTGCAACGGCGCTTCATACAGCCGCACAGAGGCTTCAGACAGCGGCAGAGATGGTTCAGACAGAGTGTGCGGAGCCTCAGACAGGCGCAGAGATGGCTCAGACAGATGCACAACACCTTTCAGACAGAGCGAAAGAGGGAAATACAGGGTGAAAGCTGGCTTCCTCAACGTGAAAGTTGACGTTTCCGGGGTGAAAGTTGGCGTTGCGTGTGGATTCGGTACGCTTTATATCAATTTGAGAGGGTAGGGCGCAGACCTTTGCGCCCTTAGCATTTGAGCGAGGGTCTCTCGTCAGCTTCCTTTCTGGCCTCAAGTTTTCCTCAACCGCCGGGCAGGTTCGCGTCAAGGCCGCAAATGGCCGATTTTCCTAAGCAATCGGGCTGCTTTTCTCTTTCCCGAGGGCCTCAAGTTTTTCTCAGGTGTCGGGGGCTATTTTCTCCGTGTCAGGTAGAGAGACAGACCTCGCTTGTGAATCACCGCAAACCGTTACCGGAGGCCGAAAATGATTAAAAGAATAGTTATCACACTGATCGCCCTATTGTTTAGCTCGTCGGCTGTGGCGAGCGCCGCGACGCTCAGCCCCACTTTGCAGTCCCAGCTCTCGACGCTCACCGACACGGCGAGCGTCGGCGTCGTGATCGTCTCCTTCAAGACGAGCGACGGGCTGAAGGACGCGCACCTGGACGCCTTGCGTGCTCTGGGAATCCGTGGCGGGGTGACTTTTCCGAACTTAGGTATGGTCGGCGCTCATGCCACAGTCGCACAGGTCAAGGCGCTCGCCTCAGACCCTTCGGTGCGCTCCGTCTGGTCTAACGACCAGCTTGAGTATTACCTGGATCAGGCCAGGGTGCTGGCGGGCGTCAACCGCATTCGCACAGACCCGGGATTCACGGCGGCCAACGGCGGGCTCCCCATCTCCGGCAAAGGTGATTTCTCCGTCCTCGTCATAGACTCCGGCATAGACGCCACGCACGCAGACCTCAAGCTCGGCCAGAGCGTCATTCAGAATGTTCAAGTGCTGACGCATGACGGCGTAGGGCTCACGGTCGCCGGGAACGAGATCAGCGACGAGAAGTTCGTGCCGCTGCTCTACGCGGAGAACGTCCCTAACACAGATCAATCGGTGGGCCACGGCACGCACTGCGCAGGCATCGTCGGCGGCACGGGCCTTCAGTCGGGCGGCCGCTACGCTGGCGTCGCTCCGGGGACGAAGATCATCGGCGCTGGCCTCGGTGCCGGTCTTTTTGTCCTCAATGCCATAGGTGCGTGGGAGTGGGCCATGGCTAACCAGTGGCGCTACAACATTCGCATCATCTCGAACTCCTACGGCAGCTTCGCCGCGTTCGACCCCGACGACCCGATCAACATCGCGAGCCGCACTCTTTACGAGCGCAACGTCGTCATCCTCTTTGCCGGTGCAAACTCAGGCCCAGGCAAATCGACCTGGAATCGCTATGCGAAGGCTGCATGGGTGATAGGCGTGGCGAACGGCCACAAGGAAGGCGGGCTCGCTAACGGCAGCTCGCGCGGCACACCGCTCGATGAGCGCCTGGCTAATACGGACGTTCTTGACGACTACGCAGCGCCGACGATCACAGCGCCCGGCCACGGCCGCCAGTTCGCCAATAACACCAAGTTTACGGCCGACATCGTTTCGACCCGCTCTGTCACCAACCTAGTAGCCAACGGCGGCACGGCCGACACGGAGATTCCCGCAGCCTACCTGCCTTTCTACACGCAGATTCAAGGCACTTCGATGGCGACGCCCTTTGTGGCCGGGACGGTCGCGCTGATGCTCGATGCAGACCCAGGGCTCGTGAACGACACGGAATTGCCGCGCGATTGGCTGGCGGGTACGCTCAGCCGCGACCGCATGGACGAGGTCAAGAGCATCCTCGTGAGCACGGCCACGCGCATGCCCGGCCGCGAGGAGTGGGAAGTCGGCGCAGGCTACATCAACTCTTACGCCGCCGTGGACAAGGCGCTCAATCGCGCGAAAGCTTACGGCTCGTTCCGCAACCCGACCTTTAACGCTCGTTTCGACATCAGCGCCAACAACACGCCCTTCCAGATTCCTTTCAACCCTGCGGCGACGCCTGGGCCCACTTCCTCTAACGCTCGCCCCTTCAAGGTTGAAGCAGGCATTGACGTGCTGGACGTGTTCGCCAACGTAGCCTTTTTGGGTGTGACCAATCCGGTCGGCATTATCCTGACAGACCCTACGGGCGCGACCTATTCGAGCGGCGTCGGATTACCGCTCCTGAACGCGCCGAGCCGTCAGGTCGTCGTCAAGAACCCCGTCGCGGGCGACTGGACGATAGAGGTGCGGGGCGTGCGCGGCCTGACCACGGGAGGCGTCAGCACGCCGCTGCTGCCGACTTCGGGCGTTGCGCCGCCGAGCACCGTGACGGGCACGATCACCAAGAAGACGATCACGATTGCCCCGGCCATCACGGACATACAGAACCATGCTGCGAAGGCCGAGATCACGCTCGCCATCCTGAACCGCCGCATTGACACCTTCGCGGACAACTCGTTCAAGCCCGACGACGCCGTGACGCGCGAAGACTTTGCCCGCGCGCTCGTCCTGAACACGCCCTTGAGGCAGACGCTCTCAGACACTCAGAAGTTCACGGACGTTTCGGCCGATTTCGACGCGATTGCACAGGCCGTCACTTCCAGGGGCTCGACCCTGCGCGACTTCTACACGGCGGAAAGCTCGCTCGCGCCGCTCGGTTTGATGAGCGCCACGGGCTCAAGCTTCAACCCTACCGGCACGATCAGCCGCATAGACCTCGCCGTAGCCTTCGTCCGCGCCCTCGGCCTAGACCAGGAAGCTAAGGCGAAGGCCGGAACTCCTGTCACAGACCCGGCCACGGGCCAGGCCGTCATAGACAACTCGCAGATTCCCTCTAACCTTCGCGGCTACGTGCAGATCGCGATTGAGAAGGGACTCCTGGAAGTCTACCCGGCGAGCGTGGAGCAGACTCCGACGGGGCTGGTCGCCAAGCCCGGCCCGCGCGTGGAGCCGACCGCCACAGTCACGCGCGCTCAGCTTGCCGCGAAGCTCAACACCTTCGCCGCACGCTTCGTCGCAGGCAACTAAGCCCGAACAAAACACTGACGCCGCTCTTAACAGGGCGGCGTCAGTCGCTTCGGTTACTTGCATCGCTTGCAAATCATTTGAAGATTTATTCCTCTCTTGAAGACCGAAATTATCAACCATAAGTGGAGACTAATTGTGATGCTCAGCAAAATTTCCAGGTTCAGATTGATTCTAATGCTCTTGATCGTGGCCGGATGCGCCGTGGCGCTTCTCAGGAGTGGGCCAACGACGGCGACCGCCACAAGCAGCGCCCAGGTGGTTCCCGTCATCGTGGAGTTTCGCGATGACCCGGCGGCCGTCTACAAGGCCAGGGTTGAAAGGTCTGGTGGACAAGTGACGACAGAGGCGCTCGAACAGTATCGCAAGCAGTTGAGCGCCGCTCAGGCAGATTTCCTCAAACAGCTCGCCGCCCAGGGCATACAGTTCGCCGTCAAAGGCCACGACATTAAAAACTTCGACGGCACACAGGCGGCCCATGTCGAGCTTCGTTACACGCTCGTCTATAACGGCATGACGCTGAGCGTTCCCAGCTCGGCCATCCCAAGCATCTCCGCCATGCCGCAGGTCAAGCGAGTGCATCCGGACGCGCAGCTTCGCACGATGCTCAACAAGAGTGTGGACTACATACACGCGCCCGCCGTTTACGGCAAGTCTCAGGAGTTGTCGCAGTTCGACGACCTGCGCGAGGGCTACGAAGGGCAGGGCATGTACGTCTCCATCATAGACTCGGGCGTTGACTGGACGCATCCGATGTTCGGCGGCGACCCCGTCCCGCCGCGCCTCGCCGTCGCGCCCGTCTCCGACGCAGTCCCGACGAATAAGAAAGTGGTCTATTACCTTCCGCTCACGGACTCCGGGATAGAAGACGGCTTCGGTCACGGCACGCACGTAGCCTCGACTGTGGCGGGCTACCTGGCCCAGGCTCCGGGCCCGGACGGCTTGCCGAACACGGCCGACGACATACGCCTTCACGGCGTCGCTCCGCAGGCCAAGATCATGTCCTACAAGGTCTGTAGCGACATCAAGTCAACGGTCAGCCAGGTGCAGCCCGTCGGCGGATGCGCCAGCTCCGACACCATCATGGCGCTCGAAGATTCCGTCTCGCCTTTCACCCTGACAGGCTTTCCCAAGCCGGTCGCGCACGTCATCAACATGAGCCTCGGCGGCTCGGGCGGCCCAGACAATCCGACCGCCGTCGCTGCCAGCAACGCTTCGCTCGCGGGCACGACCGTCGTCGCAGCTTCCGGCAACTCAGGCCCCGGCGAAGGCACTACGGGTTCGCCCGCCGCCGGCACACACGTCATCTCCGTCGGCGCCAACACGCATCCGGGATCGGGAAGCCTCTGGTCAGCAGACCTGCTTCAGGCGTCGGCCGTCGGCCAGAACACGACCGGCGCGGTCACGCCCGCGAACAATTTTCCGGCGGCCAACGGCTTCAGCCGTTTGAAAATGTTCCCGATGTCGGGCAGCGTTGGGTTGCCGTCGGGCGCTATCGCGCAGCGTTACGTCTTCGTCAATCTTCCGGTGGGCCCGTGGCCTGCCAGCGTTTCAGGTCGCATAGCCCTGGTGAAGGATGCGCTCGGCGCGACCATTTTCGACATCTGCGCGCAGGCTTCCGCAGCGGGCGCAGTGGGCATTATCCTCTTCGATGATCGTGGGACGTTGACGGCAGTCAAGACGACTATCCCGGCGGCGAGCATCTCTTCGGCCGACGGCGAGGTGCTGGTCGATGCGCTCTCTTCGACAGACAACAACAACGTAGACCCGCCCAACGGCGCTATCTCGGAGCTTCCCGTGCGGATGAATCCGTTCCTGACGGCGGGCTTCATGGGCGAGATGGCCGAGTTCAGCTCGCGCGGGCCCGTGCAGGGCCTCGGGCAGATCAAGCCTGACGTATCGGCTCCGGGCGTCGCCGTGCTCGCAGCAGTCCCGCCCGCGAGCGTGCTTGGCGCTCTCGCGACCGCTTTGGAAGGCACGCCCAACTACTTCCACTCCGACGGCACATCAATGGCGACGCCGCACACTACGGGCGCAGCCGCGCTCATCAAGCAGGCGCACCTGGACTGGACGCCCGACGTGATTCGCACAGTGCTCATCAACACGGCGACCAACATGCGCAACGAAGCGGGCGCGCCGAAACAGGATGGGCCCTCTACGGCCGATTCGATCATAGCCCAGGGCGGCGGCCTGATTGACGTGAAAGAGGCTGTCAATGCGAAAGCCCTGATGGGCGTTGCGGGCGATGGGATTGAGAAGCCTGCGATCCTCGGCAGCCATTCCTTCGGCGAAGTCCCCGTCGTCAACAGCCGCACGACGCACACTTCGCCCGTCACCGTCACCGTCAGAGACCTTTCGGGCGAGGGCGGCACTTACAACCTGGACGTGGCCAACAACCGCGACCTGCAACTGGCAGGCATCAGCGTCTCTCTCTCACAGCCGAGCGTTACTCTTCAACCGAACGGCACGGCCACCTTCACCGTCAACGCCACTGTTGACGGCGACAAGGTGCGCGACGTGATGGCCGCAAAGACGGGTGGCTCCGAAGCCGTCTTTGAGAAGATACAGATGCAGTGGTACGTCACGGCGCGTCGAAGCGACAACGCCGAAAGTCTTCGCATGCCCTTCTACTTCAAGCCGGGCCCGAGCCTTCCGGCCAACACCGTGACCGAGACGATCACACAGACGGGCACTGTGCCGGTCGGCGACCAGGGCTTGAAGCTCGCCTCGGGCGTGACCTACGTTGACGTGCCCTTCGAGGTCAGCTCGTCCGTCATCAAGCTTGAAGCGACGACCGAATGGTTCGCGCGCCCGACGGGCTCGCAAGAGGATATTGATTACGAGTTGCTAGACCCCGAAGGGAACGTGGTCGCAAGTTCCGGCGGCCCGGCGGGCGCGTCTGAATTCGTCAGCCTGTACGTGACGAGGCCGGGCACTTACACGCATCGCATCGTCGGCTTCCAGAACGCTGCGACAGACTTCACAGTCATGACCACCTTCACGAAGGCCAGCGCGCCGCCCGTGCTCGCGCCAGTCGCGGGCGAGTTCACGGACGCGCAAGCGCGGGCCGTGGACTTCGACGGCAGCTACACCGTGCAATGGCAGGCCACCGGGGGCGAGCTTGGCTTCGAGGTCGAGCGCTCCACGGACGGCACCAACTACACTGTCGTCGCCAGCCCCGCCGGGAACCAGACGAGCCTCGCGCTCGCAGACCAGCCGAACGGCCAGTACACCTATCGCGTCCGCTCGCTCGTCGCGGGACGCATCGGCAAGTACGTGACCTCGCCGAGCAACACCGCGACGATAGTCGTTGACCGGCGCGGGCAGGTGGACATCACCAGCCAGATCGAGAAGGCCATCTCGAACGTCTCGTTCACGGGCGGCGTCTTCAAGCTAGACCTTAACTTCAAGAACCTCTCGACGGCCGAATATGTGCCGGTGGTCGAAGCAGGCGTCGTGAGCATCTCTTCGACATCGGGGACGGTCAGCGTGAAGAACGCGGACAACGGCGGTGACGGAAAGAGCGCCGCCACAGCCGCTCTGTTCGGTTACTCCAACCTGCTCGGCGCAGATCAGGTCTTCAGCCCGGCGGAGACGACCGGCAACAGGACTCTACAGTTCAACGACCCGGCGGCCGAGATGTTCAACTTTGACGTGAGAGTCACTGCCTTCCAGAAGGGAGCGGATGGGACGGCGGCTCCCGTCGGCGGCGGCGCTGCGCCTAACACGGGCGGCACGGCTGGCTCCGGCGGCTCGGGCACTTCGCTGCAATCGCTGACCAGGGTACTGCGCTTCACCGCCAACCCGTTGACCAGGACTGTCACGGCCAAGCTGCTCTAGTTCGTCCCTCGCGGCTCTCCCCTTCCGGCAAGGCGCTTCGTCAGTCAAGCACGAAGCACCTTGCCGGAACTCACTTATCCTCTCTTTTAGGGGCTGTACCGATTCATGACAAGGCCGCTCGCCTTCCTTCAACTCCTCGATCTCAAGTTTTCCTCAAGTCTGCGCACGGGCTCAAAAGCAGCAGATTCCCCAGCAAAATCGCACATTTCCGCTCCCGCTCTGGCCTCAAGCTTTTCTCAAGACTGCTTCGCTATTTTGTCAGTGTCAGTTACGAGAGCATTCCTCGCTATCGCATTAACCGAGTCACTGCCGATTCAAAATTTTAAGACAACTTCTGGAGGTCGTCCGAAATGCCCGTCAACTTTTCCAAGCTTCGTATAGCTTTCATCCTGCTGGCAATCATCGCCTGTGCGGGTCTCGTGCTCAATCACGTCAGAACCGGCGCGGCCAGTTCCGGCATTACTTCCGTCATCGTCGAGCTGCGCGGCGACCCGGCGGCCGTCTACAAAGCCAAGACAGAGAAGTCTGGTGGCCGCGTCACTGCGGAATCGCTGCAACAATACCGGGACTCTCTGCGCGTCTCTCAAGATCAATTCCTGAGCGACCTGCGCGCGCGCGGCGTCCAATTCACGGTCGAGTCGGTCAACGTCCCGGACTTCGCCGGAAACGTGGCCGCGACCGTCGAGTATCGCTTCACGCTCGTCTACAACGGCTTGGCGCTGGCCGTGCCCACAGCCGCCGTCGAGACCATCAAGAGCATGCCGCAGGTCAAGGACGTTCAGCAGAACGGTATGCTTCACATCGCGCTTGAGCGAAGCGTTGATTACGTCCAAGCGCCTGCCGTCTATGGAAAAGTTCAGGAGCTTGGGCCCTTTGACGACCTGCGCGAGGGCTACGAGGGCCAGGGCATCAACATCGCCATCCTCGACACAGGCATTGAGTGGGCCCACGACATGTTCGGCGGCGACCCGACTCCGCCGCGCCTGGGCGTTGCTCCGCCCACGGCCGCTGCCAACACCAACAAGAAGGTGATCTATTACCTGCCGCTCACGGGAACGAAGGACGGCTACGGCCACGGTACGCACGCTGCCTCGGACGCAGCGGGCTACTTAGGCATTGCGCCCGGAGCGGACAAGCTGCCGGGCACGGCCGACGACATCAAGATTCACGGCGTCGCGCCGCAGGCCCGCCTGATGGGCTACAAGGTTTGCGCCGACGTTGGCAGTTGCCCGGTGGCTGCGACCATTCTCGCCGTCGAGGATGCCGTCTCGCCCTTCACCCTGACCGGCTCTCCCAAACCGGTCGCGCACGTCATCAACTTGAGCTTAGGCGGCGCGGGCGGCCCTGACGATGCTTCGGCCGTCGCCTGCGACAACGCCGTCAAGCTCGGAACCATAGTCGTCGCCTCGGCCGGTAACGAAGGCCCTGGCGACGCCACCGTCGGCTCGCCCGCAGCCGGAAGCCGCGTCATAGCCGTCGGCGCAAACACAGACCCCGGCACGGGCGTCAACACGGCAGACCTGCTCGGCGGACGCACAGGCATGAAGGCGATTGCTATGGACGGCTCGCCCGCAGTGCTCGCAGACATCACGCAGAATTTCGTCTACTGCGGTTTGGGCGAGACTCCCGATTCTATCCCTGACAGCGTGCGTGGAAAGATTGCCTTGATTAAGCGCGGAAGCACTGTGACGACGCCCGAGCTGCCTGTGGCGGGAAGCCTCGGCACGGGGCTCTTCCAGACCAAGACTTACAACGCGACGGCCAAGGGCGCAATCGCCGTCCTCTTCATCAACAACGTGGACGGCGAGCTTTCTTCGACGACCGTGCGCGCTTCGGCTATTCCGGTCTTCGGCATGTCGCAGGCCAACGGCCGCTACTTGCTCTCTCTGCTCGGCGCGCCTGCGAGCGATCCGGACAACGCTCCTGTCGGCGCGACCTCCGCGCAACTGCTTCGCATCAACAAGGGGCTGCTCTTTTCGCCGGACATGGCCGACTTCAGCTCGCGTGGGCCGGTGCAGGGCTTGGGCCAGATCAAGCCTGACGTGACAGCGCCGGGCGTGGCGATTCTCGGCGCGACCGTGCGCGCCGGTTCGGCCGACACCAACACGGGCACTATGTTCGACCCGACCGGCTACATTCACGCCAGCGGCACGAGCTTTTCCGGCCCGCACGTCACAGGCGCGGCAGCCCTAGTCAAGCAGGCGCACCTGGACTGGACGCCCGACATGATTCGCACGGCCTTCATCAACACGGCCACCAATCTTCGTGAAGCTACGGGCGCGCCGAAGGCCGACGGCCTCGCGGCCGATTCGATCATAGCCCAGGGCGGCGGCCTCATCTCGGTCGCCGGAGCCGTCAACGCGAAGGCCCTGATGGGTGTGGCCGGTGACGGCATTGACAACCCTTCAATCCTCGGCAGCCACTCGTTCGGCGCTGTGCCGGTCATCAACAGCCGCACAGTCCACACGGAGAGCGTGACGGTCACGCTTCAGGATGTTTCCGGCCAGGGCGGAACCTACAGCTTGTCGGTCGTCAACAACCGTGGCCTTGAGCGCAGCGGCATCAGCTCAACGCTTAGTACACAGTCCGTCACCGTCCCGGCGGGCGGCGCGACGACCTTTACAGTCAACGCCACCGTGGATGGCAACATAGTGCGCGACATCACAGAGCCCATACAGATGCAGTGGTACGTCGCGGCCAGAAACTCCGGCGGCCAGAGCCTACGCATGCCCTTCTTCATGCTCTTGACGCCGACGGCTCCTGCGGGCGCGGCCTCGACCGAGCAGCTCAACTTCACGGGCAACATGCCCGCGAGCGACGGCGGCCTGCAACTCCTGGAAGGGACGACCTATCAGGATTACACCATCAACGCTGATTCACCGGCGGCGAGCCTGAACGTCACGCTCGACTGGACGGAGATTGTGGACGGCGCGGTCGCAGACCTTGACCTTTACCTCTACGGCCCGGACGGCGAGGAAGTCACGCATTCCGGCGAGGCGGGTGGGCCCGAACACATCGAGACGAGCCTCGGCGCTCCGGGCGCTTACATACTTCGCGTCGTAGGCTTCGCCAATGGGCCCACCGATTACACTTTGACCGGCACGGTCTCGAAGGGCGGCACGCCGCCCGTCGTTCAGGCCATAGCGGGCGAGTTCACGGACGCGCAAGCGCGGGCCGTGGACTTCGACGGCAGCTACACGCTCTCCTGGCAGGGCTCTGGCGGCGAGACTGGCTATGAGATAGAGCATTCGACTGACGGCACAAACTACACGGTCGTAGCCCAAGTGCCCGGCAACGTCACCAGCCAGACCTTCACTGCTCAGCCGAACGGCCAGCACTCTTATCGCGTGCGCTCGCTGACGCCCGGCCAGATTGGCTCCTATGTGACGCCGCCGAGCAACGCTTCAACCATCCTGGTTGACCTGCGCGGGCAGGTGGACATCACCAGCCAGATCGAGAAGGCCATCTCGAACGTCTCGTTCACGGGCGGCGTCTTCAAGCTAGACCTCGGCTTCAAGAATGTCTCTACCTCGAACTACGTTCCCGTCGTTGACCTGAACGTCGTGAGCATCTCTTCGACATCGGGGACGGTCAGCGTGAAGAACGCAGACAACGGCGGTGACGGAAAGAGCGCCGCCACAGCCGCTCTGTTCGGGTACTCCAACCTGCTCGGCGCAGATCAGGTCTTCAGCCCGGCGGAGACGACCGGCAACAGGACTCTACAGTTCAACGACCCGGCGGCCGAGATGTTCAACTTCGACGTGAGAGTCACTGCCTTCCAGAACGGAAGCGGAGGCGCACAGGCTCCTGCGGCCGGAGCGCCGTCCAATACTTCGGGCGGAAGCGGAGGCTCCGGGCCCGTCGGTTCCTTGCCGAGCCTGACGGGAGTGCTGCGCATCACGGCCAACCCGTTGACCAAGACCGTCACGGTGAAGCTTATCAAGTAGGGAAAGAGACCGCAGAGCGGGGCGCGCGCTGACGGGCGCGCGCCCCGCATCTGCAATCGTCGCACGGCGCAAGCGATAGTGAAGTAGCCCTCAACGATAACGTCAAGACTCTTTTGCACGGGCGCTCGCCTTCGAGGCGCGGAAAGGATTTTCGAGATGAGAAACAGAGCAGCCAACAGAATTACAGCTAAGCGAATCGCCCTCGCGCTCGCAGCTTTCGCACTGGCCTTAACGTCACTCTTTTATTTCCCGTCTTTCGGCAGCCGCAGCGCGGCACAACTCCGAACAACTGCTCCGGCTACAACGTCCACTATCACCGTCAACGGCGCGAAGGTTGACCCGCTGCTGGTCAAGACGTTCGGCACGCTCGCTACGGGCACGCCCGTCCCCGTAGTCATCACCTACAACTCGCAGCCCCAGCAGAGCGAGCTTGATCGCTTGCAGGCCGTCGGCATCACTAAGGGCATCACGCTCCAACGCCTGCCGATGGTGATTGCGCCGATGACTGCGGCGCAGCTCGCCGCCGTGCAGACGCAAGCGGGCGTCCGCTCCATCTGGGCCAACCGCATCATGAAGACCTTCACGAACGAGAGCCGCCGCTTCATAGGCGTCCCGCAGTTGATGGCAGACGGCGAAGCGACGCGGGCCAACCGCGCCAATCCCGGAATACCCTTTTCGGGAAAGGGCATAGGCATCGGCTACCTGGACACTGGCGCTGATGCGACGCACGAGGATTTGAAGTACGGCTCGAAGATCGTGCAGAACGTCATCCAGCCTATCTCGGAGGCGACTGTGGGCGACGGCGGCCTGGTCGTAGGCATTGGCTATAACATCTTCGACATCCTCTACAGCGAGGCAGGCTTTTACAAGCCTGTCTACGTCGAAGATCAACTGCACTCGGACATCGAATCGGGCCACGGCACGTTCGGCGCGGCGGTCGCCGCCGGGACGGGCGCGCAGTCGGGTGGCTTCTACGGCGGCGTCGCGCCGGGCGCAAACCTCGTCGTCGTCAACTCGGGCAACGAGCTGGGGCTGCCGCTCGTCGCCATCCTCGGCGCTTTCGATTACTTCATGGTCAACCAGTTCCGCTACAACATCCGCGTCATCAACAACTCCTGGGGCGACGTGCTGGCGAGCGGGCCCGAAGGCTTGAGCCCTGACAATCCGATCAACATTGCGACGCGCGCCGCGCACGACAGCAACATGGTCGTCGTCTTCGCAGCCGGTAACGGCATCGCCGGAGACGGCGAAGCCGAGGGCGCGATCAATCCTTATTCGACTATGCCGTGGACGATCTCGGTGGCGGCCGGTTACAAGCGCGGCTTCGGCACGCCGACCAGCTTCAGCTCGCGCGGCGTCAACGACGGCGAAGGAGTGGACGTGGCCGGGATGCCCGCAGACCCGAGCGCCCCTCCGAACCTGCGCCCGGACATCACAGCGCCCGGCATAGACATCAAGAGCGCGCGCATGAAGGGCGTCGGCATCACCAACACCGCTGGCACTTGGCTCGGCAACGATTCGACGACGATCCCGCCGGCCTACCTACCCTTCTACACGACTTCGCAGGGCACGAGCTTCTCTTGCCCCCACGTCTCGGGTGTAGTCGCGCTGATGCTCGAAGCCAACTCGACGCTGACACCTGATGATGTAGTGGCAATCCTGCGCGGGACGGCGACGCCGATGCCGTTTACGGAGAGAGTGGTGGGCGCTGGCTACGTAGACGCGCACAACGCCGTGCGCCGCGTGCTGGGCCTCGCGGCCGTAGATCATCCGGCCGTGCTCATCCCGCCGCCCGGCAGCCCAGAGATCATTGACCCGTACGGCGATCAAATCCAGGGCACAGGGATGGGCGGAGGCGCTGCTACAGATGCGCAGGACATAATCTCGGCCGATTACGCCTACGACGCCGCGCATCGCCAGATCGTCTATACGCTTGAGCTACAGAGCCTCGCCGTCAAAGCCATCGGCAACTCCTGGCTCATGAGTCACAACTTCAAGAACACGAATGTCTACGTGACGGCGACTGTGACGACTACGGGGACTGTTAATTACACCTACGGCAAGATCACGCCCGCGGATGAGACCCAATCGGGCATCGCCGAACAGGTCAATATAGGCAATTGCGACTCCGGCCAGATTGTCGGCAACAAGATCATCATTCGCCTGTCGGTTGACAAGCTGAAAGCGCCCGGGGCTTTGGGCTACGACGTGGTCGGCATGACGACGACCGCCACAGAAGCACGGGCCCAGGTCGGCATCGGGCTGCTCTACGCTTCTGATATTGGCAACGGCGCGGACTTCAAGATCGAGTAAGGGAAGATCGGAGTCAAGGTAGTAGGCGTCGTTTTCTCCTCGCAACTGTTTGACAGCTTGTCCTTGAGTTCAACCGCCGACGTTCTCTTCTCTAAGAGAGCGTCGCGGTTGTGCGCCGCTCTGGCGAGTCGCTTGTCGGGGGCGACTCGCCGTGCGGCTGATTTGAGTCAGGCTACAAGAGAGACAAGTGAGGAACAAGGAGACCTATGAGACACAGGCATCTGCTGCTTGCGGCACTGGCCGTCGTGGTCTATAGCCTTTTCGGCGCACAGCTCGCTCTCGCCGCTCCGAAAATTGATCCGGCCCTGAGCGCACAACTCTCAAGCGTGCCGGGCACGGCGCAACTGGGAGTCATCCTCACGTTCAAAGGCGGGACGGTCGGCGAGCGGGAAGTCTCGGCGCTCAATGCCCTCGGCATCAAGACCGGAGTCCGCATGGTCAACTTCCCGATCATCGGCGTCAACGCGACCCCGGCGCAGATCAGGCAGTTGACGGGGTGGGAGACGTTGCGCTCTATCTACCTGAACGCGCCGCTCGATCTCTATCTCAACCAGACGAAGCCGATCATAGGCGTCACGCGCCTGCGCCAGGACGCAGAACTCACGCGACTAAACGGCGGCATGCCCGTCTCGGGCCGTGGCATTACCATCGCCATTAATGACACGGGCGTTGACGGCACTCATCCAGACCTCAAATACGAGCCTCTCAACCCGACGGCAGGCAAGACCATTCAGAACGTCATCGTCAATCCGAGCGACAAAGACGGCCTCGTCGTTCGTACCGATGCGACGGGCAACGTGCTGGAAGGCATTCTGCCCACGACCTACATCGAAAACGTGATCACGAGCGACACCAACGGCGCGCACGGCACGCACGTAGCGAGCATCGCAGCGGGCACGGGACTCGCGAGCGGCGGTCTCTATCAGGGGGTCGCGCCGGGAGCGAATATTCTGGGCCTCGGCTCGGGCGGCGGCCTCTTCATCCTCGGGCAGATAGCCGCCTTCGACTACGCCTTCACGCACCAGTTCCAATACAACATCCGCGTCGTCAACTGCTCATGGGGCAATTCCGCCGTCGCAGTTGACGAAGATCATCCGATCAACGTGGCGAGCAAGCGCCTGCACGACCTGGCCCAGATCATAGTCGTCTTCGCCAGCGGAAATGACGGGGCCGCCGGGCCCAACTCGCAGAACCGCTGGGCCTCAGTGCCGTGGGTCATCTCGACGGGCGCGAGCGATAAGCGCGGGCGCATAGCTGATTTCTCATCGCGCGGCCGATTCGGGGACGCGGTCATTCACCCGACCATCCTCGCTCCCGGAACAGGTGGGCCCACCGGCGAGGGCTTCACCTCTGCTGTGGTCGCGGCGCGCTCGCGCAACAACGCTGCGGCCAACGGCCTGCACGAAGACGCGCAGATTCCTCCGGCTTTCTTGCCGGACTACACGCAGATCAGCGGGACTTCGATGGCCGCGCCGCATCTCGCGGGAGTCATCGCCAACATTCTCTCGGCTGACCCGTCGCTTCTGCCCGAGGATGTGAGGGAGATTCTTGAGCAGACGGCGACTCCGCTCGGCGTCTACGACACGTTCGAGGCGGGCGCTGGCCTGGCCAACGTGCACGCGGCCGTGGACATGGCCTTCAATCGGCTGAAGCCTTACGGCAACTTCGGATTTACGGGAAAGGGCCTCGCGCTCACCAAACAGGATGGCGGCGTGATCGAAGGCAATGTGGCGCAGGGCTCAACCAACCGCCACGACTTCAACGTGCCCGCCAATACGCTCTTCACCTTCGTTCAGCTTCAGTGGGGAGCGACCACGGGCGAAGATCAGGTCATAGTCGATAACACCAAGCTTATCCTGAACGACCTGGCGCTCACGGTTCGTTACCGCGACGAGCGCGCCACACCGCAAGCGCAATCGGCTTCGGCAGACCAGATCAACCTCGCCGGGTTCTTCGGCGCGCAGGAGACTGTAAAGGTCGAGTTCCCGGCCTCGGGCGCTTCGACGGCAGAAGTCGTGGCGGGCCTCGTCGGCCAGGGCCAGCTTACCGCTCAACCTTATCGTCTGACCATCACGCACTATCTCTACAATCCGAACGAGGCTCATGATCTCGCGGCGCTCGATGCGGCGACGCGAACCCGAGCCTACCGGCTGATCTACGACCGTATGATGTTCGCCGAGGGCGGAGCTTTTCGTCCCTCGGATTCCCTGAGCAGAATGGAGCTGGCCCGCGCCCTCATGTTCGGAGCGCGCGTGATGCAGTACATCCCAGGGCAGCCGAGCTTTACTGACATAGCGGAGCGCACGCCCGACTCTTTGGTCGCAGAATCTCTCAGGCGCGAAGGCTTGATGGGAGCTGCGGGCACGGCTTTTGGGCCAACTGTTGCCGTCAATCGCCTGGAAGCGGCCGTCGCCCTGGTGCGCGCGCTGCGTCTTGCGCCCCAGGCCGACGCTCTGAAGAACACGGAGGTCAAGGTGGGCGGCCAAACGCTCATAGATAACGCTCAGATTCCCGGGCCCATGCGCGGCTACGTGCAGTTGGCTTTAGACAAAGGTTTGCTGGAAGCCTATCCGGCGAGCGTGGAGCAGACTCCGACGGGGCTCGTCGCCAGGCCGGGCCCACGCTTCGAGCCGGCGCGCACCATGACGCGCGCCGAGTTCGTCAATCCCATGACAAGGCTGCTCAACCTGATGTTCGGAGAATAGCCTCGGAGCATAAGCGGAGATTTCCCGGAGAGGGGCCGGGAAAGAGAACCATCGGGCCCGTTGACAGAGGGGATCATGGGCCCGATGGTTATTTTTATCGGAACGGATTGCCATCCGTGAACCTCTGCTGATATATCTATCCGGTATGCAAACACCCCCACAAGCTGCGACCCCGGAGAAGATACATCGCTACCCGTGCCCGGCCTGCGGCGCAAACCTCGTGTTCGAGCCGAAGGACGGCGCTTTGACCTGTCCCTATTGCGGGCACACGGAAGTGATACCGGCGAGCGCCGAGCAGGTTCAGGAGCGTTCCTACGAAGAGTACCTGCGCCCGCGCGCCGGGCAGCTTCAGGTGTTGGCCCAGGGGGCGCTCGAAGTTCAATGCAGCAGTTGCGGCGCAATCGTCACCTTCGTCCCGCCCGAAGTGGCCCGCGAGTGTGACTTCTGCGGCGCGAAGATCGTCGCCCAACCCAAGAGCGCAGACCCGATGGTTGCGCCCGAAGGCGTTCTGCCCTTTCACATCAACCAGCAGCAGGCGACGGCAGCGGTGCGCCAGTGGCTCGCCTCGCGCTGGTTCGCCCCGAACGCCCTGAAAAACTTCGCCAGGCCCGAAGCCATAGACGGCGTCTACCTTCCCTACTGGACTTACGACGCGCACACGACGAGCTATTACACGGGCCAGCGCGGCGAGCACTACTACGAGACGGAGCACTACACGGAAACGGACGCGCAGGGCAACCGCGTGCAGAAGACGCGCGAAGTACGAAAGACACGCTGGTATCCGGCCTCTGGGACTGTCTCGCGCTGGTTCGACGACATCTTGATTCCGGCCACGCGCTCGCTGCCGCCGAACCGCCTTTTCGCCCTGGAGCCCTGGGACTTGGGCGAGCTGAAAGGCTACGAGCCGGCCTATCTCTCCGGCTACAAGGCGCAGCGTTACCAGGTCGAGCTGGGCGAGGGATTCGAGCAGGCCAAGCAGGTCGCGGCCCGCGTCATAGAAGGCGACGTGCGCCACGACATAGGCGGCGACGAGCAGCGCATCACGAACGTCACGACGCATTACGCCGGCATCACCTTCAAGCACATCCTGCTGCCCGTCTACGCCGGGGCCTACCGCTTGAACCAGAAGGTTTACCAGATCGTCATCAACGGGCGCACGGGCGAAGTGCAGGGCGACCGTCCCTATAGCTTCTGGAAGATAGCCTTCCTCGTCGCCACCATACTCTTCATCCTCCTCATCCTGATGCTCATCGCGTCGCTCACGAAAGGCTGACGAGGGAGGAAGAGGGTCAAGCTTGTCGTGTGATGTAGAAGACTTTGGAGGTCTCGTCGTACGAGCCCATGTCGGTGGCGGACAACTCCGGGTTTGCGGCCATGAACTCGTCGAAAGCCTTGCGCTCGCCCATCTGCTTATCTGCGAGCGGGAACCAGTCGTCGAAGAAGATGGCGGCCCTGTCTACGATGAGCGGCGCACAAAAGCTGAGGGCCTCACGGGCGGACGAGTAGAGGTCGCTGTCTATCATGATGACGCCGGCCCTCTTGATTTTGTATTTGTCCACAAGCTCAGGCGTGAGGGTGTCCTTGAACCATCCCTTGACGAGGTGGACGCGCGTCCAATCGACGCCCTGCCGGGTCAGCCATTTCCGCGTGTACTCGTAATCGAGCTGAAACTGCCCGGCCGACCACAGGCCGTCGGACTCAAGCCCGGCCGTCTCCGGCAGACCTTCAAAAGAATCGAAGCCGAAGAGGCGCACGTCTTTCAATTGCAGCTCCTCGACGACCGAGTGCATGCAGGCCAGAGAGGTTCCGTTAAAGACTCCGAACTCAAGATAGTCGCCGATGGGCCCACGCCCTTCACCGCCGCGCAGCCAGAGCATCGCTTCACGATACTTGTGCGTGAGGTCTTCGGCGGCGACGATGGCGCTCCCGGAAGATATTCTGAACTTCCAGTACTGCCGTTTCATCCAGGACTTCGGGCCCTCGGGCGTGTGCCTCAGGATTGAGATCAGCGCCCTGTTCGAGAGCAGGCCGTTCAATAAACGGATCGCCCGGCTTCCCCGCTGTGAAGGAGGTTGTTTCATAGATTCGCTGCGAAGGATAAGAAGGATGAAAGCGGTCGTCCCGGTTATGACTTCAAGCCTGGTCGTCGTCAATCATCTCGGGCCAGTTCTCCTCCTCGTCCTCTTCCGCCTGCTCCTGAGCGCCGCGCAGGCTTTCAAGCTCTCTTACAAGCTCGGCATTTCGCCTTTCCAGCTCGGCTATGCGCCGCTTGTGCTGGCGGTTCATAGCCTCCATAAATCTCAGGTAGGCGAACTCCATCCCGGCCGCACAGGCCAGGGCCAGGGCGAAGATGTAAGCCACGTATTCCATCCCGAGCAGAGTCTAACGGCGAGTCGGCTCTGACTCAAGCCAGTCGCGCGTCATGTCGCACCAGAGCGCCAGGCCGCGCCACGCTCGAAAGCGCGAATAGTAGCGCGCGATTCGTGCATCGTCCGAAGCTCGGCGCGCGCCGCCGCCACGCGTGCGCGCAAACTTGGCGCGCACCCATGAATCCAGCGCCAGGCAATCATAACGGCCCACGAGCTTCAGCAGATTCTCCGCAGCGTAGTCGCCCACGCCCTTGACGCGCTTCATCTCGCGTCGCAGCTCTTCTGTCGGCAGCTCGCTCGCGAGCCATCCTTCCACGTCCAGCTCGCCCGAGGCCACACGCTCGGCCAGCTCTTTCAGGTAAGGGGCGCGATAACCGGCTCGCACTTCGTCTCGATAAAAAGTTTCGGGCGCATGGGCCATCGCCTCGGGCGCAGGAAAGCTCCGGCGGCCGTCGCTCGTCTCCCTTCCCAAACCACGGACAAGTCCCGTCACCATCTTCTCCGTCAGGGCCCAGGAGCAGTTGGTCGTGCAGAGCGATTTGACCAAATCTTCGTAGACCGTAGGCGAGCGCAGAAGGCGGCCCGCCCCCTCGCGCGCAATCCAGGCAAACTCCGGCTCCTCCTGGACGGCGCTGTAGAACCCGTCCATCTCGTCATCCAGGCGCAGCATGTGGCGCACGTCTCCTATCACCTTCGCGGTCGCGCGCTGGCCCAGCCGCGCCGTCGTCCTCACGCTCAGGCTTGAGCGCGCGCCCTTGATCTTGACGGTGAAGGGCTTGCCGCCGGGAGCAGTCTCAAGCACCCGCACCAGAGTCCACTGGCCCTCATCAAATTCAAAAGGCAGAAGCTCGCACCACCCGTGGCTGCGTAGCGTGCGCTTGAAGCTGAAAGCCTTCGGCGTCCTGATCTTGATCTCCATCTGAGGCTTCTCCACCGGCCTTTGATCCGTCTTGCCGAAAACCTACCAGATTTTCGCGCAGCCTGCTACGCAGCTTCTTGCTAATTTTCATACGCCCACTGAGGATATGGGATTGTCCGAGACACCATATCGGGTAGCCGCGCCTGGGGGACGAGCCGGGGCCGCCGCCCGATTATTATAATTTTCTTGTGACGGGGCTCTGCGAGCGCCGCAGTTGCTTGAAAAATTGGCGCTTCAGGTAAAATCCCCTGCTCTGGCCGGGCTGGCCCCGCGCGGAGGAACAGCATTTGCCATAAGCTTGGTCGCCATAATGCGGGCGCAAATTTTTGATGGGAGAGAGAACAGACCATGACATTACAGAATAAGATATTACCGGTTGCTCTGGTGGCCGCGCTTTTAGGCGGCGGTGTCGGCGCATTTGTGACGCGCTCGGGCAATCCCTCGACAACGACTTCGGCTACGACGACGGCTGCGCAGCCCTCGACGGCGACGACAGAGGCGACCGCGCCGGCCACGACTACTGAGCAGGCCAAAACGGATACGGCGACCGTGACGGGCGACCAGCAGGCGTTTCGCGAAGGCTTCGCCGAAGGCTACCGCGCGGCTACTGGGACGAGCGATTCGGCGGTGGCTCCGGGACGCAGCTCTTCAAGGGCGCGCCAGGTCGTTTATCGCACGACCAGCCGACGCTCGCGCTCCGTCGCGTCCAATGCGGGGCAGCGCGTCTACTACGATTACAACACTCAGCCTCGCCAGCGTTCTTTCTGGCA
The DNA here is from genome assembly GCA_036389315.1 of Pyrinomonadaceae bacterium. Taxonomy (GTDB): domain Bacteria; phylum Acidobacteriota; class Blastocatellia; order Pyrinomonadales; family Pyrinomonadaceae; genus DASQYE01. Next base: position 78,792 of record DASVQF010000028.1, read on the forward strand.
GAAGCACCGCGATAAGCTGACGGTCGCGATGGGCACGGGCGGCGGCGCTATCCTGGGCGGTCTGATCGGTGGCAAGAAGGGTGCGGCGATAGGCGCGCTGGCTGGCGCTGGCGGCTCTGCGCTCTACACCTACAAGATTCGCAAGCGCAACCGTAACTACTAAGCAGACGTGAAGAAGCGTGATGATTAAGAGAGTGAAGAGAGCGGCGCTCGGCGCGGCCTCGGCTCTCCTGATCGCTCTCGTCTCAATCATCTGGGCAGCTCCTCCGCAAGGGGCTGCCCTTTTGCTTGAGCGAGCGAGCACGGGGGCGGGCGGCGCTGACCAGAGATTAATAGTAAAGGGCGATGCACGCGCGCTTCAGAGAGCTGCGACGGGGCAGAGGCTCCCGCGCGCCGTGAGGCTGCGCGAGACGCGCTCTCACGGCCTCATCGCCCAGGTCTGGGTGAACGGCAGCGGGCCCTACTCTTTCGCCGTAGATACCGGGGCGGGCGCGAGCATCATCTCTGAGCGAGTGGCGGGCGAGGCGCGCGTAGCTTTCCTCAGCGGGCGCGCCACTATCATGAGCGGCATGAGCGGCGCAAGCGGTGCGGCGGGTCGCAAGGCTTCCGTCAGAAGCCTCGCGATAGGCGACGAAGCGAACCTGCTGCCGGCTCAATCGGCCGTCATAGTCACGGGCGCTCTTCCCCCGGACATAGACGGCGTGCTCGACCCGACCGAAGCCTTCTGGCCCCTGGGCTATTCGATTGACATGCGGCGCGGCGAGATCAGCGCCTTCGACCCGCGCGCGACGCCTTTGCGACTGGGCGATGCGCCTCCCGGCGGAGCGGTCGTTCCCTGGCTCTTCGAGCGCGGAAGCCGCCGTCCTTTCGTCATGCTCGACGGAACGGGGCGCGCGCTTCTGGATACGGGCTCGGAGTTCGGACTGGCCGTGAGCGAAGGGGCGGCGCGCGGCATGGGCGTGTCGGCTGCCGTGGGCAGAGATAAAGAGGGCGTGCGAGATATAGCCGGCGGAAGGATTGTGGCGCGCAGGGTTGCGCCCGCGACCGTCCGCATAGGCCCGCTGGTTCTGCGCTCCGTCCCGACAGATGTGCTTTCAGGCGTCGTTGACGGCTCGCCCATCCTGCTCGGCCGCGACGCGCTGCAACCCTTCTATCTCTCCTTCGATCCGCTCAACAAGCTGATCTTGATTACACCGTAAAGGAAGGAATTAACAGGATGGGCAGGATAGACAGGATAAAGAAAGAGCAATGCTTTCTCTTTTTATCCTGTCCATCCTGTTAATTCCTCTTCTTCATCCTTCACCCTGCGGCCCTCATCCCTTCTTTCAGGTTATCCAGCTCGTCCTTGACGAAGTGCGAGAGGTCTTGAACAGCGGAAGCCGTTCTCGGGTGGCTTCCCTGTCTTGTATGCGGCAGGTGTTGCAGTCGCTTCCATTCTTCGCGCGGGATGCGCTCGAAGGCTGCGACGACAGCGGGGTCGAACTGCCGTCCGGCGTTGGCCTTCAGCTCCGCGAGCGCCACGTCATAGGATTTGCCGTTGCGGTAGACTCGATTGCTGACGATGGCGTCGAAGGTATCGGCCACGGCGAAGATGCGCGCCTTGATGTCTATCTCGCGTCCGCGCAAGCCCAACGGGTAACCCGAGCCGTCCCATTTCTCGTGATGCTCGGCGACGACCTGCGCAGCGCCTTCAAGGAACTCTATCCCACGAAGTATTTTCTGTCCGAGCAGCGGGTGCTGGCGCATGCGCGTCCATTCATCTTCGGTCAGCGGGCCAGGCTTGCGAAGGATGGCATCGGGGATGCCGATCTTGCCTATGTCGTGCAGCAGCGCGCCGAATTCGAGCGAGCGCATCTCTTCGCGGCTGAGCCCAAGCTCCTGGCCCAAGCGGAGGCTGAAGTTGACGACGCGCTCGGAATGGCCGTGCGTTTCGGCGTCGCGCGTCTCAAGGGCAGCAGCCAGCGCCTTGAGCGTCGTGCGGTAGTTCTCCTCCAGGGCGTTGAAGGCTTTGTTCAGCTCCTCCGTCCGCTGCCTGACCAGCTCTCCCAGGTAAGTCTCGTAATGTCTTTTGGCGACCAGGAGCGCCCTGTGTTCGAGCGCGCGACGCACGACTGCCTCTACGAACTGAAGCTCGAAGGGCTTCATCAGGTAATCGAAGGCCCCGGCGCGCAGTGACTCGATGGCGCTCTCTATGGTTTGCGCGCCGCTAATCATGATGATGAGGGTGTCGGGCGCAAGCTCTTTGACGTGCGGAACCATTTCGAGGCCCGTCATGCCCTTCATCATGATGTCGCTGATGACCAGATCGAAATGTTCGCGGCTGAGGAGCGCCAGAGCCTCTGCGGCCGATGCGACCGTCAGGCATTCATAGTGAGAGCTTAAAAGCTCGCACAGTACGTTTCTCACCTCGGGCTCGTCGTCCGTGACCAGGATACGGCTCCGGCCCCTACTGATTTCCTCCATAGCTTCGGCTACCCTTTTCTTTAGCTGACGTGGAAAACCTACCGAGGAACGCTTCAGGGAAGAGATCGCTCCCGCCGGAAAAAAGGCATCTCTCAAATTTTCAGAGCATCTGGTCGGGAGATGCCGTAGGCTCTCGGCAAATGTTATGCCTTCGCGCTTAGCCTGTGGCGGGCCCGCAGCCTGACTCTCAGAGCACATCTCCGGGCCGGGACGCGCCGGCCCGGACACGCGCGAGTGAGAACCCTTTGCTTGAGCGTTATCTATGTCGGGAACCCTGAGAAAACAGTTTAAGAATTGTGCATACTGCCGCGCTTTTCATCTGCTCTAAGCATTCGGCAGCGGCTCATCGCGCCGGATACAAGCCCGGTGCTGCATAAGACTACAGCACAAGCGCCGAGCCCTGCGGCAATATGCCGCAATCTCTTTCAACACAGGGGAGCGCGCCGCCTGCTCAGGAGCTTTCGGTTAGCGCCCGCTTGAACCGGCGCACGCCGGGCCACTGTCTCGCGTGAGCGTATGCCTTTGGTCGACGCCGGGCCCGCTCTTCTCCTTCACAATCAACGACATCACGGGCGTCTGAGAGCCAAGCTGTCGGACGAGCGCGCGCTTGAGCGTGCGCCCTGTTGGCAAGAGATGAGGAGCTTTGCTCTCAGGCGCGGAGGCTCAAAATGAATCACAGGTACGCTGCTTGCCAGTAGCCCGACCTGCCAGACGGCCATCTCTCGTAGCAGACAAAATAAACCAGACCTACATCAATCCCGATCAGGCCCCGAAGCGCATCAGGGAAGGAGTCGCAAGTGAAAAGCCCGAAACAGTCCTCTTTTTTGACAGGGGTCGCGCTCCTCTCATTGCTGCTCTCGCTTTGGGGAGGCACGCCTACGCGCTCGGTCGTTCGCGCAGAGTCGGGGCCCTCGTCATCGCCACTCAAAGTCTCTCCGGCGCTCGCGGCCCAGCTCGGCGCTGTGAAGGCGGGCGCTCGCGTCAGAGTCATAGTGCAGCCCCGCAACAGCTCCGCGCTCTCGCCGCTTGATCTGCTGCTGCGCGGCCTCGGCGCGACAGTCAAAGCTCAACTGCGACAGCTCAACCTGCGCGTGGTCGAGCTGCCCGCCGACGCCGTAGTGAAACTGGCTGCACGCAGCGAGGTCAGATACCTCTCCCCCGATAGCGAGATTAAGAGTTACGGGCACGTCAAGACGACCAGCGGGACTGAGGCTGCAAATAGCAATATGGGGCTGCTCGGGCTCGGCACACTCGACGGCTCCGGCATCGCTATCGCCGTCATTGATTCCGGCATAGATACCAACCACCGTTCCTTCCTCAACAGTCTCGGCCTGAGCCGCGTTTCCGCGAGCCGTGATTTCACGGGTGAAAGCCGCACGGACGACCCCTTCGGGCACGGCACGCACGTCGCTTCGGCGGCGGCCGGAAACGGGCAGGTGTCTGGCGGGCAGTACGAAGGAATAGCGCCGAATGCACAGCTCATCAACCTGCGCGTCCTGAACTCGCAGGGCACAGGGACGGCCTCCGGGCTACTCGGCGCTTTGGATTGGGTGCTGGCCAATCGCACGCTCTTCAATATCCGCGTCATCAACATGAGCCTGGGGATGACGGCAGTGGATTCGTACCGCAACGACCCGGTCTGCCTCGCAGTCCGTCGCCTCGCCGATGCCGGTGTAGTCGTCGTCGCCGCCGCCGGCAATAACGGCAAAGACAGCTCCGGCAATAAAATCTACGGTCAGATTCATTCAC
>DASVQF010000029.1:0-310213 GCA_036389315.1 Pyrinomonadaceae bacterium
AACCTGCGTGCCTGCGGTTGGGACGTAGGTCGGGTCAGAGCCAGCAGGCGCAGGCGGTGCCGTCACGTCCAGCGTCGTCGAGATGGTCGATATACGGCCCGTCGGAACCCTGAAGCCGTATGAGCGAGTCACAGTCCCGTTGTAGCTGAACGTCAGGACGAAGTCTATGTTGGCGGCGTAGGTCGCGCCCTCCTGGTAAACGAACTCGAAGGGAGTCGCGCTCGAAGCTGTGCCGCCGGATGCCGCGAGGTTCGGGTAGGAGCGCGTCGCCGGAGCGGTGATAAAGACACCGGGCGTGGAGGAGCTGAGCGTCGCCGTCACCCCCGTCGCCGCGTTCACACCCGTATTGAGCAAGGGTATGTCCAGCGTCGCGCGCTCGCCCGGCTCGACAAAGCCGTTAGCGTTGCCGCCGACATCCGTCACGGTCGCTGTTCCTATACCGACATTCGCCGCGCCGGATACAGCGCCGATGGCTGCCATAGCCGTATCGGCCATCACGATGCCGACGCCCGAGTCGCGGTCAGTACCGGCCGCTTCAATATCAATCGCCGTCGTGGTCAGGGCCGTGCGAATCTGCGCTGGCGTGAGCGACGGGTTCGCAGACTTCAACAGGGCCGCGATGGCCGCCGCATGCGGCGCGGCCGCAGACGTGCCCGAGAAGGTGATGCCAAAGCCGCCTGCGCCCGTCACAGACACGCGGTCGGCGGCCGTGATGTCCGGCTTCTGGCGAACCGTGCCGCCCGTGGATAAGAAGTTGCCGGGCGTCATCGCCGAGCCGTCGGCGTTAAAGAAGAGCTTGCGCGGCCCGTCCGACGAGAAGGTCTCGACCACGTTCGCTGAGGTGTGCGGATTCGGGAAGGGCCCGGAGGGCGGCCCGCCTGCCAGCGCCGGGGTCGCGGCGACGCCAAAGGCGAGCGCGGCGCAGGCGTGGCCCGAGGTCTGCCCGTCCGTGTTCACGCTGAGACGGCCGCGATTGGTCGTCAGGTGCAGGAAGCGGTCAGCGCCACTGAACTTGACGATCACTATACGCGAGCCGGCGGGCGGCGGGTTGATGCCCTCTACGGGGTCATCGTTGCCGTTCTGCGTATCGCCCGAGGCGGCGACGACGGTAGCGCCCGTGCTGTCGAGCGCGAAAAGGTCGTAGTCGTTGCCGGAACCGCCGAGCGGGTCTGACCAGTTAAGGATAATGGGGCCGCTGGCGACGGTCTGCACGTTATAGTTATTGCCGCCGGGGAACTGGTGAAAACGGCCCGAGCCGCCGACGCCCGCGATGGGCCCGCTGACAACACCGCCGTCCACGAAGTCGCCTTCCCAGACGCCCGAAGTATTGTCGTTCTTATTGCCGGAGTTACCGGCCGAGGAGAAGTAGAGAGCGCCGTCAGCGGTCACTTCGTTGACGGCCTGCGTGACGATACCTTGATTGAATACTGAGACGACGTTCGGAGCTTGCCCGTCCTGAAAAGGCGACTCGAAGAAGTAGAACAAGTCGTCCACGATGATGTCGCAGTGGTACGTGTTGCGCAGGAGCCTTATATTGTTGGCGAAGTTGGGGCTGCCGCCGTGGCCCGTGGCGAAGAAGAGCTGCGCGCCCGGCGCAAGGTCGTGGACAAGCTCAAGCATGGCCGTGCCCTCGTCGCAGGTTCCGGTCGGGCTGCACTGCCCGGCGCTGGTTCCGCTCTGGCCGGGGATGATCGTGACGGGGCCTATGTCGCCTGTGGCCTGCGCTGCGGCCAGGTTGCGTACGCCGTCGGAGATGACGCCGATCTTGATGCCCGTGCCGTCAAAGCCGTAGGTGTTACGCGTCACGTTGGCCTTGTGCGTAGTGTCGGCTTCGGACTTGCGAACACCTCCGGTTCCCGTGCTGTATGCGCTGAGCTGGAACTCGCTGATCGCTTCGGAGAGCTTCTCAAAGAGGTCGCGCTCCTGCTCCTCGAACTCGGGGCGGAACGGCCTCAAGTGCTCGGGGTCGAAACCCGCAGGCGTGCTCTGTAGCTTGCTGTTGTCGTCCTGCCAGACGGTCGCCTCCTGCATCGGCTGCACGAAGATGACCTCGTCGAAGCTGGCGATCTGCTCGACCGCGCTCAGCGAGACCTCGACGCGGACGCTGTTGTATTGCGGGAAGGAGTTGATGATCGTCGCGCCCGCCTGCTTCAGCTTGGCGAGCAATTGATCGTCAACTTTGGCCGTAATATCGAGGACGGGTGTTCCCTGCTTGTTGAGCGGGAGGCTGACGCTGAGCGTGGTGACGCCGTTGGCTATTGCCTGGCCGCTCGCCATCTTGATGCTGTAGATGAGCTGCGAGCTGATCTTCTGTTGAACGGGCGTGCGTGCGGCCTTTTCCGCCATGAGCGCCTGTATCTGCTGTAGCGCGTGTTCGCTGATCGGCCCGGCGTTCTGTTCGTTGACGATGACGGGGCCGCTGCTGCTGTTGCTCGTGCCGGGCGGCTGTTGCTGCGCGTGCGTGCGAGACAGCGAGCGCGGTAAGAGACCGCCGAGGCTGACGGCGACGGCGCACGAGATAAAAAGAGCCACGAAGAGGAGGTGACGCATTCCTCTCCTGGCTCTCCCTTTTCTCCGCGGGGATAGCGGGGGGGTCTTTCTACTATTCATTTTTCAGGAGACTCCTTAAAAGTGTTTGGATTCGAGGCGATCCGGGCTCCTCGCGGTTTCCGGTCGAGCGGGTCTGGAAAACCTTTTCCAAGCGGGTCTGGGAAAAGTTTTTCGCTGATTGAAGGCACACGTGTGCTTTCTTTTAAGAGTACTTAAGAGAGCTTCGGGGCAAAATCACTGTGAATCATTGCGACGCGCGGCTATTGGTCGTCGCCTCGTCGCCGGGAATGATTGCTATAACGTCTTTCAGGGCCGCCAGCTCCTCCAGTTTTTCCAGCGGCATGTGAGCGCGTATGTCGCGGTAGCGCTCAAAGGAGGAGATGACTTTTCCGCCGAGGCTTTTAATCTTTGAGAGGAGCGTTTTGGTCACACGCGCGCGAATATTGACAATCGCTCTTCCCTTCTCGTCGAACTTCACGCGCAGCTCTCCGGAAGGGGCGCGATTGGCCTCGCCGCGTTTACGGTAGATGGCATAAAGAAGTTGCGAGTTGATCTTGTTCTCAGCCGGCGTCCGGTTCTTCTTATCTATCAACACGGTGGCAGTCGGCTTCTGCACGGGGCCGCCGGCCGGCCCTCCGTTTTCATCCTGCGGCACAACGGCCTTCCCTTCCTGCCGTGGAGCAGCCTTCGCCCGCCCGTCCTCCTTCGAGAGGATGAGCGTACACGGAGCCAGCGCCGTAATGATAAAAAGAACAGGAGCCATGAGACCGATCAGAGACCGGCCCAGGCGCATTGGATTCAGTTCTTCTCGGTGCTGGGCACAGTTGAAGACAGTTCGCTTCCTCGGGCGGTCGTTCATGACGAATGGTCTAATATGTTCCAGGCTATTAATCGGGGCGCTGCAACGTCGGCCGTACAGGTGCTCGAAGCGATGACGGTTCCGGCCCCTTCTTGTGGATGAGTATCTTTACCACACGTCTGCCGCTTCGCGCCAGCGCCGAAGCCACATCGGAGAAACTATTTTCGTCAAAGCGGTGGGCCAAGTTTGGGCCAACCCTGGGCCAAGTCTCCGGCCGTGGGCCCACAAAGGCCCGTGCGCGTCGCTTATTCCTTCGGCTTCTCGTCCAGGACGGCGCGCACCTTGCGGGTCAGGGCGTCGAGCGTAAAAGGCTTCTGTAAGAAGAAAGCGCCCTCTTCCAGCACTCCATGACGGACAACGGCGTCGTCCGTGTAGCCGGACATATAGAGCACCTTGATCTCGTCGCACCGGGCCGTGAGCCGCTCGGCCAGCTCGCGCCCGCTCAGCTCCGGCATCACCACGTCCGTGATGAGCAGGTCAACCGGCTTATCCCGCCGGGCGCAGAGTTCCAGCGCCTCCTGCCCGTTGCGGGCCGCAAGGACAGTGTAGCCCTCACTCTCAAGCGTCTCTGCGATCAACTCCCTGAGCGCATCGTCGTCGTCCACCATGAGCACTGTCTCGACGCCGCGCGCCGTCCGCTCCGCCTCCGTCATGCCCGCCTCGGTCGAAACGCCTTCGTCCACTTGCGGCAGATAGATTTTGAAGGTCGTGCCGCGCCCCGGCTCCGAGTAGACCCAGACGTTGCCGCCCGACTGTTTGACGATTCCGTAGACCATCGAGAGCCCGAGCCCTGTCCCCTTGCCCTTCTCCTTCGTCGTAAAGAAGGGCTCGAAAATCTGCTCGCGCGTCATACTATCCATCCCCTCGCCTGTATCCGAGACGGCGAGCATCACGTAGGGGCCGGGGCGTGCCGAGAGATGGATCTGGGCGTAAGCTCTGTCCAGGTAAACGTTCTTGGTTTCGATGGTCAGCTTGCCGCCGCGCGGCATGGCGTCGCGCGCGTTGACGACCAGGTTCATCATGATCTGCTCGATCTGGCCGGGGTCGGCTCTGATGTGGCCGAGGTGCGGCTCAAGGATGGTCACGAGGTCTATGTCCGCGCCGATCAGGCGGCGCAGCATCCTGTCCATCTCGTCCACGATCAGGTTCAGGTCGAGCACCTTCGGCTGCAAGACCTGCTTGCGACTGAAGGCGAGTAGCTGCTGCGTCAGCGAACCGGCTCTCACGGCGGCCTTCTTGATCTCTTCTATGTTGTGGCGCAAGCCGTCTTCTTGGCCTATGCGCCTGAGCGTCAGCTCTGCGTAGCCCATAATGGCCGTCAGGATATTATTGAAGTCGTGCGCCACGCCCCCGGCCAGGCGGCCGACGGCTTCAAGCTTCTGCGACTGGCGCAGTTGCTCCTCGCTCCTTTTGAGCGCCTCTTCAGCCTCTTTGCGCGCGCTCACGTCGAAGGCCAGGACGAGCTTTGCCGGGCGACCGTCGAAGACCAGCTCGTGCGAAGTAACATCGACGGCGATCAGCGTTCCGTCCTTCTTACGGTGACGCCAGGTTCCCGCCACGTCTATGCCCCGGCTGCGCTGGCCGACATCGCCCAGGAGGGCCGGAACGTCCTCTGTGGGCCGGATGTCCTTGATCGTCATCCCCAGAAATTCTTCGCGCGAGTAGCCGTAGTGATGTATGGCAGCTTCGTTGACGGCCAGAAACCGCAGCGTCTCTTCGTCAAAGACCCACATCGGCTGCGGGCTGCTCTGGAAGAGCATGCGGTATCGCTCCTCGCTCTCTCTGAGCAGCTCTTCGGAGCGCGCGCGCTCGACCAGGCGCGAGACGTGCGCGATCAACCGCATAGGGTCGTAAGGAGCTTCCAGGTACTCGTCTGCCCCGGCCTGTAAACCTTCGATGGCGCTCTGGTCGTCGATGCGCAGGGCGCTCACGAGCAGGATGGGGATGGCGCACAGCTCGGAGTCTGCGCGCAGCCAGCGACAAAGCTCTATGCCGTCGGCCCCGGGCATCGCCACGTCGCTGACGACCAGCAGGGGCCGCTCGCGCCTGGCGACCTCGAAGGCTTCGCAGCCGTCCCTCGCCGTGAAGACGTGATAACCGCCCTGGCGAAGCAGCAGCTTCATCAGCTCAAGCCGATCCGGGGTATCGTCTACGACGAGGACACTGGTATCACTGTTGGGCGTCATGATCGCCTTCCTTTTCACTGCGAGGCTTCAACCTGGCCAACAGGGACGCTCATCATCCTTTGTGGAAGGTCAGCTTTGGCGGCTTCTCCAATTCCCGATGAGGATGCTGGAGCAAAAGATTGATCCTTCTGCGCTCCGGGATTGGCAAACTACGTGCCGCGAGTTGCCGAGCGATAGGCCCATCCGTTTTAGCGGCCGAAAATCAGAGGAAAGCCTTGAAGGTTCAGGCCGCCGGGAATCATAAGCAGTCAATGGCGGCCCCGCGCGATGTATTCTGTTGATACAACCGCGAGTATTTTTTACCCTGTGCAGCGAGCGTGAGGGGCGGCCGATGAAAGGGTCGCGCGCGGGCGTTGTCGTCGCGCGCCGGTTCGGAACCTCGCGCCAGCCATTCCACTTCCCGCTAGCACGTTGTAGAATAGCCGCCGGTTTCTCTCCCTTGAATCGAGCAAACGACGGCCCGTCTGGCCGCGCGCGTCCGAGCGCCCACTTTGGAGGAAGTCGCAATGTCAAAATCTGAGCCGATGACGGTCTCTGCAACCCGTCAGCAGAAAATACTGGAACTCTTGCAAACAAGGGTGCGCACCTGGGACGAGCTGCGCGCGGCGACGAAGATGAATGACGACAACCTGGGCTTCATGATCGGCGAGCTGCTCAACCAGCGAAAGATTTGGACTGGACAGAAGGGCGACGTTCGCGTCTACGGGATTGAGAGACGGACGGGCCTGGTGCCCCGCTTCGCAAACCTCAATCGCCGCTCAACAGATATTCGCCGTTAAGCCGGCGGCAGCCTTAAGCGACAGAGCCAGGCTTTCGCACACCAACTGGATTGGGCCCACAGGCAAAGCTTTCCGCCGCAAAGAGGCCGCCCTCCCCTGAGCCTGAACCCTCCGCCCTCGCCACTCACTCGAAAGTCCGTTCAAGTGTCCGCAAGCGTACTGTCATCAATCCCACCGTTCAAATACTATGCTTCAATCCTTTGAGGAAAATTTTTTGGGCATTGGCGCGTCTCATTGAGCGAGCAGGGGAAGGTTTATGGTCAAGCTGCGAGAGCGCGGCATCTACAGTCTGCCGAACGGACGGGAGCTGGTCGCGGTGCAAGGATTGAAGGGCGAATATTTTTTCTACGGCATAGATGAATGGGAGCATGACGGGGCTCCGATGTACGAGTCGGGTGATAACGGACGGTTATACTCGAAGGGCAAGCTCACGGCATGGGATGCCGCAGACTTGCGCGACACGGGCCGCACGGCTTACGAGCCTTCAGCCCTCAAAACGTCGCTCACCTTATAAACCCGGAATTTGCCCGAGGAGGCAACATGAAGAGAAGAACACTTGGTAGCCGGTTGTGCCTGCTCTGCTTTATCGCGGGCGCTATGCTCTTGCAAGCAACGTCCGTGGCCAAAGGCCAGGGAGATATTCCCGCCGGGCGAGACATCACAGGCACAGTCATAGGCATCAGCGGCCGCCTGGCCGGCGTGTCGCGCCCCTTCAGATTGAGGATCAACCGCTACACGTCCGCCGACGAAGTGCAGCGCCTCAACACGGCGCTGCAACAGGGCGGCGAGGACGAATTGATGAGGGTGCTGTCGGGGATGGAAGCCGGAAGAATCATCATCGGCAACGGCGTCGGTCTCCCGGCCAACGCCATCATCGCCACGCCGCAGGGAGTGGGCGGCGTCAAGCTAACGGTGCTCTACCAGCGCAACATACCTATCTTCGAGCTGCGCTACGGCACGCGCTCGTCCGATTACAGGTTCGGCTTCGCGGAGCTATATCTGAACAGCAGGGGCTCCAACCAGGGCACGCTGATTCCGGCGGCGAGAGTCAGGCTGAAGGACGGCAACACCTGGGAGGTGGAAGATTTCGGCGAGTTCCCCGCGCGCCTGATGGGCTTGCAGGTGCACGGCCCCGGCGGGCGCAACACTCGCCGCTGAAGCGGAGAGGGAAGAAAAGCTTCGCCTAAGTGTAAAGCGCCGATAGCAAGCTTTTTGTTTCCTTCACCGAAACACTTGCTATCGGCCAACCCACCTTGTCCTGTGAATTACCCGCAACTATTACGGAAGCGGCTTGCCGCCCGTCACGCCGATCACCTCGCCGCAGACGTAACTGGATTCGTCCGAGGCCAGAAAGACGAAGACCGGGGCGACCTCGACCGGCTGCCCGGCCCTTCCCGTAGGCGTATCCTCGCCGAAGGTCTCGACCTTCTCGTGCGGCATGGTGGAGGGGATGAGCGGCGTCCAGATGGGCCCAGGCGCGACCACGTTGACGCGCACGCCCTGCTTCATGCTCTCTTCCGCAAGCGCCTTTGAGAAGGTGACGATGGCCCCTTTGGTCGAGGCATAGGCGAGGAGCTGTGAGGTCGGCTGGTAAGCCTGTATGGAGGCCGTGTTGATGATCGAGCCGCCCTTCTTCATCACGGGCAGCGCAGCCTTGCAGAGATAGAACATCGCATAGACGTTGGTGCGGAAGGTGCGGTCGAACTCCTCCGCCGTCAGCTCCTGGATGCTCTCGTGCGTCATCTGGAAGGCGGCGTTGTTGACCAGGATGTCTAAACGGCCGAACTCTTCCTTAGCACGCCGCACCACCTCCTGGCAGTGCGCCTCTTCCCTGATGTCGCCGGGCACGGTCAGGCACTTGCGCCCGGCCTTTTCGACTACGCGCGCTGTCTCGCGCGCATCCTCTTCCTCGTTCAGGTAAGAGATGAGCACGTCTGCGCCTTCGCGCGCGAAGGCGACGGCGACGGCCCGGCCGATGCCGCTGTCGCCGCCCGTGATGATCGCGGCCTTGCCCAGGAGCCGGCCGCTGCCCTTGTAAGAGTCTGCGCCGTAATCAGGCGCGGGCGTCATCTCAGATTCGAGACCCGGCGGCTCCTGCGGCTGTTCCGGAAAAGGCGGTTTCGGCTCTCGTTCTCTAGGGTCTTGCGACATTCTTCAAATTCCCCCTTGCTCTCTTTAAGTCCGAATTAATAGACCTCGCCGCCGCCGCCGCCCTGGCTGCGCGGATCCCAATCGCCTGCGCCGCCGCCCGACGCGCCAGTGCCCATGCTGAGCCCACCGCCGTCGCCCGAATCAGCAGACGCATCGCCACCGCCTGCGCCGCCGTCGCCCGCGTCTGACGAGCTGGCATTGCCGCCGCCTATGTCATCGCCGCTCTCGTCGGGACGAGCATCCAAGTCTTCTCTATCCTGTTCCTGCATCGCTGTTCTCCTTTTTTATGTCAAGCATGAGTGCTCATCTAAAGGACAGTACTCCCCAGACGATCAACAATATGACGCTGATGATAATTGCCGCGAGCACCAGCTTCTCGTTATCACCGCGCGCATCGTTCCCTCTTGCCATAGTCGAACGCCCTCGCCTCAAGATCAAATCGAAAAGCCTCGTAGTCGGCTCGGGAGTCTAGATGAGCAGCAAGAGAGCCCGGCCGCGTGTGACCAGGGTAAGCATACCTTCGGGCGGCGGCGAGATGGAGCACTAAGCTGCGGACTGCTATGTTTTCAGCCTAACAGGAAGAGAGAGAAGCGGTCTGTACTAATTCGTACAGTTGCCCAACAGGCAGCCATGCTCAATGGCCGGACTTACTGTACTTCTTCTCCCCTGCTTCGACCGCGAGGGCCAGGCGGTTCTGGCTCGGCGGCAGCGGGCAGGTAGCATAGCTCGTGAAAGCGCAGGGCGGGTTATAAGCCTTGTTGAAATCCAGAATCACCGTGCCGCGCGCGTCGGCCGGCGCGGTGTAGAGATAGCGGCCCGCCCCGTAGGTCTCCTTGCCGCTCGTCTCGTCCTTGAAGATCACGAAAAGCTCCTCGGAGCCCTGCTCGGCGATAGTGTCCAGGCTGTAGTTTTTCCCGCCCATCTCAAAGACCAGCTTGCCCGGCGACGGCTGTTCTTCGACCATCCCGAGAACGTTGACAATCGGGATCATCTTCGCCGGGTTATAGGGCTCGAAACGGGACGCTATGCGCCACTTCAACTCTACCGGATAATAGTTGAGCCCGGCGAACTCCGTGCGCGCCGGGTTCTCTTTATCCTTGACGCGCAGGCCCAATTGCTCGCCGCGCTTGATGAGGTAAAAGCTGAGCGTGCCGAGCTTCAGCTCGGTCGGTTTATCGTCGGCATCAGATTTCAGCAGGAGCGGAGAGTCAACGCTCTTTCCGTCATGCGTAATGCCTGAGCGCGGCTGCGCCTCCAGCCTGACCGCGCCCTTTTCGAGCCACAAGGAGCCTGCGCGGGGCGGCGCTTTACCCTCGGGCAGGACTATCTCGTTTGACGGGTCGCTGCCCAGGCGATTCTCGCCCTCCTTGAGCCAGAAGAGTCCGACCAGGGTGAGCCAGCCGTCTTCGCTCTTCAGGTTCGCGGCCCGCTCGTTGTGCCACTTCTCTATCTCCTGCCGGTAGGCCCGCTCGTCAACCGGCGTGCTCTCGACCTTTGCCGTCTGGCGCTGGCACGCCGACGCCGCGACGAGCGCCGCCAGGCAGCCCACAGAGATAAGCGTTCGCAGTATTGCTCGTCCTTCCCCCACTTTACCTTCCCCTGAACATTAGATAGAAGATGTCAGTACCGCCTGCGATACTGTCCGCACATAGTAACACTTGACGGCCGCTCTGCTGAATCAGGGGAAGCGATGGTGAGGAGATGATGAAAGGTATGCTCCCGGGGAGCCCGGGAAAAAGTGAAGCCGGCGAAGCGCCCCTCCTCGCCGGCCTCTGTGGCGGAGAGCCACCCCTCTCCGCCACTATCTTTTATAACTTCTAGAGCGTCAGGCTCTCTTTACAGCTTCAACGATTATCCACAACGTCTGCGCCCGCAGCTTCCGTGCGCGACGAGACGAGCAGGCCGTTCTCAAACTCGGCTACGAGGACGCGGCTCCCGCTGCGCGCAAAGACGCAGGTCGTCAGCCGCACGTCTCCGGCCAGTCTCTCAGACCTCGCAGCGGGCTTGCCGAGCAGCATGACCACTTCATCCAGGCTGAGCCCGTTCTTCAGGTAAGTCGTCGAAGGCCCGACCCTCAGCACACGCGCGGCACGGCGGCTCTCGTCGGCGCTCCGTTTAGCGGCCCGTTCTTCCTTAACAGTTGACCCTTCACCGGCCACCGGCTGAGCCGACACTGTTGCTGCTGCCGCCGCCGCAAGCAGCACGATGGCGAGAAGGCTGAAACCTTTTTTCATAATCATCAAACTCCGTGTAGCTTTAAGTGCCGGGCGCGACGAACAGGCTGGCGAAAGCGCGGCGCGGGTCTACTATCTGCCGCTGCTTGAATTCCCTGACCCATGCGCCGACGCGGCCCGCGACCGCTCGATTCTTGTCCGTCAGGCTGGGTTTACGTTCGGTGCGGACTTCTCCCGAGGATTTTTCCTCGCGCTGGGCGCTCTTGATGACTTTGATCTTCCTATTCGGATTCATGCCAACCACCTTCGTCCTCAACCGGCCACTGCTGAAAATCTCGGATTTCAACCCGATTTCCCTCATTCATCTACTAACGCGGATTCGCGAGGGAAATTGAATCACGGGACGGAAAAATATTTTTCCCGCCACGGGACGGCCCCGAAATCAAGCGGATTTGAAGGGATTTGCGGGTTTTGCGGAAGACGAGCCGAGGACGCAGGGGCGCAAAATCGCTAGTGGCCTTCCTGCTCTTCGACGCCGACCTTGCCACGGAAAAAGCTGTAGAGAAAGACGAAGTAAGCTATGGCGAGCGCGATGCCTGCGAGCCACCAGACGAGCCCTACGCTCAGGCTGTAGGCTCCCGTCCGAGCGTTATAGATGGTCAGGCTGTGGGCGGGATTGGTGCTCGCCGTCAGCAGGCGCGGGTACTGCGCGAAGGCCGCGCCGCCCAGCATCGCTATGATGTAGAGCGTCGAAGAGAGGAACAGGGCCAGGTCTCGCCCACGCGCCCTGAAATACTGCACGCCCGCGAGCGCACAGACGACCATCAAAGGAATAGCCCAGCCCCACACATGCCGCTTGAAGTTATCCAAAACCTGCGGCCGGATGTAGAGCGTCGCGACGAGACTCAGGACGGTCAGCAGCAAGAGCGCCCACCAACTCTTTCCGGTGATGCGCCGCGCACGCTCTCGCACCTTGCCCACGGTCTTCAACGCAACCCAGTTCGCGCCGTGGACGGTCAACGTGACGAGCGCGAGCAATCCCGTCAAGACCGTGTACCAATCGAGAATCCCGGGGTGTGGGCCCACACGGAAGTCAGTCCACAGGGCTTCAAAAAAATAGCCGTCCGGGTCTAAGGGGACTCCGCGCACGACGTTGCCGATGGCCGCGCCGAAGAAGACGGCGAGCAGCAGGCTGGAAGCCGTAAAGATGAAAGCAAAGAAGGAGCGCCACAGCTCGTCATCAACGTGTGACCGGAGCTCCAGCCCCACGCCTCTGAGCATCAACAGCCAGAGGACGATCATCAAGGGCAGGTAAAAGCCGCTGAAGCTCGAAGCGTAAAGCAGCGGGAAGGCGAAATAGAGCGCGCCGCCCGCCGCGATTAACCAGACCTCGTTGCCGTCCCACACTGGCCCGATGCTACGCAAGACCTGCTGGCGCTCCCCTTCCGTCCTGCCGACGAGCGGAAGGATAACGCCTACGCCCAGGTCGAAGCCGTCCAGCACCACGTAGGCCGTGAGCATGAAAGCCACGAGCACGAACCATAAAGTCTCCATCCGTCTCTCCTTTGCGCTTAGCTCGCATACTTGGCCGCAGGTCGCTCGCGCTCGCCTTCACCCGAGAGCAAGCCGGGCCCGTGCTCTATCTCTCGCCGGATCATCAACAGGAAGAGAATACCTAAGACCATGTACATTCCCATGAAGCCTATGAGCGTAAAGAGCCCGTTGCCCGAAGAGACGGTCGGCGAATAGCCCTCTGAGGTTCGCATCAGGCCGTAGACGAGCCACGGCTGGCGGCCCAGTTCGGCCGTCATCCATCCGGCCGTGTTGGCTATGTAAGGAAAGGGAAAGCTGAGCATCAGAATCCACAACATCCAGCGCGCCGTGAACAGCCTTCTTCTCCATAACAGGTAGACAGCCCCGCACATGATCGCGATGAAGATCGTCCCCAAACCCACCATGATGTGATAGCAGTAATAAAGGAGCGGAATATTATCGGGCCACTGCTCGCGCGGAAAATCATTCAAGCCCCTCACTTCGGCCTCCCATCGCCTGTAGGTCAGAAAGCTCAGCGCCCTCGGAACATAGATCGGATTATCCAACTTCTGCTCCTCCATGTTCGGTTGGCCCACGAGCACAATCGGCGCTCCCGCCTCACTGTTGAAAAGGCACTCCATAGCGGCGAGCGTCACGGGCTGGTGCGCAGCGACCAACTGCCCTTGCCGGTCGCCCGACGGGAAGAGTTGAAAGATGGAGGCGAGCGCCCCGGCCAGGACGCCTACGCGCAGGAACAGCCGGCCAGCCTCCGCTTGCCTCCCCGACAGCAAGTAGAACGCGCCCACGGCAGCCATCACGAATGAGCCCGTAATGAGCGCACCGCTCATGTTGTGCAGGTATTGCCAGAAGGCCCACGGGTTGCTGAGCAGCGCCCAGAAGCTTGTCAGGTGCGCCGTGCCGTCAGGGGCGATCTCGAAGCCTACCGGGTGCTGCATCCAGGCGTCCGTCACGATGATGAAATAGCCGGAGAGCCAGGAGCCGAGAAAGATCATGAAGGCCGCGACCCAGTGCCACCTCTGCCCGAGACGCTTCTCTCCGTAAAGAAAGAGACCGAGAAAAGAGGATTCCAGAAAGAAGGCGAAGACTCCCTCCATCGCCAGCGCCGTCGCAATCACGCCCCCCGAATAGTGCGCGAACCGGGCCCAGTTGGTTCCGAACTGAAACTCCATTGGGATGCCCGTGATGACGCCAAACAGGAAGTTGATCCCGAATATCTTGGCCCAGAAGCGCGCGGCCCTCTCGTAGCGCTCGTCACCTTTGCGGATGGCGAGCGTTTTGAAGACGAGGATCAGGGGCGCAAGCCCCATCGTCAACTGCGGAAAGAGATAATGATAGGTAATGGTGAAAGCAAAGTGCAGGCGGTGTATGACGAGTGCATCATCCATAAGCCGCATTGTCGAACACCTCCGGCCCGGAGAGCAACGGGAGAGAGCAAATAGCGCGTGGCTGTGCTATTTACCGAGCGAAGCGCGAAGCGTCCGTTACCGTACGCTCGCGTCTTGTTAAGTGAGCGTGCCAAAAGGATGAAACTTTCGGGACAAGTAGGTTTCATCCTTGTCAGTCGCCACTTTTTTTTGAAAGCAAGGAATAAAAGAGTTAGGGAGGGACTAATGTCTAAGAAAAGAGCAGAGCTAAGTGGAGAGCAGAACGGCTCACAGCAGATCAACTCGCTTGGCGTCAGCGCCGAGCAACTGGCACGCGGCCTCGGATGGTTCAGCATCGGCCTCGGCCTCGCGGAGGTCTTAGCGCCGAGCGCCATCAATAAAATATCTGGCGGTCGCGGCCGAAACACTGGCTTCATACGCCTCTTCGGGTTGCGCGAGATAGCCAGCGGGATAGCCATCTTTGCACAGGGCAAGAGGCCGGCAGCAGCCGTCTGGTCGAGGGTCGCGGGCGACGCCCTAGACCTCGCGGCCCTCGGCCTGGCCTTCGCTTCGCCCGACACGAACAAGGGGAGGGTCGCATTCGCCACGGCCAACGTGATGACGGTCGCGGCCCTGGATGTGATCTGCGCCCGGCAACTCAGCAGCAGCAACGACGAGAGCGTAAGCGCACGCGCAGCAGCAGGAGGGACGCAAGTGAGGAAGAGCATTATCATCAACCGCACGCCCGAAGAGCTTTACCAGTTCTGGCACGACTTCGAGAACCTGCCGCGCTTTATGACCGACCTCGAATCCGTGCAGGTCACGGACGAGCGCCGCTCGCACTGGGTTGCAAAGGCCCCGGCGGGCACGAGCGTCGAGTGGGACGCAGAAATCACTGCCGACGAGCCCAACCGTTTGATCTCCTGGCGCTCTTTGGAAGGTGCGGACGTGGACAACTCCGGCACCGTTCGCTTCGAGCGCGCGACGGGCGGGCGCGGCACTATCGTCACGGTCGAGATTGAGTACAACCCGCCGGGCGGCAGCTTGGGCGCGGTCGTCGCCAAGCTCTTCGGCAAAGAGCCAGGGCAACAGGCGCAGGAAGCCTTGCGCTGCTTCAAGCAGTTGATGGAGACGGGCGAAGTCATCGTCTCCGAAGGCACTGTCTGGGACAACGGCCTGTTGACACAGCGCCCGGCGCAGCCGCTTTCGAGCGAGGAACTGCCGAAGACGCTGGCCGCCGGAGCCAAGCAGGTCTAGTCGCAAGCTTAAGCGAAGGCGAGTTGTCTTAATCCGTACTGGTTAATCCTGAAAAGGGGGAGAATAATGAGAGCGAATTGTTGGTATGGCAAGCAGGACGTGCGGGTCGAACAGGTGCCCGAGCCGAAAATTTTGAATCGCAAAGACGCCATCGTGAAAATCAGTTCGACAGCCATCTGCGGCTCCGACCTGCACCTCTACAACCATTTCATCCCGACGA
This sequence comes from Pyrinomonadaceae bacterium, assembly GCA_036389315.1. GTDB lineage: Bacteria > Acidobacteriota > Blastocatellia > Pyrinomonadales > Pyrinomonadaceae > DASQYE01. Next base: position 15,095 of record DASVQF010000029.1, read on the forward strand.
TGGAGAAGGGCGACATCCTCGGCCACGAGTTCATGGGCGAGATCGTCGAAGTGGGCCCGGACGTGAAGAACCGCCGCGTAGGCGACCGCGTGGTCGTCTCCTTCCCCATCTCCTGCGGCAACTGCTTCTTCTGCAAGCAGGAGATGTACAGCTTATGCGAGAACACCAACCCGAACGCCTGGATGGCCGAGAAGATGTTCGGCCATAGCCCTTGCGGCATCTTCGGCTACTCGCACCTGACGGGAGGCTACCCCGGAGGCCAGGCCGAGTACGCGCGCGTGCCCTTCGCCGATGTCGACACGCTCAAGGTGCCCGACGGGCTACCTGACGAGCAAGTTCTCTTTCTTTCCGACATCTTCCCGACCGGCTACATGGGAGCCGAGATGTGCGACATCAAGCCGGGCGATACGATTGCCGTCTGGGGCTGTGGGCCCGTGGGCCAATTCGCGATGGCGAGCGCATACCTGTTAGGGGCCGAGCGTGTGATCGGCATCGACCGCATTCCCGAAAGGCTGCGGATGGCCCGCGAGGGCGCGAAGGCCGAGACGATCAACTACGAAGAGCAGAACGTCCACGACACCTTGATGGAGATGACGGGCGGGCGCGGGCCAGACGCCTGCATTGACGCCGTCGGGCTTGAGGCGCACGGCGGGCATGGGCTCATCTACGCCTACGACCGCGTGAAGCAGGCGCTCGGCGCGGAGACGGACAGGCCGATTGCGCTACGCGAGGCGATCATGGCCTGCCGCAACGGAGGGACGGTCTCTGTGATAGGCGTCTACGGCGGCTTCATAGACAAGTTCCCGATGGGCTCTTTCATGAACCGCTCCTTGACGATGAGGACGGGGCAGTGTCACGTCCAGCGCTACTGGGGCAAGCTGCTCGAAAGAATCGAGGCGGGCGAGATAGACCCCTCCTTCGTCATCACGCACCGGATGTCGCTCGACGAAGCGCCGCACGGCTTTGACATCTTCTGTAACAAAGAGGACGAGTGCATCAAGATCGTGCTCAAGCCTTAAAGATATAGAAGAGGTCAGTGGAGGGCCCGCCGCTGACCTCTTCTCACCTCACGCTTCACGTTAGCTTATGGCCTTCCGCGTCGTCGCCGCCTCTGAGGCTGCGGCCTGGGTTTGGGTCTGGTGTTCGTGCCTTCGTCAATGTCGGGCGTCGCCGTGCGGCTTCGTTGATATTCGATCTGGTCTTCGCCCGTGTCCGCGAGCTTGGGCCCTGTGTAGACTATGGCCAACTCGGCCAGGGCAGCGGTCTTGTCCGGGCCGAAGCCCGAAAGCGCAGTCAGTTTCAGGTGACGCGCCGTCACTCTCGCGTCGAACGCTATCCGCTGCGGCTCGAAGGTAGAGGCCAGCGTGCCGCGCCTGACTTCACGCCACCCTTTGCCGTCATCGCTCACCTCGATCAGGTACTCGCGTATGTCGCCCTCGTGCTCACGATGATTCTGTCGCGGCATGAGGACGAGGCCGCTCATCTCGACGGGCGCGTTGAAGCTGACCTCGAAGAGGTGCGGGTGCTTCAACTGCTTCTTCGGGTCGCCGACGAGCCAGTAAGTGTTCGGGTCGCCGTCGATGGCATTGGCGGCAGGGTTCTGCTCTTGAGCGTCGGCGCGGGCTACGGCCCCGAGCCTGCGCATGATGCGGGTGTCGAAAAGAAGGGCGCGAATCTCGGCGGGCGTGACGAGCGTTTGCGGCTGGAATCGCGCGCTCGTCATGTAATCCAGCACGGAGGCGCGCAAGGTGTGGGCCACGGGGCCAGAATCACCAGCGCCTTCAAGGTCGAAGGCGGAAACCATCAAGCGCCCTTCCCCGACCCGGCACTCGAACAGGAGCCCGAGCTTGTAGTTTCGATTCCAATCGTCAATGGCCTGCACTATGGGCTGGACGCCCGGCGGCAGGCGATCCATGTTGACGGCGCGCACGTTCCCGGTAATCTCGGCCCACTGCCAGTCGAAATTCGGCTCGGTGGGGAAGCTCGCGAGCGCCGGGTGCTTCGTGTTGGCCCACAGGCCCAGCATGCGCCCCCAGGCCGGGCCCATCAAGCGATTCCAGAAGACGGGCACTGTGTCCAGGGGCGGGCTCGTCCAATCAAGCTCGCGCCCGCGCGGCACGTACAGCACGCGCCCGCCCGCAGCGAGTCTCGCTTCCGCCTCGTCCCACGAACGCGTGACCAATACGCCTGTGGGCCCACGGCTACTACTCTCCACGGCCGCCGGGTAGAGCCAGAAGTTCCAATCGTTCTCGAACTCAGTCCCACGAAGCCCGACGACTAGCTTGTAGGCGCGCGGCGCAGGCAGCTTTGAAAGATCGACCGAGACGCGGCCAAGCACCTGGTTCTTTCCGAAGAGGATGCGACGCGCAGGCCACACTCCGCCCGCGACCGTCTTGCCGCCGCCGCCCACAACCTTCCAGTAGGGTCGCGCGCCCCTCAGCTCACGCGCGCCGTAGTGGGCCACCTCCGCCTCTACGTCCAATCGCTCGCCTGTCGTGAAGACTCGCCGCTTAAGTCGCGCGAGCAGCACCGTCTCGTTGCAGAAGCGCCGGAACTCTTCGGCGGTCGCGTAGCCCTTCGTCTCCCAGAAGGCGTCCAGCAGTCCGACGAGCGCCGTGCCCTGTCCTAAATAATCGTGCAGGTCAAGGAGTTGAAAACCTTCGAGCCCCGGCGTACGCATGTTGGCTTCGATCTCTTCCTTGTAGCACGCAAGCTGGTAGCGCCCCGAAGCCCACGCGAAATCCTTGTTGCGCTCAAGCAGCGAGTGCGCCTTCATCGAATCATGGAAAATCTCGTAGTTGCCCGGCCGCATGTAGCCCGTGAACTTCCTCTTGATGTCGTAGTCGGGATAGGCCACCCACTGGCCCGTCTCGTGCGAGATGACGGGGATGCTGATTCCCTTGAGCGAGTCCGTGTAATCGGCTCCGAACCAGCCGGAGCTTCCGCGCAGTTGGTTTGGGCCAATGCGCTGCACGACCAGGTAATCCATGCCTTCCGAGATGTTGGGCACTTCGCGCTCGGTGTGGCCCGTCCCGTTGGTGTAGAGGCGGCGCGGGTCTGCGAGACGAAAATGCTGGGCCCATTTCGGCATCACCTGCGGCCAGCGCCCCTTCGGCTCGTTGCTCGGAGACAGGAGCATGAACGAGGGATGATTGCCGTAAGCCTTAATCATCCGCTCGGTCTCTGCGTAGAGCATGCGCTCCATCTCCGTGCCCGGACTGATCTCGTTCCACATGCCGGGCTCCGGTTGAAGATAAAAGCCCAGCTCGTCGGCCGCCTCGAAGGCTGCTTCGGGCGGGCAGAAGGAATGGAAGCGTATGTGATTCAAGCCCCAAGCCTGGCAGGTGCGAATGAGCTTCCGCCAGTACTCAACGTCCGTGGGCGGGTAGCCGGTCAAGGGAAAGTCTCCGCCGTGATGCGTGCCGCGAAAGATGACTGGCCTGCCGTTGAGTATGAAGCGGTTGCCTTCCGTGCGCAGCTCGCGCATGCCGAAATTGAGCATCCTCACGTCGTCCATCACAACCGCGTGGGCCTGCACGTAACGGAGCCGCAGGCGCACCCGCGTCATGATGGGGTGAAACTCGTCCCACTCGGAGGTCATTGGCCCAAACTGCACTTCAAACTCGGCCGCGCCCTCTCGCTCGTTCCAGGCGACGGGCACGGTCACGGCTCTCGCGGACTTGAACTGGCCGTAGGCTATGAGCGCGCCTCGCCCGGCTTCGCCTGTGATATTTCCAAGCCGCACCTTGATGCGTGCGCTTCTCTTCTCCACGTCCGGAAAGACCTGCGCGTCGTCAATCCAGACGGGGCTTGTGGCCGCAAGCTCGATGCGGCCGACGATGCCGTTCCAGCTTCCGGCCAGCGAGTCCGAGACGCTGTGAGCGTCAGGGCGATATGGCATCAGCAGGCGATTGTCCACGCGAATGGTGAGGCGGTGTTTGCCCGGCGCGAGTTGGCCCAGCTCGTACGTGTGCGGCGCGACCAGGCTGCGGTTGGAGCCGATCAGCCGTGCGTCAATCCAAAGGGTCGTCTCCCAATGCGGGCGTTCCAGGTTGAGCGCGACGCGGTGGCCCTGCCACGCTTGCGGGATTTCTATGTCGCGTTGATACCAGGCCGCGCCGAGGTAATGACGGGGCGGCTGAGAGAGGAAAGGCACTTTGACCTTGCCCGGCTCCGTGTAAGCCTTGTAGTCTTCGCGCTCGTACCACAGCCGGTCATAGAGCGAGAGCACCCACGGCGTCTTTGTGCTGACCTCGTCGCCGTACCCTTGCGATTGAAGCGCGCCGGGCAGCTTGATTCGCTCCGCGAGGTTGCGCTTGAACCACTCCTCCTTTAGCCCCGCGTCCGAGCGGTCGAGCGAGAAACGCCACTCTCCGTCAAGCGCCACGGAGTCGGCCGCCCGCGCCGCAGAGACGGCCGTCAGCCAGCACAGCACCAAGCTCAACACCAAGAGCCTCGCGGCGATCAGGAGTTTTCCTTTCATGCCCTTTTATCTTCTACGCGTTGCGCGCGGCGCTCTGAGCAGGATGTGTGTCGGAGCATCGCGGTCGCAGGTGACGCGGCCGTCTTTCAGCTCCAGCTCGACGACCTGTATGGAGCTGCGCCTTTGCTCATAGCCGTCCTCTTTCGACTCAGGATTACGCCTGCCCGGGTGTGTGAAGTAGAAGAGGAATGCGCGCTCGCCGCTCACGACTACGTCCGCGTGGCCGCCCTTGACCTGATCGTCCGCGCCCCGCCCGGGCTGCTCAAGAATATTCCCGGACTGCCGCGTCCACTTCAGAGCATCGTCCGAGCTGTAGAGGACAAGCCCACGCCACACGTCTATGACCATCCAGTAGCGGTTCTTCCAGCGAAAGACTTTGGGCCCTTCGCCGCGCTCGCCGACGGCCTTGCCGCGCGACTGCCAACTGTAGAGGTCTGGGCTGTCCGCGTAGTAGATGGATTTCTTGTCGCGCTCGTTGTTGTACCACATGCGCCACGTTCCGTCCGGCAACTGTATGACCGAAGCATCTATGACGCGGTCGGAGGCGAGCTTCAGACGAGATTCGTATTTCCATTTGAGCAAGTCCGCGCTCGTCAGGTGAACGATCTCGCGCGGGGCCTGCCAGTCCGTAAACGTGCCGGGCACAACTGTCAGGAACATGTGATAGAGCCCGCCGTGATAGACCACGTCCGGGGCCCAGTGCGTGTAATCCGGGGGGCCGTAAGCCACGTCGGCCGTGCCGCGATACGTCCAGGTCGCGCCGCCGTCCGTGGACTCGGCTAGCCCGATGCGCGTCGCGTGAACCCAGGCGACGCCTGAGAGCCCCTGTGCATTCGCGCGACGATTGGTGTAGAGCATGAACCACCTGCGCTCGCGCCGGTTCCAGATGACCACCGGGTCAGCCGCGCCGTCATAGACAGGGTCGCGGAACAGAGGCTTTGCCGCCACCTTGCCCTCGCGCGAAGACTTATCCGCAAGCGCGCGCCCTTCCGCACAGACCGAAACGGCGACCAAATCAGCGAGCACCAAACATAGGACGAGGATTTTCATCTCTTTCATCTAGGCTTAACGCAGCAGCGCCGATGCAGTCCAGAGAATCGGCGACTGGCCGTGCAAATCTCCGACCGCGCGCGGGCGTGCAAGGTAGAATTTCAGTTGCTCACTGAGGTCTGGGCCCACCTCCTTGGCGGCCTTGTTCGTGCCGACGCAGACCTCGCGCACGTTGGCCTTCTCGTCCAGGTATTTAATCAGGCCGAGCCAGGCTTTGCGCGCCGCCGGGCCATAAGTCTTCTTGTCGAGCCACCCCTGCTTGACGCCCGTGACCATCGCGAAGGTGAACATGCCTGTGCCGGAAGTTTCCGCCCAGGACTCCGGCTTGTCTATCAGTTGCTTCCACAGGCCGTCTTCGCCCTGGTACTTCAAGAGCGACGCCATCATCTTCCTGTAGCCTTCGAGTATGCGCGCCCGGCGGGGATGATTTTTCGGCATCGAGCGCAGCAGCTCCGCCATCCCGGCCGCGTACCAGCCGTTGCCGCGCCCCCAGTAGAAGGGCGAGTCCGGCGCGTGAAAGAAGAGCCCGTTGGGCTGTTGCAGCTTGTCCAGGTATGCGACCATCGCGAGGGCCGCGCGGTCTACGTACTTCGCGTCACCCGTCGCGCGATAGGCTTGCACCTGCACGGCGGGCAGCATGTACATGTCGTCAATCCAGTATCGCGCCTCTTCCGTGATACCGTCAGGCGTGGTCTTCTCCCATTGCCTGTCCGCGAAGCTTCGCCCAAGTTCCAGGTACTTACGATCTTTGGTCTGGATATAAATCTCTAAGGGCACGACGCCGAAGACGCGGTAATCTACGTGCGCGTCCTGCGAGATATGCTTCGCGCCCTCGGGCGTCAGGAGCGGGTCGAACTTTCTGACGAGCCTCTCCCTGAGATCACGATCACCTGTCAAGTCCGCGACCGTGAGCGAGCCGTACCAGGCGCACACCTCCGGATAGATGACGTACTGCCTTTTGGGCTTTCCGTTGACCACCTGATCGTATTCGAGCTTGCGCGCCGCGAAGTTCTCGGCCACGCGCTTGCCAATCTCTTTCGGAGAAGTCCCGGCGGGCCAGTTGCCGAAGTAGTTCGACTGCGCCATGACGCTGCCGCCACAGAGCGCAAACAGCAGCCCCGTCGTCAACAACCGCCACATCGCGCCTGATTGATTTGTTCTCTTCATACCTGCTCCTAAAAATAATTTTTTCATCTGGAAGGTCGCCGTGCGTCTGAAGGAGGCGAAGCGACGGCGTTGATAGTAATCGAGCCGCCGCCGAGACCGCTGGCAGTGGCGACCACAGTGATTCTCCCCCTCGGCCCGGTGGCCTTGACCAGAGCAAAGGCGCGCCCCTGATAGGCCCTGCGCTCCTCCGCCTGGAACGGCTCGTGACTGTTATTGTCCGCGCTGTCAACGGCTGCAATGCGGCCGGGCCCACTGACGCTGAACTTGATGAGGTCGTTAGCGCCGGGGACTATCACGCCGTTTGAATCGACCACAGTGGCCGTCACGTAAGAGACATCATCCCAGACGGGAGCTAACCCAGCGCGGTCGGCCGCGAGCACTATGCGCGCGGGTCGTCCGGCCGTGCGCAGCTCATGCACGGCGACCACCCGGCCCTTGTTCATCCCGACGGCCTTGAGAGTGCCCGCCTCGAAGGGCACAAGCCAGTTGCGCGGCGCATCGTCGGCGGGGCGCGCTTTCGTGCCGAGCGAGCGGCCGTTGAGGAATAGCTCTACCTGTTCACAGTTGCTATAAACTTCGACGTTCTCTTCGTGCGCGGAAAGCTGGCGCGGCGTCCAGTCGGGGAATAAGACCTGCGGGCGTCGCTCTTCGGCGACGGTTCCATAGCCTGGGTCTGTCGGCCCTAAAGGCGTCGGAGCGGCGCGGCGTGTGATGAAGACCATAGGAGTCTCACTCCACCAGCTCGCGCGTTGAAAGCCGAGCGGCTTGACTGTGCCCGTGCGATCAAGCAGGCCGAAGTTGTCTGCGATGGCGGGCCAGGCGCGCGACTCTCCGAGATAATCAATGCCTGCCCAGAGGAACTGGCCCGCGTACGGCGGATTGTCGCGCAGGGCCAGCCAGGCTTCGCGCGTGTGCCCGTTCTCAGTGCCGAGAATCTTGCGCGTCGGCTTCTGCCTGTGCGCGGCCAGAATCTCATTCTCACGATAGTTCTGGCCGACTACGTCCAGGAGGTCTGCCAGACCGTTCTCATAATCGTGGCTCACGTTGGGACGAAAGAGCCCCTGCGTGACGGGGCGCGTCGGGTCGTGCTCGTGGAATCGGGCGACGAGCGCGGAGAGAATCTCTTTCGCCAGCTCAGCCTTCGGAGTGTCGTGAATCTCGTTGCCCGCGCTGTAGGCTATGATGCTCGGGTGATTGCGGTCGCGGCGCACAGTGTCGCGCACGTCCCTGTGGGCCCACTCGCGGAAGAAGAGGTGATAGTCAAACGGATTCTTGGCGACAGTCCAGGCGTCGAACAGCTCGTCCAGAACGAGGAAGCCCATCTGATCGCAGAGGTCTAGGAACTCTGGCGCGGGCGGGTTGTGCGCCGTGCGTATGGCATTGACGCCGAGGCTCTTGAGCGTTTCAAGACGACGTTCCCAGGCGCGCAAAGGCACGGCTGTGCCGAAGGCGCTCGCGTCGTGATGTAGGCAGACGCCCTTGATCTTGAAGTTGCGGCCATTGAGCCAGAAGCCTGTGGCCGCCTCGAAACGAAACTCGCGGATGCCGAACGCGGTCGTTTCCTCGTCGAGAGTAGCGCCACGGTCGCGCACGCGCACGACGGCCCTGTAGAGGCTCGGACGATCCAGGGCCCAGAGTTGCGGCGAGCGCACCGTCAGGTCTTGCTGAAAATCGGCCGACTTGCCGGCCGCTATGAGTTGCGCCCCGGTCTTGGCCCTTTGCACAGCGCGCCCATCCGGGCCCATGAGCGTGATTTCGAGCGAGACGCTGCGCGCAGCGTTCGATTGATTGACGACTGTGCTCAAGACATGGACGGTCGCTTGATTCTGCGCGACCTTCGGCGTCGTGATGAATGTGCCCCATTGCTCAAAGTGGACAGGATGAGTGACGATCAAGCGGACGTGCCTGTAAATGCCTGCGCCAGTGTACCAGCGCGAAGCCGGTTGGCCCGAGTTGTCCGCACGCACGGCCAGCACGTTTCCCTGATTGCTGCCGAAGTTGAGATGGCCCGTCAGCTCGTAAGCAAAGCTCACGTAGCCGTAGGGACGGTGGCCCAGGTGAAAGCCGTTGATCCACACGTCGCTGTTGGCCATCACGCCGTCGAACTCTACGAAGACACGTTTATCTTTATCGCTCTCGGGAAGCGTGAATTGTTTGCGATACCAGCCGACTCCGGCCGGAAGAAAGCCGCCCGCGCCGCCCGTCGGGTTCTCCTTATCGAATGGCCCCTCGATGCTCCAATCGTGCGGCACGTCCAGCGTGCGCCAGCCCATGTCATGGAACTCCGCGCGTTCCCCTCGCACATCGCCCTTGAGAAAACGCCAGTCCGCATCGAAGTTGATGGTGTTGCGAGCAGACTGCTGCACGCGTCGCTGCTGTGCCCGTGCTTCCGCCCGAGGCCAGACCGAGACGCCTGTAGCCACAAGGAGGAGCAACAGAGAAGCACTGAGCAGTCTCGAAAGTTTATTTGGCATGCTCTAATCCAACAATTAATAGAAGGCCCGCGAAAGTCCCCGTGGGCCCATACCTGGAAAATCGCTTAACCCCGTCGGCGCGCACCGAAGATGCGTTTTCGTCAGTCTCTAAGCTTTAGGGGAAAGTGTTCAAGGCAGCGCGCCTTGATGTGCCGTGACCTTCTCGGTTGCTTCGGTCGCAGGCAGTCGCCTCAAGAGCCGCTTCATCTCCTGCACCGTTTTAGCATAGGCCGGGTCGTCTGCAAGGTTCTTCAGCTCGTGCGGGTCTGTCAGATGATCGAAGAGCATAGCACCGGCTCGTCCTTCATCCCACTCGGCGTAGCGCCAGTGCTCCGTGCGGACGGACTTGCCCATAGTGCCTTGATAGACCGTGACTGTGAAGGCCGGATACGTCCACCTCAGTTTAGGATTACGCAGGAGCGGAACCAGGCTGTGACCCTCTATGCCAGGGGGGCGCGGCAGGCCGCACAGCTCCGCGAGCGTCGGGTACAGATCGAGCAACTCTACGTTGCGCTCGCTCGACTGCGCTTTGGCTCCCGGCGGGGCGATGATTAAGGGGACGCGCGTGCCGACTTCGTAGAGGGAATAAGCCTTAGACCATTTGCCCTTCTCGCCCAGGTGATAACCGTGATCGCCCCAGAAGACGACTATGGTGTTGTCGCGCAGGCCCAGCCTATCGAGCGCGCCGAGCACGCGGCCCACCTGCTCGTCCATGAAACTGACCGACGCGAAGTAAGCGCGGATCATCTCGCGCGCCTCTGTGGGCGAAGCGTCGCGGCCTATGAAGAGGTCGCTGTTTCGCTTCGGGATGGAGATGTCGGGAAAGCCCGGCGGGGCCTGCGGGCGCGCAGCGAAATCGGGCGGCAGAGTGATCCGCCCCGGGTCGTAAAGATCGAAGAACTTGCGCGGAGCCGTCGGCGGGCTGTGCGGCTTGACGAAGCCGACGGCCAGGAAGAAAGGCTTCTCCCTGTACCGCTCAAGATACTGAATGGCGCGCGTGGCAGTCCTGTAGTCGCCGTGCGATTCACCATTTCCTTCAAGCACCACTATGCGGTCTGAAGCAGAGCCGTGCCCTCCGCCCGAAGCCGAGCGCGGCGGCGGCTGAGGCGCGGAAGCAGCGTCAGCTTCGTCCTCGTCGCGGTTGCCGCCTGCGCTTGGCCCACGCGCATTAGAGTTCGCGCCCGGTCGCCTCGCCCTGGCAGAAGAGCCGCGTCCTGTGATGGCCGGGTCGGGCGGCTCGCCGCCTTCCGTCCAGGAGACCTGATCGTCAATGCCGCCGTGAAAAATCTTGCCCGTGCGAAGCGTCGCGTAGCCGTTCGCTTTGAAGTACTGCGGCAACGTCACGAAGTCCGGGTGCTTGACGCGGAAGTAGACGTTATTGTCCATGACGCCCGTCTGCGTCGGGTATCGTCCGTTGAGAAGCGACGCGCGCGAAGGATTGCAGAGCGGGTACTGCGCGTAGGCGCGGTCGAAGCGCGTGCCGCGCGCGGCTATGCTATCTATGTTCGGCGTCTTGATGATGGAGTTGCCGTAGGTTCCAAGCTCCGGTCGCAGGTCGTCCGAGATCAGGAAGAGGACGTTGTACCTGGGCTTCCGGTTCTGGCGATTCTGCGCGCGCGCCGCCGGGCCCATCGGCAAAGAGAGCAGGCCGTAGAGGAACAGAGCGAACAGGCAAGCCGGGAAAGCGAGTTTCACGCGCAAGGGCTTCATGGTTTCTCCACCCGTAATTGTCAGTGTCGGTGCGCCAGTTATACAATTTCGCCCGCATCCATGACAAGCTCAAGCCGTAATAGTTAGGAGCCAGCAATGCTTGTAAGGCGATTCAAGCAGCTTGTGATAATAACTCTGGCCTCGGGCCTGCTGTTCACGCAAGCCTTGGCCCAGGGCCCGCGCAGCGCGCGCACGTCGCGCAAGCCGAACATCATTCTCATCCTGGCAGACGACCTGGGCTACGGCGACCTCGGCAGCTACGGGCAGAAGTTCTTCCGGACGCCGAACCTGGACAGGATGGCTCGCGAAGGCTTGCGCTTCACACAGTTTTATGCCGGAAGCCCTGTCTGCGCTCCGTCGCGCGCGACGCTGATGACGGGACTGCACCAGGGCCACGCCACCGTCAGGGGCAACATGGATGTGCGAGGCGAGCGCGTCGCGCTCAGGCCAGAGGATGTGACCGTGGCGGAGGTCTTAAAGAGCGCGGGATACAGGACGGGCGTGATCGGTAAATGGGGATTGGGCGAGCCCGGCACTTCGGGCATCCCTAATCGTCAGGGCTTCGATTACTGGTTCGGCTATCTCAATCAGAACTTGGCCCACAACTATTATCCGGACTACCTGTGGCGAAACCAGGAGCGCGTCGATCTTCCGCGAGGGACGTACTCTCACGACCTCTTCACGCAGGAGGCGCTCGACTTCATTCGGCGCGAGCGCGCCGGGCCCTTCTTTCTCTACCTGGCCTATACTCTTCCGCACGCCAATAACGAGCTGACGCGAAAGACGGGCAACGGCATGGAGGTGCCGACCGACGCGCCTTACTCGCGCGAAAGGTGGCGGCAGCAGGAGAAGAATTACGCAGCGATGGTCACGCGCCTGGACGCCGACACCGGGAAAATTCTGGCGCTCCTGAAGGAGCTGGGGCTGGACGGCGACACCATAGTCATGTTCACGAGCGACAACGGCCCGCAGTCGCAAGACGAGGGCGGCTACGATCAGGAGTTCTTCAATAGCAACGGCCCCTTTCGCGGCATCAAGCGCGAGCTGTACGAGGGCGGCATACGCGAGCCCTTTATTGTGCGCTGGCCCGGTAAAGTGAGGGGCGGGAGAACGAGCTACGGGGTCGCGGCGCAATGGGACTTGCTGCCGACGATGGCGGCGCTTGCGGGCGCGCAGACTCCGGCTACGCTTGACGGCATCTCCATCCTGCCGGTGCTGCTCGGGCGGCGCGCACCACAGCGCGAATATCTGTACTGGGAGTTTCACGAAGGCGGGTACGCGCAGGCCGCCCGCATGGGACGCTGGAAGGGCGTGCGTCATGGGCCCAATGGGCCAATAGAGTTATATGACCTGGACGGGGATGTCGGCGAGACGCTCGATGTCGCCGGAAAGCATCCCCGTATCGTGCGGCGCATGGCCGAGATTATGGAGCGCGAGCACGTCGAATCTGAACATTGGCCCACAGCCAAGCCTTGATCTTGATTTAAATCCGAGGGCCGGGAAAGATGTTCTTGAGAGACCTGCTATTGATCGTCTGCTTGCTCCTCCTGCTCACGGTGCAGGGATGTGGTCGTGCATCCTCACCGCCAGACTCTTCCCAGGCGTCGGCCCGCGTCGCTCATTCAGCCGCAGACGCACCTGACGGCATGGTGTTTGTCAAAGGCGGGACATTTTTGATGGGCGCAAATGACGGGATGCCGTATGAAGCGCCCGAGCATGAGACGAGCGTGCGCTCTTTCTGGATGGACGAGCACGAGACGACCGTCGCGGAGTTCGCAAAGTTCGTCGCGGCCACAGGCTACCGCACCGAGGCAGAGAAGTTCGGGTGGTCTGGCGTCTTCAATCTCAAGACGGGGGAATGGGAGAGGGTTGACGGGGCGGACTGGCGACACCCAGACGGGCCACAGTCTGAGGCTGCGCCCGACGAGCCCGTCTGCCAGGTCTCCTGGAGCGACGCGGAGGCTTACGCTCGGTGGGCCGGCAAGCGATTGCCGACCGAAGCCGAGTGGGAGTATGCCGCGCGCGGAGGCTTACAGGGCAGAAAGTATGCCTGGGGAGATGAGCTGCGCCCCTTTGGCAAGCCTGTCGCTAACTGGTGGCAGGGCCACTTCCCTGAAGAGAACACGGGCGAGGATGGTTTTATCGCTCGCGCTCCGGTCAAGAGTTTTCAGCCGAACGGCTACGGGCTCTACGATGTGGCGGGCAACGTCTGGGAGTGGTGCGCCGATTGGTATGCTGACGATTACTACGGGAAGGCCGCGCGCGATAACCCGCCTGGGCCCAAGCAGGGGACGGAGCGTGTGATTAGAGGCGGCTCCTGGCTGTGCGCCGAAAATTTCTGCACCAACTATCGCGTCGCCGGTCGCAGCCACGCCACGCCCGACAGCGGCCTCAACAATCTTGGCTTCCGCTGCGCGCGCGACGCACAGGAGAGCGCCGACCCATTGCCTTAACGCTCACGGGGACTTTCAAAAACGGCTCTCCCGACATTAACATAGGCCCGGTCGAGCCCGGTGATCTTGTAATCCTGGACAAGCGGGAAGCTTTAAAGCTCTTCTCTCCCAGCCGTTCGCTATGCGTATTAAGGACGTGGCGCGGGAAGCGGGCGTCTCCACGGCGACTGTTTCCCACGTCATCAATAAGACGAAGTACGTGACGGATGCCACGCGCTATAAGGTCTTGCGCGCGATTGAGACTTGTAACTACTATCCTAATGCGAATGCGCGCACGCTCGCCTCCGGTCGCAGCAACATCATCGGCCTTCTCGTCTCAGACATCGCCAATCCTTTCTTCCCCGAGCTGATTAAGAGCGTCGAGGCGGCTGCCTTCGAGCGCGGCTACAACGTCATCCTCCTGAACACAAACTATGACGCGACGCGCGCCGCCGACTACGTCCGGCGCTTGATCGAGCTGAAGGTCGCGGGCGTCGCCCTGATGACCTCGGAGATTCATCCGCCGTTGATTGACGAGCTTGAGCGCGAGCACGTCCGCGTAGTCTTTCACAACCTCGGGACGGCCGGCGAACACATGAGCAATATCCGCGTCGATTACGCCGTCGGCATAGAAGAGGCCGTGCGCCACCTGGTCTCGTTGGGCCACCGCCAGATAGTTCACATCGCGGGCCCCGGCCACTTTCGCTCGGCTCTGATCCGGCGCGAAGCTTTCCTGGAATCGGTGGCGCGTCATCTGCCGGGACAACCGCCGCCGCAAATCTACGAAGGGGATTTCAAGTTCGAGGGAGGCCGCCGCGCCGCTTGCGAGATACTCGGGTCTAAGCCGCTGCCGACGGCCGTCGTCGTCTCGAACGATATGATGGCGCTCGGCGCGATGCAGGAATTGCGCGCGGCGGGCCTCATGATTCCGCGAGACATCTCCGTGGTCGGGTTCGACGACATTGCATTTGCTGCCTTCTCAGACCCGCCGCTGACGACCATCTGTTCCCCGCGCACGGAGATCGGCCGCCGCGCCGTGGAAGCTCTGATGATGACCATCGAGCGGCCAGACCAGCCGGGGATGGAGATTCGCATCCCGACCTATCTGGTCACGCGCAGCTCGACCGCGCCGCCGCCCCCGGCTAAAGCTAAACGATCAAGGAGATGAAAACGGTTTCGGGACAGGTCATACTATTGACGGGCGCGACTTCCGGCATCGGTCGTCAACTGGCCCTTCAACTGGCATGCGAAGGGGCGCGCCTGGCCTCTACGGACGCTCCGAGGAAAAGATGAAGAGCCTGCTGGAAGAGCTGCGCGCAGTTCCGGCCGGGAGCCTGCTTCTCAGCCGTACTTTTTGTCTCTCCTCGGAAGCAGAGATCGTCCGGTTCGTCTGTTATCCTGTCCATCCTGTTAATTTCTTCCTCTGTTGACGGCCGTCTCTTTGGGCCCAAGATAGCTGGGGCGCTCGCCTCCGCCATCCATCACGATCTTGTCCAGAACGACTCCGGCATCCACCATGTAGATTTTCAGCACGTGTGGGCCCACCGTCTTAACGTCGAGCGTGACCCGGCCCGTGGTCGCCTGGTTCAAGACATTCTGCGCCCACTGCTTTGAAGACACCGCGAGCCCGGCATCGACCGTGACGACCTGCGGCGCTGCGTCGTCAAGGCCGACGGCGTAGCGCAGGCCGCGCCCGCCGACTATCGGAAGCGTCGGCAGGAGATAACATGTGACGGCGAGCTTTCCGGCCTTGAACAGGTGGAAGCGATATTCGAGCACGGGCGCTTTATCGGCCAGTTGTGCTTCCGTTACGCTCGGCGTATCGGTCGGAAAGACGGCGACGGAATCGCCCGTACGACCGAGGCCGGGAATCACCTGCCAGCCGACGCGGGCCCGATCAACCTTACGTGTAAAGTGCTCCGCCTCCATCGCCACGACGCCGCCCGATTCGACGAAGCCTGAGAGGTCTGCCGGTCTTAGCCCGGGCGGGTTAAAGATAGGCACAAGCACTATGCGCTTCTCTCCTGCGGCGCTGATCTCTATCGAGCCCTCGACGCTCTCGCCCCTGGGGGCGTGGGCCCAATCAACCGAAACAAAGATTCGCGCATCGTCTAAGAGGTCGCCGGACGTGCGGCTCAGCCTGAGCCAGCGATGGCTCGCCCTGGCAGTCCAGGGAGCGTAGGAGCGGCCGGTGTTGAAGACATCTACGAAACGAGTGCCGCCCGTGTAGACGCTCAGAAGGGGCAACCGAGCATCGCTTTCATCCTCGCCTACGGGAGCGCGCCTGCCCTCGATTGCGACGCCCAATCCGGCCTTCTCCTTCCACCTCATCTCCGCGAGCGCGGGCGGCACAGTGGGCGGCGTGCTGCGCATACTCATCCACTCGCCTGGGCCCATCTCCGTAGCCATCATGTGCCGCCATTTCCCGCCCGCGAGCAGCTCGTTGAAGAAAGCCGTCTCGGACTTCAACTGCGCGTCCGCCGCTTTCGCGCGCTTGGCCCACACAACGGCGCTTGCCCGCCCCTGTTCCAGGTAGAAAGCGCACTTCTCCGTGAAGAAGTAACGCTGGTTGGCGAGCGCCGAAGCGCGCACCGGATAGACGACCAGCTCGTAGAAGGCATCTTTGCCGCGCGGGCCCTGAGCTTCGTAGAGACGATTGACGCGCGACACGAGCCCTTCGTACGCGTCAAGACGAGCCTGCACTTCATCGCCGTAATCTATCTGCGTCAGGTCGCTCGGGCGCGGCTGTTCGCCCGGCAGATACCATTGCAGGTGCTCAGGCTTGCGCGCCTGAGCGAGCCCGTAATACTGCTCCATCACGGAGGCGATCTCGCGCGCTCGCCCCACGCCGAACTCGCGCCGGGCCCACTCCGAGAGGAACTCTGGCAGGCGCTCTCTCGGCCACCGCCCCGTGTCCCAGGCCATCTGCATGAAGAACTCCAGGCCGATCTCGCCCGGCTTGATGTCGCCGACGTTCAAGACCCAGAATCGCCTGCCGCCGTGCTCGTAAGCCTTCATCATCTCTTCCCAGATAAGGGCGGGCGGCGTCGTGTTGAGCCAGATATAAGAGAGCGGTTGGCCCAGGTAGGAGATGTGATAGTAGACGCCGAAGCCGCCAGCGCGCCCTTGCTCCGCGGCAGTCGGGAAATAACGTATGTGGCCGAAATTGTCGTCGGGCCAGACGATTGTCACGTCCTCGGGCACCTTCAGACCCGTGCGGTAATCTGCGAGCACCTCCTTGTAAGGGACGAAAATCTGCGGAACTTTCGTCACGTCCTGTGAGACGTGAGCGCCGATCAGCTCGCGCTGCACACGAAAGATTTCCTCTAAGAGCTTGATTCTCTCGGCCTGGGTCTTGGGGCCCTGGATGGCGCTGTCGTGGATGCCGCGCATCCCTAAAGTGTAAAGGTTCTCGAATCGCCCGTTCTCGCGCAGCCGCTCCTCCCAATACCTGCGCACGCCCTCAGGGTTGCGTGTGTAGTCGTAAGCTTTGGGATCGCCCGTCCACTCGCCGACGTTGTTGCGCAGCATCGGCTCGGCGTGCGAAGAGCCCATGACTATCGCGTAGTCGTCCGCGACCTGCTTGTTTTCCGGATAAGAGTTGAAGGGGCGCGTGACTTTGTGCATCGCCGGCCAGAGCGTGTTGGCCCTGAGACGCAGCAGCAGCTCGCAGACGCGCGCGTAGGTCTTTGGGCCAATCCCGCCGCGCTCCGGCTCGAAAGTCTTCGCCGCCCAGGGGTGCAAGCCCCAGTCTTCGTCGTTGAGAAAGATGCCGCGATATTGCACGCTGGGCGGCCCTTCGCGCCGCAGGCCGGAGGGGATGACCAGGCGAGCCCTGCGCTCCGGCTGAACGTCAGCCCACCAGTACCAGGGCGACACTCCTATGGCCTCCGACAGGGCGTAGATGCCGTAGGCAGTGCCGCGACGGTCGCTGCCGGCAATGACCAGGCCCACCTCGACGCCGGGCAAAGGATTACGGACGGTCGTGACGAGGAAGCTTTCCCACTGGCCGCGCAAGCTGCCCACGTCGAGCTTCCCGTCACGGATGAGTCCTTCTATCAAAGGGCTCTGGCCGAGCGTGCCGGCCACGAGGACGTGCGCGGAGAGCTGCTGCGCCTCCCTGCGCAGCGCAGGTCTCTTTCCCGTCACGCGCTCGACATCGGCCGCCAGATTGCCCGCAGCAATCTGTACGACCTTGAAGTCTGCGGGCGCGACCAGGATGTCGGCCGCGCGCCCGCCGTAGACGAGCTTGAAGTCGCCGCTGCTGTAACTCTCTTTGACCCATGCTGCTTCTGCGCCGGGCGTGGCGCTGCTTATCAAGATGAAAAGGATGGTGGCCCAGGGCCAGACTCGTTTGCGGCTCATGGCTCTCGGATTCAAGGGTTGGTTGTCCCGGCGGATGCGCTTCGCTTCCGCGATTATCTTCGTCGCGCACAGGCAAAGCAAGAGAAGATGGGCCAAGGCGCTCGGGGCGCGCAAGCGCGCTTTCGCCCTTCTCATCCGTTACGCGATGGGTTACATTGTCCGCATAATTCTTACAAATCTCCGCAGCAGTCCGGTAGTGAGGGAAAAGATGATGGGTCATAGATTCCTTCAGTTATCTCTAATACTATTTTTTGCAGCGGTCGCGCCTCGGGTGCTTGCCGCGCCCGGCACGCCCGTTGTCCTGTGGCCGGCGGGCGCGCCCGGCGCTGTGGGCAAAGAGCCCGCAGATATTCCGACGCTCACGCCTTTCCTGCCGCCGAAGGAGAAAGCCACCGGAGCGGCCATCATAGTTTGTCCCGGCGGCGGATACTCGCACCTCGCGAATCATGAAGGCGCGCCCGTGGCCGAGTGGCTCAACACCCTGGGGATTACAGCTTTCGTCCTGAAATACAGGATTGGCCCACGCTATCATCACCCGGCTCCTTTGCAGGATGCCGCGCGCGCCATTCGCACGGTGCGGGCGCGTGCCAGCGAGTGGGCCCTAGACCCTGAGCGCATAGGCATTCTAGGTTTCTCCGCCGGGGGCCACCTGGCCTCGACCGCCGGGACTCATTTCGAGCCGGGCAAGCCCGATGCCTCAGACCCGGTAGAGCGCGTCGGCTCCCGCCCAGACCTGATGGTCTTGATCTATCCAGTGATTACCATGCGAGAGCTGACGCACGGCGGCTCCCGTAAGCAGTTGCTCGGAGATGCGCCGCCGCCTGAGATGGTCGCGCTGCTCTCGAACGAAGAACAGGTGACGAAAGAGACGCCGCCGGCCTTCCTAGTCCACACGATGACGGATACGGCCGTGCCCGTCGAGAATAGCCTGAACTTCGTCTCGGCGCTGCGCAAAGCGGGTGTCCCCTTCGAGCTTCATCTGTATGAACGCGGGCCGCATGGTTTCGGGCTCGGAACAAAAGACCCTGTGCTCGCCACCTGGCCCGCGCGCTGCGCCGACTGGCTGCGCCTTCACGGATTCACTACGCCCAAAGCGCCGACTGCTACTACGCAACGATGAAGAGGAGAAAATCTATATGCCGCGAGGAATCAAGTTGGAGCCGGAGCCGGGCGACCTGACCCCGGAGGTGGGAGCCGCAACCGATGTCTCTCCGCTCGGCCGCAGCGGACAAAAGCCTGAGCATGAGCTGACGGCTGACGAAGACCTGGACGTGGCCGATTGGGATCGAGTGGCGGCGACAGAAGAGTTCAAACGACTCCTGGCGAGCAAGCGAAAGTTCATCATCCCCGCCACAATCTTTTTCATCATCTACTATTTCGCGCTGCCTGTACTCGTGGGCTACGCGCCGGGCCTGATGGACAGAAGGGTTTTCGGCGTCGTCAACCTGGCTTACCTTTTCGCCCTCTCGCAATTCTTCATGGCCTGGATTATCGCCGCGCTCTACGTGAGAGTGGCCGGCAAGTGGGACGCGCTGGCCCGCTCAATCATCGCGAGGCTCGGCAAATCGCGCGGGGGGAAGGCGGACTCATGACAACTTCACTCGTTATCTTCATGCTCTTCGTCCTGATTACGCTGGCGATCACCTACTGGGCTGCGCGAAGGTCTACGGGGTCAACAGCCTACTTCGCCGCCGGCCGCTCGATCAAGGGCTGGCAGAACGGCATCGCCGTGGCGGGCGACTACATGAGCGCCGCTTCGTTTCTGGGCATCGCGGGCATCATAGCCTTTTACGGCTACGACGGCTTTATGTATTCCGTGGGCTGGCTCGTAGCCTACCTGACGGTGCTGCTGATCGTGGCCGAGCCGCTGCGTAACGCAGGCAAGTACACGATGGCCGATGTCCTGGCCTACCGCCTGAAGCCGCGCCCCGTGAGGGCTATGGCCTCGCTGAGCACGCTGACGGTGAGCACTTTCTACATGATCGCGCAGATGGTGGGCGCGGGCGCACTGGTCTCTCTGCTGCTCAAGGATTCGGGCATCAGCTATCAAACGGCCGTCATCTTCATCGGCATCCTGATGATCGTCTACGTCGTCTTCGGTGGGATGCTCGCGACCACCTGGGTGCAGATCATCAAGGCGATTCTGTTGATGAGCGGGACGATTCTGTTGAGCATACTTGTGCTCGGCCATTTCGGCTTCAGCTTCGGCAACTTTTTCCAGGCCATCGCGCACGTCACCTACCACGACCAGAGCGGGGCGACCGTCACGCAGAACTTTCTTCAGCCGGGCTTACGTTATAAGCCGCCTTATGGCGCGCTCGATCTGATCTCGCTCGGCATGGCGCTGCTCTTCGGGACAGCGGGGCTGCCGCACATCCTGATTCGCTTCTACACCGTGCCGGACGCGAAGACTGCGCGCATCAGCGTCGTGTGGGCGATGGCGATCATCGGAACCTTCTACATCCTGACGACGTTCCTGGGCTTCGGCGCGGCGACCATCGTCGGCCGCGACTTTATAGCGAAGAACGGCGGCACGAATATGAGCGCCCCGCTATTGGCCCAGGTGCTCGCGGGCGACATCTTTTTCGGCTTCATCTCGGCGATTGCCTTCGCGACGATCCTGGCCGTGGTCGCGGGCCTCACGATCAGCGCCTCGACCTCGTTCGCGCACGACTTCTGGACAAACGTCATACACAAGGGCACGGAGCGCTCCGCGGGCGAAGAAGTCCGAGTGGCGCGCATCACAGCCTTCGTCGTCGGGGCCATCGCCATTCTCATAGCCATAGTGCTTGGGCCCACTGCCAACGTAGCCTTCCTCGTGGCCCTGGCCTTCGCCGTCGCCGCCTCGGCCAACCTGCCCGTCATAGTCTTTTCAATATTCTGGCGGCGCTTCAATACTAAGGGCGCGGTCGCCGGGCTCGGCACGGGGCTTCTGGCCTCGCTGGTCTTAATCCTCCTCAGCCCGAGCATCATGACCGTTGATCCGCCGACAGTGACCGGAGCCGCGCGCCACCTGATTCAGGCCGACCCCATCTTCCCCCTCGAAAATCCGGGAATAGTCAGCATCCCCCTCGGCTTTCTCGGCGCATACATCGGCACGCTCCTGGGGCGTGAGCCGGCGGCCGAGGCCCGGTACACGGAGTTGGTCGTCAGAGCAAACACAGGCTTGGGAGCCGAGAAGGCATCTTCTCATTGAGTATGTACGTGCGCAGCTTCTTAAAACTCCGTCTCGCTTTACTGACCACCGGCCTCATCTGCACACTGCTCTCGCCTGCTGCTGCGGGGCAGGGCCGCACAGACAAAGACGCCGAGCGTTACTTCCCTTCCGAACAGTTGATGACCGTGGGCGTCTACTACTACCCGGAGGCTTGGCCGCAGGAGCAGTGGGAGCGAGACATCCGGAACATCCGGGCGCTGGGCTTCGAGTTCATACACCTGGGCGAATTCGCCTGGGCCTTCATGGAGCCGGAGGAAGGAAGGTATGAGCTCGGGTGGCTTGAGCGCGTGGTTGACCTGGCCCGGCGCAACGGGCTCAAGGTCGTTCTCTGCACGCCGACCCCGACGCCTCCCATCTGGCTCGTCAGGAAACACCCCGAAGTGTTGATGGTTGACGCCGAGGGGCGGACGATGGTGCACGGCACGCGCCAGCACGCCACCTGGTCGAGCGAAGTCTATCGCGGTTACGTGGCGAAGATAGTCACAGAGCTTGCCCGCCGCTTCGGCAACAACCCTGCGGTCTGGGGCTGGCAACTGGATAACGAGCTGAGCCATTACGGCAAGCTCTACGACTATTCGGAAGCGAGCCAGGAGAAGTTTCGCCTGTGGCTCAAGCGTAAGTACGACCGCATAGAGAATCTGAACCGTGATTGGGGCACAAGCTTCTGGTCGCAGCGTTACCAAAGTTTCGAGCAGATCAGGATGCCCAACGAGCGCGAGTTCGTCGCGCAGTTCAACCCGCACGCCATGCTCGACCTGCAAAGATGGTTCGCGGAGGAGGCCGCCGATTACCTTCGCTTTCAAACTCGGCAGCTCCGCCAGCACACGCGCAACCAGTGGATCACGACCAACTTCATGGCCATGCACAGGGAGGTCTCGCCCGCGCTTTCCAGAAACGACCTGGACGTGATGACCTGGACGATCTATCCCGTACACGGCCAGATGAACGAAGGGCCGCTCGGCTATCGCCTCGGCGACTTCGCGGCGATCTCCTTCATGCACGACCTGATGCGCTCTTTGAATCCGTTGGAGGGCATCATGGAATTGCAGCCCGGACAGGTAAACTGGGGCGAAGTCAATCCGCAGCCCCTTCCGGGCGCGGTGCGGCTCTGGATTCTGCGCGCACTGTCGGCGGGTGCGCGCCTGGTCTGCACCTACCGTTATCGCCAGCCGCTCTACGGCGCTGAGCTTTACCATAAGGGGATTGTCGAGCCGGACGGCGTGACGCCTTCGCCCGGCGGGCGCGAGTACATACAGGCGATCAAGGACGTGCAGCTCTTGCGCTCTTTGCGACGGCCCGGCGCGGTCGAGCCGAAAGGTTACGCAGCGTGTCGCACAGCCTTGCTCTACAGCTTCGACAATCGCTGGGACTTGGACAATCACACGCAGACTAATCGCTGGGACACGGTGGGCCACCTCTTCAAATACCACAAGGCCCTCAAAGCCCTCGGCTGTCCCGTGGACGTGATAGATGAATCAATGGATTTCGCGCGCTACCCTTTCCTCGTCGCACCGGCTTACCAGTTAATGGACGGGCAACTGGCCGCGCGCTGGCTCAAGTATGCGACGGAGGGCGGCCATCTGGTGCTCACACTTCGCACCGGACAGAAAGACAGGCGCGGGCATCTGTGGGAAGGCCCGTGGGCCAGGCCCATCACGGAACTGATCGGCGCTGATATAAAGTCCTATGATGTCCTGCCCGGCAACCTGACGGGTAAAGTGACGGCCGCCGGGAAGAGCTACGAGTGGGGTGTCTGGGGTGAAAGCCTGAAGCCGCGCGCTGAGACGACTGTGCTTGCGACCTACGCCGACCAATTTTATAAAGGCAACGTCGCAGCCGTCACGCGCCGCTTGGGGCGCGGCAGCGTGACATACATCGGCGTGGAATCGCTCGGCGGAGATTTGGAGAGAGACCTGCTGCGCGCTCTGTTCGAGCGCACGGGCGTCTCTGTGCGCTCTCTCCCGAACGGTTTTTATATAGAGTGGCGCGAGGGCTTCTGGCTGGCAACCAACTTTACAGAGCAGACGCTTCCAGCTCCTATCCCTGCGGGCGCGCGTGTCGTGCTCGGCAACAAAGATGTGCCGCCCGCCGGAGTCACTGTCTGGGTCGAATAAGCTCCGAAAGAATTTTTAGGTCACTGTCTGCAACAGTTCTTCTTTGCCCGCCGTCTCTGCCCGGACAAGCAGACGGCAGGACTCGCGCCTGACAAGCTGTGTGGGGATGGTAATCACCTTTGGGCCCGCGTCCGGCTGCCCGATCTTCTTCAAGACCAGCTCGGCCATCTGCTTGCCTACCTGTTCGGTGAAGACTTTGACGGATGTCAGCGGCGGGTTCAGTGTCGCAGCTTCGGTATCATTGAAGCCCACTATGCTGATGTCTTCAGGGATACGCAGGTTCCCTTCATGTATGGCCTTATAGGCTCCACGCGCCGCAATATCTTCTCCGGCAAAGATAGCTGTGACAGCCTCTCCACTCTTCAAAATAGATTTCGTCGCCAAATATCCCACCTCTTCTGCATTCGTCGAATCGAAATCATTCAGGAGCGGTTGAAGCCCCGCCTCCGCCATCGCACGTCGGTAGCCTGCGGCTCGTCTGGCAAACCACGGGAGGCGACAATTTCCGACATAGCTGATTCTTTGATGACCGAGACTTTGAAGGTAGCGAGTCACTTCATATGCTCCTTCGATGTCATCGAAGTAGACTGAGCTGTACTCCTCCTTCTTCCACTCTCCCAGGACATTGTTCCCCAGAACTACAAAAGAGATTCCCTTGCGGGTCAGCAAGTCAAGGAGGTTCTGGGAGTTGGTGCCGGCGACGATGACAGCGCCGATCACGTCGCGGCGCTGAAGGATCTGCGGCAGGTGTAGGTTCTGCCACGAGACGTTGCTCGGGTAGCGGAAAGGCAGGAAGAGCAGCCCGTAGTCGTGATTGGCGCAGTAAGCCTCTGCCCCAAGTAATACGGAGGCGTGAAAAGGATTGAAAACATCACGATTGCTGAGGATGAAAGCTATGATCCGGGCCCTGTTCTTTCCGTTTAGATCAAAGTTCAGCTCGGAAGCGGCCTGAATCACGCGCTCACGCAGCTCGGCAGAGACATTATCGCTGCCATTTGCCACACGCGAGACCGTGGCAATGCTGACCCCGGCCGCACGGGCCACTTCCTGAATCCTGGTCTTCTGCGCTGGTCTGCCTCTTTTGCTCACCTTAGTCCCTATCTTCGGTAAATCTTATGAAATCAAGCGTTTCTTAAGTCATAGGAGCTTATAGACCGCTCCACCATGCCATCCTTCGAGCACAATTTACAGCGAGCCGGGAAAAATTTCAACAAAATAGAAATTTATCCGCTCTCTAAGTTCTCATCTTCACCAAATTCCGCGCCATTTTAATTGAAATTGGTTTATTTCCTGAAATAATTGAAAATACTGGGCATATGAGGTTTTTCACCGATACCCTTGAAATAAATCAGAATTTTCTGAAAATAAATCTTGACGTTTGCCTGAATTCGATATATTGTGCCCGGCGTCATTGCGCAGGCAGGACGGACGGAAGTTCACCCCGGTAATCGCCTAAATATTCATAATCCGCCCCGTTTGGTCTGCTGGTTTTATCTTCTAACTTTAAATCGCTTAACCATTTAGGTCGTCTCACCTGAGCTTTGTCCCGGAGCAAGTATCGCGGCTCGCTGCGAACGGGGCCATATAAAGGCAGAACCGGGCGATTGCAGACAGGTAAGGCGAAAGTAGTTAGGCCCCTTCCACTTAAGACATTCAGGAGAACGAAGTATGAGACCGAGAATTAACAGAGCCGGATGCCTATTTATCATGTTGGTTTCAACACTCGTGACGTTTCTCCCTGTATCGCTGTATGCTCAGGAGGCGCGAGGCAGGATAACGGGTACGGTGACGGACGCCAATAAATCGGCCGTACCGGGAGCGTCTGTGAAGATTACAGACGTGGCGAGGGGCACGACCGTCTCGCTTGTCACAAACGACGGAGGGTTGTTCCAGGCTCCTTACCTTCTGCCGGGCACTTACCAGGTGGTCGTGGAGATCACCGGGTTCAAACGCTACTTGCAGGATGGAGTCCAGGTGCAGATCAACGAGACGCGCGACCTGGACATCGCGCTTGAGGTCGGCGGCGCTCAGGAGACCGTCACCGTCACGGCAGAGGCGAGCACGATCAACACATCTGACGCCAACCTGGGGCAGACCGTGGACGAGAAGCGCATAGCCGAACTCCCGCTCGTGCATGGCGACCCTTATACGCTGATGGGATTGTCGCCCGGCGCTACCTACACGGGCAGCACGCGCTTGGATCGTCCCTTCGAGCCGACGCACATCGTTGGCTACGCCGTGGATGGAACGCGCGGTAACAGGAGCGACCTCTTGATTGACGGCTCGCCGAGCACCGCCACTGCTAACGCCAACGAAGTGATCGCGACCTACGTTCCGCCGACAGATATTGTCCAGGAGTTCAAGGTGCAGACCGCCACCTTCGACGCGCAGTTCGGCAACACCGAAGGCGGCGTGACGAGCATCACCATCAAATCTGGGACGAACAATTTCCACGGCTCGGCCTATTTGTGGAAAGAGCCTGGCACGTGGGCGGCGAACGACTTCTTTGGGAACGCCAGAGGACAGGCGCGGCCCGAAAGCTTCTCGAACCGTTTCGGCGGCAGCATCAACGGGCCTGTGCGTATCCCGAAGCTCTACAATGGAAAGGACAAGACCTTCTTCCTCTTCGGCTATGAAGGCATACGCGATTCGCGCCCGCGCTTCGACGCCGGTGCTAGCGTTTACGTTCCGACCGCCGCGTTGAGGAACGGCGATTTCTCGGGCTTCGCCAGCAACATCACGATCTACGATCCTCTAACCTCGTTTGCGGGCACGGGCACGGGGGCGGGCGGTAACGGCTGCGCCGTCAATACATTTTGCCGCAGGGCTTTTACCGGCAACATCATCCCGGCCGACCGCATCAGCCCCGTCGCGAAAGCGATTCTCAACTACTACTCAGCGCCGAAGAACGCCGGGCTGCTCGGCAATATCTTCGACTCGACGCTGACGGAAGTGACGCAGCCTTACGACAACTACACGTTCCGCATAGACCAGAACATCAGCGCCGACAATAGAATGTTCGTGCGCGGAAGCTGGTACAACCGGAACAGCATTTACAACGACTACACGGGCACGCCTCTGACCGGCGTCAACTTCATCTTCAAATCGCAGCAGGGCGTGATTGACGACGTGCACACGATCAATGCGACGACCGTGCTGAACGTCCGTTACGGTTACAATCGCTTCATTCGCGGCCAGGATCAGGAAGAGGATGCGCGCGGCTTCGACCTCACGCAGCTCGGCTTCCCAGCCTACTTGAACAATTTCACGTCCGAGGACATCCGGCGTTTCCCGCGCCTTGATTTCCCCTCGAACACAGTCCTGGGCAACGGCATGTCGAACGAGTTCCGGCCCGTCAGCTCGCACACGGTCTCGGCCACTCTGAATAAGGTATTCAACACGCACTCGACGAAGTTCGGCGCTGAGCTGAGGATTTACCGCGAGGACGATTCCTTCGCCAGCAACGACCAGACGGCACAGTTCGTCTTCGACAACACCTATACCAGGCAGAACAGCGCGAGCGGCACGGACTTCAACGGCCTGCAAGCCTTCGCCTCCTTCCTGCTCGGATACCCGACCACTTTGAACATCGTGCGCCGCGCGGATTACTCGGAGTATTCAAAGACCTGGGGATTCTTCGCGCAGGATGATTGGAGAGTCAACGACAGGCTGACCTTGAACCTGGGCCTGCGCTACGAGGTCGAGACTCCTCTGATGGAGCGCCAGAACAAGAGCATCTCCGGCTTCGACACGGAATACGTTCAGCCTATCCAGGCGACCGTGAGGGCCAAGCTGGCCGCGACTCCGATCTCGGGCGTCGATCCCAACATCAACGTGCGTGGCGGCCTCCTGTTCGCCGGCAAGGACACGGGCAGCGGCCTCTATGAGACGCCGAAGAACACTTTCCTGCCGCGCATAGGCTTTGCCTATCAGTGGGACGAGAACACAGTCATTCGCGGCGGCTTCGGGTTGTTCGCCGGATTCCTCGGAGAGCGCAGAGGCGACGTGATTCAGCCCGGCTACACGCAGACGACTACGGCCAGTCTGAACTCGCTCGCCAACGGAGCGCAGATTCCCTACACGCTCTCGACTCCGTTTGCGAACACCAACATTCTGGAACCGGCCGGCAATTCCCTGGGACGCCAGACGGCTCTCGGACAATCGATCTCCTTCTTCAATCAGAACCCGAAGGTCTCCAAGCAGGCGCGCTGGCAGATAGGCGTTCAGCGTGAGCTGGCGGGCGGCTGGGTGGCCGAAGCTGTCTACGTCGGCAACTACGGCTACGACATAGAGATCGTTCGCAACATCAACGCGCTGCCGAACCAGTACTTGAGCACTGATAACTCGCGGACGGCTGCGATGAACCAGAACAACACTTTCCTGACGACGCAGGTGACGAACCCGTTCGCGGGCCTGTTGCCGAGTACGTCTTTCAACAACGCGACGATAGCCCGTTCGCAACTGCTTCGTCCCTTCCCGGCCTTTGGCGACATCCTGACGACGAACAACGACGGCAAGTCCTGGTATCACGCCGGTCAGTTCCGTCTCGAAAAGCGGTTCTCTCAAGGTTACACCTTGCAGGCCAGCTACACCTGGTCGAAGTGGTTGCAGGCGACCGAGTACCTGAACGCGGCTGACCCGACGCCGACGAAGATGATCTCTGACCAGGACTCGCCGCATCGCTTCTCCTTCAGCGCCATGTATCAGTTGCCGTTCGGCAAGGGCAAGATGTTCTTCGAGGACGCGCACGGCGTCTTGAACGCTATCGTGGGCGGCTGGCAGCTCGGCGGCGTCTATCAGATGCAGAGCGGCTTCCCCATAGCCTTCGGAGCCTACAATGCAACGAGCGCGGCCACGTCGGGCGACCTCTTCTATAACGGAGGCGAAATCTCGCTTCCCTCTGACCAGAGGACGACCGACCACTGGTTCAACACGAGCGTCTTCACGTCCGTCTTGAATGGCAGCTCGACCAATGCGTCGCCGGTCAATCACCGGAGGACGCTGCCCTTCCGCTTCAGCAACGTTCGGCGGGACTTCATCAATAACGTTGACCTGTCGCTGTTGAAAGACATACTGATTCGGGAAGGCATGAAGGTGCAGATCAGGTTCGAGCTGGTCAATGCCTTCAACGAGCCATACTTCCCGGCTCCGGTGACTAATCAGACGGCATCGAACTTCGGACAGATCAGCGCTTCCAATCAGGACAACTACGCGCGACGCGCTCAGATAGGAGTGAAATTCCTGTTCTAACGCGGACGTTCTAATCGAGAGTCCTGGTTCTTTTCAATTGGGATTGGACGGCCTGCTCCTTTAGAGGCTTCCAATCCCAATCTGTTTTATTACTCAATTAAGAAATGGTCTCGCGTCGTAAATTTCTCAAGAGCCTGATCGTCTCCGGCGGCTTGCTCTGTGGCGCGGACACTTTCCGCGCGTCTCAAGGGCGACGGCACAGGGCGTCGGACGCGATTGACCGCGCGGCTCTGGTCAATCGTCATAGCCCTGTCGTCAGCAAGCTCGACCCGCTCTCTCCCTTGTCGCTCGGCAACGGCGAGTTCGCCTTCACCTGTGACCTGACGGGGCTGCAAACTATTTCGGGAGAGTACGAGAGTGCGATGCCGCTCTGCACCATGTCGCAGTGGGGATGGCACACTCAGCCTCCGCCTCCCGGCCTCGACCCCAAAGCATTGCGCCCGACCGAGTATGACACTCACGGAAGGCCCGTCGGCTACTACACTCGCCAGGAAGGGCAGGGCGAGCTTTACAACTGGCTGCGCGAGAACCCACACAGGCTTCACCTGGGCCAGGTGGGCCTGCGCCTGCTCGGCGCGGGCGAGCGAGAGATTCAAGCTTCGGACATCTCTGACGCAGAGCAAAGGCTTGACCTCTGGTCTGGCCTGATGACGAGCCGTTTCAAGCTCATGGGAAAAGCAGTCACGGTGCGGACGGCCGTTCACCCTTCGCTCGATTTGCTGGCCGTCTCTATTGAATCCAGCTTGATCTCCGAGGGAAGACTCGCCGTGCGCTTAGCCTTTCCTTACGGCTCGCCCACGATGCAGGCCGCAGATTGGGGACAAGCTGACAAGCACGGGTCTGAGATTACGAGTCAGACGAGCGGCGGCGTCTTGCTCCATCGAAGGCTCGACGCAGAAGAGTATTCGGTCGCGATCAACTGGACGAGCCCGGCACGTTTTTCGGCCGAGAAGGCCCATACCTTTCTGCTGGCTCCGACCGGAGGCTCCCGGTTGGACTTTACTGCTGCCTTCTCCGCGCGATCATGGAAGGGCTCGCGTGAAGCTTTACCCGGAGCGCAGGCGACCTTTGCCGCGAGCGCACGCCACTGGCGGCGATTCTGGACTGAAGGCGGCGCAGTAGAGTTGGCCCACAGCCGCGACCCGCGCGCGCAAGAATTGGAGCGGCGCATCATCCTTTCCCAATACCTCACGGCCATTCAATGCTCGGGCTCTCAGCCGCCGCAGGAGACGGGCCTGACCGTCAATAGCTGGTACGGCAAGTTCCATCTTGAGATGCACTGGTGGCACGCCGCGCACTTCGCGCTCTGGAATCGCCTGCCCCTGCTTGAGCGCAGCCTCGGCTGGTACGACTCCATTCTGCCGAGCGCGCGCGAGCGGGCAAGGTCACAGGGTTACACGGGCGCGCGTTGGCCCAAGATGGTTGGCCCAGACGGACGGGACAGCCCATCGCCGATAGGGCCGCTTCTCATCTGGCAGCAGCCTCATCCGATCTTCTACGCGGAGCTTTGCTATAAAGGGCGCAGGACGCGCAGCGTGCTGGAACGCTACGCCCGGATAGTTTTCGAGTCTGCGGAGTTCATGGCCTCCTATGCCTTCTTCGAGCAGGCGCGAGGGCGTTACGTGCTCGGCCCTCCCGTCATCCCCGCGCAGGAGAACCATCCGCCGCGCGAGACCTGGAACCCGACATTTGAGTTGTCGTACTGGGCCCACGCCTTGAAGGTCGCGCAAAGCTGGCGCGAGCGTTTGGGGCTGCGCCGCAATGCCGTGTGGGACAGGGTGCTTAGCAATCTCTCGCCGCTGCCCGTGCGCGACGGAGTTTACCTGGCGCACGAGAACTGCCCGCAAACCTTCACAGAGCGGAACGAAGATCACCCGTCAATGCTCGGCGCTCTAGGGATGCTGCCCGGCGACGGAGTCAATAGAGAAGTGATGCGCCGGACTCTTCACAAAGTAATGCGGGAATGGCAGTGGGCCAAGACCTGGGGGTGGGATTATCCTTTGACGGCGATGACGGCCGCGCGATTGGGCGAGACGAAAGTGGCCGTTGACGCGCTGCTGATGCAGACGGAGAAGAATCGCTACTTGCCGAACGGCCATAACTGGCAGCGGCCGAATCTGCCCTGTTATCTGCCGGGCAACGGCGGTCTGCTCTACGCCGTGGCGTTGATGGCTGGCGGGTGGCAGGGCGCTCCCGACCGAGCTGCGCCGGGCTTTCCTGCGGACGGCTCCTGGACTGTGCGCAGCGAAAATTTGGGCCCAGTGCCGCTGCGGGCCATCTAATTTGGAGCCTCGCCGAAGAAAGCATTGACTTGTGTGGAGATTGTTGTTAATTAGATTCAATCCCCAGGTGTTAGACGGGCCGTGTGAACTCGTAAGAACTATGGAGACGTTGACCCGATGAAAACCGAGCCTATCCCTTACTTCTTTTTGCTGCTTTTTGCTTCGATCTGTTGTTTAGGGCTTCCGGCACAAGTCCGCGCCAGCGGGGGCGGCATCAAGGAGGTCATTCCCGATAAATACAGAGAGCGGTACGAGGTTTGGAAGAGCGATTTCCTCTACACTGAGACGGGCCGCAAGCAATGGGAAGAGTACGACCGAAACGCCGAGTTCACTTTGACGATCACGGTCTCCTGTAGTGATCGCAACGGCGCGGGCACGGGCAAGTACAAATGGAACGACGCGGGCCAACTGGTCGCGGCGACCATCACGTTGGGCTGCCGGATAGACGAAGGCTATCCCAACCCTATCTATTATCCGGTCATGAACGCGCTCTCGCAGCGAGACCCCTCCTTCATCACCAACCGTCACATCCTGGCGGCGGCCAAGATCGCGCACGAGTTCGGGCACGTCAAGCAGGTGACGAGCATGGACGGCGCTCTCTACCGCCTTCAGAATCAGTTGATGCCCGTCTATAACAAGATACTCTTGACGAACGGTCGCAACACGCACGACCCGAAACTCATCGAGCTGGCAAGACAGATGGGCGGCAACCCCGTCGAGATTTGGGAAGACCGCGAGTATTGGGGCGAGGCCAACGCCATGCTCTACCTGCGCGACCGCATCACAAAGGAGAGCGAGCAGCGGGCGCTTTTCGCCAGAATCATTCGCACGGTCGAGTCCTACGCGAAGAACTACATGGCTCGCTTTGACCAGATCGCTCAATAATCACCAGTTCGTCCAGCAACATGAGCCTTAACAGTGTGGCTGTTACCGTCCCCAGCGCCAACGTTCCCGTCCCCCGTCCGGGCGTTCATGTCCCCCACTCGACGGTTCCAGTCCCCCACGCCGTTGTTCCAGGGAACAGCGCCAGTGTTCCTGTTCCACACTCGACTGTTCCAGGGAACCGTGGCGCTGTTCCCGTCCATTGTCACACCGTTCCCGTTCCCCGTGGCATGGGGGACGGGAACGACGCTGGCGTGGAGTCCCCCCTTTATCACGGCTAAGTTCAAGAGCCCGCTGGGCTTCCCATTTCCAGCCCTGGTTCTCCGCTAGCGCCTGCCGTCCGTCGGGCCGGGCCAGTCGTCCGTGCGGAAAGGCGAGGCCGGGAGCCCTGAGTCGTTGGTCAGGTTCGGGTGCTTCGGGTTGTTGTTGAAAGCGTAGCGGACGGCTACCGGGTGCGGCACGTCCGCAGACCAGACCTCCACGCGGTTGCGCCCGACAATCCTGGCCTGGGCCCAGCGCCACTGACGATCAGCGCCCGCGATGGCGAACTCTTCCAGGCGGTCGCCGTCAAGTATCCTCAACCCCTGGCCCACGTCGTCGAACGTGAGGACTATTTTCGAGCCCTCTGTTTTAGCCGCCCGAAACATCGGCCCAGACCTCGCTATCTTCCGTCCGTAGACATCTGACAGGGCCCAGCGAGCCATGCGCTTGCCGACATCCAGCTTGTTCTGAGGATGAATGTCGTGGGCCTCGCCTATGTCAATCGTCACTATGAGGCCGGTATTTGGAGTATTGACGGCGGTGCGTCGCTGTGCCTCGCGGATGTGGCTCCAAGCTTCGTCGGCCAGTTCCGGTTTGGGGTCACGATAGTTAGGCAACTGGACTATGCCGAAAGGAAAGTCGCCCTCGCCCCAACGCTCGCGCCAGGCCCTTATCATCGTCGGCAGCAAAGTGCCGTATTGCTGGGCCCGCTCTTCGTTAGACTCGCCCTGATACCAGATTGCGCCGCGTATGAAGAAAGGAATTAAAGGCGCGATCATCCCGTCGTAGATCGAGGAGGCTATGCGATACTCGCGCAAGGCGTCGGGCACGGAAGGCGAGGGGCGCGGCTTTGCGCCTTCCGCGCGGGCTTGGTCTGCGCGCGCTCGCCACTCTTTCAACTGCTCTGCATATTCGGCGCGCACGCGCTCCCTTTCGGCATCCCAGATTTTCGTTCGCTCGACGGTCGGCTTCAGCTCGGGAGAGGCGAGCAGGTATTCGACGGGCGTCCAGGCTTCGGCCTGCGAGCCGCCGTAGGACGAGTTGATGAGCCCGATGGGCACGCGCAGCTCCTTCAAAAGCTCGACGCCGAAGTAGTAACCGGCGGCGGAGAACTCCTTGACGGACTCGGGCGAGCAGGGCTGCCAGGTGGCGAGCGGAGGCGGCTTGTGCTTGAAAGCGACCTGGCGGCTGACGTTGAAGAGACGGATGAGCGGATAGTTGGCCGCAAGCTGCGCCTCTGCGCCCCCGGCCGTCTCGCTCAAGAGGCGCTGCATATTGGATTGCCCGGCGACGAGCCACACTTCTCCGATCAGAATGTCCTTCAGCTCGACTGTGTTCTTGCCCCGTATGGTCATCGTGGCCGGAGTCTCGCTGGCCTTGAGCGGTGAGAGATTGACGCGCCAGTTGCCCGCAGCGTCGGCCGTGGCCTTCTTCGTCTGGTTGGCGAAGCGCACGGTCACGACCTCGCCCGCGTCCGCCTTGCCCCAGATGGGCAAGGCGTGCTCGCGCTGCAAGACCATCCCGTCGCTCAACACGTCCGGCAGCGAGACGTTGGCCCAAACGGGGACAGCCGTCACAAAGGTCAGCGCGGCTATGGCTGCGATGAAGAATCCGCTTCTGATTTTCATAGCCGGAGCCTTTCCGGGTCAGCGATTGACCTGGCTGGTCGTGTTGGCCGCTTTCTCAATCTCGACCGCGAAGACGTGCGTGGGCCCAAGCATGTTGGAGCGAAAGACCAGCCATTTCATATCCGGCGTGAAGGTCACGTTCGGCTCCAGCCCGTAGTTGTGCTTCGAGAGGTTGACCAGTTTTTCTGCCCGGAATCTTCCGGGCTTAATCAGCTCCTTAGCGTTTGCGAGCGCCCCGTCGGTTCTGTCCGGCAACATTTCAGGCCGGAACAGGTATATCCACTGGCCGTTGCCGGGCGCGGCGACGCTGTTGGGCCCACCTCCGTCGCCTGCGAAGAGCTTACCGTCGGGCGACACGTTGTAGTGTACAGACCACTCGCTGCGCTCAAGGTGATACCAGATGCGCTCGCCCGTCTGGACATTGTAGCCCGCAAGCCAGAAGACCTCGCCGCGCGGCGTCTGCAAGTCGTACCAGATCATCCGTCCGTCAGCGCCGAAGAACTCGTGGCCCGCGATCTCCATGTTCATCGTGCGCGGGTGAATCTGTTTGAGCCCCGTCCCGTCCGTGCGAATAATCCAGGTGCGGTCTACCTTGTGCCACGGGCCTTCGTGGCAGAACATGATGAGCGCGGGGTCTGTCGGCGAGAACTGTATGTGGTTGAGCCAGTCCGTCGAGCGGTGGATGGTTTTCACCTCGCCCGTCTTGGCGTTCAAGGTGAAGAGCTGCATCGGAACGCGCGCGGCGAGGCGTCGCTCCATCCACTCTCCCTTGCCCGGATAGCTGTCGCCGTTTGGGCCCTCCGGCCTCTGAGGCAGAGGCGGCTGGCCTTCTGTCATAGCCCCGACAAAGAGCGTCTCGTCCGCGTTGATGTTAGTGACCATCCCCTTCGGAGGAAGCTTGACGATCTCTTTCGTCGCGTGCGTCTTGAGGTCAACCGCGTAGATCGTGCGGTCACGGACGTAGTAAGCCAGCCCCGTGCGCCTGCCTGTCGTTAGGAGATTGACTCTCCCTTCAACCACCTTCTCGATGGCGCGCGTCTTGAGATTGATGGTCGAAAGCCCCGTGGGCGTGGTGATGATGAGCTTCTCGCCGTCCGGCGTGTAGGCGTTCTGGTGAAAGTATAGGCTCTGAGAGCCGGGCTCGTCCGAGAGGCGTATGACGCGGTGGCCTGTGTCCGGGTCTATCCATTCACGCGGAAGTTCCTTGCTCTGTGTTTGCGCCCTGACGGGTATCAAGGCGAAAAGCGAGAAGAAGAGGATTAAAGCGATGGGCCCATAGAATCTGTGAATCATGATGCGCTCCCTTCAGCAAAGAGGGCGGCGGCCCGAAAGCCGACCGCCCTCTTCTGTGTTGTGTCGAATCGCCAGCGCCGGGTATCGAAAGCTCGTTCTTCTCCGTTTAGAAGAAGATTCTGATCCCGAACTGGATGTAGCGCGGCTGCTGAACCTCGCGCAGCGTGCCGAAGTTTGTGTCGTAGGTCTGCCGCAGGCGATAGAGCCTGAAGCCTTGTAAATTTCTGATGTCGAACGCCAGCGGGCTGGTCGTGGCGAAGCCTTCCGGCAGCCGTGTGTGGAAGAAATCCAGCGGCAGCGCGCCCGTCGAGAGTCGAACGGCATCCACGTTGGCGCGTATCTGTGCCAGCGTCGGGATGATCGCATTGACCGGGCGATTCTGCGCATCCACAGGTTGCAGCGGTTGGCCGTTGGCCGTCGCCCAGGCATTGTAATCGGCCGCCGTAATCACGACGGGCGCGGCCGCCTGCACCGCTCCGTTAATAACCAGCGACTCATTAGTCAACTCCGTCGGGAATGTGCCGAGGCCCGGCGGCGTATTGCCGATGTTGGTGAAGCGGAAGTTCGGGTGGTTGAAGGCGTTGATAAAGTCCACCCTGAAGTTGATGCGCCGCCTCCCTTCCTTATCGAAGACGGGCCACGGGAAGTCCTTCGAGAGCGAAAAGTCGAAGTACTCCTGACGCGGCGGACGAACGTCTAGCGAGCGGGGAGCGTTGCCCAACCGCCCCTTGACCGGACGCATAAACGCTGCCGGATTGATGAAGGGCTCGCAGGCGTTGCCGACCATGCACTTCGGATCCCAGCGCGGATTCTTCAACGGCACGCCTTCGACCAAGTCCGGCCTGACCACGCGGTTGAGACTTGAGCTGCCCAGTTTGTTCGGGTCTGTGATGAAGGGCAGGAACGGAGTCCCGCCCGGCATACGGAAGACACCCGACATAGACCAATTTCCGAAGAGCACATTGACTATCCCGGGCGCACTGCTCAGGAAGCGGCGTCCGCGACCGATGGGCAAGTCCCAGATAAAGGTCGAGCTGAAGTTGTTCTTGATGTCGTAGGTCGAGAGAGAGCGATCAAGAAAACGGGGCGCGCCCAGTGAGACCTGTCCGGCGACGCTGCCCGTCGAGAGCACACGCGTATCAGGGCTCGCGTCCGATGCGTCGTCAATAGACTTGCCGTAAGTGTAGTTGGCCGTCAGCGTCAAGCCACGACGCACGCGGCGACGCACGTCTATGTAGACGGCGTGCCGGATGCTGTTGGCCGAAGGATCGAAGAAACGGTTGAGGCGGTCGAAGCCGAAGAAGGGCGTCACCACACTGCCGCGATTGATGGTCACGACCGCTCCGAGCAGATTCCTGCGCCCCAGTGGATCGGTGAAGTTAGTCGTCGCATCCAGCCCGTTCGCCTCCAGGCTGGAGATAAAGTTCAGGTCGCGCGTGTTGAGATTGACGAGCGGCATGTAGAGGTGCGTCCCCTTGTTGCCGACGTAAGCCAGTTCGACCACGGTGTTTCTCATTGGCTCGAACTGTATAGAGAGGTTCCAGTTCTGCGAGTACGGAACCTTGCCGCTGCCGGACGAAAATCCTGTGTCGGCAAAGGCCGGAATGCCTATGCTGTTGAGAAAGACCAGTCCCTCCGAATTAGTGCCGAGCAGAGTATTGAGCGGCGTCGCGTTGCCCTGTAACGGCGGGTTGGTAGAGAGGCGCACGGGCTGCACCACGTCCGCCGTGCCGCTCGACGCGCAGGGCGGGGTGGGACAGGCGGCAGTCACCGTCGTCGTCAGCACGGTGCTCACTGTTGTAAAGCCGCCGAAGTCCGGGTTGGGCGAGCGGTTGTTGCCCGTAATGGGCGCGTGCGAAATGCCGTAGCCGCCGCGAACGACGAGCGACTTGCTCTCGGTGTTGAAGCCGAAGATATTCATCTTCGGGCTCCAGGCGAAGCCGAAGCGCGGCTCAATCCCAGTGTAGTCTATGGGCGTGATATAGCGTGAGCGGCCCCCCTGACCGGCGAAAGCAAAGGCCGGAATGACGGCCGTGGTCGGCACGCTGGCCGGTATCGGAGCGGTCGCCGAAAAACCCAGCCCCGTCGCCGTCGCGCGCCTTTGCGCGTCGGTCAACGTCACGGTCTGCGCCAGGTCTGGCCGGAACACGCCCTGAAGGTTGTTCTTCTCCGTGCGCGGATACTGAAGCGAATAGCGCACGCCCAAGTTGAGCGTCACGTTGGGCTTCACCTTCCAGTCGTTCTGAACGAAGAAGGCGTAGCTCTTCCACTGGTAGTTGTAATCGAGCAGCAGCGGACGAACGTCCACGGCGTTGGGCACGCCGAGCAGGAAGCTGGCCAGGTCGTTGCCGCCATTGGCGAGGCCCGTGCCACGGTTGTTGCTCGTGTTAACTGTGCGGAACTGCCAGCGGCCTCCGGCCGCCGCGAAGAAAGGCGTAACTTGCAGCCGCGCGTCGCTGATGTCTGTGCCCATCTTCCAGGTCATGTCGCCGCGCGTCCAGTAGAGAATGTCTGAAAGGTTGTAGCGCGTCTCGACGTTGAAGTTGTTGGTCGAGCCGCCAGCGCCGAGGTCTGCGTTGACGTAGCCGTTGTCCTGCGTCAGGAAAAAGAGCGGAATGCCGCCCTGCGTGAGTGCCGGCAAACCGTACTCGCGGGCGAGGCTTCGGCCCCCTTTGATCGAGAACTCCGGCGAGAAGTCCTCGCTGAAATTACCCTTCGTGTAGTTGAGCCGCAGGTCGTTGACCATCGTCGGCGAGATGATGTTGTTGAAGGTCAAAAGCATCTGCTGGGCATCGCTGTAGACGCCCGTGTTGCCGTTCACGTCGTTGCCCGCGCCACGGATGCCGATGGCGGGCGTCTTCGTATAGCGGAAGTTCGACTTGAAATTGTTGGTGAAGTTGTGATCGAGCCTGAGCGTGTAGCGCGTCTCGTTCTGCGTGACGGAACGCGTCAGGATGAAGTTCCTGACCAGACCCGCGTCGTCAAAATAATCGCCCGGAGCAGGCATCAGGTCGTTCAAGAGCCTCAGGGCGGTCGGGTCAAGGTAAGCGCGCGGGATGATGTTCAAGCCCTGCGGATTGCTCGGCGTCGCGCGCGACGGATCGCTGAAGGTCGTAAACAAAGCGGTCGAGGCCCTCGGTATCAGTCGGCCGTTGACCAGGTCGAACTGCTGAAAGATTTGGGCCGGGCCGATGGGGACTTGATTGAACCGGGCGGCTACGTCAGCCGGAAGAAAGCCGCTGTTCGTTCTGACCAGATTGCTGAAGTCGCCGTTGCGCTCGGCCAGCGTGGGCAGCAGCCCCGTCGCCGTCACGAAATCCTGACGCCAGCGCGGCTCATAGGCGAAGAAGAAGAAAGTCCTGTCGTGCCCGTCATACCACATCTTGCCGCCTTCGCCCGGCTTGGGCAGGTAAACGGGCCCACCCGCCGAGATCGAGACCTGGTTGTAGCGCAGGTTATTGGCCGGTCGCGGCGCAGTCCCTTGCCGCCACGGACGCGCATTGAAGTACGGATTGCGCGTGTACCAGAGGGCCACGCCGTTGAAGTCATTAGTACCGGACTTGGTCGTGACGTTGATCGTGCCGCCGCCCGTCTGACCGTACTCGGCAGAGTAGGCGGAGGTCTGAACGGTGAACTCCTGCACGGTCTCGGGCGTAAAGCTGACGACGGCGCGGGCGATGCCTACGCCGGTGTTGTTCACGCCGTCGGCGAGAATCGCCGTGCTACCGGGGCGACCGCCGTTCACGCTCAGGTTGAAGCCGGGCACGGGCTGATCTGCGCTCACGCTCGGGTCTTCGCTGCCCGCGTCTCCCGCCACGTTCGGAGCCGTCACGGCCAGATCGAGCACGCTGCGATTGCTGAGAGGCACCTCCGAAATCTGCCGTTCCGAGATTGTCGAAGTGGAAGTGCCGGTTTCGGTATTGACCATCGCCGCATCGGCCTCGACCGATACCACTTCCGCAATCCCGCCCGTTTCAAGCTGGATGTTGACCCCGGCCGTGCTCGCCGTATCCACCTTCACATTGTCCAGCACAGCCTTCTTAAAGCCCTGCGCCTCGACCGTCACGCTGTAGGCGACTGGATCGAGCGAGGTGACGGTGAAAGCGCCCGATTCCGTAGTCGTCACGGTCGTCGCCTGGTTAGTGCCGACGTTTGTAATAGTCACCGTCGCGCCGGGTACGGCTGCACCGTTAGGGTCGATAACCGTTCCACTGATGCCGCCTTTGTTGGTCTGCCCGAGGGCGACGCCGGCGCAGAGGATAACGAACGCTAAAATTTGGATTGGCCTCATAGTACTGTTCTCTCTCGTGTCAATAAAGTAAGGAGGTGAAGCCTTATCTTTAACTTCCCAAGGGTTACCGGCCTGAACGCTCAGACTAGCAGGATGAAATTCGAGCGAGCCTCTCTCGAAGAGGGGTCGCCGCAAGATGTAGACGCCCATGATCTACATCAACTGACATGTTCTTGTTTTCGCGATGCGCCTTATGCCCGGGCCGAACGAGGCGGGACTAATAATTCCCTTCACCGTCTTCTCATGCTTAACGGGCCAAGGGGGTTTTGGCCGGTAGAAATGACGGCAGTCTTCACGCTGTTCGGATAAACGCTTAACCCTTAATCTGCTTGACGCCTGATAGAGATTAAGGATAGTCGCAAGGAGATCGGTCTACGATACAGCATCACCTGATCGGTGTGTTGAAGTGACCGGCCTTACAAACTGTTATCGTCGGGTTACTGTTTTTTAGGGGAACGAAACACTATGTGCGGGACAAAATAACATCCTTTCCCCGCTTTGTCCACTTAATCTAGATCGGCAGTATTCCGGCTCATCATCGAGCGGCTCTTTCCGGCTGATGTCTCAAAACAGATCCGGCAATCGATCGTTGATTTCGTTGTTTTTTCAGGCAACAAAATCTCCAACGTTGAAAATCTTTCAGTTAGGGATACAATCTTGAGCGCAACTTTTGTACCCTTCAAAGGGGCAAAGCACAATCTATGTAATGACTGAAGTTACTTTTCAGCGCGCCCGGGTCAAAGCGTGAAATCCATCCGAAAAAATATCCAATATCCAAAAAAATAAACGGAGCGTAACCTTGCCGGGCAGCCGCGCCGCCCGAGTCGGCAAACACATCTTGTCTTTCCGAGTAAATTTACAGATCAGCGTTCTTTGCGCTCTCTTATGTACGGTCGCCAAACTAAATGCTCCATGATCTAGGAGCACGATCAATCAACGGCGCTGCGGGCGAGCGTCGGGGCCGGCGGTGGCGACGAGGCGAATGGGCCCAAGCAAGCCTGCCGGTACGGGCTGCACTTTGTCCATGTCCTGTGGCTGGAAGCGCTCGCCGTAACGCAGGTTGAGCAGGCGGTAATCGGGCAAGCGCCGCCCGGCCATGTAGTTCACAGCCAGATTGGCCACCTCTATGCGTATCTTGTTTGAGCCGCTTCTGAGCAGACCCGTCACGTCTACGGAATAGGGCGGACACCAGACGGAGCCCGCGCGGGTGTCATTGACATAGACGACGGCGGCCTCGCGCACAGGGCCTTCGAGCCAGGTTTGCATTCCGTTCCGCAAAGCCTGCACCGGAATCGGTTTCCCTTCCCCGAAATCGAGCCGCACAGTCTGCCCTCGCTGAAGCAGGCCGTCTGGAACGCTCACTTCCTTCTGATATGTAGCGGTTCCGGAGAAGTAGCGCGTCTCGTCGCTCTCAGTCCAGGACTTCAACTGATCCATCATGACGGTCGCGCCGTTTTGTCCGAAAGAGACTCGCCAGCCTGTGCTCAGATCAACGGGCGGCGCAGTAGCAGCAGTAGTCGCAGCCGTGGTCGCTGGTGCAGGCAACGTGCGCTTCGAGAAGACGACGACACGCGAAGCATAAGGCTCCATATCGAGCGCGACGGTCGTTCCTCCGCCTTCGACCTTAGAGACCACATCCGCCGCCTCGACGCGCCCCGTCATAGGGTTCCACAATTCCGCCTGCATGCCTTCGACTCGAAACGTCGCCTTGACGCTCTGGGGCATGTTTGTCGTGTTGGCCAGGAAGTAGATTTCGGCATCCGCAGTTCTGCGATGTATGAAGCCTATGTCGGGCGTGTTGGGCGCGAGCGCCACATCGGGCCGCAGCAGCCCCGAGAGCGCAGCAGCCAGCCCGCCCTTCTCGTCCTTGACGAAGCGGGCCGGGGCCGACGAGCCTTCAAAGAGGCGTCGCGAGATTTCCCTGACCTCCTTCTGTTCCGCTTCCGTCGCCTGAAGGCCCGGCGCGATCTCGGGCAGACGCCGAGTCGCAACCAGTCGGCCTCCGCCGCGAACAAACTCTTCGAGCCTGCGCAGCGTCTCAAGCGGCATCTGTTCGACGCCCGGCAGAACGACTACGCGGTACTTGTTGGGCCCAAGCGCGAGTGCGCCGCGCTCGACCCGGCCCACCTGCTTCAAGGCATCGTCGTCGAAGAAGTCGAAACCGTAGCCGGTCGCCATCACGGTCGTCAGCACGTCCGTGCCGACCATCTCGCGCAAGGTTTCGATCATGTGAACTTTTCCGGCGGTGAAGCTGGCCCACGCGTCGCTGTTCGGCAGGTAGAGCGCCACGTCGTTGCTTGGCTGCCCCTGCCTGAGCAGGTGACTCAGGCGTTGCAGGTAGAGCGCGATGTCCGGCATCACTATCCACCACGGATTCTTCTCGTCGAAGACTGCGGCGGCGTAAAAGCGCCAGCCCGGATACTCCACGCCCGGCGCTGTGTAGGGCCAGCCGTGGCCGATCAACTGGTTAATGCCCATCAGGAAATGGAGATCGGCTTCGGCCTTCATGTCGAGCGGCGTGGCGCGAAAGACGGGCGAGTGCAGCCACGTCCAGGTCTCCGAAGCGGTCACGGGCCGCCCGTACAGGTGATTGGCCGAGGAGGCCCAGCGCGTAGCGCGCACGACTCTCCACTGCGCGCCTTCGCCGTCTGAGAGGTCTACGAAAGCGTTGCTGGAAATAGTCGCCGCCGGGATGCCGTAGGCTTGAAAGCGAAGCAGCGTCCGGTTTCGGTGGGCCCAATCGCGCACGGGCGCGAGGAAGCGTTCGTTGAGCAGCTCAGTCTGCGTGCGTCCCCAGTCGTAGCGGACGGCCGTCGTCTTTGGGCCCATGTCGGCGATCAGCGCGGGCAAGTAAGGCTTCAGGTCGTAGCCGCGCCGCCTCCTGAACTCTTCCAAAAAATCGTCCGTCCAGTCCTGGTTATAGACTTCGAGGCTGTCGCCGAAGACTGAATAGGGATGCTGCTGCGGCCCGAAAGCCTGCATCAGGCGGTCGCCCACGCTGCGCAAGTAGTTTTCGGTCGCCGCCCGATCCATGTGGTTGAGCACGTAGCCTTCAGCGCCGACCGCCGGGCGCTTGACCTGCATCCCCGTGCGACTTGAGATGAAGAAGAGCACTTCGTTGGCTCCCCGCAGGTCGCCTGGAAGCCAGGCCACTCCCTCGCGTACGTCCGTGACTTCGCGCAGGCTGTCAGGCTGGATTGATTGTCCCTGCGCGCGCGCCAGGAAAACGGCCAGCAGCTTTTCACCCGCCATGATGGAAGGGACGCTGACGCGCCGCGCTTTATCCTCAATCTTGACGCGCTCGGAGCGCAGCATTCCGGAAGCGTCGCTGATCGAGACGGTGGGCCCACCGAAGGGCCAGCCGCTCCCGAGCGTCAAGTCCATCCTCAACTCCAACTCGCGCGCCTTGCCCGCGACGAACCGCAGGGCGTCCAGGTATTCGTCCGAGAGGAAGGGATAATTCTTGAAGCCTTTCGTGGGGTCGTCCGGCAGCAGCGGGTAGACGGGATTGATCTCGAAGCCGCCGATCCCGCCTTCTTTCATCAGGCGCATCTCGCGCTCAAGCTCCGCCTTCGTGACTGCGGGGCCGAACCACCACCAGCGCATCATGATGCGCGCGTCGTCGGGCGGGCGCTCGAAGGAGCGTTGCAGTCCGTCTATCTGGCCGCCTCTCTGTGCGGAAGCGAGAGAGGCCGCGCCGCTCACGACAAGGATAAGGATTGCGGCCAGCGCCCTGGAAAGCTTCTTCGGGATGATGTTCATGGATTTACCTTCTACCCTCCGTGTGATCTCTTTTTCCGCGCCCTATTTCAGCTCAAGCAATTTGGCGAGGACTCCGCGCGAAACCTTCAGCACGGTTCCGTGGCGCGCGCCCGCCGGAAACTGAAGCTGCGCGGAGATGTCTTCCCAGTGCTTCAGGTCACCGGACGCGACCGCGCCGTAGCGTTTATCCCTGTACTTGTCGAAGTAGACGACCCAGCGCCCGCCGACACGCAGGGCCGTGGGCCCTTCGGCCCAGTAGTTGCCCGTGATCGGTTCCGACGCCGGGCCGTATGGGCCCACGGCGCGGCGCGCCGTAGCGTAACGAAGATTCTTCTTCGCGACGGGCTGCTTGGTCTCGTCCTTCAAAAACATCAAGTAGCGCGAGCCGTCACGGACAATCGTCGCGTCAATCACGTTGAAGCCTTGGTCGTAGAAGAGTGTCGTGGGCGTGAAGCTTTTGAAGTCCTTAGTCGTCGTCAGGTAGATGCGATGGTTGAGCCCATTGTCGCCCGTCTGATCCGTCTCCGGGAAGTGGCCCGGAATCGTCGTCGCCCAGAAGAGTAGATACCGTCCGGTCTTCGCGTCATAAAAAGTCTCCGGGGCCCAGACGTTGCGCGCCTCCGGCTCTTTCGTCATCGGCGTGATGGCACGCTGCTCAGACCAATTAATTAAATCCCTGGACGAGGCGTAGCCGATCACAGGGTCAGTCCAGGAGCTTGTCCAGACCATGTGAAAGAGCCCGTCGGGCCCAGGCGTGATGTGCGGGTCGCGCATCAACCTGTCTTTGCCGACCGTGGGCTTGAGCAGCGAGAGGTCATTGTTCAACGTCTGCCAGGAGAGCCCGTCAAAGCTGTAGGCCAGGTGGAGGCCGTCTTCGCCGTTTCCCTTGAAGTAGGCGAACAGGTAAGCATCGCCCGCTTTCTGCTGCGCCGCACGATTAATCGCCTGCCGGCCCGCTGCGATAGAAAAGGCCGTGGCCAGCAACAACGCCACCGCGACGAGTGAATTTGAAGCGCGTGTGAATCTCATCAATCCAGATGAAAGACTTCCTTCAGGGCAACGCTCGCGGGGCTGTCATCCTCGTTCGTCAGCATCAGCTCTTTCATGTAGGCCCACCAGCGGCGACAGACCTGCGTCTCGGCTATCTGTTGCCACAACTCTTCGGACTCGACCTCGGCGTAAGCGAAGAGGCGGTCGCTCGTCGCCTCAAGAAAGATCGAATAGTTATGGACGCCGTGACGACTTAGGAGCTGCTGCATCTCGGGCCAGATGTCGCGGTGGCGTCTTTCGTATTCCTGCTGGTTGCCCGGCACAAGAGTCATCAGAAACGCTTTACGAATCATGATCTTTTTTGATGCTACAGCCTCGGGCGTCTGCGCATCCTCGGACGATTGATGAGCCGCTGGCACTCTCCCGCTCTGGCCGAAGGGTTCTGCCAGGTGGTTCCATCGGCGTAGACTACGCACATGAACTCTACGCGCTCGTCATACGGCGAGCGTTTGTCCTTGCCGAGTCCGGAGACGGTCACAACATTCGACGGCGACGCGGCTGAATTGCCTTTCAGCGTCGCCTCGCTGTTCTTGCCGATCTTCTCGTAGCTGTAGAAATGGTGCCGCCTCAGCTCCTCATGGCTCGCCGGGTCGCTGACGACGTAATCCCAGGAGAGAGCGCGGATGGCCTGCGCCTTGTCGTTCTTGATCTTCGCCGAATACTCGTAGACGTAGGAGAGACGGCCGCTCGCCGGGAACGGGCTGTAGACCGGCTCCTGCGGGTAACGCGGAGTCAGGTAGGGGTCTAAGGAGGGGAAATAGCTCGGCGTGGCTGCTGATATTACCTCGCCGTTCGCGCTCCTTCTCATCAGCGGGGCCTGGTAGTGCCTAGACCACTTGACCTTCGTCACAGTGATGGCGGGCGATGCAGAAGGTGTTGGCGCGGCCTGCTCCTGAGCGTGCGCTACGCTCGCGCAGAAAAGGGGGAGCAGAAGTGCGAGCAGCGTTTTCATGTCCGGCCTCCGTCTCTTAAAGGTCTCAGAAATTGAAGTTGTCTATGTTCGCCTTGTTGAAGATGAAGGGCGCACCCAGGCGCACTTCGTCGTCCACGACTTCGATCTTGCCGAGACGGCCGGCGCTCAGCTCCTTATCGCCCCGCTTGAGCGCGCCGGTCGTCAGGGCGTTGGCGGCATAGACCGTCAGGTAGCCCAGGTCAACAGTATTCCACAGCACTATGCTCTCGATCACGCCTTCCTTGACGTAGGGCTTGCACATGTTCGGAAGCGAGAGCCCCGTCACTTT
Organism: Pyrinomonadaceae bacterium; assembly: GCA_036389315.1. Classification (GTDB taxonomy): domain Bacteria; phylum Acidobacteriota; class Blastocatellia; order Pyrinomonadales; family Pyrinomonadaceae; genus DASQYE01. The sequence goes on from DASVQF010000029.1 coordinate 60,047, forward strand.
AACGTCCGTGCGGCCCGATTGCTTGACGGCTTCGGCCGCTCCGGGAACGGCCGGGGCGGCAATCGCCATCACCAGCTTCACATTCGGATAGACTTTTAAGACCGTCTGCGTCTCGGAGAAGGCGCGGTCGCGGTCGCCCTCCGAGGGCTGAATCGCGACCAGCTTCATGTCCGGATACTTTTGGGCCATCCGCTCCTTGATGTACTTGATCCACTCGTTCTGATTGGCCGCGCTCAAAGAGGCCGTGATGATGGCGAACTCCCCCTTGTTATTGAGTATGCGCGCGGCCTCGTCCATCAAGGTGTAGCCTATGCCCTGCGGCGTCGCCTGGTTGATGAGAAAGTCGCGCGCGTCCCTTTCGGCGTCGGCGTCCCAGGTGACGACCTTCGTTCCCTTCTCCTTGGCCTTACGCAAGACGGTCGAGATGCCCACCTTGTTCTCGACGCTGACGGCCATAGAGTCTACGCCGCGCGTAATCCAGGCTTCGACCACCTCGTTCTGCTTGGCAGGGTCTAGGTCTGTGGGCCCATCCCAGAGCAGTTCGACGCCCAATTCCTTAGCGGCCTCTTCAGCGCCCAGGCGACTGCTGATGAAATAAGGGTCGCCTTTGGCCTTCGGCATCATCGCGATGACGGCCTTGCGCCCGTTGCCCGTGGGCCCGGCCGAAGAGCTTTGCTGCCGCGCAGCGCCGCCGCCACCGCTTCTAAGCTCCTGCCGGAGCGAGCGCACCAGGAACCAGTTGCCGCCGACGACCATCAGGGCTGCGGCTAAGATGACGGCACTTAAAACAGCGACTTGTGAATTCCTCACTTCTTCCTCCTGTGCTTCGGTGGTAGTGGCCCGAAAGACCTGCTTCTGCGTCTTCGGCGCAAGCCGCGACAGGCGGTCGAGCAGGATAGTCGCCACCAGCAACACGCCCGTCAGAATACCCGCCAGCTCCGCCGGCTGCGCGCTCAGCCTCAATCCGTTTTGCAGAATCACGATGGCAAACAGGCCGAGCACCGTGCCCAAGATCGTGCCGCGTCCGCCGAAGATGGAAGCGCCGCCGAGGACTACGGCCGTGATCGCCATCAGCTCGTATCCCGTGCCGGCGTCGGACTTCGCCTGGCCCAGGTGCGCGACGTAGATGACCGCTGCGAGACTCGCGGCCAGACCCGACAGGACGTAGACGAAGGCCAGGCGACGCGCCACAGGCAGCCCGGCGTAGCGCGCACCTTCCTGCGAATAGCCTATGGCGTAGAGGCTGCGCCCGAACGGCGTCTTATGTAGCCACCAGGCGCACAGAGCTATGGCCGCGACCAGAATGAACAACTGCGTCGGAATCACGCCGCCGACATAGCCCTGGCCCAGGAATAAAAACTGCGGCGAGAAGCCCGAATAGTTCTCTATGCCTCGCGTCAAGCCTTCCGCGACGCCGCGAAAGAGCGAGAAGGTTCCGAGCGTGACAATCAGCGGCGGGAACTTCAGGCGTGTAATCATCAGCGCGTTGAGCAGCCCGCCGAGCGCCCCCACCAAGAGCGTCAAGGCGATGGCTGCGGGCATCGGCAGGTGCACGTCGCGCCAGAGCGAGCCCATCACCACAGCCGCGAGGCCCATCATCGAGCCGACCGAAAGATCAATCCCGCCCGTGATGATGATCGGCGTCAGGGCCAGGGCGAGCAGCCCTATCTCGACGCTCAAGCGCGTAATCTCGAACGCGTTCGACGAGGAGAGAAAGTTGTTTCCCGTGAGGCTGAAGATGAAGCACTCTATGAGGAGCACGACGATCAGCACCCATTCGTTATTCGGAAAGAGGCGCTCGCGCCACGGCGCTTCTGTCTTGACGGCGATGGGAGTGAGCGGGATTGATTCTGCCATCTTCGATTACCGGGCCGCGCTCAGGCGGCGATGCTGCTCAAGGCGGCCCAAGGCCACGTCCGACACCAGCGCCGCCAGAATGATCGCTCCCTGAATAGCCTTCTCCCAGAATGGATTGATGCCCGCAAAGGTCAGGGCCGTGCCGATTGTGCCCAAAAGAGCCACGCCTATGAGCGTGCCCGCGAGCGTTCCGCGCCCGCCCGTAATGGCCGTCCCGCCGACGACGACCGCCGCCACTGCCTTCAGCTCAAGGCCGAGCCCGGCATTACCCGGCACGGCCGAAAAGCGCACGGCGTTCAAGAGCGCCGCCAACCCCACGAGCGCGCCCATCAAGACGAACACGCCAAAGATCACGCGCGGCGGCTCAATGCCCGCCAGTCGCGCAGCCTCCTTATCTGAGCCCACGGCATAGATCGCGCGGCCGACGCCCAGGTTTCTAAGCATCCAGCTAAAGGCTGCGAGCACGACGAGCGCCAGCAGCACGATCAGCCATTGGCCCAACCCCTGCCCCAACCCGAACCACTGAAAGTTCGCGGGCAGGTTTTGCACCCAGGCCCCTTCCGTGGCCCAGCGCAGAGCGTCGCGCCAGGCCACCAGCATCGCCAGCGTCACGATGATCGAAGGCAGGCGCAGCCGCCCGACCAGCAACCCGTTTACCGTGCCCATCGCCGCGCCGACCAAAATCACCAGCGGCAGCAGCAGCGGCACGGGCACACCCGCCTTAGCCAGCAGCCCGGCAGCTATGCTGCACACGGCGAACTGCGAGCCGACGGAAATATCTATCTCGCCCACCAGTATGACCATCGTCATCCCCGTGGCGATGAGCAGCACGGGAGCGTTGTTCAAAGCCAGGTCGCGCAGGTTCGCCGCGCTAAAGAAAGAGGGCGCGACAATGCCTACGGCCAGAAGCAGCGCGGCGAAGGCCAGGGCCGCCGAAAGTTCTCTCTTGTAATTACCAAGCTTCATCCCTTTTTTAGAGTCCGGCGCTGCGAGCTTCCTCCTCCTGCTCCTGCGCCTCGACCTCGGCGGGGTCGTGCCCGAGGGCGAGGGCCAGAATCTTCTGCTGCGTAGCACTCTGGCGGTCAAGAATCTCGACGATCTTGCCGCCGTGCATGACGGCTATGCGGTCGCTCATCCCTAATATCTCCGGCAGCTCCGAAGAGATCATCAGGATGGCTACACCCTGCGCCGCCAGCTCAGTCATCAGGGCGTGAATCTCCGACTTCGCGCCGACATCAATGCCTTGCGTCGGCTCGTCCAGGATCAGCACCGATGGATTGGTCATCAGCCAGCGACTCAAGGCTACCTTCTGCTGGTTGCCGCCCGAAAGCGTCGCGACGGGCACGAAGATGGCGGGCGTCTTCACGCCGAGCCTGCGCGTGTATTCGGCCGCCACCTCCTTCTCTCGTTTAAAATCCAGAGCGCCGTAATAAGAGAGCCGGTCGAGCGAAGCAAGGGTGATGTTGGAGCCGATCTGCATGTCCAGGATGACGCCGTGACGGCGGCGGTCTTCCGGCAAGTAGGCTATGCCGCGCCTGATAGCCTGAGCCGGGCTTTCAATCTTGACGCTCTCGCCCTTGAGCACGATCTCCCCTGCGTCGGCCGGAGTCAGACCGAAGATGGTGCGAGCCAGTTCCGTTCGGCCCGCACCGACCAGGCCCGCGAGCCCAACGATCTCACCCGCCCTCACGGATAGATTGATGTTGTTGATGCCCGACTCGGCGCAGCCCAGCCCGCGCAGCTCCAGGACTGTCTCGCCGAGCGCGACCTCTTTTTTCGGAAAGACGGCCGACAGCTCTCGCCCGACCATCAGTTGAATCAAGAGCTGGCGATTCACGTCCGCCATCTGACGGGTGTCAATCGTGCGCCCGTCCCTCAAGACCGTCACGCGGTCGGCGATCACGGGCAGCTCTTCCAGGCGGTGCGAGATGTAGATCATGCCGACGCCAGAGTCGCGCAACTGACGTATGACGCGGAAGAGGTTCTGCGTGTCCTCTTCTGAGAGTGAGGCCGTGGGCTCGTCCAGTATGAGCACCTTTGCTTCAGAGCCCAGGGCACGCGCAATCTCGACCAACTGTTGCTGCGGCATGGTCAGGTCGCCCGCTGCAACGCCCGTATCAATGCGTGCGCCGACGCGAGAGAGAAGCTCTGCTGCGCGCCTGTGTCGCTCTTTCCAATCGACGCGCCCGAGCATTCCCGCCTGCTCAAGGCCGATGGCAATATTTTCGGCCACGGTCAGTTCCGGGAAGAGCGCCGGTTGCTGGTAGATGGCCGCGATGCCGAGCGACTTGGCGACGCGCGGAGAGTTGTGCGTGATCTTTTCGCCGTTCAGCTCTACGCGGCCGCCATCGGGCTCGACAGCGCCCGTGATGATCTTGATGAGCGTGGATTTGCCCGCGCCGTTCTCTCCGATGAGCGCGTGCACTTCGCCCGCGCGCAACTCGAACGAGGCGCTCTTGAGAGCCTGCACACCGGCATAAGATTTGGCAATGTCAGTGGCGCGCAGCAGCAGCGGCGGCGCGCTCTCATCCACCCGGGCACTCATAACGTTTCACCTTCGACGATGATGACGAATAGCTCTGCGGGCCCATGAACGCCTATCGCCAGGGTCAGCTCTATATCGGAGGTGCGCGACGGGCCGGTGATGAAAGTCACCGTCCGACTGAGGCGCTCCGGGCCCATGCGGTCGAGCGCCTGAAGCACTTCTCCCAAAGTCGCGAGAACCTGCTCGGCCACGACCAGCGCGACGTGGACGGTCGGCACAAGCGAAGTCAGGCGATGACGCTCCTCGTCGTGCGCGAGAACGAGCGTGCCCGTCTCCGCAATGGCCCACTGCGCGCCCGTGATTCCGATGTCGCAATCGAAGAGCGCGGCGGCCGAAGCGCTTTGCAGTAGCTCCGCGTCCGCTCGCACATACTTCATCAAGCTCTGCACCGTGGGCGAATCCGAGAGGGCTATGCGCCGGGCCTTCGTCTGCTCGATGATCTGCGAGAGCATTTCGCCAGCTTCCCTCTCATCACGCACGATGGCGACGTGGCCGCCGACGGCTTCGAGCATCTCTTTGAAACGTTCGACCGGCGTAGCGCCCGACTCGGACACAATCACATCGGCGCGGCGGCTCACTTCCGCTGCTCCGTGATGAGAATGATGCTCGGCGCGCACCCGGTCGAAGGGCGCGCTCGCGTCCAGATGCTCACGAATCGCCGTAAGCATTGCGCGCCGCACCTCTTTGTTCCCTTCGCGCTGGGCCAACTTCTCGCTCATCTTCGCCGCTCAACCTTCCGCGCTGCTTATTTCCCCAGGCCATCCCGCCACTGCTCGCGGAAAGAGCGAGGGGCAACGGGCGGCGCATCACGCCACTCAGTCCAGGCGGCGAGCGGCGGCGCAAGGCCCGCCACAAGACGGCCCACTTTGCCTATGCGACCCTCGCGCACGACCGCGCTTTGCAAGAGTCTCGCGACCTTGATGCTCAACCCGTACAGCGCGGGCTTGGCCCACGTGAATGCGTAGAGACGAAAGGCCAGCCGCTCCGCGAAGGGCCGCTTGACGGGCCCTTTCTGATCGGCCGTCCCGCTCGCCGTTCCTTCCTTGATCTCGGCGCGCAGGTGCAGCAATAGCTCCGGAATATCTATCTTGACGGGGCAGACCTCGCGGCAGGCCCCGCACAGGCTCGAAGCGTAAGGCAACTGCGCGGACGCTTTGATTCCCGAAAGCTGCGGCGTGATGACCGCGCCGATGGGCCCAGGGTAGACCGAGCCGTAGGCGTGACCGCCGACCTGCTGGTAAACGGGACAGGCGTTCAGACACGCGCCGCAGCGAATGCAGGCGAGCGACTGGCGCGTCACGGGATGCCCGAGCATCCGCGAGCGCCCGTTGTCCATCAAGACTATATGCACCTCTTCGGGCCCTTCGTCGCCCGGACTCTTCTTGACGCCCGTGATGAGCGATTGATAGGAGGTCAGGCGTTGGCCCGTGCCCGAGCGCGGCAGCAGCTTGAGAAAAACGTCCAGGTCAACGAGGCGCGGGATGATCTTCTCGATTCCCATGACGGCGATGTGCATGCCGGGCAGGCTCGTCGTCAGCCGCGCATTGCCTTCATTCTCAAGGATGAGAAATGTACCCGTTTCGGCGATGCCGAAGTTGACGCCGCTGATGCCGGCGTCGGCCTCTGCGAAGCGCTGGCGCAGGATGCGGCGCGCAGCGCCCGTCAAAACCGCTACGTCATCGCTCGGCTCAATTCCCAGCTTGTTGACGAACAGCTCGGCGATCTGTTTCTTCGACTTGTGAATGGCCGGGACGACTATGTGCGAGGGCGTTTCGTGCGCGAGCTGGATAATCCATTCGCCGAGGTCTGTCTCGACGGGCGCGAGCCCAGCCTCTTCGAGCGCCTTGTTCAGATGAATCTCTTCGGTCGCCATGCTCTTGGATTTGACTACGCGCGTGGCCGCGCGCTCGCGCAGGAGCTGAAGGACTATCCGGCAAGCCTCGCGGCCGTCGTGGGCCCAGTGAACGACAGCCCCGGCGCGCTCGGCATTGTCGGCGAAGTCGGCCAGGTACTTGTCCAGGTGCGCGAGCGTCTCGTCCTTGATCGCGCGTGCGCGCTCGCGCAACGCTTCCCAATCGTCAACGGTCGTCACAGCCACTTTGCGGCGCGTGCCGAAGGTGTTCGCCAGGTTGCGCAAAGCGCCGCGCAACTGCGGATCAGCCAGCGCCTCGCGCGCATTGCGGTCGAAAGTCTCTGAGGTCTGATGATTCATGCTCTCTTGCCCGCCGGGCCTCTTCAATCTTCACGCGCGGCCAACAGTTCTGCCAGGTGCATGACGCGCACAGAGGAGTTGTTGCGCGTGAGGCGTCCGCCGATCTGCATCAGGCAGCTCGCGTCGCCCGAGACGACCGCCCGGACTCCGGCCTGCTCGATGGCGTCGATCTTGTTGTCCAAAATCGCCACAGATATTTCCGGGTACTTGACGGAAAACGTGCCGCCGAAGCCGCAACAGGCATCTGCGTTCGGCAGCTCGACAAACTCCACTCCGCTCACCCGTCGGATGAGGCGGCGCGGCTCGCTCTGTATATTCAGATCGCGCAGGCCGTGACAGGCGTCGTGCCAGGTGACGCGCCCGCGAAAGCTGGCCCCGACATCTTCCACGCCGAGAACGTTAACCAGGAAAGAGCCGAACTCGTGCGTGCGCTCGGCGAGCGCGTGGGCCCGTTTGCGCCAACTCTCGCTGTCGGGAAACAGCTCGCGGAAGTGATGCACCATCGCCGTGCATGAGCCGGAGGGGCTGACGACCGCTTCGCTGCCGCTCTCTTCAAAGATTTCGATGAAGCGCTCGGCCAGGCGGCGCGCTTCCGTTCTGTAGCCCGTGTTGAAGGCCGGCTGCCCGCAGCAGGTCTGCCGCGCGTCGAATCGGACTTCGCAGCCCGCGCGGCGCAACACCTCGACCGCGCTCGTACCGATGGCAGGCCACAACTGGTCTATCAGACAGGTGACGAATAAAGAGACGCGCACTCCCCGGCAACCTCGTTTGAATGAAAGAGACGAAAAAAAGGCTTTCGCGACTTACTCTAACATTAAAAGCTACATAGCCAGAAACACTTGATCCAGCTCTTCGATGACTGCGTCGGACATCGGCGCGACCTTCCCGACAAGGCGGCTATTAATCAGAGCTTCGGACGTTGATTCCAGGACTTCCAGGCGGTCGAACGCTTCCAGGACGTTCGCGCCCGCCACCAGCACACCATCATTCTCAAGCAGCACTATGGGACGTTGCGGCGTCACCTCTTGGGCCAACTCTTCCGGCGACTCGAACTGTATGCCGTAGGGGACGCGCCCGACATTGCGGAGCAGGATGTAGCTTTCGGGAATGGTGCGCGAGTCGAGCACTGCGGAAGTCACGCTGAAGGCCGTCGCATTGACGGGCGAAGCGTTGAGCACGGCCCCGAACTCGGGGTAAGCGTCATAAATCGCCTGGTGATTGCGCGCCGCGCGGCTCGCGGTCTTGCCCGCTTCGGCGCGGCCGCGCTCGACGAGCACCAGGTCTTCGACGCCGATGCGGTGGCGGTCTACGTGATGGGGAGTGATGAGAAAAGAGTGTTCGTCTACGCGGGCCGAGAAGCTGCCCTCGGTGCTGATGAACAATCTCTGCTGGTAGCCGCGACGGATAAAGTCTGTCAACTGCTTGCGCATCTCCTTCTCGCGGCTCGAAGGGCCCATGCGCTCGAAAGTGGGCAGCGGAGGGATGCGGCGCGGCAGCTCAATCTCGGCCTCCGTCAGGTAGCGCACCTCTCCGAGGAGCCGCGCCTTGATAATGGTCTTGGCCGTAAACTCAAGCGTCTCGAAACGCTGAAAGGCGTTCTGAAAGGTTTCGCCGCCGACCACTACGCCGTGATTTTCGAGCACGACGCAATGATAACCTTGCTCGAAGGTGCGCGCGATTGATTGGCCCAGGGCGGGGCTGCCGGGCAAGGCGTAGGGCGCAAAGCCGACCTCGCCGCAGACGTGACGGGATTGATGAAAGAGGCGCGTGTCGGGCACTTGGCCCGTGATGCTGAAGGCGACGAGGGCGACGGCGTGCGCGTGGACTATGCCGCCGAGGTCTGGCCGCGTCTCGTAGATCATCCGGTGAAAGGGGAATTCCGAAGAGGGCTTGTGCAAGCCTTCGACGCTGCTGTCGGAGAGGACGCAGACTATGTCCTCGCGCCGCAAGCCGCCTTTGTCGAGGCGCGCGGGCGTAATCCAGATGCGGCCATCGGCCTCGCGCAAAGAGAGATTGCCGCCCGAAGTGGTCGTCATGCGATAGCGATAGATGCGCTCCATCGTCTGCATCAGCTCGTCGCGGGGGTGCAGGAATTCGGCGGTGTCGTTCATCTCAGGCTCTACCCCATCAGCTCCATCAACTCCCGGCCCGCAGCCTCTTCAGCCGAAAGTCTCTATACTCGACCTTCATCGGTGGGCCAACATGCACTTGCACGCCGAGCAGGCCGCTCATGCTGCGCGCCTTCGCGTCCTCGTCAACCACGACGCTCATCACGCGCCCGTTCAGGATGTGAACCAGGACGTTGCCGCGCGCTATGAGATGGTATTCATTCCAGTCACGCTCGCGGATAAAGCTTGCAAGCTCACTGCCCGCGCCGAGCGAGGCGAGAAGTGTCGGCGGTCGTCCCTCTTCGACTCGCACGAACTGGCCGCGACGGGCCAGGAAGGTGCGGCCACGCTCTTCGTAATTCTGGCCCGTGTGGCGCAGGTCGCCCTTGTTCCGAAGGGGCCCGTCAATGTCCGCCTGGTATCCTTTCAGCGCGAACGGCACGCCCGCGACCTCCGTGCTGCGATAGTTGATGCCGCTGTTGCCGCGCTCACTGATGCGGTAAGACACTTTCAGCTCGAAGTCCGCCGGCTCCCCGCCGCGCCAGATGATGAAAGAGTTCTGCCTGAGAATCGTCTCGGGCCTGACTTCGCCAACGAGCGCGCCGCCTTCGACTCGCCAATATTTGGGATCGCCCTCCCAGCCTTTGAGCGTCCGGCCGTCAAAGATCGACTCGAAGCCCGCTTCGTCGCTCGCCGTTTGAGCCTCGATAGCTTGCGTTTCGTTCATGCCAACCGGACAAGACAGAGAGCAACCCATGAGCAGGAGCCACAGCACAAAGAGGCGCGATAACCTGTTGACGATCCGGCTCATCTTGAGGGGCTGCCCTTAACCTTCTTTCAAACAACGCTCGAACTCCTGCATCTCCACCTCTCCGCCGACGACGAGCGGCGTGCGCTGGTGAATCCCCGTCGGCTGCACGTCCAGGAGACGCTGTGTGCCGTCGCTCGCCGCGCCTCCCGCCTGCTCTGCGAGAAAAGAGACGGGGTTCGCTTCATAGAGCAGTCGCAATTTGCCCGAAGGGTAATCGGTCGTCGGCGGATAGATGAAGACGCCGCCACGAAGGAGCGTCCGGTGAAAGTCAGCCACCATCGAGCCGACGAAGCGAGACGAATAGCTGCGCCCGTTGACGCCCCCGCGCAGGCGCTTCAAATAGTTCAGGTAGAGCGCAGGAAATTTGTCGCAGTAGGCTTCGTTGATCGAATAGTACTGGCCCTGCGGGGGGATGCGTATGTTTTCGTGCGTCAGGATGTAGGAGCCGACCGACGGGTCTAGGGTGAAGCCGTGGACGCCGTTCCCGGCGCTGTAGACCAGCACGGTCGAAGAGCCGTAGACGACGTACCCGGCTGCGACCTGCTTGGTTCCGGGTTGCAGCACCCACTCCGAAGGATCGCTGGCCTTCTCGCCCTTGGGCCTATGAAAGATGGAGAAGGTCGTGCCGATGGTGACGGCGACATCTATGTTGGACGAGCCGTCCAAAGGGTCGAAGACGATGGCATACTGAGAGGCGGGCGAGCGGTGGCCGAGGGTGATCGGCTCTTCGTTCTCTTCGGAGGCGATGATGCCTATGCTCTCGCGCAAGCTGAGGCAGTGAATGAGAGCCTCGTTAGCATACACGTCGAGCTTCTGCTGCACCTCGCCCTGGACGTTGATGGGCCCATGCGCGCCCAGGAGACCTGCTAGGCCCGCGCGCCGCACCTGCGACTCGATCATCTTCGTGGCGAGCTGTAGGCCAGACATAATCCAGGTGAACTCTCCGGTCGCGCCGGGAATGTGCATCTGTTCCTGAGAGACATGCTGTTGAAAGGTCGTAATCATCTCGCTTGGGCCCACCTTTCCCTTACGGTTCAGTTCACAAAGCGTTCTTCCAAAGCGCGGTAACGACGCGCTGTCTCTTCCCACGCGGGCGAGCGTATGGGAGTGAACTTTCTGAGGCTCACGTTTCCGGCCAGATGCCTGCGCGCTTCCGCGAGCGACGCGAAGCGCCCCGCAGAGACCGCCTGCACAAGGACGTTGCCCGCGACGGTCGCTTCCGCGGGGCCAGCCAGAACAGTCTTGCCCGTGGCATTGGCCGTCGCCTGGTTCAAATAATCATTCTGGCTTCCGCCGCCAGCGATCTGCACGCCCTCGACTCTGCGGCCCGTCAGCGACTCTATGGTGCTGAGCACGGACGCATAGCGCAGGGCGAGCGAATCCAGAATCGCCCGCGACATGAGGGCCGGGCTCGTCGGCACACTCTGGCCTGTCTCTCGAAGGTGTTCGGTCATGGCCTCAGTCATGCTCGGCGGATTGAAGAATCGCTCGTCGTCGGGGAAGATCACGGCGGGCGAGTGCTCCAACATCTCGGCCTCCGTCAGCAGGCTTTCGTAGCTGACATCCAAGCCCTGCTTCTTCCATTCTCGACGGCATGATTCAAAGACCCAGAGCCCCATGACGTTCTTGAGAAAACGTATCGTTCCGTATGCGCCGCCCTCGTTGGTGAAGTTGTGGCGCGCGACCTCCGCGTTGACGAGCACGCTCTCGCGCTCGACGCCGACGAGCGACCAAGTGCCGGAAGAGATATAGGCCCAGCCGTCCTGAAGCGGAGCGCCCGCCACGGCGCTGCCCGTGTCATGCGTCGCGGGCAGGACGACCAAGACTCCTTCCAGGCCGAGGTTGTCAGCGAGCGCAGCCTTCAGTGGGCCCAGCCTTGTCCCCGCGCTCACAACCTCTGTCAGCAAGTTTACGGGCAGCCCCAGCCGCTCGATCAACTCCCGATCCCAGGTGCCTGTCCGCGCACTGACCATCTGCGTCGTCGTAGCGTTGGTGTACTCTGTGACGGCGCGGCCCGTGAGAAAGAAATTGATGAGGTCGGGAATCAGGAGCAGCCTCGCGGCATCTTTCGGAAACCCTTCCTGCGCGTGCGCGTAGAGCTGAAAGAGCGTGTTGAAGACGAGGAATTGAATCCCGGTGCGCTCGAAAATCTCTTCGCGCGGCACACGCCCAAAAACCTGCTCCATGATCTGGTGCGTCCGCTCGTCCCTGTAGCAGATTGGATTTTCGATCAGGACGCCCGCCGCGTCGATCAGCCCGTAATCAACGCCCCAGCTATCTACGCCGACGCTCGCGATGGGCCTCTGAAGCGAGCGCGCGCGCTCCCCAGCGTCGCGCAAGCCCGCCCGTATCTCGTCGAAAATCTTGGGCAGCCGCCATCGCAGGTGGCCCGCAGACTCCGTGGCCGGATAACGAAACCGGCGCACCTCTTCCAGCAGCAGCTCTCCCGCAGCCAGGCCCGCCAGAAACACACGCCCGCTGCCAGCGCCCAGATCAACCGCTATGTAGAGCGATTCGTTCATCTAAGCTCGTCTGAAGATTTCCGCCAGGCCCGCCCGGTCAAACGATTCCTGAAGCGGCGGCTCCCTTCTGGGCCGGGCGCTCTTCGGCCTTGCGCTGCCGGTAGCCGCTCGCGCGATAAGTCCCGACGGGGTCAATCGCGCCTCCCGCGCGCTCGCGCGCGACGGCCAGAATGGGCGAAACGTCCGTCGTGAAAGCCTGCTTCAGCACGGAGAGCGCCGTGAGCGGGTCGCACTTCTCCTGCGCCTCTGTGAGAGCCTCGCGGTCTACCAGGTGAGCCTGCACGTAGGCGCGCACGAGCTCGACGGCGCTCGACATCAGCGACTCTACGGGGTCTGTGACGTTGTGCGATTGATCGAGCATGTAGGCCGGGGCGAAGTTCTCCACTTTCTCAAGCTCGGCGTCCACCAGCTCGTTGAAGATGAGGAAGAGCTGGAAGGGCTTGATCGAGCCGGCGTCCAAGTCGTCGTCGCCGTACTTCGAGTCGTTGAAGTGAAATCCGGCGAGCTTGCCGAACTGTATGAGGCGGGCGACGATCATCTCTATGTTGACGTTCGGCGCGTGATGGCCGAGGTCAACGAGGCAGAAAGCCCTGGGCCCAAGCTCGCGCGCACAGATGTAGCTCACGCCCCAATCGTTAATCACGGTCGAGTAGAAGGCCGGCTCGTAGAACTTATGCTCTATAAAGAGTCGCCAGTCGTCGGGCACGGCCGCGTAAATCTCGCGCATGCTGTCGAGGTAACGCTCCAAAGCGCGACGAAAGTGCTGCTGGCCGGGAAAGTTTCCGCCGTCGCCGATCCAGACCGTGTGCGCTTTTGAGCCCAGGCTCTTGCCGATCTCTATGCATTCGATGTTGTGCTCGACGGCCTGCTGGCGCACGGCCCTCTCGGGGTGTGTGAGGCTCCCGTACTTGTAGGAAAGCTTCTGCCCCGGCTGATCCTGGAACGTGTTGGAGTTCATGGCGTCGAAGTGCAGGCCGCGCGAGCGCGCAAAGTCGCGCAGCTCCGCCACGTTCTCCGGCTTGTCCCAGGGGATGTGCAGAGAGACGCCGGGCGTGGAGCGCACGAGCTTGAAGATCGTCCCGCAGTCTTCGAGCTTCTCGTAGATGGTGCGCGGCTCGCCCTCGCCCGGAAAGCGAGCGAAACGCGTGCCGCCTGTGCCCACGCCCCAGGACGGAACGGCGACGCGCAAGCTCCTGGCCCGCTCCGTGAGGTCTTCGATGTCAAGGCCCCGCCGCCGCAGCTTCTTGGCCAGAGCGTCGTAATCCTCTTCGACCCAGGGGCGCTTGCGCTCGTTCTGCTCGGCGATAAAGGCGTCGTCTATCTCAAAAGTTTTTGGCATAAGAATTCCTCCACCGTGCTATCTCAAAAATCCGTCCTGCAATCCGCCGTCCACGGGGATGACGTGGCCGGTCGTCTTAGAGAGCCGCCGCGAGATGAGGAGGAAGATCGCCTCGGCCTGGTCATCCGGCTCGATGGGCGATTGAGTCAGAGAGCGCTTGGCGTAGAACTGCGCCAGCTTGTCTCTCAACACTTCTGTCTCCTCGCTCTCATCGTAATCAATCTCGTACTTGGTCAGGCTGGCGATGACGCGGTCGCGCGGGAACATCGTGCTGCCTTTGACGACCGTGGCCGGAGCCACCGCGTTGACGCGCACCAGCGGAGCCATCTCAATGGCCAGCTCGCGCGCCAGGTGATTAGCCGCAGCCTTGCTCGTATCGTAGGCCAGGCTCCCCTTCTTCGCGACCACCGCGTTGGCGCTCGTCGTCAACACTATGTTGCCGGGCAAGCCCTGCTTCTTGAAAATCTTGTGCGCCTCGTCCGCCACGATGTAAGCGCCCGTGACGTTGATGCCGAAGGTCAGGGCCCACTGCCTGTCTTCGACACGCCCGCTCTTATCGGGCGGGACGAAGATGCCTGCGGTGACGACCACAGCATCAATGCCGCCGTAGGCGAGCATCACATCATTGAACATCTGCGCCACCGATTCGCGGTTAGTGATGTCGCAGGAGAGCCCTATGGCCGGGCCGCAGTTGCTAATGCCTGTGCCGGCGACGCCAATGCCTTCGCCGTACTGGTTGATGATCTCCTGCGCGCTCTCTTTCGCCGCCCGTTCGTCCAAATCAACGCAGACGACGTGCGCGCCCTCTCGGACGACGCGATGAGCAGTAGCTTTGCCAATGCCTGCGCCCGCGCCGATGATGACGACGATCTGGCGATCAAGCTCCTTCTCGGGCGGCATGCGCTTGAGTTTGGCCTCTTCGAGCAGCCAGTATTCTATGTCGAAGGCTTCCTGCTGATCCATAGCCTCGTATTCGTCTATCGCCTCGGCCCCACGCATCACTTCGATGGCGCAGTTGTAGAACTCGCCCGTCACTCTCGACTCGCTCTTGTTCTTGCCCCAGGCGAGCATGCCCAGCCCCGGAATCAGCACGACCGTCGGATTGGGGTCGCGCATCGCCGGGGAGTCCGGGTGCTTGTGCTTGTCGTAATACTTTTCGTAGTCCTTGCGATACTCGACTATGCCTTCCGAGATGGCTTTCTTCAGCGATTCCAGATCGCCTGTCTCGGGATTCCAGTCAACGAAGAGCGGCTTGATCTTGGTGCGCAGGAAGTGGTCGGGGCAAGAGGTGCCAAGCTCAGCGAGGCGCGGCCCGTCGTGACTATTGACGAAGCGCAGCATCCTTTCGTCGTCCTGCACCGTGCCGACGAAACGCTTGTAGGCAGAGACCTGACCGCGAACGAAGGGAATGATCTCGGCGATCAGGCGCTTGCGCTCGCCTTCTTCCAGGGCCTTGTACTTCTGGCCGCCGAAAGTCTGCTCGCCCTTGTCATGCTCTTCGATGTAGCGCGCGGCGCGGTCGATGATCTCAAGCGCAGTCTCGTAACAGGTCTTGTCGTCGTTGTTCCACGAACTCATCCCATGATGGCCCAGGAGGATGCCCTTGGCCTGCGGGTTCTCTGCAATCAACTGCTCTATCTTGAGCCCTATGTCGAAGCCCGGCCGCTGCCACGGAATGTAGATTACTTCCTCACCGTAGACCTCCTTGCAGAGTCTCTCCTGGTTGACGGAGGCGGCGATGGCTATCACAGCGTTCGGATGCAGGTGGTCTACGTGCTTGTAAGGGACGAGCGTGTGGAGCGGCGTGTCTATGGAGCCGGCGCGCGGGTTGAGGTTGAAGACGCAATGGCTATACATCGGGTACATGGCGTCTTCGATCTCGGTCTTGGGCCCACGCTCCGGGTGGTTGAGATAGATAGGCTTCATCGCCCGAATCTTGTCCAGGTAGAACGAGGCGAAGCCGTCGCGCTTGGCCGTGCGCAGGTCGCCGCCGGAGCCTTTGACCCAGAGGACTTCGACCTCGGCCCCTGTGAGCGGGTCTCGCTCCATCAGCTTGGAAGAGGTGTTGCCGCCGCCCGTGTTCGTCAGCGTCAGGTCTTCGCCGAGCTTGTTGGAGCGGTAGACCAAACGATCAAGACCCGACAGCCCGTTGGCGACCTCGTCCTGCCACAGATACTTCACGTACTTGAATGCTTTCTCTTCTCTCTGTTTGCTCATCACGTCTCCTTCAAAGAGTCGGGCCACCGGCTCTCTCTTCGGCTCGTCCCTCTCGAAAATTAATCTAACCGGCACAAATAGTCTTTCAGGTTTTCGCTTGTGGGGGACTGCACGCGGGGTTAATCGCTTAATCAGCAACACGCAAAAGAGATGCGCGCAGCTTCAACGTTGACGCTCAGGGGGAAGTCGAATTGTGAAATCAGAGCTTCGGAAAATAGCAGTACGAATCTTATCAGATAATGCTCGGCCGATTATTAAGACTTTATTATAAAAAGCGATGAACACGAGCCCCTCGCGCTCATCCCGGCCCTGAAGAAGAAGCAGGCCCGCCGAGATGAGCTGAAGCCCTCCGTGCGGCCACAGACACGCCGGGCAAATCGGAGCGGGGACGAGCGTTTTAACCTTGGATGTGCCTCCCTTATGTATACTATCCTTCTCGAAATTACAAGGGTGACGAAAGGTCTGCTTTTGCAATTGGCCCGAAAGATGATATAAGTTCCCCACTTCCTGAAACTATGTTCGGCCCCAAGTAGGGAGCGCTCATGAGGGCGCTTCAGAGCAGCGCGGGCGGCCCTGTCTCTTCCTGAAGCCTTCAGTGAAGAGCATGGGCCCATCGTTGGCCCATCTCCCCAGCTTTGACTGTGGGCCAAAGGTAAAGCGCTTAAACGAGCACCGTTCAAAGTGCTGAGGCTTAAAAGCCATGCCGGGTAAACGTCTGCGGGTGATGATTCTGCTTCTCGTCGCCGTCGGGTTCTGCGCAATCGCTGACCTGTCAACGCGGCCCGTGGCGGCTTCCAGAAGGCAGACCAACGGCGTCGGCCTCAGATTCGACTTCGGGCCCGGCAGCGTTGCGCCCGGCTACAGGCAGGTAGTGGCGACGACCCTGTACAGTCGTGAGCTGGGTTACGGATTCGAGCCCGGTGCAGCGGTTCAATGCCTTGATCGAGGCGGCCGCGACCGGCTGCGCTCAGACCTCTGCACGAGCGACAAGCCCTTCTACTTCTCCGTCGCGCTGCCCGAGGGCAATTACAACGTGACTGTCACGTTCGGCGACCAGAGTGCCGAGACCGTGACGACCGTCAAGGCTGAGCTGCGCCGCCTCATGCTTGAGCGTGTGCAGACCGGGCGGGGCCGTTTCGAGACGCGCACCTTTACGGTCAACGTCCGCACGCCGCAGATTTCCACCGGCGGCGAGGTCAAGCTCAAAGAGCGCGAGCAGAGCATGGAGGCTTGGGCCTGGGACGAAAAGCTGACGCTCGAATTCAACAACGCACGCCCGAGCGTCGCTCATATAGAGATTACCCGAGCCGATTCGATACCGACCGTTTTTCTTCTTGGCGACTCGACCGTCTGCGACCAGCCGCGCGAGCCTTATAGCAGTTGGGGGCAGATGCTCACACGCTTTTTCCGCCCCGGCGTAGCCGTTGCCAATCACGCCGAATCGGGCGAATCACTTCGCAGCTCTCTAGGCGCGCGCCGCCTCGAAAAAGTCTTGAGCCTGATGAAGCCCGGCGACTATCTCTTCATACAATACGGGCACAACGACGAGAAGGAGAAGGGCGAAGGCGTCGGAGCCTTCACGACCTACAAGGCGGCGCTGAAAAAATTTGTCGCGGGCGCGCGCTCGCGCGGCGGTCTGCCCGTGCTGATTACGCCTATGCACCGCAGAACCTTTGACGCGAGCGGCCACGTCACCAACTCGCACGGCGATTATCCCGATGCTGTGCGCCAGGTCGCCCGTGAAGAAGGTGTGGCGCTCATTGATTTGAACGCTGCGAGCAAGCTCTTTTATGAAGCCCTGGGCCCAGGACGCTCCGGCCTCGCTTTCAAGGAAGGCGACGGCACGCACCACAGCAACTACGGCAGCTACGAGCTGGCCCGCATGATCGTCGAGGGCATCAAGGCCAACAAGCTCGCCCTCGCCAGATACCTGTTCAAGGACGTACGCCCCTTTGACCCCGCCCGACCCGACCCGTTTGAAAGCTTCAGCATCCCCCCGAGCCCCCTGGCGACGGATGTCAAGCCCCTGGGCAGTTGAGCAGGCAGCATGCATCTCCTCCGCGCCTGTGTTGACGAGCTGCGACTTTGCTGCAACTTTTCCGGCGCTCAACTGAAAACCGCTATTCAAGTGAAGAGGAAGATACTGATGATTAAAAGGACGGCTCTTGCGCTTCTCGTCGCGGCGGCGCTCTTCATCCTATCGCCTTTAAATAACGGGTTGACTTTGAAGGTCGCGGCGGGCCGGGGGGTTGCGCAGAATAATCGTGCGCGGGGAGCGGGGGCGGTTGCTGGCGTCTACGACGTGCGCGCGTTCGGGGCCCGTGGCGACGGCAAGACGCTCGACACCGTATCTATTAACAGGGCCATCGAGCGGGCGGCTGCGGCCGGAGGCGGGACGGTGCGCTTTCCGGCCGGGACTTATCTCTCCTTCTCGATTCATCTCAAGAGCAACATCACACTCTACCTCGATCAGGGCGCGACGATTCTCGCCGCCGACCCGAAGCTGGATAAGGGCAGCTACGACCTGCCCGAGCCGAACGAATGGGACATGTACCAGGACTTCGGCCATAGCCACTGGCAGAACAGCCTGATCTGGGGCATAGGTCTCGAAAACATCTCCATCATGGGCCCAGGGCTCATTGACGGAACCCGTGGGCTCTCGCGTCGCAGCCCTGGGCCCAGACGCCCGCGCGTCGCAGGCGATACGCCCGTCAGTATGGGTGGCGCGCAGCCCGGGGCACGTCCCGCCGCCCCGCTGGGCGAGGATGCAGATGTTAAAGAGATGAACGGCCTGGGCACAAAAGCGATTGCGCTCAAGCTCTGTCGCAACGTCGTGCTGCGCGACTTCTCCGTGCTGAACGGCGGCCACTTCGCGCTGCTCGCGACGGGCGTTGACAATCTGACGATTGACAATCTCAAGGTGGATACTAACCGCGACGGCTTTGACATAGACGCCTGTCGCAACGTGCGTATCTCGAATTGCAGCGTCAACTCGCCTAACGACGACGCCATCGTGCTGAAGAGTTCCTACGCGCTCGGGTTCGCGCGTGCGACCGAGAACGTGACGATCACGAATTGTCTGGTAAGCGGCTACGACATAGGCTCGCTGCTCGATGGCACTTATAAGCGGAACGTGACGCAGGCTCCCGACGGCGATGGGCCCACGGGGCGCGTCAAGTTCGGGACGGAATCGAACGGCGGCTTCAAGAACATCACCATCTCGGACATAGTCTTCGATCACTGTCGCGGCCTGGCGCTTGAGACTGTGGACGGCGCTCTGCTGGAAGACGTGACCGTCACCAACATCACCATGCGCGACATAGTGAACTCGCCGATCTTCCTGCGCCTGGGCCGCCGGATGCGTGGGCCCGCCGGCATTGCTGTGGGAGAGTTGCGCCGCGTCCAGATCAGCAACATCGTCGTCTACAACGCAGACCCGCGCTACGCTTCGATCATCAGCGGCGTCCCCGGCCACGACATAGAGGACGTGCGTCTCTCGAACATACGCATCTTCTATCGGGGCGGCGGAACGAAAGAAGAGGCTGCCATTGAGCCGCCCGAGCGCGAGACCAATTATCCTGACCCTTCTATGTTCGGCGTGCTGCCGGCATATGGTTTCTACATTCGTCATGCGAGCCGTGTCGAGCTGTCGAACGTCGAGGTCAGCTTTATGAAGGAAGAGTTGCGTCCGGCCTTCGTCCTCGAAGACGTGAAGGGCGCGAGCTTCTTCCACGTCACAGCGCAGAAGGCCGAAGGCGTGCCCACCTTCTCGTTGAAGAATGTCACGGACTTCAACGTCCACGGGTCACGTCCGGTCTCGGACACGCGCCTTGAGCGCGTCGAGCAGAAGAAGTTTTGAAGCCTGTAGCAGTCTCCATTTCAGCGGGGAGCATCCATGTCAAACTCGATTGACTTAAGCCGTCTGCGTGCTCTAAGGCTCGTCTTTACGCTGCGCGTCATGCTCCTTCTCGCGCTGCTGACACCTATTAGCCATATGATACCTGGCTCCGCTCAGGCGGCTCCGGCGAGGGAGCGTCTCTCGTTCAACTCCGACTGGCGTTTCAAGAAGGACGACCCGGCCGGGACGGAAGGCGCGCTCTCCTACGAGAAGATCAAGGAGTGGGTCAAGGCTACAGGCAACGAGTACCTGCTCAGCTCCGACTTGGCCCAGGGCGCGCGCCCCGAGGGCAACCTCGGCGGAGGGGTCTCTTACACGCAGCCAGGCTTTGATGATCGCGGCTGGCGTCAGTTGAGCCTGCCGCACGATTGGGGCATCGAAGGCCCTTTCAATCAGGATTACCCGGGCGAGACGGGCAAGCTTCCGTGGTGGGGCGTCGGCTGGTACAGGAAACATTTCACGGTTCCGGCCACGGACAAAAACAGGCGCTTTGGTTTGGAAGTTGACGGCGCGATGGCTTATGCGACCGTCTGGCTCAACGGCCATTTCGTCGGCGGCTGGCCCTACGGTTACGCTTCTTTCGAGCTTGACCTGACGCCCTACGTTCGGTTCGGCGCGGAGAACACGATAGCCATTCGCCTGGACAATCCGCCGGACTCTTCGCGCTGGTATCCGGGCGGCGGCATCTACCGCAACGTCTGGCTGGTCAAGACCGATCAAGTGCACGTCGCCCATTGGGGCACTTATATCACTACGCCGGAGGTGGGCCCGGCGAGCGCGACCGTACAGCTCAAGACGACGATAGATAACGATTCAACGGGGGCGGCGAACGTGAGCGTCAGGACGGAGCTTTACGAGCGTGGGCGCGACGGGCAGAAGATAGGCGCGGCTGTCGCCTCGACTTCGCCCGCGAGCGTGCGCGTGGGCCCAGGCGCGGGCGCGACCGACGCCGCGACCGTGCGCGTCAATAGACCTAAGCTCTGGACGCTCGAGCAGCCCCGGCTCTATGTGGCCGTGACGAGTGTCACGAAGGACGGAAGAGTTGTTGACAGTTATGAGACAGTCTTCGGCATCCGCACCATCAGGTTCGATGCCGAGAGGGGGTTCTTTCTCAACGGCGAGCCGGTCGAGATCAAAGGCGTCTGCAACCATCACGACCTGGGCCCACTCGGCGCGGCCCTCAACGTGCGCGCCCTTGAGCGCCAGCTTGAGATCATGAAAGAGATGGGCGTCAACGCCATCCGCACCAGCCACAACCCGCCCGCGCCCGAGCTGCTTGAGCTGTGCGACCGGATGGGAATTATGGTGATGGACGAAGCTTTTGATTGCTGGCGGCGCGGAAAGAAGAAGAACGACTATCATCTACTCTTCGACGACTGGCACGAGAAGGACTGGCGCGCTCAGCTTCGCCGCGACCGCAACCACCCGAGCATCATCCTGTGGAGCACAGGCAACGAGATCGGCGAGCAGCGCACGCCCGACGGCTGGAAGGTTTCCGAAGAGCTGCGGCGCATAGCCCATGAGGAAGACCCGACGCGCCCCGCCGGGGCCGGATGCAACCAGACCGAGGCCGGCTACAACGGCTTTCAGAAGACCCTGGATGTCTTCGGCTATAACTACAAGCCCGCCGAGTACGGCAAGTTTCACCGGACGAATCCGACCATTCCGCTGCTCGGCAGCGAGACGGCTTCGACCGTCAGCTCGCGCGGCGAATATTTCTTCCCCGTCTCAGACGACAAGAGTCTGGGCCGGGCAGATTTTCAGGTCAGCTCCTACGACCTCTATGCGCCGCGCTGGGCCATGCCGCCCGACACAGAGTTTCAGGGGCAGGACGAGTTCTCCTTCGTCGCGGGCGAGTTCGTCTGGACGGGCTTCGATTACCTGGGCGAGCCGACTCCATACAACGCGGACGTGACGAACCTGCTCAACTTCACAGACCCTTCGGAGCAGGCGCGCCTCGAAAAGGAGTTGAAGGAGCTGGGCAAGATCAAAGTCCCTTCGCGCAGCTCCTACTTTGGCATAGTCGATCTCGCGGGCTTCAGGAAAGATCGTTTCTATATCTATCAAGCGAGGTGGCGGCCCACACTTCCGATGGCCCACATCCTGCCGCACTGGAACTGGCCCGAGCGCAAGGGGCAGACCACACCCGTGCATGTCTATACTTCGGGCGACGAGGCTGAGCTGTTTCTGAACGGGCGCTCGCTCGGCAGGAAGAGGAAGGAGAAGGGACAGTATCGCCTGCGCTGGGACGACGTAGCGTACGAGCCGGGCGAGCTGCGCGTCATAGCTTATCGTGAAGGAAAGCGTTGGGCCCAGGACGTTGTGAAGACCACGGGTGCTGCTTCGCGCCTGACGCTCGCGGCAGACCGCCGGGCGCTCAGGGCGGACGGAAGCGATCTCTCCTTCGTCACCGTCACGGTCGCAGACAAAGAGGGCTTGCTCGTCCCGCGCTCGAAGAACCGGATCAGGTTCCAGCTCACGGGCCCCGGCGAGATCGTGGCCGTCGATAACGGCGACGCCACCAGCCACGAATCTTTCCAGGCGAAAGAGCGCGCCGCCTACAACGGTCTCTGCCTGGTCATCGTCCGCACGCGAGCGGGCGAGCCCGGCTCGATCAGGCTCACGGCGAGCGCCGACGGCTTGCAGGGCGCTGAACTTCTTATCCGCAGCGCGCCGGGGCCCAGGCAGGGCCGGAGGACGACGCCGCTAAGGTAGCGCGAAAGCCAATGCTTATCTTGAACGCACTTCATACAGCTTTGTTATCAATCATGCGACGAGCACACGACCCGGTGCGGACAATCCTGGCGGCGACGCTGATCAGCATGGCCTTCATCCCTGCGATAGCCCCGAAGGCGCAGAGGCTCGCCCCTTCGGACGTAAAGATTGATTTCTCATACGCCGGATATGAAGCGGGCGGAGCATCGCCGCCACTGGTTCCGGCCGTCCTGCGTGTGCGCCCGAGCGGCGGAGACGATACGGCCCTGCTTCAAGCTGCGCTCGACCGTGTGGCGAGTGGGCCCTTGCGCGCGGACGGTTTTCGCGGCGCGTTGCAGTTGAGCGGCGGGCGCTTTCGCGTCGGCGGCCAGCTTCTCTTGCGCGCGAGCGGGATAGTCCTGCGCGGGAGCACGGACAAAAGCAGCCCGACCGTCATCGTCGCCACAGGACTCGGCCGCCGCACGCTGATCGAAGTGGGGAGAGAGCAAGCGCCCGCGCCCGGCAAAGAGGTGCGAGTGACGGACGCGCTCGTTCCTTCGGGGAGCCGCACGCTCTCCGTCGAGAGCGTCGCCGGATTCGGCGTCGGCAATCGCGTAGTCATCACGCGCCCGAGCACGAAAGAGTGGATCGCTGCGCTCGGCATGAACAAGGCCGAAGGGCCCTTCGCAGACCAGCGCACGCACTGGCTGCCGGGCTCGCGCAACCTGGTGTGGGATCGCACGGTTGTCGCAGTGGACGCTGCGCGCAAGCAACTGGCGCTTGACGCTCCCATCACGACGGCTCTTGAGGAGCGTTACGGCGGCGGCCAGGTGGCCCGCGTCCTCTCGAACGAGCCGGTCGAGCGCGTAGGCATCGAGCACCTGACGCTGGAAAGCGAATACTATACGGCCAACCCGCGCGACGAGGAGCATTCGTGGATAGCCGTTGCGCTCGACAATACGGAAGACGCCTGGGTGCGCAACGTCGTGGCGAGACACTTCGCGGGCTCCGCCGTCCGCGTGGGCCGGCGTGCGCGCCGCTTGACGATTGAAGATTGCCGCAGCGAGCAGCCAGTGTCGGAGATCGGCGGTTATCGTCGCCAGAGTTTTCTGGTCGAAGGGCAGCAGGTGTTGGTGCGCGGGTGTTACGGCGAGGCAGGCTTGAACGATTTCGCGAGCGGCTTCTGCGCGGGCGGGCCCAACGTCTTTCTCGACTGCTCTGCGCGCGGCGCGCTTGGGCCCAGCGGCTCTTTCGAAAGCTGGTCGTCGGGCGTCCTCTACGAGCGCGTGCGGGTCGAAGGCGCGGCGCTGCGCCTCACCTATGACATGAAGCTCGCGCAGGGCGGCGGGTGGACGGCAGCCAATTCGGTTGTCTGGAACAGTACGGCGAAAGAGATAGAAGCGCGCGGCCCGGAGGACGCCCCCAACATCGCGAGCACTTCTCAGGAGCCGCTCTACGAAACGCAACTGGCGAAGCGGCTCGGCGCAGCGGCGCACAGGCCCGGCACGGAGATCAAGCCCGCGCCTCCCGCATCGAGCGCCAAGCTGACGAGCATTCCGGAGTTTCGGCCCACTAGAACCGCCCGGTCAAAGCAGACTGCGGCCGGGCATCCGCTTTCAATCATCGGCGGCAGGTTCGTCATTGATGGTCGTGTGATCTGGGGCGGCATGCTGAATGCCGCGTGGTGGAAAGGACAGGTCTCTGAGGCAGTAGCACAGCAGGCGAGCGGCGTCAGCCTGACGCGCTTTGTGCCCGGCCGCACGGGGCCCGGCCTGACCGAAGACCTGCCACGCCTGGCCGAGCGCATGTTGGCCCAGGGGATGCTCTTCTTCAACGGTGGGCCCGGCCTGTGGTACGACCGGCGGCGCGACGAGCACTCGATCACGAAGCGTGAGGACGGAAACGTCTGGGCCCCCTTCTACGAAATGCCCTGGGCGCGCAGTGGTCGTGGCGTCGCATGGGACGGCTTGAGCCTCTACGACCTGACACGTTTCAATCCCTGGTATTT
Source organism: Pyrinomonadaceae bacterium (assembly GCA_036389315.1). Lineage (GTDB taxonomy): Bacteria > Acidobacteriota > Blastocatellia > Pyrinomonadales > Pyrinomonadaceae > DASQYE01. Next base: position 84,258 of record DASVQF010000029.1, read on the forward strand.
CGAGCGGACGCGCGAGTTCGCCAGCCTGTGCAACGAGCGCGGCCTGGTCTACTATCACAGTCTCTACAACACGCATAACCTGCTGGAAACGACCGCGCACTGGGTTGACTTTCCGTGGCGGCCCGCCAACAACACGAACGACACGGGCTTGCCCGAGCCGCCGCCCATCGAAGAGAAGAATACGATTCACGTCGCCAATCAATTCTACGACGTAGGCGAAGCGCGACGGCGTGCGCTGCACCGCGCCTACATCCTGAAGACGCTCGACGAGCTGGGCCCACAGCCCAACATCATCTTCATTCCGGCCTTTCAGTACGCCGGGCCCGCAGGCTTCCAGCAGTTCTTCCTTCAAACGGTCGCGGAATGGGAAAGGGCCAAGAGGCGAAAGGTGCGCGTCGCGCTCGTCGCGAGCAAGGACGTGACCGACGCAGTACTTTCAGACCCGGCGCTTGAGCGTCAGATCGCCATCATAGACATGCGTTACTGGCAGTATCGCCCGGACGGCTCCTTGTGGGCTCCGAAGGGAGGACAGAACCTGGCCTTCCGCGAGATGATTACCAAAGACTTCGGCCGCTCGGGAGACACGCCGCCGCCGACCACGCCCGCACAGCTTTATCGTCAAGTGCGCGAGTACCGCGACCGCTTCCCCGCAAAGGCCGTCGTCGCGTGGCACAGCGGCGTGGGCCCAATCCCCATTCTGATGGCGGGCGGCGCGCAGGCGCTCATGCGCAACCCGGCGTCGGGCCAGTCTCAGGGAATCGAGACAGACCGCACCAGCCTGGATGCCTTCGTGCGCGAGTACCTCTCGGACGTGCTGATGAGGATGAGACCGCAAGACGCCATGCTCGAAGAGGGCGCGCGCAACTGGGCTCTGTCGGACGAGGGAAGCGAGGCTGTGCTCTTCTATTCCCTTTCCGGCCCGGGCGTAACACTTGCACGCTCGCTTCCAAGCAAAGGCTTCAGCGGCATCTGGTTCGACCCGCGCACGGGTAAGACCAGCCCTCTTGTCCTGCCTCCGTCACTCGATAAAGGCACGACTATTCAAAAGCCGTCGGAGGCCGACTGGCTGCTGCTGCTCAGGGCCAGGCGTTGAGGGTTTCGGGAGTCAAGGCTGTGCGCGTATCGAGAATCAAGTTAATTCACGACAAAGCAGCGGGGGGAATGTTCCGATGCATCTCATCAACACACGCTTTCAAACGACTTGGCGACTGATTAGCATCTCTGTTGTCATCACGGTCGCGGGACTGTTCGCGGCTCTCTCTTACAAAACCGCCGCGCAGGAGACGAGCACGCCGCCTGCGCCTTCCAATTCACCTTCAGCTTCGCCTTCGCCTACGCCGAATCCTAATCTGCCGACGCTCTTCGTCGTGGGAGATTCGACGGCCAACAACAATGCGCGGGGTGCGCGCGGGTGGGGCGACCCCTTCGCGGCCTACTTCGACAGGACGAAGATCAACGTCGTCAACCGCGCGCGGGCGGGCCGCAGCAGCCGGACGTTTATCACCGAAGGGCTCTGGGATAGAGTCCTCGCGGACATGAAGCCGGGCGACTTCGTGCTGATACAGTTCGGCCACAACGACGCGGGGGCGATCAACGACGCTTCGCGCGCACGCGGTTCCCTGCCCGGCACGGGCGAAGAGACGGAGGAGATAGACAACCTGCTGACGAAGAAGCATGAAGTAGTGCACACCTACGGTTGGTACTTGCGCAAGCTGATTGCGGACACAAAGGCTAAAGGAGCGACGCCGATCCTCCTTTCGCTGACGGTGCGAAACATCTGGAAAGACGGACGAGTGGAGCGCGGCTCCGGCCGCTTCGGCCAATGGGCAGCAGAGGTCGCCCGCTCACAGAACGTCCTCTTCCTAGACCTGACGAAAGCTGTCGCCGACAAGTACGAACAGTTGGGCCAGGAAAAGGTGAAAGAGTTTTTCGGGCCAGACCACACGCACACGAGCCCTGCGGGAGCGGAACTCAACGCCGCGACGGTCGTCGCGCTTTTGAAGGGAATGAAGGAGAGCCCGTTCGTCAAGTATCTATCGCCGGAGGGTCAGCGCGTCGAAGCCATCGCGCAGGAGTCGGGCCAGAGTCCGAGACGGCCGCTGCCCGTGCCCGCCAATCCCAGGCTGCCGACGCTCTTTCTGATCGGAGACTCCACTGTGCGCAACGGCCAGGGTGACGGCGCGGGCGGACAGTGGGGCTGGGGCGAGCCCCTCGCGGCCTACTTCGACGCGACGAAGATCAACGTCGTCAACCGCGCCGTCGGCGGCCTGAGCAGCCGCACCTACCTGACCGGCGGCCACTGGGACAAAGTGCTTGAGATGTTGAAGCCCGGCGACATAGTGATGATGCAGTTCGGCCATAACGACTCCGGGCCATACAACGACACGTCTCGGGCACGCGGCTCGATTCGCGGCATGGGCGAAGAGACGGAGGAGATAGATAACCTGCTGACGAAGAAGCATGAAGTAGTGCACACCTACGGTTGGTACTTGCGCAAGTTCATCCAGGACACGAAGGCCAAGGGAGCGACGCCGATTGTCTGCTCGCTCGTGCCGCGAAAGATTTGGAAGGATGGACGAATCGTCCGCTCCGAGGATTACGCAGTGTGGGCTCGTGAGGTGGCCCGCTCCGAAGGCGTCGCCTTCATAGACCTCAACGAGATCATCGCCGCCAAATACGACGCCATGGGCCCGGAAAAAGTGGACGCGATGTTTGCAGACCCGCACACGCACACGAGCCTGGCCGGGGCCGAGCTGAACGCCTCAATGGTCGTCTCCGGCCTCAAGGCGCTGAAGAAGAATCCGCTCGCACCATACTTTTCCGACCGGGCCAGGAGCGTGAGCAAAGCGAAGGTCAGCAAAAGACCCACGACCGGAAGCTAAAAATCAGAATCCGTATTTGAGAGCGAACTCTATGATGCGCGCGGCGACGCCGGAAGGCTGCGGCTGTGCTTTACGCATTTTCACCTTGATGCTTGCGGCGTCTCGACGTTCTCGCTGTTGGAGACCTCGACGTTCTTGCCGTTCGGAGTCTTGAGGCGGACGTTTTTCATCGTCCAGTTGCGCGCGTATTCGATCACACCGGCATCGCGCCCCTCGGCCGTGACGTTCACCAGCTTGACGTTGATAATCGGCTTGGTGGGCAGGCCCGTGGCCGAAAAGATTTGGCGCGCGCCCACTATCTCTACGTTCTCGATGGTGATGTTGCGGAACTCGCAGAGCCCGCGCTCGGGCGGCGTGACGGGCGTGTTCATGACGATCCAGTGGGGCGGAACGTTCTTGATCTCTTTCGGGATGGTCGCGTAGCTGTAGCTCGGATTCCAGTTCAGAGTGAAGGTGAAAGGCAGCGGCACGTTCTCCATCCTGGTGTCGCGTATAAGCACGTCCTCGACGTAGCCGCCGCGCGTCTTCGCCGACTTGAATCGTATCCCCTCGTTAGTGCCGATGCCACGGTTCCGGTAGGCGACCACTTTGCGTATGCCTCCGGCCGTCTCGCTGCCGAAGGAGAGAATGCCGCCGCCGCGCCGCGTGATGTTATTGCGCACGACCACGTATTCGGTCGGACGATTGACACGCTGCCCGTCGTAGTCGCGCCCGGCCTTCAGGCAGATGTCGTCGTCGTTATTGTCTATGTCGCAGTTCTCGACCAGCACGTAGCTCGAAGAGTCTATGTCAACGCCGTCCGTGCTCGGGCCAGCGTTGTCGCTGATCTTCACGCCGTTCACTGTCACATGATCGGAATAGACGATCTGCACAGTCCAGAAGCCCGAGCGCTTGAGGCTCAGGTTCTCTATAGTCACGTCGGCAGACTTCCAGACGACCATCAGGCGCACGCGCTCGGCGTCGTAGTCCGAGGCCCAGCGCAAACCCTTCGGCTCGTATTCGCGCCGCAGGGCCCAATACCTGTCCCACCACTTCTTCCCTTGCCCGTCAATGGTTCCGCCGCCGGAGATTTTAACGTTCTTCTGATCGTTGACGTTGATGAGAGCGGCGGGCCACTTCATCTCTATGCCGGCGACGCGCGTCCAGAGCGAGGGATAATCTGCGTCCTCCTGGCTGCCGAGCAGGGTTACGCCCTGGTCTAGGCGCAGGTGAACGTTCGATTTGAGGAAGAGCGCGCCGGTCAGGTAGCTGCCCGGCTCGAAGGTGACTGTGCCGCCGCCGGCCTTCGCGCAGGCATCAATCGCCTGCTGTATGCCGCGGGTCGAGTTCGTCCGGCCGTCGCCCACGGCCTTGTACTTGTTGGCTGAAAAGAGGCGCTCGCGTTTCGGCACACGCCGCGCGCCGACATCCTTCACCCAGGCGGGCAGGCCGTCAGCGCCTACTGGAAACGTCACCTGGGCCAACGCCTGCGGCGTAGAGAGCCCCGCACAGCAGGCCAACCAGATGAAGCAGCTCAGCAACAGCAGGTTTCGGCGTCCTTTGTTCATCACTGGTCTCTACCCCCCTTCTTCTCTTCGGGCCCACGGAACGCTACTGCACGGCCCTGGCTATCGCGTGCGAGCCGTGAATCCTGTAGGTGCGTTGATAACGATTGGTGTGGTCTATGATGCTGACTTCGATGATCCCGTTTTCGTCGCAGGCGTAAAGCTCTTCGATCAATAGCGGGGCGGGCTCTGTGCGTGTGACGGGTATGGCTTCGAGCCCCGTCTCGCCGCGCAGCGCCGGGTCGAACGGAAAATAGAGTTCGTCCCAGGGCGTCAGGTCTCCGGTCGGGTGTCCTTCGGCGTCAACGCGGCTGCATTCCAGAAAGCGGAAGTGGCCTATGTTGTGTGTCGGTTGATAACGGCGCAGGCGCGTTAGGCGCTCGTTCTTCTCCGGCAGCAGCGTCTCCTTCTCGAAGAGCACGTCGAGCGCCACCGAGCGCCCGTCCTCGGTCTCGCGCCACACGCCGAAGTGACGTGTGAAGCGCTCGCGCAACTGGTAGCCCCTCTCGGCATCGGCGGCGATTGCTAAACCGATGGCCGTGGCCGCGTGCGGGTACGGCGATTTGCGCACCTGTCGTCCGTAACGCTCGCGCAGCATGCGCGAAACAACCGGCAGGTTGATCGAGCCGCCGACCATGTAGATGGCCGCGACCGAGCGCCAGTCAAGCTCCTCCCCCTTTGGCTTGCGCTCCACAGCCTTTTCCATAGCCTGGATGGTTCGCTCCACTAACGGGCGGCAACGCTCGTAGAATTCGCTTGCGCTTACGATGACCTCGCCCGCGCCTTCATGGGCCCGCTCCAGGTCTATGACGATCTTGCGCGTGTTGGCATGCAGCCCTTCTTTCTTCTCGCGGCACTCTTCCAGTAGAAGAGCGCGCTGCTCTTCGGTCAGCTCGCCTATCCCGGCCTCGCTTGCGGCCATCTCAAGCAAGATGTGATCGAAATCATCTCCGCCGAGCCGAGCTATGCCGTCACTGCTCACGACCTCGTGCTGGCGCTCGGCCATAGAGATGACAGAGGCATCGAACGTGCCTCCGCCGAGGTCGTAGACGATGACGTGATCGCGGCGCGAAGTGGGCCCAGCGTTGAGATAATGATGCGCGTATTCGACGCCCGCCGCCGACGGCTCATTTATCATCCCGCGCACCGTGAAGCCCGCGCGACGAAAGGCTTCCATAGTAATGAAGCGTTGATTGCTATTCGAGTTGGCCGGGACGGAGATCATCGCTTCCAGACTTTCGCGCGCGCCGAGGCGCAGGTTAGACCGCTCGCGCAGCTCTCTCTGAAGCTGCGCGAGAAACTCCGTGAGCAGCTCAAGCGCCGTCGTCGCCTTCCCGTCCGCGACGACAACCGAGTCGGGGGCGAGCGCGGCCAGCTCTCTTTTGAAAGAACGGATGACGGTCGAGCCGGGCTCGTTCTGTGCGGCGGCGGCCTCGAACCCGAAGAGGCGCTCTTCCTCGCGCCCCTTCGGGATGGTCACGAGCGACGGATACCACTCGTGCGTGTCGCCGCCCGGCGTCTGAAAGCTGACCACGGGGTAATTGCCCCGGTCAACGGCCGCCACCACAGTCCTCGTCGTGCCGAAATCTATCCCTAGAAGCATCTCATCTTCCTTCAATATAAGGTTGGCGAACCCTTCGCTGCATCCTACCACAGAGAGCAGAGAGAGACTCAAAGCGGCGGAGATAAAAACGGCGAGCCCCCGAAAGAGGCTCGCTCACCGAGGCGCAAGTTAAGGCGGCACGCACTTCGGCGATTTAATCTTCCCCGCGCTTCTCTCCATTGCCGTAGAGTTGTGAGGAGGCCAGGAAGTCTTCGCGCACGGGCGAGAAGATGTCTATCAGGACGACCTCTTCGTCGAGCATCGTCGCGCCGTGCCAGCTATTGGGGGGAAAGTGCAGCACGTCGCCCGTCTGTGCGATGCGCTCTTCGTCGCCGACGGTAAAGAGCACAGGGCCCTTCTCGACGAGCGTGAGCTGTTCGTGCGGGTGATCGTGCGCGGGCGTGACGGTGTGGGGCGCGAAGCGCAGGCGGCAGACCATCAGCTTTTCGCCGACGATCATCTGCCGCTCGATGCCTTCCTCGATGCGCTCGACGGGGACGCTAGACCAGTCCATGTGCTGCGGGTGCGGGTTAGCTTTCGAGATGACGCTCATAATCTAGGGCCTCTTTCCTTCTGCTTTAAGCGTGATGCGCCAGCCGACGCGCTCTTTGGCACGGAGGCGCAGGGGGCCGCGCGCCTCGTAAACGAGATGCAGCGGCACGGGCCCACGCGCCCCGCGCCCGAGCGGGCCGTCGCCGGTCGCCAGCACGGAAACCTTCAAAGGCCAGTCGGCCGTCGCCTCGACTTCTAATATACTGTCGTCAGCTTCGAGTCTATCGCGGCGCTGCCCGTTTGCAAACTCCGTCGCGCTCACTGTCGCCGTGGTGGGCACGGCCACCCGCCAGCGGCGCACAGAGACGGGCTCGGAAGCTTCCAGCGTCTCCTCGCGCACAAGGCTGTTGCCCACGAGACGCCACACCACCTCGCTCCGGATGTGCGGGTCTGTGAGCACTCCTGCTCTCGCACCCACCTGGGCCCAGCGTCGCCACACCGCTCGCAGCGAGCGCCCCTGCGGCCCCGGTTCGATCTCGTCCGCGCCGTCCGTACAGACCAGCACGCGCCCGTCCTCAAGCTCTATGAAAGGCACGAGCGCAGGATAAACCTGTTCGACGGGCGCGGCTGTGCCCGGCAGGCCGTGCGGAGCCGGGAGGTAATCGGCCACGCCCGGCTTCGTTCCAGTCGTTACGGCCAGGGCGAAATAGAGCGGCCCCTGGCGCACAACCCACACGCCGAAGCTGCGCTCGCCGCGCCGGAAAAACTCGAAGCGCGCGAGGTCTGGCCTCGCAATCTCTGCCGGAAACTGCTTGATGCCTTCTCGTTCGAGCGCCTCTGTCAACTGCGCATGGGCCAACGCCGCCTTGCCGAGGAAGCTCGCCGTCTGCTGCCACTCGCGCTCAAGTGTAATGTATGAGTAGTTGCCGCGCCCGAAGGCAAAGACCGAAAGCATGTGCCGGTCGTTATAGTCATGCCGGAGCCATCGCCATGCCTTGTAATATGCGCTCGCCAGATTGTTGAGGGGCGCGGGGCGAAACTCCGGATGGCGCGCCAGGAAAGCCACTATCTCCATAGTGTCTTCGTAGCTCACGACGCCGAGGCTTCGCCCCCAAGCGTAGCCATAACCGTCAGGCAAGACCAAATCCCACCACAAACGCATCTGCGCTTTCAAGGAAGGGGCGACGGCTTCGAGAATGTCTCTGCGCCCGGCCGCCTCGGCCGCGTCCCAGACGAAACGCGCGTACTCGTTCGAGTAGCGATCAAAGCGACCCGTGGGCGGCGCGTCGTCAGCATAGAGCCCGCCGCTCGTAAAGGGGCGGGCCGCGCGCGTCACAACGCCGTCAAGGAGCGCGCGGTCTTTGAGAAAGCCAAGCTGGTAACTGATGCTCGCTATGCGCGCGGCCACACCCAGGTAGTTCTCCGGCAGGTTGATGACCTTCTGCGTCTTAGGGTCGTAGAAGGCCGAGATGTCCAGGAGCTTTCGCCACTGCTCGCGCTCACTTTCGGTGAGGCTCTGCCACACAGCATTCCTGTCAAGCTCCCGCCCGAAGTGACGAAGCGCGAGCACGGCATAAAGCTGCGAGAAGCGCGTCCCGCCGAGCCTGTATTCGAGCAAGCCTATCTGCCCGACCTCACGCGCGAGGTCGCGGCCCGCGAGGCTGCGCTTGCCCGTCAGCTCCGCGTAGGCTCCGACGGCCCGCATAAAAGTGCCCCAAGTATATTCCCCGGTAGCCCCCGCCCCGAGCACCTTGTCCGGCGCGGGATTGAGCGACCTGATGTCCGAGAGGTGCGCGGCCATCTCCCGGTCGAGAAACTCCGTCACTTCCGCGCGCAGCGTCTCGGCGCTGACCATCGAAGAAGAAGCTGTTGAAGGCGACGGCGCGGGCTGCGCCAAGAGGATGCGCGCCTGAGAGAGATAGAGCGTCAATAACAAAGCAATTAATAAAGCTCTCAGCATAGCTTCTTCGCTTGAGCAATCAATCTATTCCTTCCGGGCCCATCAACGCCCGGCGTGCGCGTCCAGCCAGAGCAGCGTCTCCAACAGGTAGTAATCGCCGTAGACGAGCGGAACATCAGCCGGACGATTGCTTGACCCGTGACGCAGCACGCCCGGCGGCGTCCGGTCATCAGCGCCCACGGGCGTCAGGTAACGATCAATCAGCGATTGCGTGATGCGCTCGCCCTCGCGCCGGTACGTCGCGGCGCGCCTCTTGTCTCCGACCAGCTCGGAGAGGCGCAGCAATCCGCCCGCGACGAGCGCCGCCGCAGAGCTGTCGCGATTGCGAAAGTGCACGCCCTCGTCTATGAAGTCGTACCACGGAACTCCGTCTTCGGGCAGCCGGTCGAGGACAAAGGCCGCGATCTTTTCAGCCGTCTCAAGCAGGCGCGGGTCTTTCGTCTCATCGTAGGCGACGGCGAATCCGTAAAGGGCCCAGGCCGCGCCGCGCGACCAGGTAGTGTCTGCGGCAAACCCCTGATGCGTGTGCGTGAAGACCTTCTCGCCCGGCCGCGCCTGGTTTGGGACTGCGGCAGGCTGCGGCGCGCCCGAAGAGAAGAACTCCTGACGATTGTCGCCCGGATTGTAATGCACGGATTGAATCACAGAGCCGTCCGCGCGGACGAGCCACTGGCTGCTCTTCAAGGCGTGCTTAAGCGCAAGCTCGCGCCACTCCGGATTGCCAGACTCGCGCGCCGCCCACCACCAGATTTGCAGGTTCATCATGGTGTCTATGATGGTGTCGTCGCCGCCGACAGCCCACGCCGCGACCAGCTCCGTCACGGGGTTGTAGAGCTGTTTCAGGCGCTCTGCCGCGCGCAAGCCCCCCTCGCGGTATTTCGCCTCCTTCGTCGCGCGGTAAGCCAGCACGGACGAGTAGTAATTCAAGAAGCCCGTGTCGTGGTTCTGCGTCATCTCTTTGCCGAGCAGGTGCGCGTTCCAGGCTTCAGCCCAGCGACGAAAACGCTCGTCCCCGGTCTTGGCATAGAGCTGCCACAGTTGGCCCACCCAGAACGTGCCCGTCCAGAACCAGCCCTTCTGCTCCTTCCATTCGCCCGTCCAGTTATCGCCTTCGGTGAAAAATCCCAAGCCGGTGTTGCGCGTCGCCTGCTCAGGCGGCGTGGTAGCGAGTATGGGCTCCCATTTCTGCGCCGTGCGCTCGGCGGCCTGTTGCAAGAGCCTGATGGCTTCCGCGTAAGTCTTGGTGCGCGCGGGCCGCAAGGTGTCCGGCGGAGCCGACTGCGGCGCGCTCGCTTGCGACAAGATAGAGACGCGCGCAGGTTGGGCCACGCGGCGCGCTTCATCCTCGACCAATTTCAGAAAATCCTCGCGCGTCCGTGTGCCGTCGGCGGGCAGAACGAACGAGCCGTTGCGGTATTTGTTCGCAGCGTCCTGCGCCGTCACAAGCATCCGCTCGCTGCCCTCCTGATCCCAGGCGGCGAGAACGTACCACCGGCCAACGCTCCGACCAATGCCCCGCTCAATGCGCGGCTCGACAAGCAGGTTGAGCGCATCGTCCGGGGCGAGCTTGCCGCCGGGCGCGATGATCGCGAGCCCAAGATTCTGATCGGGCAAGCTCTCCGTGGCGGTCGCGCCGGTCTTTAAGACCTGATGCCCCCAGGTCGCGCGCCACAGTACGGGCGCGTCAGCCGTCGCCTCAGACACCTTCTCTTCCACACCGGCTTTGCGCGGCAACCCCGTCACTAGCGTCAAGCCTTCAGCGCCCTCCGCCCTGACGACGTGCTCGAAGCCTCGCTTTCCGGCCCACTGCGTGATGCGGCTCAAGAGGTCTACGCGGTGACCGCCGACCCACCAGCCCTTGTAACTAAGCTCGACTATCGTGCGTATGGGCCCACTGCTGACGATGCGCCAGTCGCGCTCGCCCACCTCTGAGACCCTGACGGCCTTGCCGTCCACGAGCGCGCCGATTGAGCCGAGCCCCAGCGCGTCCCCGATCTTGTAGATGTCGCGCCCGAAGGGCGATTCCTCGTGATAGTCGTATTCGGGCGAGCCGAACAGCTCAAGGTAGAGACCGGGCCGCCGCTTGCCGTAAAGGTCTATGGCGTTGCGCTGGTCGAAGTAGATGCGCCAGGCGGTCGCTTCCGATTCCCAGCCGAGCCCCTCGAACTTCGTCGCGAATTTGGCATCGGTGCGCTTCGGGTAAGCGGAGCGCAGGCGTTGAATGGTCTCGGCGTCGCCGTAAGCAATCGTCACGACGCGCGTCTGTCTGGGCTTGAGATCAATCTGGAAAGCTATCTCGTCGGCACGCCCGTCGCCGTCCAGGTCGTCCGCCTGCGACGCAAGCTCTGTGGTTTGCAGCGTCCGCGCGTCTTCTTCGAGCGTCGCCGCATCCGAGGTCGTGACGATGAAGGCGGCGGCCTTGAAGTCTGCCGCGACGCGACGCAGTTCCGCGATGGTGAGGACTATGTTCTCATCCGTGCGCAACTGTGCGCCCGGATTACTGACCGAGAGCTTCAGGACTTTGACGCGCGGGGCGGCGCGCAAAGCCTGCGGCGCAGCAATGGACAAGAGGCATACTGACAGAAGAAGCTTGACGACGAGGCTCGGTCTCAAAGTTTTATTCCACTCCTCCGGAGATTGCAAGTGCTGTTTAATCCCTCTGACCGTTTCAGAAGCTCAGGCGCAAGCCGAACTGCAACTTGCGCATAGGGGCGGCCGAGGTGATAACGCCGAAGGTGGCCGACGTTGCTCCCGAAGGAACTGAGTTGCCCGGCTGCCCGAGGCTCACCATGTTGAAGACATTCGTGCCTTCGGCTCGAAAGCGTAGCTTGAAGCGCTCGCCCAGGCGGAAGTCGCGCGAGATCGCCAGGTCAACGTCGCGATAGCCTGGGCCGTCGAGCAGGTTGCGCGCCGAATTGCCATCGGTTGCGACACCCGTCACCACCCTGTTCTGTGCAAAGGCCGCTGTGTTGAACCAGCGGGCGGCCGTCGGATTGTCGATGTGGGGATCGCCGACGAGCTGCGCGCGGTCGTTGGTGTTGCCGTCGAGGTTGGCGTCAACGTTGCCGTTAGTGATCGTGAAGGGAAGGCCGCTGCGCAGCTTGAGGATGGGCGAGATGCTCCAGCCGTTCAGGAGCTTGCTCAGGATGCCGTGACCTTTAATGTAGTCGGGCTGGTAGTTCAAACTCATCGCGAAGACGTGGCGCTGGTCTGTATCGGCTCGACCATAGTCTTCTTCAAGACGGCTGAAATTCTGGGCCCCACCCTGCGTGGTGTTGTTCTGAAGCTGTACGCTGGTGAGCGTCTTGCTAAAGGTGTAGAAGGCGTTGAAGCTGACGTGGTGGCTCATGCGCATCGAGGTCGTCAGTTGCATGGCATGGTAGTTGGCCCTCTGATCCGATTGCAGGAGCAGCACAGCACCGAAGGCCGGGTTGGGCCGCCGCGCGAGGACGTTCGCTCCGGCAGCGGTGGCCGTCGGCGTCAGCACAGGGTAGTTAACGTCGCGCGCGAAGGGCAGATCGGAACTGACTGTGCCGACGTAGGCCGCGCCCACCACCAGGTCTTTCGTCAACTGCCGCTGGATTGAAAAGTTGAACTGCCAGGCGTGGGGCCACTTGAAGTCCTGCGCGACTGCGAAGAGACCTCCGCCCGTAGTGAATTGCCCCCTGTAGGGGAACGGGTTGCCGCCGACGAAGGCGTTATAAGGGTTGCTGAGCGACGCCCCGAGCGGCACTCCGCTTGAGTTCGTCCTCGGATTGATATTCGAGAAGCTGAGCCGGGTAGAGAAAGGCTGAAAGTTAGTCATCGTGTTCCACTCGTTGCCCGACAGGCTGCCGTAAAACAACCCGGCCGCGCCGCGAATAGAGGTCTTCCCATCGCCGAACACGTCCCACGCAAAGCCTATGCGCGGAGAAAAGTGGCTGTAGCTGACCGGGATGCCGCCCCGTTCCACGCCGGGATCGCCGTAGAACTGCGCCCCGACAGGCGCGCTCGGGTTGACCGTAGACCTCTGGCCGGGGACGTAGTTGACGACGCGATTCAGCGGATCGGTCGGAGGCGTTTGAACGTCCCAACGCAGGCCGAGGTTGAGGGTCAGGCGCGGGTGAACGCGGAAATCATCCTGCATGAAGAGCGCCGTGTACCAGCTATTGGTGTAACCCGTCACGGGCGCGTCCTGCGAGATCGCGCTCGGAATACCGATCAGGAAGTCCGCTAGCGCGTTCTTCGTCACACTGTTATTAAAGGTAAAGACGCCGTAGTTGTTCAGGAGCGTCTGTTGAATGTCCTTGTTGAGTGAGACTTCTCCCCCGAACTTCATGGCATGGCGACCCTTGATCCAACTGAAAACGTCGCGCACGGAATAGAAGTTAGTGCCGGCTGTGGGCCCGCCGATGGCGTTCGTCAGAGTAAAGAAGCCTGTCACGGTGATCTGCGGCAGAGACGGCGCGCCCTGGATTGTGAACGCCGAACCCAGGTCGCCAAGCGAGGTCGCGGGCAGGTTCAAGCGACCACCAAAATTGCGCGTGTAAGTCCCCCAGACCTGGTTGACCTTGTCAGCACTGATGACCCACACGTCACTGAGATTCACGTTATGTTGCCGCCAATTGAATTGCTGGCTGGCCCAGGGCAGGTTGCCACTGCCCGCCCTCACCGTGTTGCTTCCGGCAGTCTCAAAGTAGCTGAAGGTCAAGCGGTGGGCGGCGTTGATCTGGTGGTCTATCTTGGTCAGAAACTCGTTGGTGTTGAAGGGACTGGGAACGTTGCCCTGCCATCTGCTGCCCGCAACATTGGAAACGGGGATGAAGTCGTTGATGATCTTCAACGCCACCGGGTCTAGGCGGTTGGGGCAGATGACGCCCGTGACGCCATTGCAGACGAAGACCTGGCCGGTGGCTGGATCGACGGGCTTGGTCGCCGACTGGCTGAAGTTACCAACACGTTCCAGGGCGGTCGGAACGACAGCGCCGTTCAGGAAGGTGCTGGTGGTCTGGCGCAGGCCGGAATAGGAGAAGAAAAAGAAAGTCTTGTCGCGCCTGATGGGGCCGCCGATGGTCGCGCCGAACTGGTTGCGGTGAAAGGGAGCCTTTTCCAGTTGCGAGCCCCAGTCGTTGGCATTGAACACAGTGTTGCGCACGTACTCAAAGACTGAGCCGTGAAACTGGTTGGTTCCGGATTTGGTGAGCACGTTGATGACGCCGTTGGCAAAGCGGCCATACTCTGCATTATAGCTATTCGTCTGCACACGGAATTCCTGGATGGCGTCGGGGTTCGGCAGGATGTTGCCGGTATTGCGCAGGTTGGTCATGTTATTGCCGCCGTCGAGGAAATAGTTCACGGAGCCAGTCCCGCCATCGACGCCGCCGTTGATTAGTGTGCGCTGCTCAGGAAAGCCGAGGACGAGCGAACTAGTGCCCGTGGAGGCGGCGGCAACACCATTATTGTTGGACTGCACGCCCGGCGTCAGATCAAGCAGCGTGTAAACGTTCCGCTCAACCAGCGGAAGAGTCGTGATCTCGGCAGACTGGATCGTGCGCCCGATTTCCGGGGTGCTGGTATTGATCGCCGGCGTCTCCGAATCCGCGATGGTCACAGTCTCGTTGACCTGCCCGACATCTAGGGAGACATCCACGCGGGACATGTCATTGACCTGTAGGACAACGCCACTAACAAGCGACTTCTTGAAGCCGGAATAGGTGACCTCAACGTCGTACTTGCCTACTGGCAGAAATTCAATCCGGTATGCACCTGTATCATCGGAGGTCACAGTACGAGTGAGGCCAGTATCGACATTGCGTGCGGTGACTTGCGCACCAGGCACAGCAGAACCGCTCGGGTCAGAGACGATGCCGACAATCGTGGCGGTTGTTATTTGCGCGACGGCCGCCAGGGGAATAGCAAGCATCACAGCCAGTAACGCAAAGTGGAGCTTCCGTAAGCCAAAGTTTCCTATACTTGACATGCCAGTGACCTCCAAATAAGATTTTCGAAATCCGAAAAGCAATGTAGCTCACAGACGATGGCGATCCCTTTGCTCGTTAAATGCTGTGCACCCGCAGGATGGTGTTTGGGCCCACCGAATTCTTCTCAACTCTAAGCCACGCGTGGCGCGGCAAAAGTCGGGGCGGCGATTAAGGCTGCCGCACCACGCAGGCGCGGATACTCATGCGTTGCCGACACTCGCAAAGGAGTGCGCGCGGCAGCCGTCGTGAGAGCACGCTCCCCGAGCGCCTCGCGCACAGTGTTCTCGATCAAGTCCCAAGCAGTGGTGATTTCTCCGGCGAGGTAGATACAGTCAGGGTTGACGACGTTGACGATGGTCGCGAGGCCGAGGCCGAGGAAACGTGCTGTGGCCTGGATGGCCGCCGTCGCCTTGCCGTCCCCGCCGCGCGCACGCGTTATCAGATCGAGCACCGTGAAAGAGCTTGACGGGTGCTCGCGCGGCGATTTTGGACTGAGTTTGGACAAATTCCGCCCAAAATAACGGGAGAGAGTGGCGAGATTGGAGATGTAGGCTTCCCAGCAGCCGGTCATGCCGCACATGCAGGGCGGCCCGTCAAGGCTGAGCGGCATGTGGCCGAACTCGCCCGCGATATGATTGTGCCCGCGCACCAGCTCGCCGCCTATGACCATGCCGACGCCGACGCCGTCCGACACGTTCACGTAGACGAAGCTCTGCATGGCCGAGGCTGTCTCGCCTCGCTCCAACCATAAATGAGCGAGCGAGCAAGCGCGGCCCGAATTCTCAACCTGCACGGGCAAGCCCGTCGCAGCAGCCAGGCTATCGCGTATATCCACTTCGCGCCAGCCCAGTGTCGGCGCGTTCAGGATTCTTCCAGTCCGCTGGTCAACCATGCCCGGAACGACCACGCCTATGCCCTCGCAACTGCCCTGAATGCCTTTTGTTTTCAGCAATCTACGCACGCGCGTCGCGAGGCCGCGAATGAACTCCGGGATGGTAAAGATGGTATCGTAGCTTTCGAGCGAGAGCTGGCGGCCGGAGAAATCCGAGAGCATCAGGTAAGTCTTGCTGAAGCGCACGTCTACGGCTATCGCCAGGCGATCCTGCGTCCTGATGTGCAGGAAAGTGGGCTTGCGACCGCGCGCGGCCTCGCCCGTCGCGCCCTCGTAGATCAAGCCCTGGCCGATCAACTCCTGCACGAGGACGCTCGCTACGCCGCGCGTCACGTTCATCCGCCGCGCGAGGTCTGCGCGCGAGATGGGTTGATGCTCCCGAATCAGGTTGAGAGCGATGCGGCGATTGATCTCGCGGGAAGTGGTGCGAGTCGCAACGTGGAAGTCTCTGGTGTTGATCTTGCGCATGGGCAGGGGAACTCCCATCTATTGTTCGTTTTTTGAACAATATCCCCGAGAGCCCTGCTTGTCAAGATTTTTTTTTGACGACGGGCCGCGACTGACTTAGAGAGGACTGATCGAGGGCGCTTGAGCTTAGAATGAGAAGCTGCCGTAGAAGGCGCTGTTCTCGCCGTCTCTTTGCCAGGCGTCGCCGACTGCGCCGCTCTCGTAAGCAGCTTTGAGGGTATGTCCGACCTTGCGGTTGGCGAGCGGCACGAGCGGTTCGTACCAGACGAGCTGCGGCATACGGCAACAGAGGTCGTCCGGCATGGCTTCGACGTTGATCGTCGCGCTGCCGGGCGAGCTGACGCAGTAGCTTTTACTTTCATGCTTGAACTCTACGGGAGCGCTGCGCACGGAGACGACGCGGCCGAGCACAGTAGCGTACATGCTCTTGATGGCGTCGGTCATCGCCGCTGTTTGCGCGCGTGAAGCGGATCGATCAACGATCAGTTCCGAGCGGCGCGTGGCCTTCATCTCGGAAAGGTTCTGGTCGGCGCTGACGACGGCCAGGGCGCGCACCCCCGCCAGATCAACTCCGTTCCAACTGCCTGCTGTGACGTGCCAGGCCATCAAGGCGTCGCGCCCGGTGGTCGTCAGCTCGCCGTTAAAGTGGCAGGCTCCGGCAAAGACGCTGGCCGAGCGCGCCTCCACGTAATCACCCTTGAGGCTGCCCGTTTCTGCGCGCGAGACGGGCAGCAGGGCTGCGCCGCACAAAGCGGCCAACAATAATCCGACCAGGCAGAATCTTCGCATCACTGACACCTCCGTCAAAAGCTTTCAGGCTATTTCTCGATCTCTACAGCGCCGACCGGTAACAAGTCCTACCGGGAACGCAGCGCGACGGGTGCACGCGGCCGTCGTCGGGCCCTATGACCAGTTGCGTCTCCCTGCACCAGCAGTGATTGCTGCTATCCAGGTAATGGCTCGCATCGGTCGCGAGCTGATCCATCATAAAGAACTTCTTCGAGCGCAGGGAGGCGCAGAAGGGGCTTTCGATCTTAGCGCCTGGGCCCATGTCCGCGCTGCTCTCCGAAACAGGCTTATCATGATAATCCATCTTCTCTATCCTCCGCCTCTCAGGCCGAAAGGCCGCTGGCTTTCATGAGCGCGCGGCGCACGAGCGCTTGTGTCAAAGGAACCTTGTAGGCGTTCTTCTCAAGCGGGCTCGCGCCTTCGAGGGCGAGGCGTCCGGCCTCGGAGAGAACTTCCTGATTCAAGCTCTTGCCGGTCAGAAAGCCCTCCGCTTTGGGCACGCGCCAGGGAATGGGGGCGACGCCGCCGAGGACTATGCGCGCCTGCTTGATCGTTTTGTCCGGGCCCATCTCGATTGCCGCAGCGACGGAGGAGAGGGCAAAGTCGAGCGACTCTCTCTCCTTGAATTTAAGATAGGTCGAATGCACGGCGAAGCCGCTGGCGGGCACTCTGATCTGCGTGATTAGCTCGTCGTTCTGAAGAACGTTTTCGCGCCTGATGTTGCCTTCAGAGGGCAGCGTGAAGAACTTATCCAGGGGAATGGTGCGCGTGGCCGTAGAGCCCGTGACGCTGACGCTGGCCCCGAGCGCGACGAGCATGGGGGCCAGGTCTGAAGGATGCACTATGTAGGAAGGGCCGCCGCCGAAGATGGCGTTGTACTTGTTCTCGCCCGTCGCCGCGTAACACTCAGAGCCGCCCTTCTTCAAACAGACGACCTCTTCGAGCCGATAGTACCAGCAGCGCGGGCGCTGGCAGAGATTGCCGCCGACCGTGCCGAGGTTTCTGATCTGCTGCGTGGCTATGGAGTGCGCGGCCTCGGCCAGGCCGGGAAAGCTGCGGCGGACTTCCGTGTGCTCTTCCAGTTCTGCGAGCGTCACGAGCGCGCCGATGGTCAATCCCTTCCTGCCATCACCTTCTATGCGATCAAGCCCGCGAATGCTTTTAAGGTTGACGACGCGAGTGGGGCGTGTGATGTAATCCTTCATCGTCGTCAACAAATCCTGGCCGCCCGCAATGGCGCGCGCCGCGTCGTCGGCGTCCTCACCGGCGGGCGCGGACTTCAACATCTGGACGGCCTCGCTCAAGCTTTTCGGACTGACCCATTCAAAAGCCTTCATACAGTCCTCCTTTCCTTCAGCAGGCCCATCAGAATCTTATCGGGCGTGGCCGGCAGCTCGCGCACGCGCACGCCGCAGGCGTTGAAGATTGCGTTCACCAGAGCGCCGACGGCAGGGATGATGGCGGGCTCGCCCACGCCTATGACAGCTTCGCGTTTATCCTCGTCGTCGATGATCGGCACAAGCTCAGGCATCTCCAAAGAGCCCGGCAGCTTGTAATCGCCGAAGCCCGGATTGAGCTGCAAGCCCAGTCGAGCATCCATCACTCGGCCCTCCCACAGGGCCATGCCGAGCGACTGAATCATGCCGCCGTTGATCTGGCTCTCGACGCCCGTGCGGTTGAGCGGCAAGCCTATGTCCTGAACGTGAACCATCTTGATGGGCCGGACGTGTCCGGTCTCCGTGTCCACTTCGACTTCGGCGAAGCAGACGCCGTGGACTCCCCTTCCCGCGAGGCTAGCCTTCCACTCGCCGTGCGCTGTGATGCCTGCCGAAGGCAGACTTGCGCAGGCTTGCTTCCATGCGAGCGACTTGCCGCCGCCCAGGACTCGCCCCTGCGCAAAGCGAATCTCTTCGGGCTTCGCGCCGCCCAAAAGCCCCGAGAGCTTTCCGGCCATGCTCAAGCGCGCATTCACGGCCGCGTCCTTCACGGCCGGCGCAAGCGAAGCGGAGGTCGTCGAGCCGCCCGAAGAGTTGGCCGCGCCGAGCTTGGAGCTGCCTATGCGTTCCGTCACCTGATTTATTTGCAGGCCCAACTCTTCGGCGACGATGGCGCGCGTGTAGGTGCGTGTGCCCGTGCCGAGGTCTTGCGTGCCGACGGCGACGACCACCGTGCCGTCGCGTGCGACGGTCACATCCACCTGGCACTGTGGGCCGCCGCCGCCGCCCCAAGTGCCTATGGCGCAGCCCATGCCGCGCCGCAGTGGGCCCAAGCCTCCTGCGCCCGGCGTCTTGTTGCGCCGCTCCCAGCCTATTTCGCGCGCTCCCCTGTCCAGTTGGCGATGATAGACAGTGTCCTTCAAATTCTTCTTGCGAAACTCCACCGGGTCAATGCCCATCTTGTAGGCCAGCTCGTCCATCAGCGAGTCCATGGCGAAGCCGGCCTGCGGGTGGCCCGGCGCACGCATCGCGCGCGAAGAATCTTCGTGCGTGTGAATGCTGATGCGCTCGCGATAGACCTGCTCGACGGAGTAGATGTAGGGCTGGCCCGCCTGAGAGCCGTCGCCGAGGCCGCCCAACTGATACTGCGTAGCGTAGAGCGCGAGCACTCGCCCGTCGCGGCCGACGCCCGCCTTGAGCTTCTGCCAGGAGCCCGAGCGATTACCCGCGAGGGCGAACTCATCACGGCGCGTGAGCATCAGCTTGACGGGAGCCCCGGCCTGCTTGGCCAACTGGCAAGCCATCATGCCTTCGATGCCGATGCCGAACTTCGAGCCGAAGCCGCCGCCCATGTGTTCGACGATGGCGGTCACGGCGCTCTCTTTCAAGCCAAGCTCTTTGGCAGCATCGCCGGGGATAGTGAAAGTGCCCTGCGTGGAGGCGTAGACTGTGGCTTCCGTGCCGCGATAATCGACGACGTGGCCGTGCGTCTCCAAGCAGGAGTGATGAAGAATCGGCGTGCGGTACTCGGCCTCAAGCACGATGTCAGATTTTTCGAGCGCGGCCAGAACCTTCTGCGCGTCACCACGCTTCTCTTTCTCCTCCAGATTGCCTTCCGGATAAACAAGGGGTGCGCCCTCCTTGACGGCATCCTCGGCGCGGACGACGTGCGGCAGCCTTTCATAAGTGACCTTGATCGCGCGAATCGCGTCCTCGGCAATTTCGGGCGTCGTGGCTGCGACCGCCGCGATGGGCTCGCCAGCGAAGCGCACCTCTCTCTCCTTCTTTTTCGGAGTCTGCGCGTCGCCCATCTCCACACGATCTCTCTTCTCGGCCTCGTCGGCAGCGCGGTTGCTTCCCTCCACTACGTCTTCGTTGGTCGCGCCGACAATCGCCTTGACCCCAGGGATAGCCCGCGCGGCCGAAGCGTCAATGCGCAGCACCCTCGCATGAGCATGAGGCGAGCGCAAGACGCGGCCGTGGAGCATCCCCTGCACTCGCCTGTCATAGGTGTAGGCGGCCGCGCCGCTCACCTTCAGCGGGCCATCGACGCGCGTCAGGCGATGATTGAGAAGCGTGTGCTTGTCGTTGGCTCCCCACTGCGGGCCGCCTTCGTCGTCAACTTCTATCTCGACCATCGTCTCGACGCCGTTCACGACTTTCGGAACTCTGATCTTCCTTTTCTTCTTGGCGGGCGCTGGCTGCTGCGGTTGCGGCTGCTGTTGCATGTTCGTGGTCTCCGCGAAAGTTTATGCCGAGTGTGAAGGCGCTCTTAAGCTTTCGAGCCCCCTTTGCGCGCGGCTGCGAGTGCCGCCTCGAAGACTCTGGGGTAGGTGCCGCAGCGACAGAAATTGCCCTTGCATGCTTCGCGCACTTCTTCGAGCGTCGGGTTCGGGTTCTTCTTCAGGTAGGCCGAGATGGTCGTCACGAAGCCGGGCGTGCAGAAGCCGCACATCAGCGCGTCATGCTCGACGAAGGCCGCCTGCACCGCGCTCAAATCTTGCGGCGAGCCCAGGCCCTCGACCGTCGTCACATGCTTGCCCACGGCGTCCACGGCGAGCACCAGACAGGAGTAGACGGCCTTGCCTTCCATCAAGACCGTGCACGCGCCGCACGTCCCGGCGTCGCAGACCAGCTTGGGCCCTGTGACAGCAGGCTCAAGGTGATCGCGTAAAGCGTTGAGGAGAGTCGTGCGCGGCTCGACCGTCGCGTTGCGCTTCTGGCCGTTGACGTTCAGAGCGATGTTGACAGTCCCGCTCAAGGCCCGCCCGCCCTGCTCCTTCTGCGCTGCTTTCGTCTCAGGTTTAAGCAGCAGGTGATCTGCGAGGGCAGCGCCCGCCCCGGCGACGCCGACGCCCTTGAGGAAACGCCTGCGGCTCGGGTTGTGACCGCCGCCGTCTCGTCTCTCAGCATCCTTCTCATGCTCGTCCGCCATCATCTTCTCCTCTTTTGACGGTCACTTTTTCTTCAGGGCCGAGGCGATGGCCTGTTCGACCAGCGGAGCCATCACAGCATAGCCCTTAGCGTTCGGGTGCAGGCCGTCTTCGCTCAGCTCCTCTTTCAGAAAACCTTTGTCGTCGCTCACGGCCGAGAAGTAATCCAGATAGACGAGGCCGTTCGCGGCTGCATATCCTCGCATCCATTCGTTGAGCGCCTTGATCTGCTCGGGCGGTCTCTGCACGCTCCGGACGATTGGCTTGCCCTCTTTGTTCTTATCGTAATCGCTGATTGGCAGGAGCGAGGCGAGCACGACGCGAATGTTGTTGGCGCGCGCCAGCTCGGCCATCGAAGTCAGGTTGTCTTCGATGCTTGCGAGCGTCATGGGCCCGGTGTTGCCCGCGATGTCGTTTGTCCCGGCGAGTATGACTACGACTTTCGGCTTGAGGGCGATGACATCGGGGCGAAAGCGTATGAGCATCTGCGGCGTGGTCTGGCCGCTGATGCCGCGATTGACGTAAGGCTTGCCGGGAAAGAAGCCGCCGAACTTAGGGTCGTCCCACAGGTCTGTGATCGAATCGCCCATGAAGACCACGCGCTGTTCGTCTTTGGCCGGGGCCGCAGTCGCAGCGTTAGCCTCGCGGTAGCGCGAGAGCGCGGGCCAATCCTTGAGCCTCGATTCCAATCGCGCGGCCTGCGTCTTGGCTTCCGCGCACGGGTCGGGCGAAGGAGTTGGCGCAACAGTCTGCGCCGAAGCGGATGCGGCGAGGCTCGCCGTGATGACTAGAAATAAAGCGAATGATCTGACCATCAAAACTTCCCTCCTTAATCACACACCTCGCGGCTTAATCCGTAATAGAGAACTTCCCCGTCAATCGAATGTCTTCGCAGGAAGAGCCGATCATCACTTTGAATCGTCCGGGCTCGACGACAAAATGCATCTGGCGATCCCAGAGGGCAAAGCTGGTGTAGCTCAGGCCGTGCCCGAAATTGTGGAGCGCGCCTTTGACGCGCGTCCTCTCGCCCTCCCATTGCGCGTCGGGCTTGGCCGGGAAGTTCAGCGGAATCCGCCCGGCCGTCTTGGGAAAAGTGACTGTCAGCTTACCTCCCGGATTGTAATCTCCGAAGAGCGCGTCGGCAATCGCGGGGCCGCCCTGAGCGCCTGGGAACCAAGCCTCAAGGATGCCCGGCACGAACCTTTCGACCCGGTTAATGCTCAAGGGGCGGCCGTTGATTAAGACCACTAAGACGGGTTCGCCGACGGCTTGAACGGCCTGCACAAGCTCTAATTGAGGGCCGGGCAAATCCAAACTCGTGCGCGAGGCGCTCTCGCCGACAGTCTTTGAAGAGAGGTCTCCGAGGACGACCACGGCCACATGAAAGAAGACCTGCGGCCGCCGTTTGTCCTGAATGACGTGCGGGGCGCGGACTTCTACCGCGCGAGGGCCGAGAGAGCGCGACCTTCATCCTGAAAAACGTCGAAGACTTCAGCACCAATCAAATGCAAGACCGTCCCGGACACTCGCATCGAGCGCACGCAGCAGGCGAAACTTTTGAGATGCCTCTTGAGTTTTGCCGCCGGTAGCTGTAAGAATCTGAGCCATGACGGAACCGGCTTACCCGGCTGCCCGAGCAGTGGCCGAGCAGGTGCAGGCATACTTCGCACGGCACCACAGGGCGGCTGCGAGCCAGCAGGGCTCTCATGTATTGGCCGCGCGACCCGAAGCGCAGGTCATAGAAGCCAGCATTGATGCTGCCTTCTGGGCCAGCCTGCGGCACGAGGAAGGCTACTCGCCGAAAATCTCTCTGGCATTCCTGCCGCCCGAACAGGCGGGCCACGCGCTGCGCTTCGAGCGCGTGCTTCCCCTTACGCCTTCATCGCTCTCAAAGCTCGCGCCGGCAGTCGAGCGTCCAGGCATACACCTCGGCTTCTGGCGCGACGGCGGCGAGTTGTTCGTCTGGGGAACCACGCGCACCATCCCTAGATTCTGTTTCGTGATCGAGGTGATAGAGCCGGGGCTGCTGGTCGTCAAGTACAGGCGGGGGCAGGAGTCCGGCAAGTTCGTCAACGTCGTGGTGCTCAAGGGCGACCAGATCAAGGTCGTGGACGAGAAGGGCACGAGCCTGCCCGACTGTCCGACTCTGCTGACGATGATGCTCGGCTTCGGCTCGGCCGAAGCACAGGGCGAGAGCCTCAACGTGCTTGTTCAACTGGCCGCCTCGATGCGCGCGCACGGGCGCGGCGGAAGCCTGCTGGTCGTACCGCAGGGCAGTGAAAGCTGGCGCGAATCTATTATCTGGCCCGTGCCCTACTCGGTCGTGCCGTCCTATACGGAGCTGGCCGAGCTGATGCGACGCGAGGTGAGCGAGAGGAACCAGCTCTGGCAGGAGGCGCTCATAGATGCCGTCGAGGCCATCTCCGGGCTGACGGCCGTAGACGGCGCGACCATCATCAGCGATCAGTATGAGCTACTAGCCTTCGGCGCGAAGATCGGCCGTCGCGACGGGGGCGCACAGGTCGAGCAGGTGATCGTGACCGAGCCTGTAGTGGGCGGAGCGGCTGCGGTCGTTCATCCGGTACAACTGGGCGGGACGCGCCACCTCTCTGCGGCGCAGTTCGTACAGGATCAACGCGACGCGGTCGCGCTCGTCGCCTCGCAGGACGGACGCTTCACAGTCTTCGCCTGGTCGCCCTGCGAAGAGATGGCCCACGCCCACCGCGTCGAGACTCTCCTGCTGTAATCGTCTCCTTTCCATCCCTGTTTATGCCTGCTTTGGACTGATTCTTGCTACTCATATGATGTTAGGAAGAACTATGCATCATATTCGGTCATGGCGGGAAGGGTTTGATGGCACAAGCGTCTCGAAAAGTGATAGCGCCGGAGGCGGATTTGGACGAGACTACGCTTGCGGCCCCGCGCTTTGACGAGGCGGCGGCCCAGCAGGCGCGTCCCGTCGTCCCTCTCTCAAGCGACGCGGGCTATGTCCCGCAGGTCAGCCATGCGGCCGTGCGCCGAGCACGCCCTTCGTACTTGCCTGCGAATCAGGGCTCCTGGCTGATAGCAGCCTTCGTCGGCCTGATTCTGGGCGCGGGAGCGATGGCCCTGGGCGTCGTCGCCTACAGGCGCAATCACACAGCCGTCCCGGCCCGCTCTTTAGTCCCGGCCGTCGCCGCCGTCCGGCCGGAACTCGATCAGGATTTCAGGGCGCGCCCCTCGTCGCACTCCATAGCTCCTACGCAACCGACCGTTGCCGGCGAGTCTCAGACAGAGGCCGTTGATAATGGGCCCACTGCTGCTGCGGCGGCTGAGCCGAAGCGCACCAAGCGCCGCACAGTCGTCACGAGCCTTCCTGCCGAGAACGATGCTTCCGAAAATAGCGATGCGGGCCAGGACTCTTCCGGCAAGCCGAGGCCGCGCCTCGTTGACCGCTACGTCGTCCCGTCATCCAGACCGTAACGCACACCTCCGGGACTGTTCACTTGCTCTCTAGTGGCCGCGACTGCGAACTATGACCAGCGGGTCTTCCTCTTTGGGCGGGCCGAAGAGGCGGGCCGTCAAGGCGTCAAGCGTATGGTCTGCACTGTCGGCAGTATCATTGGAGACGATCAATCGCGCCCCGCCCTGTGAAAACGCGCAGCCCACGGATGCCGGAAAGTAGAGCGTGTGCCCGAGCAGCTTGTCCAGAATTGAAGAGCGCACCTCGTAAATGAAGAGCGGCTCCGCGTCGAGATGTATCATGACGCTCGCGATCTGGCCCAAGACCTTGCCCCCTTCGGTAATCACCTTCGTCCCCGTCAGATTATGCTTGGCGAGGGGCAGCGCCTTCAGCGGTGAATCCGCAGCAGCAATGGCCGACTCGTCCCTCTCGATCATGATGGCGTCGGGGCCGAAGCTATACACCTCCTCGTAAGCGATCAAGCAGAGGCCAGCGCCCGCCGTCTGCACGGCGAGACCGGCAAGCCCGCCCTTCACCGGATCGACGATGAGGTCGTGCGTCTGCCCGATACTGTTAGCGGTCGCGCGGGAGAGAACGGTTCTGCCGATCAGGAAGTCAACTGGATGAACTGTGCCGCTCGATGTCATGATAAATCTCTGCTGTTTGATGTCATTCAGAACGTAGACACAAGCTGCGTGCCGCAATCTGGAGAAGCGGTACTGACAAATTGGCGTGACGGGCCGGGTGTACAGATTCGTAACATCTATGTATGAATTTCTGCCCGCCCTCGTCAATGCATCTTGAACGGGCCGCCGTGTGGCTCCGGCTCCATTTCCGGGTGCAGAGAGTCCTGTATGACCTCGTGCATCTCAAGGACGTTCGATCTGGGGAAAGCATCTTTCGGCATAGTGCCGGACTGCGCGTGGCCCTTGACGAAGGCGTCGGAGCGAACCCAGTTGAGAAAATCCTGGCGGCTGCGCCAGACCGTGAAGACGACGTAGGGGTCGCCCTCGTTGACGGGTCGCAAGACCTGGTTGGAGATAAAGCCCGGCATCTTGTCAACGAGTCCGGCACGCTCGCGAAACCTGGCCTCGAACTGCTCGGCGTACTCCTCTTTGACGTAGATGCGATTGGCCACCGTTATCATTTTAAGGATTCTCCCTTTAACTGAAGCCGTCACTGTCGGCGACCTTGACCAGCCGTTTCCCTAAATTCTCTCCTGAGAAAAGCCCTATGAAGGCGCGCGGCGTGTTCTCGAACCCTTCGACAATATCCTCGGCGTACTTCAGCTTGCCTTCCGCGAGCCAAGCGCCCAACTGCGCGAAGCCTTCCGCGAAGTGCTTGACGTAATCGGAGACGATGAAGCCTTGCATCAGGGCGCTGTTGACGAGCAGGTACGGCTGCGGGCGCGGCCCCATGTCCAACTGCTCAAGGTTGTAGATGGAGATTTGGCCGCAGATGATAATGCGCGCGCCGTGTCGGATGAGAGGCAGGACGGCGTCCGAGATTGGGCCGCCGACGTTGTCGAAGTAAACGTGTACGCCATCGGGGCAGGCTGCACGCAGCGCCTCGCCCATGTCCGTCGCGCTCTTGTAGTTGATCGCAGCGTCCACGCCAAGCTCCTGCGTCAAATAGCGGTTCTTCTCATCGGAGCCTGCGATGGCGACGACGCGGCATCCCTTGAGCCTGGCAATCTGGCAGACCACAGTGCCGACCGCGCCCGCCGCGCCCGAGACGACCACGGTTTCACCCGCGACGGGCCGCCCAATGTCGAGCAGGCCGAAGTAGGCCGTCAGGCCCGTGATGCCGAGGATGCCGAGGGCCGTGGTGACGGGTGCTAGCCTCGGGTCTACTTTCCTGATCGCGGTCACGTTTGCTTGATCGGCCTTCGCCACCGTGTAGAGCTGCCAGGGAAGAAGACCCGTGACGATGTCTCCGGGGGCGAAAGCTTCTGAGCGAGACTCTATGACTTCGCCGACGACGCCGCCCATGACGGGCTCATTCAGAGCGAACGGCGGCACGTAGGACTTGCGGTCGTTCATGCGCCCGCGCATGTAAGGGTCTACGGAGAGGTAGAGCGTGCGGATCAGGACTTCACCTTCGGTGGGCACGGGCACTTCCGCGTCAACAATCCGGAAGTCAGACTCCGACGCCATCGCTTTGGGGCGATTGACGAGTAAGATTTTTCTGTTCCTTCTATTTTCCATAATCGTTGCGGGCGATGCCCGGCTCCGGAAGATTGACCAGCTCGTTAATCCGGCGGCGAACGGCCTGCGAGAGCATAGCGACTTCGCCCGGAAGATAATTGGCCGCGCGAAAGGCGTCCTCTAGCTGCCGGTCGCTCAAGCGCGAGAGCAGCTCGCCGATCCACTTCGCGTCCGCCACGGTGATCTCTTTAAAGAGCCCGCGATTCTTTCCGCCGTAGCGAAAGGCCACGCGCGTCCCCTTGACCTTATCGACAAAGCGCGCCTTGGCGTAATCTTTCGGATTGTTACGGCTGCGCGTGATACGCCACAGGAGCGGCAGGTTGCCCGTCTTCCCGAAGGTCGCGCCGAGGTCGCTGATGACGTACTGCGATTCGGCCACGGCGCTCCGGTCACTTCCCCCTGGCACGTAGAGGATGATGTTGTTGGAATCCTTTATGTCCCAGTTATTGATGAGGCCCATCATCACTATCAAGCCCTGTAGCTCGCGCCGCCCGACAAATGGATTGCGCTTCCACTTCCACTGTGTCGTGCGCTCTACGCTGTCGGGCCGGGCCTCGAAGCGCACGTTGCGAAAGCCCTGCCCCTCGCACCTCTCGACCTTTTTTCGTGGCTTGGGCGCGCCCGTGATGTGTGCGCAAGGAACCAGGTAGTTGATCTCGGTCGGGTAGCCTATGGCCCACAGCAGGCGCACGGCGGCCGTCTCCGATTGCGCCTCTTTGCCGAGCTTGGCGACCCACTCGCGCCCGCGCCCGTCCCTCACTCTGTACTTGGGCGAGTAGCCGCCCTTCTCTTCCTTGATGAATGTAAACGTGCTCGTGTCGGGGAGCATCTCGCGACCGCCAGGGCCCAGGAAGAGGTCGCGCAACCTGATGTTGACAGGATTCTTCCAGATCACGGGACGGCCCACGGGCCCGACCCTTCTCTCTTTTCCTTTGCCCTGCGCGAAGGCTACTGACGAAAAGCAGAGGAGCAGAATGAGTGCGAGAACGAGCAGCTTGCGCATCCTCTCCGAAACAGACATCAACGCATACCCCCATAAAGCTGATCGAAATTCAAATCCGCACGCATCATCCGGGTGTCACTAGGTTAGCATAGGTTAGCACAGGTATATCGTGTAAAGGGTTCGGATGGCAAGCGAGCCATCCAACCCTGTTCCCCCGGCGGGTAAGTCTCTTGAGGTGGGCGGCCACGCCCCGTTTGCCAATCGAGCGCGCAGACGGTAGCATATTCGTTTGTTTTTGCAGTCAGATTGCCTGCCGTGCACTGCGGGCAGAGAGATTTTGAGGCTTTCATATGATCGGACTTGGTAAACGCATTTCTTACGCCGCGCGCTGTTTCTTCTCCGTGCTCTCGCGGGGCGAAGTGCCCGCAGACATCGCGCCCGAAGTCGTCAAGACCGGGGCAGTAGAGAGCAAGCCTGCGCCGGAGACGGCCGCCCTGCCCGTCAGGGAGGAGCCGGGCCTCTTGCGCGCGGATGATTCCACAGACCGCGCCGTGCAGATGCTCGCCCTGCTGCAACGCGACGGGCGCTTGATAGATTTTTTCAACGAAGACATCACGCCCTACAAGGACGCGCAGGTCGGGGCGGCCGTGCGCGAGCTGCACGCCAACTGCCGCAAGGCGCTTGAGCAGTACGTCAAGCTTGAGCCGATTCTCGCGGGCGAAGAAGATGGGCCCATCACAGTGGACGCAGGCTTCGACCCGGCTTCCGTCAAGCTGGTCGGAAACGTGACGGGGCAGCCTCCGCTGCGCGGCCTGCTCAGGCATAGAGGCTGGCGCGTGAGCGCGGTCAAGCTCCCGCCGCTCCCGCCGCAGCCGTCCGGGCGCACCATCGTCGCGCCCGCCGAAGTCGAAATCCCCTAACTTGTAATGATCGTGGATTGAACGCGACACAGGTCAGTAGCGGCCTGCGGTCGCATGCTTACGGCGATCATCGGAGGTAAAAAAGTTTTGGATACACGTTACGTCGTCGGTATTGATCTGGGCACGACCAACTCTGCCATCGCGCAGTTCGACACTGCGCAGCCGGAAGAGGCCGCGCGCATCCATGTCGAGAGCATTCCTCAACTGGTCAACCCCAACGAGGTAGAGGAGCGCACGCTGCTGCCCTCCTTCCTTTATATTCCGGGCGAGCTGGACTTCGCTAAGGGTGCGCTCGCGCTGCCGTGGGATCGTGATCCGCAGGTCTTCGCCGGAGAGTTGGCCCGCAGGCGCGGAGCCGAGAACCCCGTGCGACTCGTCGCCTCAGCCAAGTCATGGCTCTCTTACGCTGCGGTTAACCGCACAGCAGCAATCCTTCCCTGGGGCGCGCCCGAAGAGGTGCGCAAGCTTTCGCCCGTGGAGGTCTCGGCACAGTATCTCTCTCATCTGCGCCAATCGTGGGACGCGAGCGTCAACGCGAAGAAGCACCCGGAGTTGGCCCTGAGCGAGCAGGAAGTGCTCTTGACCGTTCCCGCCTCGTTCGACGAAGAGGCGCGTGAGCTTACCTTGCGTGCAGCCGAGCAGGCGGGCCTCAAGCACGTCACGCTTTTGGAAGAGCCGCAGGCTGCCTTCTACGCCTGGATAGATGCGCAGGGCGCGGCCTGGCGCAAGCGCATTAAAGTCGGCGACCTCATTCTGGTCTGTGACGTGGGCGGCGGAACGACCGACTTCAGCCTGATCGCCGTCTCGGAAGAGGAGGGCGAGCTTGCCTTAAAGCGCGTCGCCGTCGGCGAGCACATCCTGCTCGGCGGCGACAACATGGACTTGGCCCTCGCGCGCCTCTTGCAACAACGGCTTGAAGAGGAGGGCACGCGCGTTGACACCTGGCAGTTGCAGGGCCTCTGGCATCAATGTCGTCTGGCGAAAGAGAAGCTGTTCGCCGAGCCCAGGAGCCAGAAGCAGACGGTGACGCTCCTCGGCAAAGGCTCGAAGCTCGTCGGCGGCACGATCAAGACGGAACTGCGCCGCGAAGACCTTGAGCGCGTCTTGACTGAAGGCTTCTTCCCCGTGGTCTCTCGCGACGAGAGCCCCGCGCGCCAGCGTCGCATAGGTTTTCAGGAGTTGGGCCTGCCCTACGCGGCAGACCCGGCGATCACCAAACACCTCGCGCGCTTTCTCTCGCAGCAGGCATCGAACAACCCCGAGGGCGTCAAGATCAGGCGTGGGCCCACGGGCTTTGCCTGTCCCACTCACATACTCTTCAACGGCGGCGTGATGAAGGCCGGGATGCTGCGCGAGCGTGTCGTGGAGGTCTTAGGCAACTGGCTACAGGCCGAAGGCTTCGAGCCCCTGGGCCCAAATGGTGTGCTGGATGCGCCAGACCTGGACATGGCCGTGGCGCGCGGCGCGGCCTATTACGGGCGGGCCAAGCGCGGGCAGGGCGTACGCATACGCAGCGGCGCTCCCCGCACCTACTACATAGGCATAGAGAGCGCCATGCCCGCCGTCCCGGGGATGCCCGCCCCGCTCAAGGCTCTGTGCGTCGTGCCCTTCGGCATGGAAGAAGGAACCGAGGCGCAGATACCCGGGCGCGAGTTCGGCCTCGTCGTAGGCGAACAGGCGGAGTTCCGTTTCCTGAGTTCTACGACGCGCAAGCAGGACGCGCTCGGGCAGATGATCGAAGACTGGGGCGACGAGATCGAAGAGCTGAGCCCGCTCGAAGTCACGCTCAAGCTCGATGGGCGCGAAGACACAGTCCTGCCCGTCACTCTTGAGACGCGCGTGACGGAGGTCGGGACGCTCGAAGTCTGGTGCGTCGCCCGCGACGGCGCGCATCGCTGGAAGCTCGAATTCAACATCCGGGAGAAGGACGATGAAGGGCTGAGGGATGAATAAAAGACAAAAGCTTTTCTTTCATCCCTCATCCCTTCTTTGGTTATGGAAGTGTCGAGCCGCTACCTGATCGGGATTGACCTGGGGACGACCAACTCGGCCGTCGCTTACGTTGATACAGAGGAGCTTCCTGCCAGGGGGGACGCCCCGCCCGTACGCGTCTTCGAGGTTCCGCAGCTTGTCGCCGAAGGCGAAGTGCGATTGCTTCCCGCCCTGCCCTCTTTTCTCTACTTTGTTCCTGAAAACGGGTTCGAGAGCGGAGGCACGCGCCTGCCCTGGGAGGAGGGGCCGCAAGCGACTGTTGTCGGCGTGATGGCGCGCGAGCAGGGCGCGCTCGTGCCCGGCCGTCAGGTCTCTTCCGCCAAGTCCTGGCTCTGTCTTTCGTCCGTAGACCGCACGGCACGGATTCTTCCCTGGAGCGCTGAGCAGACGGAAGATTCATGCTCGCCTGTCGAAGCGGCCGCCCGTTACCTTTCGCACCTGCGCGACGCCTGGAATTATCGGATGGCCGCCAGCGAAACGAAGGCCGTGCGTGCAGAGCTGCGTTTCGAGCGCCAGACGATTGTGCTCACCGTGCCGGCCTCTTTTGACGAGGAGGCGCGCGAGCTGACCGTCTCGGCCGCGCGCGAGGCCGGCCTTGAAAACCTGACGCTCCTGGAAGAGCCGCTCGCAGCCTTCTACTCCTGGATCGCCGCGCATCGCACTTCGCTCAAACGATACGTCAAGGATGGGCAGCTAGTCTTGATCTGCGACGTGGGCGGCGGCACTACAGACTTCAGCCTGATCCGCGTCCGGATAAGCGGCAAGGAGGTGCAGTTCACACGCACGGCCATAGGCGAGCACCTCTTGCTCGGCGGCGACAACCTTGATCTTGCGCTTGAGCGGCTGGTCGAAGAGAAGCTGGGCCACCCGCGCCTCAGCCTGCGACAGCAGAACGCGCTGCGCCGTCAATGCTGCGCGGCCAAGGAGCGGCTCCTGAGCGACGCTCGCACAGAGCGCGTGACGGTGACTGTGCTCGGCGGCGGGCGCTCTCTGATAGGCGGCGCGCTCACGACCGAGCTGACGCGCGCGGAGGTCACTTCAATCCTTGCCGAAGGATTTCTGCCGCTCACAGCGCCCGGCGACCTGCCCGCGCGCGATAGGCGTGTGGCCCTGCGCGAGTTCGGACTGCCTTACGCGAGCGAGGCCGCGATCACCAGACATCTGGCCGCGTTCTTGAAGCAGGCGGCGACGGCCATGAGCGCCGAAGCTTCCGGCGCACAGCAGGAGTCCGAGAGCCCTGGTGCAGAGGCTCAGCGATTGCGCTCAAACGCAGAGATGGTGCGCCCAGATGCCATTCTCTTCAACGGCGGCTTCTTTCATCCGGCGATAGCGCGCGAGCGCGTCGCCCAGGCAATCGGCAACTGGTTTTCCGAGGCGGGCGAGCCGCAGTGGCGGCCCAAAGTCCTCACGAACAAGGCTGCGGAGAGCGCCGTCGCTCTCGGCGCTGCCTATTACGCGCAGGCGCGGCGCGGCGGCGGCCTTCGCATCAGCGGCGGCAGCGCGCGCGGCTACTACATAGGCGTGCAGCAGGCCGCCGTCCCCGGACAGGCAGCAAGTGAGCGCCGTGTGGTGGCCGTCTGCGTGCTGCCGCGCGGCACAGAGGAAGGCACTAGGATAGAGCTTTCGGAGCGAGAGTTTACGGTGCTCACTAATCGTCCGGTCTCCTTCACTCTCTACAGCACGACTACGCGCCACGATGCGCAGGGCGCGGTCGCCACTTTTGACGAAGACGAGGCGCATCGCCACGCTCCGCTCATCACAGTCCTGCGCTACGGCAAGCGCTCGCGCCACATAGAGCTAAACGTGCGGCTTCGCGCCTACTTCACCGAAGTCGGCACGCTTGAGCTGTGGTGCGAAGCGCCGAAGACCGGCCACAAGTGGCGGCTACAGTTTCAACTGCGCGGCCGCGAAGCGCCGGAGCAGGACGAGGATGAAACTCAAGCGGACGAGACGGAGTTGGCCCAGGAGGGCCCGCCGCAGGTCTTCATCCCCGAAGAGGGGGTCGAGGCGGCCTTGAAACTTATCCGCAGCGTGTTCGGCAATGCGCGCGGCGCGCCGGAAGGCGAGGCGGTCGCTCCTGAAACTCTGACCGGCAGGCTTGAGAGCGCGCTCGGCTATCGCAAAGACGCCTGGCCCACGGTGACCATACGTAAGCTGTGCGACGCGCTGGCCGAAGTCGCAGCCGGTCGTAAGAAGGGGCGCAGCTACGAGGCCCGCTGGCTCAACCTGTTCGGCTTCTGCCTGCGGCCGGGCTTCGGCGCTCTGCTGGACGACTGGCGCGTCGCGCAGGCGCGCAAGATTTATCACGAGGGGCTCTCGTTCCAGAAAGATTTGCAATGCCAGGTCGAGTGGCTGATCCTCTGGCGCAGGGTGGCCGGAGGGATGAACGCGGGCCAGCAGCGCGAGCTTTATGAGAGACACAAGACGCTCGTCGGCGTCGGCGCGCGCAAGGCTAAGGGCAGAATCAACCGGCAGGTCGAACAGGAATGCTGGCTGCTGCTCGTCGGCCTCGAACACCTCCCGACGGGCGTGCGCGTCGCGCTCGGAGAAGAGCTGCTCAGTCGGATTGAAGAGGAGCCGGACAACAAAGGCTACCTCTGGGCCCTCGGGCGACTGGGCGCGCGCTCTCCCCTCTACGGCCCGCTCAATTGCGTGGTTCCGGCGGAGGACGCAGGGCGGTGGACGGGCGTGCTGCTTGAGCTGCCCCGGCTGACAACGCACGCGGCCGCTGCGGTCGCGCAACTGGCCGCGCTCACTGACAACCCGCTACGGGATGTCGAGCCGGAGATCAGGCGGCGGGCCATCGAAAGGTTGAGCACGGAGGCGGATTACGCCCCGCTCGTCGAGGGTCTCAAAAGCTACGTGCCGCCGAGCAGCACGTCCGCCGCTCGCATCTTCGGCGAATCTCTGCCAGAGGGCCTGCGCCTCCTGAGCTGACGCGAGCCATTATTCTCTTCACCTCAAAGTTCACGTTTCTGCTACGAAGCGCGGACGACGCTCGCTTGCGGCTTTCTATCTCCTACTATTTTCCCACTTGCAGGCATCTAAGGTTTTAATCAGGCGGATGAGGACAATGAATTGGCCCAGGGGGCAATCTCCTACGTACAATAAACATCAGAATCTCTGAGACTGGAATCAGAGATTTAATTTTTTGGGCCACAAGAGAGAGAGAGCGTTGGCCCATTCGTACTGTCCAAAGGGAGGTTCACTATGACCATAACATTCAAGTTGGATTATTTGACTGAAAAAGCAATCCAACGCAAAGAGGCGGAGGCGCGGCGCACCTTGCGCGAGATGGCGGGCGTCAGGCTCTCTGCCAGAGAAGCGCGCGAGGTAATGCCGAGCATACAGAACCACAAGTGGTACATCAGCGAGCGCGTGGGCCGTGACGTTGGCTTGCGGGTCGCTGCCATAGACTACTTCGACAACATCTACAAGCCGCGCGCGGCTGAGCGGGCTGGCTCCGGCACGCTCACGCAGAAGCTCAAGAACGTGGCAAAAGATTTGGGGGCGCTCTACCTGGCCCACCAGAGCTGGAAGGCGCACGACGCTCTGTTTCACACTCGCCCCGGCGACTTCCAATAACCGCACAATAACCGCAAAGCCTCGGAAGGGGTGGAAGAGAAGCAAGGATGAAAGCTCTGCTGTCTTGCCGCTCTTTCGCCCCTCCGGGCCTTTTCAGACGTGCTCTTAGTTTTTATCAGCGCGATGTGTTAAAAAGAGTCCATGTACCGTAAAACCTATTACGCCACGCATCCCGGTTCCGTGCATGGCTCGACTAACGAGGAGTTGCGCCAGCGTTATCTGATTACGGAGCTGTTCGCCGCAGACGAGCTACGGCTCAACTACCTGCACTACGAGCGGTTCGTTGTCGGCGGCGCTGCGCCCGTCAAAGAGGCTCTCTCGCTCCCTTTGCAAGAGGAACCGGCCTCGGCCAAAGGTAAGCCTTTCCTGGAACGCAGGGAGCTTGGCGCGGTCAACGTGGGCGCAGGCCGGGGAGCCGTTACAGTGGACGGCCATCGTTTTGAGTTACAGCCGAAGGACGGCCTCTACATCCCTCTGGGCAGTGAGCAGGTCTCGTTCGAGAGCTTGGACGCGAGCAATCCGACCAGGTTCTATCTCATCTCCACTCCCGCACATGCGCGCTTCGAGACGGTGCACATCTCCGTGGAGAAGGCCGTGCCGCTCAACCTCGGTTCCCTTGAGACCTCGAACGAGCGCACCATCTACCAGATGGTCGTGCCCGCCACTTGCAAGTCCGCGCAGCTCTTGCTCGGCTTAACCATCCTCAAGCCCGGCAGCGTGTGGAATACTTGCCCTCCGCACCTGCACGACCGGCGCAGCGAGGTCTACTTCTATTTTGATCTGGCCGAAGGGCAGCGCGTCATGCACTTTATGGGAGAGCCGGAGGAGATGCGCCATCTCGTCTTGGGAAACGATGAAGCAGTGGTCTCGCCGCCGTGGTCTATACACATGGGCGCGGGGACGAGCAACTACTGTTTCCTGTGGGCCATGGGCGGCGAGAACCTGGATTACACGGACATGCGCGTCCTAGACATCTGCCAGTTGAAGTAAGCGCCTCTCGTTATGCGCTTGATTATTACCGAGAAACCTTCTATGGGGCGTGACGTGGCGGCGGCCCTGGGCGCGACTCGCCGCCACGACGGTTACATAGAAGGACAGAGCGACATCATTACCTGGTGCGTGGGCCATCTGGTAGAACTGGACGAGCCGGAAGCCTACGATGCGCGCCTGCGCTCCTGGCGCATTGAGAGCCTTCCTATCCTCCCTCAAAAATTCAAGTATCACCCGTCGCAGAGAACCGTCGAGCAATTCAATACGATCAAGCGATTGCTCAAGCGTGATGACGTGGACAGGGTTGTCAACGCTGCGGACGCCGGGCGCGAAGGCGAGTTGATCTTCGATCTGGTCTACACGCTCGCGGGTTGCCGCAAGCCGGTCGAGCGGCTCTGGATTTCTTCCTTGACGCGCGAAGCCATCCTTGAAGGCTTCCGTAACCTGAAGCCCGCAGTGCACTACATGGGCCTGCTGGATTCGGCCCATGCCAGGCAGCAGGCGGACTGGCTCGTCGGCATGAACGCCACGCGCGCGCAGACCGTGCGTGCGCGCCAGGCAGGGCACGACGGAGTCTACTCGCTCGGCCGCGTGCAGACGCCGACGCTCGCCTTAATCGTCGAGCGCGACCGCGAGATAGCCGAGTTCGTCCCCACGCCTTACTATGAAGTCGCAGCCGATTTCCAAGCGCCCACGGGCGTCTATCGCGGCCTCTGGTTTGGCAAGGACGGCAGCCGTTTCGATAAGAAAGAGGAGGCCGAGCGGGTTGCGTCCAAAGTCTCGGGCCAGCGCGGCCGGGTCGAGAAGGTGGATAAGAAAGGGGTCAAAGAGCGAGCGCCGCTGCTACACGATCTGACCTCGCTGCAACGCGCGGCCAACGTGCGCTACTCCTTCTCGGCCGCGCGCACGCTGGAGTTGGCCCAGACGCTTTACGAGAAGAAGTTCATCACCTACCCGCGCACGCAATCGCGCCATCTCTCCGCGAGCGTCAACCAGGAGATCGCAGAGCACGTCCGGGCGGCCGAAGTGGGCCCATACGTGGAGTTCATCCGAACCATCCTCGCGCGTGCTAAGGTTGCGTTGACCGCGCGCCACGTTGACGACAAGAAGGTCACAGATCACCACGCGGTCATCCCGACCAAGCTGCGCGTAGAGGCTGCGGCCCTCTCGCCCGACGAGAAACGCATCTACGACCTGGTAGTGCGCCGCTTCCTCGCAGCCTTCTACCCTGACGCAGAGCTTGAGCACACGACGATCACGACATTGGTCGAAGACGAAAGATTTCGGACGCGCGGCACGGTCGTTCAAAAGGCCGGGTGGCGCGCCGTTGACCCGCCCACAGGGGAGCGCAAACCCGACGCCGACGAGGAGCAGACGGATAAGGAGCTTCCGCCGGTCAAGGCCCTTGACGCGGTCGAGACTTTGAAGGCCGAGGCGCTGGCGAAACAGACGAAGGCTCCGGCCCGCTACACGGAGTCTTCCCTGCTCGGCGCGATGGAGACGGCCGGAAAGAAGGTCTCGGACGAAGAGTTGCGCCTCGCCATGAAGGACGCGGGGCTCGGCACACCGGCCACGCGCGCCTCCATTATCGAGACGCTTCTGAAGCGCGACTACATCGTGCGCGAGAAGAAATCTCTGGTCGCAACTCCGAAGGGCATGGCCCTCATCCGCATGCTTCCCGTCCCGCTTCTCAAGAGCGCCGAGCTGACCGGACGCTGGGAGCAACGCCTGGCGCAGATGGCGCGCGGCGAGTACCCGCGCGACACTTTTATGAATGAAGTGAAGCGGATGGTCGCGGAGCTGGTCGAGCAGATCGCTGGCGCGGAAGTGGAGCGCGCGAGCGGCTCCGCAGCCGCAACGACAGCAGCCCAACGGCCTCAGCCCCCGAGGCCCGACGCCGCGCTCGATTGCCCCAAGTGCAAGCTTGAGGCGCGCGCCGGATTCCTGCTTGAGCGAACGGGGGCGACGGGCAAGTTCCTGGTCTGCGCTCTCGGGCGTGAGGCTTGCGGCTACACTACCGATGCGCCGCGCAACGCCAGGCAGCGCAAGGCCATGCTTCAAACTCGCTGCCACCTCTGCCAGAGCGCCATGCGCCTGCGCCTGCCCCGTGAGAAAGACCGCAAAGCATCCCTCTCGTGCACGCAGTATCCGAAGTGCCAGGGCGTGAGATGGTTCACGCCTCAGCACGCGCTCGAAGAGCCTGCGGCCGCGACCGAGACGGGCCCGGCCTGCCCGCTCTGCCGGACGCCTACGCTCAAGCGCGGGCCCGCAAGCTCGGGCAACTACTTCTGGGCCTGCCCGCGCTGGCGCAGCGATGGCTCAGGCTGCAACGCGAAACCGATCTGGATAAACAATGCCTGATAGACAAGAGCGCAAGTTTCCCGCCTCGCCCCCGTTCACTGTGCGGAAGCTCATCCGACTCGGATTGATTTCCGAGTCGAAATCTTTCGAGGCGGCGACAACCCTGCCCGGCCCTGTTGCCATCCATCGAGAAGCTTTTCCACCGTGCGGGCGCTTTCGCCGTTTGCGAAATAGACAATTCGACCGGGCCACTCTCTTTTAGCATATGAAAATACTGTGCGCTTCTCTCCTGATCGTCATCTCCTCGCTCATCTCTGTCCAGGCGCAGCAGCAGCCCGGACAGGATTACAAGCAATTGAAGGCCGAAGCCGAGAGGCTTTACAAGGAAGCCTCTTACTCGCAAGCACACGACCTTTATGAAAGGGCCGCCGCCCTTAGCCCTGCGCCCGCCGATGCGCGCTGGGTTCAGTTCCGGCTCGCCGACACGCTCTGGCGCGCGCAGGCGGCGACAGAGACGGCCGACACGACCAAGTACGACCGCGCCCGCGAACAGCTCGAAGAGCTGGTTCGTGATCGCACGGATGGGCCCACCGAGCATGACCAGGTGTGGGCCGAAGCGCAGGAGTCTTTAGGCGACTTTTGGTGGGCCCGTCGTGAATCGCACAACTGGGGCCCGGCCTGGCCTCATTACCAGCAGGCGCTCGATTGGTGGGGCGGTGCGCGCGAGGTCGAACAGGCCCGCGCCCGTTACCTCAAGATCGTCTGGGCCATAGCGACTCCCGCGAACGCCGACGCTTATTACTACTACGGCTATTACGGCAACGTCCTGCCCCTGGAGATTCTTGAGAACGTGTTGAGGATTGCGACGAGCGCGCAGGATAAAGCGCACGCGCATTACCTGTTGGCGATGACCCTCAGACAGCAGGGCGACAACGAGCAGCGCCGCCGCATCCCCGAAGAGTTTGAGGCCGCGCTCGTGCAGGGCAAGTCTTCTGATTGGTACGACGACGCGCTCTACTTCTACGCCGAATGGATGGCCAATAACGGCCCCGTGCTTCAACGCGAAGACGGCTCCTGGCTCTCGCAGCAGGACTACACGCGCGCGCTTGAGCTTTTCCGGCGACTGCTCAAGGAGTATCGAAAGGGTGAGACGAGGTACTACGACCAGGCCGCGCAGCAGATCGAACAGATCACCAAAGCTGCTCTGTCCGTCACCTCGGCCAACACTTACCTGCCCGAATCCGAGATTCAAACCTATCTCAACTGGCGCAACGTCAAGCGGATTGAGTTCGCGCTCTATCGTGTGGAGCTGCCGCGCGACGTGTCTTTCGCGGATAAGAATCAGAGCAGCGGGCAGTGGGCCCAACAGATTCGCACCGCCGGGCTTGAGAGGGTGCGGGGCTGGTCGAAAGAGACCGGAGATAAAGGCGACCATAAGCCTGGGCAGGAGATGCTGCGACTAGACGGGCGGCTTCCCGTCGGCGCTTACCTGCTGGAAGCTGTCGGCGACGGTGGGACGGTGCGCGCGCGTGACGTAGTGCTCGTCACTGACGCGACTATCGTGCTGAAAAGCTCCGCGCGCCGCGCGCTCATCTATTTTTGTCATGCAGTGACGGGAGCGCCCCTTGCGGGTGCGAACGTCAAGCTCTGGCAGAAGGTCTACGAAGGTTCCGACTGGGTCTGGCGCGAGCAGACGGCGACGACGGACGCCGACGGCTTGGCGCGTCTAGACCTGGCGGCCAACGCTCAAAATTATTCGGAGATGTTCGTGAGCGCCTCGGGCGCTGGCCGCCAGGCGTTCAGCATAGGCAACAGCAACTACTATCGCCCGCAAGATCAACCCTGGCGCATCTACGCTTTCACAGACCGCCCGGCCTATCGCCCGCACGAGACCGCGCAGTGGAAGTTCATCGCGCGCCGCTACGGGGCGGGCGTCTATTCCACTCCCGCTCACGAGACCATCGAGTTCGAGGTGACAGACCCGCGCGGCACAAAAGTCAGCGAAGGCAAGGCCCGGCTCAACGCTTTCGGCAGCGCGTGGGGTTCCATCGAAGTGACCGAGACGATGCCGCTCGGCCAATACACAGTCACATTCTGGGACGAAGGCCGCAAGCACGGCATCGGCAGCGCGACGCTCTTTCGTCTGGAAGAGTACAAGCTGCCGGAGTTCAAAGTATCTGTCAAGACGCCCGAAGAGAACGGAAGGCGGAAGGCTTTTCGCCTGGGCGAGCGCGTCGAGGTCAAGATTCATGCTGACTATTACTTCGGTGGGCCCGTCGCTCGCGGCACTGTCGAAGTGCTCGTCTACCAGAACCCTTTTTATCATTACTGGACGAGGACGCGCGCCTACCCGTGGTACTACGACGACGCCTCCACGTCGCGGAGCAATTACGGCGGCGGGCAAGTAGTCAAGCGCGAGAAGCTGAAGATCGGCTCTGACGGGACGGCCACGCTCGTCTTCGAGACGCCGCGCTACGCTCAGCAGGACTACGAATACAGAATCGTCGCTCGCGTCAGCGACGCTTCACGGCGCGAGGTCACAGCCAGCGACACTGTGCGCGTGACGCGCCAACGCTACTACGTCTACCCGCAGGCGGCGCATAACATCTACCGCCCGCAGGACACTGTGCGCGTCGAGACGAAGGTGATGGACGCCAACAACCAGCCGGTCGTCGCCGAAGGCTTAGTGAAGGTGACGCGCGATTACTGGTACGAGGTCTGGATTGATCCAAAAGGGAAAGAGGTCAAAGGCGAAGAGCTGGCCGGGCGGCGCAGGCGTTATAAGGAATCAAATGAGCCACAGCCGGAGCGAGGGTGGCGACTGAAGTTTCGCGGCTACGAGCACGAGGACGTGACGAGCCAGACCGTGCGAACCAACAGTGAGGGCACGGCCGAGTTCAGCTTCACGCCCGCGCGCGAAGGCTATTACCGCATCAGTTGGAGCAGCCGCGAAGGCGCTTCGCAGATCACGGCCGAGACCGTTGTGTGGGTGGCGACGAACCAGACGGCGGAGCTTGGCTACGCTGCTGGCGGCTTACAGCTTATCGTTGACAGCGATACTTTCGCCGTGGGGCAAACCTCGCCCGTGATGATCGTCACGCCGACCGCAGGGGCGTACGTGCTCTTCAGCGTCGAAGGCGAAGACCTCGACAGCTACCGCCTCATACACATGACGGGCACGGCCAAGCTCGTAGAGCTGCCCATCGAAGAGAAGCATGTGCCGAACATCTTCCTGAGCGCAGCGATGGTGCGCGACACGCAGCTCTTCGGAGACACCAAGCAGGTCATCGTGCCGCCCACGCGCCAGTTCCTCAACGTCGAAGTCAAGGCAGACCGCGAGCAGTACGAGCCACGCGAGGAAGGCATGTTGACCATCCTGACGCGCGACGAACAGGGTCGTCCCGTGCAGGCCGAAGTCGCGCTCGGGCTCGTGGACGAATCGGTCTTCTACATTCAGCAGGACGTGGCCGGAGACCCGCGCCAGTTCTATTACGGAACCAAGCGCGGCCAGTACGTGCAGACGGCCAGCACGCTTCAACAGAAGCCCTACGTCAAGCTCGTCGCCGGCGCGAACAATCAACTGGTCAACGCGCGCGATGAGGAAAGAAAAAGAGAAGCGGGCAGAAACGTGCGCGCAGACGACTCTCCCTTCGGGCGTCCGCAGGCGGTATTCGACGGGCTGCAAGGAGCGGTCGGCGGCGTCTCCGAAGTCGTCACGGTCACGTCGGCGGACGCGACCAGGGAGATCAACGAATACAGGGTGGCTACCAGAGGCGCGCAAGGACGGCGAGCCGACAACCTGGCGCTCATGGCTCCGGGGGCTGCGGCGAAGTCCGTACCGCAGCAGCAGCAACCGCAGGAGCCGGCCGTCCAGGTGCGCAACGATTTCCGCTCGACCATGTTCTGGCAGCCGGACGTGGTCACGGACGCCGCCGGGTTGGCGAGCGTGAAGGTCAAGTACCCGGACTCGCTGACCTCCTGGCAGGCGCTTGCGCGCGTGGCGAGCGCGGGCAACCAGTTCGGCATGGGCTCGGCGACGACGCGCACCAAGCAACCGCTCATCGTTCGCCTGCAAGCCCCGCGCTTCTTCCTCGTCGGCGATCAGGTCACTGTCTCGGCCGTCATCAACAACAATACCGAACAGCCCCTTAGCGCGACGCCCGAGCTGAGCGCCGAAGGCTTGACGGTCGCGGGCCGTCTAGTGGACGGCAGGCTGAACGCGCACGCGCCCGGCGCGGTCGAAGTGAAAGCCAATGGTGAGGCGCGCGTGGACTGGCTTGTCTCGGTCGAGCACGCTGGCGCGGCCAAGCTCAAAGTCACTGCGCGCGGCGACCGTTACTCGGACGCGATGGAGAACAGCTTCGTCGCTTACGAGCACGGGATTGAGAAGTTCCTCTACAAATCAGGCAAGCTGCGCGGCGCAGAGGCGACCGTGCGCCTCAACATCCCTGCGGCCCGAAAGCCCGAATCCACAGAGCTGACCGTGCAGCTTACGCCCAGCATGGCCGTCACGATGCTCGACTCTCTGCCCTACCTCATAGACTATCCGTACGGCTGCACGGAGCAGACGATGAGCCGCTTCCTGCCCGCGGCGATCACGGCGAAGACACTCAAAGACCTCGGACTGTCGCCCGAAGCGGCGATGTCCAGGGTCTTCGGCGGCATCGAGCCCGCGAGCGCCGTTGCCACTCATCCCGACGGCAAGCGCAGCCTCAAGCAGCTCGCAGAGATTACGAAACAGAGCCTTGAGCGTCTCTACAGTATGCAGCACGAGGACGGCGGCTGGGGCTGGTGGAAGGAGGACGCGTCGGATCATTTCATGACGGCCTATGTGGTGTGGGGGATGTCGCTCGCCCGCAAGGCCGACGTTGAGATCAAAGAGGACGTGTTGGAGCAGGCCGTAGAGTACCTGGACAAAGAGCTGGTCGAAGAGGAGGACAACTTCGACCGCCAGGCTTGGCTCCTGCACGCGCTCGCGGCCTACCAGGCTTCGGAAAAGGAGGAGCCGGACGAAGAGACGGACGCGAGCGAGTTTCAGACGAAGGCTTTCAATAATCTCTGGGCCAACCGCGAGAAGCTGAACGCTTACACGCGCGCGCTGCTCGCCCTGAGCGCGCACTACTTCGGCGATAAAGAGCGCGCGCAGGCGCTCATTCGCAATCTTGAGAACGGCGTCCATGTTGATCGCACGCCCGACACCTCGGTCGTTCAGCGCGGCGCGCAAAGCTCGGCGCAAACGGTCATCCCCACGGCGCACTGGGGCGAGGACGGAATCTATTACCGCTGGTCTGATGGCGGAGTGGAGGCCACGGCCTTCGCCTTGCGCGCGCTCCTCGCCATCGATCCGCAGAACAAGCTCGTTGAGCCCGTCACCAACTGGCTCATCAAAAATCGTCGCGGAGCGCAGTGGAGCAATACGCGAGACACAAGCATCACCGTGCTCGCCCTTAACGATTACCTGCGCCGCAGCGGCGAGGCCAAGCCAGACCTCGAATACGAGCTGGTCGTCAACGGGCAGACAGTCACCAGCAAACGCCTGACGGCCGCCGATGCCTTGAGCGCGCCGAGCAGCTTCACCATTCCGCGCACACTTGTCCGCGACGGCGCAAACGACATCCTCATCCGCCGCAAGGGCGGCACGAGCCCTCTCTACTTTGCCGCGCAGGCGCGATTCTTCAGCCTGGAAGAGCCGATCAAGGCAGCGGGCAATGAGATATTCGTGAGGCGCGAGTATTTCAAGCTGGTCGGGCGGCCCACCCTCCTCAAGGGCTACGTGTACGACCGCGTGCCGCTCAGGAACGGCGAAGAGGTCGCAAGCGGGGAGCGCATCGAAGTGGTCGTGACCATCGAGGCGAAGAACAATTACGAATACCTGCTCTTTGAAGACCTCAAGCCCGCCGGGCTTGAGGCGGTCGCAGTCCGCAGCGGAGAATCTCTTTCGGCCAGGGAGTTGAAGACCGGCGCGGTCGAGCGCAAGTTCAGCGGTGATCGCAGTCACGCCCTCCCACCGCGAACGCTTTCAGATGACGCGGACGACGAATCGGAAGACGTGACAGAGGATGCGACAGCAGATGTGACGGGCGCGAGCGGCAGCTATACCGGCCGCGCCAGCTACGTCTACCAGGAGCTTCGTGATCGCAAGGTCGCGCTCTTTGTTAACAGCCTCGCGCAGGGCGTCTGGGAGATTCGCTACAGCCTGCGTGCCGAAGCGCCCGGCAGCTTTCACGCCCTGCCCATGCTCGGCCACGCCATGTACGTCCCGGAGATTCGCTGCAACGACGCCGAGATCAAACTCCGCGTGACGGAGCAAAGGTGAAGGGGCCGCAGAGTAAGAGCTAAGCATGAATCAATTCTTAG
Organism: Pyrinomonadaceae bacterium; assembly: GCA_036389315.1. Taxonomy (GTDB): domain Bacteria; phylum Acidobacteriota; class Blastocatellia; order Pyrinomonadales; family Pyrinomonadaceae; genus DASQYE01. The sequence continues at coordinate 127,954 of DASVQF010000029.1, forward strand.
AACCTCTCCCGGCCGCACGACGTACCTGAAGGGAACAGGCCCTATGTTTAGCTTTGAACTCGTGGAGGACAAGTATGGCTTTCAAGACCGTCGCTTTTGTCTTCGTAGTTCTGATTCTGGCTGTCTCGGCGCGCGCTCAACAGAAACCGGAATACGACATGGGCTTGATGCAAATGCTGCTGTTGAGCCGTGCGCCTGAATGGAAGGACGCGGGGCGCGCGCAGGCTTTAGGGAAAGAGCACAAGGCTTACGTGCTGAATCTGGTTAAGGAAGGCCGGGTGGCGCTCTGGGGCGAAGTCAGGGGCGAGGACGAGCTGCGCGAAGTCATGGTCTTCAAGACCGGGTCGCCGGAGGAAGCGCGCGCTGCGGCACAACTCCTCCCGGCCGTTAAAGCCGGGTGGCTCAAGCCTTCCGTGCTTTCGTGGTACGCGGCGCGCAATCTCATTAAAGAACGGCAGCTCCCCGTGACGCAATCCGACTACATCTTCGGCATCCTGGTGCGTGGGCCCAGGTGGACTAAGGAAGTGACGGACGAGACGAAGAAGATTCAGGAGGGACACCTGGCGAACATTAACCGGCTGGCCGAAGCCGGCAAGCTCGTACTCGCCGGGCCGTTCGAGGACGGAGGGGAACGTCGCGGGGTCTTCATCTTCAAGGTCGGCACGGTGGAAGAGGCGCAGGCGCTCACCCAGACAGACCCGGCCGTGATCGCCGGCAGGCTGAAGATAGAGCTTCACCGTTGGTCTGTGCCGAAGGGTATGCTACCTTAACGCCTCACAGGCAAGACCTGACGGGAGGTGTTTATGAGCAGGAACATCTGGGTCGGCTCGCTCGCAGCCATTCTTTCACTGATTCTTTGTCTCGCCGCATTGGCCCAGGCCACGCAGCGTGCCTCCTTTCCGATTACGGGCCGGGTTCTGGACGCCGCAGGGAGCGCGGTTGCTGGCGTCAACGTCTACGCCTTCCCGGTCGAACCGATGGTGGGGAGGCTTCCCGCAGCCACTTCGGATAAAGACGGAGGGTTTTCCATCGCCGTCGAACGGACTGGCAGATATATTCTGGCAACCTCGAAGCTGACGGACGGTTACCCGAGCAGCTATAGCTCCTTCTATAACCCGTCGGGCGCTTCCCTCACGGAAGTCTTAGTGGAGGAAGACAAAGCGCCGACGCCCGTCAATATTCAACTTGGCCCAAAGGCCGGAAAGCTGGTCGTACACATACAGGATGCCGAGACGCAGAGAGCGCCTCAGCAAATGCAGGTCAGTATTTGTCGCGTCGAAGCCCCAATGCATTGCGAGCGGCACTCGCCCCCCGAGACTGTGGGGCTGTATCGAGCTCTAGTCCCGGCGGTGCGCTTGACCATACATGTGTCGGCCGCAGGTTACAGGGATTGGTTCAGCAACGAAGAGTTGGGAGCCCCCTTGATGGTAGATGCGAATGAAACCCGCGAGCTTAACATCTCGCTGCAAAGGGCGGCTGAGGGTGACGGGAATCAGTCTTTGGCCGCGCTCGAAGCGCCTCGACAACTACTGCCCCTGGACGGCGTGGAGCTGTACGAATATCCACGCGTGACCAGGCTTGAGTGGACTCCGGTTGCGGGAGCCGTGAGCTACAGCGTCGAGGTAGATTTCTGCCGCGCAGTTCCGGCGACGGTGAAGGAGTGCCAGCAGCCGATACCCTTTCAAGGCCGTAACAATCCCCCGCCGACGGGAATCAAGACTACGAGCTACGAATTCAGCTTCATCGGAGCGCAGCCCGGTCGCTGGCGCGTCTGGGCCGTCGATGCGGAGGGGCGCGGGGGGGCCAAGTCGCCCTGGTCAACCTTCTTCTATAAGCGTTGAGCCTCAGTGGCTCATGGCGTAGATGACGACGTTGATGCCGACCTTGTAGGCGGCCAAGCCGTACTTTACGGGGTAGCGCGCGTCGTTAATCCACTCCCAGGCGTCGCCCAGATCACAGTTGCGCGCGATGAAGCCGACCATACGGCCCTGCTTGTCCGTAATGCTCATGTAGTGCGGGACGATGCCGCCCTTCTCGGAAGTGATGCCGATCTGCGCGTTGTAGATGTTGGGAACCTGCACGACCTCTTCGACATCCAGGTAGGAGTGAAAGATCGGATGGTCTAAGGGTAAATCCTTGATCTCGTATTCGGGCAGCGCCTTCTGCAACTGCTCCGTGACGTTCTCCCACTCGGCTTCTCCCCAGAAATCGTCCAGGAAAAGAAAGCCGCCGCGTAGGACGTACTCGCGCAGCCGCGCCGCCTGCTCCGGCGACAGCTCCATGTAGCCGGGCTCTACGAAGTAGATGATCGGGTAATCGAACAGGCGCTCATCCATGATCTCAAGCTGCTCGGGGCGCTGCGAGATGTTCAGGTTCGTCCCGGCCCATTCGCGTATCCCTGTGATGAAGTGGTTATCGGCTTCGGGAAAATCTGTGGCCCAAGTGCCGAGGCGTCGCCGGCCGTAATAGGCATTCGGAGAATCGTAGATCGCTCTGACGAACGTGAACTCGCCGCCCGAAGTGGGAGCCGTCGAAGATGGTCTTCGAGTGGCTGCCTGCGGCAGGGATACGGCTGCCGGCCTTTGCTGCATATCTGCCTGGCGCTGCCTCGTATCGCTTCCGCCCAAGCCCTCGCTGCGTCGCTGCGCCGTCGCCGTCAACAGCAACAACGAGACGAGCATGAGGACGGGGACGGCCCTGACACCGAGGCTCTTCTGCGCCCGGCTCAGACTCGCGCGCACGTGAAGCCTCTTTGATCGGTTTGATGAAAGCTGCTTTGACTGCCTCATCCTTCTGCTCACCTCTGGCGGCCGCCCGAAAGGCGTCTGTAATATTCCTCGACCGAGCGCCGGTAACGCTCAGGAGCAGAGCCCTCGTCGCCCAGCCGCAGGTTAGTGCGCCCGGCCTGTTCACGCAGGCGGCGGCTCAGCTCAAGCTCAAGCTGGCGCAAGGGGTCAATGACCTGCGACTTGAGCGACGCGGCCGTCTGCGCATCGCCCCGCATAGAGCCGTCGGCCATGCGCCGCAGCTCTTCTATGGCCCTGTCCAGTTGCACGCCGCCCGACGCGCCCCAAGCGCGGCGCAGGTCTGCCGCGTCGCTCAAGCGCTGGCGCAGCTCCGAGCCCAACTGCCGAGCATCGCCCTCAGCGCCCCCTCCGTCTCGCTGCTCGGCGCTCTGCTGCTGCCCCGAAGAGGACGAGCCCTGCTCTCCTGACTGTTCTCCTGATTGCCTGCCCGGCTGCTCTCCTCTTTCCGCGCGCGCCTCGCGGCGTCTGCCCTGCTCGTCCATGCGGCGGCGCAGTGATTCGAGGCTGTCGGCCAGCCGTCGCGTCCGCTCAAGCGTCTCTTCACCGTTGGAGCCGCCTGCGCTCCGGCCCGCGTTCTGTTCGGCGGCTTGCAAGCGTTCGGACAACTCGTTCAGGCTCCGCTCAATCGAGCGCTCGCCTGCGCGCGCCTGTTCCATCCGGCCGTTTTCCACTTCCCTCTGGCCTTCACGTATGCGCTCGGCCACGCGGTCGCGCCGCAGAGAGCTTGCGGCTTCGCTCAACTGGCGAGCAGCCCGTCCGTCGCTTGCGCCGAGCGCGCGCGCCTGTTGCTCCATGTCCTGTTCCAGGTTGCTGACAGCATCGGCCAGCGCGCCTTTACGTTCGCCGAGTCGCTGCCTGGCGCTACGGGTCGCCTGATCCTGCGAGCCCGCAGAGCCCTGAGAGCTTTGTGCGCCGCGACGCGCCAAGCTCTCCACGTCCTTCGCTATCTCGCGCTGGCGTGCGGCTGCTTCGGCGGCGCGGCGTCTAAGCTCTGTGATCTCCTGCTGGCGACCCGCACTTCCCCCGCCCTGTTGCAGAGAGCGGCGAGCCTGTTCGAGGCGCTCAAGCGCGCGCTGCCCTTCGGCGATTGACTCGCTGCTGTTGCTCTGCGAAGAGGCTTGCGACTGCTGCATCTCGTTGGCGGCCTGGTTGAGCTGGCGGCTCAGCTCCTGCAACTGCGCATCGCGCCGCTCGCGCGAAAGTCGCTCAAGCTCGCGCGCCGTGCGGCGCGTCTCTTCGATCAGCTCTTGCTGCTGCCGCTGGTTGCCGCCGCTACTGCTGCTGCCGCCACCACTACTACTATTGCGCGCCTGGGCCTGCTGGCGGCGCTGTCCTTCGAGGGCTTTCTGCTGGCGGCGGGCCAACTCTTCCAGCTTGCGTTCGGCCTCGCTCTTTCCGCGCTGGCGCTCGGCTCGCTGCTCGCGCTGCAAGGTCTCGTACTGGTTCTTCATCTTGTCCAGCTCAAGCTCGAAGAGGTCTGTCAGCTCGCGCGACTCGCGCTCGCCGCCCCCGGCTCCGCCCTGCTGGTTGCCGAAGGCGACTTGCAGCTCGCGGAAGATGGCGTCGGCCGAGAGCAGTTGTTGAAGGGCACGCTGTTCGGCGGGAAGCGCGTCGCGGCCCAGTTGCTTTCTGAGAGGCGGCGGCGCGCCCTCCATCTCGCGCGCAGCCTGGCGAAGATGCTCGGCCATACGCGCCAGAGATTCCGCTCCCTCTAATTGTTGGCCCAACCTTCGGCCCAAACGATCAAGGAACTCAAGGGTGTCCGTGCGCAGCTTCTCCTGTCCGGCCGCGACCGTCTCGTAGGCGTCGGCCCGCTCCTGCGGCGCGTAGCGGCTGCCCTCGCGCGTCAGGCGATGCGTGGCGGCGATCAACTCCTTCTGCCGGCGGGTCAGGGCGTTCTGATCTTCGCCTCCGCCACTACCTCCACCGCCGCCCTGTTGCGACTGCTTGTACTGCATCTCGAACGGCTTGATCTCGATGAAGTAGATGTCGCTCGTCGTCTCGTTCGAGGCGTCGCGCGCGCGGGCGTAATAAGAGATAAAGTCACCGGGCTTGAGCTTCAGCTCTTCGAGGAAGAAGGTGTGTGCGGCCGTCAGGCTGCGCTGAGCGTCGCGGCCGAACTCCTGTAGATTGATCTTCTGCTCCTGGCCGCCGTTGACCGAAAAGAACATCTCTACGGAGGAGACGCCGTAATCATCTTCGGCGCGGGCCTGCGTGAAGACCTCTTCGAGGTTGGTGGCTTTCGTATCGCGCCCCGGTCGCTCGAAAGCGATGGTGGGCGGAGCGTCTTCGAGCACGCTGATGTCGTACTCGTTCGAGCCGCGATAGGCTTCGCCGTCCATGCTCACAAGCTCTACGTAGTAGCTGGTGTCGGCCGTGACGGTCAGAGAGCCTACGAAGCCCTGGCCCTCGGCGCGCATCTCTACTTTGCGACCGTCGGCTAGAACGAGGCGCGCCGCACGCGCTTTGCCCGTCAGCCTGGCCGTGACGGTCGCCACCGTCCCTTTCAGCGCGGCAATGTCGCCGCCGTCCTCAATCGTCTTGGCACTGATGCGCGTGTAGGCGGGGAAATTTAAGAGCAGGTCTAGCTGTTTGACGAACGGCAGGTCTACGACATCCAACCGAAAAACTTCCGTGCGAACCTGGCCGGCTTCGACGTAGTACTCGACCGACTCCTGAATGTTGAAGATGGAGAACTGGAAACGCTGAAGCTCCTTGCCCGGCTCCATCGCTTGGGCCTGCCACTCCGAAGCGCCGCCGCCCTCTCCCTTTGGGCCCACGGGGCGAGAAAAGATTGTCACCTGCTGAGAGTCGAAGCCTGAGAGCGTCGCCGTGATCTCCTGATCCGACCCCTTCGGCACGCGGGCCGTGCCCGGCTTGACCTGTATGCGCAGCGTGTTGTTTGAAGAGGCCAGGCTCGACGGCGTGACGAGTTGGGCCACGCCTTGCGAGATCGAGCCCGGCCCAAACCTCAAGACCGCTGCGAAGAGCAACAAGCAGCCGGCGCAGGCCAACCCGTAGCCGACCAGCGGACGGCGACCGATCACTTCCTCCGGCCTAATGGTCGCCGCCACCTGATCGGCATCGGCCGCGAGACGGTTGAGGATGGCAGCCGATGCGCCTCGCTCCTGCCCGCCGTCCGCGAACTCTACGGCCGTCACCAGGCGGTCGCTCGCGCCGGGCGTCCGTTCCTCTATCAACCTCGCCAGCCGCGCGTCGCCGATGCGCTTGAGGAGCGGCCGCAAGAGCGAGAGATAAGCGGTCGCGAGAAAGACTGCGAGCGCGCCGAAGCGCAAGGCCACGACCGCAGCCTCGCTCTGCCTGTAACGATGCGCCGCCCACCCCATCAACAACAGGCTCAAGGCCCCGACACACAGGCACACGGCCGCGCCGCGCAGCACGAGCAACACGCGCCTTCGCCCACGCACACTGCGCAGCAGTCCACCGAGTTGATCGCCTTGCCTGTTCATCCGATCATCTTCACTATCTTCGTCCGGCGCGCGACGAGGGCTTCGGTGATGAGCAGCATGAGCGCCAGGAGCAGGAGCGGCCACCAGACGCGCTGTCGCGCCTCGACCTCTTCGTCGCTCAACCTATCGTTTGCCGTCGCCGCGTCCGAAGCGCCGCTTCCGCCCGTCATGCTGCTCAGGAACTCGTCCATATTCAGCTTCGCGAAGTCACCTTCGCTGCCGTCCACGTTGACGGCGGCGAACTGTGGGCCCACGTCGTAGCGCAGGCGATAGAAGCCCGGCTCGCGCCCCGTCACCAGCAAGTCGCCGTCGGGCGTCAGGCTTTGCTCCGTCAGGCGCGCTCCCGATGGCGTGTCCACAGCCGGGGGCGCTGAGTCCTTCGCTTTCTCGACGCGGAAGGTTTGGCCCAATGGATGCCACGCGACCCTCTCTTCGCGTTGGCCCAGGTAACGAACCATCTGCTGCACGAGCGGCAGGTAGAGGGGCGTCAAGGGGAGGTCTGTCCAACCCGTATCGAGGGAAGTCAGGAAGAGCAGGACGCGGCCCCCGCTCGCGCCGGCTCCCCGCTCCAGGAGCAGAGGGCTCCCGTCCTCTAAGCGTGCGAGGACAGCACCGCCCTCAAGCGGCTCGGCGCGCACGTAGCCGTAGAAGCGCGCGCCCGTCAGACGAGCGCCGCCCTGGAAGGTCTCAAAGATGGGGTGCTCCATCTTAGCATCCGTAATCGCCAGGCTCTCGCCGCGCTCAAGCTGCGCGGGAGCGCGCAAGACGGCCGGTGCGATCTTTTGAAACGCCTGGTTGAAGCTGGCGGCATCGCTGTGCGGCCCGGCGGCTATGACCAGATGGCCGCCCTGCTCGACGTACGCATTGAGACTCTCGGCGAGCATCGCCGTCAGAGCGCCCGTGTCGTTCAGGATAATGAGCGCATAAGAGGAAAGGTCTGCCGGGTTGACCGCGCCCGCGCTCTTGACCGAGAACGAGAAGGGCAGCGCGTCGCCCGTCGCCAGGGCGTTTTGCAGGTAGAAGCTTTCGCTGCGCCCGCGCACGGCCCGCTCGACGATCAGTGCACGGGCCGGAGCTTCGCGCCGCAGCGTGAAATAGAATTGATTGTCGTAGGCGAAATCATCTGCGGAGCCGAGCGTCACGACGCAACGGTTAGTCCCTTCGGCCAGGTTGAAGCCTGAGAACTCGACTACCGTTCGGTCGCGCGCCGAGAGGCTCAGCTCTCGCCGCTCGACCGTCTGGTCGTTGATCTTCAGGTCTAGCTGAAGATGCTCGCGCGCCTCGTCGCCGAAGTTGCTGACATGGACGGCCAGCTTGTCCGTGTACTTCTGACCGTAGAGAACGGCGCGCGCCTCCACGTTTACGACCGAGAGGTTCTCCGCAGTCGAGGCGTCTCCGACATCAATGGGGATCAATCGCACGTCGCTTCTCAGCTTGAAACTCTGGTTCGCCTGGGCCCACCCTCCGGCCTGGAAGTCGGAAATCAGGATGATGCGCTTCTGTCCACGGGTCTTCAGCTCCGCGAAGAGAGATTCGGCCCCGCGCAAAGCCTGCTCGTAATCAGTCCCCTCGACTCCGGCGCTCAGAGAGGCGAGCGCCGTCAATACGCGCGCCCTGTCCGTCGTGAAGCGGCTCAGGATGTCGTAGCGTTTGCCGAAACTGATGAGCGCGAAACGCTCTTCCGGAGAGGCAGTGCCGGTGATCGCCTCGGCGCGCCGCTTCGCCTCCGCGAAGTGATCTGCGCGGCGCATGCTGAGCGACGAGTCTATGAGAATCAAGGTGGCGGGCGCTGCGCCTGTTTCGGCCGTCGCGCGGCTCCCCGTGAAGAAGGGGCGCGTGAAGGCAAAGACTATGAGCAGCACCGCTAGGCAGCGCAAGAGCATCAGCAGCAGGTTGTGCAAGGTTCTGCGCCTGATCGTGCGCTGTGGTATCTGTCGCACGAACAGGAGCGCGGGGAACTGTACGCGGCGCGCGCGCGTGCGCCGCACCAGATGCACCAGCACCGGAGCGGCCAACGCCGCCAGACCCAGCAGAAAGAATGGACTCAGGAATGACATCCCCGTGAAGCCTCGGTGAGCTATCGTTTTCCCGCGCGCCTGGACAGGAAGGAGAAGAGCGCGAAGTCCAGCGCCTTGTCCGTCGTAATCAACTCGTAATCGAAATGGTTCGCGCTGGCGCACTCGCGCAGCTTCTCTATGTGCTTGCGCACAGCCTCTCGATAGCCGCCCGCGATCACATCGGGCAGCACGGGCATCTGCACGCTGGTCTCGGCGTCTTCCAGCAGGAGCACCGAGTCCGCGAACGAGAACGAGACCTCCTCGGCGTCCAGCACTTGAAAGGCAATGAGATCGTGCCCCTTGAAGCGTAGGTGCTGAAATGCATTCCTGAGCCGCTCGGGCTCGTCGTAGAAGTCAGAGATCAAAATCAGCAGGGCGCGTCGCGTCAGGCGCTCGGCCGTCTCGTGCAGCGATTCCGAGAGGCGCGTCTCGCCGCCCGCTTCCATCCCCGCAAGCTGCCCGTAGACGGTTCGCATGTGGCCCGTGCGATTGAGCGCGGGGACGTGCGTGTGTACTCGCTCGCCGAAGCCGATCAGGCCAACTGCGTCCTGTTGTCTCGCGGCGAGGTGCGCGAGCGCGGCGGCAAGGAACTGCCCGTACTGCAACTTGGTGACGGCCGCACGCTCGCTCCTGTAACCCATAGAGGCGCTCGTATCGAGCAGGATATGACATTGCGTGTTGGTGTCGGCGCGATACTTCTTGATGAAGTAGCGGTCTGTGCGCCCCAGCAGACGCCAGTCCAGATAACGCAGGTCGTCGCCCGGATTGTACTGCCGGTATTCCGTGAACTCAGTGGAGAATCCGGTGAACGGCGAGCGATGAAGGCCCGAGATGAAGCCTTCGACCACGGCGCGCGCCAGCAGCTCAAGCGACCCGATGCGTGCCAGCACTTCGGGCTCAAGAAAGCGCGTCGAGACGGGCGACGCCGCCGCCACGGCAGCGCCCGTCGCTTCACTCTCGGCGGCCTTCTCCCTGGAACTTTTTTTCCCCAGTCTCCACCACATGACTCTTAAAACCTCAGAGCCCGGACTTAGGCTCCGCCACTGTTTCGATCAAGCGGCTGATGACCTGATCGGAGTCTGTCTTTTCGGCCTCGGCCTGGAAGTTGAGCAGGATGCGATGGCGCAGGACTGCCGGGGCGACTGCGCGTATGTCTTCGCACGAGACGTTGTAGCGGCCGTGCAGGATGGCGCGCGCCTTGCCGCCGAGGATCAGGAATTGCGAGGCGCGAAGCGATGCTCCCCAGGTCACCCAGCGATTAATGAAGTCGGGCGCGGCCGTCGTGCCCGGACGGCTTGCGCCGACCAATCGCACGGCGTAGCGCGTCACGGTGTCGGAGGCCGGAACCTGACGGACAAGGTGCTGGAAGGCTATGATCTCTTCGGCCGACATCAGTTGCTCGAAGCGATAGTCCTGCGGCGAAGTGGTCTGCTTGACGACTTCCACCTCGTCCTCTTCCGGCAGATAGCCGATCCTGATCTGGAACATGAAGCGGTCGAGCTGAGCCTCTGGCAAAGGGTAAGTGCCCTCCATCTCAATCGGGTTCTGCGTGGCGAGCACGTGAAAGGGGCGCGGCAGGTCGTAAGAGACGCCCTGCACTGTGACGCGGCCCTCCTGCATGGCTTCCAGCAGCGCCGCCTGCGTCTTCGGCGGCGTGCGGTTGATCTCGTCCGCAAGAACTATGTTGGCGAAGATGGGCCCACGGATGAACTCCATCGCGCGGCGTCCAGTCGCGCGGTCTTCTTCGATGATCTCCGTGCCGGTGATGTCTGCGGGCATCAGGTCGGGCGTGAACTGTATGCGCTTGAAGGAGAGGTCTAAGACGGAAGCTATGGTGCGTACGAGCAGGGTCTTGGCGAGGCCGGGGACGCCCGTGATGATCGAATGGCCGCCGACGAAGAGACAGAGCAAGACCTGCTCGATCACGTCATCCTGCCCTCTGATAGCCTTGCGAATCTCGCCGAGCAGGCGCGTGCGCGCCGTCGCCAGCCGCGCCAGCAATTCCTCGTCACGTATCACAGTCGTCTCAACAGCCATATGCTCTCCACCAAAGATTTCGCGGCCCCAATGCTTTACTGCCCCACTATTTTCAGCAGCAGCTCTTGCGCCTGCTCGTAGCTCGGCGCGTCTTCCAAAGCGCGCAGCACTGCCCGCTTGGCATCCGGCGTCCGCCCCAGCGCGTAGTAGGCACGCGCCACGTTGTAGTTTGCCTCGGCCTGATTCGGCGGCTGCAAAGCGAGCGCCGCCTGAAACTCCCTGAGCGCGCTTGTAGCGTCTCCCTGCCCGAGCATCAGCTCGCCCGCCTGCGCGTGAGCGCCCGAGTCGAAAGGGCTGATGTAGAAGCTCAGGCGCAAGGCTTCAAGAGCGCGCTCACGGTCGCCCTGCTTCAAGCGCAGTTGGGCCAACCGCCGGAGCGCCGCCAGATTATTCTCGTCCAGATGGACGAGCAGCTCTAGTGCGAGCGCGGCTGCGGCAGTGTCGCCCTCCTTCTCGAAGATGTCGGCTAAGGATTCGTAAGCATTGCCCGGGCCCGTGTAGTAAGGGAAGAGGTCTGCGGCGCGTTTGAAATGGCGCGCGGCCGTTTTCAGATCGCCCTCGGCCTGGTAGAGAGCGCCCGCGCGCAGGTTGAGCGGAAAAGTATCCTGCGTGCGCAGCATCTCCAACACCATCTCTTTCGTCATCTGCGCGGAGAGCGCGCCGTCAGTCGCGCCCAAAACCTGCCGCCCCGGAGCTTGCTGCCCCAAAGGCTGCTGCCCCAGAGCTTGCTGCCACAGTCGCGCCTTGCCCTCGACGTACTCCATGAAGGCGCGGTCGAACTCAGCTTCCGTCAGCTTCAAAGCCTGGCGCAGCACTTCCCCGGTGCGCGCCTTATCACGATAGAGCGCGAGCATCCGTAAGATAGCGTCGAAGCCGTAGCGATCTGTGATGAACTCTGCGACCTGCGACGCCTGGAAGTAGGCGAGCGAGACATCTTCCGCCCGTCGCGGACGCATGAAGGCAGCGTCCAGGTCTGCTATCTTGAACCAGCGCCCCTCGGCGAGCGCGCGCAGCAGCCCTGCGTTCCAATCGTCTCCCCAGCCGGCACGCGCGCGCCGCTCTTCGTAAACCGAAAGCCCCTCCGAGAACCAGCGCGGGATGCGATACTCAGTCATCTGCAAAGTGATGACGTGCGTGTATTCGTGCCAGAGCGTGCTGCCCCAGTTGAATTGAGCTTCGGGGCGTGCAGACGGCGAATCCTGTGCGATCACCTGGCCGAAGCAGACGCCGAGAGCGCCCAAGCCCGGCAGGCCCAGGGCGCGCACGGCGAAGTCTTCGTGATTCGGAAACAGCTCGACCGTGATCGGCCCTTGCGGCGTGAAGCGGTATTTCGTCGTCAGCTTTGTCGAAGCTTCTTCGAGCAGATCTGAGGCGTAAGCGGCGAGCACCTCGCTCTCTGTGGCCGCCGCACGGATGAGGAAGGGCCCGCGCCTCGTCTCGCGATACTCGCGCATGGAATCCAGGAGGTCGAGCGTGTTCTTGGCCCACACGTTGAAGGGGTCGCCCTTGAAGGACGCTTCGACCTCGGCGCGTCCCTCCTCCATCCGGCCCAGGCGCAGGAGCGCTATCCCGAGGCTCAAATGCGCGCGCCACAGGCGAGGCGAAAGCTGTAGGGCGCGACGGGCGAACTGCGCCGCCTGGCCTGTGCGCCGCGTGATCGCAGCGAAATGCGAAAGCGTATCGTAGAGTTCGCCGTAGCGCGGATTGATGGCGAGCGCACTCACAGCCTCCGGCTCGAAATCGCGGTCTTGCAGATAAAGCAGCGCCGCGCGCAGGGCGTGTGCTTCGAGCGAGCGCGGGTTTGTCTTGAGGGCCTTCTCTATCTCTGCGGCCGCCGCTTCGTAATTGCCCGCTTCCAGCTCCACGCGCGCACGCAGCGAGCGTGCCTCGCCCAGGTTCGGATTGATCTCAAGCGCGCGGGCGAGCGACCGAATCATCTCGGCTCCGCCTTCGAGGCTTTTGTTGGCGGCAACGCCCAGGTGGGCGCGGGCGTTGTTCGGGTTGATCTTGAGCGCGTCCTCAAAGAACTCTGCGGCCTCGGCGTAACTATATTTTTCGGTGAACAGCTCGCCCCCGCCCAGGTGCGCTTCGATGAAAGCGGGGTCTGCACGGATGGCTGCCATGAAGAGATCGCTCGCGTCCTTGTACCGCTCAAGATGCGCGAGGGCGCGCGCCACGACGGTCAATTCCGCCGCGCTCTCAGGCTCGGCAGTGTTGTAATAAGTGACGAAGGACTGGAATATCTCCCGCGCCTTCTCCTCCTGGCCCACGAGCGAGAGCATTTCGGCGCGGCGCAACTGACTCTCTAAACGTTCTGCCGGCGCTAGCCCAGCGGCCGCCGCATCCGTCGCGGCGCGCTCGAACTCTTTCGCAGCCTCCTCGTATCTTCCGGTCGCGGCCAGGGCTTCCCCAAGCTGGCGTCTCACGCCTCCGGCCGCCGGATTCTTCTCCAAAAACTTTCTCGCAGCCGCTTCCGCCTCCGTGTAGCGCCCGGTCTCAAGCTGCGCTCTGAGCAGGAGCCTTTGGGCTTCGGCGTCGGAAGGGTTCGCTGCGAGGTGCGAGCTGAGAAGCTGAAAGGCCCGCTCGTACTCGCCCTTCTTCAGCTCTGCGAGGCCGGGCGTCTCGGCCTTCTGTGATTGGCCCACGGCTTTGGGCCCGACCGTCAAAAGCAGAACGCACGCAACAAGCAACGCGGCGCAGGCAACGCAGGCGGGCCTGAGCGAGAGCGGACTCTGTCGTTTCCTTAGATCAAAGCTCATTGCCCGGCCTTTCTGATGTCGCGGCTCACCTTCGCCAGCTCGATCAACATACGCTCCAGCGCCGCCTCGTATTCCACGCTCGGCATCTCAGCCTTGCGCGCCTTGAGCTGCGCAATCTCTTCGTCCAGTCGCGTGCGCTCGCGCAGCAGTTTGAGAGTATGCGCGTTGGCGGCGGCCTGCTCGACGGAGAGCGAATCCAGATAGGTCACGCGCGCCACAGCCCCGTCGCCCCCTTCCGCCGCCTGATGGCCCACGCCGTCGCCGTTGTCTTCCAGGAGCGCGTGCTCGGTCGCCAGCCGCCCCGCGCGCTTGTAGTAGCCTGCGGTCTGAAGAGTCGCGTAATTGAAAGCCTCAAGGATGGAGATGCGCCCGTTCTGATCTGTATCGGCCTCGCGCTCGGTAAGGGCTGCGATGAAGTGTTCGGCGAAGCGCGTGGCGTTCTGCTCCTGGCCGCTGCGCGTGGCTGTGATGATGACTCGGCCGCGTGCAGCAAGCGGCTTGACGAATTCGCCGCTCGCGCTCGCCATGTTGAAGATCACTATGCGCTCGGCCGGGAGCGACTTCAGGAGATTGTTGTAGGCCGCGACGGGAAGGTCTGGGCCCACCAGGTTGAACTTGGCCTCTTTCCCGTCGAACGTGCCGTGCCCGATCAGGAAGATGAAGACTGTGCTGTTGGGGCTTGCGCTCAGGCGCAAAGCCTCTAAGGCGCGCGTCACCTCGACGGCAGTGGAGCGCCCGGCCCCGCCTTCGGTCGCTTGCTCGGCCAGAATCTTGACGCGCTCTTGGCCGAAGCCGAGCCTTTCAGTCAGCGCACGACGCAGGCCCTCAGTCCACTGCGCGAACTGTTTAGCGTAAGCCTCTTCGCCGCTCGCGCCGCTGATGATGAGGGCGAACTTGTGCGGGTCGGCGGGCGGGCGGCTGGGCTGTGGGGCAGCAGCAGCGCCGGGCGTCGCCGAGAGAGAGTTGTGCTGCGGCCCCTGGCCTCCGCTCGTCTGGGCACAGATGCTCCCGACCGTCAAGCAACCCCAGATCAGTAGAGCGATAAATCGGCGCACCATCTTCCTCGTCGCTTTTAGACTCGACCCTTCCGTAAAATATAGCTCCCACGGGAGCCAGATGTTGATAGCCGAGATGTAAAAAGTTTAGGGCTCCTCTTCAGGCCAGCCCTTCGCGCTTGCGCAGGAACCATTCGCCGCTCAGCAAAGCGACGAGCAGCAGAAAATTGACCGGCATATCCCAGAGGTCTTTGGTCACGCGCTCGGAGTTATCGGTCTTCCTGTAGGTCAGGTCGCCGACGAGCGACCCGACCTCATCGAGCGTGTAATACTTGCCGCCCGTCTCCGCAGCTATACGCCGGAGCAAATCTACGTTCTGTGCGGTGTCGTGGAACTCTCGGTTAAGCTCTGCGACGAGGAACTCGGACTGCGCCGTCACCTGGCCCAGGGCCGGGGCGACGCCGCTCAGCTCTAAGCGATGGCCGCCCAGCTCGTCCGTCCTGAACTCGCCCGTGTACAGGTGCGCATCGTCGCGCGCAGTGAACCTGAGCGGTATCTCGACGCTTGCGCCGGAAGGCTTGGTGACGCGCACGCCCGCCCGCGCATCGCTCACAGGGTTGAATTTTTTATCCCTGATCGCGGCGACGATGCGCACCCGTTCGTTCAGGTCATAAACGTCGCGTTCGGCCGAGACCTCCCATTGATCGGGTGCGCTGCTCACGAGGTAACGTAATATCTGACGCCAGAAGGTTTCATGCGCGTTGCTTTTCGAGTCCATCTTCATCTGCCAGCGCCAGGTGTCCGAGGCAGTCAGCGCGAGCGTCTGCCCGCGCCCGTAACGCTGCTGCGCGAGCAAGGGGACGGAAACGGAAGCCGTTTGCCCGCCCGCAGCCCTTCGCGCTTCCAGGAGCACCAGAGCGCCCGGCTTCACATTCTGAAGCACCTCCGGCACGGAGACCGGCGGCAGGTCATTCCAGATTTTCTGGCTCAGCGCGCGGTCTTCACTAAGGCGCGTGACGGGGTGCGATTGCCCGCGCATGGTCAGGACAGCTTTGAAGACGGGCGCGCTTCGATCCGTAGCCTGGGCAGCCTGCGTGGGCCCACCCGTCAAAGAGAGCGGAAGCAGGTCTGCCAGGGGCGTGCCTGCATAGCGTCCTGCGTCGAAGGCGTTGCGGCCTCCGAGCGCGAGCAGGCCGCCGCCGCGACGCGCGACGAAAGCTTCTATGTTCCGGAGCTGCTCGGCGCTGAAAAAGCCTGCCTCGACGCTTCCCAACACGAGGCCCTGGTAGGCGAACAGCTCTTCCTCTGTCTGCGGAAAACCACCGACCAGCTCGCCTTCGCCCGTCACGCCCTGACGATAGAACTTGTTCTCGCCCGAGCGCAGGATGGAGACGAGCGTCACGTTCTTCTCGTTGCGCGAGAGCGCCGCGCGCAGCTTGCCGTGCTCCCAGCGCGGTTCGCCCTCCATGTAGAGCACCTTGAGCGGCCCTTCGACGACCTCGATGAGCGCCTCCTGCCGGTTATTATCGAGCGTCAATTCGCCGTCCAGCGCCGCCACCTCGAACGTGTAGCGATGCCAGCCCGGCGCGGTCGGAACTATCTCAAGCGTGACGGCCTCCGTCTCGTCGCCGCGCAGCGCGAACTCTTCGGTCTTGAGCGCGCGGCCGTCTTCGCTCATCGCGATCAGCACTTTGGTCGCGCCGTAACCCGGCAGACGCACCAGAGCTGAGACCTCTGCGCTTGAGCCGACGAGCACGCGGCGCGGAGCATTGACGCGCACCAGCTCGGCGTCTCGAAAGCTGTCCGTGCTGCCCACCCCGACGGTGTAGACGGGCAGGTTGCGCGCGCGCAGCTCCCGCAGCTCCGCCGCCAGATCGCGCGTCACGTTCGCCGAGCCGTCAGACACAAGGACTATGGCCGAGAGCGGAATGCCCGTCGAGCGGCGGACGGCCTCCTGAATAGCTCCGCCCGGATCACTCGCCGTGCCCTCGCCGTACAACTCGTCGCCCTGCCTGATCTTCGACAGCTCGCTCGAAAAACCGTAGAGGTCTGTCTTGAACCTCTCTTGCAAGCGCGCGAGGAAAGAGCCATCGGGCGAGAGCAGCTTGCTCTTCATCGCTTCGAGACGGCTTTGGCCGCCGCCAGCGTCCACGAGCTGCATGCTGCGCGAGTCGTCTGCCAGGAGGGCGACAAAGCTGCTGCGCGGTATCACAGAGGGGACGACGATGACGGGCCTGAGCAGCATAAGGACGAGCAGCGCGAAGAGCGCCGTGCGCAGCGCCACCAGGCCCCACAGCACGGGCCGCGCCAGTCGCATGCGCGGCCGCACGTAGACGAAGTATATAAGCAGGCCGAACAGGAGGGCGCAGGCGACTAGCCAGAAGGGATGCGGGCGTGAGGAGAGGCTGAATTGACCGTTAGTGAAAACGGCCCGCTCATGCCCGAATAAAAGCTGCACGAGGTGATCCATCGGCACGCTGCTTTCAGAGGATTATTTTCTACTTGGGCTTTATGACAGACCAGCTACCGGGGCGTGGCCCCTTCAGAGTGAGTTTACGTCTTCCGGCCGCTTTGGGCCAAGCCTTTCCCAAGCCCTTCACCGGGCCCCGAAGTACTCGGGCTCGTTACCGGCCTTCCACTTGATATTACAGCCGAGGCTCGGCATCTGCTCCAGCTTGACCGGCTCATCGGCCAGCACACTATTGATGGCCGCGCGAAGGTCGCGACCCGTGACAGGCTTGCCGCTCTGCGGGCGACTGTCGTCCAACTGCCCGCGATAGACCAGACGCCGCTCCCGGTCGAACAGGAAGAAATCGGGCGTGCAGGCCGCCGTGTAGGCTTTCGCCACAGCCTGGCTCTCGTCGTGGCAGTAGGGAAAGACGAAGCCCAGTTCTTCGGCCATCTCTTTGAGGCTTGCGGGCGCGTCCTCCGGGTGCTCGGCCGCGTCGTTCGAGCTGATGGCGACAATGCCTACATCCTTGTCCCGGTAATCGCGGCCCAAGCGCGCCAGCTCCTCCTGCACATGCTTGACGTAAGGGCAATGGCGGCAGATGAACATCACAAGCAGTGCCTTCTTGTCGTCAAACGTCCTGAGCGAGACGCTGCGGCCCGTCCTCACGTCGGGCAGTTGAAAGTCCGGAGCCTCTGTGCCCAGCTCAAGCATAGTGGAGAGAGTTCTGACCATAAAGATGCCTCCCGGCTCTTTTTCCTGACTGCTGCCAGGGACATCTTAACCAAAGTGGCGGCAGATCAAAAACCGGGCGGCGTGAGGTCGCCATTTACGGGGCCGGTTTGAGCGAGAGGCGCATGACGAAACGCGCCGTCCTCGCCGGCGAGGGAGTGGAGAGCGCCAGGCGCTGGCCGCGCACCTGTCTTTCGCCTTTATCGACGGAGCCCGGAAGGCCGGGCGCTGTCAGCACGTTCTCCTCTATGCGGGTTTCCGCCCGTTCGGGCTCCAGGAGGCGGACATAAAGCTTCGCGCTGCCCGCGTCTATACGAAAGCGGCCGAGCCCCACCTGCGTTACGCTTTCGTCGGCATGGAGCAAAGCTGTGAAACGTCTCGGCTCTGTGGCCTCAAGCTCATCGGTAATGACGAATCCGTCCTGAGCATTGAACTTCAAGCTCCGCGAAAATCGCTTCAAACCGAGCGCGCTCTCATAGGCTGCGGCCGCCTCTCCGCGAACGAGCACGTCCCTGTCGCTTAGCTCCACCTGCGTCAGCCTGATGCGATTCAACTGCTCGTAAGGCACGCCGTCAAAGGCATCGTGCCCTTTGCCCTCGCGCGCCTGGCCCTGCCCGTCCACGAGCACAGAGTTGTGATGCGCCGTTAGGGGCACGCCCGCGTAGCCCGAGTCGCCCGTCAGGTATTTCCCGTTCGCATAGATGATGAAGCTATTGGCATCCGGGTGAGCGTGGCCCGAAGAGAGATGCCAATCGGGCAACGCTCGCAAGAGGGCCAGGGTGTGATGCCCTTCGGGTGGGCCCGCTTTGAAAGCGAAGGCCGTGGCCTGCTCAGTCCAATCGCTTCGCCAGTAGACGACTTCGTGATCGGAGAAATAATGCCAGCGCTGCTGCCGCTCTATGGGCACAGGCTTCACTGTGGGGTCGTACCAGAACAGAGACCAGTAGTCCTCTGCGTTGACTTGGCCCAGCCCCTTGAGCCACTCGGCCACGCCCTGCGCCTCGCCGCTGCGGAAGCGCGCGGCCAGCCGGTAGAGGATGTTGTAGTTGGTATGAAAGCGCCCCTGCGGGTGCGTGCGCGGGTATTCCTCTCCGCGCCCGGCGCGTGTCAGCGGGCCCTCGAAAATGTCTCCGAAGTCGAAGACGTAACGCCCGCCCGGCAACATCGAATGCGCGACGTACTTGTACATCTCGCGAAAGCCCGCGCGGTCGTACAGGTCTTCGCCCGTCGCGTGCGAGTGCGCGTCCAGGTAATGAACCAGCCACGGCGTAGAGAAAATCCAGTACTCGAACCCCTCGTAGTAATAGCCGTCCGTGGAATAAGTCGCCAGCACACGGTCGTAGACGGCGCGCGCCAACTGGGCCCACTCGGGCGCGTCCGGCACTTCGTCGTAAAGGGCGTAGGCCGCGACGCCCAAACCCGCCATCGGAATAAAGACGTGGTTCTGGCTGTAGGAGTAGGTGCGCCCAGCCTTTGGCTTGTAATAGTCTGCGAGCAGGCGCGCCTGACGCGCAATCTTCTCTCGATAGCGGGCGCGCTCTGCTTCGGTCAAATCACTGTAGAGCAGGTCGTAGCCCCAGCCCATGCCGTAGAGCAGGTGGCCGGCGGCCAGGTCTACGTTCGGCTTGTTGTAGGTGTAGCCCCAGACCGGATAAGAGAGGGCGGCCTCCATGTAACGCCGCGCGGCGGCCAGGTATTTCGGATCACGCTCGATCTTGTAGGCGAGCGCCGCTTCGGCGATACCGATGCCGACCTCGTTCTGGGCCCGCCGCTCCTGCGCAGGCGCGGGGGGCGGCTCTTTCTTCAAGGCGCGAAGACCCACGAGCACTTGCTGCCAGACTTCTCTGTGCGTCGTGCGCGCCCGCTCGCGCAGCCCTTCAAGCTCCTCGTCCGTCACGTAGACGCGCGGGTGACGGCCGCGCAGCTCCGACTTGAGCGCGGAGTTGCGCTCCCTCATCAACTTCGCCAAAGGATGCGGCCCCTTCTTCCATGAAGCGTCCGCTGGCGCATCCCTGGGGCCCAGCGCCTCGCTCGCATCCTGCGCGACAACACATTTGACAGGGATGGACAGCATGAACAGGATAAAAAGAAAGAGCATGATTTCTGCTTTTATCCTGACAATCCTGTCCATCGCGGTTAATTCCTTTCCTCGCTTTGAAGTTCCTAAAGCATCATCATGCCGCCGTTGATCTCTATGGTCTCGCCGCAGAGGTAGCTGGCTGCGTCCGACGCCAGAAAGACTATGACTTTAGCGACCTCTTCGGCGTTGCCGACGCGGGCCAGCGGAATGCCTGTGACGTAGGCGCGCATCGCTTCCGGCGTCGAAAACTGTTCGTGATAGGGCGTGTCTATCACGCCGGGCGAAACGGCGTTGACGCGCACGCCATAGGGCGCAAGCTCTTTGGCTAACCCCTTCGTCATCGTAATCAGCCCGCCTTTGGCCGTCGAATAGTGAATGGAGCCGAGCGCGCCGCCGTTTCTCCCGGCGATGGAAGAGACGTTGATGATCTGGCCGCTCCGGCGCTCGATCATAGAGGCGGCGACCGCCTGCGAGCAGAGAAAGGCGCTCTTGAGGTTCAGCTCGATCACTTCGTCCCAGCGCTCTTCCGTCAGTTCCAGGAGTTTCAGGCGCTCTACGAGAGAGCCGGCGTTGTTGACCAGAATATCAATTGGCCCAAGCTCTTCGACGGCGCGTGTGACGAGCGCACGCACGTCCTCAGCCCTCTTCACGTCCGCTTGAATCGTGCAGGCCAGCGCGCCTGACTCCGCGAGCCGCGCCCGCGTCTGCTCGGCTCCCGCCTCGTTGCGATGATAGTTAATGGCGACGCGTGCGCCGCACGCACCGAGGGCCAGCGCCGTCGCCCGCCCGATGCCTGATGATGCGCCGGTGACGAGCGCGACCTTGCCCGTGAGATCGAGATAGTTTTGCATAGAAGCTCCTTCGGAAAAGTTTTGACGAGATAGGCCCCGCCTCCTTTAAGCCTCTTTCAACGGGACGCGCCTGATCGGCCCCGCCAGCGTAAAGAGAATCAGAGTGCCGAGCGGCGCAAAGAGTCCCGCCGCCACCAGTACGGGTACGTAGGAGAAGTGATCCACGACCCAGCCCGTAGTCAAAGTAAAGATCATCGCGCCAATGCCTGCGCCCGTCCCGCCCAGGCCGGCGACGGAAGCGACCGCGCGCTCGGAGAAGAAATCCGAGGGCAAAGTCTGCACGTTGTTAATCCAGACCTGAAAGCCGAAGAGCACGAGCCCGATGAGCATCAGCGCCGTGAAGGGATCGCGCGCGAAGGCTGCCAGGATTCCGGCAGGCATCAAGAGCGCCGCGACGAGGATGACCGTTTTGCGCGCGCGGTCAACGCTCCACCCGCGCCCGATCAGATAGCCGGAAGCCCAGCCGCCCGAGAGGCTCCCGGCGTCGGCCGCAACATACGGAACCCAGGCGAATAGCCCTATCTCCTTCAGGCTGAAGCCGCGCGCCGAATAGAGATAGAGCGGGAGCCAGGTGATATAGAGCCACCAGATCGGGTCTGTAAAGAAACGCGCGAGCACTATGGCCCAAACCTGGCGGTAACCTAAGAGGTCTCGCCAACGCGGCGCACCGGATGTCGCAGGCGCGTCTACTGCACCCCCGACCGCCGGAGCAGCCCTTTGCTCCTGCTGACCCTCACTTATCAACGCGCGCTCTTCCTCGGTAATCCACGAATGCTTCTCCGGAGTACGATAGAAGAGGAGCCACAGCGCCAGCCACGCGAGGCCGAGCGAGCCTGTCAGGATAAAGGTCATCTGCCAGCCGTAACGGGTTTGCAGCCAGATGATGAGCGGCGGCGCAAGGATTGAGCCGATGGCCGCGCCGCTATTGAAGATGGCCATCCCGAGCGCGCGCTGCCTGACCGGGAACCACTCCGCGACGGCCTTGGCCGCGCCGGGCCAGTTCCCGGCCTCGCCGAACCCGAGCACGAAGCGAAAGAGGCTCAGCGAGACGATGCCGCGCGCAAAGGCGTGCGCCATCGCCGCCGCAGACCAGGTGATGATCGAGAAGGTAAAGCCCAGCCGAGTCCCAACCTTGTCATAGAGCTTGCCCGACACGCCCTGGCTGATCGTGTAGGCCAGCAGAAACCAGGTGACTATGCCGCCGAACTCCGTGTTCGTCAGACCCAGCTCGCGCGTGATGGTCGGAGCGAGCACGGAGATCGTCAGCCGGTCAATGTAGTTAATCAGCGTCGCCAGAAAGACCAGCGAGATAATCCACCAGCGCAGACCGCGCACCTTGAACGCGCCCTCGCGCGCTCGTACGTCCTGGCCCACCAAAGCCCGCTTCCCCTCTACGTCCAAAGGCGCTCCGGCCATAGTCTCTTTCTCCCACCAGAGGCGAAACATCAGAACAGCAGCTTGAGGCCGAACTGTATGACGCGCGGCTCGTCCGTTTCCGTGAGCGCGCCGAAGTTGCTGGCGCTGAAGTTGGTCGCCAGCGTTCTGTAGTTCGTATGGTTGAAGAGATTGAAGACCTCCGTGCGGAATTGCAAGCGCACATTCTCGGTCAGACGTATGCGCTTCATCAGCGAAAGGTTGACGGTCTCTGTGCTCGGCATCTGAATCAGGTTGCGCGGCACGTTGCCGATGAGCCCCTGGCGCGGGACAAAGGCCGCGCGGTTGATGTAGCCGCCGCTCACGTACACGCCGTTAGCGAAGACGGGCGTAGCGGTCTGGCCGCCGGGCACAGCGCGCCAGTCGCCAGCGAGGTCTAGGTTGCTGCCGAACCCGTTGCTCGGAGAGCTTGCGGCGCGGCTGCCGCCCGTAATGTTGACGAAGTTCCCGCTCTGCAAATTGACTATCGCAGAGACCTGCCAGCCGCCCAACACTCTCCCCGTCAACCCTCGCTGCTTCTTCATCCACGGCAGCTCATAGACGACGCTCCCGGCAAAAACGTGCGGGCGATTGAAGTTCGCGTAAGACTTATCTAGCCCGGCGTCGAACGGCACTCTGAGGTCTGAAGTCTCCACGTCGAAGTTTGTGAGCGCCTTGCTGAAGGTATAAGCCAGGCTTGCAGTCAAACCGCGCGAGGCCCGCTTCTGCAATCCCACCTGCAAGGAGTTGTAGCTGGACGAGCCTGTGTTCTCCTGCGAGCGGATGGCGCTGTAGCCTAGAAACTGGCGCACAGTGTCCGTGTTTCGATTGGTAAAGCCCTGCGGGTTCGTGGCAGAGACGCTGCCCGGCGCGGTCTCCAGGCCCACGCTCGGCAGCACGTAGTTGATGTCGCGGCGGTGCGTCAAGTGCCGCGCCTGGTTCCCTACGTAAGAGACATCCAAGACCATGTTCCACCACAGCTCGCGCTGAACGCCGAGACTGTAGGCATAGACCACGCCCGGCTGCATGTCGAAATCGAAGACGGCGAGGGTTTGCACGAGCGGCCGCCCCGTTCCGCCAGCGCCCACCGTGTCGAGCGGATTGATAAAGCTGCCGAGCCCAGAGAGGTTTGCGGGCGTCGTGAACTGTCGGCCGTTGGTCACGGTCGCGCTGCTGACGAAAGGGGGATTGGCCCCCGAATCGCGCAGCGGATTCAGGAGCGTCCGGTCATAGTAGATGCCTCCGCCGCCGCGTATCGAAGTCTTGCCGTCTCCCCAGGGGTCATAGGCGAAGCCGAAGCGCGGCGCAAGCTTTACCCCGCCGCTCGTCGCTATCCCTGCCGGGCGCTCTGAAACGAGGCGCGCGAGCGTCGGGTCGTTCAGTACGGCCGCAGCATTACGCGGCAGAATGAGGCCGTTGTACGGGTCGTAAAAGCCCTGGGCCCGCGTCCTTGTTCCCGTTGGGTCTGGCGTCAGGCTGATGACGCCGCCTGAAATGTTGGCCGTCAGCGGCGCTTTCGCCGGGTCAAAGCGCGAGGGGTCGAAGCCGACTATGTTGCCGTCGTCTGCTATGGCCCAGGGGATGTACTGCATCCGCAGCCCGAGCGTCAACGACAGCCGGCGGCTCACTCTCCATTGATCGTTCAGGTAGAACTCGAACTGGTTGTAATGCGTCGGCGCGTTAGTCGTATTCGACAGCTCTGCGTAACGAGTGAATGCGCCGAGCAGCAGATTGGCGACGGCGTGGCCGCTGTCCTGCGGGCGGAAGGCCGCGCCCGCGTCCGACCCGCTGCTGAAGGTTATGTCGCCGCCGTCGCGCACGCGCGTGTTCTCTGACTTGAAGGAGTTGATGAACTGGAAGCCCGTCTTGAGCGTGTGCGTGCCCCAGACTTTCGTCAGGTTGTCGCGCACTTCCCAGTTGCGCGCGTCAATCACGTAGGGCAGCCCGTTGCCGCTGATCTGCGAGTAGCCCTGTAGGCTGACCTGCGGAATCTTGTTCAGGCGGTTCTCACTGAACAGCTCCGTGAAGTTGATGCCGTGGGTGTTGCGGTTGATCTGGCTCTCGTCCTGATAGCTGATCTCCTGATCGTTGCGCTGCCATGCGACGCTCGCCTCGTTGACCAGAGTCGGAGAGAAGATTTGAGTGTAAGTCAGCAGGAAAGTCTTGCCGTTGCGTACGTGGTTGTCGGGAGCAATGGGAAGATTCTGGTTGTCGAAGCTTGAGCCCAAAGGATTATCCGAGTCGAACTTGTCATGAATCCAGCGCCCGAAGAGGCTCGCGTTCTGGTTGATCTGATAGTCCACGCGCAGCAACTCCTGTCGCACGTTGCGCTTCGTGATCGGCGCGGCGATGTAGCGGTCGAGCCCGGCGTTCGGGCGCGGGAAAAGATTCAGTATCGCCCGGCCGTTCGGAGACATCTTCGATTGCGGAATGATGTTGCCGGGGAAGGCTACGCCCGTCGTTGAAGCCGACTTGTCGCAGAGGATGAAGCGCGTCGCCGTCTGAGTGATACCCGCAGGCGTGCATGAAGTATTGTTCGCAGGGATGCCTGCGGGCAGGAACGCGCTGAAGTCTCCGCGCCGCATGGCTTCCGTGGGCACAAGCTCGCTGATCGTGCGCCCCGTGCGCGGCAGTTTGTATTCCAGGCCGCCGAAGAAGAAAAGCTTGCTCTTGTAGATGGGCCCACCGACGAACCCTCCGAAGTTATTGAAACGGAGATGAGCCTTTTCCGGCACAGTCGCCTGTTTGCTCTCCCAAGAGTAGGCGTTCAAGGCGTCGTGGCGGAAGAACTCGAAGATGGAGCCGTGATAGTCGGTCGTGCCCCGGCGCGTGACGACGTTGACGGCCGGGCCCGCCTGCGCGCCATACTCCGCGCTGTAAGGGCTTGAGACCAGCTTGAACTCCTGTATGGCATCCACACTGACGTTATTGACGAGCGTACCCACGGAGCCGTGATCCACGTTGCTTGCGCCGTCTAAGGTCGGGGCCGTGCGGCGTCTGAGGCCGTTGATGGCCGTATCGTCAATACGCACGTTCGTTCCCTGCTGCGAATCGTTATTGATGGAAGCGGTGCCGGGCGCAAGGTTGATGAGCTGGGCCCAGTTGCGACCGTTGAGGGCAAGCTCCGTGACCTGCGTGCCGGAGATTAAGGTCTCGACGTTGGCCGTCTCTGTGTTGACCGTCTGGTAAGAGTCGGCCGTGACGTTGACCTGGCCCGTGACCGCGCCGACCGTCAGCCGCACGGTCATGGCGAAGGTATTGCCCACATCCAGCTTGATGTTCTCCTGCACGTAGGCCGCGAAGCCTTCGGATTCGACCGTCACGCGATAGACGCCCACGGGCAGGTTCGGAACGACGAAATAGCCGTCGTCGTTTGTCGTCGTGCGACGCTGCACGCCCAGCTCTGGGCTCTCGACCGTCACGTTGGCGCGGGGGACAACCTCTTCGCGCTCGTTCGCGACGTTGCCGTTGATGGTGGCGTTAATCTGCTGGGCCAAAGGGCCTCGCGCCGTCGGTAGGGCGAGCACGAGCAGCGCGGCAGCTATCTTGATAAAGGCCGCGCCGTGCCGCGAGCAAATGTTGTTCATGAACGCTTGTCTCATTTCCGAAGCCTCCTTCTCAGGTGATAGCTGTAAGTTTTCGGCCGGCGCTGCCTCAAAACGTTTCGGGCAGCTCCCGGCCCGCGCCTCCCGTAGGTTAACGTTATCAGGCGCGGCGGCGGTGATCCGTGAAACGCTTTTAGCTCTCGGTCTGCCCTGTTTGGCTGCTCAGCGGGCCGGCGAGGAAATGCCACCCCAGTATGATCTTAGTGTGATCCAGACCCTTAGACGCTCTTACCTTGCGACGACGCCCGTGGATTCTCGTACGATGAGCGCGCACTCCATAATCTTCTCTTCGCGGGGGATTGGCCCATCGGCGTCCATACGCCTCAGCAGAAACTCTGCGGCGGCCTGTCCCTGCTCGCGCGTCGGCTGGCGGACTGTGGTCAGCGGCGGCGACATGTGCGCGGCCAGCGGCACGTCGTCGTAGCCCACTATGGCCATGTCGTGCGGGATGCTAAGGCCAGCTTCTTTGATGGCGCTGATGGCTCCGATGGCCGTAAAGTCGTTGCGAGCGAAGACGGCCGTGGGCCGTTTGCGCAGGGCCAACAGGCGCTTCATGCCTTCATACCCGACCTCTTCCGTAGAGTAGCCGGGCCATTGCTCTCCGTCCTCCGTGCGGCCCACGATCAGGCGATCATTGACGCGCAGGCCCGAGGCTCGCATCGCGTCCAGGTAGCCCTGAAACCTCCTGAGCGCCAGCCCACTGGTCAATGTAATGCCGATAAATCCTATGTTTTTATGGCCGAGGCCGATCAGGTGCTCCGTCGCGTCGTAGCCGCCTTTAAAATTATCTGCGGCCACAAGGTCTGCGCTCTGGTGACGAAAGTCGCGGCCGATGAGGACGACGGGCAGCCCCCGTTCGATCATCTCCGAGAGCTTATCGTTGCCGGGCTTGTTGGCCCGCGTCGCCACTATGATGCCGTCTACTCTGTGATCGGCCAGGGCATCAAAAGCGGCTATGTCTTCCTTGGCGCTGTGCTCGCTGACGCAGATAAAGAGGTTGTACCCTCTGGCCGACATCACTTCGCGCACGGAACGGGCCAGCTCCGCCGCGAAAGGGTTCGCGATGTCGCCGAGCACCAGACCGATGGTGTCGGTGCGCTGTCGCTTCAACCCACGGGCCAGGCCGTTGCGGCGATAGTTCAGCGCGCTGATGGCCCGCATGACACGCTCGCGCGTCTCGGCGCTGACGTAGCCGTTCTGGTTGACGACACGCGACACGGTCATCGGCGTGACGCCGGCCGAAGCGGCTATGTCTGCGAGCGTGGCGTGCTTTTTCTTCGAGGAGGAATGGCTCATAAGTCCCCGGCCGCAACCGCCTGTTAAGGTTAACACACCCCGTATACCATGCTCCTCGCCACGAAAGCAAGACTTTTTTTGGCTGCCGAACAAATATTTGCTTGCGCGTGACGGCTGCGCCCGGCGCGCTTCTCAACTAAAATCTGGCGCGGGCGCGGGTATCTGGTAAAATGCTCGGGCCCGGACGGGTTAAGCTTCTCCTTTACAAGATCAGGGGCCACAAGCATGCATAACAGGGCATCACTTCCTCTGGCGCTGGTAATCCTTGCAATCCTCGGCGCTCTTTCGACAGCTTCTTCGGCCTGGGCCCAGTCCGCGCCTCGCGAGAAGCCCAGGCTCAAGGATTTCGGCTCAAGCCTTGAGCGGCTCAAGTGGGACGCCAGGCAGAATGCTGCGGTCGAAACCAGGCGTAAGAAGAAGGAGAAGGAGCGTAGCTCGGACGATGAAGAGATCGTGCGCGTGGAGACTTCGCTGGTCGTCTGCGATGTTCTGGTGTTGGACAAGCAGGGCAGGATTGTGAAGGGTTTGACGCCGGATGATTTCGTCTTGACGGAAGACGGTCGTCCGCAGCAGGTCGGCACCTTTTCGCTCGGGGACAACTCCGAGGTGGGGCGCACCATCGTCCTCATCATAGATTACAGCGGCAGCCAGTTCCCTTTCATCAGGACGAGCGTGGCGGCGGCCAAGACCCTGGTTGACAAGCTCGGCCCGCGCGACACGATGGCGATAGTCACAGATGACGTTGAGCTGCTGGCAGACTTCACCCGCGATAAAGAGAGGCTGAAAAAGAAGCTGGACTCTTTGGAGAAGAGCGCCACTGCCGGGGAGAGCTTGAATCCTTTCAGCCGGGGGCGTCGCTTCGGCCGCAGTGCTCAGTACAGCGCCTTGATGGCTACGTTGAAAGAAGCCTTTGACGACGAAGACCAGCGGCCGATCATCATCTTTCAGACGGACGGCGATGAGCTGAGTTTTCTTCGTAACCCGATCATCAGTCCGTCCATTCCGCCCAACCTGCCGCCGGAGATGCAGAAAGAGGCGCAGAAGAGTCTACAGCGCGCGATCAAGCTACAGCACGACAACATGCGCGAGTTCAGCCTGGACGACATATACGCGGCGGCGGAAAAGTCCCGGGCGACCATTTATACGATCATCCCCGGCTTCCGTCTCATCGGGCTCACGCCGGACGAGCAGGTGAAACAGCTCAACGCGCAGGCGCAGATAAGCATGAGCGCGTGGGGTGTCAAGCCTGAGATGATAGAGCGCCTCACTGAGCGTGAAAAACAGTTGCCGCCCGAAGTCTGGCAACACAGGGCCGAGCGTTCTCTCAGGGTGCAGTTGGCTCTGGCGGGGGTAGCTAAGGCTACTGGCGGGTGGACTGACTTTCTGGAAGACCCAACGCAAGCCGATGCCGTCTACTCGCGCATCTTTTCCGACATCAACCTCCGCTACGTCATAGGCTACTACCCGACCAACAAAGAGCACGACGGCAAACGGCGGCGGGTGAGCATAGAGGTGCGCGGCCGTCCGGAATACACTGTCTGGGGGCGCAAGTCTTACTACGCGCCCGGCCCCGAAGAATAAAGAGCGTGAGAGAGTGTGTATGAAACAGAGTACTTCGGCCCCGTTCAGCAGTTGTACTGGCGCTCGATGGCCGTGATCTTGGCCACGCGCTTGCGGTGGCGCTCTTCGCTCAGTTCTGTTGAGAGCCAGGCGCGAACGATCTCGCGCATTTCTGCGCTCGTGACGGCCTTGCTTCCGAGCGTGAGGACGTTCGCGCCGTTGTGCTCGCGCGAATTTTTCGCGACTGCGACAGAGTAGCAGGCGGCGGCGCGCACGCCCGGCACTTTGTTGGCAGTCATGCATGAGCCCACACCCGCGCCGTCAATCATAATGCCAACGTCGGCCTGATGATCGGCCACTGCGCGCGCCACCAGATGCGCGAAGTCCGGGTAATCCACGGCCTCTTCGGAGTTGGTTCCGTAATCCCTGACCGTATGGCCCAACTCTGTGAGCAGCCGCTTAAGCTCTTCCTTCATCGTGTAGCCGCCGTGATCTGCTCCGACGGCGACAATTCTACTTTGAGAGGAGCCGCGACGAGGCGTGCGGCGGACAAGCTCTATGCGACGCTCGCGCACGATGTCTGCGGCCAGGGGGGTCAGTCTCGCGCCCTCGGCTATGCGAAGACGCGCGCCCTCTTCGAGCCCGCGCACGTCCGTCTCCGTAATCACCATCTTGGACGATTCGTCGCGCGTAAACTCGGGCGCAGTTTCAGTGGCCGCAGGAGTCGTGGGCGCTGTCTGTATGAAGCGGCTCATGGGGGGCTTTGGCGTCTCGGCCCCGGAGCTTTGCGGAGCAGCCTCTCGCGCGGACGGCTGCTCGGCCGTCGCTTCCTCTTCCGCCGGGAGCGCGCTGCTAAGCACGTCGCGCACCAGGGCGCGCACGCGGTCACGTGTTTCTGTGTCGTCTGCCATGACTCCTACAAGTTTAGAAGCACCAATTCATTTATCAAGATCAAGCGAGCGCCGCGTCTCGTAAGTCCAGGAGACGCCCGGCCGTGGCTGTCACCTTGTTGCGGCGCACGGTGAAATCGACGCGGCCCAGGTAGATGCCGCTCTTGCCGACCTGGAAGATGACAGTCTCTTTGCCGGACGGCTGTTTGGCCAGCACGGGCTGCTTCATAAAGGTGTGTGTATGGCCGCTGGCTATGAAGTCTATGCCGTCCACCTGCGCGACGACCTGCGAGTCGCCCAGATCGTCCCCCTTCGGCTCGGGATAATAGCCGAGGTGCGAGAGACAGACGACCATCGCGCATTTCTCCTGCCCGCGCAGCAGCCGAACGGTTCCGCGCGCCATGCGTACGGGATCGAGGTACTTCAGCCCCTTGAAGCTTTCGGGCGGGTTCAAGCCTTCGAGCTTGATGCCGAGGCCGAACAGCCCGACGCGCACGCCCCCTAGCTGGCGCACGACGTAGGGCTTGACGCGGTTGGCGATGATCGTGCTCGTCAGGTCGTAGTTGGCCGAGACGAAATCGAACGTCGCCGACTTCATAGCCTCCGCCAAGCCTTCGATCCCGTTATCGAAATCGTGATTGCCGAGCGTCACCACGTCGTAGCCGACAGCAGACATGGCCTTGTACTCGACCACGCCCTTGTAGAGGTTGAAGTAGGGCGTGCCCTGAAAGCTGTCGCCAGCGTCTACGAGCAGCGTGTTCGGGTTCTCCTGGCGAATGCGCTTGACGAGAGTCCCGCGCCGCGCCACACCGCCCTTGCCAGCGTTGCGGTCGTTGGCCGGGAGCGGGTCGATCTGCGAATGCTGGTCGTTCGTGTGCAGGATGGTGATGAGCGTCTCGTCGGGCGCGGGCGAAAGTAGAGGGGCGACGAGAGCATCCATTGAGCGCACGGGCGAGAAGAGCGAGCTTGCGGCCGAGGGAAGCGTGAGCCCTGCGGCGGCCGTGGCGGCTCCGGCACAGAGGAATCGTCGTCTGTTGAGCTTCATGGCTGTTCCTCCTCCTCGCTTTGCGTGCCGCCAGTCTTGTCGTAACGGAACCGCCCGTCGAGCTGGGCCCGCAGCGTGCGTCCGGCGGCCGTCTCCGCCTTCACGTAATCGAGCACCGCGTCGCGCATGGTGAGCGCGAGCGGGCGCAGGTTTTTACCTTCCTGAAGGATGCTGTAATCGCCGCCGCGCTTGACCAGGTAATCAATGGTGACGATGGTGTAGGTGGCCTGCGGGTCAATGTCCATGTCCGCGCCCGAGGCGTCTCTCAGCTTGACGCTGACGATCTCGTTCTTCTTCAGCTCCTTGTTATTGCGATAAAGGATGCGAGCGCCAGAGAGCGCGTCGCGCCGCTCGACCGCCACGTCGAGAAAGCGGCGCAGTTGCGCGCCCGTCAAATCGAGCGTGACGAGCGCATTTTCGAACGGCAGCAGCTCGTAGATGTCGCTTGAGCTGATCGAGCCTTCGGCGATCTGGTTCTTGCGCAGGCCGCTGCTGTTGATGGCGGCCAGGATGACAGGCTTGCGAAGCTGTGCTTCGGCGCGATTGCGCAGCGCATCGACCACGAAATTGCCGAGCGAGCCTCCGCCCATGCCTCCCTTCTTCAGCTCACCGACCAGCTTGCCAATCGGCGCGTTCAGCTCTCGTACCTTCGCGCTATAGGGAGCGACGATAGCGTCCACGGCCGGGTCGTTCGGCACGCTTTCGTCAACGGCGCGCTCGGTGGCGCGCACGTTGATGTTGAGCGGCGCTTGGCTCGGGGCCGCGCCCGGCCCGGCGGTCTGCGTCTGCTGCGCGCCGACGCGGTCGGCCGCTACCGCGCACAGGAAGAGCAGCACGGCGCAGCACGCAAGCTTGTTGGCGTATCTCAAGGTTATTTCCCTTTCAGCCTGAAGATGATCGAGCTTCCGCAAGCCTTCGCGTTCTTTCCAGATTGACCTTCGAGGAGAGCTTCAATAGTATGTCGCACCGGAGGCCATACGCGCAAATGCCCGGCAGATTCCCCGAGACCTGTCGGCCGAAGCGCCCTGAGCGCCCCAACCGGCAGCCGATACCTGAGACGAAATTTTCAACCTTGATTGGAGAATAATCCTCTTGGCTACATCCGCCACACACGCCGCGTCGGAATTCAACAACCAGAACCTTGAGCCGCTCTTCTCGGCCGAGCAGATACAGAACCGCATCACGGAGCTGGGCGCAGAGATCGCGCGCGATTACGCGGGCCTGAACCCTTTGCTGATCGTCGTCCTCAAAGGCGCGGTCGTCTTTGCCAGCGACCTTTTGCGCGCCATAGACCTCCGGCTGGGGATAGAGTTCATGGCCATCTCAAGCTACGGCTCAAGCACGCGCACATCGGGCGAGGTACGGATCGTCAAAGACCTTGATGTCCCGATTGAAGGGCGCGACATACTGGTGGTCGAGGACATCGTTGATACCGGGCTGACGCTCTCTTACCTGATGGCGAACCTGAGAGCGCGCGGCGCACGCACCGTCAAGCTGGCGGCGCTCCTGGATAAGTTCGAGCGGCGCGAGCGTGAAGTCGAGATCAATTACCTTGGCTTTCAGATTCCCGACGCCTTCGTCGTCGGCTACGGCCTGGACTTCGCCGAGCGTTATCGCAACCTGCCCTACATAGCCGTCCTGCGCGACCCACAAGTACAGTGACGAGTGGCAAGTGACAAGTGACGAGCTGGTTTCATTATTAGTTTTGAGGAGACTACTTTGAAACTCTTGACATACATCTGCGCGCTGCTGTCGGTGTGCCTGCTTGCAAGTTCGGCTGGCGCGCAACAGGATTTCTCGAAGGTCGAGATCAAGGTCACAAAGGTCGCAGGCCAGGTCTACATGTTGCAGGGCGCGGGCGGCAACATAGGCGTTTCCGTAGGGGCCGACGGCATTCTCATCGTGGACGACCAGTTCGCGCCGCTCGCCGATAAGATTCGCGCCGCCCTCCGAACGCTCGGCGAAGGCAAGCTCAAGTTTGTCCTCAACACACACTGGCACGGCGATCATACGGGCGGCAACGCCCGCTTCAGCGCGGAGGCTCCCGTCATAGCCCACACGAACGTGCGCAAGCGCCTGGAGACTGACCAGAAGATTTTCGGGGAGACGATCAAAGCCTCACCCAAAGAGGCGCTGCCCGTCATCACCTTTGACGAGTCGCTCACAGTTCACTTCAACGGCGAAGAGATTCGCGTCATACATTTCCCGCACGGCCACACGGACGGCGACAGCGTGATCTTCTTCACGGGCTCGAACGTCGTGCACATGGGCGACGATTTCTTCGCCGGCCGTTTCCCCTTCGTTGACCTCGATAGCGGAGGCAGCGTCGAAGGCGCAGCCGCGAACGTCGGCGACATTCTCAAAAAGCTTCCGGCCGATGTGAAGATCATTCCCGGCCACGGGCCTCTTTCGACGCTCGACGACCTCAGGCTCTACCACCGCATGCTCACAGAGACCATCGGAGTTGTGCGCCAGAAAATGGGCGCGGGCAAGACGCTCGACCAGATCAAATCGGAAGGGCTCCCCGCCGAATGGCAATCCTGGGGCACAGGCTTCATCAAGACAGGCCAGTGGATAGAGACCATCTATCGCAGCCTCTCGAAGAAGTAGCTCGGGGCGCTCAAGCCTGCAATCTTGTCAGGCGCGCCCATTAGGGACTGGCGGAAAGCTCGAATCGAAGATAAGCTTGCTCTTTGGAGGCGCTTTTATGAGCATAACTAAAGAACAGTTTGTTGTTGATGAAAGCGGAAAGCGCACGGCGGTATTGCTCGCTATTGAGCGATACTTTGAGCTCCTTGAAGCACAGGAAGAGCTTGAATCAATCCGTGCTTATGACGAGGCGAAATCATCCGATGACGAGGTCATCTCTTTTTCGCAAGCTATAAAAGAGATCGAAAGCACTCCCGAATGAGCTATGAAGTGCTTATCCTGCGACGTGCCCAGAAAGAGCTGGTGGATCTGCCTAAGGCAGATTATGAACGTGTTCGTGATGCAGTAACCGTATTGGCAGAGAACCCGAGGCCCTCTGGATGTAAGAAATTAGTCGGGCGCGAAGGTTGGCGTATTCGCTCAGGAAATTATCGGGTCATCTATGAAATAGATGATTCCCGACAGACAGTCACCGTTCTACATATCGGACATCGCCGTGATGTCTATTCATGACCATTCATCGCAGCCTCTCGAAGAAGTAGCTCGGGGCGCTCAAGCCTGCAAGAGGCTGTCATCTCGGCTCGCTTTAAAGCAGGCGGACGACGACGAGCGTCATGTCGTCGTGCTGTTTGGCTCCGGCGGCGAAGGCGTCTGCGGCTTGGACTAGGCGAGTGATGGTCTCGGAGGCGCTCAAGCCTTTGCAGGCTTGAGCCGTCTCCATCATCCGCTCTTCGCCCCACTCCTCTTCCTGCTTGTTCATGGCCTCGCTGATGCCGTCGGTGTAAGCCAGCAGCAGGTCGCCGGGCTTTAAGGTGATGGCGGCCTGTGTGTAGGGAAAGTCCCTGAGAAGTCCGACGACGACGCCCCCGGCTACGTCAAGGCGAATGACTTCCCCGTCGTCGCGCAAGAGCATGGGCGGGTTGTGGCCCGCGTTGACGTAGGTGAGCGTGCGCGCCTCTGGCTCGTATTGCGCGTAGAAGAAGGTCGCGTAGCGATTCTCGGCCGAGGCGTCGTAGACCAGGCGGTTGACGTTTGCCATCAGCGCGGCCAGGTCGCTGGTGCCCTGAATGGCCTGCGCGCGCAGCGAGGCTTGAAGGCTCGCCATCAGGAGCGCGGCCGAGATGCCTTTGCCTGATACGTCGCCGATGGCTATCCCAAGATTGCCGTTCGGGAGCAGCAGGAAATCGTAGTAGTCGCCGCCCACACCCAGCGCCGGACGGCAAGCGCCGCAGTAATCCAGGCCCTCTACGGGCGGGAACTCCTGCGGGAACAGTCGCTCCTGCACTTCGCGCGCGATCTCGACTTCGCGATTGAGGCGTTCGCGCTGCGCGACCTCCGCTGCGATGGCCGCCGTCAACTGGCTATTCTCCAGGGCGAGGCCAGTCTGCGTGGCGACCGATTGCAGCAATCGCAGGTCTGTGTTCGAGTAAGGCTCTTCCGACTGCTTTGGGCCCAGGCTGATGAAGCCCGGCAGCTTCTCCTTGACCGTCAAAGGCAGCAGCAATTGGGTCTCAAGCTTTTCCAGCATCGCCCGCTCGCCGTCCATCCCCGCAGTCTTATAGACCCACGAGTTGGTATCGTCGGAGTAGACCAGCACGGGCTCGTTCAGACGCCGCAACTGATGAACGGTCGCGCTCTGTTCCGGGAAAGCGACGGCCGGGGGAGCTTCGTAGCCGAGCGCGTGCGCCGGGCGATAAAAGCCGTCGTCGCGCAAGAGCAGCGCGACCCTCCGCACATGCAGCGATTCGGAGATGCGGCGCGCGACCGTTTCCAGCAGCGGCTCGGTCTCGACCATCGTCCGCACCTTCTCGCTCAAATCGCTCAGGATCAGCTCGGCGTTGTAAGCCTCGCGAAAGAAGCGGCGGTCTGTCCAGGTGCGGACGCGCTCGGCTATGCGACGGATGAGGATGACGAGCAGCACTCCGAGCGCGAGGAAGAACATGCGCTGCGGGCGATTGGCCGTCGGGCTGTTGCCCAGAGAGACTGCGCCGACGATGATCGCCATCGAGAGCGCAATCTGCACGAAGAGCACGCCGCCGCGCGCCAGGGCATACTGCACGCCCTGACGTATGACGACGCGCACGTCCAGGGCGCGCTGCACGACGATGACGTAGGCCAGCGTGAGCGGAAACAGGAAGAGCAGGAGCAGCACGGGGACGACAATCCAGGTGGACATCCCCTGCGTCGCTCCCCTGCCCTGTACGCGCCCGATGACGACCAGGATGAGCAAGGGAGTGACGCTCGTGGCCGTCCCCGCCAGCAGCAGCTTTAAGCGGCGGCGCGAGTCGGGCGAGGTCTGAGGGTTCCAGGCTTTCAAGCCGAGGCAGAAGAAGAAGCTGCCGATTCCGGCGAGCACTATGACGAACAGTATCAGTTGGTAGCGAATGAAGAGGCGGGCCAGCGGGGCGACGGTCGCAATGTTCTCCATCGCGCCGACTTCGAGCACGGTATCGAGGACGAGGATCACCAGCAGCGGCCCGAGCAGAACCCACTTGGCCCACGGCCAGCGGCGATCAAGCTCAAGTCGCTCGGGAAAGTAGAGGCCGAACAGGAGCATCCAGAGCGGCCAGGCCGCGCTCGAAGCCCTGTGATAGACGGCCATCGTGTCGCGCAGCCACCACTGCCAATGGCCCATCGGCACGCTTCGCAGTTGCCCGAAGCTGAGCAGCAAGCCGAGCAGCAGCCACGCCAGGGGATCGCGCGGCCTGATCGCAGCCACCCAGAAGCCTAGCAGGAGGCAGAAGACAGGCATCCCGACAAAGGCCACTTCAAACGGGAGCCACTCGCCGAGGGTCGGCGCGCGCTCGCCTGCCGCCGCCCAGCGTAGCGTAAAGCTCTTCTCCTCCCTCGCACTGCCGCTCTCGCTCGCGCGCTCGACCCTGACTTCGAGAGGCTCGCCCGGCCGCGACGCTGCGACAAGCTGATCGAAGACGGCCGAGCCGGTCAAGGGCCTCCCGCCGACGGTCACGACGCGGTCGCCGACCTTCAGCCCGGCCGCCTCGGCTTCAGGTCGCAGGCGCGTAATAACAGGCTCCACGTCCTCTATCAGAAAGGGGCGTCGCACCTGCTGGTAGCCGTACAGGTCTTCTCTGATGGCGGCCACGGTAAAGAGCGCCTGGTACGTGACGGCCACCACGAACAACGCCAGCAGGAGGATGTAAAGGTAGCGGGTCTTCATAAGAAAACAGTGGCGAGTGAGGAGTGACGAGTGACGAGAGAAAAGCTGATTTGCTCGTCACTCGTCACTCGCCACTCGTCACTGCCTTTAAGAAGCTTTCTCCGGCGGAGAGGCGCAGGCCGAAGTTTTCGGCGATGGTCTGTCCGATGTCCGAGAGCGAGCGGCGAATGCCTAGACGGACGCCCCCGCGCGCCCGCTTGCCGTAGACTATGAGCGGCGAGTATTCGCGCGTATGGTCTGTGCCGGGAAAGGTCGGGTCGTTGCCGTGATCGGCGGCGATGATGAAGAGGTCGCCCTCGCGCATGGCCGCCTCGATCTCGGGCAAGCGCGCGTCGAAATGCTCAAGCGCGCGCGCATAGCCTTCAACGTCGCGCCGATGGCCGTAGAGCATGTCGAAGTCAACCAGGTTCGAGAAGATCATCCCGCGCGTCTCGGCCTCAAGCGCACGGATGGTCTGGTCTATGGATTGGTCGTTATTCTTGGCCGTCAGGTCTTCTGTGACTCCCACGGAGTCGTAGATGGAAGCGACCTTGCCTATGCAGACGACATCGAGGCCCGCTTCCGAAAGAGCGACCAGCAGGTTCTCGCGCGGCGGCGGCACAGCGTAGTCGTGCCGATTCTCCGTGCGGCGAAAGTGGCCGGGCGTTCCCAGGAACGGGCGCGCGATGACGCGTCCCACCTCGTCCTTGCCGCGCAGGATGCGGCGCGCCGTCTCGCATATCTCGTAGAGCCTTTCGAGTGGCACGACCTCTTCGTGCGCGGCGATCTGAAAGACGGAGTCAGCCGAAGTGTAGACGATGGGCTTGCCCGTGCGGACGTGCTCCGCGCCAAGCTCCTTGATGATCTCAGTCCCCGAAGCAGGGACGTTGCCGAGAATGCCTGGAACGCCCGTCTCCTTGATGAAGCGGTCGATGATCTCTTCGGGGAAGCCTTCGGGGTAAGTCGGAAAGGCGCGCTCAAGGATAATGCCTGCCATCTCCCAGTGGCCCGTCGTAGTGTCTTTGCCGTTCGAGCGCAGGGCGCAGCGCCCGTAGGAGCC
The DNA here is from genome assembly GCA_036389315.1 of Pyrinomonadaceae bacterium. Lineage (GTDB taxonomy): Bacteria > Acidobacteriota > Blastocatellia > Pyrinomonadales > Pyrinomonadaceae > DASQYE01. The sequence continues at coordinate 164,866 of DASVQF010000029.1, forward strand.
GCGCGGCCTTTCGACGGGCGGCACACCGGCGAGCGGCCTGATGTTGCCCAGACCGTAAGCTTGCAGGTTGGGCAGGCGCACCTCCCTGGACTGAAGTATGTGGCCGATGGTGTCTGAACCCTTATCGCCCCAGTCGGCGGCGTCCGGCATCTCGCCGATCCCTGCGCTGTCCAAGACGATGAGCGTGATGCGATCAAAAGCAGAGTCCTGGGCCATAAACTGTTCCGCAGACCTCTCAGATGGGAATCAAGAAAGCGGCGATCAAAGCGGTGCTCATGATAGCACACAGCATTGCGCACAGAGACGAATGGTGGGCTAACCCTTCGGCGCGTAGTAGCCTTCGCGCGCCCTGATCTGCGCGCCCGTCTGCACGCCCTTGACCTCGACACGGATGGCGCGAAAGCGGCCGTCGCGCTGCTTGTTCGTCGGATAGTAGCCGAGGCTGTACTGCGTGCCTATCTCCTGCGCGACGCGGGCGAAGGCTGCGCGGGCGTCTCGCAGGTTGGCGGCCGGAAAAGTTTTGCCGCCGGAGGCGCGCGCCAGGTCGCGCATCTCCTGCCGGGCGAGGCTGTAGAGGTCGCGGCTGATCTGCATCCGCTCGAATGGGCCCATGCTGCAAAAGTCGGAGAAGTACGTGTCGTCGAGTCGCGGCGAGACCAGCTTGCGATAACGCTCCAACTGGCGACGCGACAACCTGAGCGTTCCCCAACTCTGGCAATCCTGCATCAAGCGGTCTTCGACGAAATCCTCCGTGTTGACCTCGATGAAATAGCAGGCCAGACCGGCCGCCAGAAGGCGCGCGCGCGCCTGAGCGTAATCGCTGTTGCTCGCCGAATCAACGCCATCCGTGAGCGCCACCACGGCACGACGGCCGCGCACCTCTGCGCCGGGCGGCTCGCGAAAGACATCGGCCACGATCCGCTCCAGCGAATCATAGAAGGGCGTGCCGTTGCTCGCGCCGACATCCCCTAGAGCCTCGCGCAGTGCTTTGCGATTGCTCGTCAGCCCGGCCAGGACATCCACCTTCGCCGGGCTCGCCGTGTCGTTTTCAGAGCTGTTATAGGCGATGATGGCCACGCGGTCGCCGGGGCGCAGAGAGTCTATGAAGGCGTTGGCCGCGCCGCGAATCAGTGCCACGTCGGCGCGCGTGGAGCCTGAAGTGTCGAGCAGCAGCGCGACTTCGAAGGGCGCTTCCGTAGTCCCGAAATTGGCTATCTGCTGCGGCCGCCCGTCTTCGTAGAGGATGAAGTTATCGGCGCGCAGGCCGGCTATGGGACGCCCCGTCCCGTCCACGACGACCGCCGGGACTGAGACAAGCTGCGTCTCTACGCGCACGACATCGCCGTCGTCCACTTCCTCTGCGCCAGCCATTTGCGGCGGGGCCGTTTTCGTCGCACCCGTGCCGCTTGCGCCCGAGCCGACCCTGCGCGGTCTCTGCTTGAGAGTCTCGGGCGCTTGTTGCTGTGGCTCCTGAGCGCGCGCCAGGATAGACGAGCTGCCGAGCAGGACTGCCGCGACGACTAGGAGAAGGAGAAGATCGAGCTGATGTTTGCGCTTTAACTGTTCCGGATTTGCCAGTCTCTTTGGCATGGCTTTAAACTAAATGCGAAAGAATCGAGACGCCTTAATATAACTGGAAACGGCCCCGCAGCGAAAGGAGTAAAAGGCTCATGTCAGTGATCGGCAGACTGGACGACCAGACCGATGCCATCCTTATCACGCCGCTCGAAAGACGCTCGCGCCGCAGCCCCGCCCCCGCAGCGCAGGACGAAGGCGCGCCCGCCGATGCTACTGAACATTCGCACACGAATGGAAGAACGCCGGACGATGAGCGAAGTTCCAGGGATGAGAGAGAGCGCCGAGAGCAACTGCCCGTCTGGCTGCTGTAGAGTTGCGTGCGGGACGATCAAACGAGAGAGAACATTTCGGTCAAGACGATGATAGACATACAGCTCAAAGACAGAAGCGTCGCGCCCATCTACGCGCAGGTTCGCCAGCAGATCGAAGCCCACATACACAACAAACAGCTCGCGGCCGGAGAGGCGCTGCCCTCCCCTGCCACGCTCGCGCAGAACCTCTCCGTCGATAAGGGGGAGATTCAGCGCGCCTACTACGAGCTTGAGCGAAGCGGGCTGGTCAAAAGGGTCACGAGCCGGGACTTTCTAGGCAAAGAGAAAGTCACCTACAAGATCAATTAAAGCCGCCCGCGAGCTTCGAGCCCGCCTCCTTTGCGTTAGCGAGCCGTTTCGGCTATTCTTTCGCGGCGTTTGACAGGGCCACGAAATTCTGTAGAATGAAAAAGTCTTAAAGGATTTCGTGCCTGATAGAAATCCGCAGGCACGTACGTCAATGGTAGACGGCTTCCCTTACAAGGAAGAGGTTGGGGGTTCGAATCCCTCCGTGCCTACCACACGTTTTGAAAATCTAAGCTTTACCCGGAGTCGTAGTTCAGTTGGTTAGAACGCCGGCCTGTCACGTCGGAGGTCGCGGGTTCGAGTCCCGTCGGCTCCGCCATTTAGTCCTGAGACAATCAGGGAGTTGAGAGCCACCTTTCGAGGTGGCTCTCTTCTTTTTGGCCCTGGTGGCTGAAAAGGTGGCTCTCTGCCTTCCCAACTGCTCTGCTATCAGTTATAGAATGAATAAATGCGCAAAGCTATCGAGAGGGGTCTTTCTATGGAATCTGCCGGGCGGTCTTTTGTCTTGTGTTGCGTGGCGCTGGTGTGCGCCGCAAGCGTCGCTTTCGCTTACGCTCCGCCGAGAAATGGAAGGGTTAAGTACAATTTCAACTCCGGCTGGAAACTGTTGGTGGGCGACGCGGCGGGGGCTGAGGCTCAAGGCTTCGACGATGCGGCGTGGAAGGTGGTGACCACGCCGCACGCGTGGAATGAAGACGATGCTTTTCTGAAGGACATCAAAGACCTTTCGACCGGCGTCGCCTGGTATCGCAAGCATTTCAAGCTTCCGCCGGAGAGCGCGGGCAAGAAAGTTTTTCTGGAGTTCGAGGGCATACGACAAGGTGGCGAGTTCTACCTCAATGGGAAACTGATTGGCCGGCACGAGAACGGCATCATGGCCTTCGGCTTCGACATCACAGAGATGTTGAAGCCCGCGCCCGAGGAGAACGTGCTGGCCGCGCGGATAGACAACTCATGGGATTACAAAGAAAAGGCCACGGGCTCCGCCTACCAGTGGAATGACCGAAACTTTTACGCCAACTACGGCGGCATCAATAAGAACGTTTTTCTACACATCACAGACAGGCTGCATCAGACCTTGCCGCTCTACTCGAACCTCGGCACGACGGGCGTCTACGTCTACGCGCAGGAGTTAGACATCCCCGGCCGGAGCGCGAAGATCACAGCCGAGTCGCAGGTAAAGAACGAATACCCGACGGCTCGGACGATAAGCTATCAGGTCGTCATAGAGGAGATGAACGGGCGCGTCGTCAAGAGTATTGACGGCGGCCGGCACACGCTCGCTCCGGGCGAGACTCGGACTCTCAGCGCGAGCGCAAAGGTCGAAGGTCTCAATTTCTGGAGCTGGGGCTACGGCTATCTCTACAACGTCAAGGCCATCCTGAAAGCAGACGGAAAGCCGATTGATGCCGTCACGACGCGAACGGGCTTTCGTCAGACGGAGTTCGCGGGCGGGATGGTGAAGTTGAACGGCCGGACGATCCAGCTCAAGGGCTACGCGCAGCGCAGCACAAACGAGTGGCCTGCGCTCGGGCCAGCGGTTCCGGCCTGGGTGAGCGATTTCAGCAACAGGCTGATGGTCGAGTCGAACGCGAACCTCGTCCGCTGGATGCACGTTACGCCCTGGAAGCAGGACGTGGAGTCACTTGACCGGGTGGGATTGATGCAGGCGATGCCCGCCGGGGATTCCGAAAAGGATGTCGAAGGACGGCGCTGGGAGCAGCGTCTTGAGGTGATGCGCGACGCGATCATCTACAACCGCAACAACCCGAGCATCCTCTTCTACGAAGCGGGCAACAAGGGCGTGAGCGAAGAGCACATGCGGCAGATGAAGGCGCTGCGCGACCGTTACGACCCGCACGGCGGACGCGCTTCTGGGTCGCGCGAGATGCTCGCGAGCCCTGTGGCCGAGTACGGCGGCGAAATGCTCTACATTAACAAGAGCGCGCGCATTCCCTTTTGGGCTATGGAGTATTCGCGCGACGAGGCGCTCAGGAAATACTGGGACGAGTTCTCTCCCCCCTATCACAAGGACGGCGAAGGCCCGCTCCATCAGGGACAGGACGCTTCGGCCTACAACCGTAACCAGGACTCGCACGCCCGAGAGAACGTGGTGCGCTGGTACGACTACTGGCGGGCGCGGCCCGGCACGGGTGCGCGGGTGAGTTCGGGCGGCGTCAACATCGTCTTCTCCGACTCGAACACGCACCACCGGGGGGCCGAGAACTACCGCCGCAGCGGCGAGGTAGACGCCGTGCGATTGCCTAAGGATGGCTTCTTCGCGCATCAGGTGATGTGGGACGGCTGGGTGGACGTGGAGCGCCCTCAAGCTTACATCATAGGCCATTGGAACTACGCGGCCGGAACAAAGAAGAACGTCTATGTCGTGTCGAGCGCAGAGAGGGTCGAGCTGTTCCTCAACGGCAAATCTCTGGGCACGGGAGAACAGAGCAGCAGGTTCCTCTTTACCTTCAAGGATGTCTTGTGGCAGCCCGGCACGCTCAGGGCAGTGGGCTATGATGGCGGCGGCAGAGAGGTCGCCGAGGCAGAGAAGCGAACGGCCGGGGAGCCGGCCGGAATTCGCCTGACGGCGCGGACTTCACCGCGCGGCCTGCGCGCAGACGGCGCTGATCTGGCGCTCGTTGACGTGGAGGTTGTGGACGCCTCGGGCCGTCGCTGCCCGACGGCTCTGAACCTGATTAACTTCTCGCTTTCGGGCCCAGCCGAATGGCGCGGCTCTATAGCGCAGGGCCCGGACAACTACATCCTGGCGAAGAGTCTGCCCGTGGAGAACGGGGTCAACCGCGTTATCATCCGCTCGACGCCGAAGGATGGAAAGATCGTCCTCAGCGCGACGGCAGAGGGCCTCAAGCCCGCCTCCGTAGAAATCATCTCGCAACCCGTCAGGGTGGAGGGCGGCCTCTCGACAGAGATGCCGGACGACGGTCTGGTCTCGAACCTCCGGCGTGGGCCCACTCCCGCAGGGCCGTCTTTCACAGTCTCGCGCAAGTCGGTTCGCATCGCGCGCGCCGCTGCGGGAGCGAACGAAGGTCAGGCCGCGCAGAGCTTCGATGATAATGAGACGACAGGCTGGTCTAGCGACGGCAAGACTGCGAGCGGGTGGATAAAGTATGAGTTCGAGCGACCGGCCGCAGTCGGCGAAGTGACGATGAAGCTTTCAGGATGGCGCACGCAGTCCTACCCCGTTCGCATTCTGGTTGACGAAAGGGTGGTCTTCGAGGGCAGCACGCCGCGCAGCCTCGGCTACGTGACGTTCAACTTTCCGCCCGTCACGGGCAGCAGCCTCAAGATAGAACTGACGGGCAGCGCCAGCAACCGCGATGCTTTCGGCAACATCATCGAGATACCCGGCACGCCCGACCCACAATCCGCCGCCGGAAAGGGCGGCGCACAGCACACGCTCAGCATCATTGAGATCGAGATTTCCGAGCCGGTCGCCGGCAGCGAAATGCGCTAATTACGCCCGCGCTCTCGATGAACCGCGCTCACCTAAGATTCAGGCGCATAACTTTGGCAAAGCTGCGGGAAAAGTGTAATATTCAGTCCTCCACGCTTTACAGCTTTTGTCATCTCAAAGCCGAAAGAACAGCCGCGCGCGCACGGTAATTCAAGCTGAAGCCTGTTTACCGGCACGGGGATAAACATGGAAGAAGTCGGCGGACTATTATTAATCGGGTTGCTGCTAGCGACGGCCACTTCAGTCGCCAATGTTTTGACTGATGTCGCGCGCAAGAAAGCTCTGACCGGGCACGACCTTGTCGGGGCGACCAGTTTGGCCAAATTCTTCGGCGCGGTCGCTTACACTATCATCTTCGCCTGGCGCATCTCGGTCAATGGGCTGCCGACTTTCAGAGACAGCGGCCCCGTCTTCGGTTTGGAGTCGCTGCACTTCTCTCCCTTCGCCACCTTTCTTGTCTACCTGGCGATAGACATGGTGGGCATCACCTGCGCCACGCTCCTCTACTTTCGTGCGCTACAGGTGTCGCCGCTCTCGCTGTGCATGCCCTTCATAGCCTTCACGCCGCTCTTCCTGATTCCGACCGGCTATGTGCTGCTGCGCGAGCTGCCTTCGGCCGTCAAGCTGATCGGCGTAGTGCTCGTCGTCCTCGGCTCGCTCGTCATGCACAGAGAGCTTTTCGCCGTCGGCTGGCTGGAGCCTGTGAAAGCGATAGTGCGCGAGCGCGGCAGCCGCTACATGCTGATGGTCGCCTTCATTTTCTCGATCACCAACCCGCTCGACGCCAAGCTCGTCAGGATGAGCGACGCCTACACGCTGGCCTTCTCTTACGGCATTGTGCTGAGCCTGATCTTTGCAGTGATGGCGTTCGTGCGCCGTGCCGACTGGCGCAGCGTGATGCGAACCGTTCCCTTCTGGATCATCGCGGCGGGCGTGCTGGAAACGGCGGTCAACCTCTTTCAGTTCTCTTCGCACAACTACATCGCGGTCGTGATTACCATCAGCCTCAAGCGCGCCGGAATCGTGCTCTCGGTGCTGATGGGCTGGCTCATTTTCAAAGAGCGGGATATTACTGACAAGCTGATCGCTTCGACTGTGATGGTGGCCGGCGCGTTGATGTTTTATCTGCCGATGACGCTCGCGCAATCACTCACAGTCACGGCCGTCGTGCTCGTAGGCTTGAGCCTGGCTCTCTACCTCACCCGGCGACGTAAGAGCGCAGATATTCATACAAGCATCACAGACCTCACCGAATCGAGCAGCGTTGCTCCGTCTGGCGTAGAGCCATAGCTGTTGAGTCCGCTTCAGCGTTCGACATCAACCGCCTGCCCTCTTCGCGCAGACTCGTAGACGGCGGCCACCACTCGCAGGTCGTCCACGCCGGAAGCGATGGAGACGAAGGGCTCGCGACGGTCGCGCACGGCTTCCAGGAACATGCGATGCTGGTTGAGCGGGTTGGTGTAATCGCCCATCGCCGGGGGTGTAACTTCTATCGTCTGCTCAGCGCCCTGAATCTCTGGAAACCGCGCGGCCGCAGACGGCTCGTAATCGACCACGCGCCCCTTGAAGCCGTTAGTCCTGGATTCCAGAATCACGACGCGATTATTGATATACTCGGCGCTTCCGTCCACGCCATGAATCGAGAGCTGCTCGCCGTAAGAGTTCCAGGCCATGTCGAGCGTCGCCAGCGCGCCCGTTTCAAATTCCAGGATGGCCGCCGCGATGTCTTCGCCTTCCATACCGGGGCAGCGCAAGTTTCCTGCGAGGCCGCGCGCGCGCACGACCCGCGCGCCGCTGATCCATTCGAGGATGTGTATGAAGTGGACTGCGAGCTGGATGAAACAGCCGCCGCCGGTCTGCGCCGCGGAGTCTCGCCAAGTCCGCTCCCCGGCCAAAGCGCGCCGAGACCAGAGCAGGCCCCAGCGATGCATGAGGCGCGCATAAAAGTGGTTCACCTCGCCGAAAAAGCCCGCCCCGTACATCTCCCTCAAATCATGCAGGAGCGGCTGGTCGAAGTAGCTCATGTAGAGACCGCACACAGCCTTGCTGCGCTCGGCGGCGGCGGCAATCTCCTCTGCCTCTCCGACTGTCGGAGCCAGCGGCTTTTGCAGCAGGACGTGTTTACCCGCCTCTAGGGCAGGGATGGCTTGAGCGTGGTGCAGGTGATTTGGAGTGTTGATGACGACGACATCCACCGCCGCGTCCAGCACCGCCGCGTAGTCCGTGGTGGCGAGAGGCTTCCTCGCTTCCTGCCCACGGGCGAGCGAGGCGGCGGCGGATTCTGCGGCGGCTGCCTGTGCATCCATGCAGACGACGACCTCTATCCAGTCAAGCTCACGATACACGCTGAGATAATGCGCAGTGATGCCGCCGCTGCCGACCAAAGCCACTCTTAGTTTACCGGCCATCTTCTCACCCTTCCCGTTCAGCTCCATTTCCTGCCGTCTATCCGCGTGGCCTTTCCTTGCGCCTTGAGCGCCAACTCCGTCGCCAGAAAGCAATGCTCCTGCGTCATGGCGGTCTCAGTCCGGTGGATGATGTCGCGGACAAGCTGTCGGCCATAGGGCAAAGGAGCATGGCTGCAATCGAAATAATGTACGCCGTTGCGATCTGCAAGGAAGAGGTGGTCGGCCCCGCTGCGTCCGGCGAGGTCTACGTTCTTGCGGATTTCGATGTAGCCGTCCGTGCCCAGAATCAAGAGGCGCGTGTCGCCCCACGCCGGCAACCCTCCGGGCGTGAACCAGTCAACGCGTATGTAACCTGTGCCCCCATCGCCGCGCACCATCACATCACCGAAATCCTCGAACCCCGGATATTGCCGGTGATGAAGATTGCCAACCTGAGCGGCGACGACTTCGGCCCTGGTCGAGCCGGTGAAGTAGAGAAACTGGTCGAACTGGTGCGAGGCGATGTCTGAGAGGATGCCGCCGTAGAATTTGCGGTCGAAGAACCAGCGGGGCCGCTCCGCCTCGTTCATCCGATGTGGGCCCAGGCCCACGGTCTGAATGACTTTGCCTATGCTTCCGGCTTGCGCAAGCTCTCCGGCGCGCACAGTCGCGCGGCTCTCGAACCGCTCGCTGTACATGACGGAGTAGATGCGCCCGGTCTCGGCCTGCACACGACGCACTTCGGAGAGTTGTTCAAGCGTAGTCGCGCCCGGCTTATCCACCATAAAATCTTTGCCGCGCCGCATGACCTCTATGCCGAGCGGCGCGCGCTCGTTCGGGATTGCCGCGCTCAACACAAGCTGAACGGAGTCGTCTTCGAGAATCTCATCCTGATGGCGGGCAAGACGCGCCTGCGGGAAAGCCTCGGCGAAGGCGGCCACGAGCTCAGGCTCTCCGGCATAGCATTGGGCCAGCTCGCCGCCGCCTGCAATTACCGCTTTGACCTGCGCGTAAATGTGCGCGTGATTGAGCCCGATCACCGAAAAGCGGATTCGCGGTTCGTCGTCAGCCACTAGCAATCCTCTGGCTTGCTGTTCAGTTTCGAGAGCTGGCGGCCTTCTCTACTTCGACGGCAAAGACGTGAGTGGGCCCGAACATGTTCGAGCGAAAGACCAGCCACTTACCGTCGGGCGTAAACGAGACGTTCGGCTCAAGCTCGTAATTGTGCTTGGACATATCTACGAGGCGCTCGGCCTTGAAGAAGCCCGACTTGATGAGGTCTTCCGAGTGCGGATTCTTGATGCCCGCCACATCGGGCACGGATTCCGGGCGGAAGAGGTAAATCCATTTTCCATCGGGAGCGTGGGCCACCATCTCGTTGTCTCCGCCGTCGCCCGCGAAAAGCGTCCCGTCGCGCGACACGTTGAAGTGCACAGACCACTCATTGCGTTGCAGGTGATACCAGGTTCTTTTGCCCGTCGCAATCTCGTAGCCCGCGACCCAGAAGTCTTCGCCGCGCGGCGTTTGCAGGTCGTACCAGATCATGCGCCCGTCGTTGCTGAAGAATTCATGGCCCGCGATCTCCATGTTCATCGTCCGCGTGTGAATCTTGGTGAGCCCCGTGCCGTCTGCACGCATAGTCCAGATGCGGTCTACCTTGTGCCAGGGGCCTTCGTGGCAGAACATTATAAAGTTCGGGTCGGTCGGCGAGAACTGTAGATGGCCGAGCCAGTCCGTCGAGCGCAGGACAGTCTTGATCTCGCCGGTCTTGGTATTGACCGTGTACATCACCATCGGGAGGCGCTGTTCGAGGCGATTGTTCATCATCACCTCTTTGCGCTCGGCGTAAGTGAGGGGCTTTCCATTGGGCCCTAATTGAGCGGGCAAGTTCGGATTAGTGCCGGACTGCCGCTGGCGTTGCCCGCCGTATGGGCCCTGCCCTTCAACCTCCGTCCGCGCGCCCAAGAGCAGCGTCTCGTCTGCGTTGAGCGAAGAGAGCCCGCCCCGGAAAGGCAGCTTGACGATCTCTTTGGTAGCGCGCGTGTCCAGGTGTGTCGCGTAGAGTGTGCCTGTCTTGGTGTAGTAAACCTGACGGCTCTTGCGGCCGACGACGATCACGTTCACGCGCCCGTCCACCACTTTTTCGATCTCGCGCGTCTTGAGATTGAAAGTATAGACGCCCGTCGGCGAGGTCATAATCAGCTTGTCGCCTTCGGTCGTGTAGGCGTTCTGATGAAAGTAGAGGCTCTCGCTGCCCGCCTCGCGCGAGAGGCGCACGACGCGGTGGCCCGTCGCCGGGTCAATCCATTCGGCGGGCGGCTCTTGTGCAGCAACACTTAGGCTCAGCATGGCTAAAGTCAAACACAGAAATATACCTGTCACTGCGCGTTTACGCATCGCCGTGGTTCTCCCTTTTTAATAGCTGTCCGGCGCGGCGGAATTTCGGGCCGGTGGTGCGGATTCTATAACAGATCGGTTTTCTTCTTCCAAGTCCTGCGAAGAGGGCGCGGCTGTCAAGCTCTAGCCAACTGCGCCCCCTCCGTCTTGGGTTAGAATTCGACGCGCAGCTTGAACTGTACTACACGCGGCGTATTGATCTGCGCGCCGACCGTGCCGAACGCTGCGCTCGTAATGTTCGTATTGACGCTGCCGTAGCGAACGTTATTGAAGAGGTTGAAGGCATCGGCCCCGAACCCGACGCGCAGATTCTCGCGGACTTGGAAATTCCGGGACAGGCTCAAGTCCTGATTGAAGAGCGGCGGCAGGCGAAGCCCGTAAGCGCCCGTCGCCGGGGTGTCGCCGTAGGTGAACGAAGCGGGAGAGATGAACGCATTCCTGTCAATGTAGGGAGTGAGCGGCGCTCCCGGCTTGTTGTTGCCGCTGCCCCAGTCTCCGTTAATTCGCACGGGCCCCGTAAAGTTCGGATTATAGCTGGCCCAGCAAGTGCCCGCCTGCGGCACGTTGCAGCTCGCCGTGAAAGGCCCGAGCGGCGTGCCCGAGCCGATTCGGGTGATACCAGAGAGCTGCCATCCGCTCACCAGCCAGCGGACGGCACGGTTTCCGGGATTGAACATGCGCCCCTTCCCGAAGGGCAGGTCGTAGGCGAAGAACGCGTTGAAGATGTGCGGCTGATCGGTGGTCGAGAGATTCTTCTCCTGAAGATACGCGCTGCGGCTTCCGTTAATCGTGCCCAGAGCCTTGCTGAACGTGTAGTTGATGTTGAAGGTCAGCCCTTGCGAAAGCCGCTTCTGAAGGATGACCTGAAGCGCGTTGTAGTTCGATTGGCCCACGTTGCCGTATGGGTCTGCGACGCTGTTATATTGCGGGAACGGTCTGAGCGCCTGAGCGATTGTCCCCTGGAAAGTGGCGAACGGAAGCCTGACTTCGGGGAAGATGGCCTGGGCCAACGCGATGTTCGCAGGCGTGGCCTGCGCGTTGAGCAGGTCTCTCAAGGCCAGGTATCTCGGGTCAATCTGATTAGACCACTTACCGCGCCCGGCCCCGGCCAGTTGCTTACCGTTGCTTCCCACGTAGGCCAGGGTCAGGACTAATGAAGGAGTGATCGAGCGTTGGATGGAGAGGTTCCAGTTCTGATAGCGAGGAGGCTGGCTGTCCGGCTCGCCGTAGGTCACTGCGCCGCCCGTCCCTCTGCCGACTGCGAAGCCGCTCTGATAGGTCTCGTCATAGATGGGCCCGGTGGCGAAAGGCGGGATGCCGCTGTCCCAGAAAAAAGCCGGGATGAATGAGCCGTTCGGGCTATTGAGCGGCGCGTTGGCGTTGATTCCGGTGAAGCCCGTGCCCGTGCGAGCGCCCTCGCGGCCTCCGACCGCGCCGCGCCGCGTGTACATAATCCCGTAACCTCCGCGCACGACTGTCTTATCGTTGAAGCTGTAAGCGAACCCGACGCGTGGGCCCAGGGCCTTTTTATAAGTATTGATGATCTGGCTGCAATGACAGCTAATCGCATCGGGCGCGTAATTGCCGCCGAAGCGTAAGACTCCCGGTCTTCCTCCGGCCGCAGGGTTAGGGGCGTTCGGGTCTAGAAATGTGAAGTGGTCGCCCGCTTCCGTGTAGGGCAGCCAGATGTCGTGACGCAAGCCCAGATTGAGCGTCAGGCGCGGCGTCACCTTGTAGTCGTCGGCCACCCAGTAGGAGTAGCTGCTGAACTGTGCGACGGTCTGAACCACGGAATCCTGGTTGACCGTGGCCGAATTCAGAGCGCCCAGCAAGAAGCTTGCATAGGCGTTGCCCGTTGCGGAGAGCAATGAGCCGGAGGAGTTGAAACCCGCTGTCTGTAGATTGCTGAAGTTGGCTACGAAGAGGCTTCCCGTGTCGTTGGTCTTAGTCTTGTCCTTGACCTGCTGGTACTGAAAGCCGAACTTGAAAGAATGTTTGTTCTTCACCCACAACAGACTGTCTTGCAGGGTGTAGTTGTAATTATTATCCTCGAAGTCCCTGGCATCCGTACCGCGCCAGCCCGCCGGAGCGTTGGGCCCGGCGAAAGTTGCTTCCAGAAAAGCATCGCTCGCGTCGCCTTCGGGTAAGCCTCTCAGGCCCGCCTTGGCCGCCCACTTCCCTTCCGAGGTGGCGTTCGTGATGGGCACGAAGAAATGGTTGAAGCCGATGCTCAGTTGGTTGAGCAGGTTCGGACTGATCGTCCAGTTGTGCTTGACTTGCAAGACGGTCGGGATTTCCGTCACCAAACGTGTGCTCGTGTAGGGCAGCGGCAAGGCCGACTGTGGAGTGGCGCTCGCAACCTCTCTGTATGGCCCGCTCTGGCTTCTCTTGCCGTGCGTGTAGAGCCCCGTCAGACGATGATTCGTCGTCAGGTTGTAATCTATTTTTAAGCTCAAGCTATTGTTGTCATAGCCGACGGGCAATTGGCCCAGGTAATTGTTCTGGATGCCGGAGCTGGTCGGCGCGGGCAAGTCCGCCTGATAGACTCGCGCGATGGGTGAGATGCGGTTGAGCGGAATGATGTTGAGTCCGAGCGGATTGCTCGGGGTCGCGCGCGAAGGGTCGCTGAACTGAGTGCGCGCGAACCCTCCGCCGGGCAGAGAGACGGTCGTGGCCGGGTCGTAGATCGCCACCGGCAGCTCGCTGAAATCTCCCTGCCGCATTTTCAGGCTCGGGATGGAGACGAGTTGCGTCGGCGTTGTAATGCGGTAACGCCAGCCGTCGTAGGCGAAGAAGAAGAAAGCCTTTTTCCTGACGATGGGCCCGCCAATGGTGAAGCCGAATTCGTTCTGATGCTCGACGGGGCGAGTATTCGGGAAAGTGCCACGGGCGTTCAGGTTGGTATTTCTCAAGTACTCGAACCCTGAGCCGTGAAACTCGTTCGTCCCAGACTTGATCGTGTAGTTCTCCGAGCCTTGCCCGTTGAACTCCACGCCCGTGCCGCTCGTCTCCACCTGGAACTGCTCGACGGATTCGACCGAGACGCCGAGGTTGATCGTCCGGCCCTCGCCCTGCTGTATGGGGTCTGTGATCGGCACGCCCTCGATGAACACGTCTTTGGAAAAGCCTTGCGCGCCGTTGATCGTCCCCCAGCGATTGCCCTCCTGGACGCCCGGCAAAAGGTAGATGAAGGCTCCGGGATTTCTCGGCCCGGCTCCTATCCCTGAGACGCCCATCGCCAACGGCAGCGCCGTGTACAGCTCGTTACGGATGGTCGTCCCGAGACGCGCGTCCGTAGTATTCAACTGCGAAGGAGCCTCTGTCACGGTGATGGTTTCACTCACCTGCCCGACCTTCAACGTGAGATTGAGACCGACAGAGCCCAGGGCGTCCACGATGACTCCCTCCTGAATCAGAGTTTGGAATCCGGATAAAGAGACCGTCACGGTGTACTCGCCGGGCGGCAGCGGCGCGATAACAAAAAGACCCGCCTCGGTAGTCTGCCTGGTGGTCTCGATCCCAGTGGCAACGTTTCTGGCCACCACCGTTGCGCCCGGGACGACGGCTCCGCTCGGGTCGAAGACCGTCCCGTTGATGGCCCCGCTGCCGCCAATCTGGGCCCAGGCGCTACCGGGCACGACAAACGCGGCCGCCCAAATAACGAGCAGAACCAGAGATGTTCTAACAAGTTTCGCGCTCATTGATTCCTCTCCTTAAGATTGGGGTTACTCTTCGCACCCGAGGGACGGAAACCTAAGCTTAAGACTGACGTGACGGCTGTTGCGATTGAACCGGCACGCAGCATATGACTGCGACTTGTAAGAAGACTTCGAGCTTAAGAGCTAACGCGGGCCGTCAGCTCGCAGTATGACCGAATGGGTTAAAGCTGCCTGTGACACATTAGGTTATTACTTTGGAAGGACAACAAACTCGTGATGATGAGACCACGCTACCGACAGGCACTAGATGATGCCGTGCATCCGCTGCCGCTAATGGTGGACAACACGAGCCAACTCTCAATGTGGCTCGATTCTACGCCCCTCACGTTGCGTGTCTTGGATGATTTGGACTATTTTTATTTGCAGATTCGGCAAAAGGATGGTCTGGTCTCATGAAAAAAGGGAAAAGTAAGCGCAAAAGGCCGCATCAGCACCATTTCGGAGACCTCGGCATTTATGTCTTCGAGAGCCGTCACAGCGAGGCTTTCAAGATGGAGATAGGCGAGTGGGACTTCCACAAGCTGTGCATGATAATCAAAGGCAACGGCCTGTTGGAGACTAAGGCGCTGGGGCTGCCGATCAGCGCCAATCAATTGCTCTACCTCCCGCCTCATGTCGCTCACCGATTCCAGGACGCACGCGGCGACCCTCTCACCCTGGTCATGGTCTGTTTCTATGACCACGCCTTCAACGGCAACCCGACGACCCTTGAAGTGTTGTCGCTGTTCCGGCGAAATTTTCCCGCCACCGCTCCCTTCAGCTTCACAGATAACTATAGCCGCCTGAAGATCAAGAACAGCTTCAAGGCGATGCTCATCGAGCAACTGCAAAAGCGTGTGGGCAGCCGGGCGGCGCTCTGGTGTCAACTGGTCAACCTGCTCATCTTCCTGACGAGAATCCACAAAGAGCAGCAAAAGATGTCGGACGCAGACCCGTGCGCGATGGCGTTTGCCGGAAGCTTCGACTTCATCAATAACAACTTCTATCGTCCGATCAAGATCGAAGAGCTAGCGACGCTCGCCAACATGTCTTATCGCGGCTACACGGAGCAGTTCAAGCGCAGCACGGGCCAGACCGTCACACAGTACCTTTCACAGATCAGGGTGGAATACGCCAAGCGCATCATGCTTGAGACCGAAGACATTCTCTTCGCCGCCTTCGAGTCGGGCTTCGGCGACCTGGCACACTTCTATCGCGTCTTCAAAAAGGCGGCCGGGTGTACCCCCAAACAATTCATCATCAACCAGAAGCTTCAGTTGCAGAAGGCTGGAACTGCCTGACGACAACTCTCCTCTTGTTCTTTGCCGCGACGCCGTGCATTATCTACGCGCCATTTATCCTTGAAGACTAAAACATGAGTGAACGTTCCTTTCTGCATCTGGGAGGCATGCGCGAGGTCGAGACCTTCAGGCGCTACTTGCAGGAGAACCGAATTTCCATTCCCTGCGACGACGAGCTGGCGAGCGGCACGGCCTCGCCTCTCTCACGCCCCTTAAGCCTGCGCGAGAGAAGTATCGGCAATCGCCTCTGCATTCATCCGATGGAAGGCTGGGACGGCACACGTGATGGACACCCGAGCGAAAAGACTGTTCATCGCTGGCGCTATTTCGGCATGAGCGGAGCGAAGCTGATCTGGGGCGGCGAGGCCGTCGCCGTGCGGCACGACGGGCGTGCCAATCCCAATCAACTGCTCCTGAACGAAAAGACGCGCGCGGCAGTGGCCCGCCTGCGTGACGTATTGATAGAGGAGCACAGGCGGACGACCGGCTCGACCGACGGCCTTCTGATCGGGCTGCAACTGACACACTCGGGCCGCTACTCTCGTCCGAACGTCAAAGAGAGGCCGGAGCCGCGCATCCTCTACCATCATCCGGTGCTCGACAAACGCCTGGGCCTCTCGCCGGACTCAACGCTTCTCTCCGATGGAGAGATTCGCCAGATCATCGAATCTTTTCACCGTGCCGCGCGCACGACTTACGAGCTGGGTTACGATTTCGTAGACATCAAGCACTGTCACGGCTACCTGGGCCACGAGTTTCTGAGCGCGCACACGCGCGGGGGCGATTACGGCGGCAGCTTTGAAAATCGCACGCGCTTCTTACGCGAGATCGTCGAAGGCATACGCTGTGTCGCACCGGGCCTTGAGATCGGCGTGCGCCTCTCGGCCTTCGACACGATCCCCTTCAGAGCTGACCCGGCCCGCTCGACGCCTGGCAAACTCGGGCCCGGAATCCCTGAGCCCTTCGACTCGCTCGTTCCCTACCGCTGGGGCTTCGGCGTTAATACTGACAATCCAGTCGAGCCTGATCTGACGGAGCCGCGCCGCTTCCTTCAGTTGCTCCGCGAGCTTGACATACGCCTGGTCAACATCACAGCGGGCAGCCCCTATTACAACCCGCACATACAGCGCCCCGCGCTCTATCCACCTTCGGACGGCTACCAGCCTCCCGAAGACCCTCTGGTCGGCGTCGCGCGCCAGTTGCAATTCACGCGCGAGCTGAAAGCGGAGTTCCCAGACCTGATTCTGATCGGCACTGGCTACACTTATTTGCAAGAGTTCCTGCCCTTCGTAGCCCAGGCTGCTTTGAGCGGCGGGTGGGTTGACTCTGTGGGCCTGGGAAGAATGGTGCTCACCTATCCGCAGATGCTTTGGGATGTCATGCAGGGCAAGCCGCTGCAAAGCAAACGCGTGTGCCGCACCTTCAGCGATTGCACGACCGCGCCGCGCAACGGTCTGCCTTCAGGTTGCTACCCGCTGGATGACTATTACAGGAACTCCGAAGAGGGTGCAGAGCTTAAACAGATCAAGAGCCGCCTGCGCCAGGCTGCAAGCACTTAATCCATCTCAAGGCTCAAAGCGTCCGCAGGTGAAAGCCGCCGTCCACGTTGATGACTTCGCCCGTCGAGTAGGGCAAGTCGCCGCGCGCTATCGCGGCCACGGCGCGGGCCACGTCCTGCGTCTCGCCCCAGCGACGAATGGGCCACACGCCCTGCTCGATCATCCGGTCGTATTTCTCCTTCACGCCCCCGGTCATCTCCGTAGCGATGACACCGGGACGCACCTCATAAACGTTTATGCCGAACTCGGCGAGCCGCACGGCGAACAGCTTGGTCATCATCGCGAGCCCCGCTTTGGCGACGCAGTAATCGCCGCGATTGACCGAAGCAGCATAGACGGAAGCGGAAGAGATGGTGACGATGCGGGGCGCTCCGAAAGAGCTTGCTTCGCCGCTTTGCACCTGCGCGATCATCTGTCGCGCCACGCGCTGCGTCAAAAAATATGGCCCCTTCAAATTGATGTTGATGAGCCGATCAAACGACTGCTCGCTCGCTTCCAGCAGGTCTGCGCGCACTTCGGGTGCGACCCCGGCATTGTTGACGAGCAGGTCTATGCGCCCGTAAGCCGTCAAAGCTTCCCGCACCAGCCGCTCGCGCTCTTCCGGCGAAGAGATGTCGGCGCGCACCTTAAAGCCGTCGCCTCCCGCCGCGCGCACGAGCCCCAGGCACTCTTCGGCCGCGTCCGCATTTCCGGCGTAGTTGATGACTACTGCGTGGCCCAGCTTTGCCAGCTCGACACTGATCGCGCGACCGATGCCGCGCCCCCCGCCCGTCACCAGCGAGACGGGACGATTTGATGCGCCCTCACTCATCCCTGGCCTCCGTCTGCTCTGTCGGCCGGCGCGTCTGCGGCCGGGGCGGGCAGCTCTTCTTCCGTTGGCCCATCGTGCCAGCCCCGTGCCCGCTCCGGCAGCGAATCCTCCGGATAAGGCGTCAAGACCTCCGGCACATCTTCTTCGTCGAGTAAGCTTAACGCTTTGTCCAGGGCCTCGACGAAGAAGTACTCGCCGAACATCACAGCCTCGTGGACGCCGAGGTTCTTGTGAATGTGATAGACGCCGCCGTTCAGGATGCCTTCAAAGCCCGGCGTCAGAGCGCCGAGGTATTTTTGCGAGAGCGTCTGAAGCGTGAGCAGCGCGAAGTCGCGGTAGGCGCGCGAGCGTGTGCGGTCGGGCGCGACATCCGCCAGGTCTAAGAGCCCAGACGCGGCAATCGCGCAGGCTGAAGTATCCACCTGCGAACGTGCGAGCGGCCCCTCAGTGGGCGCGTCATAGTCCCAGGGCGTCACGCCGTCCGCCGGCGTATGCTCAAGATAATAGTCTGCGTTGAGCATAGCCGTTTCCAGATATTCGCTGCGGCCGCTTTGCAGGTGCGAGCGCGTGAAGCCGTAGAGCGACCAGGCCAGCCCGCGACTCCAACACGAATCGCCGCGATACCCTTGATGCGTCGTCTGGCGCAGGCACTCGCCCGTCGCCAGATCAAAGAGCGCCTCGTGTGCCGTCGAGCCGTCGCCGCGAACCAGCGTGCGGCGCGTCCGTGTGCAATGACGGTTTGCGATATTGAACAGATGCTCGTCGCCGCTTTCAATCGCGGCGTGAAAAATTGTGCCGACGTTCATCATGATATCTATGAAGAGCGAGGCGGGCTCGACAAAGGAGCGCAAATATTGTCCCTTCTCCATAAAGCGCATGGCCATCGTCCGGCCAGCCTGAACCAGCACAGGCTCTATGCGCTCGGCGGGGCCGCCCAATTCCAGC
Organism: Pyrinomonadaceae bacterium; assembly: GCA_036389315.1. Taxonomy (GTDB): domain Bacteria; phylum Acidobacteriota; class Blastocatellia; order Pyrinomonadales; family Pyrinomonadaceae; genus DASQYE01. Next base: position 183,637 of record DASVQF010000029.1, read on the forward strand.
CAGCGCAAGTAGGTCGAGAAAAAGATGAAGCCGAGATCATGCACGGAGCGATCATACTGTCGCTCTTCCAGCGGAGTGGCATAGGCGATGGCCTTATCGAGCCACCATTCTTCGCCGGTCGCTTCGGCGAAGATGAACATCATGCCGGGATAGAAGCCGTCGCACCAGTGCGTCCAGCGCTTGCGGTCTTCGCCGAACCGGCCGCCCACCGTGTACATCGGATAATAATCAGGAGAATATTTTTCCAGCAGTAGCCTGACCTGGCCCTGCGCGAAATCGAAGGCGTCTTGCAGCCTGGCTCGCAGCGTTTCTCTCCCGTGCATCGTCCTCACCATTTCCCGGCTCCCGGCAGTCGTCCCTGATAGCGTTGAAGTGCTTCTCGACGATTATGTTATCTTCTCGCCACCGTTTTCAACGTCAGACACATAAAGCGGCGGATGCAGAGTCCGCCGCTTTATGGCTTTCAAGCATAATTATGTGTCGATACTACTTCTGCGACTGGCTCTTCGGCACGGTGACGGTCACAGTCCGAACGCTTGTATTGCCGAAGTCATCGCGGCTCTCGACGGTGATCGTGTAGACGCGTCCCTGGCCGCCGCCCTGACGTTCGGCACGCAGGTTAAGCGTCAGGTCGCCCGTGATCTCCCAGTCGGGTGACATGTCGCCATCGCCCAGGCCATCCACCGGCTCGTTGCTCGTCACCGAAACGATACGAGTGTCGAGCGCAGTATCAACAGCGTCCGAGACCTGGGCCGTGAGCGTCACCGGAATCATGTGGTGATTGGGCGAGCCCAGATTGTCGGGTGAAGCCGTTAAGCTCTGGAAAACGGGCGCGGTCGTATCGACTACTGTGACGGTGAACGAGCCGGTCGCGGTGTTGCCTGCGGCGTCGGTCGCAGAGGCTTCGACGGTCGTCGTGCCTAAAGCGAAGGCGCTGCCCGGCTGGATGCTGAAATGAACGGGCACATCGCCGCTCACGATGTCGCTGGCCGAAGCCGTGTAGATTGCCGGGGAGCCGTTGGGCCCAAGAGCTTCGAGGGTGAAGCTGGTGGGCAACGTCAGACTGGGCGCTGTCGTGTCGCGCACGATGACGTTGAACGTGCCAACGGCTGTATTGCCAGCACCGTCCGTCGCGCTGACAGTGACCTGTGTAGAGCCGAGCGCGAACGTGCTTCCGGACGGGTGGCTGAAGATCACTTGCACGTCGCCGCTCACGGTGTCCGTGGCAGAAGCCGCAAAGCTCGCTGCTGCGCCCGCCGGGCCCGTAGCTTCGAGCGTGATGTCGGACGGAACGTTCAAGCTCGGCGCTATGGTGTCCTTGACGATGACGTTGAATGAGCCGGTCGTCGTGTTGCCGTAGATGTCCGTGGCGCTGACGCTGACTGCGGTCGAGCCGAGCGCGAACGTGCTTCCCGGCTGGATGCTGTAAGTGACATCGAGCGGCGTGCCGATCAAGTCCTGCGCGGAAGCCTGGAAAGAAGCCGTGGCTCCTTCGGGGCCAGTGGCCTCGACCGTCAAGTCTCCGGGCAGCGCGAGCGTCGGCGCGACGGGCGAGGTGATAATGTTAGGGACGGGTGGGTCGCTCATCCCCGTGCCCAGGTAAAAGCCCGGATGCGGCGGCTGATTATAGCCGACGTTCTGCCAGGCTACGGCCTCGCGGTATTGCCTGTCATGCATCAGGGTGTAAATGCGATTCGTCGCAGGGATAGTCGTCGTATAGATTCGCAGCGAGCGATTATCCGATGCTCGCCAGACGACCTCTTCGCGCCAGTCTCCCAAAAGATCGGCCGTCAGCGAGGGAGTCGCTTTCGTCCCGTTGTTTGAAGCCGCGCCCGTGGCGGAAAGTACCGTGCCGGTGGTTCGAGTCGTCGCGTTCCACTTCGTTATAGCAGTGCCGTCCTCAAGCTCGCGCATCAAATCGCTATCCCACCAGACGGCGAAATTGGTTGACGACGGAGTTTGAGTGTAGAGAGCCGCGCCCGTGTGTATGTTGCGCGTCCCGCCTGGCGCGCCCCAGCATTCTTCGCCGAGAAAATTAGGATCAATATCGGCGCACATCCCTCTGCCGACATCGACGCCGGGGTTGTTGCTCCAAATTATTTCTCCCGTCCGGGCGTCATAAAGGGCCGAGCCCGGAGTACCAAAGGCGACAGTAGAGCCTTCACTTTCATGCACACCGAAAACTTCCAGGCCGGGTCGGGCCGGGTCAAGGTCGCTCACGTGCAGGGCATCTCCATGTCGCAACCCGGTTGTGAAAAATCCGGTTCCGTTATCATTGACGATCATCGAATGATAGATAATTTCGTCCTTGCCGTCGCCATCCACATCTGCGACGCTCAACTGATGCCCGCCCATGCCCGAATAAGGGTTGGGCCTGTCTACGGAATCAAAAACCCAGCGCTGAGTGAGTTGGCCGCCCCTCCAATCCCAGGCCGCCAGCACACTCCTGCCGTAGTAGCCGCGACACATGACGACGCTCGGCCTGACTCCGTCAAGGTAGGCAATGGCCGCCAGAAACCTGTCCGCGCGATTGCCGACGCTATCATTGTTACCGTTGCCGCCGATGCCGCCCCAGCCGTCCACCGGATTGCGCGAAGGAATGTAAGTGGTCGTCGCCAGGGCCGCGCCGGTTTGACCGTTGAAGATTGTAAAGTACTCGGGCCCGGCCATCTGCCTGCCGAACCTGACATCCGAAGTAGTCGTCACCTGGATGCCGTCCGAAGGCACTGTCAGAGAGCGGTAATCCTTAGTGGCATCGCCGATCACGTTCCCTACGCCGTCAACGCTGCCATCAGCGGTCTTGCATGCGACCTCAGCCTTGCCGTCGCCGTCCAGGTCGTAGACCATGAACTGCGTGTAGTGCGCGCCCGCGCGGATGTTCTTTCCCAGGTTAATCCGCCACAGGCGCGTGCCGTCCATTTTATAGGCGTCTATGAGCACATCGCCGGAGAGCCCGGCCGAGGCGCTGTCTCGGGAGTTTGAAGGATCCCACTTGAGAATGATCTCGTACTTGCCGTCGCCGTCCACGTCTCCGACGCTGGCATCATTGGCGCTATAAGTATAATTGCTGCTTCCGACAGTCGTGCCGGGTTGCGTGGATGTCCCGCCCGGCGGTAGCTGAAGGGGCACAGAGAGGAACTGCTGCACGGTCGCGCCCGCCGCGACAGTATGAGAATTGCTGGCTTCCTGTTCGACGCCGTCCACTACGGGGCGGACGAAATAGGTGTTCGATTGTGTGAGGTCTGCGGTCGTGTCTACGTAATCGGTGGTCGCCGTGATCGGGTCTGAGTTGAGCTTGACGGGCTCGCCCTCTCCGGTCGCGCGGTAGAGGTTGAAAGCAATGCTCGACGGGTCAGTCCCGAGCAGACGCCATCCGACGTAAACTTCGGCGTTGTTCTGCGGACGACGCATCGCCACCAGCGAGCGCCCGAGGTTCTCCATCAGGGCCGGTTGCAGCACGATTGCCGGGGGCGCTGGCGCTTGCGCGTGCATGGATAACAGGGGAAACAGCAGCGCGACCGTGGCGACCAGCAGCAGCCCTGTCATCAACGCTAATTTCGATCTTATTCTTTGCCTCATCTTAACTCCTCGATTTATCACACTATTTTGTTGCAGGGCTTAATATTCAAGCCGTATCCTGATACCCGTACATGAACAACATTATGAGGGGAGAGCGCGTTGCCTCCCTTGAAGGTGTGGCAGCTTTTTAGAGCGTCCGGCAGAATTGCGTTTCAGACCATTAAATTCTAGCCGTCAGGCGCGTCGCGCGTCTTGGGCGATTTGGAATATTTTGCTTGCAGATTCGGCAGGAGAGGCCGGGAGAGTTTGAAAAGTAAGACCCGAATGAGCCAACTATTCAAAGCGCATGGGCCAGGTTTGAGCCTGCTCTTAATCCTCTTCGCCGTCGCCGCCGCTGACGGGCATGACCTACAGGCAAGCAGGACAGAGGTGCGATTTCGGCCCGCGTCCGTCGAGCTGAAAGTCAAGATGGCCTCGGATACTGTGCGCGGCCTGATTCAGGACGAAGCGCCCGATGCCACCTTTGAGCCGGAAAATTTTGAGAGGGCGCGGCCAGTGCTCAACGAATTCGCCAAAAGCCTGTACGAAGTGACGGCGGGCGGGCAGAAACTCCCGGCGCTCGAATCCGGCGTGACGGTGATTGAAGATTACCTTGAGTTTCGGGTGGTCTACGCCCGTCCGGCGAGCGGCCCTTTGGGCCTGAAGGCGACCTATCTTGACAGGGTGATACCCGGTTACTTTGCGCACGTCAGCGTCCTGGACGAGACGGAGCAGCCCCTCTCCAATCAGGTTCTCAAGGCGGAGGCTCCCGCGATGGAGGTGGCCTTGCCGTCGGATGCCTCAAGGCTTTCGGCTGCCGGGCGGGGGTCATCATTTCTGGCCTTTCTCAAGCTCGGTGTGGAGCATATTCTGACGGGCTATGATCACCTCCTGTTTCTTTGCGGCCTCCTGGTAGTGTGTCGCCGCTTGAGCACGATACTGACGATTATCACCTGCTTCACGCTGGCCCACTCGCTGACGCTGGCGCTCGCCGCGCTCGACATCCTGACGATTCCGGGCCGCATCATCGAACCTTTAATCGCCGCCTCGATTGTTTTTGTGGGCCTTGAGAATCTAGTGCGCCGCGACGAGCCGAAGCTGCGATGGGTGCTGACCTTCGCCTTCGGATTGATTCACGGCTTCGGCTTTGCGAGCGTCCTGAAAGAGGTCGGGATGGGTTCCGGGGGAGCATCGCTGGTTGTGCCCCTGTTCTCCTTTAACCTGGGCGTCGAGCTGGGCCAACTCGGAGTGACGGCCATCTTCGTGCCCCTCCTGTGGAAGCTGCGGGAGGTTCCGGCCTTCGCCCGTCACGGGAGCGCCGTGCTTTCAGCCCTCGTGGCATTAGTGGGAGCTTACTGGCTCATTCAACGGCTCTTTTTCTCCTGATGACACACGTCGGCTTGATGATTGTGTCTGCCATAGAGACGAGTGGAATCTTTATAAAATCTTTATAACTTTTATGCCATCCTATAGGCTTTATTAAATTCTTCTTTCTCAGGTCACCTATGGCAGCTACGACGGACATTCATACCACGATCACAGACGAGCACGGACATCCACATACAACCACCCCGACCGGGAGCTATCTGGCAATCCTTTCGCTGACCGCGCTCGGGATTGTCTACGGCGACATAGGCACAAGCCCGCTCTACGCTATGCGCGAGTGCTTTCACGGCCCGCACGCCATCGCCGCCACCCCCGATAATATCTTCGGCGTGCTGTCTCTGATCTTCTGGGCGCTCATCATTATCATCTCGATTAAGTATTGCATCTTCGTGCTGCGCGCAGACAATCATGGCGAAGGCGGCATCCTGGCGCTGACGGCGCTGGCGACTCCGATCAAGATCGTGAGCAGGAGCGAAAGCTGGGTGCTCGTCGTGCTGGGCATCTTCGGCGCGGCGCTCCTCTACGGCGACGGCATTATTACGCCGGCAATCTCCGTGCTCGGCGCAATCGAGGGTTTGAACGTGGCGACGCCGCTCTTCGCGCCTTACGTAGTGCCGGTGACGATTGCGATCATCGTCGCGCTGTTTCTGATTCAGAGTCGCGGCACGGCGAAAGTCGGTCGCCTTTTCGGCCCCGTCATGCTCGTCTGGTTCATTGTCATCTCAGGGCTGGGGATTATGCAGGTCGCGCGTCATCCGTCAGTCGTAGGAGCTTTCAACCCAGTGCATGGCGTCAGCTTCTTCCTGCGCGAGGGCTGGCATGGCTTTCTGGTGCTCGGCACTGTTTTTCTGGTGGTCACGGGCGGCGAAGCCCTCTACGCAGACATGGGCCATTTCGGCAAACGGCCGATTCGACTGGTCTGGTATACGGTCGTGCTGCCGGCTCTGCTGCTTAATTATCTGGGTCAGGGCGCGTTGCTCATCGAGAATCCCGCGGCGGCCGAGAATCCGTTCTACCGCCTGGCTCCGGCGTGGGCTTTGTATCCGCTCATCGCGCTCGCCACCGCAGCCGCGATTATCGCCTCGCAGGCTTTGATCTCCGGCGCTTATTCGCTCACGATGCAGGCCATCCAGCTCGGCTTCGTGCCGCGCCTCCGAATCGAGCATACTTCTTCGACCGAGATGGGACAGATTTATATTCCGGCGCTCAACTGGGCTTTGATGATCGGTTGCATCACGATTGTCGTAGGGTTCGGTTCTTCCAGCAATCTGGCCGCCGCTTACGGCGTGGCCGTGACGGCGACCATGGTCATCACGACCATCCTGCTCGGCGTCGTCGAGCGGGCCAAGTGGGGTTGGAGCCTGCCTCTGGTCGTCGGGCTCTCGGGCTTTTTCCTCATCATTGACCTGGCCTTCTTCGGTGCAAATATCGTCAAGATTCCGCATGGCGGCTGGTTCCCGCTCGTCGTCGGCGCTTTGATCTTCCTGGTGATGACGACGTGGAAGAAGGGGCGGCGCATCCTCGCCGCGCGATTGTTGTCGCGGGCTCATCCGATAGAAGATTTCCTGCGCGACATCGCGAACAACCCGCCCGTGCGCGTGCCGGGCACGGCCGTCTTCATGAACGGGACGGCGACGGGCACGCCCCCGGCGCTGATGCACAACCTCGAACACAATAAAGTTCTGCACGAGCGCGTCGTGCTTCTCACCGTGAAGACGAAACAGGCCCCATACGTCGGGCCGGAAGAGCGCGTGCAGGTGGAGTCGCTCGGCCACGAGTTCTACCGGATGATTATCAACTACGGTTTTATGGAAGACCCTGACATTCCGAAAGTCTTAGAGCATCTGGAGCCGCCCGCTCCGCGCTTCGAGCCGATGAACACGACCTACTTCCTGGGCCGTGAGACGGTGATCGCGGGCAGGCATCCCGGCATGATGATCTGGCGTGAGAAGTTGTTCGCCCTGATGTCGCGTAACGCATCGAGCGCGACAGCCTATTTCTGTCTGCCGCCGAACCGCGTCGTCGAGCTGGGTTCGCAGATCGAGATTTAGCACATCCCAGGGCGGCGCATCAGAGGAGTTGAACTTCATCATGAGCCCGCAGCCGCGCATCCTCGTTGTTGACGACGAGCCGCAGATCGCTCGCGTCCTACGAACGGGTTTGAAGACTCACGGCTATGACGTGCGCGCCGCGCAGGACGGAGTCTCTGCGCTTGAGACCTTCGGCGACTGGCATCCAGACCTGGTGATTACAGACCTCTCGATGCCGAACATGGACGGGCTCAAACTGTGTCGCCGCCTGCGCGAGACCTCACAGCTTCCGATCATAGTTCTTTCGGTGCGCGGCGAAGAAAAGACCAAGGTCGAAGCTCTGGACGCCGGGGCAGATGATTATGTGACCAAGCCCTTTGGGATGGACGAGCTGCTGGCGCGCGTCCGAGCACAACTGCGGCGCGCGCTGACGCATTCCGCGACGGAAGCCTCGCCTTCTGTTTTAGCAGAAGGCGACTTTCGTCTTGACCTGGAATCCCGGAGGGTCTTCGTGCGTGGTGCTGAAGTTCACCTGACGCCCAAGGAGTACGACCTGCTCGTGCACTTCCTGCGTCACGCGGGCAAAGTCCTCACGCACCATAATCTGCTCGGGGCCGTGTGGGGCGGCAACTACACTGAGCAGGGCGAGTACCTGCGCGTCTTTGTCGGACAACTGAGAAAGAAGGTCGAGCCGAATCCGTCCAAGCCCCGCTATATCCTGACCGAGCCGTGGGTCGGCTACCGCTTCGACCCCGGCACATAGCGCGCTTCCTTCCATCTTTATAAACTTTTTATAAACCCTTTACGCCATCCTTATACGCCACGCAGTAGTATCCGCAGGTGTTGACAATGTGTTTGCCTGAGTTGCTCGCCGTGCCTCTGGTGAGGCATCGAGAAGGGCAACGCGGTGAACTAGCATTTCGCGTAAGGCAGAGCATGAACAAGATATATGTCTTGCAGAAAGACGAGCTGCGGGGCGAGCTTTACCGAGGAATCTATCTTCTCATCAGAAAGAACCGATGGACTCGGCAATCCGTCGGCGCTGGTCTCGGGCTCGCCTGTGGGTTGCTGTCGATCATCCTCGGGGCGCTCCTGTGGACAATCGTGTCGCTTCTTGCGCCGGGCAGCTTCCGATCATTTCTTAATGGCGTCGAAACACTATTTTTCGCACTATCGCTTCCGCTGCTCACATTGGGCGCATATTGTCTCGATCTCTTAGAGATGCGCGCCCCACTCCTTCCCTTACCTACCAAGTCTCGACCCGACGGTTCCGGCCGCTTGCCTAGCCTCCGGGCACAACTCCCAAACAAAAACTGATCGCTCATCCGCGTAGAGGATGCTGCTTTAGCTTACCCGGCCCGGAGGGACACGGAAGGATTATGGTCACGTCGATCAAACGATTGCTGGTAGGCAACCCGCTCAGGACGGAACAGGCCGCCCACGAACGGCTCTCGAAGAAGACCGCACTGGCAGTCTTTTCTTCGGACGCGCTCTCTTCGACCGCCTACGCGACCGAAGAGATTTTGCTCGTGCTGGCGGCGGCGGTGGCCTTCGGTCAGGCGCATGCCTTCCATTACGTTGTGCCGATCTCTGCCGGAATCGCCGTGCTGCTCGCAATCGTGACGACCAGCTACCGTCAGACGATTCACGCCTACCCCTCGGGCGGAGGGGCATACATCGTGGCGAAAGAAAACCTCGGGACTAATGCAGGATTGGTAGCCGGAGCATCACTGCTGGTCGATTATGTGTTGACCGTCTCGGTCTCAATCGCGGCCGGTGTCGCGGCGATCACTTCGATGGTGCAGGGGACACGCTTCGCATGGCTTGACGATCACAAGGTAGCACTGTGCCTCATCTTCATCGCGTTCATCGCCATCGCCAACCTGCGCGGCGTGCGCGAATCGGGCGCACTGTTTGCCGCTCCGACTTACGCCTTCGTGATCTGTTTCCTGTTCATGATCGGCTACGGCATCTTTCACTATTTGACGTATGGAGGCGCAGCGCCCGCTGCGAGCGCCGACGATCTGAAAGTCGCCGAAGGCTACAAGTTTCAACCCGTCACATTGTTTCTGATACTCGGCGCGTTCTCGAACGGTTGCGCGGCGCTGACGGGCATTGAGGCCATCTCCAACGGCGTGCCCGCTTTCAAGAAGCCCGAAGCTCGCAATGCTTCGACGACGCTGGTCATCATGGCGGCGCTCCTGACGACGATGTTCCTGGGCACAAGCGTGATGGCTTACCTCTACGGGGTGCACCCGCACGAGAACGAGACGGTCATCTCGCAGTTCGGGCGCATCGTTTTCACAGGAGCCTTCGGTTGGTTCTATTACGTAGTGCAGATCACGACGGCATTGATTCTAGTGCTCGCCGCCAACACTTCGTTCGCAGACTTTCCGCGACTCGCTTCCCTGCTGGCGCGCGACCGATTCTTGCCGCGCCAGTTCGCCAACCGGGGCGACAAGCTGGTCTTCTCGAACGGGATCATCATCCTGGCCCTCTTTTCCAGCACTCTCGTCGCGGCTTTCGGCGGCGACACGAGCCGTTTGATTCCGCTCTATGCCGTCGGCGTCTTCCTTTCCTTCACGCTTTCGCAGACCGGCATGGTGCGCCATTGGCTCAAAGAGCGAGCGGAAGCGCGGGCGCGCGAGGCTGTGGCGCGAGACGAAGCGAAAGCTGCATCCCCGTTCAACCGGAGCGCCCAATCCGGGCAGGCTTTGCCGGATGTCTGGCTGGCGGCGGCCGAGACGCGCGCTTCCGCCTTCGTTAATGACGAAGTGACAGACTCGACGCACTGGAAGAAATCAATTCTCATTAACGGGCTTGGCGCAATCGCCACGTTCGTCGTGCTGTGCGTCTTCATCATCACCAAGTTCATACACGGCGCTTGGATCGTCGTCGTCGTCATTCCTCTGCTCGTGCTGATGTTCCGCTCGATTCACAAGCATTACCTGGGAGTGGCGAAGCAGCTCTCGACCGAGGGCCTAGAGCCGCTCCACTTAATCAAAAATATAGTCATCGTGCCGATCTCGGGCATCCATCGCGGCGTTATCAACGCGCTCGAATATGCGAAGGCCATCTCGCCCGACGGCGTGAAGGCCGTCTACGTGGACTTTGACGAAGAAGCGACTCATAGGCTCAAGGAGAAATGGGAGCAGTGGGGCTCGGGCGTGGAGCTGGTAGTGCTCCCGTCGCCTTATCGTGAATTGACGCGGCCGCTCCTGCGCTACATCGCTCGCCTCAGGCGAAAGGGGGGCGATAATTTCGTGACCGTGGTCTTGCCGGAATTTATCCCTGCCCGCTGGTGGCAACAGCTCCTACACAATCAAAGCTCACTTTTGTTGAAAGGCTCGCTGCTCTTCAGGAAGAGCGTCGTCGTCGTCAGCGTGCCATATCATCTCGAACACTAAAGCGAGATGGCTGTTAACGACGGTGGCTTCCGGCTTACAATGCTGGGCGTGTGGATTAAAGGATATGAGAGTAGGCTTTACGGCTACCTTGTGGCCGTCGTCGGCATATCGGCCGTGACGGGGGTGCTCAAGTTGTTCGGCGAGCATGTCAACTCGACGACCGTTGCGCTGGGCCTGCTCATCGTCGTGCTTTTCGTCGCCACTCTCTGGGGCTCTCGTCCTGCCGTGCTGGCTTCGCTGCTGAGCGTCGTGTGCTTCAACTTCTTCTACCTGCCTCCGGTCGGCCGCCTCACCATAGACGACCCGGACAACTGGATCGCGCTCTTCGCCTTTCTCATTACCGCCGTGACAGCCGGCCAGCTTTCGGCCCACGCCAAAAGGCGGGCCGAAGAGGCCGATGCCGGGAGGCGCGAGATCGAGAGGCTGTACACGGAGCTTCAGGAGGCTTTCGAGCGCGCGAGCCAGGCTAAGGCTCTTGAGCAGAGCGAGCGATTGAAGTCCGCGCTCCTGGATGCCGTCACGCACGACCTGCGCACGCCGCTCACCTCCATCAAGGCGTCCGTCACCACGCTGCTCGACGACCCGCTGGCAAATAGTAACGGCCGTGAGCCTGCGACTCTAGACCCCGAAGGGCGTCGTGAGATGCTCGAAGTTATTGACGAAGAGGCAGACCGCCTCAACCGCTTTGTCGAAGGCTTGATGGAGCTGGCGCGCATAGAGGCCGGAGAGATGCATCTGCGGCGGCGCTGGGGGTCTATAGAGGAGATCGTCACGACCGCCCTAGAGCGGGCCGCGCCCCTCACGAGCGGGCACGAGATTCGTGTCATGCTTGATCGGGGTCTGCCCACCGTGCGCGTCGATGACAGGGCTGTGGCCGAGGTCATCTACACGCTGGTTGACAACGCCGCGAAGTATTCACCGAAGGGAACGAAAATCAACGTCCTGGCAGAGAGCGCGGACGATCAAATGGTGCTCTTGATTGTCGAAGATGAAGGCTCAGGCATCCCCGCAGAATTACGCGAGCGGGTCTTCGACAAGTTCTTCCGCGCGATGAGGGACGGCGACACGGGCCCGCGTCAACCTTCCGGGTCAGGGATGGGGCTGGCCATAGCTCGCGGGATTGTCGAGGCCCACGGCGGGCGCATCCGGATCGAAGATAAGCTGACGGGTCGCGGGAGCCGCTTCGTCGTCACGCTTCCCGTCGGCGACGAGGATGAGGCTTCGACCACCGCTCTTAAAATCCCTCTCCGAGACCAGCCGGAGCGTTTATAAAACATTTACGAACCTTTTATCCCTTTCTTACATGCAGCGCAGTAACATTCTCTTGTCAGCAAGCTGCTTGCTGTCGCGCCCTGTGTCGCATGCTGTGGAGGCTTAGAGGGAAAGATGAACGCAACTTTCAAATCATTAGAGAATAAAACAGAATTTGATCTTTATCAGGAAATAGAGACTCTCATCAAGGGGAACCCTCGGGCCTGGCAATCTGTCTGCGCCCTGCTAGGGCTTGCGGGCGGCGTCATCGCCCCGATTCTGGGGGGAATATCTGATGTCATTACCTGGTTCGTCCATTCAAACTCTGTAAATTCGTACCTGCATGCCTTGAGTATTGTTTTATGTGCCCTCACCCTGCCACTGTTGATCGCGGGTGCATCCTGTCTAGACTTGCTTCAAGCAAAGAACCTCAAGCTTTCGCCTCCCGCTCTACAACTTCATGATTGAGTAAGTGCGCCGACTTATTCTCTCTTTGCCGAATAAAGAGGCAATGCCCCCTCAGACCCGGTTCCCGTAACACGGCGGACGGAAGTTTCGGCAGCTATCGCCCTTCAGCCTTCAGCAGTTATAATGTGTCTCCTTTAACGCAAACAGGAAGAGAGGCGAAAAAGATGATCGAAGATAAGGCGACGGAGCGATGGAAAGAGCGTGCCAGGAAGCTTGGCCTGATCGTCAACGCGGGGGCGGATAAATTCAAGCCCGCGCCCGCGCCGAAGGCTAAGGCTGAAGGGTCTAAGCCGAACAAGAAGAAGGGCAAGTAAACAGGATTCGACGAGCAAGGGGAAGGTGAACAGCCATGAGACGCAGAGATGTTGGCGGCATCCTGATGGCCGTCGGCGTGTTGCTGGGAATCATTTATACTTTAATCAACCTGAATGGCGCTGCCTCGACCGTCAGGCTCGGCAATCTTATCCTCTATGCGGGGATAGTGGCGCTGGCCTCCGGGTTGATAGTGTTCGGGGCTGCCGGCGGAAGCGGCAGCAAGAAAGGCTCAAAGCGATGACGAACAAATACAGCAAGCAGGACGGCAGGCCACTGCCCCAGTCGGCCGACGACGAGAACGTCCTGGAAACAGCCTCGGAGCCGACCACGACGGGCGACAGAAGCACCGAAGAGAAAGTCGGAGGGCAGGGCTTGGGCCAGGTGTCAGACGAAGACTTGGCGCACAGATCGGACGTTACGGGCTCTCGTCAGCAATGAGAAAGAAGAGATAACGGCCGAGCTTGTAGCAGAGCCCGGCATGTCGGATTCGTATAAAGTTCGCTTCCGTACCAACAAAAATTTTTCGACGACTGTATAGTTGCGTCAAGGCATCACCCTACAAGCTATCAGGAAAAGAGATTAGAAGATGACTCATAACGCGGAAGCGATTCACGGCACGACTGTCAACGTCGAAGAATCACCAAGCTATCGGGAGCAGGGGACGGTAGACCCGCGCATCACCTACCCTTGCTACAAATCTTTCGACCCCTTCATAGACGTGGAGAGGCTTAAATCCCTCGACGGCTACATCACGGAGAGGGTCAAACGCCGCATCGCCGCCAGCAAAGATATTCAGTTCTATACAGGGCCCTACAGGTTGAAGGGCTCGGCCCCCGAACGGCCGGGCTCAAGAATGATCTACCTGGCCCAATCGAGACGGCCCGACAGCTATTTCGATCTGGACAAGACGGAGCTATGGGAGCCGACCGAGGCGACTTCCGAATTCTCGCTGCTGATGGATTTCATCGCCACGCTGCCCTTCAAGGCGACCGGAAGAATGCTCATCATGTACGACGACGTGTGCCGTGAAGTCCCTGCGCACAGAGATCACACGGACACGGAGGTCTGCCACGACTTCATCTGGTTTCGGACGAATCTGAACAAGCCCTTCTTTATGCTCAATCACCGGACGGGCGAGAAGCTCTACGTCGAGTCCCATAGCGCCTGGTTCGATACGGTCAACCAGTTTCACGGAACAGACCCCGCCGAAGGACTCTCTTTCAGCATTCGCGTCGACGGTCACTTCACGGATGAGTTCAGGAGACGCATCCCAGTCCCCGCCTCTAACCCGGCCTCCACGCCGGCACTCTGGGCCTGCTCTGTGGACTGAAGATCGCTATAAGGCCATGTCATAGCCAGGAGAATCTTTCTTGGGCCCGTGAACGGCATGCGCCCGTGAGCGGTCAGCATATTATCCAGGATCAAAATATCGCCCGCCTGCCACGAGACCAGCACGGCCTCTTGCCGCATAACCTCGCGTATGTGATCGAGCGTTGACGGGTCGAGCGGCGTGCCGTCGCCGAAGAAGGCGTTTAGTCTCAAGTCCTCGCTCGGCACGAGGGAGTCGGATTCGGTTCCGGCCATCACGCTCGGATGAAAAGCGTCGGCCTGATTGAACCAGACCTCCTCGCCGGTCAAGGGATGCCGCCGAGTCGCCGGATGAATCTCGCTCAGCCAAAGGCCGCCGTCCGCCCTCCAACGGAATTTGACGCCGCCTTCACGGCAGTAATTTTCAACCCTCGCCTTGTCGCCGGTTTCAAACGCGTCCTGCCATGAATATCCCGAGCCCGACACGCCCGACAGGTTGCGGTCATACCTGATCCGCTTACTCTTAAATTCGTCGGTCACTTCCCTGCCGATGCTTTGGAGCAAGGCGCGGCTGTCGGCCAGCGGTGTTTCGCCGCCCTGGGCGGGAGGCTTGACGCAGCAGAAGAAAAGGTGTCTGGGCCATCTGTAGGTGTAGGAGAGTTCGTTATGCAGCGAGAGCGCGTAGTGGCCCGGGTATTCCGTGGAGGTGTAGACGCGGCCGCACAGCTTAATGCGCGGCGATGCTCCGCCGACGTAATCGAGCAGCTCGCGCCCGGAGAACCAGCGCACAAACTGAGCGAACTCCGGCGCGGTCAGCACCGGAAAGCCGCGCAGCAGCAGCGCGCCCGCCTGCGAGAGCCTGGCCCGCAGTGAGTCCGCGTAGTCCAGGCACAGGCGGATCAATGCTTCGTGGCCGAAGCCCGTCTCGCCCAGCTCATCCGCTTCGATCAACAGCGGCAGGCCCTTTTCATGAAGAACGCTCGCTTTCAGCATCGCTGCCAATATAACGTCTCTTTTCTATTCGCTTTGTACTGAAGCGTACCGACTACATTAACGGGAATTATTTAAATTTTAATTCCTTTACAAATAGAGTCGGGCTGGTCGTCAGAATAGCTTTCCGAGTTCGGGCCAAACTCACAGGATTGTAATGCCCGGTCTTAGACTTTAACAGCAGTCGTACAAGGGGGGTGAGTTGTGACCCGCACTTCATCCTCTACTCAATAAGGAATCTATGAGAATTTACATTAGCGGGCTCTACAGTGGAACCAATCCACAGCCCGGAATTGGGATTGTTCGCTCTTTGCGACAGGCGTATCCGGAAGCGACGCTGATCGGCGTCGAATATTCCAACCGCTGCTCGGGAATACATTGGCCAGACCTGGACGAGCTGTGGCTGCAAAGACCCTGGGAAGAGCTGAACCTTGAGACCTACGCCGCGCAGATCAAGGAGATTCTGGACTCGGGCGCGCTCTGGATTTCCGGCGTTGACCTGGAAACCATGTGGCTCGCCTCGCTCTTTCCGGAAGGACACAAGAACCTGCTGACGCCGTCAAGCGAGGCCCTCAAAAAGATCGCCAAGCCTGCGGTCGAGGCGCACAAGGGCCTGCCCGTACGCATTCCGACATTCATCTCCACGGAGCTATCGGACTGGGAGCTTCACACCTTCTGTCGCCAGCATAACTGGAAGGTCTGGCTCAAGGGCCCATATTACGAGGCCGTCCGGACGGGAAGCTGGGATGCGTTTGAAGTGGTGCGGGGGATTCTCTCTCGCGCGTGGTCTACGGAGCGGCTCTTTCTTCAGGTTCACGTCACAGGTTACGAGGAGTCCGTCTGCTTCTGCGGCTACAAGGGCGAGTTGCTCGGCGCTGTCTACATGCGCAAGCGCGAGCTGACGGAAGAGGGTAAGACCTGGGCGGGCGATGTCACGGAAGTCCCCGCAGAATTTCTCTCGCCGCTCAGACGGATGGTCAAAGAGCTGAACTGGACGGGCGGCGCAGAGCTTGAGATGGTGCGCGACACTGAGGGGCTCTTGTGGCTGCTGGAATGTAACCCCAGATTCCCCGCCTGGATTTACGGCGCGACCATAGCGGGGCGCAACCTCCCGGCGATGATGGTCGAAGCCGCCACGGGCGTCGCGGCTCAACCTGCTCCTGCCATCTGCGAAGAGTTCACGCGCGTAGTGCTTGAGCTGCCCGTGCGCTCGCAGTTCCCTTTGCCTCCTTTGCCCGAGCCTTATCCGGGCGCCATAGGCCATTCCTTAAAGCATCCGTCGGGCACGCTCGCGCTGGCCGAGCGCCTGCACAAGCTCAACATCATCGAAGGCAATGGCAACGGGAACGGTCACAAAGCTGCGCACCCGTCCGCCGAGCCCACCGTGCCGCCTTCATTCCTGGAAGACCTCAAGGCGTATGACTTCGCCGAGATGGAGACGCCCGACTGGCTCTTTCTCGAAAGCACCGCCGCTACTCTCTTCAAGCGTGCGGGGGAGTTGGCCGGCCGCCTGAGCACGCGCGAACTTAAAGTGACGAATGCTTACAGCATCAAGACCAATCCGGACGAGAGGCTGTTGAGGCTCGCGCGCGAGAACGGCTTTCTGGCCGAGGCCATCAGCCTGCTCGAAGTGCAGAAGGCCCTCAAGGCAGGGTTCAAGCCGGAGCAGGTGGTGCTCAACGGGCCCGGCAAGTGGTGGCCCGAAGGTCTCCTCCCCGGTGGGCCCATGCACGCCGTCTTCTGCGATTCCATAGCCGACCTGAAGCGCGTCGTGGCGAGCATGGAGAGGGGAGAGCTGAAGTCCAAGATCGTCGGAGTCAGACTGCGCACGCCGACCATCAGCTCGCGTTTCGGGATTCCGATTGATTCTCCCGCGACGCTCAAGGCGCTGGTTGAGGCGGTCGAGACCTTGCCGCGCGACTCTGCCTTCGGCATACACTTTCACATGGCGAGCAGTAACGTAGGCGTCCGGCAGTGGTGGCACCTCTACGAATCTATGCTCCGGTGGGCCCACTCCGTAGAGGCGCTCACAGGGCGCGAGATCGAATACCTGGATGTCGGGGGCGGCTGGTTTCCGGACGACTGGCACGTAGAGGATGAAGATCAGTTCGCCGGGGCGATTGCGCGCGCGCGCACAGTGCTGCGCCACGTCCGGCAGATCATCTCGGAACCGGGCAAGGCTTTGGCCCAGCCCTCGATGGCGCTGGCGATGCGGCTGCTTGAGCTTGGCGAGTCGAATGAGGATGCCAGGGAAGCTGTCGTTGACGGCTCAATCGCCGAGCTGCCGATGCACTTTTTTCAACCGCACAGGATTCTGCACAGGGACGCGCGCACGGGAGAGTGGCGGCCGCTCAGGCGTGGCAAGACCGTGCTCCTGGGAAGACTCTGTATGGAGCACGACATCGTCGCGCGGGGCGTCGAGTTACCGGAGGAAGCGCGCGCGGGCGACCTTCTAATATTCTGTGACACGGGCGGCTACGATAGGAGCATGTCTTATGTCTTTGGCCGAGGGTAAAGCATTGATCGAAGTTAACGAAGCGGATTTCGTGGACACGACGGCCGCCGTAGAGTGCTGGCAGCACTTTCCGGCCTCCGTCATCCTGCATCACGGCAAGCGTTGCTGCCGCATCGCGCGCGAGTGGATTTTCTCGATGGACTACTCGCAATTGAACGGCGAGAGCGCGCTCGCCGGGCCGCGTTGGATTAGACTCAAGTACAAGTGGGGGCCGTCGAAATGGCCGCTCATTTGGTGCGAAGCCGTCGAGCAGAAGTCTCTGGACTGCGGCGCGCTGGCCGCCATCGCGCAGGAGGTCTTCACGGCGCGCGGCGTCCGGAGTTATCCGGCGCAACTCGTACAGCAGTACGACGAGGATACGACGAGACACTGGCAGGGGAAGTGGAGCGCCGAGGAGGCTTCAGTCCACTGGATCAAGGAAGACCTGATCTATCACGAAGGCTGCGCGGTCGTCTCGCGCGGCGACGAGATCAAGGTCTGGGATGCGAGCGCCGGATGGTGGATCAACCCGAAGCAGTTCGGAGGCTACGGCGGCTTGCTTCTCCTCAGAGTGTTCGCCCCGCAGGCCGACGCTTCAGCCCTCTTTAAATGGGGCCAGCACACGATAGCGCCCAATCGCTGGCAGAAAATAGAAAGGGCGCGAAGAGATTTCGGATGACGTGGGCCCGGAAGCGAGCGCCTTGACTAGCTCGTTTCAAAAGACTAGCATCACTGAAACTGCTGACAACAGCATAATTTTTAGATCGAGCAGAGGGGGATAGTATATGAGCGCAACAGCGACACAAGCGAACGTAGGGACGGGAAGCGCGGAACAGAAGACCGAAGGCATTGTAGCCAGGACGATTGAGCAGCAGACCTCTAAGCTGCCGTCAGACATCTTCCTGTGGGCGGCGCTCGGCTCCATCGGAGTCTCGGCGGCGTTGCAAATAGCGGGCAAGCAGAAGGTGAGCTTGTTCGTCGGCCAGTGGGTCGCGCCGTTTCTATTGCTGGGCGTCTACAACAAGATCGTGAAGGTGGCCGGCTCTGACCAGCTTTCACAGTAGGCTTTCATAGTCAACGCGAGCCGCTCGCGGCTCTTCACCATCTCAAACGTAGAGTAATCGAAAGCCCTCCTTGCGAGGGCTTTCATTTATAGACGGTTCGCCGGGCGGATTAACCGACGGGCAGGATTTAAAGCCGGCTCACCTGAAAGAAAGGGCTCTGAGATGATACGCAAGACATATGTCAAGGCGATCTGCATGGGAGTCGTCGCCGGTATGCGGAGCATCTCCGCCCCGGCATTCGTCAGTCATTACCTCGCCCGCAAAGAGTCCAAAGAGCTGGCCGATTCACCTTTCGGCTTGATGGGCTCTCAGCGAGTAGCGCAGGCGTTGAAAATCGCGGCTGCCGGCGAGATGGTCGCCGATAAGCTACCTGTCATTCCCGACCGCATCGCGCCCGGCCCTCTTGCTGCCAGAATACTATCAGGGGCTCTTTGTGGAGCGTCACTGTGCACGGCGGAAGGAAAGCGCGCTCGTGTCGGAGCAATGTGCGGCGCTCTGTCGGCCGTGGCTTCGGCCTATGCGTTTTACCATCTTCGTCGAAAGATAGGAGAAACCGAGGCCCTCCCCGACGCGGCCCTCGGTTTAAGCGAAGACGCGCTCGTAATCTGCACCGGGCTGAGCGTCCTCAGCGATTGAGCGTGCGGCCCCGTAACTCGTGCGAAAGGCTTCCTGGGCCCGGTCACAGGTAGAGCAGGATGCCGGGGATAGCAAAGCCCAGGATAATCAGGCCGAAAGTCAGGCGCTTTTCACGATTGTACTTGATCGCCATATAGATGCCGAGAAGGCTTGAGGCGATCAGGCCCACAGACATCACCACGACGAACCATTGCAGCGGAAGAGACCTGCGCCTGCCCGGCTCGTGCGCGGCACGTTGGTCTTTATGAATATCGGCCAACTTCACGATCCACGCCGGAGGAGTGTAAGTGCCGCTCTTAGGGCTGTCCTGTAGCCTGAAAGTTTGGAGCGCGCCGGAAAGCGCGAATAAGATAATCAAAGGCGCGAAAAAGACACCCAGATAAAAGTGAATCTGTCGGATGCGTTTCATGAGATGAAATTAGCATAGAGCTTGAAAGAACCGCCACTTCCGCCTCCGATTAATTGAGCCGCTAGCTATGTTCCAAAGTTATTACTACTTTTCCTCTGGCGTGCCCTTCTTCCAGATACCGAACGGCCTCCGGGGCTTCACTCAAACCGTAGCGCCTGTCTATGACGGGCGTCACCTTTCCGGCCGCCATCAGGTCGCGCAAGACGGTCAGGTCTTCTGTGCTCAGCTTGGCGATAAACAGGATGAACTTCCGGCTCCCCGCCAGCGACAACAGAAGTCCTCCGAGCGCACGCATCAGGCCCATCCAAATATCCTTGGCTCCGATGATGACGCATCTGCCCCTGGGCTTTAAGACGCGCCTCAATGCTGATGGCGAATGGTTCCCGACGCAGTCCAGGATCATGTCGTAAAGCTGCCCGCTCCTGGTGAAATCCTCTCGGGTATAGTCTATGAGATGGTCTGCGCCGATTGATCGCACCATCTCCAGGTTCCTGGTGCTGCACACGCCTGTCACTTCCGCTCCGAGCGACTTGGCTATCTGCACGGCGAACGTGCCCACGCCGCCCGCCGCGCCGTTAATCAAGACCTTCTGCCCCGGCCCGAGCTGTCCCTTGTCGCGAAGAGCCTGCAATGCCGTCAACGCCGCGACAGCGACGGAAGCACCTTGCTCGAACGTCACGTTCTCCGGCTTAGTGACCAACGCCCGCTCGGGAGAGAGCGCGTACTCTGCAAAGGAACCCCAGCACGCGCCGAACACCTCGTCGCCCGGTTTGAGCCGCTTGACTTCCCGGCCGACCGCTTCGACCTGTCCGGCCACGTCACGCCCTGGGCATGTGAACTTTGGTTTACGCAGCGCGCGCGTGTAAGCCCTCAATAGTAGTCGAACGACGTAGGGCCCGCCTCTTATCAAGCGCCAGTCAAGCGGGTTGACGGAAGCCGCGCGAACCTTTATCAGGACTTCATCGTCCCCCGGCTCAGGCTTTTCAACCTCTTCATACCTGAGAACATCCGGCGAGCCGTGGCTGTGGTACACAATCGCTTTCATCATTCTCTTCTACGAGTTTGCGGAATCTTATGTTCGATATGGTCTGCTTCGGCGACGCGAACGCCCTTCAACAGCAGCCAGAAGCCGATGGTGAACTCGAAACTGAAGATCGGCACAAGGATCAGCCCGAGCAGCACGAGCGCGCTGACGGGCAGCGCCAGAAGGTTGGCAGCGCCCGCCGCGAAGAACTCCGGAAAGAGGAAGTAGACGAAGATGGCTGGCACGAACAGCACACATGCCGCGACCCCAGAGAGGGCGAGCGCCTTCGGGACGTAGCGCGACTTGACCAGGAGGCAGCAATAGATCGCCGACCCGAGGCCCAGAAACAGCATCGCTATCCAGAACCCGGCTGTCTTTGCGCTCATCAGCAGTCGCACCAACGCCTGTAGCTGACGCGGCTCGAATGCCTGTCGGTAGTCGTCGCCGCTCAGGACGGACAGGATGACGAAGTTGCAGACGATGATAGCACCGTAGATCGAAGACTCCACGAGCCGCCAGAAGGCTGCGAGCCGGGCGAGGCTGCGGTGCACGGGCGCGAGCAGCTCGTAGAGCGCCACGTTCAGGACGACGACGCCCGCGACCGTGAGCAAGTCCATAATGATCGCCAGCCTGTACAACTGGGCGTGGGCCATGATGTTGCTCGCCGTGCGCGCTGCGTCGCCGGCGACGAAGATTCTCGGGCGCACGAAAAACAGGTTGAATTCCGCCGTGGCGTTCGTAATCAAGTAGGCCGCTCCGGCAATCCGCGCAGCCAGTTGGGGAGAGAAGGCTCGATGGCGAAGCGTCATGGTGTTTGACACGGCGACTGTTTCGGTCTGCGGAGTTGCCCGGCGCTGTAGGAGGAACGCTCATCGCTTCCCCCGGTCATCCGTCTCCGGGCCCATCCTATCTATGAGGGAAACAAAGGAACATGACGCGACGTATCAAAAACATGACCGCACGTTGCAAGGGAGCGTTGAAGCCATGTCTGAGCTCACGATTGCGGCGAGTATCGCCCGCGCATTGATGGAGTTTGCAGTCTCTCAGGGGGCCTGCCGCGCGGCGTTGCAGGAGCGGGCCCGAATCCACCCGGCGGACTTGCAAGACTCGGACAATCGCATCCCGTTCGCCAAGTATGTGGCCCTCATGAGGGCCGGCAAAGAGTTGTGTCATGACCCGGCGCTTGCCCTTCACTTCGGCGAATCTGTTGACATGACCGAAATGACAATCGTCGGAATGACGTGCGACCCGTCGGCAACGATAGAGGAGGGCTTCGCGCAGTTGAATCGCTATGCGCCGCTGGCCGTCGAAGTCGATGGCGGCGGCGACCGCTTCCAGCTCACGCGAACCGACGGCCAGTTCTGGATGGTGGACGCCCGCCCGAATCCGAACGACTTTCCCGAGCTGACCGAATCATTCTTCGCTCGCGCGGTCAGCGGGATGCGCCGCTGGCTCGGCCAGGCGCAGTTTGTGAAAGCGATTCACGTCACCCACACGGAGCCCGCTTATCGCGCGGAGTACGATAGGATATTTCAGGTGTCCGTGGTTTTCGAGAGCGAGAAGAACGCGGTGCTGCTGTCGGACGAGCTTTGGTCGGCCGCCAGAACCATCCTCTCATCGCGCTATGTGTCCGGCATTTTGAGCGCGCATGCGGAGGCTCTGCTGGAGAAGCTTGAGAGGTCTAAGTCCACCAGGGGCCGCGCCGAGAGCCTGTTGATGCCCATCCTGCACACGGGCGAGGCGAACGTGGACTTGATCGCCGGTCAACTAGGGCTCAGCCGCCAGACCCTTTTTCGCAAGCTGAAGGCTGAGGGCGTGACCTTCGAGAAGGTGTTAGATGAGCTGCGCCACAAGATGGCGCTCCATTACTTGAATGTAAAGAAGATCTCGGTGAACGAGACGGCCTATCTGGTCGGGTTCTCCGATCCGGCCGCGTTCTCGCGCGCCTTCAAGCGTTGGACTGGGTCGAGCCCGCGCACTATGAGAGCTTCAAAGATTGAGAGCGGCCCCGCCGCTTCATTAATGGCCCGTTGATCTGCCTCCGACTCGTCCGGAATCCGGCACTGCTCATCCTTGTTCCTCCTTTCGTTCGCCCGTCGCTCGTTCTGCAAGATGGAATCGCCGCGCCTCTGGCCCCCTGCGTCGTTCTGCTTCGGGCTGCTGCTCAGCTCATTGCTCCTTGCTACAATTGGCCGGCCACAGCTTAATGGCTCGTGCGCCTCTCTTAACCGAGCGTGTTCTTATAGACCGTAGCGTTCTTGATAATGACGACGAAGTTATGTTCATAGTCCTGAAGCACGTTGATGTCTTTCGTCGGCTCGCCCTGAACCGGCAGCATGTCTGCCCAAGCCCTTTCGCCAGCACGCCCGCGTCAAGGGCGCGGCGTATGCGTGAATCTTGTGGCTGCGTTCGCGGTCATCTCCTAGTTCGGGAACAGGCCATCACCGTGCCGCAGGCTGTGCTGCTCTACACGGTGCGGCCCGCGACAATCGCGCCCTTCGAGGGCCGCCTCTCGGTCAGCTCGCAGCAGGCTTCGAGGCCAGCTTCATCATTCTCGACCGCGACATCTTCACTATCGACGTGAATGAGATTGACCAAACACTCGTTCAGCAAACCTGGATTCAGGACGAGTGTGTCTACGAGCACTGAGAGTTTGCAACAGGAGGCAGTCCTACACTGGACGCTGCGTACTTGAACAGCTACGCTCAAGAGCCGGGTCTTGATTTGGAACGAGCGCGACCCCAAGATATATGAGCATATCTACTTCAACCAGAGGAGAGCAGAACATGAGCAAACCAGTACGGATTCTAGGCATCGCCGGAAGTCTTCGCCGCCAATCTTACAACCGCGCAGCACTGCGCGCGGCGACGACGCTCGTGCCCGAAGGCGCGACTATAGAGACCTTTGAGATCGACGGCCTTCCGGGATTCAGCGAAGACGATGAGCAGAGCCCGCCCGCCAAAGTCTTGGAGCTGAAGCGGAGAATAAGAGAGGCGGACGCCATTCTCATCGCGACGCCGGAATACAATTACTCCGTGCCGGGGGTGTTGAAGAATGCGATTGACTGGGCCTCGCGTCCCTACGGAGATAGCGCCTGGAACGGAAAGCCTGCGGCGATCATGGGGGCTTCCATCGGAGCAATCGGCACGGCGCGGGCGCAATACCACCTGCGGCAGATGATGGTCTTCCTTAATATGTTTCCCGTCAACCAGCCCGAAGTGATGATCGGCAACGCCTCGACGAGGTTCGACGCCGATGGGAATCTGACCGATGACGCGACGAAAGATTTCATCCGCCAACTGCTTCAGAATCTTGTGGACTGGACGCGGCGGCTCGGTCAGTCTTAAGGAAAGCAGAGCAGTTCTACACAGCGGTCGGGGCTGTGAGCTATGAAAAGGGAGGCGTGGCTTTACTCTTCGAGCAGAAAGTTGCGGATGTAGGGGTCTTCCAACTCGAACAGTTCTTCGTCCGCGCCGTAGAAGTGGACGCGACCTTCGCGCAGCATCATGATCTTCGTGTTGACCAGGCAGAGCCGGTCTTCCTCTTTCATGAAGACCGGCTCGCCTTTCTCGTCGAGGCATGTGTAGGTCGAGGTGAGAAAGCGCACGTTCTCTAACCCGTGCGTGACGAAGATCGACGACACGTCCCTCAAGTCCCGCATCTTGATGCCGAGCTCGCAGATGGAGCGCGCGGTCGGCGGGTCAAGGCCGGCCGTCGGCTCATCCAGTAAGACGATGCTGGGGTTGCCGACGAGCGCGCGCGCGATGCCGACACGGATACGCATCCCGCCCGAAAGCTCCGCCGGCATCATCCCTATCGCCTCCTCTAAATCGACGAAGCTGAGGAGGCGGCGCACTTCCTGCTCGACCCTCTCTTCGGGCACACCGTTTTCGTGGCAGCGATAGGCTATGTTGTCGTAGACCGTGAGCGAATCGAACAGAGCGCCGTCCTGAAACTGCATCCCGATCTTCTGCCGGACGCGGTTCAGCTCCTCCTCCTCATAATCCGTGATCTCCTCGCCTTCTATCAGAATCCGGCCAGCGTCCGGTTTGACGAGGCCCATCACGAGTCTGAGGATAGTTGATTTGCCACCGCCCGAGCCGGACAGGACGAGCAGGGTTTCCCCGCGCATGACCTCGAAGCTCACGTCTTTGAGGATGAGGCGGTCATCGTAAGCAAATCTGACGCGACGGAATGCGATGGCGGGGATGGCACGCCTGGGGTCATCTACGGGGCCGCAAGCCTGCCAGGCCGGTGTACCGGAGTCTTGATAAATGGTCATCAGGTCTTCTCGCGCCGCCCCTCCCGGATTAAGAGCACTTCTTTCCCGCAGAAGCAATTTATAACGTGAATTCCTGAAAACCCAACTTTTTATTTCCGCCGGGCATCTAAATAGCGGCTTGAAATTTTACAGAACCTTCAAGTACAGGGGAGTAGATCGCCCGAAAGGGTCTGGTGAGGTCGTCAGCACGGTCGCCATCTAACTGAAGCGGCCCGGCCCACCGGAGTAAGGATCGAGACCTTTTGCGAGACGTTTTTTGACGCGCGCAAAGGGTCTTTTTTCTATTTGCGCGCCCCTTAAGGAGCTTAAAGATGTTCAGTTGGAATACGGTTAAAACAACCTTACTGCTTGGAATTCTCACGGGGCTGCTGGTCGTCGCAGGCGGCCTCGTCGGCGGAAGCTATGGGGCCGTCCTCGGCCTGGGCTTCGCAATCGTGATGAACTTCGGTAGCTACTGGTTCTCAGACCGCATAGCCATGAAGATGGCCGGAGCCAGGGAAGTCTCTTACAGGGAAGCCCCGGAGCTTCACGACATGGTGGCGCGTCTGGCGCAGGCTTCCGGTTTGCCGAAACCGCGCGTCGCCATTATCGAATCGGACGCGCCCAATGCTTTCGCCACCGGGCGAAACCCTGCTCACGGGCTGGTCGCCGTAACGACCGGCATTTTACGCATCCTGGACAGGCGCGAGCTGGCCGCAGTCATCTCGCACGAACTCGGCCACATTCGCAACCGGGACATTCTGGTGAGCGCCATTGCCGCGACCTTCGCTGGCGCAATCACTATGATCGCGCAGCTCGGACAGTTCGCCATGATCTTCGGCGGCGCGGCGAGCGATGACGAAGAGGACGGAGGCGGAAGCCTGCTCGGCGCTTTGTTGATGATCTTTCTCGCGCCGCTGGCCGCGACCGTCATCCAACTGGCCATCTCACGCTCGCGCGAGTACGGCGCAGATCGCACGGGCGCACACACGGGCGGCGACCCGGAGGCGCTGGCCTCCGCGCTTGAGAAGCTCGAAGCCTATAGCAAGCGCATCCCGCTCAACGTGAACCCGGCCGCCTCGCACTTGTTTATCGTCAAGCCGCTGACGGGTTTTTCGATGCAGAACCTCTTCAGCAGTCACCCTCCCACTGAGGAGCGTGTGGCGCGACTGCGCCGGATGGCGCGGGAGAGAGCAATTAATACCGGCAGCGCGTTCGGTCGCATAAGCGCCT
The DNA here is from genome assembly GCA_036389315.1 of Pyrinomonadaceae bacterium. Classification (GTDB taxonomy): domain Bacteria; phylum Acidobacteriota; class Blastocatellia; order Pyrinomonadales; family Pyrinomonadaceae; genus DASQYE01. Next base: position 209,471 of record DASVQF010000029.1, read on the forward strand.
AAGCATTGCCAAAAAGCGGCGTTGTCTTGGATTCAAGACAACGCCGCTTTCAGTTTCCGACTTTATCTTGCCGGTGTTCACTTTTTCATGCCCTTTTTTCCACCGGCCTTCCCTCCCCTTTACCGCCGCCTCTACGGTTTACTGCTGCTGAGTCGCAAGCTTCTTCTCACTTTCCAGGACTTCAAACCCGGCCACCTCCAGCCCCCGGATGTTCATAATCTTCTTTTTCACGGTTGGCAGCTCAGACTCACCCTTGAGGCCGTAAAGCTGGTCGCCGCGTTGAATGTAAATGAACTTGTTCATGCCAGCGCCCGCCGGCACTTCTTCAATGTTCTCCCAGCTCATGGACGTTAGATTCTGCAATTGCTGGCTGGAAAGGTCGCCGAGAGATTTACGCAAACCCGGGATCAGACCTCCGCTCAGGATCGTAATCGGCCTCTCGATATTGCGTCCGAAGACCGGAACCAGGGAAGCTCCCAGCGTAGTCAGTCCGTCAAGGATGTTGAATAACCTGGCTTTCCTGCCCTGCGTCTTTTGAAAAGCATCGAAGTAACCGGAGATGGCTCCCAGAGGCATGGGAGAGATTGTCGCGGGCCCTTCTTCATATATCGCATTTGATCCTTTCGGGCCATCGCCGTAAGCCCATTCGATTTCGGCCTGGATTGCGGAAAGCGGGATCGCTACTTTCTTCTCTCCGTTATTGACTATGGAAAGCTCGACCACATAAAAATGGTCGCCAACGCCTGAGCCGAAGAGACGGCTCGCATCCTCCTTACTGAGCACTGAGAAGCGATATTCCAGATTTTTATCTCGCTTCAACCCTACGTCATGCGTGACCAAGTATGTCTGAGGACTTTTGACAGAGCCTTTGATTAACGCGACGGCGGCAGCATGTGCGGCCTCCGTTTTCGAACTTCTCACGGGTTCCGAGCTTTTAACGCCGCCCTTATTGACGGTGACGGTGGCGCTTTGCAATCTGAAGGGCTGACTGTAGCCGGGGAAATGCGTGAATTCGAAATATACATCGATGACCTTGTCATCGACGTATAAGATTTGCGTCCTTTCAACGCGTAAGTCCGGGTTACGCGGAACCAGAGAGACGCTTACTCGCTCCGCTATTCTTTGACGCCAATCCGCCATCCTGTTGCATTTATCCTGAGAGACAATCGAGCACACTTCATTATCCGAGGCTTCAGTCTTATTGATTTCGACGTTTGAATCGCTGGCGGGTTGTTTTCTCCTCCGCTCGAAGGTTTGAGAAGGACGATTCAGACAGCAGAGCAATTCCCTCTCGCCCGCTACCGGGGGACGCTCGTAATCTCCAAAGCCGCTGCCCTCGATCTTCAAACGTCCGATCCCTGTACGGCGCTGTAGAGAGAGGATATCAATATTGGTTATCTGCGGTTGGTTGGGATCAGACTTGGCAGGCTTCTCTTTGAACGGCGTAGCGAATCTGATCGGCTTAATATTATTCAACTGCCGGTTCGGGTCATAGACAGTCACCAGCACGCCCTTCACGTCGAACTTCTCCGGGGCAATGAAAGTAACCATCATCTGCTGCGGGTTGCTGCCGGGTTGGATGGTGACGTTGGTCGCGCCCGCCGGAATGACATCCACTTTCATCAGATTCGGGTCTGATGAAAAGCCTTCGCCCTCGCTCTTGTTGACGATCAGCAGCGAATACAGGTTGGGATACTGCTCGCTCTTAAATGTCTCGAACGTGATTTCAAAAGGCGTTGCGGGCTTATCCTCCTCCTGCTTCTCCTCCTGTAGGTCTAGCTCATAGCTCGCCGCGCTCTCGACGTTGACGCCTTTAATTCTGAGCCGTATTGAGTACTGGGCCACGGGCACGACGGCTTTGGCGACGATCTCATCATCGGCGACGCTCTCGACCGAGGCGTTAATCACATCGCCGGACTTCTTATCGGTCAGAGTGACGGAAACGTTTGCCGCCTCTGACCCAAATCTTTCGCCTACGAAATCCAGCACGACCGGCACTTTCCCGGACGCGCTATCTTTGGCCCCTACCTTCTGCAACTTGAGGGCTCTGACTCGCGGAGTATTATCGGAGGCATGGACGTAACGAAATCCGGGAGCGAAGTTAGAGCACAACAAGCAAACCAAAACAGCTATTGTTTGGCCGATCTTTGCATGAGCCCTGAGTCCCTGCCTCGAAACTGACGGGCGACAGGAATGGTTCGGATTTGGTGAATTGTATTTCATGACGCTCTCCTGTGAGTCAGATTAGGGTGATAGCATCCAGCCTGAGACGGACGAGGGCTCTCTCAACCTGAAGGGCTCAAGAGCGACCGGAAGCAGCATGCCCGTCAAGGACGCTCGGAAATTGCTGGGGCCGTCGGAGCAGCCTTACAATGATATATGTTGAGTAATTGAAAAACGTTTCAGGGCGGAGCGGATAAATCCAGGTCGGCAGTGAGAGTCTTTTAGCCGTCAGGCCCTCGGCCGGTTATGTTCTTGCGAGAATATCACGGGCGTTATTGATATGAACCGGCAGTCCATTAGGCGCGACAGTGATGACGGTCGCGGTTCCGTCAATGGGCTCCCAGGTGAAGCCGTTCCACCTGCGCATACGACCTTCCTCGCCCGGTTCATTAACGCCTATGTGCCAGACCGACCCGTCATCTCCAATCGCTATGTCCAAAGCCTGCCCCGGAGCCTGTTGCCACAGATTGCGCGCCCACTTGAAGATGTAGTTTGTATCCCTTGCGATGTACCAGGGCCGTCCTTCGGGGTCAACCGCTATTTTGATCGCCGGGCTCGGACTATCGAAGAGCTGCCATTGATTGCCGTCCCAGCGATAAATCGCGTGATCTGTGCCGACACGCCAGACCGAGCCATCGGCCCCGCTCGCTATGTCCAGCGCCGGCCCCGGAACCTGTTGCCACGCGCCGTTCACTTTCCGGTAAATCCTCTTATCCGTCGCACTGATGTGCCACAGCGTCCCGTCCGCTTCCACCGCAACCTTCAGGGCCGAGCACGGAGCGCCATCGCAGAGCGCCTCATCTTCCACCCATTTATTGCCGTTCAATCGGTTGATGCGATGATCGTCGCCCACGCGCCAGAAAGAATTGCTATCACTCCCGAACTCTATATCAACCGCCTTACCTTCCGGGAGCGTCTCCCAGCACGTCCCCCACGCCGGAGCGAACTGCGCCGCCAGCACGGCTGCATGGCTGTTGAGGAATCGCCCGACAGGTTTCGCGGTTGGAGTGATGACGCTTGAGCCCTCCCTATTCAGGATGTCTCTAATATCGGAATGCCTCATGTACCGATTTTTCTCCAGCATCAAGGCAACTGTCCCGGCGACCTTGGGCGCTGCGCCGGAGGTTCCCCCGAAGACGTTAGTGTATTCTTCGTCACCTAGATGAGAGCAAGTTACATCGTTAAGCCTATCTCCGGGGGCAGCGACCGTGACCGTTTTGCCCCAATTGCTATTTCTACTGCGCTGGTTCACCCGGTCTGGACGGTGCCTGGTCGAGCCGATGAGTATTGAGCCGGTCGGCGGAAAAGGTTTTCTTTCATCGTCAACGCCTGCATCCTTATTTCCATTTCCCGCTGCGACACAAACTACAATTCCCATTGCTATCGCAGTCTCAACGGCGACACGAACGGCAGGAAGCGACTCGATGTTACTCTCCTCTTTAGTTTGCCCTTCCAGTATAATGACTTTCCGCTTTCCGCCGCTGTTTTCATCCATGGCCCATTGGAAAGCTCTCGTCCACATGTCGGGATGCCGGTTTTGAGCGGCATTGAGTTGAACCGGCCACAACTCGGCATTGGAAGCAACGCCTACTATGCCGTGGGTGTTTGCGGCTGCTCCGGCAATTCCCATCACCCCCGTCCCATGCCTAATCATGTCGCCCTGCGAAACACATTTGCTTTCGTCGGTAGCATTGAACCGATGAACCGGGTCGAGACGATCTTTCAAATCCACATGTGTCGTGCGGTATCCCCAATCAATATCGATGATGACGACATTTCTACCGCGCTCCGTCGCATGCTCCCAAGCCTTGTTGATCAGGCAACGGAAGATGTACCACTGGTTTTGAAGTTCTCCGATGGGGGTGACTACTATGTCGTCCACACCCAGAAGCGGGTCTTCGGGATTGGCCTGTGACGGCATGGTTTGAGGGACGGTGGTCGCCTGTACAACTATTTTCAGTTTATTGAGCTGGCGTGCGATGCGCTTCACATCGGCATCCTCGGGAAAATAGAGTGTAAAGAAGCTACACAGGTTAGGCACGATTATCCCTTGTTGTCGCGCCACCTCCTGACGTGCGTCTGCCGTTAGCTGCGTCATCCCTTGAAATGTCGCTTCTACTCTTTGAAGCCCCTTTCGCTCCAGGAGTCGATTTATCCGGCGAAGCGGGCGATCAGGATAGCGGCGTTTTAGCCCGAGAGGCTCGCCGTCTGTAGAGAGAAGCAGATCCGGCCGCACCCAGTCGTGAAGCTGAACCTGCACAACGCCGGGTATCCAGGAAGGAGAAACAGTCCTCGGATAACGTGTCGTTTTCACGGCCTCATCATCAAGCGTCTCTTCGGGCCTAATATCTTCGCGTCCGGATGCGGCTTTCTCTCTTCCCTCGCGCTCCTCTTTGCCTTCCTGATCGCTCATGATTCAAGTCTCCCGCTTTGAAAAAGCCCACAACTTCATAAAACCCGGTCGCAACAAGGCTGAACTCAAATACTCGAAAATCGTAGGCGGAGAATATAGGAATTTCAAAGCCTTGCAACAAATACTGGTTAAATCTCCAATTTCATTTCAGTCCAAGCATCAATACTCCGCTTACCCGTCTGCCGCCCGCTGCGAATATGACGTACAGAAAACGAGTTGGGATTTGCATCACCTGAAATGTTCCCGCATAGCCGACCACATCAAGATGAAAGGCCGGCTGTTTGAATTGCACTATTCCTACAGTCTTTTGAACAGGAATATACTGCACCAATCCGATAGTCGTCACATGACGGGATGATTTATTACGGTTTAAGGTGGAGCAAAGCATCTTGAAATATCGTCGGTCATTGCATGTAGCGGTTTCCCAATCGAAGTATTCTTTTCACCATAAAGGAGGACAATATGCCTAGCGAATGCACTGGAAAGTTTCGATCCACAATCGCTTTCTTCATCGAAGGAGGAAACCCGGTTGAGCCGGTGGCTAAACCGGACGGCGTCATAGAGATTAAAGAAGACGCCTCTCAAGTCTTACGGGGTTGGTATACTAAAGACGGCGAGACCATCGAGCTAGAGGATGTCGCGTGCGATTGTGTGGATGAGGAATGTACACTAACCTTCACACGGCCGATCAGCGACACTCCTCTGAAGGAGGTTGAATACATTGGCACTGTAATTGATGAGAACTTTATCTTCGGACACTTTCTTCATCATGAAGAGGGCGGCCCGACTGATGGAGATACGGGACTCTGGGGGGCCACTAGAGAGGGAGGGCCTTTTAAAAGGAGGAAGAAGGAAGAAGGATGATGATTTCGGCGGGTCGAGTGGCGATACGGGAACGCGGGCGGCCACGAGAGGGGAAGGACTGCGAAGGAAATGAAGAAGGCGGAGGCACCCGCAACCCGTGATCGTACGGAATCGATGCCGGTGATGGCGAGACGGCTGCGGTCACAGCGGGCCGTATAGACGAATGAGTGAGCAGATGCCTTTCGTTTCTGTCGGGCGTGAGGCATCTGCTCAGCTCTGATACAGGAGCTTGCGATGCGGCGATGCGCTCGGCAGGCTCTATTTTGATCGAGTCAATTACGGATATATCAAATCCCTCCGTAGTTCTCCCTTCTTATTTCTTCGCCTCCTTTCCTACGGGGCGGGAGCCCCAGTCCTCATATTTATTGACTTATTTTCTCAATCATAAATAGAATATCCTCCCAGATAAGGTCGCTCTTGCCTCTTCTATCCTTATATCCCCAGTCGAGGTGTGATGGCGGGGTGATCTAAGGCTTCGCCGATTTCGGCTCGGCAGCGGAACCGTTATACAGGCTCTCTCCTAAGAGAAAATCCTATGAAGCTACTGGAAAGGGTTAAGCCGGAGCAGAATTTACCTTTCGGCAAGCTTGCTCAAGCTTTGCATAGAGTCTTAACCCGGTTCACTTCACCACTCGCTTTCATCACGAAGATTGGGGGGATGCGCCATCGGATTTTCATTCTTCCTCTGGTGGTTGTGGCAGCGTGTAATGTTCCGCTCGAAGCCAGCGGTTCCGACCAGAGCATTCTGCGATATGCCCGTGCCGCGTTCGATCTCGATGACGATGCGTTGATGCCGCGCGCTGCGCAGGGAGAGACGCGCCAACTTATCCCCGGCGAGACGGTGCGGCAAGAGGTCACAGGCGCTTTTGTCCATACCTTCAGAATTCAACTCGAAGCGGGCCAGTACATGCGCGTCATAGTCGAGCAGCACGGGGTTGATGTAGTGGTCAGTCTGCTTGGGCCGGACAATCATCGACTTATTACGATGGATAGTCCCAACGGTAGGCGCGGGCCGGAATCCGTCTCCGTAGTGGCGCAGTTGCCGGGCGACTACTTTCTGGAGGTGGGCTCCGATAAAAAGTGGGCCCCGGCGGGCAGCTATGAAGTGAAGGCTGAAGTACCGCGCGCGCCGACACAGGCCGACCTGAGCCGTATCGCTGCCGAGCGCGCCTTCGCTGAAGCGTTGAAGCTGGAAGCTGAACCGAAAAAAGGGGCGCGGCAGGCGGCGGCCGTCAAGTACGCGGAATCGCTTAGTCTATGGAAGACCCTCGGGGATAGGCATGGCGAGGCTTACACGCTCTGCGCGCTTGGGATCAGTTATCGAGCTTTAGGCGACGTGTCAAAGGCCACCACCTATTTCGAGCAGGCGCAGTCGCTCTGGCAAGAGGCAAAAGACAAGCAGGAGGAATCGTTCGTCCTGAATGAGATGGGCGCGGCCTACAGGCAGTTGAATGATCCGCATAAAGCTCTGGACTATTACGCACAGGCCCTCGCGCTGCGAGGCGAGATCGCGGACAGGTGGGGGCAGGCGCAGATTTATAACAACATCGGGCTCATCTACGCTCGAATGGGCAAGCATCTCAAGGCCATAGAGTTTTACGAGGACGCCCTGCGTCTGTGGCAGGCAGTGGGCGACCGCAACTATGAAGCTTACGCGCGCCACAATCTTTCGGGGGCGCTCAGGGAGTTGGGTGAAACGCAGCGCGCCTTTGAAAATTATCAACTGATATTGGGCCTCGTTCGTGACTTCGGAAATTACTCGCTGGAGGCTTACGCCCATAACAACATGGCCGAAATATACGACGCGTGGGGCGATTCACAGAAGGCTCTGGACGAGTACGAAGCCGCTTTGTCTCTATTACAGAAAGACCCTGACGGCCAGGCGCACGTCCTCAATAACCTCGGGATGATCTACGCCGCCTGGGGTGATCCGCAAAGAGCCCTGGACTATTTCAATCGCGCTCCTGAGATCAGAGAGCAAGCACATGACCTCCGAGTAAAGGCTGATACCTATAATCATATCGCCTACGCCTACTCTTTACAGAATGAGATGAAGAAGGCGCTGGAAAATTATGAGGAGGCGCGCAAACTCCGTGAGAAAGCCAGAGATGGTCAAGGACTGGCATATACACTGATCGGCATGGGGATGGCTTACCACTCGCTGGGTGAACCGCAAAAGGCTCTGAGCTACTGCCAGCAGGCTTTGCAGCTCACGAAGGAAACCCGGAACTTGCGAGGACAGGCATTAGCCCTGGACAAGTTGGGCCAAATCTACGCAGCCATGCGAGAGCTGCCAAAGGCGTTTGAGAGCCAAACTCAAGCTCTCTCTTTGTGGCGCGCGGTGGGAGAAAAACAGGGGGAAGCGATGTCGCTCTATGGCATCGCCCGCGTCGAGCGTGAGCGCGATCACCTTCTGCAAGCGCGTGACAAGATAAACGAAGCGATTGGGATTATCGAATCGCTTCGCACTCGGATAAATAGCAAACAACTACGACTTAACTACTTTGCCACCAAGCAGGATTTCTATCAGTTAAGCATTGATGTCATGATGCGACTGCACCGGCAGTATCCTTCCGAAGGGTATGATGCGGCGGCGCTCAGCATCAGCGAGCGCGCACGCGCTCGCGGTCTTCTCGATATCCTGAGCGAGTCGCGCAGCGGCATTCACGCCGGATTTGACCCGGTGTTGGTCGAAAGACGCGAGCGACTGAAAAGGCAGTTGAAGGATAAGGAGTTAAGCCTGGTGAAATTGCGTAACGTGGGCCGGACTGAAGAGATCATTGAAGAGATCACTGCGGTCGAAGGCCAGATCAAGGCGCTGATGACCGAATGCGACGAGGTGGAAGCGCGCATGCGGGCTAAGAATCCATCATATGCCGCGCTGACGCAGCCCCGGACACTGAGCATGCAGGAGATTCAGAAGCAGTTGCTCGACGACGATACAGTTCTACTAGAGTATGCCCTGGGAGATGAGCGCAGCTACGTCTGGGTGGTCACTAAGAACGGGCCTCTATTCAGCAGCCCGTTGCCGGGGCGGGCTGAGATTGAAAAGGCCGCTGGCCTCGTGAGAGGCGCTCTCACGGCTCGCCAGATAGTCCCAGGGCAAAGTGAGTCGGAGCACCTGGCGCGCATCAGGGAAGCCAATCAACGATACCAGCAATATGCAAGTGATCTGAGCGATATGGTGCTTGGGCCTATCGCTTCACAGCTTGAAACAAAACGCTTGCTCATCGTCGCCGATGGGGTACTACGCTTCATACCTTTCGAAGCGTTACCTGAGCCTGTAGCACAGGAGCGCAGTATTGACCAGACGGGGGCCGGACGGGCCGCACGCTCAAGCTCCCGAACGCCATTAATCAAAGGGCGAGAGATAGTCTATGAGCCTTCCGCCTTAACGCTCGCGCTATTAAGAGAACTGCCGCGCGCACCTACAGCCAAAGTTGTGGCCGTGCTGGCCGACCCCGTCTTCGATAGTAATGACGAGCGGATTCCCATCGCGTATAGAAAAAAGCGCGAAGGGGTTGAGAGCCAGGCGAAGCTCGAAGATATGAGGCGCGCTTTACGGAGCTTAAATAATTGGACGGATGGGTTGAGACTCGAACGATTACCCTTTTCGCGGCAAGAGGCGCTGGACATTATGGCAGTCACTCCGGCGGGAAAAGGGATGGTGGCGCTCTCCTTCAATGCCAGCCGGGAAACTGCAACCAGCCCCGAGCTAAGCAAATACAATATCGTTCACATCGCCACTCATGCTCTTATTAACGACGAGCAGCCTGAACTATCAGGAATAATATTTTCGCTGATTGACGAGCAGGGTCGCCCGCAAGATGGATTCCTTCGGCTGCACGACATTTATAATCTAAGCCTGAACTGCGAGCTGGTGGTATTGAGTGCTTGTAAGACGGGAATCGGGAAAGAGGTCAGGGGCGAAGGACTGCTCGGTTTGACACGCGGCTTCATGTACGCCGGGTCGGCGCGCGTCATTGCCAGCTTGTGGGCCGTAGATGACAAGGCGACTGCGGAATTTATGAAGCGTTTCTATAACCAATTGCTCAAAGGAGGAAAATCCCCCTCGGCGGCCTTAAGCGCCGTTAAAGACGAGATGCAGAGCGAAAGGCGGTGGCGCGACCCCTACTACTGGGCCGGTTTTGTATTAGACGGCGAATGGAAGTAACAGGCTGTTATGGCATGAAGCCGAAGAGCCAACGGGCCAAATCGAGTCCCGTAAGGCCCCCGCGAGACTTGTCGCATCTTTGCCGGAATCATCATCATGGCTGATGTCTCCACGAATCTAAAGAAGGATTGGGCGCTGACTCAAGCAGCCTTCGACAAGCTGCTGACAAGCCTGGACGATGATCGTGAGCTGGCGGCGGAAAAATACGAGGTGCTCCGCTCTAAATTGTCGAGGTTTTTCCAGTGGCGCGATTGCCCCTCGCCTGAAGATCATACGGACGACGTGCTCAACATTGTAGCCAGGAAGATTTCTGAAGGAGAGACGATAGAAAATGTCTCTAGCTATGCGTACGGCGTGGCGCGGATGCTTTGTAAGGAGATCAGGAAAAAACAGGAAGCAGAGCAAAGGGCTTTTACTAATATTCCGATCACAGTGCAGATCAATCAAAGCGACGATGAAAAAGACAGCCTCCATGAGTGCCTGGACAAGTGCATCGGGAAGCTTCCCGATGAGAGTCGAGAGCTGATAATCGGCTACTATCAGGGCGACAAGCGAGAGAAAATAGATCAAAGGCAAGTACTGGCCGCAAAATACAACATTACGCTCAACGCCTTAAGAATCAATGCCTGCCGCATCAGAGACAAATTGGAGATTTGTATCGATGAATGCCTGAAAACAGTTCGGGCTACGTGAAATAGATTATTGATAGTAGCATTATTATATAGAAAGGAGGTTTTCAGCGTGGCGCGAAACATTAATCATGACGATTTAATAAGTCTTTACCTGCTGGGAGAATTATCTGAACAAGAGCAACATCAGATAGAAAAAGGATATTTCGAAGATGACGATTATTTTGCACAACTGCTTTCGGCCGAAGATGAGTTGATAGAAAGATACTTGCGCCACGAGCTGTCCGAGGGCGAACGCTCCCGATTCGAGAAAGCCTTTCTGGGCAATCCACGCAGAAGACGAAGAGTTGAAACCTATCAGGCATTAATCAGTCCCGCCCGCCAAATTCGCCAACCCCTCAAAGACCGACCGAGCTATCTGATCTGGCTGGATGCGCTGCGAACCTTTCTAAGCGGGAACGGAAAGATCATCCCGGTTGCTTTGGCACTGCTCCTGCTGGCGGTTCTTGCGGGCCTCTGGCTATACACTAAAAATAGTGCCCCTCAGCGTGAGGTGGCGGCCAATCGAGCTGAGCAACATGAGGTAAAGCCTGAGTCATCACCACAGATTGTTCAAAATCCGCCAGCCACTCCTCCAGGCGCGAATAGGCCGAGCGAAGAGAACCCTCAGGGGACTGCTCCTGGACGGAAAGCACAACGAGACCAACGTCAGCCCCGTCTGGAAAATGGGAGCGGCCCAGGCCCTCAGCAGACGCCTATTGTTGCGACATTCATGCTGATACCTGGAACACTTCAAAGAGGCGCAGAGCTACGCACGATTGAGGTTCGACCAGATGTGACGCTCATCCGACTTGAGCTTGGCCTCCTCGAAAATGATTTCAGCACCTACACTGTGGTTTTAAGTCAGGCGGGCGGGCGGCAGATCAGGAAATGGCCCGAACTTAAGGCCCAGTCCCGGGCTGGCGGCGCAGTAGTTGTTGTCAATTTACCTGCACGACAGATTACTAGCGGTGTCTTCGAGTTCTCGCTCTACGGAGTTAATTCCGGCCACGATGCTCAAGAAGTCGAGGATTACCAGTTTAGAGTTATCAAAATTCCGTCTTAAAGGACAAACCTGGCCGCACCCAACGTAACAAGAGAAGCCTGAGGGTGGGTTGATTTATTGAGTACAGGGTTTTGATTTATCATAAAAATAACAGTTTTTGAGGTTTTGATTCGTGCCCTGTTACTACAAGATAAGCGCAGAAACACCTGTTGGGGCGTTTAATTTGGTAGAGCAGAGAGACCCCCGCACGCGGAGGATCAGGTGAACAGCACCTAAATTTCCGACGATCAATAGACCTGATTCTGGACTCTGATTTTTACACATCTTTACGATCCTCCGCGACGCATCCGGGCGGTGATGCGAGATGCCGTGCGTGCGGCGATGGCTTCAATCGTCAATGAGGGGTTGACCGCCGTCGAAGTCGGAAAAACCGAGCCGTCGCAGATATAAAGGTTCGGCACGTCATGCGCCCTGCAATCAGCGTTGACGACTGAATCCTTCGGGTCGCTACCCATCCGGCACGTGCCGAGCAGGTGCGCCGTGCGATCAGCCGACCACGCGTCCACTCCGCCGGCTGCTTCCAGAATCTCTTTCATCCTTGCGATTGCGTGTCCGGTGAGGCGACGGTCGTTATCGTGGTAACCGAAGCTGACGTAAGGAACGGGCAGGCCGTAATGATCCTGCTCCGTCTCGTGCAGCTTAACCATGTTCTTCCCCTGTGGAAGGATTTCGCCGACGATGCCGACCCCGGAATAGTAATTGTAATCGAGCATCGCGCGGCGTAGATCTGCTCCCCACAGACCTCTGGCTTCGGCCATGCGCGCCGCGAAATCTACGGGGTGTGGCCCGACTGTCTCTATCGTGTAACCGCAGATAAAGTCCGCGTCCGGCATCGTGCGATTGAAATGTTCGGTGAGCGCGAGTCCGGGCGGGGCTTTGTATTGATTGATCCGGGAAGGAAACCTGGCGAAGACCTGATGGCCCGAATGCACCATCAAACACTTGCCGACCATCCCCGAAGAGTTGGCAAGACCATCGGGAAAGAGTGCGCTCGCCGAATTAAGCAAGAGGCGCGGCGACTCAATGGCGTAACCGGCGACGACTACATTCCTGGAGCGTTGCCGGAAAAGCTCACGGCTTCCCTTTTGAAAATGGAGTACGCCTGTCACTCGACCTCGCTCATCATGCTCGATCTGCGCTGCCATCGAAAGGGGTCGCACCTCGGCTCCGGCGCGGATGGCGCGCGGGATGTATGTGACGAGAATGGAGCTCTTGGCGTTGGTCGTGCAGCCGTAGTTACAAAAGCCGCGATAGACGCATGGCGGGCGATCCTTGTGCGGCGCGCTCAAGGTGGAGACGGGTGCGGGCGCAACCGTGATGCCGAGTTCCGTGCAGCCACGGACGAGCATGTTGGCCGAGGCGTTCAACTCGTGCTCGCGCTGCGGGAAACGTCGGCGGCGCTTGCCCCAGGGATAATGGGTCGGCCCGGCTATCTGGAGCGCATCTTCGACCTCTTCGTAGTAAGGCTCTAAATCCTCATACCTGATCGGCCAGTCGCACAAGTTCGCCCCGGCGATCTCGCCTTCGAGCGTGCGCCTTTGGAAATCTTCCGGGTGAGCGCGCATCTTGACCATCGAGTAGTGAACGGTGCTGCCGCCCACGCCACGTCCCGAATTGTTCGAGCCCAGTTCGACCGGGTCACAACCTCCCGTGATTCGCTCATCCGTCCAGTAGAGCTTGCGCGAGGCTGTCTCGTCCGAGACGAAATCTTTAACCGGGTTCCAGTGTGGCCCTGCGTCTAGGATGACGACAGAAAATCCCGCTTCGGCCAGCTTCGCGCCGACGACTCCGCCGCCCGCGCCCGCGCCGACGATGCAGAAATCCACCTCCTCGCGCGCGAGGTCGCGCATCGGCACGCTCTCGCCGTGAATTCCGGGAGCCGAGAGTACCCGTCCTTGATTCCCTTGCAAGCTCACCCGACCTTTCCCTTCTGTGCCTCCCACGGGTCAACGCCCCCCTCCCGCTTGCGGACGTGCCCGCGCGGCGACGACGGCCCGTTGTAGCCGATCTCGTTCCATGCGAGCGGGTGCGCGTAATAAAATTTCACTATCGTCATTGAGAGCACGCTCTTGAAGAAACGCGCGGGCGGCAACGTCTTCCACGTCTCGCCGGGGACTTGCCCACGTTCGATGTGACTCAGCACCACGTCTTGAGAGAGGGGGTCGAGCTCGATAAACGTCCTCTCGCTAAAGAGAGCACGCGCCGCCTCATCAATCCCCTTCAAGCCGAGCCGCCAAGCGTCCCGCTGCGGCGGCAATTCTTCATAACGATAACCGTCGCGCTCATCCCGGTAGAGCTTTTCGTCAATCCACGGCGCGACCTGCACCTTCTCACTTTCAGTCCGGTCGGGCTGCGGAATGATTCGCTCCGCCACCGCAGCGAGCGTGCGTGCCTCATGTTCGTTGAAGAAACGGAGCGGCGGAATTTCTTCCAGTCGGCGGCGCACTGCTTGCCGGGTCTGGTCGTCCCAGTCGGGAGATGACCACTTGTCGAGCACGTCGTAGCCCGGGTAGCGCGTGCGAAATTCCTGCTCTTCCATCTAAGCGATTTCTCCCGGCCTCTGAAGGCGCGACCACTTTATTTGTGCTTCTCCAGCCAGCCACCCTTGAACCCGGCGCGGCGCAATCCCTCGACGATGTATGGGCACTGCCGCATCAACCGCCAGAGAAATCCCGAACGATAGTTCTCTATCATCAGAATCACCGGCCCCTGATCGATTCCGAAATGGCCGCCCGAAATCCAGCCCGCGTGGCCGTTCTCTTTGCTTGGAAAGGTCGGATTAAAGCTACAAGCGATACCGTACTGGCTGAGCATCTCGCCCCACTTCTCTTTGAAGACGGCGAGCGTCGGCAGCACGATCTCCGGCGCGAACGGGAGCGAGGCGACAGTGGCCCACGGGGCGAGCGTGCCGTCGTCCAGGCCGAAGGGGACGCTGCGCGCGTGGTAGTCATAAAAGCGTCTGCGGACGCCGTTGACTTTTCGCACGGCGGGGCCGGGGCCGTTCGACGCCGTGATGCCCCAGGTGTACTGGCCGTAGCCCTTGAACTTGCGGGGGTTGCGCATAGCGTACTGCTGCTGCACGTAAGAGGCGCGGCGGCTGTTCTCGAAGTAGTCAATCGAGTGCTCGCGCATGAAAGCGTCTTGAATGCCGCGAAAATCTATCCAGACGTGTGAGAGTTGGTGGACGAAGAGCGGGCCGGCGTAGAGGAATTCGATCTCATAAATCTTCTTCCAGCGGTAAGTCTCAGCCCACGCCTGGTAGCTTTCGGCGGGAAGCCTGTGCGTCGGCGACCCGAGACCGAGGACGTACAGAATCAGCGCCTCGTTATAGCCTTCCCAGCGATACTTGAGAAACCCGCTCTCCGGCTTCCATCCGTGCGAAACCTTGAGCGCGCCGTTCAAAGCCCACTGCCAGTCGGCGCGACGGTAAAGCTCATCGGCGAGAGCGCGCACTTCCCGCTCCTCATTCGTGTCGCCGTCGAAATATGCGGCGGCGGTCAGCACGCCCGCCAGAAGGATCGCCGTGTCAATCGTCGAGAGTTCGCACTCCCACGTGCGCCGCCCGGTCTCAAGGTCTAGGAAGTGATAATAGAAACCTTTGTAGCCGGTCGCGTCCGGCTCTCTTCCCTGTGAGCTGTTTGCAAAAAAGCGCAACGTCGTGAGCGTCCGCTTGACGCCCTCGTCGCGCGTGATCCATCCGCGCTCGACGCCAACCGTGTAGGAGGCCAGCGCGTGACCGACCGCTGCGATGCTGGCCGGCGCGTGCCCGCTCGTGTTATCCGCCAACAAGCCGTTGGCCGGACTGGCCTCCTTCCAGAAGTAATTGAAGGTGTTGCGCTCAAGCGTGCGCAACTCCGTGTCTCCGAACGTCTGTCGTTTCATGCGCGCGCACCTCCGCACCCGTTTTCTGGTGGAAACTCCACCGTGATGGCAGCCACCGCGTGCGGCGGCAGAATGATGTCGAGATAGAGGCTGTCGTTCACGCGCTCACACGATTGAGGCTCCTTCCACATCCGCGACGCCTCCTGTAAACGTTCGACCTCCACCGCGCTCAGATACTCTGGCTCGCCCATCTCGCGCCATATTCGCTTCGGGTTGGCGTGAGTCTCATCTATCCGCTCAACGTAGGCGTAGCACTTCCTCGGCGCATTACGTAACACGACCTGAACCTGTTCGGTTTTGATAGAGTGGCGCGGGCCGGCGTGATTGGTGATGAGGACGGTCAGCGTTTGCCCTTTGCGCACCACCCACGCGTCCACGGTTTCGTGCGAGCCGTCAACGAGCAGTGCTTCTGTCCCGAGACAATGGAGGAGCTTGAAGGCGCGATACGCCGGTTTCGGGATGCCGTGCAGGTTCATCAGACCGAAGCCGCCGTGGAAGGGCAACGACGGGAAATAGTTCTCCTCGAAGATGTCCGAGAACGTCCAGAAACTGTAGCCTTCGACGAGGCCGTTGGCCTCCATCACGGTCTTTGTGACGAAGGCCGCCGCAAAGGGTTCATCGTGGAGCGGGTCGCGCGGGTTCGATGAAGTGTTCCACTCGGTGTAATAAACGGGCTTGCCCTTCGCGCGGCGATGCACGTCCTGCGCCTGCTCGCGCAGCACGCTACGCCTGCTCTGAGCAAGTTGCGTTTCCGTATCGTCACCTTCACTACCGAAGGCGTCGGTCGGGTAATGATGCGTCGTGACAAAATCCGCCGGCAGATTTTGTTTCTCGCAGAAATCAAGAAACTCCTCGATCCATTCGTTCCTGGCGGTCGCGGGCCCACCGACGCGAAGCTTAATGTCCACTTCTTTAATTGCCTCAACGGTGTGCCGGTAAAGCTTGAAATAATCTTCCTGTGTGCCCGCCCAGAACTCTTTCAGGTTCGGTTCATTCCACACCTCGAAGAACCACTCGCGCACTTCCTGCGCGCCGTAGCGTTCGACCCAATGAGTGACGAGACGGCTGATGAGCGCCCCCCATTGGCTGTAATCGCGGGGCGGCGTGACGTTTCCCCGGTAGTTGAAGACCGTCTTGTCGCCGGAGGCCAGGGCCCTCGGCATGAAGCTCAGTTCGACGAACGGCTTCATCCCGATTGACAGGAGAAAATCGAAAATCTGATCGGCGTTGAAGAACGAGTAGAGGAATTTTTCCTGATGACAGATGAGCGTGCCCAGGTCGTCAGAGAGCAGGCCGTGAAAGCGGACATGCCGAAAGCCCAGTTCGTCGCGGCAGCGGCGCAACTGGCTTTGCCAGTCGGCGCGCAGCGCCGTGGGCGCGTGGTCGCTCCCGACCGTGTGCTCCCAGAAGTGAGTGAGCGGCGTCGCCGCGTCCATTAGATTGCAGAAAAATTCCGGCATCGTTCTCGTACCTCTTTCAACGCTTCTTTCTCAACCAGGCAGCGCAGGCGGTTGCGGCAAAGACCGCACCGGCAGCCACCAGCCAACCGCGATGAGTGTTGGCCCACAACTGCGGGCTGAAGTCTGTGGCTCTCGCGTCAAAGTCGCCGTGCGCGCCCCTATCTCCCGGCACTGATTCCCAAAGATTGTCACGACGGTCGGGTTCGACCGGCTCACGGGTCTGCTGAGCGTCATAGCCGTTTCGCGCCAGATACCAATCCGCAAAACCTGGCGCGATCTTGTCACCGATAATCGCTTCGATTGTCGGGTAGCCAACGTACATTTCGCGCCGGTCGTTGTGAGCGGCAAAGAGGACTGCTTCGGCTCCCACCTCTGGCTGATAGATCGGCGGCACTGGCTGCGGCTTTCTGGGCAGACGTGACTTGACCCAAGAGAACTGCGGGGTGTTCATTGCGGGCAGTTGCACCATTGTCACGCGCACGTTCGATTTGTCGTGGATGAGCTCGCAACGGAGCGATTCCGTGAAACCTTGAATCGCGTGCTTGGCGGCGCAGTAAGCGGATTGTAAGGGAATGCCGCGATAGGCGAGGGCGGAGCCGACCTGCACTACACAGCCTCGATCCCTCGGCAACATCCTTTTCAGCGCGGCGAGCGTGCCGTAGACGTAGCCCAGATAGGTCACTTCAGTGACGCGCCTGTATTCCTCCGGCATCATCTCTTTAACCGGCGAGAAGACAGACACCATCGCGTTATTGATCCAGATGTCAATGGGGCCGAACTCGCGCTCGACCGCTTCGGCTGCACTTTCGACCGCTTCGGCATCGGCCACATCTGTCGGCACAACAAGCGCGCGGCCCCCCAACTCTTCAACCTCGCGGCGCGCACCTTCCAGCCCGTCGTGCCCGCGCGCCAGGAGTCCGATGTGCGCTCCCTGTCGCGCGAAGGCGCGAACAATCGCGCGCCCCAAGCCGGCCGAAGCCCCCGTGACGACGACCACTTCCGGCTGCCTCGCAGTTATCGAAGAGTCTGCGACCCTTTGCAGTGCTTGTTCGCCCATTCGGTTATCTTCAACCGGACTCTCTGGTGACAACCCGCTCTGCTCTTTCATATCTTCAGAAGACATGGCAACCCTCCATGCTGACGCGACCTTTAACTTCACAGACCTCTTACAGCGCGTCCCGTACCCCGCGCCGCACGACTTCTGCTGTCAGGCCGTAGACGAAGTGTGAGGCGAGCGCGTAAACGTGCGTCGAGACGGGGTAGGCGGTCGGCCCCTTCGAGAGCCCGAGCAGCGGCAGTGCCGTTTCGTCGGCGACGAGCCAGAAGGCTGCGCCGAAAGGGAGCCCCGCGCCGCTTGCTACCTCCGGCGCGAGTTCGGCGGCCACGCCGTAGAACCCGCCGACCGACGTGCCGAAGGCGTAATGGACGGCAGGCCCGGCGATCTTCTTTTCGCTCTTCGTCAACTTGTGGTCGAAGATGCCTTCCGAGATGGCGGAAGCAGTCTTGACCGTCGCATCGTCCTGTTCTTCGTCGCTTTTCTTCTGTGTTTGCTGCAATCCCTGTTCGCTTTTTTGCCCTTCAGCTTGCTGCTGAGACTCGGCCCCTGACGAGGGCGAGCCGGCGAGTTTCATCCATACGTCTTGAAAACGGTTCATCGTCCAGGATGCGACTAAACCGCCGAGGAGACCGGCGGCGAGCCCCTTCAACACGTCGCTTTCACCACGCTTAATTGTTCCTTTTTCGTCTCTCATACTTCACTCCCCTCGCTTGATATTGTTTCAACTCATAACAGGTAGACCGTCACCAGCCCGACGGCGGCCAGACCAATGAAGAGCCCAGGCGCGAAGGCGGGCGGCCCCTCCAGCCAGTTGAAGAGCACTAGATAGAGCCCGCCCATCTGCCGCCCCATCCCGCGCAGGTGCATTCCTAAGCCGACGAAGCCGGTGAGAAACGTTAGCCATAACAAGCCCGCCAGTACCGGCAACGCTCCGCTTCTCGGCGCAATGGCCACCCACGCGCTGGCGAAGACGGCGAGCAACGGGGCCATCAGTGGCCCGTACATCGCCGGGTTATTAAACGCGCCGCGATAGTGCAGAATGCTGGCCTGCAAGATCGCTCCGGCGAGAGCGACGGCGACAAAGCCAAGCAACAGGACGCGTAGTTCGAGCCCTGCAAGGTACGTCTCGCCCGCCAGCCCTTGCGCTGCAATGAGCGCGAGCGCGCCCGTCGCCGTCAATCCCAGTGGCGCTATTGGCGGCGCACCGTACATCAAATAATGCAGCCACCACCGATAACTTCCCGGTTTCTTCGCCATCCCGTAGTAATGGTGAAAACCAAATCCGATGACGCCGCTCACCACCGACAGCCAACCAGTGACACGCAACGCTACTTTCGTCCATGTCAGGTCGGGTGCGATGCTTGCTGCCGCCGCGGAGACGATCAGTAACCCACCGCTAATGAAGGGCGCGTACTGCGAGCGGAAGGCGAAGCCCGAACGGTAGTGACCGGCAAAAGCATCAGCCAGCAGCAGCAGCGTCATCACCGCTGCTAATATTGCGATCCACTGAAACGGGTACAGTCCGATGAAAGATGTTCCCGTCACGCCTCGCCCCCACGCTTCTCTGCCGGAGCGAAGCGCGGCGACGAAGAGGCCGGTTCAGGCCGCGCGGATTCTCTTTCTCGCTCCGGCAATTCGCGGTACGCCTGCTCGACTTCCACCCCGTAGCGGTAGACAAGCTCGCCGCCTAAGTAGCCCTGCACCGTCATGACGAGTGAGACGACCGCCATCGCCGCCAGATACAACCATGTCACGCCCGCTCCGTCCTGCCATAGCGATAAGCGCCATAGAGTCACTGCCACCAGCAGCCCGTAGAAGATGAGCCCCAAAGCCATGTGCGCGCGCAGGAATGAGCGCGCTTCTCCCTCTTCAACCAGCGCGCGCGTGCTTGAGGTCAGACCAGTTGACAAAGTGATAAGGGTCATGAGGGCAGATCCCACAAGCGTCCACCCTCCGGCAGCCGTGAGCGACGCTTTGTTAAAGAAGAAACCGAGCGCATCGAAAATCAGAGATGAGGCTGTGAGCGCAATGGTGAAGTGAACGAAGATCGGGTGCATCGGCGCACCCATCTTGAACAGGCCGAACGCCTCCCTCACGCCCCTGACTGTTCCGCCTCGTTCTGTCGGTCGCTCCATCGCCTGCTTCACCTTATCTCTGCCGTCTCGTCTTCAATGAGAGGCAGGATGTGACCACCGTGCTGTAGCACCGCGACCTTTGCTTCGCGCCCCTGTCGCTTGAACGCCATCTCAAGCGCGTGCTGTGCCGTCGCCGCGTAGCGAAAACCTAGTCGTTCCATCTCCTCGCGCATCACACCCGGCGAGACCATGATGCAGTCTGTGCGGTCTACCACCTGCGCCACGTCGGCCAGAACGGCCGCGCCCACCACGTCTTCAACTTCGCCCGCCTCGACCATCCGCACGAGCTCCGCATACGGGCGGTAGCCGATCTCCAACACGTTCGGGTGATTTGGGGCGACGCCCTCAGGGTTCGGCGCGACGACGATCAACGTGCCGCCCTGCCGCACGGCCATCGTGCCCGCATAGACGCCTTTCGCCGACTGCCAGAAATCGCGGTCAGCCGGATGCGAATCAATCAACACGATGTCGGCACGCCGAGGCAACGTGACGGCATTCAGTTCACGCGAGAGCTGGCAACCCGCTCGGTGGGCTTTTACCGGATCACCAGTGAAGCAGCCGGCGATCCTCTTTTCGCGGTCAGAGACTAGATTAACGATGTAACGCAGGCCGACGAGCCGTGCCGCTTCTTCTATTCGCAGGCGCATCAGGTTCTCGGCCACGCCCATCACAGCCTCAGACGAGTGCTCAGCAGCATCCCACTGGCTGCGCTCCTGCATCTCTCGCCCCGCGACGCCCGGAAAGGCGATCTTCGCGCCGCCCGAAAAACCCTTGATGCGGTGCGGCACAATCGAGCCGAGGCCCAGCACGAAGTCGCTTTCGGCCAGGAGGCGATTCGCCGTCACGCGCGTACCGTCACGCGTGTGCCCGAATTCGTGAAGGTTCGACTCGTCCAGCCAGCGATGCTGGTGCAGCGCGAAGCGGCCGTAAAACTCGCCGAGCTTCCGCTTCAGCTCACCTTCAGTCATCTCGCGGTGCGTGCCCTGTGCCGTCAAAAGCGTCACTGCTTCGTCGGGGACGCCGGCCGCATGCAGCTCTTCCAACACAACGGGCAGCAGGCGCGGGATCGGCGTGCCGCGCGTCGAGTCTTCGACGAGGATCAGCACGCGATCACGGCGGGTTACCGCCTCGCGCAGGCGGGGCGCGCCGTAAGGGTCGGCGAAGCCGCGCGCGAGCACGGCCTCCTCGTCCACTGCTCCGACCGTGCGCGGCGCGTAGACGCCCAGCAGATTCGCGTCAGGGACTTCGACCGCGGCGATTCGCTCGTAACCTGAATATGGGAAATCAATCCTCATTGCGCCGCACTGGAACGTACTGTCGTGCCCTTCTGTAGGCGCTTCTCGCAGGCGTCCCAATCAATGTTGGAGAAGAACGCTTCGATGTATTTCGGCCTCTCAGCCGGCTTGTAATCCAGAAGGAACGCGTGCTCCCACACATCCATGACGAGGACAGGATTGAAGCCTGCGACGTTGCCCGTCTCGTGCAGCGTGATCCAGTGGTTCGAGAGTCGTCCGTTTGTCGGATTCTCATAACAGATAGCCCAGCCGACGCCGCGCATCTTGCCGATGCCGACAAAATCCGCCTTCCAGATGTCATAGCTGCCGAAAGACGCTTCGGCGGCTTTGACAAAATTGGAAGCCTTGTCGGGGTCGCCCGCGCCCTGCTGCTTCATGTTGCCGAAGTAGTACTCGTGCAGCACCATGCCGTTGTACTCGAAGCCGAGACGGCGGGTCAGCTCCGAGTAAGCAGGCATCTCCTCCTGGTCAACACGGCCGTCGGCGAGAAATTCTGAAATCTTCTCGGTCAGTTTGTTCGTCTCCTTGACGTACCCTTCGTAGAGCTTGAAGTGCATCTCCAACGTCCGGTCAGAGATGCCGTTCAGGCCGCTCAGGTTAAATTCCTTCGCTTGATATGATCTATTGCTACTCATTCTCTTGTCCTTTCATCTTTCTCAAAAAAGCTCACTGAGTTTGTCGCGGAAAAGCGTGAGCGCGATCTTGCCCCCGGCGGGTTGCCCTTTCGCCAGCGCCTCGGCAAAGTGGAGCGCCTGCTCGACGCTCACCTTCGGCGGCATCGGAGGCTCGAAGGGGTCAACTACCACTTCAACGATGGAAGGTCGGCCCGACGAAAACGCCTTCTCCAGAGCCGGGCGAATCTCTTCGGGGCGCTCGACGGTGAATCCCAAACCGCCGCAGGCTTCTGCGTACTTGGCAAAATCCGGGTTGTGCAGCTCACAACCGTACTCGGGGTTGCCGAGGAAGACGACCTGCTCCCACTTGATCTGGCCGAGCGTGTTGTTCTTGATAATGACGACGACGATGGGCAGGTTATATTTGACGGCCGTCAGGAATTCCATCATCAACATCGTGAAGCCGCCGTCTCCGACGAACGCGATTGCTTGTCTTTCAGGAAAGGCGACTTTCGCAGCGATACTGTACGGCAAGCCCGGAGCCATGGTCGCCAGCGTTCCTGAACAACTGAACTTCTGACTGCCTCTGATCTTGAACTGCCGCGCGATCCATGTCGTGATCGTGCCCGAATCGGTCGAGATGATAGCGTCATCGGCCGCAAGTTCCGACAACTCCCACGCGACGCGCTGCGGCTTGATCGGGATGTCGTCCTTCATCGCGCGCGTCCTCATTAACTCCCACCAGTCTTTCATTCCGGCCTGCGCCTGTTCGAGAAAGCTTCGATCCTCTTTGCGTTCGATGAAGCGAGAGAGCGCGGCAACTGTGGGTTTTGCGTCACCGACTAAACCGACCTCGACAGGGAAGCGCAGGCCGATGCGGTCGGGCTTATCATCAATCTGCACACCCCTGGCCTGGTCGGGCTTAGGTAGATATTCCATGTATGGAAAGGACGAGCCGATGATAAGTAATGCATCTGCCTGCTCCATCGCTTCCTGCGAAGGTGTTGTGCCGAGCAGCCCAAGACCGCCTGTAGTCAAAGGATGGTCGTCGGGCACGACTGCCTTGCCGAGCAGCGCTTTCACAATCGGCGCGCCGAGAAGCTCTGCGATTTCAATCACCTCATCCCTCGCGCCGAGTGCGCCCTGACCGACGAGGATCACCGGCCTTTTGGCCTCGTTAAGAATAAGGGCGGCGATCTTCAGTTCATCTTCGGGCGGGACAGCTTGCGGGGGCGACCAGCGGCTCGTCGTTGACCCCTTGACCTTGTGCATCGAGCCACGGCCTGTGGGTTCTTTCTCCTGGTAGTCAACCGGAAACGTGATGTGGGCCACGCCGCGATGGTTGAGCGCGTGGCGGCACGCCTCATTCGTTAGCATCTCGACCTGATTGGGATTGATGACCTCCTGGTTGTAGACGGTCACGTCCTCGAACAGGAGCGTCATGTTGACTTCCTGCTGGAATTTGCTTCCCTTGAGATCGGAGTAGGTCTGTCCGGTGATGGCGAGCACTGGCGCTTGGTCGAGCTTGGCGTCGTAGAGGCCGTTCAAAAGGTGAATGCCGCCGGGGCCTGATGTGGCGAGACAGCAGCCCAAGCGCCCGGTGTATTTCGCGTAGGCGCAGGCCATGAAGGCGGCGGCCTCTTCGTGGCGCACTTGAATAAAACGGACACGATCCTGACGCTGACGCAGCGCCTCCATAATGCCGTTGATGCCGTCCCCCGGCAGGCCGAAGACCGTATCCACACCCCAATCAATAATCCCCTCGACGAGCACGTCGGCGGCTGTCTCTGCCATCGCTTCTCTCCTCCTGTCTGGTTCACAAGAATTCTGACGAAGCAGTCCTGGCCGCAACAGAGCGTCAGCATCCCAAAGTACGGCTGCTCATCTAAGAGAGCCGAAAAGTTTTCACCCCTGGGCCCCGGCCTGCTTGAGCAGTTGGACGATGGCGGTGTAGCCGTGATCGGCCGCGATCATCAAAGTCGTCCTGCCTGTCGCGTAGAATTTTCCTCCTGCGTCAGCACCTTTGTCCAACAAATCCTGGACGATTCCGGCGTGACCGCTACACGCTGCAAGCATCAAGGCTGTGCCGCCGTCCCTGGCCCTCGCATTAACGTCAGCCCCATAATCTAATAAGGCTTTGACGGTGGCCGCATGCATGTTAATGGCTGCAAACATCAGCGCGGTGTGGCCCTCAGGGTCACGCGCATTCACGTCGTCGCCTCTATGAAGCAAAGCTTTCACTGTCTCGGTGCGGCCTTCGAGAGCCGCGCGCATCAAAGTCGTGTGGCCCTCCCCAATTTTATAGGAACTCATCTGTGCAGTTGCCATACCTACCTCGTCGGAATGACGAATCCTGAGAGACATGCCTGTGAACTTAAACGGCGCGTCAAATGGTACGACTCTTCTCCCTCGCTCCGGCTCCAGTATCGTATTGCGGGTTGACCGCGACGCCGTGTTTGAAGATCAACTCATCGCCAAGATCACGAGCGCGATGACTTTGAGGCGCGCGTGCCAGTTGGCGATCTTGCGAGGCAGGGTGCGGCAGTCAACCCAAAGACTGCGTCCGCGTAGCATATGAAGCCACCGCTGGCTATGCTCCTCATAAGTCTTGCTGTGCCACCAACGTCGCGCTTGTCTAATCCCGCTTCTGAGCGCCTGGGCCCGTTAGGCGATCCGTCGCTTCTTCCTCGCGCCCGGTCACCACATCCTTGATCTTACCGCCCACCTGCCGGAGGATTGCCCCGCTAATCATGCTCTCGTCGAGGTCTTCGGTGCCGCCCTGCGGGACATCAAACAGAAGGCGTTCAGCGTACGGGGCAGAGCGGCCCAGGTTATAAGCCACGGTGCTTTCGACAGCTATTTTTCTCGCCTCCTCGACGGTTCGCTTGCCCGTCGCGATTTCATGCACCATGTTCAGGCCGAGGACGTTGGCCGATTCTGAGTCGCAACGCGCCGCCGCCTCGCCCTTCGTTCGGTCGAGCAGGATGCTGCCGTCGAACATCGCAACGAGGTGGAACATCTCGGGTGGGACGCGATAATCAATGACCTGCGTGAGAAAGTCAGTGTGCACCGTCGGCCAGTTGTGGGCTACGATGTCACTCGTCAGTTCAGTCCGCTTCCAAGGCGCGTTCCCGTACCAGAAGAGCTTCGTCGGCATCGCTTCGTTGGGTAGGCCGTACTTCTCAATCATTTGCTGGGCAACATTCTTCTGAGGAGCCGGCCAGTCTTCGATGATCTTCTCAACCTCTGCCAGGCTCACCGTGTGGCGCGCGCCTTTCTGCGTCTCATGCTCGCCACGCACCTCGTGGGCGATCCCTTGTGCGACCGCGCGCCCCGTCGTGGCCAGGCGCTCGCCCGTACTCATGTCCAGCGGCTGTGGTTGTTCTACTCTTTCCTTCTCTGCCATTTCTTTACCTCCATGTCATTCGCGCACCAATCGGCGGTTACCCTAAGAAACCGCAAATTTGTGCCGCAAAAGACCATTAAACGTAATGTTGACTACTACCGTCTTCCTCACTTCTGCGAGCCGCATCACGCGATGCGCGCTTTTCCCTTTGCCTCTCCCTCCGTGTCATATTGCGGGTTGACTGCGACGCCGTGTTTGAAGACCAACTCACCGCCGAGCCAGCCCGAGATCGTGATTAAAATGACGCCGACCACCGAAAGCGCCACGGGAATAGTTAAGCTTCCGCTCACCAGACCAGCGCCTCCCGTAGTTCGCAGATAAAAACTTGCCGCGAAAATCAGAAGCGCCAACACGTTTATGCGCGCGTGCCACGCGGCGATTGACGACGCTTTACGGTCTTTGATCCCGAAGTAATCAATGATCCCGAACACGGCGGCCAGCAGCGCGCCGACGATGCCTCCGGCGAGCGTGTAGAACGCTACCCGCTCCCAGGCGGGATTGCCGCGCCAGAGATATATCAGGTCTGCGACCAGCGAAAAGATCCAAAGGGCTATCGGAAATGGAATGAGCATAGGGTGGATCGGATGCCCCATGATGCTTGCAGGACTTCCCATAATTATCTCCTTTTACTGCCGCGCTATCCTCTCGGTAATCTTAGGTGATACGGGCAGATGTTGCTCCTTCGCGCGAGGATGACGTTTGTTACAATCGCCCCTGATGTTGGCGGTCAGCACGACACTTAATAGGGCCTCCCGGCGAAGTTCGCAGAAGATCGAAAGTAACTCCAACCGCGCTCGTGCTCAGCAGGTGACTAACATTAGTCAGTAACAGGGATGCGCGATAGCGTATTAACACCTAACGGATGCGAGTGTTAACACCCGACGTGCTGTCAGACCGTAATGGGGCAGCTACTCGGAATCGTCTTATCAGGCGCTTGACCCGCTACACATGGCCCATCCGCCTCCAAACGAATGAGTCGGTGAACGCTGACGGGGGTAGTGATGCCCCGCAATTCGGCGTCGAAAGATTCTGCTATGCGTGTCTGCGCTGCGCACGTTCCCCCTTCCGCTACAATGTCGGCCACAACAGCGTCAGTGACCACAACATCATGGCCGTGCGAAAGGCCCTGTACCCGTGCGGCCGTGTTGACTGCGCCGCCGAAGAAATCCAACCGCCCGTTGAGCCTGACGGCGAGGCACGCGCCCGCATGCACACCAGCCTTGAGCACCAACTCCCCTCCCATCTCCTCGGCATGCGTGCGGAGTTCAGCCTGCGATTCCAGTGCCGCGCGCACGGCGTCAGCGCCGGTGGCGAAAGAAGCCATCACCGCGTCCCCAATAGTTTTGACAAGCGAGCCGCGATTGCGGTCGATGCGTTCGCCCAAAATAGCGAAGTGATCTCGCACCAAGCGGTAGGCGCGCGGGTCGCCGCGCTCAGCATACATCGCCGTCGAGCCACGCAGGTCTGTGAACAGGATGGCAACGCGCCCAATGCGCAGTGATTCATCATCAGCCGGAGCGTCGCCTGAAAACAGTTCCCAGAAGGATGGAATGAGCAGCAGATCGAGCCCGCGCGTCGCATGTTCAGCGTCATCTTTGAGTGGCAACGTCGCACCTTCCCTGCCGCGCATTCTCCTGATACTTTCCGTCGCGGAGAAGGTCACGCGCACGTCGCGGTCTAGGTGTAGATCGAAACAGGATTCGCACGCCGCGCACTCGGCGTTACTGTGCGCTTCTTTAAGCGACCCGAACTCTCCGGGGCTGCGCCCGCAGACCGGGCAATAGACCTCCCAGCGCAGTTCCACCAGGCCATCGCGGACGGCGTAGGCGAGAGCGCCCAACAAGTCACGCTCGGGGATGCTGAGCCTGTGGGCCAACCACATCGGGTTGAGGTGCTCGTCCGGCTCGCCCGGCAGCAGGAGATACTCGCGCAGCATAGCTACTGTGTTTCTATCGTCACTCACCTCTACACCATCGTACGTTTGATCGCGGTCAATGCGCGGCCACTCTGTGACCGAGCGCGTCGCTCGTCGTGTGATCGTTAAGTAGCCCAAGAAAATCCACAGGGCCGTTCCTGAGCCGGGCGGGCGTCGGCATTCGCCCTAACCTCATCAATTCTTCAAGGGCGGCCATGTCGCGGTCGCGGTTCATCCCGGCAACCGCCAGCACCCGATTGGCGGAGACAAAGAATGCGAGGAAGTCGCGCGCCGACACGTCGCCTTCGTAGATGATCTCGTCCCATCCCTTAGCGTGGCCGACGTAGAGGAGTCCGGCGTCGAACTGCCTCGTCCAGAAGAACGGCACGCCATCAAATTCGATTTCCTTGCCCGCCATGTTGTGCGCTGCCACTCTCCCCTGCTGCTGCGCCGTGCGCCAGTGCTCGATGCGCTGGCGCTCATTCGTGAGTGAGGAGGGAAAGTAGGCGATGTCTCCGGCGGCGTACACGCTGTCAGCGGCGCGTAAGTGTCTATCTACAAACACACCGCCGTCCTTGTCGAGTTCAACTCCTTCAAGAAAATTTGTCGCGGGACGTACTCCGACGCCGACAACAACCAAATCCGCCTCAATTCGCTCGCCCGAATCCAGCACGACTGTCTTAACCACGCCGTCGCCCTCAAAGCGTGCCGCGCTCGCGCCGAGTTTGAATTGCACGCCGTGAGCTTCATGCACGTGCTGAAACAGTTTGCCGATTTCCGGGCCGAGCGTTTTCTCAAAAGGAACTTCGCCGGGCGCAACAACGGTTACCGAGAGCTTGCGTTCAGTGAGGCTGGAAGCTGTCTCCATGCCGATAAAGCTTGCGCCAATGACGACGGCGCGAGAGGCTCCTCGCGCGGCCTCAATGATCGCGTCCGTGTCACTGAAGCTACGCATGACGAAGATCTTTTTCAGCTCTGAGCCGGGAATATCTAACGTGCGTGGCGTGCCGCCTGTAGCTACGAGCAGCGAGTCGCAGGTGAGCGTGTCGCCGTCTTTGAAAGTGATCGTCTTCTTCGCGGCGTCAACGCGCACGACCTCTTTATCGCGCAGAACCTCTATGTCATGTTCTGCGAAAAACTCATCTGCACGTAGTGGCATCCACTCCGGCTCGGCGTGGCCCTGCAAGTAATCCTTACTCAGGTTCGGTCGGTCATACGGCAGGCGGTCTTCGCGCGTAACCATCAGGACGCGGCCTTTGAATCCATCCTCGCGCAAAGTCTGTGCTGCGATGTAACCCGCCGCGCCGCCGCCGAGAATGACGAAAAGTCGAGCGTCCGCCGAAGAATCTCGTTTCGTCATCGCGGGCGTTCTGCGGTCTGTCACCTCACCGGGCAGGCTCACGATGACGCTCTCACCCTCCATTCTCACTTCATAACACGGCAGAGAGTCGAGCGCGGGCGGCTCTTCCAGATTACCTGTCGTAATGTTGAAGCAGGCGTGATGCCAGGGGCAGACGATGCGCTCGCCATCGAGCACGCCTTCCACGAGAGGCGCTCCGTAGTGCGTACAGTGTGGGCCAACGCCGTGGTATTTCCCATTGACGCGCGCCAACAAAATGTCCGTCCCGTTGGCAGAGATTTGCTTCATCTCTCCGTCTTTGAACTCGTCCGCCGTGGCAACAGTTATTTCTTTGTGTGTCATCAGACCTTCCTCATCATTAAACGATCACTACTTTCCGCTCTTATGCCAATCGCTTAAGAATTGCTCCAGCCCTTTGTCCGTGAGCGGGTGATTAAAGAGCTGCTCCAGCACCTTGAACGGCATCGTGGCGACATCCGCGCCAATGCGCGCGGCTTCGATGACGTGTAGGGGGCCGCGAACGCTCGATGCCAGCACTTCCGTCTGCCACTCGTAGTTGCGGTAGATTTCCACGATCTCGGCGAGAACCGTGAGGCCGCTATGTCCGACATCATCAAGGCGACCCATGAACGGACTGATGTAGGCCGCGCCCGCTTTCGCCGCCAGGATCGCCTGGGCAGCGGAGAAGCAGAGCGTGACGTTGACCCTGATCCCTTCGGAGGCCAAATGCCTGGTGGCTTTCAAACCTTCGCGGGTGAGTGGGCATTTGATGATGACGTTCGGAGCGATTCGTGCGTACTCACGTCCCTCGCGCAACATGCCCTCCATGTCGAGGCTGGTCACTTCGGCTGAGACATCGCCTTTCACGATCTCGCAGATGGCGGCAATGTGCCGCTTAAAATCCACGCCGCCTTCTTTAGCGATGAGCGATGGATTGGTCGTCACGCCGTCTATCAATCCGAGATCGGCGGCCTCGCGGATTTCGTCCAGATTCGCTGAGTCAAGAAAGAATTTCATAATACCTCTCCGGTGTTCACCATTGGATTCCGACATTTTGCCCCCTCACGCTCGCGCCGGCGATCAGTAGATTTTTAAGCTTGGACTGGGGCCGGGATACGGGATAGCGTATTAACACCTGATCGCCGCGAGTGTTAACACTCGACCTTCTCTGCGACCGACGCAGCCTTTGGGCCATTCATACCTGCGTCTCGTATTCCTAGTTCACAGGCTTCATGCCGCGTGGATGAGGTGACCCATCCTCTCCTTTTTCGTCTTGAGGTAGTTCGCGAAGCCGTCGTGCGGCTCGATTTTAAGGGCCACACGTTCGATGACTTCCACGCCCGCCTGCTCAAGCGCATGAATCTTCGCCGGGTTGTTCGACATCAAGCGCACTCTTTGGAGACCGAAGTCGAGGAGTATCTCCGCGCACTGGTCGTACCGGCGCAGGTCAACTTCCAGCCCCAATAGCTCGTTAGCTTCGATTGTGTCAGCGCCGTCATCCTGTAAGGCATAAGCCCGAATCTTGTTGATGATGCCGATGCCGCGCCCCTCCTGCTGCTGGTAGACGATTGCGCCGCACCCTTCAGAGGCGATGAGTTCCATCGCGGCGCGGAGTTGTCGTCCACAGTCGCACTTGACGGAGCCGAACACGTCGCCCGTCATGCATTGCGAGTGAATACGGACAAGAGTCGGGCGGTCTCCTCGAAGCTCGCCCCGTGCGAGCGCGACGAACTCTTCATCTGAGTTTAGCGACCGGTAGCCGATGATGCGGAACTCGCCGAAGTCCGTCGGCAGGCGTGCCTCAGCCACCCGCTCGACTGTTCTCGGATGCATTAACCCGCGTCGGGCGAGCGTTGAATCTTTCAGGTCAAATCCCACTCCTGAGCCACGGCCTCGGTTGTAAGACGAACGACGCTCTCTGGTTCCGTTAATGTCTGATCTCGCTTGCTGCCTATTCGGTAACATCATCTCGCCCCCCTCGTTCAAGACAGGTATTTGACGAACATCAATTCGTTGTGTCGCTCGTTGAAAACCAGCTCGTCCACGAGTTGGCTGGTCAGCAGGAGGCCAAAGCCGCCGGCGCGCAGGCCCTTCTCTTCCCGCACGGAGGCGTGACGGAGCGGAGCGTCACCCGGATTGTTGATCGCTGCGTGTCGCAGCCGCGCCGGGTCGAAGCCATCGCCGGGGTCTTTAATCCGGCAGATGATTGCTCGCTTGAGTCGCACGTAGCTGATCTCGACGCGCTTTGCCGGGTTTAGTCGGCAGCCGTACTCAACCGCGTTGCAAAGCATCTCGCGGAAAGCGTAACTGATCGCTTCGTGCATCTCCTGCGGGAGATCAGAATCAAGCTGCGCGAGTAGTTTTTGAAGCGGAGAGATGGCCGCGAGATCGCCGGGCACTAGCAGCTCGATCCACCCCGGATGCGCTGAAGCCACTTCAATCCCCGCCGCCGGGCAACCGGCAAGCGCGTTGCTCACGGCGGCGCGCAGTTCGTCGGCGGTGAAAGGCTTAGTCAGGAAATCGCAGACCTGCCCGCGGAGCGCGTCCAAGACCGCGTCGGGAGTTCCACACTTCGTGATGGCCAAACGCTTGACATCGTGGTGCTCAAAGCGCAATCGCTTCAATGACTCGACTTCATCCTTTGCTGCCGTCGTCCAGTCAGTGATGATTAGATCGGTAGGCTCCTCTGCGAGCATAGTGATACCGCGCCGGAGAGGCGGCGCGCATCGTAACGCGTAGCGCTCGCCGGCGAGCGCTTCGTGGATCTCTTCGCGAAGCGACGGATCACTACTAACTAGGAGAATCCTGTTCATGAGTTGCCTCTTAATATCAAACCTCTCGGAAAGTAGTGGTGTCCGCACATCTCAAGGGCCATCCAGATCGAACCGTCGCCAAGCTCCTCGGAGCTTCAGCGATCAAATTCGCTGCTCAGTCGGGCGAGCGCAAGAGCGGCGAGCGAGAGACCGAAATCCCTCAGCGCAATGTCGAAGTAGCCCGGAATCATCAGCAGGTTGATGACGATCAGTAGGAGCCAAGCCGAGACAACGTAGGCGAAGACCTTCGGCTTGAACCAGACGCCAAGCCCGGCCACGATCTCAATGACGCCTACGGCAAGCATCAATTCGTGTCCGTGACCGCCCGTTAAGTTGTTGACGAACGGTGGCAGGTACTGTTCCCAGTTCACCAGGAGATTGAAAAACTTATCGAGCCCCGCCACGATGGGAGCCACTGTGAATGCAAGATGCAGGATTTGATAGGCCTGGTAGCCGGGACTAGAGACTCGAGTCCCTGTGTTGGAAGAAAGATCGGAAGTCGTATTGCCGTCAAAAATGTGTTCCATCTTCAATGCCCTCCTTAGGCTGTAATTACCCTGAATTTTTCTGCGAGGTCTCTTTTCCACTTAAAATACACCTTTTCTGGAATAAGTCAATGGTTATTTTGACTTATTGTATTTATTAATCGAAAAAGGTATACTTGGCTAGAGGAACCAATTGATGAAGACGACCAAATTGGACGAGCGCTTCTTTGACAGCACGCGGGGTCGCATCGTCACCTTGCTGAGAGGAACTACCAAAACTGTCAACGAGTTAGCGGAAGAGCTTGGACTGACGGATAACGCCGTGCGGGCTCATCTACTGTCGCTTGAGCGAGACGGGCTTATCCGGCAGAGCGGCGTGCAGCGGGGTTTTCGTAAGCCCCACTTCGCCTATGAATTGACGCCCGAGGCGGAGCATCTTTTTCCTAAAGCCTACGATGCGCTGCTCAACGGGCTCATCACCGTTCTGAAAGGGCGTCTTGCGCCCGAGGTGTTGGAAGAGATGCTCCGCGAAGTCGGTCGCTCTTTAGCTGCCCATCACACTTCAGACGGCAGGAACACGGATTTAGAAGGTCGTGTAGAACGGGCACTGAAGGCATTAGAAGCACTCGGAGGATCTGCCAGAGTCGAAAGAGAAGACGGCAAATTGTTCATCCGCAGTAGGAGTTGCCCCCTGGCGGCAGCGGTGTCGGATCATCCGGAAGTTTGCGAGCTTGCCGAAGCTCTCGTCGCGGAAATCATCGGCGTGCCGGTTCAGGAACACTGCGACCGGAAGGATTCGCCGAAGTGTTGGTTCGAGGTGAAGGAGACAAAATAGCCTGAGCTATTGCCTGGGTAACTTAGCTGCTCGCCGCCTATGCGGGTGAGTAAGGCGTAGGAGCAGCCTTTCATGTTCCAGACCTCTTCAGCCCGGGAGCCGAACAACCTGTCTCTCAGCCAGCGTTGCTATTCTTCAGACCACAACGCCTGTGCTTAATACTCATCTGAAAATGACTTTGTAGCTTCAATGCTTCGCTCCGCCTACGTTCGCAGAGCACGTGTCACTACCGGCAAAATATCACGAAGCTGCGACGAATTGTATTTTTAGGTTGGCCCCTCCCGGAGTACCCACTAACAGCCACATCTGGAATCTCTGGCTCCTCACCGGAGATTGGAATCTGGGCAAGTGTTAACACCTTAAACATTAGGTGCTAACACGGTAGAAGGTAACTGCGCGTTCCGGTAGTTTATAAGTAGTAAAGAACAGGGGTGGTTATCCGGTGCAAGTGGCGATGAGTTTAATTAGCGAGCCGACAATCTGAGTTGACAGTCAGTTAATTGCAATGTCGGGTGATTTGATGAGGAGGTGTAATTGGGGTATGGACAAGGTGACAATAATCACGAGGGCGGAAACGACCAGCGTCGAGCGGAACTGGCGGCATAGCGGGGGCGGCAGAGTCTTCACCTTCGATATGATGCTCGAACTGCCGCAGTCTCATAAGATCGCCGGTTTAGGACGCGATTCCGAGGTCGTTTTCGAGGACAAGCGTTATTTCGTGAATCATAAAGAGGTTGTCAGGGAAGCACCCCCAGAGCTGGTTCGGCTTGTGCTAAACGGAGCTGGCTCCGTGACAGAGACCCAAAGCGTGCGAGGCAGGCGGCCCATGTCGCCTGCTTCCTTTACGCGAGTTGGAAATATGTCCCCTCTTCCTTCTCAACGTGCAGTAACATCCGCCTTTTTTATACCCGTTCACAACAGCGACGCACGACCAGCATCATCATCCCAATAGTCTCCCCGGAAGGCGACAAGGTGTCACCGGATGAACTACGTCATAATGAGGGAGATTGTGCGACAAGTATTCATCAATGAGTACCGCCAAAGACTCATCAGGGTACTATGCGTTTGGATTGGTGTGGGGCAGTCCTCCTTCTGGTTGGCTCGTGTGATTGTACCGAGCAGCCCCGGGCTGCTTATATGCCTATCTCTCAATTGGAGCAAAGCTATGGTCGGCTCATCACCGTGTCTAACGAACCGACGCCCGACCAGCACGGGACAGGAGGTCGGCCGGGGCTGTTTCGGGATGAGAATGGTACGACGTGGGGGATACTATCGCCTCGTTAAAGCAAATGCCGGCAAGTAGAGCTGGTCGAGTTAGAGGCGAAAAGCTTTTAGTCTCTTTCCCTCATATCTATAACTTAGTTGATAACGTAAGTGCCAACGCACGCTCGGCAGAATAATTTCCTACTCGCGAGTGACAGTACTTAGAAGGAGATGAATTTCTATTCACGACTGTGATTCTGAAGCTATTAGGTAGCAGAGAAAGAGTTAATTTAGTTGATAATCAAGTTTATGCAACAGAACTTGAAAAAGTACCAAACTGCCGGCATCGGAATAGATGCCGGCAGTTTGTCCTACATCGCGCTCAGTCTGTATCTCCAGATTTAGATTGCTGTTCCTCACGCCGCTTGTTTCGGCGTGAGCGCATTTCCAGATATACGAGACCTCCCACGGCGAGTGCGACCATCACTAGGATAACAATGATTTCTGACTTCATACACTTCTCCCTAACTTCCGCTTCAAGCGGGCACAAATAAAATGGTGAACGCGCTCCGTGCATGTAAATGTCTGCTTCGGGCCTACGTTCTCTTCAGAGCGATGGGAATTAAGTCAGAGGTGGCGGCGCTCGGCCCTGTGGCCTTGAGAAGTAGGGGGGCGAGTTAGAAAGTGAGTACCACTCAACATCTGAAGGGCATCGTGAGTTGGTATTAAATAGACTGGAGGCTTTAGGCGATAGGATGGCCGGATGCGCCAGCGGATTAAAACGGTTCTGCTTCTGTGCGGTACGCCCTGTACGAGCCTCGCTGGAATTCAGGAGCGCAGGCGATGGGAGTGTGGTTATCGACGCGCGAATGGAAGTTGATTCAGATCGTCCCCTCCGATCATTCAAAGCAGACGCCCGGCGCAAGCTAGCCCAAGGTGAAAGGCACAGACAGGAAAGCACACTAAGAATCAGTAATGCGCGGAGGTTATGGTGACTTGTTATATGCCTGGATGTCTTCACTGATAACAACAGCCTGCTTAGCATTAATTAAAATTTACAGGTACTCCAACTTCACCGATTATTACAGCGACAAGCGAGGGCATGGGTTACGTCTTAAAGAAATCCCCTTAGTTTCCGTCGGCTACTCCGTTTGCTGCTTCGTCCCTCCATTGACTCCTCTTGAACAACTTCTCCGACAGGTCGTAAATGCTTTCTGGCTCTCTAGACCTCACTCTAGGTTACGATCCATCGGCAGCTTCCAAATCTTCATCTGCCATCTTAGTCCTTCCGCGTCGTCTGAATAGCTTCGCAAACAGAGCGTAAATGCGCTCCGACTCTTTCGCCAGCAGCGGAGAAGCGCTCGCCAGGATCAACACATACAGAGCGGCAAACGGCTGCAAGACCGCCATCAAGCCGCCGGCGAGAGCAAGGTTGACGATGATGATGGAAAACTCGCCGCGCGCGAGCAAAGTGAACCCGGTGTTGAACGAGCCGACGGTTGACAGTTTGGCGCGTCGTCCGACAATAAATCCGGCGATGATGACGCCTACGAGGGAAAGCAGCGCCGCCCCGACCGCGAGCCACACCGCGCCGCCTAAAGTGAACGGGTCAATCGAAAGACCGAAGCTGAAAAAGAAGATCGCGCCGAAGAAATCGCGGAACGGCACGACGAGTCGCTCCATGCGCTCGCTGTGCTCGGTTTCGCCGAGTATCAACCCCAGAAGCAGCGCGCCGATAGATTCGGCGACGTGGATGGTCTCGCCGAGTCCAGCCAACAAAAACAGGCAGGCGAAAACTACGACGACGAAGACCTCGTTCGAGGAGATGCGAAGCAGACGGTTCAGGAGCGGCGTCGCCCAACGGCCTACGACCATCAATCCGACGATAAAGCCGAGCGCGATGCCGCCAGACGAGAGCACGCCGCCGACTGAGGTCGCTCCGCTCAGCACGATGCCGGAAATGAGCGACAGATAAACGGCGAGAAAAACGTCCTCGAACATCGTGATGCCGAGCACGATTTGGGTTTCGGGATTCGCCATGCGCCGGTAGTCGAAGAGAATTTTGGCGACGATGGCGCTCGAAGAAACGGTCGTCAGGCCGGCAATAATTAGCGCCTCGCGCAAAGGAAAACCCGTGAGATAACCGAAAGTGAATCCGACGGTGAAATTGATGCCGACGTAGATCGTACCGCCCACGAGGATTGAGCGCCCCGCTTCGATCAAGCGTGTGACGTTGGCTTCCAGACCAAGATAGAACAGCAGGAAGAGGACGCCGATGCGCCCCATGAACGTGATGAGCGAACCCGTCTCTATGAAGCGAAAGTCGAAGACGCCGAACTGCGGGGCGTGAGGCCCGACCGCCATGCCGATGATAATCAGGAATGGGATGTTGGACAGGCCGAGTTTATGGGCGAGCGCGACGGCGAACGCAATCAGCGCCAGCGCCAGGCCGATCTCTAAGATGATGTTATCCACCGGCTCACCCCGCCCTTCCTTCAACCAGCAGACGCTTGACGGCGTTGATCGTGCGCCGGTCGCCCGCGAGTATGAGCGTCGCGCCTTCGTTCAGGACGGTGTCGGCTTCAGGGTTGAGGCGCTTGGTTTGGTCGGCTTCAAGTATTGAGACGATGGACGCGCCCGTGCGGGTGCGAACCTCCAGGTCGCGGATAGTTCTGCCGATGCACGCCGCTTCTTCTTCAATAGTGAACCACTCTAGCACGAGGTCTCCTAAGATGACCTCCGCCATCGGAAGATTCCGTGGCGCGTAAGTCAGACCGCCGACGATCCCTGCGATCTGCCGCGCCTCGCCGTCGGAGAGTCTCAAGACTGATGCCGGGCGCTCCATATTCCGTCGCGTGAAGTGATAAAGCTCACGCGTGCCGTCGTCGTGAATGACGATCACGAGCCTGTCGCCCGTCATGGTCTCGACTTGAAACTTGCGCCCGACGCCGGGAAGAAACACTTCGCTGATGGTGGACATGATGAGACTCGCCTTCCTTTGGTAAAAATTTCTGAAGCAATTGTTCGGGAATGTTAATTACAGAAAATCCTGACCCGTCTGTTTAATACTTCAACCTCCTCCCGTATCACCGATCGCAACGGAAGATGAACTGTCATCCTTCTCTTCCTTCTCTGCTGACGGTCGTTTCACTCCGAGCACCCAGCCGGGCGGGTCGCTCGCCGGGAAAGAATCTTGCAGGTCTTCGGTCTATCTTCGCTTCGATCCTGTCTTCGCTCCCCACGCCGGTCGGCAGCTCTTCCCCTTGCTTCTTCTGCTTAGACTTGCTTCCCATCTTTCCACCTCCGTTCGGCATACGGTCATCAGTGGCGCTTTCATTAGGTATAGGACGGCGATGTCGCCGCGATCCACCGTATGGAAAGCGCCGTTTACAATGCGCCTCCTCCGATGCCTGAAAGGCGACAAAGGTCAGCTATTGAATACTTAGTTTTTATATGATAGCTTGCCAGATTCCAAGAGACAACTAGCAGCTCGAACTAAAGGTTCAACAGCGAGAGGCTCGGAGAGTGGGCTTTCCACAGGAGGAAAGTTTCCGATAGTCGAGTTGATTTTCTCTGACTGTCAGGACGTTTGATCCCGCTTTCCGTCAGGGCGGACGCGGCTGTGAGGTCGGAGGTGAACAATGGGTGGTCGGAGTAGCCCGCGTGCTACTTGCTACTTTGAGAGACCGACGGGTTATGCGTCAGAAAGTTTAGACACGGCTCGCCTGAGCGCTCCTGTGTAAAGGATGAAGCCTTCATCAGAAGAAGGTTTCATCCTTTTCGTTTTCAGTGAGGGAATAGGTAGCCTGCACCGGGGCGCTGCTCAAACTATCGGAGACGGCCGAAGGATGCGATATGAAAACAATTAAAAATAGGAGCGCCTGATGAACACGAATGCTCCGCCAAAGCAACGGGAGGAGATGCCCCCCGGACTCGAAATCGTTATCACCACGCGCGTGCGGGAAATCGTTGACGGCTTCAAAGTCCGCCGCGCCCTCCCTTCTGCCAAGCGGCGCATGGTCGGCCCCTTCATCTTCTTAGACCAGATGGGGCCGGAACTGCTGCGGGCTGATCGTGGCCTTGACGTAGCGCCGCACCCGCACATCGGACTCGCCACCGTGACCTATCTCTTCGAGGGCGAACTGATGCACCGCGACGGCCTCGGCACAGTGCAGCCGATACGCCCCGGCGAGGTCAACTGGATGACAGCCGGGAGCGGTATCGCACACTCCGAACGAACGCCGCAGGAGATGAGCCTGTCGGGATCAGAGCTGTTTGGCATTCAGTCATGGGTCGCCATGCCAAAAAGATACGAGGAGTCCGATCCCGCTTTCGCTCATCACGGGGCGGACGAGTTGCCGATTGTGGAAGGCGAGGGCAAGCGCGTGCGCCTCATCACTGGTTCACTGTATGGTGCTCAATCCCCCGTCCAGACGCTCTCCGACATGTTCTATGCGGACATCACGCTTGTGGAGGGCGCGCGCCTGCCCGTGCCCGCCGAGTACGAGGAACGCGCCGCATATATTGTCGAAGGGTCGGTCGAGCTTCTACCCGACGACGGAACTTACAGCGCCGGGCAACTCCTCGTCTTTAAGCCGGGCGCGGAGATCACACTAAGAGCGCATGAATCTTCCACCACGCGGCTGATGCTCTTGGGAGGAGAGCCGATGGATGGAGCGCGCCACATCTGGTGGAACTTCGTCTCCAGCTCGAAGGAGCGAATCGAGCAGGCGAAGGAGGACTGGAGGATGGGCCGGTTCGCACCCGTGCCGGAAGAGACGGAGTTCATCCCGCTGCCCGGTTCGGGGCCTGCCGTCGTGCGGTATCCTTAGTGGGTAGCAAGGACGCGAGCGAATGTATTCCGATGAAGGTTTCATCCTTTTCCATTTTGCTCCGATGTGATCGAGGCGGGGTAGGTAACGGTGAAGCTAAAGTAAACGAACAGTCATGGATCAAATTTGGTTGTGGATAGGGTTTAACGTCTTCGTGCTGCTGCTGCTCGCGGTTGATTTGGGCATTTTTCACCGCAAAGCGCACGAGGTCTCGGTCAAGGAAGCCGCCGGGTGGAGCGTCGTGTGGGTCACGCTCGCCCTTCTCTTCAACTACGGCGTTTATCACTTCTTGGGACGGCAGGCGGGAATGGAGTTTCTGACCGGCTACCTGATCGAGAAGGCGCTGTCAGTGGATAACATCTTTGTCTTCGTCCTCATCTTCGCCTTCTTCAACGTGCCTCCCCGTTACCAGCACCGCGTCCTCTTCTGGGGCATCATCGGCGCTTTGCTGATGCGCGGCGCGATGATCGGCGCAGGCGCTTACCTCATCAAGCAGTTCCACTGGATCATCTACGTCTTTGGAGCGTTCCTGGTAATCACCGGATTGAGAATGGCGACGCAGACCGAACACGCGATAGAGCCGGAGTCGAATCCAGTGATACGGCTCGTGCGCCGCTTGATACCCGTGACGAATCGCTATCACGGTCAGAACTTCTTTGTGCGCGAAGCCGATAAACCGGGCGGCGCGTTGCGCCGCGTCGCCACCCCGCTCTTCGTGGTGCTTGTGATCGTCGAGACTACCGATCTGATATTCGCGGTGGACTCGATCCCG
Organism: Pyrinomonadaceae bacterium; assembly: GCA_036389315.1. GTDB lineage: Bacteria > Acidobacteriota > Blastocatellia > Pyrinomonadales > Pyrinomonadaceae > DASQYE01. The sequence goes on from DASVQF010000029.1 coordinate 248,943, forward strand.
GCAATCTTCGCCGTCACCGAAGACCCTTTTCTCGTTTACACCTCGAATGTCTTCGCCATTCTCGGCTTGCGCTCGCTCTACTTCCTGCTCGCCGGGGTGATCCACAAATTTCACTATCTCAAACTCGGTCTCTCAGTCGTGCTCGTCTTCGTCGGCGCGAAGATGCTCTTGACCGACGTGTACAAAGTCCCCATAGGACTATCGCTCGGCGTCATTGCGCTCGTTCTACTGCTCTCGGTCATCGCGTCGCTCGTCTTCCCCAAGAGCGCGGAGGCGCATTCGCCAGTAGAGCATGACCCGCTCGCGCCCATCTCTGAGGATGCCGTCGCGCCGATTGAAGCGGAGGAGTAAGTTACGCGGGACGAAACGCCGGCGCGCGGGGGAGCAAGGTAAGGTGAAAAACCTTAGGGCTTGTTAATTCAAGTGGCTTTTAATTCTCAGGAGGCAAGGTGATGGCGACTGAAAAGGATGTGGAGAAATCGTATCCGACCAAAGAGGTGGTCGCAAAGCTGCGGCGTCTGGCCGACGCGCTGGAAGAGGAGAAGACGTTTGAGATACAGATCGCCGGCGAGCGCATCTATATACCACCTTACGCAACGGTCGAGTTCGAGTACCAACGCGAGGAAGTGGAAATCGAAGTGAAGTGGAAACGGCGGTAACGACAGATGAGAAGCATCTCGCCAAAAAATCTACTCGCCATCGTGAAGCATAAGCCTGCGCGTGCGGGTAGCCATCTTGCTCGCCTGTTTAGCTCTCTCTGCTTGTTCTACGGCGACGAGAAGAGCCGAAGATGCGAGCGGCAATCGCAGCCCGGTACAGTCTGCTCAAGCGACACCCGCGCCTTCAACTCCGGCTGCGTCTCCGTCGCCGCAAGTAGAGCCGCTCAAGATACCGGAAAGGGTGGCTTCGGGCGAAGTCACTGAGTCAAGAGGGGCTTGGAACAGGGTGGTGCAAAGCATCACCTACGTGAGTTCCGCCGACAATACGTGACAGCCGATGATGTTCTACAAGCCGCAACGGGATGAACCGAGACCTGTGCTCGTCGCCCTCCATTCGTGGAGCGAAGATTACAGGCAAGCCGAGAGCGTCATTAACTCGGAATGGTTCATCGCTAACGATTGGGTATTCTAATTCTTTTCGACCACAAGGAGAGCACAACATGAGCAAACCCGTTCGCATTCTCGGCATCGCCGGTAGCCTTCGCCGCGAATCGTACAACCGCGCCGCCCTGCGCGCCGCAACCGAACTCGTGCCCGAAGGCGCGACCCTCGAAACTTTCGAGCTTGGCGGCATACCCGGCTTCAATCAGGATGAGGAGCAGAACCCACCCGCCAAAGTTGTGGAGCTGAAGCGGCGCATACGCGAGGCGGACGCCGTCCTGCTCGTCACGCCGGAGTACAACTACTCCGTCCCCGGCGTGTTGAAGAACGCGATTGACTAGGCGTCGCGTCCCTACGGCGACAGCGCCCGGAATGGAAAACCGGCAGCGATCATGGGCGCTTCGATTGGCTCAATCGCTACGGCGCGCGCGCTCAGTATCACCTGCGCCAGATGATGGTCTTCCTCAACATGTTCCCCATCAACCAGCCGGAGGTGATGATTGGCAACGCCGCAGAGCGGTTTGACGCGCAGGGGAATCTGACGGATGACGCGACGAAAGAGTTCATCCGCCAACTCCTCCAGAATCTTGTGGAGTGGACGCGGCGAATCGGGTAACCTCAAGGGACGTAAAAACAATGAAAGTCGCACTGATCGGCGCTATCCTGGGTTCGCTCCTGATCGCGCTCTCCCCATCCGGCACCGCCGTCTTTCTGATGACCGGGCGCATCATTCAAGGTCTTTCAGCCGCCTGCATCATGCCGGCGACGCTCGCCCTGATGAAGGCTTACTTCGACGGCAAGGAGCGCCAGCGCGCTCTCAGCTTCCGGTCTATTGGCTCGTGGGGCGGCTCGGGCGTCTCTGCGCTTTTCGGCGGCCTCGTTGCTTCCTCTCTCGGATGGCGCTGGATCTTCTGGATATCAATCCTTATCGCAGTCGTCAGTTTCCTGCTAATCAGAGGCACTCCGGAGAGCAAGGTCGAGTCCACGCAGGAGAGTCGCTTTGACTGGTACGGCTTCGCCGCTTTTATCATTGCCATGGTGGCCGTGAACATCGTCATCGGACAGGGCGACACGCTGGGATGGCTGAACCCCACGATTATCGCGCTGGCTCTGGTTCAGCAGGGGGCCGGGCTGTCCTCTCTGCAATCCGGACTGCTGACTGTCGGCTATCTGGTCGCCATCCTGAGCACCATTCGTGTCGGGGAAAAGCTTCTTCAGAAGATGGGCGCGCGAAAGTCTATGTTGATGGGCTGCGCCATCACCGCGACCGGAATCCTGCTGACGACCTTCACCTTCCTGCTGGCGGGTCAGTACATGATTGTGGCCTTCATCGGGTTCACACTCTTTGGCGTCGGGCAGGGCTTCTATGCCACCCCATCTACCGACGCGGCACTCTCGAATGTGCCAGACGACAAGGCAGGTGCGGCGTCCGGCATCTACAAGATGGCATCATCTCTGGGGGCGGCCTTCGGTGTGGCCATCTCCGCGGCGCTCTTCACTGCGCTCAGCGAACATGATACTAGTTTCACGGCTATGTCAGACCTGTTCCTCGGAAGGACTGACAACGTCGCTATTCGATTCGCGGCCGCCGTGGCACTGCTCTTCAACGTCCTGATGGTGATCATAGCGATAATCGCGATCATCATAATCGTACCCAGGGACGACCGCAGAGAGAGCGTAAATGTTTGAGTTTTTTAGAAGCCTTGATAGCCTTCAGACGCGAGTCGTCTAAGGTTGGTTCGGGGATAACTTTCCGGTTGAGAGAGTGCATTGACCTTTGCCGGTCGCAGTGAGATAGGAAAGTCTTGAACGACATGACGGCAACATTTAAGGAGTACGCGGCGGGCACGCTTCTGGCGCTCGATCTGATCGGCACGTTCGTGTTTGCCCTGAGCGGCGCTGTCGCCGGAGTCAAGCGGCGTCTTGATATTTTCGGTGTGCTCGTCCTCTCCTTCGCCGCAGCCAGCGCAGGCGGCATCATGCGCGACCTTCTGATCGGTTCGGTGCCCCCGGTCGCCATCAGAGACTGGCGTTATCTGGCCGCCTCGCTGCTCGCGGGGCTGCTAGTATTCATCTGGTTCCCACGCAGCCGGCGATTGTCCAGAACGCGCAACCTCGTACTGATTTTTGACGCCGCAGGGCTGGGGCTATTTGCTGTCGCGGGCACGCAAAAGGCTCTGGGCTATGGGCTGAACCCGGTGACGGCTCCGCTGCTCGGGATGCTTACAGGAATCGGTGGCGGGATGTTGCGTGATGTTTTAGTCTCGGAAATTCCCAACGTACTGCGCGCCGATCTGTACGCAGTGGCAGCGTTGGCGGGTGCGGTCGTAGTCGTGGTCGGCTACCTTCTAGCCGCTGAGCCTACCGGGACGGCGATACTGGGCGCAGCGATCTGCTTCTGTCTTCGCCTGTTCGCGATTCGCCGCGGCTGGCAACTGCCCGTCGCGCGCCCGGGCCCCGACGAGAAATGAAGCGGCCGATGAGTGGGCCCGACGGCAAAGAGTTTCCGCCCACAAATAAGAGTTTTGAAGTAGAGTTCTAAGCCATCGCCCATTGGAAGGACGGCGAGATCGTCGAGGAGAAAACTCTTCTACGACCTCGTCTTGTTGATGAAGCAGATTAGAGTGATGTGAGAACACTATCACTCGTTAATTAAGGTGAGGAGTATTACACATGGCCGACCGGATGCCTGCTATTTTCTTCGGGCATGGCAACCCTTTGAACGCATTGGCGCATAATGCCTGGACGGACGGCTGGGCCGCGCTCGGAAAAGAGATCCCGCGCCCCCGTGCCGTGCTTTGCATCTCCGCCCACTGGTATCTTCCGGCCACTCTGGCGACCGCCAGCCCCGCGCCGCGAACGATTCATGACTTCGGCGGCTTCCCGCGAAAGCTTTACGAGGTCAAGTACACAGCACCCGGCTCTCCGGGGCTGGCGCGCCGCGTCCAGAGCTTACTCGCGCCCGTCTCAGTCAACCTGGATGAGCGGTGGGGCCTTGACCACGGCACATGGTCGGTACTCTGTCACGTCTTCCCTGAAGCAGACGTCCCTGTTATCCAGCTCAGTATTGACGAGACGCAGCCGGCAGAGTTCCACTACGAAATCGCGAAGCGGCTCATCGGCTTGCGTGACGATGGGGTGCTCATCGTGGGGAGCGGCAACCTCGTGCATAACCTGCACGCCTACGGGTGGGGCCGTCGTCAGGTCAAGCCCTTCGACTGGGCCGTGCGCTTCGAGGGGCGGGCGCGTGAGTTGCTGCTCTCGGGCGACCACGAACCGCTCATCGCCTACGAGACTTTAGGGCATGACGCCGCTTTGTCGGTTCCAACACCCGATCATTATTTGCCTCTCCTCTACGTGATCGCGCAACAGAGAGAAGGCGACGAGGTCGGCTTCCCGGTGGAGGGCTTCGATGGAGGATCGGTCTCAATGCTCTCGGTCAGAATCGGCTAAAGGCATTGAACCGTCACTGGTAGCGGAAGAGTTTATATTAGCTCAGGTGCTCATTTACTCTACGAGCAAGAAATCTCTGATATACGGGTCTTCTAACTTGAACATCTCTTCGTCAGTGCCGTAGAAGATAATACGACCTTGACGAAGCATCATGATCTTCGTGTTAATCAAACACAACTGATCCCCTTCTTTCATGAAGACCGCTTCTCCCTTCTCATCAATGCACGTATAGGTTGAGGTGAGAAAGCGGACGTTCTCCAATCCGTGCGTGACGAAGATGGATGAAACGTCTCTCAAATCTCGCATCTTGATGCCGAGTTCACAGATCGAACGGGCCGTGGGTGGATCGAGTCCGGCGGTCGGCTCGTCTAACAAGACGATATGGGGACGACCTGCGAGTGCGCGCGCTAGCCCGACACGGATTCTCATCCCTCCCGATAGTTCTGCGGGCATCATCTCAATCGCGTCCTCTAAATTGACGAAACGCAGGAGGCGGCGCACTTCCTGCTCGACCGTCTCCTCCGGCACATCGTTTTCGTGACAGCGAAAGGCGACGTTGTCATAAACCGTGAGCGAGTCGAAAAGAGCGCCATTCTGAAACTGCATCCCGATCTTCCGGCGGACGCGATTAAGATCACTTTCGTCATAATCCGTGATCTTCTCACCTTCGATGAGAATCTGCCCGGCGTCCGGTTTAATAAGACCCATCACGAGTTTGAGGATAGTTGATTTGCCGCCGCCGGAGGCGGATAGCACGAGCAAGGTTTCCCCACGCATGACCTCAAAGCTGACATCATCGAGTACGAAGCGGTCACCGTAGGAGAACTTGACATGACGAAATTCGATGGCAGGGATGGCACGCGCCGGATCATCTATCGCAGCACAAGTCTGCCAGGCGGGTGAGTTATTGAATGATTGTTGCGGTGACTCTGTCATATGTTCAACAATGCTCAGGCTGGAGTTCAGCCCCTATTTGATGTCTGCACGTCCGCGCCGCTCCTTCCCGGCGAAGACGACGAGAGGCATGCTCTGTGGGCGGCGTAGCGCACCGCCTATTACCCACAGCAGGCCCGAACGTTGACGGCTAATCTGTTTGCTCTACCAAACTCTTCCCCGGTCATGCGGGACATTATTTGAATAACCGGGCCAATGGCCAACGCGATGAGCACCGTCCCGACGCCCACCGCCCCGCCTAAAAACCAGCCGGCGACGAGGACGGAGATTTCCAGCGCGGTACGAGACAGATGAAGGCTCCAGCCTGTTTTTCTACTCAAGCCCAGCATCAGGCCGTCACGCGGGCCTGCGCCGAGTTGACTCCCGAGATATAAAACGCTGCCGAGACCAATCAGAAGCAACCCCGCTATCAGCCAGACGCTTTGCAGCAGAATGCCGCTCGCGCTTCGGACGACGGCAAGAGCCATGTCCATGAACGCGCCGATCAACACGATGTTCGTGACGGTGCCGACGCCCGGCTTTTCACGAATCGGTATCCAGAACAGCAGTACGAGAGCCCCGATGATGATTGAGGCCGTGCCGAGCTGGATTCCCGTCAGTTGAGCCAACCCGTCGCCGAGCACGTCCCAGGGGCCGAGCCCCAGATTGGCCTGTTTCGTAAACGCGACGCCTATACCGATACAAGCTAGTCCCGCGAGCAGCTTTGCCCACCGGCTAAATGGGATACTGAATAAAGAAGAAATCAATCGCATATCTGAAGCCCACTGCAAAAGAAACTCATAAGTGATAGTCGCCCTTTGCTTCTGGCTGGTAGAGGACTTTCTCGACTTTCAGCCTTCGCACACCCGACGGGACTTCCCACTCGATCACGTCACCGCGCCTGTAGCCGAGCATCGCCGTACCGACGGGCGCGAGAATAGAAATCTTGCCCTCGTCCGAATTCGCTTCCGTCGGGAACGCCAGCCAGTAAATCATCTCCTCGCCGGTGTCCAGGTCTTTCAGGCTCACCGTCGAGCGCATCGTAATCACGTCCGGCGGGATGTCCTTCTGCTCGACGACCTCCGCCCTCTCCAACTCTTCCTCCAATCTGTCCACGTATTCACGGTTCACGTCGCCATCGCGCTTGCGGGCGGTCTCGATCAGCTTTGTGAGCCGCTCTTGATCCGGCCTGGTGATATAGATTTTAGTTTCCTTGCCCATAACCTCCTCCAATCTTTTATCCTCACTGCCTCCGCGCGGGGCAGAAAAGCTTCAACCTGATGCCCGGCCTTTCCTTGAGTGTCTCGCCGGGCCGCGCACGACAACAACAGAGCAATGCGCGTTCATCGCGACCGCCTCGGAGACGCTCCCCAGCAGGAATCGCTTGAAACCGCGCCGCCCGTGCGAGCCGACGACGATCAGATCGGCGTCCCATTTTTGTGCCTCATCTAAAATTACCTCTTTCGCGTTACCGGAAAGCACCGCCCCGGTCGCTTTCAACCCCGCAGCAGCCAGCACTTGTTCGGCGCTGCTGACCGCCTCTTGAGCCTGCTCATCGTGTCTCACTCTGGAGGATTTGAGCGCCCACGGCTCTTCGACGCTCACGACCTTAAACTCGCTCCCTTTGGGCCAGGGCCGTCCGGCGAGGGCTTGGGCTGCCGCCGCCGAAATCTCTGAGCCGTCGGTGGCGAGCAGCACTCTCCTGCCGCTGTCAAGAGTGTGCGCGCGGTCTTCCGCCAGGTCACGCACGATCTGAACGGTGCAAGGGGCGTACGAGACGACCGCTCTGGCGACGCTGCCCAGCATCCAGTGCGCCAGGTCATTGCGGACGTGAGCGCGGACGAAGATCAGGTCTGATGACCACTTCCGCGCGAAAAAAGGGATGAGCCGTCGGGGGTCGCCCCTCGTCACGACCACCTCTGCCGGAATGCCGACCTCTTTCAGGCGCTCGACGGCGAGGGCTGTTATTTGTTCGCCCCTCCTCTCCATCTCCCGCCGCACAGCCCCCTTCCCGTAGCCTTCTTCGCGCCATACCTCCGGCGGGACATCCGCGTCCGCTACGACCGAAAGCACGTGCGCCGTCGTACCGTCGGGCCACGGGCGCACTCCCACCGCGCCGACGAGGACTTCGGTCGAAATCGCCGAATCAACTGCAATCAGTAGCTTCATTATTCAATACCCTCATCACCAGCCCGCGTTCGAGCCGGGGTAAATAATCACACTGCTGAAACCGATTCGGGCAAAGTCTGCCCGCCATCCACGACCAGCCTCTGTCCGGTAATAAACTTCGCCTCGTCGGAAGCAAGGAACAACATCGCGTGGGCAATGTCATCGGCTTCGCCAAGTCTGCCGGCAGGGATGGCCTCCTCCATGCGTCGTAGATAGTCTTCGCCGATTGAGTCGAGGCTCAAGTCATGATTTTGCCGGAGCCTTCCGCCCTCGTTCTCCCACCTCTCGAAGGCTTCCCATTCAGCACTCGATTCGGGGATGTAATAATCTACTGCCGTCATTTCCTTTCCCTGACATCTCCTTTCTTTTTCATTAGCCTCAGTTCTTCTAGCCCATCATTCAGCGCGCCGGCTGTTCAATGCTTAACATCTCGAACCTGCATGAGACCGCATCGGTTAGTGAGAGGCAATTAATTTTAGACCGATAATTCCGGCTATAGATTCACTCTCGGCCACGGGCCCGGCGTTCGTGCGACACATTCTTCGCCTTACACCTCCGCGAGGCGGACATTGTTGAACCGGCGGGTTGTGGTAAAGCGCGCGCCCTGCCGGACGGGGCGCTTGTTTTGTTGAGGCTGAATCTCCAGCCACACCACAATTCCGAAAAAGAAAAGTACAGCGAGCACGAAAGCGATTCCAACAAAGATTACTCCGCTTATTAAATCCATGATGTCTCCTTCAACGCCCCGTTTCGCCGAGAGCGTTTCTCTTTATAAGAACTAATTTAACGAAAAACGAGTCAGGCTGGTAGCGTGACATCACCTACGAAGCACAAGTGTTTTCACGCTAGTTTGCCCCTTCTATATTCTTTAACTTATCAACAGTTACGGATTATTTAATGCAGGCGAATGAAGTAATCATGATGAAGGAAAGAAAGAAAGTATTGATCGCATACGACGGCTCGGCTTACGCCGACGCCGCGCTTGATGATTTGCGTCGGGCCGGACTGCCGCGCGAGGCCGAGGCCCTGATCGTTACCGTGAGCGACGGCCTGGTGAGCACCTCCTCGTCGATAGCTGAGGTCGCCGGAACCGCGCTCGTTTCGCGCAGAGTGACTTTAGCTATCGCTGTGGTAAAGGATCAGGCCGCGCGGTTGCTTGCAGAGGCAAGGGGGTTTGCGACGGAAGCGAGCAGGCGTCTCCGTTCATACTTCCCCGGCTGGGAAGTGCGTACCGAGGTTTTAGAGGGTTCGCCGTCTCGGGAGTTGCTGCGGAGGGCTGAACGGTGGCAACCGGACATAGTCGTCGTCGGCTCGCAGGGGCGCTCCGCCTTGGGGCGGTTCTTCCTCGGCAGCGTCTCGAAAAAGCTCGCCACAGAGTCGCGCTCATCTGTGCGTGTCGTGCGTCGCATAGTCGAAAAGAATGATGACGAACCACCACGAATAATGATCGGTGTGGACGGCTCACCCGGCGCAGAGCGTGCAGTCCGTTCAGTAGGCAGGCGCGTGTGGCCTGAGGGGACAGAGGTGCGGATCGTCGTTGTTGACGACGGCGTTTCGCCTACAAGGATTGCGCACGTTCTCCCGATCGCGGCGGCGACGATCAGGAGCCGCAACGAAGAGGCGGTGGTGAAAGCGCGCCGGATGGCGGAGTGTGCGGCAGATGAACTACGTGCGATAGGCTTGCAGGTCTCGGTCGCCATTGTGAAGGGTGAACCCCGGAGCATCCTGATCGAAGAAGCCCTCAAGTGGGAAGCCGATAGCATCTTCGTCGGCTCGTATGGGCTGGACTACCTTAGTGAGAAATCGGGCTTAGGCAGCGTTTCGATGGGGCTGGTAACCAACGCACCCTGCTCGGTCGAAGTCGTGCGCTCGTGATTGCTCATGAAAATAGATGGAGGGGAGTGTGATGAACCCAATCTTTATGTGGGCCATTGCCGAGACCGCCGCACGAACGACGCTAGAGATGTTGACTAGATGGTGCCCGAAGTGCGGTCGCAAGCAGGTCGTGCCGAAAGAGAAATTGATGACTGAAGTTAAGTGTGCGCGTTGCGGAGCGAGTGTGCCGCCCGCCCCTCAGTTCAAAAGACGGCGCTCATAAACCGGAACGAGGTTGCATTATCATGCTTGAGATTATTGTCGGGTTACTGGCTCTGTTTCTCGGTTGGCTGTGCTTCGCACAAGTATCGAGAGTGCGTGCTCTTTACTCAGACGAGCGCCCTCAACATTCGCGCTTTCACGGGGAGAAGCCCCTGATGATCGTCCCGTCCGCGCTCGGAGTACTCTTTGTGCTTGACGGGTTGGCTCTGCTGACGCTCGCCGCCGCGGGGCGGCTTCAGGATGCGGGCATGGCAGGAAGTTTGGGAATGATCGTGGCGCTCACACTTGTACCCGTGGGTATTGCAATGCTGGTTCTGTTATTTCGCTTTACTGGCCGGAAAGGACGCTATTTGTCCGGGAGTGAAGACGAACGTACTGAACGCATCTTTGGTTCGTGCTAAACATAACTGCTTATCGCCGGCTATGATTTAAAGGGAAACATTAAATGATGTGCAGCCTTGAAGAGGCGCACGAACACTTTGGAGAGAGAGTATTATGCAGGCACATATCAAGCTTGGCCGCATCTTCGGCATCCAGGTCGGCCTTCATTACAGTTGGTTGATTATCGCCCTCCTGGTCACGCTCTCGCTCAACAATCACTTCGGCGCGACGAACCCGCAGTGGGGCGTAACGGTGATCTGGGCGACGGCCGTTGTGACGGGTCTGCTCTTTTTCGTGGCGATTCTCTTGCACGAGCTGTCGCACGCGGCTGTGGCGAAAGCGCGCGGCCTGCCCGTGCGCTCGATCACGCTCTTTGCGCTCGGCGGCGTCGCCGAGATCGAGAAAGAAGCGGCAGACGCGAAGACGGAGTTCTGGATGGGAATCGTCGGCCCCATCACCAGCGCCGTGATCGGCGTGGTCTGTTTAGGATTGGCGGCAGCCCTCGGCTGGACTCCGGCTCAGACGCCGCAAACACCGCTCATCGCGATGCTGATGTGGCTCGGCGTCATCAACATCGGCCTCGCCATTTTCAATATGCTTCCTGGCTTCCCGATGGACGGCGGGCGCGTCCTTCGCGCCGTCGTCTGGTGGATAACGGGCGACGTAGTTCGCGCGACGCGCGTGGCTGCGCGCGTCGGCCAACTCATCGGCTCCGGCTTGATCATCCTGGGCATCTTTCGTTTCTTTGGCGGAGCCGGAATAGGTGGGCTGTGGCTCGCCTTCATCGGCTGGTTTCTGGTAAGCGCAGCAGGCTCCGCTTACGTGCAAGTTGAGACGAACGAGAACTTGCGCGGCGTGAAGGTCGGCGACGTGATGGCGCGCGACTGCCCGGCAGTTGATGGGCATGACAACCTACAGACCTTCGTTGACGAACAACTATTACGAACGGGCTTGCGGTGCTTCATCGTCGAGGAGCAGGGGCGCATTAGTGGAATCATCACGCCGCACGAGGTTAAAGCAATCGAGCGCGCTCGCTGGCCTTACACGACCGTTGATGACGCGATGCGACCGCTCGACCGACTCCGTACAATAGAGCCTGAGACTTCGGTCGCCGACGCACTCATACTGATGGGCCGCGAAGACGTGAACCAGTTGCCGGTGGTGCGCGACGGACGACTGACGGGTATCATTTCGCGCGGTGATGTACTTCGCCTGCTCCAGACGCGCGCTGAGCTGCAAGTGTAAGATTCAGATTACAGACAAACATTAATCCGTTGCGCTGCGCACGACTTCGACCGAACAGTGCGCGCGTGCCGCGACAGCCGCCGACACGCTCCCCAAAACAAAGCGCTCGATACGGGAGCTTGTGCCTGTTGCGCCGGTGAAGATGCAGTCAGCACCGAACTCTTCGGCGTGTCTGACAAGCACCTGCTTCGGGTCGCCGGTCTCAATCACAGACGATACTGTCATCCTTCTATCATCCAGGCCATCGCTCAGTTCCTTTACCGCCTTCGCCGCAATCTCTTCCGCCTGGGTGTGTTCGGCTTGATTCACTTCATCCACACTTTCGCCGGCTGGCGGGATGAGCAGTGAAACCGGATAGGCTCCCAATAAATCCTCGACGACGACGACGCGCACTTCGCTACCCGGCGTCCAATCGCGCGCGGCCACCGTCCGCACCGCCGCGTCAGACCCAATTGAGCCGTCAACCCCGACGACGATGCGCTCAGCAGAAGCCCCTGCGCCAGTCGCGCGCCGAGCGACTCGGACTGAAGTGTGTGCTTCTGTCAACACTTTCTGCGATACGCTGCCGAGCACGAATCTCCCCAGCGCCGTGTGACCGTGCGACCCCGTGATGATGAGGTCGGGCCCCCATTCTCTCGCGCGATTCAGCAATTCAAACGCGGGCGAGCCGCTCACCGCCTCGTGGCTTATCACCCAACCTGGAAAGATGCGCTGCACTTGCCTGCGCCCGCGCTCCGCCAACCCTTGAGCCTGACCTATAATGCGAGCCGCACGTTCGCGCGCCAGTTTGACGCCAGCCGGAATCTGGAACGGAAAAGTATCATCAATCACCTCGTCGCGCGGCGGCGGAGGCAGCCACACTTCCGCAACCGAGACAACAAGCGCCTCTGCGTCCTGCGAGGGCAACCCCGCGCGCGTCAATCCGTCAATCCCTGCGTCCGAACACTCTGAACCGTCGTAAGCGATAAGAATCTTCATCTTTCCATTCACCTTCCGAGAATATGTAGGAATATCACACTAATCTCTTGCGCCTCATACTCTGAATTATAGCGTGACTACTTGTTAGTGATCGCGCGCGTGATGACTTTACCAAATTCGCGCAGCCACAGCACCGAGCTTGCCACCGCCATACAGCGCAGCCAATCACCCGCACTCAAGCTCACAGTCGAAAAGGCTTGTTGCATAAACGGTATGTAAACAACCGCCACATGTAAGGTGAGCGACAACAGAATCGCTCCCCACAGCCAGTGATTCTTAAATAGTCCGCGGAACGCGCTCTGCTCGTCCGAACGCGCGTTGAAGACGTTGAATAGTTGAAAGAGCGTCAACGTCGTAAAGGCCATTGTCTGCGCATAACGCATATTGCCCTGTCCTTCGATCAGACCGCCGGGCAAGCTCCAATCGAGCGCGAGGAGCGTCCCTGCCGCCATCACCACACCGACGAAGAAGATGCCCGCCCACATGCGTCTAGTTATTACCCCTTCGCCTCGCGGGCGCGGCCCGTTCGTCATCACCCTTGCGTCCACCGGGTCAACGCCGAGCGCGAGCGCGGGTGCACCGTCCGTCACCAGGTTAATCCACAAGATTTGCGTCGCCAGCAGCGGCAGCACGACGCTGCTGCCTTCAGCCTTCAGCCCTATGCGATCTGCCAGCAATACGCCGAAGAACATCGTCATCACTTCGCCGATGTTCGACGAGAGCAGGTAGCGTAAGAATTTCCTGATGTTCGAGAAGATGGCGCGCCCCTCCTCGACCGCCGTGACAATCGTTGCGAAGTTGTCGTCCGCGAGCACTATATCGGCGGCCTCCTTGGAAACATCCGTGCCCATGATCCCCATTGCCACGCCGATGTCGGCGGTCTTCAGAGCGGGCGCGTCGTTGACACCGTCGCCGGTCATCGCCACGATTGCGCCTTCGCGCTGCAATGCTCTCACGATCCGCAGCTTGTGTTCGGGGTTGACGCGCGCATAAACCGAAACCTCCTTGACCGCTTTGACGAGCGAGTCGTCATCCGCCATCTTCTCAAGCTCCGCGCCAGTGACGGCTCGCCCGTCACTGGTGATGCCGAGTTCGGCAGCGATGACGGCGGCGGTCGCAGGATGATCGCCCGTGATCATGATCGGGCGAATGCCCGCCGCCTTCGCCCGGGCGACGGCCTCTCTCGCCTCTTCGCGCGGGGGGTCGATCATGCCGATCAGTCCAGCGAACACGAGGTCTTGCTCGACGCGCTCATCGACCTCATCGGCTTCAAATGCGTCCGCCGGAAGCAAACGGTAGGCGACGCCGAGCGTGCGTAGTGCTTCGCTAGCGAGTTCTTCATTGATTTTCAAAATTTGCGCGTGACGCTCCCTGGTCAATGGTCTCGTCTCTTCTCCAACTAGTTCCTGCGAACAGCGCGCGAGCAGCACGTCGGGCGCGCCTTTGGTGAAGACGAGCAGAAGCTCGGCCCTTTCGGCGTCAGTATGAATCGTCGTCATCAATTTACGCTCGGACGAGAAGGGCACTTCTCCCACCCGGAGAAAGCGTGCGCCAAGCGCCTCACCCTCCAGCCCGGCCTTGCGCGCCGCGACGACGAGCGCCCCTTCGGTCGGGTCGCCCTGCACCGCCCAGCGCCCGCCCCGCTCCTGCAAGACGGCGTTATTGGCGCGGTCGGCCGCCGCGAGCGCGCGCACCAGCTCGAACCGGAGCGCGTTATCAATGGCCCCTCCACCATCTCGCCGCACTTCGCCTTCGGGGGCGTAACCCGTCCCGCTCAAACTCACACGCCCGGATGCGGTGACGATTGCGCGCACCGTCATCTCGTTCCTCGTCAGCGTGCCGGTCTTGTCGGAGGCGATGACGTTGGCCGAGCCGAGAGTTTCGACCGCCGCTAGATGGCGCACGATGGCATTCCTCTTCGCCATTCGCTGCACGCCGAGGGAGAGGACGGCCGTCACCACCGCAGGCAGTCCTTCCGGCACGGCCGCGACCGCGAGCGCCACGCCCAGGATGAGCACGTCGAAAATCGCTGAGAAGCCGCGCACCTCTTCGACGAGGATGATCGTCGCGATCATCACGACGGCGATACTGACGACGATGAGCCCTAAAAGTTTGCCGACGCGCGCAAGCTCCTTTTGCAGCGGCGTGGTCTCCGCAGGGGCTTCTTTCAGCATCCCGGCGATGAGCCCCATCCGGGTCTCCATCCCAATCGCTGTGACCACCGCACGACCGCGCCCGTAAGTGGCCGCCGTGCCGCTAAAAATCATGTTGTGGCGGTCGCCGAGTCCGACCTCTTCCGTCAGGGCGAGCGTGTCCTTCGCGACCGGCAAACTCTCGCCTGTGAGTGCCGCCTCGGCCGTCCGGAGCGCGGTTGACTGAATCAGTCGCGCGTCCGCCGGGATGGTGTCGCCCTCTTCTATGAGGAGGATGTCGCCGGGCACGACCTCAGCAGCCTGTATGCTCTGCCGCTGGCCATCACGGATGACGTTGGCGTGCGCCGCCGACATCTGCCTGAGTGCCGCGACAGATGCTTCGGCCCGCGACTCCTGAAAGTAGCCCATAACCGCATTGAGCAGCACAACCGCGAAGATCGCAATCGCTTCGTAAGGCAGTATTGATTCGCGCTCATACAGCCACAATCCTGTCGAGACCAGTGCTGCGGCGAGCAGCAGTATGACGAGCACGTCTTGAAACTGAGCGAGGAACTTTTTCCAAGCGGGTACGGGCTTCTCCGCTGTCAATTCGTTCTTGCCGAAGCTTTCAAGCCGCGCCCGCGCCTCCCCGTAGCTCAAGCCGCGCCGCCCGTCCGTGCCAAGCGCAAGCAATACTTCATCAACGCTTTGTTGATATGCCTCCATTCGTTCACGTTGGACTGTAGCGTCGCTCATCCTTGCCCCATAGCTCGGTAATCTCTCCGACCGCTAGCATCTGACTCGCACCATTAATCACGGCATGCAACGGGTCGGCCGCGACTTTCACCTCAACCAAGGTCTCCGTGGCGATCAACTCACTCATGCCGGGCAGGCACGCGCCACCTCCGGTGAGGAGGATGCCGCTCTCTATCACTTCGGCTCCTATATCCGGAGGTAAGCGGCGAAAGGTACTTCCCACTGTGTCCTTAATCACATTGATGACCGGCCGGATGGCGCTGGACACATCCTCACCGCTGACACATACGCTGGTTACACGTCCGTTTATTCTATCGAGGCCGAGCGCAGACGAAGTATCCCTCGCCGCGAAACTCCTGTGCATAGACCCGATCTCCCTTGTGAGGCGCTCCGCTTCTCTCGAAAAGAGCGCCACTCTGAAACGACTCGCCGCCATGCGGCAAACCGCCGGATAAAGATCACTACAGCCCAGGCGCACGGCTGCCGTTCTAATCAGAACGCCGGAACGGATGACGGCGATGTCAGTCACACCGTCGCCGATGTCAACGAGCATCTGCGCGTAGGGGAGCGAGATGTCAAGTCCGGCCCCGACCGCAGCCGCAAGAGGCTCGGGTATCACTTTTACAGCCGAGGCTCCGGCGCTAAGTACCGACCCGATGAGGGCCGCACGTTCCTTCTGAGTGGCATCTGAGGGAGCACAGACGAGCGCCCTCGGCTTGACTATTCCGAATCTCAGGGCGCGCTGAAGAAACTTTCCGAGAAGCGACGCGGCAGCCTCGGCGTCTGTCACAACACCGCCGCGAAGCGGCATCACGCCGCGCCCCGCGCTCCGCCCCTCGTCGGATGTCTTAAAGCCATCGCCTCCATGACCGGAGGATGAATTGAAGAGCACGGTCGGAGAGTCCACGACAAGCCCGCCGCCCATCGCGTACAGGCGGGTGTTGGCAGTTCCGAGGTCAATAGCAACGTCCGGGTCAGCTATTAATCTGCGCAGTTTGGAAATGACGCGCGAACCATTCATGTAGCGTAAGTGTTCTCAGTTGTCGGCCGGCAACCTTAGCGGCTGCTTGACCCCTCTCAAAATCAGAGATGATATTCACCCGCCGATTCCGGCTGGTAGAGGACTTCTTCCACCTTCAGCCGCCGCACGCCTGACGGGACTTCCCACTCGATCACGTCACCGCGCCTGTAGCCGAGCATCGCCGTCCCGACGGGTGCGAGAATTGAGATCTTGCCCTCGTCGAAATTCGCTTCCGTCGGAAACACTAACGCGTAGACGACACTTTTGCCCGTACTCAGGTCTTTGAGGCGTACCTTCGAGCGCATCGTGATAACATCGGGTGGAACGCTTTCCGGCTTGACCAGCTTCGCCCGGTCTAATTCCTCTTCCAGCTTGTTTAAGTATTCGCGGTCAGTTCCGTTACCGCGCTCGCGCGTGACCTCGATAAGTTTTCCGAGCCGCTCCCGATCATTTTTAGTAATGAATATGGTAGCTTCCTTTATCATAGTTCCTCCACTTACTTCCGCTTCTACTTCCGTCGCCGGGAATCCTCCTGTCAGTGCCTCAAGCCGCACGCCCTGTAGCCCGCAGGCGTTAGATTGAGAGACCCGAGACCTACGTCATCTTCTCTGTTATAAGCTGCGCCCGCAGTCTTCACAGATAAGCTCTGACCAGCAGGCGACGACTTGCCCTTTGTGGAAATATCGCGCCCGCGAATGATATTCACCGAGCAGTGTGCGCGGTTAGCGACCATTTCGGACACGCTTCCCGACAGGAGTCGTTTGATTCCGCGCCGCTCACGCTTTCCGACTACGATGAGGTTCGCTCCCCAGGCTTTGGCTTCTCCGACAATCCGCCGACTCGTCCAGCCTGCGACAACTTCACCTGACACGGTCACTCCCACCCTCTTGAGGATTCGCATGGCAGCATTGATCGCTCGGTATGCACGCTCTGTCTTTCCGCTCCGGGAGAGTCCAATCTCTTCCATCGAATACACGAGCGGATTGACCACGCTCACCACCTTAACCTCTGTGTGCTTGGGCCACGCCCCTGCGGCGACCCGTTGAGTTGCCGCGACGGAACTTTCTGAGCCGTCCGTCGCGAGCAGTATTCTCATCTGCTCGCGAGAAACATCAGCGTGGATCGGTTCCGGGTCGCGTATGACCTCGACCGAGCAGGTTGCGCTGCGAATGACCGACCTTGCGACGCTGCCCAGCATCCAGCTCCTTAAGTTAATGCGATTGTGCGCGCGGATAAGAATCAGGTCGGCAGACCACTTTCTCGCTTCGTAGGTGATAAGCCAGCCGGGGTCGCCCCTCATGATCGCCACCTCAGTCTGAATTCCGATCTCTTGCAGCGCGCCTGCGGCGAGGGCGGCTATCTGCTCGCCTCTCCTCCTCATCTCCAGCCGCACGGCGCTGGCCGGGTAGCCCTCTTCGCGCCAAACTTCCTGTGGGACATCATCGTCCTCGACGACCGAGATCACACGCGCCCGCGTACCACGCGGCCACTGGCGCTTCTCCACTTCTTCAATAAGCATCTCCAGGGTGATAATCGAATCTACAGCGAGTAATATCCTCATCTCATTGCCTCCCTCCCGGCAACCTCATTCCGCATGGAACAGTGCCATTACTACTCAGGCTACGGATACTCTGTTCACTATTTCAAAATCGCCTTTCGGTCACTCTGCAAAAATAGAAATCAATCGAAATGCACTCCTGTGACTTCCATCAGTATGCCGGCGCGGTCTGCATCGTGACTGATTCCTTCGAGCAGAATGCGTACATTGATCGCTTCATCCGGCTCTAGCGCAGTCTGCCGTGCGGGGATGACAACCACAGTGCGTTCGCGTACCGGGGAGCTTTGCGCGTCCAGCACCGCTCCCCGCATCTCCAGCCCGCTGATCGTGCGCCCCGTAGTATTCCTGACGGTTGCGTTCATCTCTACTGCCATGTCGTTGAACGGGCGCAGTGCTTCCATAGCGACCAACTGTTCCACCACGATCTGTTCTCGCAACTGCTCGAACTCCGGTGCTCCCGAACGGGTCGCCCTTTCAAGCCGTGGTTCATTGGAACCGCTGGCGAAAGGCTGTATTACGGACAGATGGAGCATTCCTGCCAGCAGCAACACAAGCAGAGCGGTAATGATCGCGGCGAGGAGATAGATAGGCCACCGCAGGTTGGGTTCTCTAATCAACATTGGTGCTTGATATGACATGACGTTCTTTCCTCCATACATGAAAACTTAATTGCGCTCACGCGCTGTCGCGACCTGCGCTCGGGGGCTGTCGGTCGCCGTGATCGAAAATTTAATAGCGAAACTGTGCCCGCAGTCCTTGCAAATGTACGGGTCGTTTTCGCGCGCCCCCACGACCAGCCAAACTTCGGCGCATTGCGGGCACTCGACGAGCCAGCGCTTCAGAATCTCAAGCCAGCTTTGGCCCCCCCTCTTTTCAACCCTATCTTTCTGCAAAACGATGTACCTGCCCTCATTCATTGCCATCACAGATAACCCTTGCACCGCGATAAAATTTGAGCGATCAGCATGTCTCTACCTTAAAGGAGAGGACGGCCATGAGATAGAGTGTTAACTCTTAAGTTGCACGGGTGTTAACACTTGACCCGCAGTGCGCTCAAACGGCAACGGCCGTTGACTTTGGACAGGAAGTACAGAAGCGATACTGGTGGGCTGTGTAGGAGGTATAGCCTTCCCGTGCAGGTGAGGCTTGAAGATTAAGAGGATTTGATGTCCGGCTTCAGATGGTAAGCTCAGTCGTGTTGCTTGTGCTCCCTGACGTGGAGCGCAAGCTCGACGCGGTTGCTCAGACTCTTTTTATCGAGAATGCGGCTGATGTGGCCCTCCACCGTTCTCAGGCTAAGGTTAAGTTCGGCGGCGATCTCTTTGTTAGTCAGCCCGCGCGCGACCGCTTCGGCCACACGCCATTCCGCGTCCGTTAAATCTTCATCACGTATCAGTTCATAGTTGTCCGCCTCCTGCTCCCCGAACATGCGCGCGAGGTCTGAATGAGTGCGCTGCACCCGTTCGAGAATGCTCTTGACGACCGCCGCGAGTTCCTCCGACTCGAAGGGCTTTGTCAGATAAGCATCCACCCCTGTGCGGAAGCCCGCGATGCGGTCGGCGACCTCGTCCTTGGCCGTCAGGAAGATGATCGGGATGAGGCGTGTGCGCGCGGCCGCGCGCAGGTTACGCGCGAGCGCGTAGCCGTCCATTCCGGGCATACGGATGTCGCTGATGATAAGATCGGGTAAGCTTTCGGCGACTCTCACCATTGCTTCCGCGCCCCGGCGCGCTGTCACCACCTCGTATCCTTCCGCCCGCAGCGTCTCCGACACAGCGAGCAGCAGGCTCGGATCGTCGTCAACGACTAGTAACTGTTTTGCCATTTCCGTCCTCTCCTTTGCGTTGCTTCACGCAACCTGCGTCACGCCACACCGGCAGGTGCAGCGTGAATCGGCTTCCGCGCCCGACTTCCGATTCGACGCTGATACGGCCCCCCATCTGCTCCATCACATTGCGGCCCAGGTACAGCCCGAGGCCGACGCCCGACACGTCGGCATCCTCTAAAAACTCTGCGTCCGTCGTAGCACCGGCGATGGCCTCAGAGTGAGGCGCGGGACGCCCGCGATGAAATTTATCGAAGAGAACCGGCATGTCTTCAGCCGGGATGCCGCGCCCGTTATCCGTCACGCTGATCATCACCTGGTCACTCTCCGCACGCGCCGACAAGATAATGCGCCCGCCATCAGGCGTGTACTTGATGGCGTTCCCGATGATATTTGAAAGGACGCGGCGAAGTGCTTTCGGATCGGCGCACACATGGGGGAGATGCCCGAGGGGTTCAACCCTTAATTCGTGACTCCGCTTCTCCGCGAACCGGGCCTCGGACTTAACCACAGACGAGATGACTTCAGACACGTCAACACGCTCGTGCGTAATGCGCAGCACACCCCCTTCGATGCGTGACATGTCCAGGAGGTTGAGAACCAGGTCTATCTGCCGGTCGCATTCGACCGAGATTGTTTCGATATACTCGCGCCGCTTCGACTCGTCCAGCCCTTCGCGCATCAGAAGCCGCGTCAGGGCCTTGATCGTCGTCAAAGGGGTGCGCAACTCGTGCGAGACGCTTGAGACGAACTCGGATTTCAGGTTATCGAGTTCGGCAAAGCGCGCCTCCCTCTTCTCCAGCCGCTCGGCCATCGCGTTAAAGCTCGTGCCCAAACGCGAGATCACGTCGCGACCTCCGCTCGGCGCGCGCGCCGAGAAATTCCCCTCGCCGAACTGCTCGGCGGCGAAGCTCAACAGGCGTACTGGCCTGATGATACTTCGCGCGATCATGAGCGCACCCACTATAGTGCAGAACACGACTATCAGGCCGACCACAGCATAGCCCGTCAGTTGTCGCCACGCGGACGCATAAAGAATCTCACTTGGAATACCAACCATCACCACGTAGCCCGTTGCGCCTACCCGCGCCAGCCCGTAGACGCGTTCCACGCCGTCAAGAGAACTGTTCGCGACCACGACCGCCGTATTCCGGTCGTTGATCGCAGACAGCTTGTCGACGCCGCTGAGGTCTAACCCGAGCGCCGATCCCGGGGTCTGGCTGCGATAGATGATGCGATGCTGCTGATCGAGCAGAGTGACGAGCGCGCGCTCCGGCAGGGTGATGCCCTGAAGCGGCTCCTTCAGGGCCGCTCCGTCGATTCGCGCAATGACTGCGCCGCCCCCTTCAGCCGGAACCGCAACGGCCAGGAGGTATCTCCCCTCGCCGCGCGTCCAGTCCGTCTCGACCATCGGGGCTCCGCGGCGCGCCTCGGCCAGCAGCCTCTCGGTGAGACCAATCGGTAGACTTTCGGCACTGGCAGGAGACATCGCCACGACTCCCCCGCTCGCGTCCACGACTCGCAGGTCGAGCCAATGCGGGCGCGGGGCCATCGCTGCCCTCAAGCTTGCTTCGAGTGCTGCGGCGTTTCTTAAATGCTCGGCGGGGTACGAGGCTATCGTCACAAGCGGCTGGCGCTGGGCATCAAGCCAGCGGTCGAAGACGACCGCCGCCAATTCCCCCTGCTGCTCCAATCCCTCGTTGAGCTGCTGTTCTTTAGCGTTCCAGACCGACCAGAGGAGCGTGAGCCCGACGACGAGGAGCGGCACAACGCCCCCAATCGCCAGTGTCAACAATCGCCCGCGGATGCTCACCTTCTGCCTCCAACCTGATGAATTAAGTTCCGAGTATAACAAACCCATCGGGCATCAGACACAAGAGTTAACACCTACGCCCGGCGCGTGATAACACTCTCGCTCACGATTAGAAAGGAGAATAAGATGGGCGAGACGATTCGGAGCAGGTCTTAATCCGAAAGGCAGCGAGGTGTTGTAGCCTGCGGTGACAACCAGCGAGATTGCAGCGAGGGGGTGCATGATTTTTCTGATCGATGGGAAAAACTATCGGGGTGAATCCGCCCTTGAGATCGTGCAGGCGCTGGAACAGGATGCTACGGATTACCCGTACCGTGGGCGACCGATTAGTCAGTTCATGCTCTGGTCGCTCAATCAACTGGGCGACCGGGTTCCACCGCGCGAACTTGATTTGAGCGACAGGCTGGAAGATGAGGCGCTCGCCTTGAGCTACCTTTGTTTGCGCGACGAGTATGGCGCGGGCGAACTGTTCGTTGACCATCCGGATTCACGGGTTTGACTAAAGCATGATCTCTTACTTATTCAGTTCACATTAATAAAGGAGCCGCCCATGAACCAGGTTCAATCTCATTCCAGTTTTTTTGACAACGTATCTCGCTATTTCGATCAGGCCGCCTCATGCACAGGCCACCCTTCGGGGCTGCTCGACCAGATCAAGGTCTGTAATAGCGTTTACTCGTTTCAGTTCCCTGTCCGCACCCGGCGAGGCATCGAGGTGATCAGCGGTTGGCGCGCCCAGCACAGCCACCACAAGCTACCCGTCAAAGGCGGGATACGGTATTCGGAGGACGCCAACGAAGATGAGGTGAAGGCGCTGGCAGCACTGATGACCTACAAGTGCGCCGTGATGGACGTGCCGTTCGGCGGGGCCAAAGGTGCGGTCAAGATTAATCCGAAGGACTACACGGTTGAGGAGTTGGAACAGATCACACGCCGTTATACTTCGGAACTGATCAAGAAGAACTTCATCGGGCCGGGCGTGGACGTGCCCGCCCCAGATTACGGGACGGGACAGCGGGAGATGTCATGGATCGTGGACACATACACCGCGTTCCATCCTGGGCAGATTGACGCGCTCGCGTGCGTGACTGGTAAACCGGTTTCGCAGGGCGGCGTACGCGGGAGACTTGAAGCTACCGGGCGAGGGGTCTTCTTCGGCCTGCGCGAGGCTTGCGGCCACAAAGACGACATGAAACAACTCGGCCTCGACGCAGGGTTGGATGGCAAGCGAGTCGTCGTGCAGGGGTTGGGGAATGTCGGCTATCACGCGGCGCAGTTCTGTCAAAACGGAGGTGCGGTGATCACTGGGCTGGCCGAATACGAAGGTGCTATCTACAACCCGAGGGGGCTTGATCTTGAGGCCGTGATGAAGCACCGGAAGGAGACTGGCTCGCTGCTTAACTTTCCCGGGGCGACTAATCTAGGCAGCCGCGAGGAGGCGCTGGAACTTGAATGCGATATTTTGATTCCGGCGGCGCTTGAGAATCAGATTACTGAGGGAAACGCGCCGCGCGTCCAAGCGCGTATCGTCGCCGAAGCAGCCAACGGCCCCGTCACGGCAGAGGCCGAAGAGATTCTCCTTCGTAAAGGTGTGCTGGTCATCCCGGACATCTATTTGAACGCCGGGGGCGTCACCGTCTCTTACTTTGAGTGGCTGAAGAACCTCTCACACGTCCGCTTCGGCAGAATGGGCAAGCGATTCGACCAGGCGACTTTTGAGAACATGCTGCGCGTCGTCGAAGATACTACTGGAAAGAAGCTCTCCGACGCCGAGATAAAGAAGATCGCGCGCGGCGCGGATGAGATTGATCTGGTCAATTCCGGTCTTGAGGAGACGATGGCGGTCGCGTATCACCAGATTCGTGAGATGTGGAAAGCAGACAATAGGATTACAGGCTTGAGGACTGCGGCCTTCGTGAGCGCCATTAACAAGATCGCCACCTCCTACGCGGAGCTGGGTATTTTCCCCTGACGGCGCGCGTTTTGCTTCTTCTTGCATATCAAGGTGAGCCGAAGAAAGATTGCGCTCACTATCCGGAGCGAGGGGTTTTATGGAAAACAGAGAGAGAGCGGAGCCGCCATTGCCGGCGCGAAACAATCAACACATCGCAGAGGAGGCTGACGACTTCGAGCTTGTAGAGCCGGAGGTCGAGCGCCTGCGTGAGGAGTTAGCGCAAGAGCGTGAACGGGCTCTTCGCACACTGGCCGAGTTTGATAACTACCGACGGAGGACGAGGCAGGAGCGCGCACGTGCGGAACAAGACGGCCAGCGCGAAATCCTCCTTGCGCTGCTCGAACTGATGGATGACTTTGAGCGTGCTCTTGAGCACGTGGAAGAGGCGTCGGGCCCGGTCGCGGAAGGATTGCGCATGATCCACCAGCGTTTCAACAGCCTGCTTCAAGCCAACGGTATCACTTCATTTGACAGTAAGGGGCGTCCGTTTGATCCCACGATGCACGAAGCGTTGAGCGTAGTCGAGACTGATCGAGCTGAATCCGGAACTGTGTATGAGGAAGTTCGCCGCGGCTATCTCTGGAACGATGAGTTGCTCCGCCCGACGCGCGTCATCGTCGTGCGGTGAAATATAACAGGCTTAGCGGCTGGTGAGCGTGTCGTAGTAGGCGGTGATGCCATTGAGGATAAACTGTACGGCGAGCGCCGCCATCACTCTGCCCATGACGCGGGTGACGATATGCACTTTGCCTTATTTATCTAATCTTTTACGCCGGCCCTCAAGATTAATTTACATCGTAACTCAAACGCTGAAGTATCTGCGCGTCACATCCTGAGCGCGACTCATTTCTGAGCAGGCTTGCGATTCTTTGTGTGAGAGGTTGGAGCGCCAACCACAGAGTTATCGTGCGAAGCTGATAGTTGATTACCCTCGCTCTCAGTGTCGCTCGTCTGGCCGCTCTCATCTGCCCCAGTCGGGTCTGCGTTAATCTTTCCGCCCTCGTTTTCCCATCGGTCAAGGACTTTCTTCTTCAGACGCTTCCTGGCAATGTCATCAGCCATCGCTGTCTCCTCCTTTCCTTGCTTATTGCCTCGTCATTGTCTCAGCATTTCGCTGGGCTGGCGAGTCGTTACTCACTCTTCGCCTCACGCCTGTACGCAGCGCGTCCAGCGGACATAGTTGAAACGACGGGTTGTGATGAGTGCTCAATTTCCAGTACAGGCCGCCTGTGTTTTCGTGAACGTATCTCAAGCCACGCCGCACCTCCGAAAAAGAACAGTATACCAAGTATGACGACGATAACTCCGCTTAAATCCATAATCTCTCCTTTTATTCTATTGCCGACAAGCTTCTCTTCAACAAGCGATCAATGAGCGGCTCCAGGTAGTCGAAGTCAATCGGCTTAGTAACGTACTCATCAAACCCCACGTCCCGAGCGTCGGCGCGAGAGTCGGCAGAATCATGTGCTGTAATCGCTATCATCGGCACATCTCTGAACTCCCCTAGTTCTCGCAACAGACAAGCGGCTTCGACCCCGTCCAGTACCGGCAGATTCAGATCCATCAGAATCAGATCAGGGCGGTCGCGATTGGCAAGCCCCACCGCCTCCCAGCCATCGACGGCCTCCACTACGCGGTAGCCTTTCACCTTCAGAGCCTCCCTGAGCATTAAACGAGTGTCATGGAAATCTTCGACCACCATGACAGTTAGATCATCATTTTCCTCCACGTCCTTTAACCTTCCATCCCGCTACTGCCGGGATTGCACTCTGGAACTGTAAGATGTCGCCAGCCACATAGCAGCGACCGCAGTCCATGCGACGGCGATAAAAATCCATCCGCCGGTAGAAGCTTGTGCTCCTTCTAATTGTGATTGGCTGAGAGCCATGAAATTAGTAATGACCGTCACGATTAATGCGCTCCTTTGACAACTCGTCGCGTAGACAGAAAAGGTCGACGACGATGCCAGCCGTTCCACCTGATGATTATGTCAAGCTCCCCAAGACGACCCGCCGCCTCACGTAACAGCAAAAAAATCAGCCCCTCGCGCCACGCACGACCTCGACCGCACAATGCGCCTTAGTGACCAGCGCAGTCGCAACACTGCCGAGCCGTAACCTTTCAATAGCTCCGCTGAACATGCGCCCACCGACGAAAATAGAATCTGCATTCCACTTTCGTGCTTCCTCGATGAGGATTCGCTGCGGATCGCCCTTCTCGATTGTGACCGAGACTCGCAAGCCGATGGCGCGCAACTCACTCTCAGCCCATTCGACCATCATCCGCGCCGCAACCGCCGGTTCTTCGTTACAGCCTCCGATCATCGCCGCCACGGCAGGAAGGACGTGGGTGATTCTTGTGGGAGAAGTGCCGTCATCAACAGCGACGATCCGCACCTGTGTCCCCTCCGGCCATATACGCCTGCCTACGGCGCGGACTGCGCTCTCTGCTTCACTTGATCCGTCCACCCCGATCATTACTCTCGGCGGCAGACCGTCGCTTTTCTCGACCGCTCCTCGCGCCACCCGCACAGAGTGTTGTGAATCGGTGACCACCTTCTTCGACACGCTGCCGAGGATGAGCCGCCCGAGCGCGGAGCGCCCATGTGAGCCGACTACGATTAGGTCAGCCTTCCACTCGTCCGCCCTTTTTATTAATTCCCAGGAGGGTGTGCCCGCCAGGGTCTCGGCGCTCACTTCCCAGCCGGGGAAGTATGACCGGACACTGTCACGCGCTTTCTCGGCGAACTCTTTCGCCTCTTTGAGCGCCCGCGCCGTCTGCGCTTGCATCTGCATTATTCCTGACGTCACTCTCCGCGAAGTGAGGGCCTGCCCGACGAGTTCGTAGCCGGACGGCGGGGACACCGTCAGGACATCTGCCACGGAGACGATCAGGGCTTCTGCTTCACGCGGTAAGCCGGAACGCCGCAAGTCGGAAAGCGCGGCCTCAGCACTCGCTGAACCGTCATAGCCGATCAATATTCTCATCATTTATTCACCTCTTTCGATTAGGCCCGACTTCGACCAAGCGTATAACTGCGCTTCTACTTATGAATGGCTGCTGATCTCTACCTTAGAGGAGAAGGATTGTGAGAGGGGAGAGTATTAACTCCTATGTCGCGCGGGTGTTATCACCCGAGCCCTCTCCGGCAAACACCATCAGTTTTTAGTAGCAAGTGTAAACACTCGAAGATCACAGGAGTTAATACGCTAGCGATGGATCGTGTCCTCACCTAGATTGGAAGTATCAATTTCGACGGGGGAGGATGCCAGCAGATGCTTGAGGTGAAGGAACCGACAGACGTGACGCTAGCACACCATTTGGACGAGCTGGCGGCTTTCGAGCCGAACGGCTATCCGTTCGTCAGTCTCTATCTAGACACGAGGCCCGACCAGCACGGGCGAGACAATTTCGACAGCTTTGTACGTAAGGAGTTCGCCGCGCGCGCCAAGTCTCTCGCCCCGGATTCTCTGGAGCGGGCGAGCTTCGAGCGTGACGCCGCGCGTATCAGGGCGTACCTGCGGGATGAGCTACGGCCCTCGGCCAACGGCCTTGCCGTCTTCGCCTGCGCCGGAGCGGATAAATATTTCAGGGCGGTGCAACTCGACGCGCCCATCCATAAGCACCGGCTGCACGTTAACGACCGGCCACACCTCTACCCGCTGGCGCGCCTCCTAGACCAGTACCCGCGCTACGTCGCGCTCCTGGCCGACACGAACTCGGCGCGCCTGTTCGTCTTCGGCCTGGGCCGGACGCTCGGTAATAAGGAGGTGAGTAGCGTCAGGGCAGCCCGCCCACAGGTGAGAGGGTGGTCGCAGATGCGATACCAGCGGCACATGGAAAACTACCACCTGCTCCACGCCAAGGAGGTAGTGGAGACGCTCGACCGCGTCGTGCGCGAAGAGGACGCCGAGCACATCGTTCTCGCCGGGGATGCGGTAATCATTCCACTGCTGCGCGAGCAGATGACGCCGCGCCTCGCCGACAAGGTGATCGACGTGCTGCGGCTGGACATCCGGACGCCCGAGCACGAGGTGCTGAAGGCGACGCTTGCGGCCCTCAGCGAGCACAATACGCAGACGGACGCCGAAAGAGTAAGGGTGCTGCTGGACGAGTACCGCGCTGGCGGGCTCGCCGTCGTTGGGCTGCGCGATACGCTCACGGCGCTATACCAGGGGCAGGTTGACGAGCTGCTCTTGAGCGCCTCGACGCGAGAGATCATCTGCGACGAAGAAGCCATTGACGAGGCTTCAACGAACGGCGGCTTCCCCACTCAAGCAGTCTTTCGTGGCCGTGAACCGCATGTCGTGGCGGCTGACCTGCTAGTCACCCGCGCGAGGCTGTCGAGTGCGCGAGTCACCTTTATCGAAGATTCAGCGCTGCTCATGGGTGTCGGGGGCTGCGGAGCACTGCTCCGTTACAGGCTTTGATTAGTAGAAGCGCCCCTTCGCGTACAGAACTGACAAGAGGACTTAGAGGTGTTTACAAAGATTCATCAAATGCTGGCCGCGCGCAGACGCAGGCTCGCACTCGTCAAAATTCGTCGGGAGTTCGAGAGGTGTGGATACCCGCTCGA
This sequence comes from Pyrinomonadaceae bacterium, assembly GCA_036389315.1. Lineage (GTDB taxonomy): Bacteria > Acidobacteriota > Blastocatellia > Pyrinomonadales > Pyrinomonadaceae > DASQYE01. Next base: position 276,934 of record DASVQF010000029.1, read on the forward strand.
CGGCTTGGCCGACTCACAGATAGAGGCGGCCCTGCCCCCGGGGACGTGTGAGGCTCCGCCTGACTACCTGTGCGCGAAGACGATCAGCCGCGCGTTAAGGCGGTTGTCCGTCGGCATTAGACGGCCACCCGAAGGCGAGGGTCACGGGGCGGTAAAAGCGTCTGTCGGGAATCAACGAAAACGGGCGGTGAGTTCTTTGTGAATGTGTGAAAGGAGGAAAGAAGGTGTCATTTTTGGAAGCTGAGATTATTCGCCACTGCGCGAGGTGTGATGGTGAAAGTAACTATTTCATCAAATTTATGAGTCCGAACAATCAGCCGGAGTACGTCTGCTGGGAATGTGTGAAGCGCGAAGATAAACGTAAGCACAGGTTCAGTCCGGCGTGGAAACGCCAGCGGCGCTCGCTTACCAGGGTGGTCGTCGGCACTTCCTAAAGATTCCAGATGCAGGGCGAGCCACATCAACTTGCCTTGCTCTCTAAGAGCAAATCGTCCCCTCGTTTTCAAGAACTGTACGAAGTGAAAAGGCTAAGAGGGAGAAAGTGAATGAGGCTTGTTGCTCAAGCCTATCCAGCGTCTACAGAAGGCAAGCGATAATAAAATAGTCTCCGACAAAAGCACCACCGCGCCAACCGTTGGGTTCATTCGTAGCTCCGACGACCTCAACCGTGTCTGCCGGCAATGTGTCGCTCACCGGAACTTCGCGCAGCAGAGGCGGCGCACACCCGAGCACGCCACCATCGTCACAGATGGTCAGAGGTATCCCCCACACCGTACCGCTCTCATCCTGGAACAGCCCCAGCCGATCTTCAGTGCCATTCTGGTCGGGAGTTGGTTCATTGGACACCGCAACGAGCCGACCGTACCTTTGTTCCAATTGCGCGATAGGCACGTAAGAAGCCCGCGGCGGCTCAGGCCGGCGACACGAGGTAGTCAGAAGTATGGCCGTCACCAAAACACTCCAAAAACAGAGTGCCATTATGCGTCGTAGTCGGTGCTCGTTGATGAACTCTGGTCGCACATAAACCTGATACAGGGGGAATTGAACCTGGAACTCGGCGCGAGAGTTTTGGCGGTGAATAGAAAGATGAAGATTGAATGAAGATTAGTCGGAGTGATTGTTAAGCAGACTCAAGCGCGGGGCGACAAATTTATACGAGGGATTGCTTCCCTCGTGTAAGCCGACGAGCGGTGGCAGGTCTCGATGATCGACGCGCTGCCGAGGCTTCAGGGGTGAGCCGGTGTCGCGGCCGGCATGACATCCGATGCGGTGGCCGCAGCATGGTGTGCGTCGGGCAGGAAGTAGAAAAGTATGGCGAGGATTGCGTAGACTGAGAGCAGTTGCACGCCCTCGACCCAGTTGCTTTCGCCGTCGCTGCTGATCTGCTCGACAATGATGATTGAGGCCACGACGGCCACCACTTCCGGGATAGTGAACTCCAGGTGCATCGGTTTGCCGAACAGGTAGGAGGCGAACAGGAGGACGGGCGCGACGAACAGCGCGATCTGGAGGCTTGAGCCGAGCGCGATGCCGAGGCTCAGATCCATCTTGTTACGCATCGCCATCAGAATAGCCGAAGAATGCTCGGCGGCGTTGCCGATAATCGCGACGACGATGACCCCGACGAAGACTTCCGTGAGCCCCAGCGTCTCACGCGCTCCCTCGACGGCCCCGACCAGAAATTCCGAGACGAGCGCAACAAGGGCTGTGGCCCCGAGGAGGATGACGACGCTCTTTTTCACTGACCATCCTACCCCGTGCTCTTCAGCCGCGGTGCGTTCTTTCCCGACTTCGGCGAACATGCCGTGCGATTGCCCTCCGACGAACAGTTCCCTGTGAGTGACGAGCGAAAAAAGAAGCGTCAGGCCGTAAGTGACAATGAGCACGATGGCAATGGCGAGCGACAGGCTATGTTCTTTCGCGGGCGTCCATCCGCCCTGCGCGACGGGTACGATGGCAGCCGCCTGGTGAAAAACGCTCGGGATGACGAGAGCGATGGCGGCCAGCGTCAGCGCTGTGGCGTTGATACTTGCGGCCGTGCGGTTGAACTCCTGCTTGCGGAACTTCACCCCGCCGCTTAGGAACGACAGCCCCAGAACGAGCAGGACGTTGCCGATGATCGAACCAGTGATTGACGCTTTGACGACTCCGTCGAGCCCTTTAGAGAGGGCGAAGAGGGCAATAATGAGTTCGGCAGCGTTGCCGAAGGTCGCGTTAAGCAGGCCGCCAATTCCCTGACCGAGGTGCTCGGCCAGATGCTCCGTGGCACGGCCCATCCACCCGGCCAGCGGGATGATCGCCAGGCAGGAGACGATAAACAGCGCCGTCTGGTTCTCGAGTCCTGGCACGAAGCGCAGCGCGATGGCCACGGGGACGAAGATTAGAAGCCAGTCGAGCGAAGGCTTGAGCCACGAGCTGGAAGGTGTGGGTGGAGCAGGCTGATGGGATGCGGTGTCCGGTGTGGCAGCAGGAGTCGTTGACATGTAATTTATTTACCACATTCTCATGCATGTGGAAACGTTGGTGCGCGCTCGGCTCTTTAAATCCTAATCAGATGTGGAAGAAAAATAATTAGCGTACCTGAGGGTCTCGATAATTTGGGGTTTTGCAGAAGAAAGAGAAGGAGCAAAATACCCCAATGTAGTTCAAGCTAAGCGTGGCCTAAGTGAAACGGAAGCCCAACAACCCATCTAAGGGTGACGAGGCAAGAGAAACTTTCAGTTCAAGCCGGATTATTCGCCGCATAGCTGAGCGGTGCCCCTTCCTCCACAAGCGCTCCAAGTACTTCACGTCGTCGTAAACAGTTCGCGCCTGACAGCACCTGAAGATGATCCGCACCCACTTGAAAGCGAGCGCGTGCACCGCCGATGGCGGCTCTTGCCCTTCGCCCGCTGCGTAGCAAGCTGTGGCCCAGAATGAGTGGCGGATACTCCCGCCCGCATACTCGTGGCAAGTTTGCCGCAGGAACTTCGGGCAGAAGCAACACCACCTCACCTAGCAAGATTGGTCGCTACACTATATCAACAGCGCCACGCCGCCAGACACGGGCATGGAGTGAAGATTTATCGATTGAAGTCAAGTCCAATAGAGAAGCAAACGTCCGCGATAAGTAATTGAACTTTTATCGCGGACGTTAAAGCTGTCATCTAGAACGCTAACTTTTTCCCAGAGACGGTAATTATTTTCCGGCTACGCTAATTATTTTTCTTCCACACACACATCCCCTCAAGGGGTCAGTGTCCTTGCGAGAGCTTGCCGATGAGGGTGAAGAGTGGGAGGTACATGGCGATGACGATGGAGCCGATGGTGACGCCGAGGAAGCCGATCAGGATCGGTTCGATCAGGGTCAGGAGGTTGGCGATGGCGGCGTCTACCTCTTGCTCGTAGAAGTCTGCGATCTTGCCTAGCATGGCGTCGAGTGCGCCGGTCTGTTCGCCGATGCCGATCATCTGTGCCACCATGCTGGGGAAGACTTCGGTCGCCTTCAGGGGCTCGACGAAGCTTTCGCCGCGCTCGACTCCGGCGCGTACCTTCATGATGGCGCTCTCGATGATGACGTTGCCGGCTGTGCGCGCCGTGATGTCAAGGGATTGAAGGATCGGCACGCCCGAAGAGAGCAGCGTGGCGAGCGTGCGCGAGAAGCGCGCGACGGCGATCTTGCGCATGATGCCGCCAAAGACGGGCAGCTTCAACATCAAGGCATCCAGGATGCGACGCCCGCCTGGCGTCTTGTAGTAGAAGCGCAGGGCTACCACTATGCCGATGACGGTGGCGAGAATCGCCAGGCCGCCCCAGCCCGCGAGGAAGTTACTGATGCCGACCACTATGCGCGTCGGCAGCGGCAGCAGCTCGCCTGGGCCCAGCAGGCCCAAGAAGATATTTTGAAACTGCGGGATGACGACGACCATGATGACGGCAATCGCGCCGATGGCCATCAGGATGACCGCCGACGGATAGATGAGAGCCGAGACAACGTCGCGCTTCAGCTTGACGATCTTTTCGATGAAGGTCGAAAGACGCTGCAAGATGAGGTCAAGGATACCGCCCGTCTCGCCCGCCTCGACCATGTTCGTGTAGAGCTGATCGAAGACTTTCGGATGGCGGGCCATCGCGGCCGCCAGGGTCGAGCCCTCTTCCACGTCCTGCCTGACTTGCATCAAGACCTGCTGGAAATGTTTGTTGTCCTGCTGTTGGCCCAGGATGTCTAAGCACTGGACGAGAGGGAGCCCGGCGTCAATCATCACGGAGAACTGGCGCGTAAAGATTGAGAGGGCCTTGGCCTTGACCTTCTTGCGCCCGCCGATCTTAGGGATGCCGACCTCGCGTCCCTTCTCTTTGACAGAGGTCAGCGTGACCTGCTCGCGGCGCAGGATTTGGCGCAAAGCTTCACGATTGTCTGCAACGCGCTCGCCGACCACGATCTCGTTGAGTCGGTTGCGGCCTTTGAAGACGTATGTGGGCATAACTTAGAAACTCCTTGGAACAGTGACCGGATAGTAATGAGTGATTTATCTGCCGACGCCGGGGCGCACGCCTACGGGCCGGCCCTGCGCATAGGGGCTTGGATGCGTGCCGGGCTTGCCCGGAGCGGCTGCCGAAGAGCCGTTGCCGTTGCCGGTGTTGATGCCGGAGCCGCGCTCGATCAAGTCTTTCAGCTCGTCCGTATTCGAGGAACGCTGCATCGCGACATCCAGGGTGATGAGCCGCTTGTGATAGAGCGAGGCGAGCGCCTGGTTGAAGGTCTGCATGCCGTACTTGTCCTGGCCCGTCTGCATCATGGAGTAAATCTGGTGGACTTTATCCTCGCGGATCAGGTTCCGGATGGCCGCGTTCGGGACGAGAATCTCAAGGGCCATCGCGCGGCCCTGCCCGTCGGCACGCGGCAGAAGCGCCTGGCACATGATGCCTTCGAGGACTAGCGAGAGCTGCGCGCGAATCTGCGCCTGCTGGTCTGAGGGGAACACGTCTATGATGCGGTTGATGGTCGAGGCGGCGGAGTTGGTGTGAAGGGTAGCGAAGGTCAGGTGGCCCGTCTCGGCTATGCGCAGGGCGGATTCAATCGTCTCAAGGTCGCGCATTTCGCCGACGAGCACTACATCCGGGTCTTGGCGCAGGGCCGTGCGCAAGGCTTCCGCGAAACCCTTTGTGTCGGCGTTGACCTCGCGCTGGTTGACCAGGCAGCTCTTGTGGTTGTGCAGAAACTCTATCGGGTCTTCGATGGTCAGGATGTGCTCGTGCCGATCAGTATTGATCTTATCAATCATCGCGGCCAGAGTCGTCGACTTGCCGGAGCCGGTGGGCCCAGTGACGAGGATGAGGCCGCGCGGCTTGTCGCAAAGAGTTTTGACGACGGGCGGCAGGCCGAGCTTTTCAAAGGGCTTGATCTCATAGGGAATGGCGCGAAAGACCGCGCCGACGGCTCCGCGCTGGTTGAAGATGTTGGCGCGGAAACGAGAGAGGCCCTTGACGCCGAAAGAGAAATCCAGTTCCAGGTTCTCCTCAAAGCGATGCTTCTGCGCGTCGGTCAGAACCGAATAGGCGAGCTGCTTCGTGTCGGCCGAAGAGAGCGGGCGATAACCTTCAAGGGGGCGAAGGTGTCCGTCAACGCGCACCTGCGGCGGCGTGTTAGTAGTAATGTGCAGGTCAGAACCGCCAAGCTCGGCGAGCTTCTTCAACAGCTCCGAAAGCGTGATCTGCGGTGCAGCTTCGTTCGTCATCATGAATCTTCTTTTCTCCCAGGGGGTTTTCCTCCGGGCGCGTTTCAAGAGTGATTAGCGGCAAACTGTTGAGACGCGAGCCGGAGGATCAGGTGAAGAGGGGCTTTTTTAGCGGCGTTGGGCCGAGCGTTCGTCCGAGGGGCGCGCAGTGCCAGTGCCGAGCATCGCGATCACCCTTTCGGCTTCCAGGGCCATGCGGTCTGTAAACTCCACAGGCGCGTTCGAGACGATGTTGTAGATACGACCGTCTACCTCTGTGAAGTAGAAAGTCCAGGACTGTTGCGGCGTACGCCTATCGACGGAGGAAGCCGTCTGCGCGAGGACGATGTAGACGCGGCGTCCCTCTATCTGGCGCTCGAAATCGTTGACGACCCAGCCGCCCGTCGCAAGCATCCGGTCTATCACCGTGCGCCTGAGGTCTGCGAAAGGAACTCCGCTCAGAGCGCGGCGCTGTGCTGCGCTAGAAGCCGGTGTACGGACGGAGGCATTGCCGACGACCGCGACGGCGACTTGGCCCACAGTCCGGCCGTCGGGCGTATTGAGGCGGACTCCCAAATCAACTTTCATGGGAGCGGGGCGGCTGCTGTGTTCCGTAGAGATGACGGGCGTGGACTGGCCGCGCGCATCGTTGCCCTGGAGCCAGACGGCCGCCGACAAGGGATCGGACGGCGATATATTATTGCCCGCAGACTGCCTGTCCATCGTGCTTTGACCAAGCGCGGCGAGCGCCCTCTTTCGTTCGAGGGCTGCGCGGCGGCGGCGCTGGCGCGCGCGATAACGACGCCACCAGGCGCGAGAGTGACGACGCACACTCTTTCTCTTGCTCGCAGAAGTCGTCTGCTCGTTGTGCGCCGAAGAGATCACCAAAGGCAACATCGCCGCCAACGCGAAGAGCATTAAAAAAGATAAAGCGACAGCGCGCACTACCCTTCCCCATTTTTTCATGCCACCGTCTCCCGAACCACCTCTTCAATCGTCGTGATCCCGGCGCGAATCTTGTGGAGGCCAGATTCACGCAGGGTAATCATGCCGTCTTCGATGGCCCTCTTACGCAGCTCCAAGGCCGAAGCGCCGATCAGGATCAGCTCCCTGATCTCGTCCGTCACTTCCATCACTTCATAGAGACCGACGCGCCCCTTGTAGCCAGTGCCGTTACAGGTCTGACAGCCACGCCCCTTGTAGGTCTTGACCTGGCGTGCTTCGTCAGGCGAAAAACCGACCTCGATTAAAGCTTCGGGCGGCGTCTGCTGCTCTTTCTTACAGTCTTTACAGACGCGGCGAATGAGGCGCTGCGCCTGTATGAGGTTGACCGAGGTAGCCACCAGGAATGGCTCAATGCCCATGTTCATCAAGCGGGAGATGGTCGAGGGCGCGTCGTTGGTGTGGAGGGTGGAGAGGACTAGGTGTCCGGTGAGCGCGGCCTTGATGGCGATCTCGGCGGTCTCGAAGTCGCGAATCTCGCCGACGAGGATGATGTTCGGGTCTTGACGCAGGAAGGAGCGCAAGGCTGCGGCGAAGTTCAAGCCGATCTGCTCCTTCATCTGCACCTGGTTGACGCCCGCCAGGTTGAACTCGACGGGGTCTTCCGCCGTCATGATGTTGGTCTCGGTCGTGTTGAGGGATTGGAGGGCTGAATAGAGCGTGTTGGTCTTTCCCGAACCCGTGGGCCCAGTGACGAGCACCATGCCGTAGGGACGCGAGATGTTGCGCTGGAACTTCTCCAAAGACTGCGGCTCGAAACCGAGCTTCGTCATGTCCAGCATCAGGTTCTCTTTATCCAGGAGACGAAGCACTACTTTCTCGCCGAAGAGCGTCGGCAGAGTCGAGACGCGAAAATCCAGCTCGCGCGAGCGTGCGTCAACCTTGACCTTGATCTTGATGCGGCCGTCCTGCGGCAGCCGTTTCTCAGAGATGTCCAGCTTCGACATGATCTTGAGACGCGAGATCAGCGCGTCTCTCATCTTCAGCGGCGGGTGCATCACGTCGTAGAGCACGCCGTCAATGCGGAAGCGTATGCGCAGCTCCTTTTCATAAGGCTCGATGTGTATGTCTGATGCACCGCGACGAAGCGCGTCTACGAGCAGGACGTTGACGAGGCGCACGACGGGCGCGTCCTCGCTCATGCGCGTCAGCGAGGAGAGGTCTATCTCTTCGTTGTCTTCAATAACCTCAAGATTTTCGGCGGCTTCCGAATCGAAATCCAGACTATCCAGGGAAACCAGATCGGCGTGCGTGATTCCACCGTGGCCGTTCCCATTGCCGTTGCCGTTGGAACCTTTAACGCTCAAGCCATCGACCAGCACATCGGCGACGACCGTCGCCAGCTCAATCTCGCGCGAGACATCGTAATACTTCGCGATGGCCTCGTGAACGCTCGCTTCGGAGACGACGACCGGCTCTATGTTCAAGCCGGTCATGAACTTTATGTCGTCCATCGCAAAGACGTTGGTGGGGTCAACCATCGCCAGGGTCAAGGTCGCGCCGACCCTTGAGAGCGGAAGCACAGAGTACTTCTGCGCCACATCCTGCGGGATCAGGCGAATCACAGAGTCTTCAATGTCGAACAGCTCAAGATTGACCGACGGCACTCCGTACTGACGAGAAAGCACGGCCGTAATCATGTCGTCGGAGACCAGACCCAGCTTGACCAGGTTATAGCCCAAGCGCCCGCCATGCTCGCGCTGGTAATCCAACGCCTCGCGCAACTGTTGCGGGCTCAAGAGATTTTCGCGAACGAGAATTTCCCCTAATTTGGCTGACATCTTTTAAGATTTTCCAACTTTTGCGAAGCGCGCTTACCGAACGGTATGGCGACTGAAGATTGTAGGTGGAGGTGGCTGCAACGGTGGCCGCTTAAACGCACGCATTTAATTAGACAAACGGTGCTAAACACCGTTGCACCTTGAATATTACCGTTTTAACGAGAGAAGTGTCAAGCTAGATTATTTGAGAGGCTGGGCTGACATGAAAGGGCCGCGATTGGCGGGTTAAATCACCAATCGCGGCCCTGATATTTCAAGCAATTAAAGCCTGGCCGGAGCAGGTTATTGACGGCGGCGTCTGGTCGGGGCGCTCCTGTCGGGCTTGATATTCTGCTGGTTTTTGATCTCGTCCAGCACAGCTTTAGCCTCTGTCTTGAGTTGGCCGTCGGGAGATTTGTCCACGAAGCGCTGTAGATAATTGGCCGCTTCCTGGAATTTGGCCTTGTCATTCGAACTGTAGCCGAGGTTGAAGAGGGCCATGCCTGCCCCGGCCAGAGCGTCCACGTCATCCGGGTTCGCATCCAGAATCTTCTGATATTCGGCCAGGGCCTTATCGGCCGCGCCTGCTTCCAGGAGCGCCTTGGCGAAATCCTTCTGCGCCTTGGATTTCTTGGCGGCGTCGGTCTCGGCTTCCATGTACTCCTGAAGTGCTGCCAGACCGGCATCGGCCTGCGTGGGATCGACGTACCTGATCAGGAGCATCATGGTTTTGGTTCTGGCGCTGAGGGCTGCGTACCTGTTCTGCTTGTAATTGGCGGCAGCCGTCGGGTCTGCGGGAGCGGGCTTCTTCTTAATAACCTCGACGGCTTTGTTAACAGCCTCAGCAGCGTCGCGCCAGTCCTGCTGAGCAGATTTTCTGGCAGCATCCTTAGCGGCTTCATCCGTCATTTTGACGGCGGCATTGTAACGATCAGCGCCGCGCAGGCGCAGGGCTTCGGTCAAGCCGACCAGGAGCGCGTCCTGTTCGGGGTCGGCGGCGAGACCTTCTTTGAATTGTGCTATGGCCTCGTCCCAATTCTTTGCGACCAGGGCATCGTTTCCGGCCTTGAAGGTACGGTTGAGTACGGCGTTAATATTCTGATTCTTAGCATTTTGCGCGGCTATCTCGGCATTTTTCCGCTCCATCTCCTCGCGCCTGGCGCGCTCTTCGGCGCTCTCTTTACGAGGGGCGCTGGTGCCGCCTCCACCGCCTCCACCTACGCTTCCTCCAGAGGCCAGCGCCTTAGCTTCGGCGGCCGTAAAGCGTTTGCCGTCGCCGGGCTGAAGCGTCAGCTCGTAATCCGTGTCCGTACCGACCCTGATGCTTATGAGCGCATCGGGACGGGCGTTCGGGGCGCTGGCGGTGACTGTATAAGTCCCGGCGATAGGCAGCCCGGCGAATCTGAAGACGCCCTTCTTATCGGTCTTCGTCTCGTAATGGCCGCCGATGTCCGTGCGAAAAACGTCAATGATCGCTCCTTCCACAGGAGCCTTAGTACCGTCGGCCTGCGCCATGACGACGTGGCCGCGAAGTGGGCCGCTCTGCGCAGAGGTGATGCTATTGAGCGCGAGCAGCATGGCGGCCGCCGCGAAGGAGATAAGATAATTTTTACGACGCATTAGAGGTTCCTCCAAGGAGTTTGCAAGCCCTTTATGGTGAAAGGCTTGAATAAGATGCTGCGACAAATTCAGGGGTTGTCACTTAATACTCGAAGACGGGCCCGCGCGTCAACAGCCGGAAGGCGCGGGCCCGGCCTGTCACGTCTCGTAAGGTATCGGATCAATAGTCCCGGCCTGCTCGAAAGCGCGCAGGCGCAGCGCGCATGAATCGCAGCGTCCGCATGCGCGCTCCTGTGATTGATAACAAGACCAGGTGAGACGCAGCGGAGCATTCAGCTCAAGGCCACGCCGTACGATCTCTGACTTATGCAGTGCGATGACGGGCGTGACTATCTCGATCATGGTCTCGGGCCGTGTGCCGACGCGTATGACCTGCTCGAAAGCGTCATAGAACTCGGGCCGGCAGTCCGGGTAGCCCGAAGAATCCTCCGCCACCGCGCCGATGTAGATACGCCGCGCGCCGCAGGTCTCAGCCCAGCTCGTCGCGATAGAGAGCAGATGCGCGTTGCGAAAGGGAACATAGCTCGTCGGTATCTCGCGCGACGTGAGATCGGCTTCCGAGACGGCAATCTCCGGGTCTGTGAGAGACGAGCCGCCGATGCGCGTCAAATACTCTATGGAGACTGCCAGGCGCTTGGTCACTTCGTAGTAGTCCGCCAGCTCTTCAAAGGCGCGACGCTCGCGCTGCTGCGTGCGCTGTCCGTAAGAGACATGAAGGAAGGCAAGCTCTTCGTTCTCTTCGCGCGCGATGGCCGCCGTCACGCAGGAATCCATCCCGCCCGAAACCAGGCAGACGGCGAGCGCCGTTCGCTCCAAGACCTCGTCTACCTCTTCCTGAGCGTAAGCTCTGTCGTCGTGTCCGCCCATCACACGCCTCGCGCCTCTGGCCCCCAGACCTGCTTGTGTAGCTGCAACTGCATACGAACGTCGAGGCCGCTTGCGGAGACCCAATCCGCGACCTCGCGCAGATCGACCTCGCCCCAGACCGGCGAGATGAGGACGGCGCGCGTCCTCTCCTCAAGCTCATGACGCGCTATGACCTCTCGCGCGTAATCCCAGTCGGCGCGGTTCGCTATGACAAACTTGACCTCATCTTTGTCTGCGCGCAGCCGCTCAAGGTTGGGCCAATGGTTGCGCGCCTCCTCGCCCGACGCCGGACATTTCACGTCGAGGATGAGAGCTGCGCGCTCGTCAACCCTTTCGGTCGAGACATAGCCGCCCGTCTCGATCAACACTTCGTAGCCTTCATCGCACAATCGCTCGATCAGCTCGAAGGCTGCGCGCTGGGCCAACGGCTCGCCGCCCGTCACTTCCACCAACCGGCAGCCGTAGGCGCGCACCTCCGCCAGCACAGCGTCCAGAGACATGCGCTCTCCGCCCGTGAACGTGTACTCGCTGTCGCACCAGACGCAGCGCATGGGGCAGCCCGTCAGGCGCACGAACGTACACGGGCGGCCCATGTGAGTAGACTCGCCCTGAATCGAGCGAAAGATTTCCGTTACACGAAGCATGATTTAAGGGATGAGGGATGAGGGCGGAGGGATGAAAGGGATTGAATTCAGCTTCAGCCGAATCAGTCAGTCCCAATTCATCCCTCATCGCTCATCCTTTTTTCTTTCTTCCATATGAATTATCTCACGCTCGCGCGGAGTCCTCAAAGCTTGGGGGCACGGCCGGGGCAGCAGCCCCGCAGGCCAGGGCGACATCAAAGATGGAGTGCGCGCCCGCAAGCGCCTGAGTTCGTGTTAGCATAGAGCGAGAAACGAAAGCGGTTTTCAGAGAAGCCCCTTGAGCCGGACGACCGCACAAATAGAAGAGCTGGCTACGGCAGGCGCGCGGCGCTTGATCGCGCGCGCGACAAACGCGCGTTCGCTCAATGTCGAAGCTCTCATGGCCCGCGTGCGCGCCACGCTCGACAAATATCTTTTGGCGGGCGGCGCTCCGGAACCCTCCGCCGAGGCCGTCAACCAATTCATTGACGGTCTGCACGCGGACGACTTGTGTCTGGTCGTGGCTTGCGAGCGCGGGGACGAGGCTGCCTGGCGGGAGCTGGTCGAAAAGTACGGGGCGACGGTGCGTTCGGCTGCGCGCAGCGCCAGCTCTCACGAAGAGCTGGCCGAAGACCTGGCCCAATCCATTTGGGCCGAGCTGTATGGCTTGAGGGTGCGCGACGGCGGGAAGGGACGGCCGACGGGGAAGATAGCCTATTACTCCGGCCGGGGGTCGCTCGGCGGGTGGCTGCGCGCAGTGGTGGGCCAACTCGCAGTCGATCAGCACCGCAAGACATCCAGGCTCGTGCAGACGGAGGAGGACGCGGATTTTGATCGCCTGGCGCAGGACGCGCAACGCCACATGGGCGAAGGCCGAAGCGTTCAGGTCGCGGCCCTTGACCCTGAACAAGCGCTCGCGCAGGAGCGCGCCGCGCGTGACGTGGAAGAGGCGCTCGCGCGTGCGATCAAGGAGTTGGAGGCGGAAGACCGCCTGCTCGTCAAGCTCTACTATTTTGACGGGCTGCGCTTGCGCGAGGCGGGCGTGGTGCTCGGCGTTCACGAAGCGACCGCGAGCCGTCGCCTGGCCCGCGTTCACACGGAGATCAGGCAGAGAGTCGAAGCGATCTTGATTAAAGAGCACGGCTGGACGCGCGACGAGGCGGCACGCTCTCTGGCCGAAGCGGCCGCGCATCTGGACGCCGATTTGCAAGTGATGCTGACGACGGAGAAGAGCGAAGGGCGCGACACTTGAACCTGAGAGATAGAGCGACGACGAAAAATCTCTCGGCCCTGCGGATGGCCGCAAGCGGCGGGGGCCGGAAGCGTTCTATAGACAGTCGCGCAACGGGTCTGGCGCGGCTTGGGCTCATTAGATGAACTCTGATCCAAACACGGAGATAGATTTGCTGCTACGCCGTCATGGTCGGCGTAAAGCTACACTTGCGCCCCATTCGAGCGAGCGCGCGGCAGGCGACAGTCCGGAAGAGACGAGCATGGGCCCACACATGGACGCCGACGAGATGAATGCTTACGCCGAGGGACAGTTGCCGGGTGCGGCGCGTGCTCGCGCGCTGGTGCATCTGGCCGACTGCGACAGGTGTCGCGCCATCGTGACCAATCTGACGCTCGCCGCAAACGTTCCGCTCGAAGCAGAGGAACAGAGCGCGCCACAGCTTCAATCCCTCGGCACGTCCTGGCGCTCATGGCTGGCGGCTCTCTTCGCTCCGCCTGTGATGCGCTACGCGACGGCGGCCCTAGTGTTGCTCTGCGTGGTCGGGGTCGCGTTCCTGGTGATACGCCAACAGAAGAGGGAGAGCCGGCAAGACGAGCCTGAGATGGTCGCGCGCAACAACGAGAGCGCAGGAGGACAGAGCGGCTCTGCCGTAAAGCCCGGCATGGTCGAGCCGCAGCAGCAATCCGCTAATCAGGCTTCATCCCCCGCCCCGCTTGCTTCACCTTCGGGCCGGGACGCCGAGCCCTCTCTGCTTAAAGACAGCAAAGCTGGCCCAACGCCCGCGCTCGGCGAGACGGCAACACACGCCAACAGAACCGCGCAGGCCGATGAGGCGCAGCCGAAGGAGGCCGTCAAGACCGAGGCGACTGCGACGACAGCACCCGCTCCTGTTTCCAGAAGCGAGACCGCTTCTTCGGAAGTGGCGGCGAGAGATCAATCCGGCGAAGACAGCTCGCTTGCACGCACAACGCAGCCTGCGCCGCCTGCTGCGACGACGCCAGTTGCCGGTGCTGCGCGTGCGCCTGAGACTTCAGAGGCGGACAAGACAAAGCAGCGGCGCAAGGACGACGTGGCGAGCAACTACGGCCTGAGCGGGACTAGCACGACGAGCAATAGCGCGCGAGGTACTGCCAGAGAATCCGAAGAGACTGTGGCTGTCAACAAGCCTACTACGACTGCACGCAGGAGGGGAACGGCCAGGCCGGAGGCTAAGACTGAAGACGCTGATAAGATCGGCAGAAGCAGCGGTGCTCTAAACGGCGAGAGGTCTGTGGAGACGCGCTCGGTCGGCGGCCGCCAGTTCAGAAAGCAGGGCAGCGCATGGATTGACGCGGCTTATACTTCGGGGCGCGCAACCGTCAATGTCAGGCGCGGCTCCGAGCAGTATCGCGCCCTGGTGGCGGATGAGCCGACCTTACGCGCGATAGCTGAGCAGCTTGGCGGCGAGGTCGTGGTGGTTTGGAAAGGCCGGGCCTACCGCATTAATTGATCGCTCGCAGGAGAGCCTATCCGCCTCTCCCCTTTCCCTCGATCACAAGCCTTTTGAGATTGCTTCCTCACACCGCTTCACGTTAACTTAGGGAGCGTTCCCAAGCATTCTATCTACGCCAACAAGCTTTTGCGAAGGAGCTTAGACTCTGTTATGTCAAGCATACTCTCTACAGCACTTCAGCGACGCGCCTTCCTCTTCGTCCTGTCGCTCTTCCTGATGCCGCAGCCGACCGTGTGGGCCCAGGGCGAGCCTGCGAGCGGCTCCGTTCAGCAACGGGCTGTGCAGCGGCGGAGAGCGCGGGCCAACCTTTCAGGCCAGGCAGCAGCGCGCCGTCCCGAGATCGCGCGCATGCTTTCCGAAATAGACGCGCGCAATATAGAGCGGACGATTCGCAAGCTGGTCTCGTTCGGCACGCGCAATACGCTCTCGGCGCAGGACAATCCCACGCGCGGCATAGGCGCTGCGCGCGACTGGCTCTTCTCAGAGTTTCAACGGATCGCAGCGCAGGCGGGCGGGCGCATGACGGTCGAGAAGCAGTCTTACCTGCAAGAGGCCATGCCGCCGCCGCAGGGCCGCGTGCCGGAGCCGACCATTATCACCAACGTCGTCGCGACCTTGCGCGGCACACAGCCCGCTTCCGCAGATCGCCTCTACGTCGTCAGCGGCCACTACGATTCGATGTGTACGAGTCCGACCGACGCCGTGTGCGATGCGCCGGGCGCTAATGATGATGCTTCGGGGACGGCGGCCGTGCTTGAGATGGCGCGCGTCATGTCGCGCCAGGAGTTTGACGCCACGGTGATCTTCATGGCCGTCGCGGGCGAAGAGCAGAGCCTTCTCGGCTCGACACATTTCGCCGAGCAGGCCAAGCAGAAGGGCTGGAACATAGCGGCCATGTTCACCAACGACATCGTCGGCAACACCCTGGGCGGAAACGGCGTGCGTGATCGTCGAACAGTGCGCATCTTCTCGGAAGGCGTGCCCTCGAACGAGACCGAGGAGGAGGCCAGAACGCGCCGCAGCGTGGGCGGCGAGAACGATTCCGCCTCGCGCCAGCTCGCGCGTTTCATCAAGGAGGTCGGGGCCGCTTACATGCCGGGCTTCAACGTGATGATGGTTTATCGCCGTGACCGCTACCTGCGCGGCGGCGATCACATTCCCTTCCTTGAGCGCGGCTTCCCGGCCGTACGCTTCACAGAGCCGAACGAGGAGTATCGTCACCAGCACCAGAACGTGCGCGTCGAAGGCGGCATACAGTACGGCGACCTGCCGGAGTTCGTGGACTTCGCCTACGTCGCGCAGGTCGCGCGCATCAACGCCGCCGCGCTCTCAAGCCTGGCGCTCGCGCCCGCCGCTCCCAAAGGCGTCCATATACTGACCCGTCGCTTGACCAACGACACGGACTTGCAGTGGACGGCGAACGCCGAGCCGGACTTGGCCGGTTACGAGATCGTCTGGCGCGAGACGACCTCGCCCGTCTGGACAGGGGCACGCCGGGTCGGAAACGTGACGAGCTACACGATGACGGGCATGTCCAAGGACAACTACTTTTTCGGCGTCCGCGCAGTAGACCGGGACGGCAACCGCAGCCCCGTCACCTATCCCAAGCCGTTACGGTGAGAGGCGCTCATTTCCAGCAGCAATTTTTTCAACCCTTTGCAGCGCCCGTGCGTCTTAGTTGATGGCACATGACAAGCGTCGCAATTTGACGGCCTCGCCCCCGAAAATCAGTTAAAGCCGGAAACCCCTTGGATGGTGTCGTTATGAAGAGTTCTAAAAGCAGATTCCGTCGTTCCTTTGCCTCCGCGCAGCGCCCTGCGGCGGCTCTTCTGGTCGCGCTCTCGCTCTTTGCCTCGACTTTTATCGTCGGGGCGAGCGCCGGGCAGCAGCAGCAGCAGCAGCAGGCCGGGCGCTTGACGCAGGAGCAGCGCGTCCTGCACGTCCTCAATCGCTTAGGCTTCGGCGCGCGTCCCGGCGATGTGGAGCGCGTGCGTGCAATGGGCCTGGACAACTACATTCGCCAGCAGCTTGAGCCCGAGAAGATAGCGGACGCCGTGGCCGAAGCGAAGGTCTCGGAGCTTCAGACGCTCAAGCTCTCGACGGCCGAGCTGTTCGCCAAGTTCCCGCAGCCCGGCCAGCTCTTGCGACAGCTTGAGCGGCGCGGGCAACTGCCGCCCGAACTGGCTGCCCTTCAGCGCGAGCGTCGCGCCGAAGCAACGGCTTCTAGGCCCGAGGCTGCGCCGCCAAACGCGCCGTCACAGAAGCCCGGCGACTCGCAAACCGAGATGATGCCCGGCCCTGGCGGAGCGCCACGGACGGCGCAACCAGATGCGGCCCGGCCCGAAGACAATCAGCAGTACCGGCGCGCGATACGCGATTACATGTTGCAGCAGGGCCTTCAACCGCCGCAGCGCATAGTCGCAGAGTTACAGGCTTCGCGCATTCTTCGCGCCGTCTACAGCGAGCGACAGTTGCAGGAAGTGCTGGTTGATTTCTGGACGAACCATTTCAACGTCTTCGCGGCCAAGGGCGCAGACCGCTGGCTGCTCGTCTCCTATGATCGCGACACGATTCGCCCGCACACGCTCGGCAAATTCCAGGAGCTTCTGGTGGCGACGGCTCAGAGCCCGGCGATGCTTTTCTACCTGGACAACTTTCAGAGCGCAAGCCCCGGCGGGCCCATGCGGGGGCGCTTGGGCCCACTTCAACAGATGAGGCAGCGCGCGGCAGGCCAACAGGCCGAGCAGCAGCAGCAACAACAGCCGCAGCGTCGCGCGCGCGGCATTAACGAGAATTACGCGCGCGAGCTGATGGAGCTGCACACGCTCGGGGTTGACGGCGGCTACACGCAGAAGGATGTGCAGGAGGTCGCGCGCTGCTTCACTGGTTGGACGATTCGCAACCCGCGCGGGCTTCGCCAGATGGCAATGGGTGGCGAGGCGGGCGCGGGCGATGCCGGGACGTTCTATTTCAACCCGCGCCTGCACGACGACGGCGAGAAAGTTGTGCTCGGCCACAAGATTCCGGCGGGCGGCGGGATGCGCGACGGCCTGATGGTCTTAGACATCCTCGCGCATCACCCTTCGACTGCCCGGTTCATTGCGACGAAGCTCGCGCGCCGCTTCGTGATGGACGAGCCGATGCCGCAACTGGTCGCTGCCGTGGCGAAAGCTTTTACCCGCAGCGACGGCGACATACGCGAGACGCTGCGCGCGCTCTTTGCTTCGCCCGAGTTCAATTCGCCCGCGAGCTACCGCGCCAAGATCAAGACGCCTTTCGAGCTGGCCGTGAGCGCCATCCGAACGCTCGGCGGCGACACCAACGGCGGCCCGGCCATTCATCAATGGATTGCGCGGATGGGCGAGCCGCTCTACGGCTATCAAGCGCCGACGGGCTATCCCGACAGGGCCGAGAACTGGGTCAACACCGGCGCGTTGCTTGAGCGATTGAACTTCGGCCTGGCGCTGGCGAGCAACCGCATTCCGAATACGCGCGTCAATCTCTCTCGCTTCGCCGGAGGGTCTGACGGGGCGGATACGGCGAAGGTGATGGAACGCTTCCTCGGCGTGATCTTACAGGGAGACATCTCGCCGCAGACGAAGGCCACGCTGTTGAAGCGATTGAGCGAGCCCACGCCGCAGGCCGCAACCAACAGCAGTCAAGAGATGAATGGGCCCAACGACGCCGGCGCAGGAACCGGGCCGCGCGAGCGCGGGCGTGCGCGCAGAGAGTTGGCCCGTGCAGAGATGACGAACATCGGCAACCCGGAGGTCGTCAAAGTGGTCGGTCTCATACTCGGCTCGCCCGAGTTTCAAAGGCAGTGAAGAGTGACAAGTGACAAGCTGAAAGAGCTTGCTCCTCCGGTCAGCTTGCCTGTCAGATACCGAAGAGGTAAGTAGTGATGAGTATCAACCGAAGATTCTTTTTAAAGTCGAGCGGCATTGCGCTCGCGAGCATCGGCCTGGCGCACACAGCGCCCTCCTTCCTGCAACGCGTGGTGCTCGCCGCAGGGCAGAGCGTCAAGACGGGCGGGCGGCGCAAGACGCTGATTGCGATCTTTCAGCGCGGTGCTGTGGACGGTCTCAACATGGTCGTGCCGCACGGCGAGCGTGAGTATTATGCCCTGCGCCCGGCGCTCGCCATTCCCCGACCGCAGAGCGGGAATGCGGAGACTGCGATTGACCTGGACGGCTTCTTCGGCCTGCATCCTGCGCTCGCGCCGTTCAAGCCGCTGTGGGACTCGAAGCGCCTGGGCGTAATCGAAGCCGTCGGCTCGCCCGACAACACGCGCTCGCACTTTGACGCGCAGGATTACATGGAGTCCGGCACGCCCGGAAGAAAAGCTACTGAAGACGGCTGGCTCAATCGTCTCCTGCAATCGCAGCCGCGCGCGGACGCCTCTCCATTCCGCGCCGTCTCCATGACGCAGACGATGCCGCGCGCATTGCAGGGACGCGCTCCCGCGTTGGCCATCAGCAACCTGGCCGACTTCACGATTCGCGCGGGCCAGTATTCGCAGAGCGTGCAGGGCGGGTTCGAGGCCATCTACGATCAGGGCGTGGCGGATGTGCTGCGCGGGACTGGACGAGAGACGTTCGAGGCCGTCAACTATTTGAAGAAGGTGAACCCTGCGCAGTACAAGCCTGAGAACGGCGCGCAGTACCCGCGCGGCGCGTTCGGCAACTCCCTTCTTCAGATCGCGCAGTTAATCAAGGCGGGAGTGGGCCTGGAAGTCGCGTTTACGGACGTGGGCGGCTGGGATACGCACGTCAACCAGGGCGGCGCGCGCGGGCAGTTGGCGCTCAGATTGCAGGAGTTCGCGGCAGGCATCAGTGCGCTTGTGCGCGACCTGGGCCCACTGATGGGCGACGTGGTGATTCTGACCATGTCCGAGTTCGGACGCACGGCCCGCGAGAACGGCAATCGCGGCACAGACCACGGCCACGCCAACGCCATGTTCGTCATCGGCAACAGCGTGAAGGGCGGCCGCGTCTACGGCGAGTGGCCCGGACTCAAGAGCGAGCAGTTGTACGAGGGGCGCGACCTGGCTTTGACAACCGACTTCCGCGATGTCTTCGGCGAGTTGGCCCAGAAGCACCTCGGCAGCACCAATCTGCAAAAGGTCTTCCCCGGTTACGCTTCGAGCGCACAGAAGTTTCGCGGCGTACTTTAAAGAAGAGGAAAGTCGGAAAGCGGAGGATGAAAAGCCCGGCTCTTCATCCTCCGCTTTTCGGCTTTTACTCTTTCACTTTTAACTTTTCTCGGCCCAGGCCATGCCGTCCGGCCCGGCTCCTGTCTCGACCGAGCGCGCGAGCGTCAGGTTGTCCAGATTGATCTCGACGATCTTGTTCGACTGCATGGTGGCGATAAAGGCGCGGCGTCCATCCGGCGCGACGACTATGCCGACCGGGACTTCCCCGACCGTCAGCCGCTTGATCTCTTTGCGCGTCGCCGCATCGAGGATGACCAGCTCACCTTTGGGCGGGTCTGAGACGAGCACGCGCTTGCCGTCGGGCGTGAACTTGACGCGAATTGGCACCTGGCCCACCTTGACCGTCTCTTTGATCTTGAGGGTCGCCGTGTCGATGATCGAAATCTGGCCGTCACCGTTTTGCCCGACCCACAGCTCGCGCCCGTCGGGCGTGACGGCTATGCCTTCGGGCTGTTTGCCGACGCCGATGTGGGCTATGGCGGTTGGGCCCGGAGGAGCGTCGAGGGCGATGACGGTCACGGTGTCGGAGACTATGTTAGCCGTGTAGAGTCTGCGCCCGTCCGGCGAGATGACGAGCATGTGAGTGGCCGTCTGCCCCGTGCCCATAATCCAGTCTATGCGCTCTGTGGCCGGATTGTAGCGGGCCACGGCGCGGTTCGCTTCGGCCGTAAAATATATCTTGCCTCCGGCTTCAACGATGCCGTGCGGGCGCACAAGTGGGCCCACGTCCAGGCGCTTCAGCTCCTTGCGCGCAAGGATGTCTATGATCGAGATGGAGCTGCCCGGCTTCTGCTGCGTGCCGTAGTTGGCGACAAAGGCCAGCCGCCCGTCGGCCGAAGTAGTGACTTCGTGCGGGCCCTCGCCCGTAGGCACACGTCCCATGACTTTCATGCTCGCAGGGTCGATGATCGCCAGCGTGCTCTCCACTTTGTTGAGTACCAGGAGAGCCGGGCGCTGAGCTTCCTGTTGCTGCGGAGCACGCGCCTCCGATTGATTGGCCCACGCGCCGGTCGCCGCCGCCAGCAGCAGCAGAACGACCGCCAGAGAACAGTTCCGGATTGCATTCCTCATACCTAAGCCCCCCACTCATCCTGATAGATTTTGAAGAAGCTTGCCCACGGTCGCGGGCCGAAGCGACGTTGATACGCACGGCCGCCGAGAGAGGTTTCAGAAGAAAGGATGAATGCGGAATGATGAATGCGGAATGAAAGACAAACTGCTTTCTATTCATCATTCATCCATTTCCTGCTATCTCACAATGGCTATGACGCGCAGGGGGCCGCCCGAGCCGCCCTTGATCTTCATCGGCAGGGCGACGAGAAGGAAGTCCTTCGCGGGCAGAGCGTCGAGGTTGGCCAGGTTCTCGAAGGCCGGCACGTTCTTCTCGAAGAGCACGCGATGGCTCTCGAAGAGGGTTGACTGGCCGTAATCTATGCTCGCCGTGTCGAGGCCGACGGCCTTGATCCGGCGATTGGTGGTCAGCCAGCGCGCGGCTTCCGGATGCAGGCCCGGAAAGTGCAGCTTGGCGACGGCCTCAGCGCCGCGCTCATCCGTTCCGAGATAGGTGCGGCGATCAGGCCAGCGGCGCGCGAAGCCTGTTCTTAAAAGCACTATCGCGCCCGGCCGGATAGGGCCGTTCCTTTTCTCCCAAGCCTGCAAGTCGTCGGTCGTGACCTGGTAATCGCGGTTCGCCTCGCTCTGCTTCACAACGTCAACGACGATGCCGGGGCCGGTCAACTGCTCAAGCGGGATTTCGTCAACGGTCTGACGACCGGCGGCGAAATGCCTGGGCGCGTCTATGTGCGTGCCTCCGTGTTCGGGCGCGCAGAATTTATTTGAAGCATAGTAGTAGCCTTTGTCCGTCAGCCCCTCGTGCTCTCGTTCAAGCCGGAAGCCTTCCTCCGTGGGCCAATAGATCGTCTCCGCGTCGAAGGAGTGCGAAAGATCGACGATCCTTCCCTGCGGGAACTCAGACTTCTCGCGCAGAGACAAGACGAGCAGTACGGAGAAGAGCAGCGCGCCAAAACCTCTCATCGGAAACATCCTCCTCTTAGGAATCTAACGGCGGGGTCGCAAGGGCCCAGCCCGCCCGGCCCATGTCTTATATCATTTTCGCGGCTGGTCTTTCCAAGAGTTAATCCTTATCATGCACTTTCGGCTCAAGCTAAGATCATGGCAGCCCGGTCTCCCTCGCTGGCGATCACACCCGTGGCAAGCGCAACCGAAAAACGGAACATGCTCAAAAAAAAATCTCTTTCATTCTCATACAGCCATCTCTATGTAGTCTGGACTCTCGGCGCAGCTTTGATTCTCTTCTCGGCCCTCGGCGTCGAAGCGCAGCCCGCGCCGGAGCAGACGCCACAGCCGACGCCGACGCCCGTCCCTTATCCGCCGCAGCTCGTCAGGGAGATGAAGCGGCTACAGCAGGCGGCGCTCGCGAGCGATTACGCTTACCGGCAGGTGGCCCACCTGAGCAATAACATCGGGCCGCGCCTGACTGGCTCGCCGCAGGCTGCTAAGGCAGTCGAGTACGTGGCCGAAGAACTCAGACGCCTCGGCCTGGAAGTGAAGCTTCAGCGATTGATGGTTCCGCATTGGGTGCGCGGCCAGGAGGAGGCTGCGCTGACAAGTTATCCGGGCCAGGCTCCGGGCACAGTACAAAGAATCGTCCTCACGGCGCTCGGCGACAGCGTCCCGACGCCTCCCGCAGGGCTCACGGCGGAAGTCGTCGTCGTCAACAGCTTTGAAGAGCTGGCGGCGCTCGGGCGCGCACAGGTCGCAGGCAAGATAGTCCTCTTCAACGTCCGCTTCGATCAGCAGATGGCCGAGCAGGGCTTTGGCATAGAGGCTTACGCGCAGGCCATCGAGTATCGCAGCAAAGGGCCGAGCGCGGCTGCGCGCTTAGGGGCTGTGGCCGCGCTGGTGCGCTCCATAGGCGGCGCTCAGTACCGCTTGCCGCACACGGGGCAGACCCGTTACGAAGAGGACGCGCCACGTATTCCGGCTGCCGCCGTGACGGCCGAAGACGCCGAGCTGATGGCCCACCTGGCCGGTCAGGGCCGGGTGCGTATGCGCCTGCTGCTGACGCCGCAAAAGCTGCCCGACGCCGTCAGCTACAACGTCATCGCAGACCTCAAGGGGAGCGTTCATCCTGAACAGATCATTATCGTCAGCGGCCATCTGGATTCGTGGGACTTGGGGACGGGCGCGCTCGACGATGCCGCCGGGGTCGCGGTCGCCATGCAGGCCGCGCAGCTCGTCAAGCAGCTCAAGCTTCGGCCCGCGCGAACCATACGCGTCATCGCCTGGATGAATGAAGAGAACGGGACGGTCGGCGCGAAAACTTATGCAAAGGAGTACGAAGCGGAGCTGGCGAACCATTTCGCCGCCATCGAAAGCGACCTCGGGGCCGGTCATCCGATAGGCTTCAACGTCAAAGCGCCGCCCGAGGCCCTGCCTCTGCTTGAGCCCATCTCGGCCGTGCTACAGGATTCGGGCGCGGGCCGCTCGCAGCTTACGGATTCAACCGGCACAGACATCGAGCCGCTCTCGAAGGCGAGGGTTCCGACCTTCTCGCCGTGGCAGGACTCGCGCACCTATTTCAACTATCATCACACGGCCGCAGATACTCTGGACAAAGTCGTGCCGCGAGAGCTGGCCGAGAATGCGGCCGTGATGGCCGTCCTGGCTTATGGGTTAGCCAACATGCCTTATGAGCTGCCGCGAGAAAGGTCAGGGGAAGCAGGACAGACTCAATAAGTCAGTATCGCCTGCGGTACTGACCTGCTATACGGAGCAAACGATGAATACTACACGTCTCAGTCAGAGCGCACGTCTACTGCTTCTTCTCCTCTTTCTCTTGTGCGCCTGGTCGCAGGCCGCAGCTTCACCCACGGCTTCATCCTCGGAGCCGAAGGACGAGGCGGGCGCGCTCTTCGCTTATGATCGCTCGGTCGCGTTCGATCTCAAGGAGGTGTCGGCCAGGGAGCAGCAGGGCGTCCAAATTCGAGACGTAGATTATGCCGCCTATACTCAGCAGCGCGGGCGCATCAAGGCTTATCTCATTCGCCCCACTTCGGGTGGGCCCTTCGCCGGAGTCCTCTTCTTTCATTGGCTCGGCAGGCCGAACGGCAACCGCAATCAGTTCGTGGACGAAGCCATGGCGTTGGCCCGTCAGGGCACGGTCTCGCTCTTGATCGAAGGCTACTTCCCGTGGGCCGTAGAGCCCGTGGACGGCAAGACTGACAGGCAGCGAGTGATTGACGAGACGATTGAGGTGCGCAGGGCCCTAGACCTGCTGCTCGCGCAACCCGGAGTTGACGCGCGGCGCATCGCTTACGTGGGCCATGACTACGGAGCCATGTACGGCTCGATCATGGCGGGCGTGGACAAGCGAGTGAAGACCTACATCCTGATGGCTCCCATCGGCAGCTTCAGCTATTGGTCGCTCGCCTACTGGCTGAGGAAGATGGACGACCCATTCAAGGCCGCTTACCGCGAGGCTCTCAATCCGGTTGACCCGATCACGCATATCCAGCGTGCCGCGCCCGCCGCGCTCCTGTTCCAATTCGCCAACTCCGACGAGCATATTCCGAGGACGGAAGCCCTGGCCATCTCCGGCGCGGCCAGCAAACCGAAAGAGGTCAAGTGGTACGACGCCAAGCACGACCTGCTGGTCGAAGCTGCACGCAATGACCGGCGCGAATGGCTGACGCGACACCTCAAATTAGCCAAAGCCAAAACCTCTGATTAGCCTGCGGAGTTTCGGCCGTGAGCCAGCCGTTTAGCCCGACCATACTTCGCTTCGACTCGCTCGACTCGACCAACACCGAAGCGGCGAGGCAGGCACGGCTCGGCGCGCCCGAAGGCTTATGCATCGTCGCGCGCCAGCAGACGGCCGGGCGCGGACGCCAGGAGCGCGTCTGGATTTCGCCCCCCGGCGCGGGTCTTTATTGCAGCACAATCCTGCGGCCGCGCCTTCCGCTTCCCCTCTGGCCGCTCCTGACGCTCGCGGCCGCCGTGGCCGTCTACGACGCGCTCTCGACGCTCTACGGCCTGCAAACGGACATCAAATGGCCGAACGACATTCTCGCCGGGGAGCGTAAGCTGTGCGGCATCCTGGCCGAGACGGTCGAGGCGGAGCGCGGGAGAGCCTGCGTCTTAGGCATCGGCATTAACCTGCGCGAGGGAGCATTTCCCGCAGAGCTGCGCTTGACGGCGACCTCTGTCGAAGCCCTGACCGGAAGCGCGGGCGACGCCGAGACTCTGCTTGAAGCTCTGCTCGGCGCGCTCGCCCTTCGCTACCGGACGCTTCAGGAGGCGGATGGGCCCGGGCTCACGATCAAGGCATGGACGGAACGCTCTTCTTATGGCGCAGGGCGCAGGGTTCGCGTCTCGCTCCCCGGAGAGACTTTTGAGGCGACGACGCGCGGGCTTGAACCCGACGGCGCTTTGCGTGTAGAAACAAACGGAGAGATCAGAACCATTCGCGCCGGAGAGATCACAATCAGAGGGATGAGGGATGAGGGATGAGGGATGAAAGCTTAGCGATTCAAGCTGCATAATCCCTGATCCCTCCGCCCTCGGCCCTCATCCCTGACTTTATGTTGCTTGTCATTGATGTGGGGAATACGAATACGTCGCTCGGCGTGTATGACGGCGAGAGGCTGGTGGCGGCGTGGCGTTTGACGACGGCGCGGGCGCGCACGGTGGACGAGTACGGCGTGCACGCGCGCAATCTCTTCGCCTTCGCCGGGATAGACTTTCAGGCCATAGAGGCTGTCACCATAGCTTCCGTCGTGCCGCCTCTCAACTACACGCTCAAGCGGATGGCCGAGCTGTACTTCGACCGCACGCCGCTCTTCATAGACCACACGGTCGCCACAGGCGTGCCGATTCTCTACCAGCCGCCCTCGGATGTCGGCGCAGACCGGATAGTGGATGCCGTCGCCGCCGTTCACAAGTACGGCGCGCCCTGTATCGTCGTCGATTTCGGGACGGCGACGACCTTCAACGCGATCAACGAGCGCGGAGAGTATCTCGGCGGCGTCATCACGCCGGGCATCAACATCTCCGCCGAGGCGCTCTTCTCGCGCACTGCGCGCCTTCCTCCGGTCGAGATCAAGCGCCCCGTTTCCGTGATCGGCACGTCAACCATTGGGGCCATGCAATCCGGCCTCTACTATGGCTATGCGGGGCTGGTGGACGGAATACTTCGGCGGATGATCGAGGAGCTTGGGGGCCAGCCGCGCGTGATTGCTACGGGCGGCCTGGCTCCGCTCATCGCTACTGCCTCGGAGTTGATCGAGACCATAGACGACACGATCACGCTCGAAGGCTTGCGCTTGATCTACGAGCGCGTGCGGGAAAAAGAGTCTGGTTCGACCACACAAGAGACGGCTTCGGACGAACGGGGATGAAAGAGAAGAAGCAGACAGCGCAGCAGCCGGACGAGCAGCAGCAGGCCGCGTCACCCTCACAGCGACTCAACTACTACAACTACTTTACGGAGGTCGAAGAGACCTTCGTGCGTCGCCGTGGCAAGCACCTGCACCTCGGCTCGATTGACTGGGCCCTGATCGAGAGCTGGAAAGAGATGGGCGTGCCGCTGTACGTCGTCCTGAGCGGCATAGAGCACGCGTTCGATTCCTATGACGCGCGGCCGCGCAAGCGCAGCGTCAAGACCCTGATGTATTGCCAGGAAGAGGTCGAAGCGCAGTACGCCGAGTGGCTCGAAGCGCAGGTCGGCGCACAGGGCGAGGACACGAACGGCGAGGGCCAGATGGGCCAAGACGCGCTTGAAGAAACTCACCTGCCCTTTCCTCGCTCGACGATTCTGGAACACATGTCGCGCGCTCGCCACGCGCTGCGGCAAATCCGCGAGGAGCGCCACAGGGAAGACCAATTCGCCACTGCTCTCACGCGCGTCGAGGCACGTCTCAACGAGCTGGAAGCGGATTTCGCCGGGGCGGCAAGGCCCAACGCCGAGAAGCTCGAAGCGTCGCTGACGAGTTTGGAGAAGATGCTGGATGAGGCGCTCGCCGCTTCGCTCTCGCCCGCAGAGCTGGCGGCGGCCCGAGCCGAGACCGAGGCGCAGCTAGAGCCCTATCGCAATCGCATGGAGCGGCCCACTTATGAACAGACCTTCGCGCACCTGCTCCTGAAGCGCCTGCGCGACCAGCACGCAGTCCCGCGACTCAGCCTTTTCCATCTCTGAGGGTCAAGCTTTGAGAGGCCACAAGCGCAGAAACGAGCGGGCGCGCTCGACACGGGCCACAGAGAAGAGCGGAGGCCAGACGCTCTCAGTCCTGATCGAGCGCATAGTGCCGGGCGGCGCAGGCTTGGCCCACGCCGACGGGCTGACGATCTTCACGGGCCTGGCCGCGCCCGGCGACCGCCTGCGTGTTCGCATCAACCAGACTCGCGGCCGCGTCGCCTTCGCTTCGATTATCGAAGTGATTGAGCCTTCGCCGTTGCGCGTCGAGCCTCCGTGCCCTTACTTCGGTCGCTGCGGCGGCTGCGACTTTCAGCAGCTCAACTACGAGGCGCAGCTCGAAGCCAAGGTCTCGATCATACGCGACTGCCTGCGCCGCATCGCGCGCATCCAACCGCCCGAAGAGATTCCCATGACAGCTTCTCCGAGCGCCTGGCACTACCGCTCGCGCGCGCAGTGGCAGCTCGACCCGGAGCGCAAACGCCTGGGTTATTTCGAGCGCGGCTCGCATCAGGTCTGCGACGTAGCGGAATGTCCTGTCGTCGTGCCGGAGTTGCAGGCCGCGCTCTCGCACCTGAGAGAGCTTATGCAAGGCGGGACGCTGCCCGCCTCTTCGGAGTTCCAGGCGGTCGCGGGCGACGAGGGAGCATCCCTCACGCCGCCCGTTGGCCCAACCTTCAAGCAGGAGGTCAGCCGCCGGGCGGGCGAGTGGCGCTATCGCTTCAAGGCCGACGGCTTCTTTCAAATCAACCACGCTCTGCTTCCCGCCTTGATCGAAGCGGCGATTGGGCCTGCGCGGGGGCGTCGGGCCCTAGACCTCTACTGCGGCGTCGGGCTCTTCACGCTGCCCCTGGCCCGGCGCTTCGCTGAGGTCGTCGGCGTCGAAGCCAGCGACGCGGCCATCGGCTATGCGCGCAGCAATCTGCAAGACGCGGGCCTCTCGAACGTCACCTTCGCCTGCGCCAAAGTCTCCGACTGGCTCAAGCAATCGCTGCCCGCTCCCGTTGATTTTCTTCTCCTCGACCCGCCTCGCGCGGGCGCAGAAGAAGGCGCAACGGACGGCATCCTGGCACTCAGCCCCGCACACATCTCCTACGTCTCCTGCGACCCGGCCACCCTCGCCCGCGACCTCAAGCATTTAATCGAAGGTGGCTACCGGCTCGACTCCATCTCGGCCTTCGACATGTTCCCCCAAACTCATCATGTCGAAACAATCGCGCACCTAAGAGTTCTATGAGAGAATGGCCTGGTGGGTTGATGTCCGGGGCGGATGGGTTCAAGGCCAGGGTTTATGCAGGACTCAAGAGAAGCTGAGCGGGTAGAGATAGACACGGCCATCTATATCCTGTGGGGAACGGACGAGTCTCTGCGCGGCGGAAAGATCACGAGCCTGAGCACGAAGGGCTGTTTTGTGCAGACCCGTTCGGAAGCGACCGCCGGCCAGGTGATCTCGATACGCATCAGGCTCCCGACCGAGCGCTGGATGCTGCTCGCAGGCGAGGTCAGGCATGTGCTTAGGCGCGTCGGCTTTGGCGTTCAGTTCACACAGATGGCCGCCGACGATGCAGGCATGCTCGACCTGCTCGTTGAATATTTCGGCGACGACGCGCAGGTAATCTCCGGCGTCCTCTGTGAAGATAACGGCGCGTCCCGCAACATCCAGCGCATCAAGGGCGGCCGCGTGCTCGTCGGCCCACTCGACACGCAAGGATGAATGAAAAGCTGCTTGACTTTTGTCATTCATCCTTCTTCATTGCGCCATTCATCCTTCCCTTAATTTGGCTCGCCAGCGCCAGAGCGTGAGCGCCCAGGAGAGACCCATGTAGTAGAGAGGAAAGCCCAGCGAGACGAGGGCGAGCACTCTCGAAGCCTCTCGCCATCGCCAGAGGATTAACAGCAGCAGCAGGGCCCAGATGATGCCGAGCAGATTGGTCAGACGGCTGAAGGGCCCACGCTGCGACGGGTAAAGATAGAGCGAGGGGACGAAGGTGAGAAGAGAGAGAGCGATGATCGCGACGAGCGCCAGCCAAGCGGGCGGGCGCAGCAGGTAGAGATAGAGGGCCACTATGTTCCAGTAGGAAGGGAAGCCCAGAAAAAAACCGTCGTCCGTCTTGGCGTTGACCTGCGAGAATCCGTAGGCGCTGGCGAGTAGAGGCAGGAGCAAAAACCACTGCCAAACGGGCCCGAGAATCCCTGCCCGCCACACGAGCAGCAGCGGAAGCGTCGTATAGGTATGAAAGTCAACGAGGTCGTCCAGCCTCCGCCCGTCGAAGCCGGGCAAGACTTCTTTGACACGGGCGCGGCGCGCCAGCCAGCCGTCCGTCGAGTCTATGAACGTCGCCAGCAGCATCAGCGCGAAGGCCATGCGAAACGATTCGTCTGTGCCGCGCACGACGAGGACGGCTATTCCAGCCGCCGCCAACAACCCCGAAGCCGTGTACAGATGTACACACCAGGCCAGGAATTTACGCAGCATAATCTACGAGCCCCACACAGACCTCATCAAACGACCCTCAAAGCTCAGCCCTGCGGCCAAAGCCCTTGCGCACATGGGCCCATCCTCGCGGAGATGAATCGCACGGCATTGTAACCGGCCTCAGACCAGGTGCGCCAGATTGGCTTATGCTCTTGAGCAATGAAAGAAGCCGAAGGCTGCGAGGTGGCCCCTCCGCTCGCTTTTCAATTGACAACCCGCACCGCGCAGGAATAATTTAGCGCGCGCCGTCCTCTTCCTTTTTCAAAATTCTGCGGAAGCTGAAGACGCAGGGAGTAGTGACCGAGATGGCTCAAGCGGTTTTCACCCGACCGCTCTTCTTCCCTTACCCGCTGGCGCTTCTTGCCCTCTCCCTGGCAGGCGGCATCGCTGCCGCGCGGCTCCCTGGGCTCTCCTTTGTCCTGACTCTCTCGGCTGGCGCTCTCTGTTCGGCGCTGGCCCTTCTCTGCTTCGTGCGGAGACGAACGGGCGCGGCGACTCTATTGCTGACGCTGGCTTTCTTCTGCTTGGGCGCTCTGCTCTACGGCGTCGAGAAGCGCGGCGTCAAGGCCAATCGCGTCGAGAGGTTGTTCGAGGACGGTACTATCGCTTCGGGCGACGCGGTCGAGATCGAAGGCATCATGGAGAGCCCGCCGGAGAGCGCGCCGGGAAGCTTTTATCTCACGCTGAGAGTGGAAAAGATCAGGTTCAGGGAGCGTGAGCGCGAGGCTTCGGGGAGCGTCCGTCTCGCGGCGACCGTCTCGGATGTCGAAACGCGCGAGGAGTATGAAGCGTTGGAACTGCGTTACGGCGCACGCTTGCGCGTGTTGACTGCGCTCAATCGCGCCGAGAAGTTTCGCAACCCCGGCGTCTCTTCTTTGACGGAATATCTGGAACAGCGCGGGCTGGACGGGACGGGCGCGATCAAAAGCCCGCTGCTCATAGAGCGCCTGGATGACGAGCGCGTTCTGCTGCCACTCTACTGGCTGTACGAATGGCGGCGGCGTCTTCTCATGGAGATCGGGACGAGATTTTCCACGGAGACGAGTGGTGTGCTGGCGGCCGCCCTGCTCGGCAATCGTTACGGGCTTTCGCGCGGAGCGGCGGAGCGGTTTCGCGCGGGCGGTACGTTTCACGTGCTGGTCATCAGCGGCTTGCATATAACTTTCATCGGCGGCCTGATGATGTGGCTGGCGCGGCGGCTCTTGCGTGGGCGCGTGTGGCAGTTTCTTCTCTCGACGATCTTTCTCTGGGCCTATGCCGTGGCTGTGGGCGCGGAGGCTTCCGTGGTGCGGGCGGCGCTGATGTTTACAATGCTCGGGCTCGGGCCGGTGCTCGGGCGACGGGCCACCGGCCTCAACGCGCTCGGCTGTGCGGGGCTCTGCCTGCTGGTGTGGCGTCCGAGCGAGCTGTTCGATCCCTCTTTTCAGTTGACGTTTCTCTCCGTGCTGATGATCGTCTGCGTGGCCTGGCCGCTCCTGCGAAGATTGGAAGAGACGGGCCGTTGGCGTCCGACGCTCGCCACGCCGTACCCGCCGCTTGGGCCAAGATGGTGGCGCACGCTGGGCGAGACGCTCTTTTGGAGCGAGCGCGAGTGGCGGCGAGAGGCTGCGGGCGCGCCCTTTCACTATCGCCTCTTCAAGAGCGAGTGGGGCGCGCGGCTGGAAAGATTTCATGTGCAGCGCGCGTTGCGTTACACGGTGGCTGCGATTGTGGTTTCGGCGAGCGTGCAACTGGGACTGCTGCCGCTCCTGGTGCTCTACTTTCATCGCCTGTCGCTCGCCTCCCTGATCTTGAACATAGTGGTCGGCGCATTGATGGCCGCGCTCTCTGTGCTCTCGCTTGCGGCCGTCGCCTTGTCGCAACTGAGCGCGGGGCTGGCCGCGCCCTTCATACAACTGGCCGAGTGGGCCAACTGGCTGATGGTTCATAGCGTCGATCCGTTCACGCGCATGAAAGCAGCATCCATCCGGCTGCCTGAGTATGCCGGGTGGAGCGCAGTGCTCTACTCGCTCTATTATCTGCCGCTCGCGTTTCTGGTCTTCGAGCTCGGGCGATGGAGACCGCTGCGGCCGCCCGTCCTGGATGATGAGAGTGCTGCTGTCAGGCGCAAGGCTAGACGCGTGGCCGCGATTGCGCTCGCCACCTTGCTCGTCCTCATCGTGGCCCATCCCTTGAGCGCCGGAAGGCCCGACGGAAGATTGCGCGTCGATTTCCTTGATGTCGGCCAGGGCGATGCCGCGCTTGTCACCATGCCCGACGGGACAACTCTTTTGATCGACGGCGGCGGCCGCCCTTCCTTTGCGCGAGCCTCTTCAGTCGGGGCGAGCTACGGGGCGGAGCCCTTCGAGCGCGACGGGCGCAGCATAGGCGAAGCGGTCGTCTCCGAATACTTATGGTGGCGCGGCCTAGACCATGTCGATTACATTCTGGCGACGCATTCGGACGCCGATCATATGGACGGCCTGAATGACGTGGCGCGCAGTTTCAGGGTGCGGGCAGCATTCGTCGCACGCGCCCCGCGCGGAGACGCCGAGTACGCGCGCTTTGCCGCGACGATGCAGGAGGAGGGCGTGGACACGTTCCTTCTAGGTCGCGGCGACCGTCTGCGCTTCGGCGCAGTCGAAGGCCAGGTGCTCTGGCCCATACGGGACGAGAGCACAGACGCGCCCTCTGGCAACGACAACTCAGTAGTGCTGCGGCTGCGCTTCGGTGAAAGGACGTTTCTCTTCACGGGGGACATCGAGCGCAACGCCGAAGCAGCGCTCCTCGCTGCGCGCGAGCAGCTCGCAAGCAATGTCGTCAAGGTCGCACATCACGGCAGCAAGACCTCTTCCACAGAAGAGTTCGTCCGGGCCACACGTCCCACGCTCGCCGTCATCTGCGTCGGCCTCACCTCACCCTTCGGCCATCCCCGCCCGGAAGTCATCGAGCGCTGGCAGAGCGCGGGCGCGCAAGTGTTGACGACAGGCCGCAGTGGCACTATCACCGTCAGCACTGACGGACGTGACTTGAGCGTGGAAACTTTCGTCAGGCAATAAAGAAGATTGAGCCCTATGGAGAACTTCTCCCGGCTCATCACTCGCCACTGCCTTCTCGTATCTTCTTGACTGATCTGGCATGTCTCTTGCAGTGCGGCTCAGGGATGTCCGTTTGGTTTCGCAGGGCATTCTCTTTTTAGAACGCACGCGGAAGTGATTTTCTATATGAATCCTCCAGGTAAATCACAAAGAGGCTTCTCGCTCATAGAGCTGTTGATAGTCGTCGTCATCATAGGCATCCTGGCAGCGATTGCCATCCCCCTGTTCGAGCGGGCGAAGCAGCCGGCCAATGCCGCCTCGGCCATCAATTCGCTGCGGATAATCTACACGAGCGAACTCTCGTACAAGACTTTATATGCCGTTTATGCAGACCTGTCGACGCTTTCCACAGCAGGTTATATGAACGACAGCCACCTGAGCGTCGGGCGCAAGAGCAACTACCTTTTCAGCATCGCGGTAGATGCCGACCCCTCTTTGAATTACGGCGCGACCGCCGCGCCCGTTTATGACCCGACGACTTCGAGATATTTTTTCGTCGATGCGACGGGCGTGATTCGCACAGAGGCGGGCGCGGCTGCCACCAACACGAGCGTTCCCATTGATTAATTCTCCCCTCTCTCCCCGCTTCACAATGTTTGACGGAAAGCGTCACCGGTTGGCTGACGGAATTTGTCAGTTGCCAAGCTTTGCCACCGTCTGCCCCTCCCTCAGGAGCCCTTTTTCTCCCCTTCTATTGAAAATAGAGGGGAATTCACCGAGCCCGGCGGAGCGCGAGGCGTGGCACAAGGTTTGTTAAGCCAGTCCCCGACACATCGCGCGCAGCGCGGCACGCGAGCCTGAGATGCCCCGTCCGATGGCGCGAGAAATACTCAACACTATCACCCTTGAATAAGGAGCTATCGAAAGAAATGGAAAAGATGAAAGGCCAAAAAGGCTTCTCCCTGATCGAACTTCTGATCGTCGTCGCGATCATCGGCATCATCGCCGCCATCGCTATCCCCAATCTGCTCGCTTCGCGCCGCGCTGCTAACGAAGGCTCTGCTCAGT
>DASVQF010000030.1:0-55964 GCA_036389315.1 Pyrinomonadaceae bacterium
GAAGCAGAGAGACGTTCAGCGCGGCGGAATCATACGCTGCGCCATAACTACTCATTCGACCGAAGCGCGAGTTAGCTGTCCTCTCAGCGACAACTTGTCCGTAATGTAGTTGTGTGCGCGCTCGGTCAATTCGGGCGTTAGGCGGCTTCATTACTCCTACCCGGTACCCGTTCATTCACAATGTCGAACAAGGGTAGGATTCAATAGAACACCATCCGGCGCTGAAACCTGTCACATCGAGGGAGTGGGCTAAAAACAACCATCCCGCGCAGCGTTACGTTTCTTCCGGGAAAAGCCACTCATAGATGCAAGCACGAAATAGAAGCAAAGTCTCGTGCAAATCTTGTCCCAAGGAGAACATCATGACAAACGAAAGAGTGAAAAGCCTTTTCCCCCGCATCCCCTCAATTTTTGCAGTGCTCATCCTGCTCGTTGCCTCAACCTTCATCGGCACGGCACAGGAGCAAAGAGGACAGCAACAGCAGCCCCAGCAAGAAGAGCTGCAATTACCTGAGCTGGCACAGCGGGAACCCTCTGAAGCCCTTCGCGTAGCAGTCCCGCGAGAGTGTGAGGGAATTCGACCGGACGTGCAGACACATGACGTTAACGATACTTTCAACCCGCCGGGGAATCCCGTGACACTTAGCCCGTTGTTACAGACATTCCTCAGCGGCAAACCTGTTAAGGGTTATGACGACAAACGTATCAATATGGTCTTTGCCGATAGCTTCAAGCTTCGGAGTTGCAGGGTTTGTTACGCCACCCTCGAATTTCGTGTTAAGCACCAACCCGGCCAGTGGATCGCCAATGCTCCAAACTTCAGTAATGACACCATACTCGCCGGAGCCGCACCCTTTACGTCTGCCCTGCGTTTTATAGGCCCTGCGAACATCTGGAGCGCGACTTCTCCCAATCCCAAACTGATGACGCTTGGTATAACGCCCGCAGGTCTCGCTAACCTGAACACCTATCTTTGCACCGGCCCCATCCCGCCTGCTCTGGATATAGTGGCGCAGGACGACACTGATTTCGATTACGTCACGCTGAGGGTCTGGTACTATTCAGGCTAGAGCGCAGGGCTGGGACGACGCCCCATCCAGCTCACGAAAGCCGTCTGCGAAGATAACCGCAGGATGGTCGCGCACGGATTGTTCGGCTGGCTTAAACGATAAAGACATTGACATTCAAGGGGGGCGAGCGCAGCAAAGATTACTCTTTGCTGCGCTTTCGTTCGAGGTGACACACAATCACATGTTCCGCTTCTTGAGAGTGTTACGTTGAAGCGACCCTCCGGGCTGAAGCATCATCAGCGTTGTGTGGTTACGACGCAAGCGCTGGGCGTTGTTGCATAAATCAAACCATTGAAATAAAAGAGATTAGCAAGTAATAGAATAAAAATGGTTTAGGCCAACCTTCTTTGTCAGCGACCTGCTGACCCCATGTAAAGCTCTGCT
Source organism: Pyrinomonadaceae bacterium (assembly GCA_036389315.1). Classification (GTDB taxonomy): domain Bacteria; phylum Acidobacteriota; class Blastocatellia; order Pyrinomonadales; family Pyrinomonadaceae; genus DASQYE01. The sequence goes on from DASVQF010000030.1 coordinate 1,455, forward strand.
ATAATTATGTGTTAGCTGGATGATCTGAAGAAACAGGGCTTTTTATGCCCAAAAGAATCAATCCTGCTAAGTGGTGGACATCTTTAGGCTTATTTGTACAACAACGCCAAGCGCTGCCTAACAACTCATTGAACCGGAGCGCGAGTCAGCTTGCCTTTCATCGTGAACTTGGGTGGTTTCGGTGCTCTGTGCGCGCCCGGTTAATCCGAGCGTTAGGTTTCCACCGCTATGGCATCTCTGAAATCTTATTGCTAAACTAGGCTGCAAATTGAGGAGGTGCTTGAATGTCAACGGAAGTTATCACTTTAGAAATTGACTCTGAAGCTGCTCAGGCTTTCAAATCCGTGTCTGCTGAAGAGCGGGAAAAGTTACAAGTGTTGCTTGGCGTTTGGCTAAAGGAGTATGCCAAAGCTGACGCTTCTTCTCTAACAGAGGTAATGGATGAGATTAGCCGGAAAGCGCAAAGCAGGGGTCTAACCCCTGAAATCTTGGAATCCATCCTTGAGGAAAAATGATTTGCGCTTTGTCTTTGATACTAATGTCGTTGTGAGCGCGGCTTTGCTCGCTGGTTCTGTTCCGAGAAGGGCATTTGATAAAGCTATTGATAACGGGACAATTCTCATTTCCGTGCCCGTGTTGCTCGAATTGGCGGAAGTCCTGAGCCGCAAGAAGCTCAATAAATATTTGCATGAAGAGGAGCGAATGCGCTTTCTCATAGTACTGCTTAAAGAGGCAGAGATGGTAGAGGTTGCAGAAACAGTTACTGATTGTAGAGATGAGAAAGACAATAAGTTTCTGGAATTGGCGGTGAGCGGGAATGCAGATTGTATTGTTAGCGGTGATGAAGACTTGCTCGTTCTCAATCCGTTTCGCGGGATTACGATTTTGACACCGAGAGAATTCTTGAGTGGTATATCACAACAGGAAATCTAACAACTCATTCAACCCGACGCCTCGACAGCATTCTTTTCATGATGCTTCCGCGCGGTGTAAGTTGTCGCTGGCGCTCGGCGCGGGTTAATTCGGGCGTTAGGCGCTAGCATGAAGATGTAACTGAAAGGAGAATTGTTATGAAACTGCTTCTGTCCTGTTTCGCTATGTCTGTAATGTGCTTTGGCACATTTGGTGTAATGTCTCCGAATGTTTCTTCTCAATCTAAAGACAGTTCACTGCTTAGACCTACAGATGCTGCTTATCAGGATGCGACGGAATTTGCTCGGTTTCTTAATGAGCATGGTATCAATGTCAAAAGCGTGCATCGCTCGAAGTTGGACGGTTTCTTTCGAGGGATAGAGAAGGCAGCATTCTTTAGAACAGACGGGGGTATTGTAGAGGTAATCTTCTTCCCAGAAGCGAAAGGCGCAGAAAAGGTTCGGGTTATTGAACAGCGTCGAGATGGGCGCTACCGCTACAGCTTTGAAGGGCAGCCTCAGCCTAACCCGCCAGGAGATAGAATTGATGCTAGTAGGCCAATGTATTTCCTGATGTACGGGAACTGGTTCATTGTTCCCGACGGGAAGGAGTCTTATGATGCGCTGAAAGATGCCCTAAAGAAAGGCTGATAGTAAATCAATGCCGCATCTAACAACTCATTCAACCGGAGCGCGGATTAGCCTGTCTTTCATCGAGAACTTGCATGATTTCGGCGGTTCGTCGCGCCCGGTCAATTCCGGCGTTTCTGATTAATGAAGACTATTTGAATCAGAACACAAACATCTTGCCCCAAAGTGCTTCAACAATTTAAAGTTCGATCTTTTGGGAGAAAAATTCGTAATTTGAAAATGGACTCGGAATAAGTATCTTGATGGAGAAAAGAGATGTTTTGTCCGCGATGTAGCCAAGAGCAGATTTCTGGCGACGTAAGGTTTTGTAAGAGTTGTGGATTCCCTCTGGTTGATGTTGCCGAGGCACTGAAAAACGACGGACTTGTTAACCGCAGTGTTATCCCCATTACTCAAGACCTTAGAAAGAGTGTGATGAAGGCGCTTGTCATAATGTCGCTCAGCGCAATCTTCTTTCTGCTGACACTTATTCTGGGCACCCCCGAGCCTTCTTATTTCGTCCAGTTTAATATGTTAGTGGGAGTCTTGTGTTATCTCTTCGGCTTGGTCTGGATAGCACACTCATTCTGGAAAAAATCAAAAGAGATTCCCCGGTATGTAGACGAACAGGGGCGTTATCTAGTTTTGGGTAAGTCTCAAAGCCTCGAAGATCGTCGGCAAGAATCTACCTCCCAATTAAAGGAGCCTGATTTATCACAGATAGTTGATGCCAATGTACTGTCAGGAAAGAATTCGAAGACAAGCGAGTTGATAGAACGACCGCCAAGCATCGCCGAAGGGACGACGAAGCTACTTCAAAAAGATTTGTGAAAAATCAAGTGACCTTAAGATTTGAAAGTAGCCTGTCAGTTAAGGCAGGCTTAATCGAAATAGCGGCACGCCCAACAACTCATTCAACTCGACCGTCCTCAGCTTGGCTTTCATCATGCCTGTGTGGCTTCGGCTGGCTTGATTGTAATCGTCGGGCGGCGGGTTAATTCGAGCGTTAGATGGCTTCACTATTACGAAGGTGAGAAAATGAAACGCAAAACCATTTACTTAACTGTTGCTTGTATAACTTTTGTAGTCGGCATTACCGCTGCCTCAATTTGGTATTTCCCGAGATATATTTGGAGGCCAATATCTATGGACGGTGCTTCTGAGACTCGCGTTGGCGTAGGCGGAAGGGGCATTGCTTACTCGTCCACAACATGGAAATCATTGGACGGTGTAATAGTTGATGAGATGAGCGTTGCTTATCCATCTTCTGAAGAGGCTCGCAAAGATTTTGAAGAGGAGTTGAAAGGTGCTGGAACGATAATTGAGCGGGAGGGTAACAATGATAATGAAAGGATTGTCAGAATATTTGGGAATCCCCAAACCAAAGGCGGGGCGGCTGAAATAGTCAGGTTGCAGGGCAAAGAGATAAATTACATAAAGGCTGTTTCTCTAAGACACGCTTTAACATTTGAGAAGTCTTGGCTGAAGCTATTGTGGTAAATATGAAACGCGCCATCTAACAACTCATTGAACCGGAGCGCGAGTTCGCTTTCCTTTTATCGTCAACTTGTCCGTGATGGCGTTGAATGCGCGCCCGGTCAATTCTGTCGTTAGGCGCTTGCCCATTGTGTGAATTATGATGAGAATATGGATTGGAGGAAGCTTTATGATCCAGACTATTGAAGCAATCATAGACGAAAACGGCAAAGTTCACTTGTTAGAATCTGTACGCTTGCCCGAAGCCCGGCGTGCGTTGGTAACAATCTTGGAGGAAGAACCCACGACTGAGGTATCTGAAACGGCTTTGTTGAGCGAGCAGTCCCTCGGTGAGGACTGGAATCGGCCTGAGGAGGATGAAGCGTGGTCACACCTTCAGCAGGTTCCGTAATTCTTGTCCCTTTTCCATTCTCTGATTTGTCTCACTCTAAGCTGCGCCCAGCAGTAGTCTTGGCTGATGCTGCAAAGGGCGATTGGATTCTATGTCAGATTACCAGCAAATCTTATTCTGATCCTCAAGCCATTGAGCTTACCGATGATAGTTTTGCCAAAGGTTCGTTGCATGTCTTAAGTTACGCTCGTCCGGGCAAGCTCTTTACAGCTAATCGGAGTCTGATTGTCAGACAGGTTGGAGTGTTAAAGAAGGATGTGTTGGAGCAGGTTGTAAATGCTATCGCTGTTATGTTGCGAGAAGGGCTTAAATGATGAAGGCATTCTTACCGCCACGCCGCACCTAACAACTCATTGAACCGGAGCGTGAACAGCGCGACTTTCATCATTCTTCCTTGCAGTTATATTGAATGGCTTTCGCCCGCGCCCGGTTGATTCGGGCGTTAGGCGACACATGCTACACCTTGACCTGACCAGCAAGTTCCCTCTAATGTTTATCCTCAGGAGGTAACGATAAAATGCGTCATACTGTACGCTTGGTTATTGCCCTACTTACCTTTGGTATTGGCATCGCTGCTTTTGCAGCTTGGGCTGGTCTTTATCACTTTCTGCATTTAGAAGAACAAATAATCCCGGTTGCTGAGCTAAGGCAAAATGAACTACATAGATTCTATGAGGCTGCAGCCATGTCGGGTGATTCTGCACTCAGGCAACGGGTTACCGAGGGGCTGATGTGCATGGGGCATGATGGGCTAATAGATGCACATGTGATTGACATAGAAAACGTACCTTGGTGCATTAAAGCCAACAGAACAAGGTATAGAATGAGAGCTGACTATTACTCGAAGTTTATGTCCGAACATAAGGCTTGGACGCAGGAAAACTTGTCCTTCTTGAATGAAGTCAACACGCCTGTGAAAGCTAAAGAATACGCAGCTAAACATGGAGAGCCATTGCTGGCGGTGTCGCCTAACAGCTCATTGAACCCGAGCCCGCGATAGCATCCATTTCATCTTGATTCCTCGCGCCGAATCTTGGATGCTATTCGCGCGGGCCGGGTTAATTCGGGCGTTAGGCATCTGATAGGCCGTGACTATGAGCATAAGGCAAAAACAGCTATATTTGTCTCATGCGATTTGAGTGGGACGAAAGTAAAAGCACCTCACCGCAAGCGGTGGAGCTTTAGCTCGGTTTAATCGAACAGCTCTATTTGCGCATCTTGAGCTTCTTTGTGCCCTTGAATGTCCTTGCCAACCACCTCTGCTCTCACTTTATCGCCCACGGTTCTGGCGACGTACTCATCTTCCCAGAACTCGCCGCCCCAGAGTTGTCTTTTGACCTGCGGGAACTCGCGGAACACGGCTCGCGCACTCAGACTCTTGAATCTCGTCACCACTTGCGCTATCGAGTAACGCGGGGAAACGAACAGAACAGATGCACATGGTCGGGGCTCACTTCCATCTCGTCTCTTGTGCCGTCGTAGGAGTCGGCTATTTCTCTGAACATCTGCTCGACGCGCTCAGCCAAAGCACCTGTTAGAATGTGCTTGCGGTACTTCGGAGACCAGACCAAGTGATAGGAAGTGTCATAAGGGGCGTGCGCAGTTCTTCTGAAGATCATGCACGCCTTCTATCCAGATCAGCTATCTTGCGCGCGGGTTCATCCATCCCCGCCGCAAGCAGCGGGGCATTAAGAACCTTTTTCGTAAAGCAGCAAAGGCAAAAAAGTATCCGATTAAGCACAAGCGCCCCGTCGGGCAAATCATTGAGCGCGCCCCGAACCAGCATCAGGTGTGGGTTCATTCACACACAGACAGCGAAGGGCGCAAGAAACGATACAAGAAAACATGGCGCACGCTGAAAGAAGCTGACGCGGACTTGGCGCGCGTCGTGGCGCAGAGGAATCGTGGTAAAGGCATCGTTGACACTAACGAAACTCTCCGCGCTTTTATTGAAAGATTCTTGAGCGAAGCACACGCTCACAGAGTTAAGGCTTATGTTCACGGCAAAGTGACGAGAGCGTTTAAGGCGTGGGTTTATCCTTTTCTCGGTTACAAGAAAGTCCGCAGTATCACCGCCGCAGACATTCAGGGCTTGTACTTCAGCGCGTTCACGTTCACTTACGCATGGCTTTTAATTGGGGCGTGAGAACTGGCGAGTTAACCCGTCATCCGATGGAAAACGTAACGGTTCGCAAACCGCCGCGACAAAAGATGGTGACGTTCTCTGAACAGCAGATTCGTCAGTTCTTCCAAAAGTGGAAAGAGTATCAGCCAGGGCGTCCATTGAGAATCCCTTACGGCTGTATCTTTCACGTCGCTTACGAAACGGGGATGCGCCCCGAAGAATACTTAGGGCTTCAATTCTCCGACCTTCATCTTGACGACAACCCGCCACATATCAGGGTTCAGCGTGTAGCTGGTTTTCCCGAACCAAACAGGCGAGCCGATTTACCAGTATCTTTTGACTGACCTTTTCCGCGAAATCGTTAAGGGCATCCAGCTAGACCCGAAGGCATATCGTCTGTACACGATGCGCCATTCAATGGCAACGCTGGCAATAGCACGTAAGGTCAATGTGAAAGCTGTTAGTGAACGGCTCGGACACGCGGACATTTCGCGCACTCTGGAAACTTACACGCACGTTTTACCGAGTATGCAGCTTGAAGCTGTAGAGACGCTAGGCGCGATAGCTTACGCGCGCCCGCAGGAAAGCGAACAGCCGCAGATTGTGCTGGACACTACCGATGAAGGTGCGGAAATTCGACCGTCTTAGAAAGGTGACAGGCAACAAGAGAGGGCGTCAAGATGCTATACCATGACGCCCCTTTTTTGTTGAAACAGAGGTACTCAAGAGGTACTCAAAACGAAGGGATGCCAATTTTGCTGAATGCTCGTGCGTATCTCATCGGGATATACTCTCAGCTTGCAAGTTATTGAAGATGACGCGATTCTCGGCGCGCGCAAAGCGGCGCATCAGGTGGTTCTTAGAGTGCGGGTGGTGATACCACCAGTCCTCGCCGCCGAAGCAGATGATCGATTTTCCTGAGAACATTACGGTCTATAGCTGCATACTAACATGCTACGAACGGGCGGCCACACAGGCCCACGCGGCTCCTCTTCTGGCAAGAATCTTCTCGCATATGGCATGCAAATCGCTTCTCTTCCGGATGTCAGCCCCCTGGCCGTATCAGCTTGATACAAATCCGGTCTCCCCCGAGGTGGAATGAATTCAGAAGGAGACTCTAAAATCATGATTAGACCCTGCTTCTTACGCATCACGCTTCTCCTCGCGCTCAGCTTAACTTTCGCGCCGCTGGCGGCGCTCGCTCAGAATTCGAGCACGACGACTTCGACGCAGACCACCAGCAGTCCTGTTCAAAGCAGCTCGCAGACCAGCACCACCAAGCAGACGACGACTACGACGACCGCGGCTCCGACGCAAACGACAACGCAGGCGACGGGCATCGACCCGCTCTGGATCGGACTGGGTGTGGCCGGCCTGCTGGCGCTGCTCGCCATCGTGCTGCTGGCTACGCGCGGCCGCTCGCGCGACAAGGTGGCAACCGTGCGCGAGAGCACGACGGTTGTCAAGAAGGAATAGTGAAAGGGAGTTGTTGGTAATCAGTATTCAGCGGCCTTCGCCGGCTCCTGAATACTGATTACTTTCTCGCCGTAATGATGACGTTCCAGCCTACCTTGCGGCACAGGCGGCGAAAGAGGCTTTCGGAGAGGAGTCGGGCGAATGGGCCCAGCTCCTTGCGGATCAACTGCTCGACCTCTATCTTCACCTCGCGGAAGGGAGCGAAGAGCGCGCGGGCCTCTCTCCGGCTATAGACTTTGACGAGCGGGCAACCGCCGTGCTCTGAGTATTCGACCCAGCGACTCATGATCTGTTCGGGCGAGCGCCCGCGCAGCAGCTCGCCGCGCAGTACGCCGCGATGCAAGACGATCTCGCCCCAGTAGTTGAGCGAGTGACGGTGATAGAGCATCACGCGGGCAAGGCCGCCCCGCTTCAGCACGCGATGGACTTCGCGGACGGCGTGCTCCGTGTCCGGCGTGTGGTGCAGCACTCCGTTGGAATAGACCACGTCGAAGCTCTCGTCGGCGAAGGGCAGGTGCTCGCCGTCTGCGAGCAGGAAGTCTCCAGCCTCTCCGTAGAGGCTGAAGCGATGGCGGGTAATCTGAATGGAGCGCGGCGTGAGGTCAATGCCTGTGCAGCGTGCGCCGCCGCGCGCAAACTGCAAGAGGTCTGTCCCCATCCCGCAGCCGACCTCCAACAGCCGCGCCCCCTCGAACTGGTCAAATCCCATCACGGACGGCATCCAGGGGGCATATTCTTCGTAGCGCTGTCTTTCGACTTCGTCGAAGAAGGCGCGCGTGCCCAGATCGTGCTCGCGCGCGGTGGTCGCGCCGCAGGGGTCTTCGCTCCACTGATGGCGCGCGCGCCGCTTCTCTTCCTCAAGCAGCGCGTCAGCTTTTGTTTCCACAGCCTCTTTCACTTGCCTCTAGCTCTTTCCTTTCCCTCTTCCAGCCAGGAGCGATAAGCGTCGAGCACGCGCTCCGCGTTATGGGCCCAGGTGTGATGGGCCAGGGCCTCTAGCCTGGCCGCCTGGCCCAACCTCCGGCGAAGCTCCGGCGAGTTTGAGAGCCTCACTATCGCTTCACACAGAGCGCGCTCGTCGCCGGGCTCCGTGAGCAGCGCGGTCTCTTCGTGCTTGAGCACGTCGCCGATCTGGCCGAGGCGGCTGGCGACGATTGCTTTGCCCATCGCCATATACTCAAAAAGCTTCGTCGGTGAGCCGAAGAACTCGCTGCCGTCTTCTAAGGGCACGTGCGGCGAGACCAGTATGTCGCACGCGTCCAGGAGGCTCGGCACGCGCCCGTGCTCGACGACTCCCGTAAAGATGACTCGCTCCGAAGCACCCGCCTCACGCACGACGCGCTCGGCCTCTTCGCGCAGGCTGCCAGCGCCGACGAGCATGAAACGTATGCCCGCTCGTTTCGGCACGAGCGTAATCGCTTGGGCCAACGCCAGGACTCCGTGCCAAGGGCCGAACGTGCCGACGAACCCAACGAGCGTTTCGGTGGGCCCAACGCCCAGCCGCTCGCGCTCCTCTGGCCCTCCGACGCCGGGGCGAAACTTTTCCGCGTCAACGCCGTTCGGGTTGACGACGATCTTCGAGGGGACGACTCCGGCGCGCAAAAGATTTCGGCGCTCGACTTCCGAGACGACAAAGATACGCGCGGCCGCTCGAAGGTTCAAACGCTCGAAGCGCGCGAGCAGACCGAGCATACCAACCCTGTCCCAGTAGCGTCCAACCCAGACCTCCGAGCCGTTGTATTCGAGAAAGAGCGGGCGGCGCGTCCGCAGAGAGGCTTCGACACCGGCCGAGGTGAAGCGACTGTAACGCTGGTAGATGAAAGAGGGCGGAGAGCACTCTATCTCGCCGAGCGCGCCGCGCGCGAAAAGAAGGTCGTTGTAGAGATCGAAGGCCGCGCGCATTGAGCCCACGGGCTCCGGCTCGACGATCTTCAGAGGGACTCTCTTTTCGTCCAGGCCCGCGATCCTGTCATTGCTGATGAGATAAAGGCGCGCGCCCCGCTCAATCGCCGCGTTGATAAAGCCGTTGATGTGGCTCGACGCGCCCCCGACCTGCGTGCCAGCGCCCGGAGTTGCGCGCAGGTAAGCGATCAAAGGCGCGCTCGTGTCGTCGCTCTGCTCTTTGCTGCCAACACGTTTCCCTTCATTCTCGCTAACTCTTTCCACTTCGCGCTCAAGGCGGCGTAAGCGTCTCCGCGAGCGTGCTATCGCCCCTGCGCTTGCGGCCAGTTCACCCGTCAGGCGCGCGGGCGCTTTCGCGATGATCTCCGCGCGACGCTCTTCACGCACAGCGCCGTGGCTATCCATCAGAAGCGTGCGCCGCGCGCCCGCGAGGGCTCCGAACAGGAGCAGGGTGTCCTGGCCGCGCTGCCAGGCGAGCCGCTCCGTCATGACGGCGAACACATCAGCCTTGCGCGCACGCAAGTGTGCGAGCCTCCGCGCAGGGCTTCCCCGCTCGACCTCTCCGCGCGTGACCTCTTCAATCTCGGCCGCCGCGTAAAGCTCGCGCAGTTTGGCGCGCGCTCGCTCCGCCGAGCCGCTCAGTGTAAGCAAGACGACTTTCATACGGCAGGACTACCGGAGCGGGCCGCGCTGCTCCCTGCTTGTCGCCGGAGGGCAAAGTACCAACCGCTCGACAAGAGCATCGGCAGCTTGTCCGTGATGCGCGCGTTCCATTCGATGAAGCTTTGAGAGCGCGCCAGCGTATGGCCCACGAGCGGCCCCGAAAGAAAGACCGAAGCCTCCGTGCGGAAGACCGTGAGCCCGCATTGCCTGAATAGCTCGCAGAGGCGGCGGCGGGTAAAGAACTGCACATGCCCGCTCTCATGATTGTCGGTGGCCGCCATGACGGGCCGGCTGTTTCGCGCCAGCGCGTCCACCACTCTCTGCAACCGCAGCGCACGAAACATCCACGAGTCAAGCTCGAACTCTCCGTAACCGTTCGGCACGGTCACGATCAGCACAGCGTCTTCGGTCATGCGGCGGACGCTCGCTTCGAGCAAACGGCCGGGCTCAGTCATGTGCTCCAAGACTTCAGAGAGGACTACTACGTCGAACTCTTCCTCACGGGAAAGCTCTTCGATGGGCCCACACACGAAGCGCGCGTTCCGAGCCGCTCCGGCCAATCGCCTGGCGTGCTCAACCGAACGCTCGTCCGTGTCCACTCCCGTCAGACGAAAGCCTTCGGAGATGAGCGGCAGGGCCAACTGCGAGCCGTTCCCGCAACCCACGTCGAGCACGCGCAACGCGCCCGCCTCACGCCCAGGAAAAGCATCCGCGATCACCTCGCGCACGAAGCGCAGGCGCTTGGCATATCCCCACAGGTTTTCGCGCTCTGTCTGGCCCTGTTCCTTCATCCGTCCTTACCGCGAAGAAGCCCCCGCGCGAGACGCCGTGAGCAGCTCGCGCAACTCCCTGCCGCGCAGCACGAGCGTCGTGGAGAGGCGATTGCCCGTCCTCATGCGAAACAGCGACGCGACCAGCACGAAGATCAACGCGTAGCTGACGGTGGAAGCTACGGCCGCGCCACGCGCGCCGAACGCAGGCACGAGCGCCAGGTTGAGCGCGACGTTGACCAAAAGCGTCGTCAACCAGAAAACAGGAATCGCGGCCGGTAATCCGGTGCTGTTGAAATGCTGAACCAGCACGGCCTCTATGCCGACCAGGTAGACGCCCGGCAACAATATCAATAACTGTATCGTCGCGTCCGTGAAGGCTCGGCCGTAAAGAAGCGGGAGCGCGTAGCTGGCAGGAGCAGCCAGCCCGCAGATAAAGAGCATCACAAAGGCCGTGTGTCTGGTGGCACGCATGGTCAGCTCGCCGCGCTCGTCGCGCTCCGACGCGGCGCGCGGCATCAGCAGCGTCCCGATCACGCCCGGCAACAGTATCAACATCATCGCCACCTGCGACGCCACGGCGTAGACGCCGGCCTCACCCGCTCCCCGAAAATGGTTGACGATCAGCAGGTCTGCGCGAAAGATCAGGATGCTCGCCAGGATCGAGACGTGGAACTTCAGGCCGTAACGCAGCATCTCTCCAAAGAGCCGCGCGCTCGGGCGATAGCGCGCCGGGGCGCGCCTCTCTTTTTCTAAAGCGACCTGGCGGCCGATCATCCACACGATCAAAAGGGCGACAAGGATGCTCGCAGCGGTGTTCAGGGAGACGAGCGCCCACAGCCCACGGCCGAGGACGACGACCGCCAGCGCCGCGTTCAAGAGGACGAAGGATTGGCTGGCGAGGTCTAAGAGATTGAAGCGGTCAACTCGGCCGAGGGCCAGAAAAATGTTGAGGCCGAGCACGGCGATTAACTGGAACGGAATCGAAAGGGCGGCGACGGCTACTAGCTGCGGCTGGATGGAGCTGAACACGGTCGGCCTCCACAGGGCGAGCAGCGTGACCGCCAGTGAGAGCGCCCCTCCCGCTGCGAGCGCGAAGAGAAGCGAGTTGAGGCTGGCGGCCGCGAGCCTTCCCCGCTCGCGCGAGATGAAATAGGTATTGGCCGAAGGCAGCCCGGCGCTGCTCAACTGCACGACCGTCGCGACCATCACGTTCAGCACGGCGAGCGAGCCTAAGCCTTCTGCACCAAGCCAGCGCGCGACGATCACACCCGCGACGACGCTATTGGCGGTCATCAACAACCGCGCGCCCACCGTCCACGCGACGTGCAGGCGGAAGCGCCGCCGCGCCCCGCTCCCATGCGTATCATCTTTCCGTATGGCCTCGTCCGGCATCAAAATCATCTTCAGTCTGCCTGCGCTCGCTCACACATCTCAACTGGGCTCTATCCAGCGTTCGTACCAGAGGCTCAGGTTGAGCAGGCACCAGAGGTGAAAGCTCCAATCGTGAGTGGCGCGGCGGTGCTCTTCGAGCATGCGCGCGATGAAACGGTAATCGAAGTAATCCCTTTGGCGCATGCGCGAGTTGAGCAGGTGTGAGTCGAACCACCCGCCCAGGCCGTTACGAAACCACTCGCGTATGGGCGCGCCAAAACCCCGCTTCGGACTGTAGAGCAGGTCGCGCGGCAGTATCTCTTCGAGCGACCGCTTCAGGATGTGCTTGCCGCTCGTGCCCTCGACCTTCAAAGCGCGCGGCAGCGCGAGCGCATACTCTACAAGATGATGGTCGAGGAAGGGGACGCGCGCTTCGACGGAAGTCGCCATCGTGATCTTGTCAACGCGCATCAGCAGAAGCTCCGGCAGCCGCAGCTTCAGTTCCAGGTAGGTCATGCGCGAGAGGAAATCCGAGTCGGGCCGCAGGCGCTCTATGTGATCCAGGTAGGGGCTCGCGGCTTCGAGCGAAGAGCGCCCGGCGAAACGCTCGCGCATACTTTTTGAGAGCACGCGCGGCTTGAACGATTCGTCGTAGATAATGGTCGCGCCCCAGAAGAGCGGCTCGTCCGCGCCGAGGCGGCGAATCAGCTCTATCGCGACGCGCTTCCTGCCCGTGGCTTCCAGGGCGGGGCGCGTCAGGCGAGAAGCCATGCGGCGGGCCAAGAGGGGCACGCGCTCGGCCCTGCGCCAGAACCGCTCGTAGATGCGAAGGTACTGCACGTACTTGTCGTAGCCGCTGAATATCTCGTCCGAGCCTTCGCCCACCTGCACGACTATGGTTCCGGACTCGCGCGCAAGCCGTGAGACGTAATAGAGCGGCACGCAGACGGGATCGGCAATCGGCTCGTCCTGATGAAAGACAAGCTCGGGCAAAAAGCTCTGCATCTCCTCTTCGCCGATCATCACTTCATGGTGATTGGTTCCGAAGTCGCGGGCGATGCGGCGCGCCCCTTCCAGCTCGTTCAAGTATTCCTGGTCGCGAAATCCGACCGTAAAGGTCTCGACGGGCCGCGACATCTGCTCTGCCATCAGGGCGACATTGGCCGAAGAGTCCACCCCGCCGGAGAGAAAGACGCCGAAGGGCACGTCAGACATCATGCGCTTCGAGATCGAAGCGCGAAGCAGCCGCAATATCTCGTGCTTGTGCTCTTCTTCGTCCCGGCGCGCATTGGCAGCGGCGGCGGCGCTCTCTTCCGGCGGCAGCGCGTCCCAGTACTGCGTGACACGGGCTGTGCCGTCGCGCTCGACTGTGAGCATGTGACCGGCCGGCAGTTTCTCTATGCCGCGAAAGAGGGTGCGCGGCGCGGGCGTCGTCAGGAAAGTCAGGTAATGATAGAGCGCCTCCTCGTCAACCTCGGCCGACACGGCAGGATGCCTGAGGATGGCTTTGATCTCCGAGCCGAAGAGGAAACGACCGTCGCGCCGGTAAAAGTAGAGCGGCTTGACGCCTATGCGGTCGCGCACCAGGACTAGGCGCTGGCTGCGGGCGTCCCAGAGCGCGATGGCGTAATCGCCCTCTATGTCGTGGACGAAATCCAGCCCGCGCTCTTCGTAAAGATGAAGGATTGTTTCGGAGTCGGTGCGCGAAGCGTAAGTGTGCCCGCGCTCTTCCAAGCCTTCGCGCAAGCGCGCATGGTTATAAATCTCGCCGTTGAAGACGAGCCACACGTCACCCGTGCAGCCGCGCATGGGCTGGTGTCCGGCTTCGGAAAGATCGATGATCGAGAGACGACGAAAGCCAAGCCCGCCGCGACGGTCGTCAAAGAGCAGCTCGCCCGCGTCGTCCGGCCCGCGATGCTGCATCTCGTCGCGCATCCGCTCGACGAGCGAACGCTCAACGCGCCCCTCTGCCGCCCCGTACTCCCACACTCCGCAAATACCGCACATCTATTTTCGCCTATTAATTTTTCTTCGCACTCTTTTCGTAGACCGAAGACGGATAGATCGTGACGCCGGCACGGGCCAGGCGCAGCATCTCGTCGAAGAGGCGCGCGGCATCGGCCCGAAAAAACTTCCGTCCCTTGAGCTTCAAATCCCGGCACGCCTCCGCCGTGACGTGCGCGCGCATGTAGGCGGGGATGTCGTGCTTCATCTTCTTCAAGTCGTGCGCGTAGGTCTCGACCCTCACAAGCTCTCCATCATAGTTGATGCACTGCGCGGCAAAAAGCGCCGGGTGATAAGGACGGACAGGGAAATCCTCTTTCAGCGCGTCGTCTACGCAATGCACGAAAGAGAGATTGGCGGTCGAGACCCCTAAGCCGACGATCTTTCCCCGGTGCTGCGTGAGCTTATAGTAAGGGCTGCAAGAGTCGTACGGGTAGGGAGAGAGCTGGTGCGCGCTCGTCAGCTCTTGCGCCCCCGGCCCCGTGGCGCAGACCGATTTGGTCGGATGCAGGCTCCTCAGAGCGCCGCGCTGGCGACGCGCGAACTCCGTCAGGATGCCCGTGTATGAAGGAGTCCGGCGGACATCGAACGTCTCGCCGCGCGAGAGAAATTCGTAGGAAGAGAGTTGCGGGTAGGTCGGGAAAAGAAGCGTGCCTTCGCGCCCGACCGCCTGTTGCAGCAGCGCGAGCGCCCTGTAGAAAGGAAAGCCCAGGTTGAGCTGATCCATAGAGCTATGGACGAAGACCGTGTCGCCCGCCGCGAGCCCCAGGTGATCTACGAGAATCTGCCCAAAAAACTCTTCCGTGAGCAGGGGGAGGCGCGAGAGCCGCGCGCGCTTGAGCCGTTTCTGCACGCGGCCCAGCGAAGTGAAAGCCCCTTCCGGCAGGACGCGCCGGGCCAGCTCCTTAATGCTCATCTCCTGACCTTCTTGAAGCGCTCGCTGTGCTGCCCTTCCGTCTTCAGATTGATCTTCACGGGAACCTTGTAAGCTTGCAGCCGCGCGCGGCAGTGGCGCTTGATGGCGGCGACCAGCTCTTTCTTCTCGCGCGGCTCCGAAACGGGGCGCGCAGGCGTCACGTTAGCGCAGACTATCTGGCCCGTGATCGGGTTCGGCTCCCCGTAGACTGTGGCTTCGGCCACCGAGTCCAGCTCCATCATGACGCTCTCGACCTCGGCCGGGTAGACCTTCTCGCCGCCGACATTAATCAGCTCGCTTCGCCTTCCCAGGATGCGCAGGTACTCGCCGTCCACCTCGACGGCGTCGCCCGTGTTGAGCCAGCCGTCCTCTGTGAACGGACTCGGCGCGTTGAGATAGCCGAGCATGGCCGAGCGCGCCTTGATCTGCAAGACCCCGTCGCGCACTCTCGTCTCGTAGCCTTCGCCGCCCACCTTGACCCACAGCGAGTCGGAGCTTTTCGATTTCGAGCGAAGGATGCCGACTTCCGAAAGGCCGTAGGTTTGCAGCAGCTTGATCTGCGGGAAGAGTTCGTGAAAGCGTTTGAGCGTCGATTCCGGCATCGGCTCCGTGCCGTAGGTGATCGTCTTGAGCGACCGAAGGCTGTGACGGCTGTAGGCTTCGCTGAGCAGGATGAGGTTGATGAAGGTCGGCGAGGTCGGCAACAGCTCGACCGAATACTTCTCCACCAGGCGCAGCACTTCGTCGGGCGTGCGCGCCTCGACAGTCACTATCGAGCCCGTGTTCGACAGCGTGTAGAGCATTGTGTTGACGCCGCCGATGTGGTCGTAGAGCAGGAAGGTTATGGTGCGAAGCCTTTGTCGGCGAACCTTAAACTTTTCCAGCAGGCCGACGAGGTCATGCACTGCGGCCTTGCTTTCTCCCGTCGAGCCGGAGGAGAAGAGGACGAGCCCCGGATGCCCTGCGGCGCGCAACCTCGAATAGAGCGGATGCGCGGCGCGCCTCTCCAATCGCTCAAAGCGGACGCTGTCATCGCTGCCGATGACAATCGAAACTTCGGCGTGCGCCGTCTCTGCGAACTCTTCTTTGCGGGCCCGCACGGCCTGCGTCAAGGGAACCAGGATGCAGCCGCGCTCTGTGAGGGCCAGGAAGAGCGCGACCGAGTTGGGCGAGAAATCTGCTTCGAGAAGTGTGACCGCGCCGCGCTCCACGCTTTCCGATTCGAGCCGGTTGGCCCAATGACGCACGCGTTCCTCAAGCCAGCCGTACGAGTAGGCGTGATCTTTCCAGATAATCGCGTCCGCCCCGGCGCGCTCTCGCATGCGCTCCAACAGGAAATCAATGAACATCAGACGCCACCCAGAAAAATCGCCTGCCCCGTGATGAAATCGCTCTCGGGCCGAATGAAGAAGTCTATCACGTTGGCGACATCCCTCATCTCGCCCAGGCGCTTGATGGCCTGGCGCTCGACAAGCTGCTCGATCTTTTCCGGCGGGACTGAGCGAATCAGGTCGGTGCGAATGGGCGTTGGGCCAACGGTGTTCGCCGTGATGCCGAACGGAGCCAGCTCGCGCGCGATGATCTCGGTGAAGCTCAGGACGGCGGCCTTCGAGGCTGCGTAGACGGCCTCGCCTTCGAGCCGCAGGGGCGTGGCGACGGTCGCGAAATTAACGATGCGGCCGAAACCCTTCCGCTTCATGAGCCGCGCCGCTTCACGGCAAAAAAGGAAAGTCCCGACGAAGTTGGTCTCAAGAATATTCCTGGCCGTTTGCGCCGGAGTCAGCAGCATGTGGTTCATCGAAGCAATGCCGGCGTTGTTAATCAGGACATCAAGGCGGCGGAAGCTCCTGTTGATCTCCGCGAACAACATCTTCACGGCCACTTCGTCCGAGACATCCAGTTGAAAGTGTTGGTAGCCGCCCACGGGTTCGTGCGTTGCGGGGCTGCGGCTACAGCCGATCACACAGAAGTCTCTGGCGAGATAATGTTCGACCAGGTACTTGCCGATGCCACGGCTCGTTCCCGTGATGAGCATGACCGGCTTATCGTTTTCCTGCTTCATTTTCTTCGACAAGGAGCGAGACGTAATCGGCGAGCGACCGGATGGTCAGGAAGGGGCTCTTCTGCTGCGACATGGCCCGTTCGTCGGCGAGCGTAATGGAGACGCCAAGCTCCTCTTCGACCTGCTGCTCGACCTCGACGATAAAGCTCACGAGCCCGAGCGAATCCAACTGGCCGCCCTTGCCGAAAAGGGTCGTCTGCGGAGACTTCTGAAGCCCTTGATCTTTTGGGCGCTCCTCGTTCACCGCGTCCACGGCGCGATAGATGGCCTGCAATATTCTGTCGCTCGTTTCGCTGCCTGGCATTCGTTATCTACTCCGCGAGCTGTTTTGCGAGCCACACAGTTTATCCTACTTTACCGGGAGGCGCACCGCTTCCCCCCTCGATTAAGTGTTTGCCGTCCTGATCTGGAACTGCCCGGCCCGAAGCCCCTGGGCCAACTCCGTCAGCGTCACGCAGCGTATGTCTTCGGCGCGCGCGACATCGCCGACAAAGCGCTTGATGTGCGAGAAGTCGCGCACGTCTTTCGTGTGGTTCTCAAGAATGACCGGGACTTGCCGAAGCCCCGTTGCGCGTGCGCGCCGTCTAATGGATTGAAGCATCTCTCGGAGCAGCGCGTAATCCAGTTGGGCCAGGTCTGAGATCAGGTGCTTGCCTCTGAGATAGGGCACGATGCCCTTCTCGTAGATGCGCGTCCACGCAGAGGCGTGCGCGGTCTGGGCCCATTCCTGCCCGTAAGCTTCGACGCTTCGGACATCCTTCGTCGCCGTCGCACTCTTCGCGCCCGTCAACCCTTTGGCCTTTCGCCAGGCTAGCTCGGCGTGATGCTTCAACGATTGGCGACGCGATCCGTAGAAATGGTTGGTCGGCACGCAGATGATCTTTTCGGGCTTCGTCGAGACGCGCCGCGCGTCCTCCATCCGTGGATAGAAGGGGAGAAAATCCTCTTCACAGTCTTTGTAATCCAGCTTGATATTCTTCGTGTCGTAGTGTAGGCCGCCCACTATGCTCATGTCGAAGATGATGCCGAGCGAGGCCAGTAGCTCAAGGATGTGAGGCGAAGGCGCTATGCACCAGGCTCCGGCGCGAAATGAGATGCAGCGATAGCCGGGGTCAACCGCCCGCAGGAGATTTTCCAGATACTCTTTGCCCGCCGCGAGCATCTCGCGCGCGTCTTCGGCCTCGTAATTCAGTATCGACCAATCACCCGTGAGCCGCCACGCGCCCCGCTCATATCGGGCCTCGCTCCATTGAGGATGAATGTGAAGCTGTACGTCGTGGCCCTGCCTGAAGGCGTCGCGCACGTGCTCGTCCCATCGGTCGGCCAAATCTCGCAGCTCAGCGTGTTCCGCCTGAAGTCTTCGGAACGTCAACTGCTGCATCATCTCGGCATTGAAGGAGCCGCGTAGGCCGTGCGCGTTGTAGATTTTGACAAGCTCGCGCATCGGGCGAAATTGCAGCTCCTCAATATCGCCCGCGCCGTTGCCGCTCAGCTCCCAATCGTCAACGAATGCCAGATAGATAGTCGGCTTCATATTTTCACCCGGCGCTCAGGATTGACTCCAAGCGCGCGCTCTCATCCTCTCCCGCGCAGACGGGCACTACAAACCAGCGCGCCGCGAGTGGAGCGCGAGCCTGAAGCGTCCAGCAGGCAGCCCTTGTCTCATGCTTCTCGCCGTAATCGCGCGAGGCTTGGCGCGGCTCAATCTCGGGAGGTTCGAAACCTTCCGGGCCCGCAATCAGCAGGCGCGCGCCCGTTATCTTATCGCAGGCGCGCAGGACTTTGTCAGCGCCCACGGTCAATTCCAGCCCCCCGGCGAAGTGCCAGTAAAAGCGAAACGTGTGCTCGCCCGAGCCCGCCAGCGCGTCCTCTATCTTCCAGAATCTCTCGCGCTTCTCGAAGAGAACGGAGCGGCGATGCGTCACGGGCTCGCCCAATCGCGTGTAGCCGTAATGCTCGGCCACAAGGCTGTCGCGCTCAGGTTTTGTGTCCCAGCTCAGGACGCGCGGGCGCGCCTCGTCCCCGATGACGAACGGCAAAGACGCGCGCGTGGTGTTCTGCTCAGCGCCGTCCACTTCCACCGTCGAATGATAACGCGTGGAGCGAAACAGGTGGCGCTCGCCGAGGTCTGCCGTGTAGACGTATGTGCCGGGGTCTATGATAAGGCTGCGCCCACAAGCGGACACTTCAAGGCTGAGCGCGTCGTTGTGGCCGTGCGAGCCGCGCCCGCCGACTCCGCTCCCGCTCGCGTTGCAGAGCAGGTACAGGTCGCCCTCGCGCATGACGAAAGTTCCGGCTACTGGGAAGCCTTGCGACTGAGCGTCGTCGCCTTCGGCACAGAGGCTCTCGTAATCGCTCACACCTTCGTCGCCGAGGAACCACAACACCTCTTCCGGCATGGGCCAACGACTCGTCTTGAAGCGCGGCTCCTTAAAGGCGGCCGCGCCGAGCGCGAGCAGGTAAGCGTGATCGTCTGCCGCGTGCTCTCTGAGAGGCAAGACCAGCCCGCTGTCAGTGTCTCCTATGAGCGGAGCGCGGCCGCAGGGGCGAAGGTACGCGCGCACGTATTCGAGCATCGCGCGCACCTTGCCTGCATAGGCTGAGCCGAGCACAACGTCGTTGGCGCGACAGAGGATGAAGGAGTAAAGAAACAGCTCAAGCACGAAACGATGATAGCCGGTCGAAGCTTCATAGTCCGCGCCGTCTTCGAGCACCTGCTTGTCCAGCTCTCTGAGCAACTCGCGCCGCCCCGCGTCAAGCCACGCCCGCGCCCCCTCCATCTCCGGCAGCATGATTCCCAGCCACAGCAGGCCCACCACGTCCGACAGGTAATGATTGCTCGTCGCGATGTAAGAGAATTCCAGATTGCGTTGGATGTGCCCGGCGTGCTGTTGGAGGAGCTTGAGCAGAAGCGAGAGCCTCTCTGCCGAAAGAAGCGGCGAGTGACGGAAAAGCTCGAAAGCGGCGAGCAAATTTATCGCCCTCAACGCCACCTCCATAGCGCAGGCCCAGTTTGGGCCCACTCCCAAAGGATTCTGCTGCGCCCAGCTTTCGCACTGCGCGAAAAACTCCTCCGCGAACCGCTCGTCGCCGGTCACACTGTAAGCGCGCCCGAGCGTGACGAGCTGGCCCATGCGGTTAAGCTCCCACAGGACGCGCGCGTCCGAGCCGTCGCCGCGCGCCAAAGTGATGTCCGCGTGATAGACGAGCGGCCACTGTGCGCCCGACAGTGGGTCGCGCAGCCAGTCTATCTTCTCCCCGAACTCTTTTTCGCCGTAGCCCAGCAGAGACCAGCGATGTTGCTCGACGATACTGTTGCCGCGAGCGATGAGCCGCTCCGTTTCGTCGGGGAAAAGCTCTCGCTGAAGACGAGCGGTGCGCGCCGCCGTCTGGAAGCCGGGCAGAAAGCCGGGCGCGCCGCGGCGGCGAAAATGCTCAAGCAGCTCGGAGGAAGAAAGGCGCGCGTAACGGGGCCGGAGGCGGGCTGGCTCGCCGGCAAGCTGCTCAAGGCTTGCGCGCTCGCGCCTCTGCCTGAGCGCCGCGCGCACGCGTCTTACGGTCTCAAGAGCAACAGTGCGCGCGTCTACCTCTCCGCGCAGCGCACGACGAACTTTAGGGATGAGGGATGAGGGATGAGGGATGAATGACGGGTATTTCTTTTCTTCATCCCTCATCCCTCATCCCTCATCCCTTCGAGCAGTGCGTCGAGAATGCGCGGGGCCGTGTGACCGTCCCAGAGCGGCGGGGCGCTACGGCGCTTCGTCTCCTCGCGCGGGGAATCGAGCGCAGAGAACGCGGCCTTAGTGATCTTCGCCGTGTCCGTGCCGACTATCTGGTTGGTTCCAAGCTCGACCGTCACGGGGCGCTCGGTGTTTTCGCGTAAGGTCAGGCAGGGAATGGAAAGCGCAGTAGTCTCTTCCTGTATGCCGCCGGAGTCGGTCAGGACTAGACGCGCGCCGCTGTAAAGGCGCAGGAAATCGAGGTAGCCCAGGGGGTCTATGAGCCGCAGGTTCGGAAGGCTGGCGATGCGGTCTGCGAGGTCGAACTCACGGATGCGCGCGCGCGTGCGCGGGTGGACGGGGAAGATGATGGGCAGGCGGCGGCTGATCGCCTCAAGCGCGTCCAGGATGCGCGAGAAGGTTGCGCGCTCGTCCACGTTCGAGGGACGATGAAGCGTCAAGGTCGCGTAATCCTGCCCGGCAACTCCCAAATCTTCGCGCACAGTAGAGCGCGCGGCCGCGTCCATCTGGCTAAACAGCGAATCTATCATTACGTTGCCGACGAAGCGTATGCGCTCTGGGGGGATGCCTTCGGCTATCAGGTTGCGGTCGGCGTCTTCCGAAGGCGTGAGCAGCAGGTCTGCCAGTTGGTCTGTCAGGATGCGATTGATCTCTTCCGGCATGGTGCGGTCGCGGCTGCGCAGGCCCGCTTCGACATGGGCCACCCGTATGCCGAGCTTGGCGCAGACCAGGGCACAGGCTAAGGTGGAATTGACATCGCCGACGACGACGACCCAATCGGGCCGCTCGCGCGTGACGACCGGCTCGAAGCTCTGCATCACGGCGGCCGTCTGCGCGGCGTGTGTGCCGGAGCCTACGCCGAGGTAGACATCCGGCCTCGGCAAACGCAGGTCGCGAAAGAAAGCCTCTGACATTCCTTCGTCGTAATGCTGGCCCGTATGCAGCAGAAGCGGCATGAACTCCGCTTCACGCCGCTTCATAGCCTCGACAATGGGCGCGACCTTCATAAAGTTGGGCCGCGCGCCCACCACGTTTAGGACTTTGAGCATCACAATCTAATGATGCGCGCACGGCTCGCGCGCCGCAACTCTCCGCTCAAGGCATTGCGCGTATCTACGATAAGCGAAGTCAGAGCCGTCACGCGTTTATAATCAATACCGCTGTGATCTGTGACGATCACCACACAGTCGGCCGCCGTCAGTTCTTCGTCCGTCAGCTCGACCGAGCGCAGCGCCTCGCCGCTCCCGTCCGTGTGCGCGTCGTCAAAACGCACCTCCTCGACGAAGGGGTCGTGATAGCGCACCTGCGCGCCCTTCACTCTGAGGCGGTCTATGATCGAAAGCGCCGGGCTCTCCCTGACATCGTTGATGTCCTTCTTGTAAGCGACGCCCAGCAGCAGCACGCGCGCGCCCTTCAAAGCCTTCCGCTCGTCATTCAAGCCGTCCACCACGAGCGTCACGACATGCTCGGGCATGCGCGAGTTGACCTCTTCGGCCAGGCCGATGAAGCGCGAATCAAAGCCGTGCTGGCGGGCCTTCCAGGAAAGGTAGTGCGGGTCGAGCGGGATGCAGTGGCCGCCAATCCCAGGGCCCGGATAAAAGGGCATGAAGCCGAAGGGCTTGGTGGCCGCCGCGCGGATGACTTCCCAGGTGTCTATGTTGAGTGCGTAGCAGAGGCGGGCCATCTCGTTCGCCATCCCGATGTTGACGGCGCGGAAGGTGTTCTCCAAAAGCTTGGCCGCCTCGGCCACGCGCGCCGAACTGACAGCATGCACTTCATTAACGATCTGCGAATAGAGCTGCGCGGCCGCTTCCGTAGAATCCTGCGTGCAGCCGCCCACCACCTTCGGAATGTTATGAGTTTGAAACTGCGGGTTGCCGGGGTCTACGCGCTCGGGCGAGAAGGCGAGCAGAAAATCTTCGTCGAGCCTGAGGCCCGTCCCTTCAAACATCGGCAGCAAGACTTCGTCGGTCGTGCCCGGATAGGTCGTCGATTCCAGGACGACCAACTGCCCGCGCCGGAGGCTCTTGGTGATCTGCTCGGCGGCGGCCAGGATGTAGGAGACATCCGGCTCCTTGGTCTTACGAAGCGGCGTCGGCACGCAGATGATGATCGAGTCGCAGTCCTTCAGGTAGCGGAAGTCCGTGGTCGCGCGCAAGCGGTCGGCCTTGACCTGTTCGGCGACCAGGCTGCTTGAGACATCGCCGATGTAGGAGCGCCCGGCGTTGATCTCTGCGGCTTTGTGCTCGTCCACCTCGAAGCCCGTGGCCGAAAAGCCGTGGCGGGCGAACTCCACCAGCAGCGGCAGCCCCACGTAGCCCAGTCCGATGACCCCGATTTGCGCACGTTTAGTGGTAATTAGCTTGGTGATCTCTTCTTTCATCATGTGACTCTAAAAATGTTTACGGCGGTTGTGGCTTCAGCTCGATCAGGCAGGAGTGGTGCTCGGCACGCCCTCAGCACCTTCAAACTATTAGACTATGTGACACTCGGCGGGCTGTCAAGAACAGAGTTCCGGCCGTCTGCATTTTGCTTGACAGCCGCCAACCCGAAGGTTCAATATCCCGCCCGACATCTTGCGCTTTCACGTTTTAATTGAACCCGAATTGAAAGGAACCATCAAGCATATGCTGAACCGGAAGGGGCGGGCCAACGCCGCGTTGGCGCTGCTACTGCTCGCTTCATTTGCCCTCGCCTGTAGCCAACTCAAAAACCTCGGCAACAAGGGCGGCGGCGAAGTCAACAAACTCGTCCAGGAAGCCAAAGACGACCTCGACGCCGTCGAAAAAATTCAGGACGAAAACGAAGACAGAGTCAGTAAGATCAACCAGGCGGAGAACGCCAACGACGCCGCCGAGGTCAAGAAACAACTGAACGAAGCCATAGAGGCCATAGACAAGGGCCTGGAGCGCGGCCAGAGCGCCGTTGACAAGATCGACCGCGCCTCGAAGATCGAGACCGACGCGACCTACAAGGAATACCTCGCGCTCAAGGCCCAGGCGTTTCGCAAACAGGTGGACGCCTTCAAGAAGCTCCGCGAGGCAGCCGTCATCGAGCGCGACAACTTCGGCAAGGGCGGCGACGCAGAGAAGAAGGCGATTGCCGATTTCCGCAAGGCTTACGCCGATTACAAGAAGCTTCTCAACGAAGCCAAAGACCTGCACCGCAAGGCCGACGAGATCGCGCGTAAGAATCCGGACAAGATCAAAGCCTGAGAGAGTCGGCCGAGAGACCAGGAAAGCTTTCCGAAGAGCAGCGAGCCGGGGGTGTACAGCTTTTACCGAAGCGTGCCTTCCCGTCCGGCTGCTCTTCTCTTTTCCCGAAACGCTGACCGCATGCCCGAGAGCAAACAGACAGACGGGGACGCACAGCAGCAGGGGCTCGTGCGCGGCCTGAGTTTGACGGACGCGACGATGATCGTCATCGGCTCGATGATCGGGTCGGGCATCTTCATCGCGTCGGCCGAATCAACCCGGCTGGTGAGCGCGCCCGGCTGGCTGCTCGTGGCGTGGGCGCTCGCCGGAGTGTTGACGATTACGGGCGCGCTCTGCTGCGCGGAGCTGGCGGCGATGATGCCGCGCGCCGGAGGCCAGTACGTTTTCCTGCGCGAAGCCTACAGTCCGGCCCTCGGGTTTCTCTTCGGCTGGTCGCTGCTGCTGGTGATTCAGACGGGCACGATTGCGGCTGTCGCCGTCGCCTTCGCGCGCTTTACGGGCGTGATCGTGCCGCAGGTTGCGACTGATCGTTACCTGATCGCGCCCCGCCACGTCACAGCCAACTACGCCCTGAGCCTCTCGACCGAGCAGTTGACGGCCATCCTGCTGATCCTGCTGCTGACCTTCGTCAACACGCGCGGGCTCAAGACGGGCAAGCTCATTCAGAACACTTTTACTTTCGCCAAGACGGCCGCGCTCTTCGGATTGATTCTGGTAGGGCTCGTGCTCGGCTGGAACTACGGAAGCGCGGCTTACACTTCCTCCTGGTGGAACCCGTGGGCCAACGGCTGGAATCCGCAAGCGGCGCAGCCGGGCCTTGAGGCCGTCGGGGCCCTGGCGCTCTTGATGCTGCTGGGGCGCGCGATGACCGGGCCGCTCTTCGCGCAGTCGGCCTGGAACAACGTGACCTTTACGGGCAGCGAAATCCGCGAGCCAGGGCGCAATCTACCGCGCGCGCTTCTGATCGGCTGCGCCACGGTCGTCACGCTCTACCTTCTGGCGAACCTTGCATACTCTGTGACGCTTCCGCTTGCAGTGATGCAGAAGCCGCCGAACAGCATCGCAACGGCGATGGTGCAGGCTGTCTTCGGCCGGCCGGGCACAGTCCTGATGGCCGTGGCAATCATGGTCTCGACCTTCGGCTGCAACAACGGTCTGATTCTGGCGGGCGCGCGCGTCTACTACGCGATGGCGCGTGACGGGCTATTTTTCGGCGCGGTCGGGAGCGTCAACACTCGCCACGTTCCGCACGTCGCGCTCCTGGTGCAAGGAGTCTGGGCCTCGCTTCTGACGCTGCCTCGCACTGTGACCGTGTCGGCGAACGGGGCCACAACTTACGGCAACGTCTATAACCAGTTGCTCGAATACATCATTCCGGCCGACCTGGTCTTTTACGGATTGATGGTCGCCGCAGTCATTCGTATGCGCCGTAAAGCGCCGACAGCCCCGCGCCCCTATCGCACGTTCGGCTACCCCTTTGTGCCGGTCGTCTACATACTGCTGGCGACGCTTTTAATATTAGACCTGGTCTGGCTCGCGCGCCTCACTTCCGGCATAGGCTTTCTGCTCGTCCTTACGGGCTTCCCCGTCTATCTCATCTGGCGCGGGCGCGCAAGCGTTCGCCCGGCGGTCGAAGAAGCACAGGCAGGTGATTGAAAGAAGCGAAGAGAGAGGTCTGCGGCGGCAAAGATGGCTTTCGATAAAGAGCAGTTCAAGGAGTTCTTCTTCAAGCTCGGGGTCGCTTTTATCATCCTCGGCGTGCTGGTCTTCTTAGGGCTCACGCCGCGAGGCAGGGGGATGAATCCGGTTGGCGGCGCACGGATCGGCACAGTCGTACTGATCTGCGTCGGGCTGGCCTTCCTCGCGCTCGACCGCTACCTGAACAGGTAATCTCCACCGCCGTTGCCGCAGCGGGCAAACCCCTCGCCCCTTTATTTCACCCATTCGTCCGCCACTTCCGTCTCCACCTTCACAGGTACTTTGTGGACGTACTCTTCACCGGCCGCGCACATAGCATCTTCGACCAGCTTGGCGATCTCTGCGGCCTGGCCCGCATCGGCTTCGACCACGATCTCGTCGTGCACGATATTGACGATACACGCCGAAGTCTCGCGCAGCTTATCGTGGAGCAGGCGCAGCGCGCGCTTGAGGATGTCGGCCGACGAGCCCTGGACGGGAGTGTTCTTGCCGTTGCGTTGGGCGAGGGAGGCGGCCTGGCGGTCTTCCGGGTCGAAGCGAAAGCGCGCGAGGCGGCCCGAGGCTGTGCGTGCAATGCGCTCGCGCACGGCCCGGTTGGCGGCCTCACGCAGCCAGGCGTCCAACTGCTTGTAGGTCGAGAAGTAGCGGCGCAGGAGGTTTTCCGAATCCGCGAGCGACAGGCCCGTCATCATGGCAAACCGCTGCGCGCCGATGCCGTAGACCACGCCGAAGTTCAGACGCTTGGCGAAATCCCTCTGCTCCTTTGTGACCTGCTCCAGCGGTACATCGAAGACCTGCGCGGCCGTGACGCGATGAAGGTCTGCGCCGGAATTGAAGGCGTCGACGAACCCCTTGTCGCCCGTAAAGTCGGCGAGGATGCGCAGCTCTATCTGCGAGTAATCGGAGATGACGAGCTTCCTGCCCTCGGGCGCGCGGAAGCAGCGGCGATACTCGACGGCGTGCGGCACCTGCTGGATGTTGGGCGAAGTGCAGGCCATTCTGCCCGTCGGCGCGCCGATCTGGTGAAAGTTGGCGTGTATGCGCCCCGTCACGGGATTGATCTCTTCGAGGATGTTTTCGCCGTAGCTCGTGAGAGCTTTCTGCACGGTGCGGTATTCGAGCAGCTTTTTGATCTCGATGTGTTTTTCGGCGAGCGGCTGAAGCTTCCAGTTGCGCGTCGAGTCGGGCACTTCTATGCCGCGACGCTTGAGAGCCCTGGTCAACTGGACGTGAGAGTCGAGGTTGATGTCGAGGCGCGTGGGCCCACCGAAGAGGGAGCCCTGCGCTGACTCTTCGGCCAGCAACTCCTGCAACTCGTTGGCGAGCGTGGCGCGCTTGCGCTCGACCTGCACCAGTTGCTCGCGCCAGCGATGCTCGTCCAGGAAGATGCCTGCCAGCTCGATTCCGGCCACGGGCAGCACGCACTCGAATTCAAGCTGCGCGACCCGCAGCAGGGCATCGGCCTTGAGCCGCTCGATCAAGCGTTCGCGCAGCGGGAGAAGCACTGTGGCGTCGCGCGCGGCATATTCGAGCTGCGCGCTCGATAGCTCGCCCTTCCAATCGCTCAACCGCTCGGCCTTATCAATCGTCTCGTTGAGGAAGCGGGCCGCGACCGCTTCGAGGCCGTGGCGTTCCTCCTGGTCGCCTGCCGAGACAAGCTGGCTCGCCAGCAACGTGTCGAAGAGACAGCCCAGCTCCACGCCCAGCTTGTGCTTCGTCCACTTGGCATCGAACTTGGCATTGTGCGCGATCTTGACGGGGCGCGGCGCGGCGAGCAGCCGACGCAGTGGCTCAAGCGCGTCCAGTTTAGAGAAGTCGCCCTGACCGAAGCGGTAGAGGTCTATGATGCGTACGCCGTCGGGGGCGGCCAGTTGCACGAGCCTGAGGTCGCCTTTGTAAGGGTCTAGGTCTGTGGTCTCGGTGTCGAAGCCTATGACGGGCTGAGCCGAGAGACTCTCAACCTCGGCGCGCAGTTCTTCGGCCGTGGTCACGGGTTTGTAACGGGATGTGCTCATTCAAAAGGTCTCTCTACTTTCGCCCCGATCAGATAGACGACCGCTTTGTCGCCTCTACCCTCCTGGCGCTCACGGTCAAAAGCAGAAGCAGCGCGGCCACTGCGCCCAAGCTCGCGCTCGTCATAAAGGCCGCCGTGGCTCCGCGCCAGTTCCAGATCGCGCCCATCAAAAGAGAGGCCGGGAAGACGGCTATGCCGAAGGCCAGATTATACAACCCATAGGCCGTGCCGCGCTGCTCCGGGCGCACCAGGTCAGCCACCAAAGCCTTCTCAGCGCCTTCGGCCAAACCGAAGTAGATACCGTAAACCAGGAAAAGCACCCAGGCCATCCCGACAGACGTGACGAAGGCGAAGCCTGCGTAGACGGCCGCGTACAGCAGCCACCCGGAAACGATCAGGGTCTTGCGGCCCAAACGGTCTGAGAGATTGCCGCCGACGAGCGAGCTTAAGACCTTGACAGTGTGCAGCGCGGCCCACGTCAGCAGAATCGAGACGGCTCCGCCTCCGGCTTCGCGCAAGCGCAGGAGCAAGAAAACGTCGGAAGAATTGGCGAGCGTAAAGAGCGCCAATATTGCCAGGAAGCGTTTGAAGTTCGCATCGAAACCGGCGAGCGACAGGCGCGGCACTTCTAGCCGAGCGGCCCCGCTCACTCTTTGCTCGCGCGGCGTCTCGCGAATCCAAAAGGCCGCGACGAGGACAGCGGCCAGGGCCGGAACGGAGGCCACCAGAAAGACTTTCGTGAAGTCCGCCCCGTGCGGCGCATCCGGATCGTCGGCAATGAGCAGCAGAATACAGAGGCCGAGTATTGGGCCAATGACAGCGCCCAGGTGATCCATCGCGCGATGAAAGCCGAAGGCCATGCCCCGCTGCTCCAGGGGCGCGGCGTCTGCGATCATCGCATCGCGCGGCGCTGTGCGTATGCCCTTGCCGACGCGATCCGTCAGCCGAATTGCCAAGACCTGATGCCAACTTGAAGCCAGTCCCAGGAGCGGGCGGGCCACGCTCGCCAGCGTGTAGCCGAAGACTACAAGACTCTTGCGACGCCCCAATCGGTCGCTGAAATATCCCGCGAAGAGCTTCAGTAAACTGGAAACGGATTCGGCCGCGCCTTCGATGAGGCCGATGGCCGCGGGCTGCGTGCCCAGAGCGGCGGTCAGGAAGAGCGGCAGCAGGGGAAGAATGATCTCGCTCGAAGCATCGTTTAAGAGCGAGACGAGGCTGATGACGAAGACGTTTCTAGGCAGGCGATTGTAACGCTGCCAGAGGCCCGTGGTCGCTTCGCCCAGCTTATCGCGACTGATCGAAGCATCGAATTGATCGGCCGCATCGGTGTCGGTTTCCCCCATAAAGGCATGCCAAAGGAGCGCCCGGCCGCTCAACGCGAGTTCGCGCGCCGCGTCGTCGTCGCAGGCTTCTCCTTCTGCCGAGAGTCGCTCACACCAGACCTGTACCACCAGGCCAAACCGCCCACCAACAGCACCAGCAGCAGACCTCCCGCCAGCGCCAGACGAATCACCAGGCGCATTAACCGCCTCGTCACAAAGAGCAGCCCCACCACCCCAACAGCGATGATGGCCGCGATGATGATGATAATCTCGATGCTCATATTTCCCGTGATCTCATCTTATAAACGTGATGGAGCAGATAGCAGCCGCCGCGACCACGTCCAGTTCGTGATGGTCAGAGGTCAGTAGTGTTCCGCCGATACGATTGGTAAGTGTGATGGCAAAACAGTCCGCAAGAGATATTTTCCCCTGAGCTTTGAGACGACCGGCCTCTTTCCAGAAGGGCTCATCAAGATCATCGCGCTCGACCAAGCCCAGCGTTCTCATGTCCACTATCGCATCGTCGGCAGCCGTTGCGCCACCGGCTCGGTGAAAATCGTAATAGACCTCGCAAAGATTTATGGCATGAGTCATACATTGGCTGCCTTGTTCAAGCAGAGCGTTCTCCACCACGTCCGCGCCCGCCTCGCCCGTTAAGAAGGCGATCATCGCGCACGCATCAAGGACGTAGATCACGGTCTGCTCCTGCGGCCTTCAAGGCTGATCTCTTCAGCTTTACGAGCGGCGAAAGCTTCACTGCTGGTAGGCAAATGGGCGTATTTGCCGCGAACACTGCGCGTCATCTGTGCCCGGCCCTGTGACCCGGCAAAGTCGAAAGTGACGGTGTTGAGCACATCGCGCAAACGCCGCATGTCGTCCGGCATGAGTGTGAGGGTCTTCTCCATAATCTTGACCATTTCACCGAACAAGAACAACGGGACAAGCAGATTTACCGCCTCACGCAGTTTCTCCTGCTGCTCGGGCGTGAGAGCCTTCATCTCTTCTACGATCTCTTCAAGAGTGGTCTCTGGCATCACGTTTATTCTCCGGGCTCGCTCTTCTTATAGCTTGCGCGGACTACTGTTTTGATGTTGCCTCGGATGTGGAAGTCGCCTTCGATCTCGACGCGGAGGGGGTCGCAGGCGCGGACGAAGTCTTCGAGGATGACGTTGATGACGTGCTCGTGGAAAATCTTCACCTCGCGGAACGAGTTGATGTAGAACTTCAGGCTCTTCAACTCGATGCAACGCTCGTTGGGCACATACTCTATGCGGATGACGGCGAAGTCCGGAAAGTCCGAGAAGGGACAGATGGCCGTGAACTCCGGTATCTCGAAATTGATGCGTATCTCTCGCCCGACGTATTCGTAAGGGAACGTGTCCAGGGGGTAGAGGCGCATCTCCTCGCGCGGCGTCGAACGTATGTCGAGTCCCTGCCGGTTCGCGGGCGGGAGAGTTGTCTGGGCAATCGCCATTCTTAAAAAAACTCCTTAGCGGCACACTTCAAAACTAGAGGCATCTTACAAGAGCCCGCAGAGGGCGGGCAACTATCGAGGGCGAAGAGGAAGGCTGACGTAAGGGGCGATGACCTTTCAGGAAAAGTCATCGCCCCTTCTATTACCTGCGCCGGAAAATTAGGGCACGGGAACGAGCCGGGCACACGGCTACGGATTGGTATTTCCATTGTTCGTGTTGCCGTTCATATTTCCGTTGCCGTTCATGTTGCCATTGGTGTTGCGGTTCCGGTTGCCGTTGGCGTTGCCATTCATGTTGCCGTGTGTACTGCCGCCGCCGGTTCCGCCCATGTTGGCGTTGCTGCCGCCGCCTGTGCCGGTCATAGTGCCTGACAGCTCGCGCGCCATGCGCAGGTGTTCCTGCACGGCGGGCAGTGTTCTTGAGGCGAAGGCCATCACGTCAGCATCCTTGCCTTTGATCGTTTCGTTGCGGAAGAGCTTCTCCATGTCCTGGTGCGCCTTGACGCCGGCCTCCCTGATATACATCCGGTCGAAGTCTGCGCCGGAGCGGCCGCGCAGCCGCTCGATCAAGGCCATGTGCTTGGGGTCTGGGCCGGTCGGAAGCGTGATGCCTTTGGTCGAAGCGACCTGCATCAAGTCCTGGTTAGCCTTCGTGTGGTCGTCAACCATGCGTTGCGCGTACTGCTTGACGGCGTCGCTCGAAGCGCGCTCAAGGGCTAATCGGCCCAGCTCCACCTCGGCCAGGCCGCCTGCGGCCGCAGTCATCATGAACTTGCCGTCGGCGGACTTGGCCATCGTGCTCTGGCCCGTGTTGGCGTTCGCAGACCGGCTCGTGTTGCCGCTCGTATTGCCGTTGGCGTTCGCCCCGTTCATATTGTCTTGCGGAGCGGCCGAAAGCCCGCCCAATAAGACGAATACTCCCACGATCATGATCGTTGCCATTAACGCTCTGCTTTTGCTCATTTGAATTTCCCCCTGTCTCGAAATGTGAAGTTAGCCGGATTGATTAATTGAAGGGGTAGAGGAGCCCCCTTCAGCGTCGAAACCTTGCTGCGGAAGCTTTAAGCGCCAGCCGCTTGCTCTATGGCACGCACGCGGTCGTGCGCCTCCTTGACGGCCGCCAACTGGCGCTCGACGATTGCTCTGATGTCTGCGGGCAACTCCTCTTTGCCGAGCGCCTCCCGGTAGCTTGCGACCGAAGTATCTTCGCCGCGCTCGACTTCCGAGATGACGGCCTTTTCGTCCTGGCCGGTGACGGCCGCCTTGATGTTGAGCCAGCCGCGATGGAGGCTGCCAGCAACGCTGCCAGTCTCTTCGGGCTTGCCACCCAGTTGCCTGACCTCCGTTTGCAGCTCCGCGATGAATTGAGCGCGCTGCTGCGCGTAGTTCAGAAAGAGCGTCTTCAGGTCGCCCGACTTGACGCCTTCGGCGGCGGTCTGAAAACCCTGCTGCCCGTCCCTGCAAGTTTCGATCAGGTCGTTGAGCGTCGAGACGACCGCTTCATTTTGTGTTGCCATTACCGGATTCTAGCCTCCTTGTCAAAATTAAGAGCAAGCTGTCAATAGGCCGGGCGCGCAGCCGTGCCACCGCCGCGCCCGATGGCGAAGAACTTGATGAGCACCAGGCCCGCGATAAAGCCGCCGATGTGCGCGGCATAGGCCACGCCGCCCTCCTGCGAGCCGCCGCCCAGCATCCCCAGGCCGCTCACCAACTGGAAGACGAACCACAAGCCGATGGCCACAAACGCCGGCACTTCCGTCAAGAAGTTCAGCATGATGACCCGCACCCGGCGGCTCGGATAGAGCAGTATGTAGCCGCCCAGCACGCCCGAGATCGCGCCCGAAGCCCCGAGGCTCGGAATCAGAGTGTTGCCGCCAAACGCCACGGTCGCAAAGACGTGGGCCAAAGAGGCGAGCAATCCGCAGACAAGATAGAAGATCAGATACCTCCCGTGGCCCAGCCTGTGCTCAAGGTTGTCGCCGAATATCCAGAGGAACAGCATGTTGCCGAAGATGTGCGCGATGCCTCCGTGCATGAACATCGAAGTCAGCAGCGTGATGTAGACCGTAAACGGCGTCGGCTGAAGGCCGGGGACTAGGACGTTCTCGCCCCCCGGCATGGGATTGCGAAACTGGCGGTCTGGCGTCGTAATGTCTCGGCCCGTGACGATCTCTTCCGGCACGGTCGAAAAGGCATAAGTGAAACGGTCGTTCGACCCGAGCCCCTGTAGAAAGACGAAGACCAGGATGTTGACGGCTATGAGCAGGTAGTTGATGACGGGCGCAGTCGTGCGGTCGGAGTTATCGTCACCTATCGGAAAGATCATTTCAGAATCCTCTCAGATAAAAGCGTCTTTCGGAATTGTCGCCGCCTGCCGTTGCAAGAGTGTGACGCTAGTTTGAAGAAATACGCGAGGGTACGGTTTAAGCACACGGTCACAGGGCTGCGGCTTCGGCGGGCACGACGCCGTGCAGGAAAGAGGTTATGCAGCTTGCGTTCCGCTCACCCGGAGGCTGCGAGCTTGTCCTGCGTGGAGCCCTGTTTTCCAGCCCCGAGCGGCTTCCCGAGCCCTTCCGGAGGGAAGGTTTGCGGTGAGGGCTTTGCAGAATCATTCTCGTACACTCAAGGCTTCCGAGCGCCACGCTTCTATTCAGCCGCGCCGCTCCGGCGGCATCTGTACACCGGCATGAACGATGGCCGGCTCGTGACGCGTCAGCAGCTTGTAGCCTTCCGAGCGGGCGACAAACGTGGCCGCCGTGATGTCGCCCGCCACGTTCAGGGTCGTGCGGCACATGTCCAGGATGCGGTCTACGCCGAGGATGATGGCTATGAGCGGCGGCAGGCTGCTGTTGATGCCTGCGAGCACGACGATGATGAAGGGAATCGAGCCCGAAGGCACGCCGGCCGTCCCTATGCCGCCCAGGATGGCCAGGTAACAGACCATCAACTGCTGGCCGAGCGTCAGGTCAACGCCGGCGAGCTGCGCTATGAAAAGCACCGTCACGCCCTCGTACAGAGCAGTCCCGTTCTGGTTGGCCGTCGCTCCGACCGTCAGCACGAAGCTGTTGATCTCCTGCGGCACACCCAGGTTCTCCTCCGACACGCGCAGGGCAGTCGGCAGCGTGGCGTTCGACGAAGAGGTCGAAAAGGCCGTCAGCATGACCGTCTTGATGCGGCGAAAGAACTCAAGCGGAGAGATGCGCGAGAGGAAATAGACCGAGAGCGAATAGACGCCGAACATGTGTATCGCGAGGCCCAGCAGCACAGTCGCCATGAACCAGGCGAGCGCCTGCAAGAGATCTAGGCCAAAGCGCGCAGTGTTATTGAAGAGAAGACAGGCCACAGCGAAGGGCGCGATCTTCATGATGATGTCTATGACCTTGGCCGAGATTTCATAGAGAGCTTCGAGGCCGCGCAGCAAGGGTGCTGCCACCTCCACGGGAATCAACGTGATGGCGATGCCTATGATGAGCGCAAACGTCATCAGGTGCAGCATGTTCGGCGTCTCGCTGGCCACAGCCGTCACAGGATTGATGGGGATGAGCGTCTTGACGACCTGCATCATCGCGGAATCCGTGTTCTCGGTCTTCTTAGCCTCCTCGACCCGCTTCGAGGCGTCCGTGCCGTAGCGTTGCTGCAATTGCTGCTTGGTCGCTTCGTCAATGCGCGTGCCCGGCCGGATGGTATTGGCGAGCGTCAGGCCGATGACGACCGAGATAGCCGAGATGACCAGCGTATAGGCGAACGCCTTGACACCGACGCGCCCGATCTTGCGCACGTCTCCGATGCCTGCCACGCCGACCACCAAAGACGAGAAGACCAGCGGGACGACGATCATCAGGAGCAGTCGCAGGAAGAGTTGGCCCACGGGCTCCGTAATGTTTCTGACCGTCCAGACGATGCGCGCGTCGTCTCCGCCCAGGAGGGCGTTGACGGTGACTCCGACGACGACGCCTACTGCGAGGCCGATCAGGATGCGCGTGTGCAGCGGCATTCCCTTCGGGCGGTCAGGCGTCTCGTCGTCGAGGTCTGTCGTCAACTCGCGCTCGAAAGCGTCCGACGCCAGCTCTCCGCGCTTCCCCCTACGCTTCCTTTTATCAGCCATCTCTTAACCTCAGTGATGAGTGACAAGTGACGAGTGACGAGCAAGAGAAAGACAAAAGCAGAGCTTTTATCTTGTCACTCGTCACTTGTCACTTGTCATTGCCTTCCTCATCTTCCCCAGCGCAGCTTGTCGCGCAGCACCTCGAAGTAGTTTCTGTTGGTCGGCTGGATCAGGTTAAAGGTCGTGCGGCTCTTTCTAATGAGCACGCGGTCGC
This sequence comes from Pyrinomonadaceae bacterium, assembly GCA_036389315.1. GTDB lineage: Bacteria > Acidobacteriota > Blastocatellia > Pyrinomonadales > Pyrinomonadaceae > DASQYE01. The sequence continues at coordinate 35,961 of DASVQF010000030.1, forward strand.
CCGCCTCCAAAGGGAATCCGACCTGCCCGTCGAGCGTCAACGCGACATCTTCATCGGGCGTCTTCAAAGAGAGTTCGATCAAGGCGTCGTCGGGGACGACTATCGGGCGATTGGAGAGGGTGAAGGGGCAGATCGGCGTAATCACCACGGCGTTCATCGAAGGGTAAATGATGGGCCCACCCGCCGAGAGGTTGTAAGCGGTCGAGCCCGTCGGCGTCGAGACGATCAGGCCGTCGGCGCGAAAAGAGTTGACGAACTGAGCGTCGAGCGTGGCCTCAAACTCTATGATGCGCGCCAGCGCCGACTTGCTGATGACGACATCGTTGAGGACGCGCGAGTGCAGCAGCCGCTCTTCGCCCCGAAAAAGTTCGGCGGCCAGCATCACGCGCTTGTCCAGGCGGAAGTCGCCTTCGAGGATGGAGATGAGCGCCGGGAACATCTCATCAACCTTGAACTCGGCGAGGTAGCCGAGGCTGCCGTAGTTAACGCCGAGCACGGGCACTTCCGAGTCGCCGAGCATGCGCGCCGTGGCGATCATCGTCCCGTCGCCGCCGAGGACGACCATCAGATCAACGCTCGCGCCCAAACGCTCGCTCTCGACCGTCTCGACGGGGCACCCGGTCTCGTGTTCTATGCGCTCGCGGTCGACTTCGGGGCCACCCACTAGCTCTATGCCGCGCTCGTGGAGCCACTCGACGAGACGGCAGATGGTCTTCAGCGCATCCTGCTGATGCGGCTTGACGATGACACCGACACGATGAATAGCGGAGCTGACCATCGAAAGCCCTTCCGACCGAAAAAGTTTACGCTCAGTGTGATTACTTTAAGAGACCGAAGCGGATGATACCCGCGCCCACCGCGTTAGAGCAAGGATGAAGGCGGAAGGATGAATAAAAGAGAACCTGCTTTTCATTCCGCCTTCATCCTTGCTTTTCAGAGCACGGGCAGGGCTCTGCGAATCTGCTGCGGACGATTTGTTGAGCCTGAGCGTGGGCGGGCAGAGTTGACAGCGGTCTTGGCCGGCGCGTTGGCCCAGTGGCGTGCCAGGCGCTCAAGCTCATGGCCGTCTGCGGCTGGGTTAACCAGGCAGAGCCAGAGCGGGAGCGGCAGCCAGGCCCAGGCCCGGCCGTAGACGGCCCCATTCAATTGTTCTATGCGATGCTCGGCGCGCGTCTCCAAAGAGGCGGGCGGCAAATCCTCCCAGGACTCGTAACAGGCATGCTGAATACAGGGAGCGGGCTTGGCCCGGCGGTGAACCAGGCAGCCGGCCTGCGGCACGTAGAGCGGGCAGGCGAAGGTCTGCCCGAAAGTCTCGCCCGCTGCGCGCAAATTGTAGCGACTGACTGCCGCGCGGGCCCTCTCATAGACGGCGCGCACTTCCCCTTCCGTCAGTCGCGGACTTCTTTCGAGCGTCAAGCGAATGGCGACCGCTTCGAGGCGCGTGATGTGCACGTTGACGAAGTGCGCGTCTGTGCAGCAGACGCCGCGCGTTGGGCAGGTCTTGCAATCTCGGGCCGCGTGCTCGTAATTGAGCTTGATGTGAGTTTGGTAGGAAGCCTTCACGCGCTGCAAACGCGCGAGCGCCTCTCTCTCGCTCAGCCTATTCATCGCTTAAGAGTCTCTTTTCCCGTACCACGCGAGAAACTCCGTGTTGCCGTCCGCGCCGCGAATGGGCGACTCCGTCAAGCCGCGCACATGTAGGCCCAACGCTCGGGCCGCGCCGTTGACCTCTTCGACGACGCGCGCGTGCTTTGATGGGTCTGTGACGATGCCGCCTCGGCCCACTTCACCACGCCCGACCTCAAACTGCGGTTTGATGAGCGTAATGATACTCGCTTCCGCAGTCAACAGCGGCACGACGGCGGGCAGAATCTTGGTCGCAGAGATGAAGGACACGTCCATCACCGCGAGGTCAAATTTTTCGGTGAAATCCTCCGGCTTCAGATAGCGCGCATTGACGCCTTCGCGGACTTCTACGCGCGGATCTCTGCGCAGCCGCCAGTCAAGCTGGTTATGCCCGACATCCACCGCGACGACGCGCCGCGCCCCGTGCTGCAACAGGCAGTCAGTGAAGCCGCCGGTCGAAGCTCCGACATCGAGACAGCTAAGGCCGCTAACATCTATCTGAAATTCCCTGAGCGCCGCTTCCAGCTTCAAAGCGCCGCGCCCGACATAGCGCGCAGCCCCGTAGCCCTCTCCCTTAATGCGTATCTCGGCCTCGGGCGGGAAGCTCTCCGAGGGCTTCTCGACGCGCTGCTCTGCGACGAGCACGATGCCCGCCATGACCATCGCCTGCGCCCGCGTCCGAGAGGGTGCAAGGCCGCGCTCGACCAGCAGCTTGTCTATACGCTCGCGCTTCATCACCGAGACACTTTACAGCAGATCGAATGACAGCAGCTCAAACTTTACAGCAGAAAGGGCCGGAGTGCGCTCCTCGAATCCGAGACGCTTCCGGCCCTTACCGCCAAAACAGGCATTTGTGAGCGAGACCCTGAAGACGGGTCAGGGGCGCTGGCCCTCGAAAATCTCCCTGATACGATTCAGCTCGCTCGCCCCGCGTTCTATCTGCCGGTTGAGGTCTCCGCTATCGGCCTCTTCCCTTTCACGAGCGCGGCGGCGGCGCTCCTGGCGCTGCTGCCTGCGCATCTCGCGCTCTTCCTGGCGCGCGATAATTCTATCCTCGCGGTCTCTCTCCTCGCGCTCGCGCTTCTCCCTGGCGGGCTCCTGCACCTCCACGGGCGCTAACACTTTATCCTCATCTCGCTTTTGTCTCTCATCACGCGCCGTGTGCTCGGCCGAAGCGTTCTCCGTCGTAGCCACTGTGCGCGGCGGCTGGGCAGCCGGTTTCTCCGAAGCGATGGTGGCCGGTAGCTGCTCCTTCGGCGCGGGCGCTTGCGAAGCCTGTTCGCTACTGGCCGCAGGAGGAGCAGTCCTGCTCTGCCCGCTCTTGTAGAGCCCTATGAAGAATCCCCCGGCGACGCCCGCGCTGACGGCCAAAATGACCACGAGCGCGAGCAGCGGGAAACGGGTGGACGGCGGAGGATAAGCGGCTGCAATCGGCACTACGGGGCGCGCGCCCATCGTCGCTTCCTCGTCAAAGAGAGGAGCGCGCATAGTGGCCGCGCCAGCCTCCTTCTCGGAGCCTTCGCCGAGCGGAATAACTATCTTTCTTTTCTGTTCCATCTCTTTTCCAGGCGTTACCGAAACCACATTATGACAAATTTACCGCGATAAATCACAGCAAGACTGGGGCCACACGCGGCCCGGAGAGAGGCTCTTTTCTGAATGGAGGAAAAACCGCCCTCGCCCGCAAGATTTTGATGCAGAAAGCGCCCCCACGGTATGCCGCCCTCGCACCATATAGTGCATAAAAAACGACGCGCTCGTCTCTTTTCAAAGCGAGACGAGCGCGCCCGTTTCGAGAACCCTCAAAGAAGCGATTCCCCGGATTTGTAGCTCAGATTTGTACCCTTTGTCGCTTGGCGCGACGATCATCCATGACCTCGACGCTCTCTTTAACGCGAGTGTAAATGCCGTCGGCGTCCAGGCCGTACTTGGCCAGCAGCAGCTTGGCATCGCCGTGCGTCACGATTGTATCGGGGATGCCCATCCGCACGACGCGCACTTTGTCCTGGAGGCCGTTCTCTTCGAGCAGTTCCATGATGGCTGAGCCGAAGCCGCCCGCCAGGTATGCTTCCTCTACGGTCACGATCAGGCGGCGCGTGCGCGCCAGCGCCAACAGCAGCCCGGCATCCAGGGGCTTTGCGAAGCGCGCGTTAACGACCGTCGTCTCGATTCCTTCACCGGCCAGGCGCTCCGAAGCCTTCATCGCGGGCATGACCATCGAGCCGTAGGCGACAATCGCCACGTCGCCGCCGTCGCGCAGGATTTCGCCTCGCCCGATCTCGATGAGGGCCGGCGCGCGGCTCATGTCCACGCCGACGGCGCTGCCACGCGGATAACGCACAGCCGCCGGGCCCGGATGCTCTATCGCCGTCAGCAGCATGTCGCGCAACTCCGCTTCATCCTTCGGAGCCATCAGCACCATGTTCGGCATCGGACGCAGGTAGGCAATGTCCAGCAGCCCGTGATGCGTTGGCCCATCGCCGCCCGCTATGCCGCCACGATCCAGGGCGAAGGTCACAGACAGGTTCTGCAAGCAGATGTCGTGTATCACCTGATCGAAGGCGCGTTGCAGGAAGGTGGAGTAGATGGCTGCCACCGGCTTCAGGCCCTCGCAAGCCATCCCGGCGCAGAAGGTGACGGCGTGCTGCTCGGCTATGCCTACGTCGAAACTTCTTTCGGGAAACTTTTCGAGCGCCATGTTGATGCCCGTCCCGTCAGGCATCGCGGCCGTCAGAGCCACGATCTTTTCGTCCCTTTCCATCAGCTCGCACATCGTCTGGCCGAAGACCGTCGTGTAGGTCGGCGCGGACGAGGCAGACTTGATGGCTTGCCCCGTGGCCAGATCGAACGGGCCCGTCGCGTGCCACTTGTAGTAATCCTTCTCGGCCGTAGAGTAGCCCTTGCCCTTGGTCGTCAGAGCGTGGACGATGACCGGCCCGTCGGTGATCTTCTGCGCCTCGCGCAAGGCGGCGACGAGAGCGCGCGGGTTGTGCCCGTCCACGTAGCCAATGTATTTGAAGCCCAGCTCGTTGACGAGCGCGCCCGGCAAGACGGCCGCCGCCAGCGCATCCTTCACAGTCTTGGCGGCATGATGCAGCCGGTCGCCGAGCGCCGGGATAGAGAGCAGCGTCTCGCCCACCTCGTCCTTGAAGCGATGATACCCCTGGGCCTCGCGCAGGCGATTGAGATAGCCTGTGAGCGCCCCGACCGCCGGGGCAATAGACATCTCGTTATCGTTCAAGAGCACGATCAGGCGCGTCTTCAAGTGCCCGGCCTGGTTGATGGCTTCCATAGCCATGCCGCCCGTCAAACTTGCGTCGCCGATGATGGCGCAGACGTGATGCGACTCGCCCTTGCGGTCGCGCGCAATCGCCATCCCGAGCGCAGCAGACAGAGAAGTCGAAGCATGGCCCGCGCCGAACAGGTCGTACTCGGACTCGTCGCGCCTGAGAAACCCGCTGATGCCGCCGTACTGCTTGATGCTCGGCAACAGCTCGCGCCTGCCCGTCAGAATCTTGTGCGCGTATGCCTGGTGGCCCACGTCCCAGACGACGCGGTCGCGCGGCGTGTCGAAGGCGTAATGGAGCGCCACGGCCAGCTCCACAGCCCCGAGCGAAGCGCCCGTGTGCCCGCCCACCCGAGCCATCGTCTCAAGTATGTACTGGCGAATCTCGTCGGCTACTTCCGCCAACTGGTCAGGGCGCAGACGCCGCAGGTCTGCCGGCGAGTTGATCGTTTGTAGAAGTTTCATAAGCGTTGCGTATTCTAACCTGTAGAACCTGAATTAGCTATCTCACCCGGATTGCTTCCCCGAGCGGGCGCACCATCAATTTCATCGCGCTTCGGGGCGGGCGCTCCGGCCCCTTGCTTTGCCCGGCAAAGGACTTTTTAACAGAAGAAGGACGGGAGGTCAATCAAATAGTTGCGTAAAGAGAGCTGAAAAACTAGACGGCCCCGGCGCGACGCAGGCGCAGCACGGCGATTTCGGGACGCGCGCCGAAGCGCACCGGCAGACCTATCACGCCCGTCCCGCGCGAGACGTAAAGCTGTGTCCCGCCCTGTTCGTAAAGCCCGCGCGCGTACTTCATCTCGGAAGAGATGAAGCGCGCCGGAGAGCCTATCAGGGGCAGGCTCACCTGCCCTCCATGCGTGTGGCCGCTCAGGATCAGGGAGACGCCGCGTGTTTCGGCCAGGTCGAGGACGCGCGGCTGGTGCGAGAGCAAAATGGTCGGGCGCTTGCGCTCCAGGCCATAAAAGGCGCGCTCCCAGTCCGCACGCCCCCAAGACCAATCATCCACGCCCGACAGTTGCAGCGAGTCCGCGCCGCGCCGCACAAGCGTATTCGCGTTGCCGAGCACGCTGATGTGCGCTCGTTCAAGCGCGCGCACGGTCAGTTGCGCGTCCGTGTAATAATCATGATTGCCGAGCACGGCCCAGACGCCTTCGGGCGCAGTGAGCGAGCCGAGCGCCTCGGCGCAAGGCTCTATAAAGCGGCGATACATGGTCGTGTAATCGCCCGTCAGGGCAAACATGTCGGGCCTTGTGCTCTGGGCCAACCGGACTACGCTGCGCACCTCTTCGATGGAGACTATGCGGCTGTGATGAATGTCGGAGACCTGCGTGATGCGGAAGCCGTCGAAGCTCTCGGGCAGGTCGCGTATAAAGATATCTGTCTCGGTCAATTCGTAATGGTCTGGCTCTACCAGCCCAGCATAAGCGGCGGTCGCAGAGACGGCCAGGAGGGGCGCGGCGGCAAGCCCCTTCAGGAATCCTCTTCGCGTCAGTTTCGATCTCAGCATCGCTCTGGATTGTAACACCTGTGCGAACCTGTCCGTGCGCGCCTTGACAATCTCGGCTCGCGGATTAGAATAAGTTTTTGCCGCTCAAGCGGAGATGTGGCCGAGTGGCTGAAGGCGGCGGTTTGCTAAACCGTTATGGGTCAAAAGCCCATCACAGGTTCGAATCCTGTCATCTCCGCCAGAAATCAGAGACGAGTGACAAGTGACAGGTGACAAGTGATTGCTTGTCCCGTCCGGTCACTCGTTTTAATTTGTGGAGAAAAAAGAGGTGACACGGGTCAAAGCCTTGTCTTCGCCTGTCACTGATCACTTACTTTATGTCCATACGCGTTCGTTTCGCACCATCACCCACGGGCTACCTGCACATCGGCGCGGCGCGTGCGGCGCTCTTCAACTGGCTCTACGCGCGGCGCGAGGGCGGAAAGTTTCTGCTGCGCATAGAGGATACGGACGTGCAGCGCTCGACAGAGGCTTCGACGCGCTCGATCCTTGAGGGCTTAGAGTGGCTCGGCCTAGATTACGACGAAGAGCTTGTCTTTCAGTCGGACAATTTTGAGAAGCACGCGGCGGCTGCCTTCCGCCTGCTCGAAGAGGGCGCGGCCTATCGCGATTTCACGCCGAAGGCCGAGCGCCCCGACGCCAACATCAAGCAGGGCATAGCCGAGCGCGCGCGCGCAGCCGCAGCCGAAGGCGTAGACCACCGCAGCAACCCTTACCGCGATCTTCCGAAGGAAGAGTCTGACAGGCGAGCGACCGCGGGCGAGCCCTTCGCCATTCGCTTGAAAGTCCCGCGCGAGGGGCGCACCAGGTTCGAGGACGCTGTCTACGGCACGCAGGAACGCGACTACGCGGAGATCGAAGACCTTGTGCTGCTGCGCTCAGACGGTCATCCGCTCTATAACCTTTCGGTCGTGCTCGACGACATAGAGATGGGCATTACGGACGTGATCCGCGGGCAAGACCACCTGACCAATACGCACAAGCAGATTTTGATCTACGAAGCTTTGGGTGCGAGCCTGCCGCGCTTTGCGCACCTGCCTTTGATCCTTGCGCCCAACAAGAGCAAGCTCTCGAAGCGCAAGCACGGCGAGGTCGTCTCCCTGACGACCTATCGCGACCGTGGCTTTGTGCCCGCAGCGTTTCGCAACTTCCTGGCTCTGCTCGGCTGGTCGCCCGACAGCGAGCAGGAGATCATGACGCTCGAAGAGCTGATCGCGAAGTTCTCTCTCTCAGGCATCGGCCGGGCCAACGCCGTCTTCAACTTCAGCGAGAGCGACCCGCGTCAATGGACTGATGCGAAGGCGCTCTGGATGAACGCCGAATACATTCGCACGATGGCGCTCGACGAGCTGCTGCCGATGCTCAAGGCGGAGCTGCGCGCGGCGAAGCTGTGGCGCGAAGAGTACGAGGAGGAAGAGCGAGAGTGGTTCCGCAAGACCGTTGACCTCATTCGCCAGCGATTCTTTACGCTCAAGGATTTCTCCGAGCAGGGGCGCGCCTACTTCTCGGACGATTTCGATTTCGACGAGGCGGCCGTGAAAAAGAATCTCTACAAGGAGCCGCGCTTGAGAGAGCTGCTGCCCGCCCTGGCCGAGCGGCTCGGACGGGTCGAGCCGTGGACGGCCGAGAACGTTGAGTTGGCCTTGCGCGCCTACTCGGAAGAGGCAGGCGTAAAAGCAGGGCTCTTAATCAACGCCTCGCGCACGATGCTCACAGGCCAAGCCGTTGGCCCATCCATGTTCGAGGTCTTCGAGGCCATCGGGCGCGAGCGCACAGTGCGACGCCTGCGTAGCCTGGAGCCATGGACGGCTCTTGATGGGCAGTAAGCTATCAGTACTTTAAGGAGTTTTTCATGTTGAAAACTTTATCTCTGGCAATCGCGCTCGCGCTGGCCCTCTGTGCCGAGAGCGCGGCGCAGAACAGTAATACCTCTTCAACGACGACGACCCGCACCACGACGACGAACACCGCCACGCGTTCCACACAGACGAGGACGGGCGCGAGCAGCACGCAGCAGACGCCGTCGACCGAGGCTGCGACCACGACGCGCACGCGACGCGCAGGCGCTTCGCAGGGAAGCGCGGGCAAAGACGCTGCGACCGAAGGCGTCCTGGCTGCTTTCGACGACTTGATCGAAGGCATCCGGCGCGCGGACGTGAACGCAGTGACGAGCGTTTACTGGAACTCGCCGCAGCTCAGCCTCTTCAACTACAACGGCACGGTGACCAGAGGGTGGGAGCAGATGCGCAGGAATCGCGAAAGCTCTTACCCGGAATTGAAGGACGTGAAGATCGAGATACGCGACCGCCGTGTGCAGATGCTCGGACGCGACGGCGCGGTCGTCACCTGCCTGTGGACGCAGTCGCAGACCTATCGCGGCACGCCCGAAACGGCCTCGGGTCGAATGACGCTGGTCTTTCGCCGCGTCGGCACGGCCTGGAAGGCCATACACCTGCACACCTCGCCCGATGCTCCAGACCCGGCGCGCGTGCCCGCCTCGGAACAGACGACCGAGGCTCCTCCTCCTGCGCCCAAGCCGACCCCCAAACCGAAGACGACACCTTAAAAGGATGAAAGGTAGCTACAGATGGACTGGATGAATCAACTGAGCGGGATATTGCAGCAGTACTCCGGCGCGCAAGCCACGCAAGCGCCCGACACAGTACACGACGACTTTGACCAATTGGCCCAGACTGCGCCGCAATCGGCTCTGGCAGACGGGCTGGCCGCTGCGTTTCGCTCCAATCAGACTCCGGCTTTCGGCCAGATGGTCGCGCAGCTCTTCGCCAACGCCGGCGGCCAGCAGCGCGCAGGCATACTCAACACGCTGATCTCGACGCTGGGCCCAACCATTGCCGCGCAGCTCTTTTCTCAGGGCGGCGCTTCGGGTCTGGCCGGGCTCTTGAGCGGAGGTCAGCGCGAGGTCACGCCCGAGCAGGCCGCGCAGGTCTCGCCCGAGGCCGTCCGTACACTGGCCGAACAGGCCGAGACGAAAGACCCCTCGATCATAGACCAGCTCAGCAACTTTTACGCCGAGCACCCGACGCTCGTAAAAACGCTCGGGGCGGCGGCCCTCACCATTGCGCTGGCCAAGCTGGCCGAAAGACAGCAGCAAGGGTAAGGCTCAGAAAGGCCGAGCATTCAAACGCGCCGGGCCTTCCGCAAAGCGCAAAGACTCGCCGGAGCATCCGCTGCTCCGGCGAGTCTTTAATGTTTGAAGGTGCGCGCGGCCGTCTCAAGCCGTGCAAGCGCCTTTAGCGATCACGTCCGAACTGTACGGAGATGATCTGCCAGCGCCCTTCACGCTTCTCATACCTTCGCGTGTACCTGTACTGCGGGCTCACAAACTCATGATCGGCGTAGCGCCCGTGCACGACGGCGCGCCCCGTCACCATCCCTTCGTCTCCGTTGACGAAAACGTCCACGTCCGAAGTGTCTACCGAGAGGAAGGAGAAGTCCGGGTTATCTAGGAGGGCCAGGCGCTCGGCCTTGTCGCCGATGCGGCCGAAGCGATGTACGACGACGAAGTCATCGGCCAGGACGCTATCGAGAGCGGCCACGTCGCGCTGGATGTGCGCGTCCAGGTACTTGCGCTCGACCGTCAAGAGCTCCTGCTCGGCGCTGCTATGCAGAGCAGCCGAGTGATTCGGCCCCGCGCTCCAGGGGGAAGCCAGCGTGAGACCGATCAAAAAGGTCGCCAGGGAAACGAACAGATGGATGATATTTCGCCACATAATTTTTACTCCTGAAATCTATGCTGACGTTACCACAGGGCGCAATCAGCAGACAAGACCCTTTTTGACGTGGCGGCCGGAAAAAGAGAGCGGAAAAGAGAAAAGCCACGGGCGCTGTCTGCACCCGTGGCTTTTGCGGTGAACTGTTTGGATTTGCCTGTGGCCGCTTGTGTGCTGCTTGCGGAAAACCGTAAGCGCACAAACTGAAGTGGACTCGCCGGACAAACACCCAACAAATTCAGGCTATAAGTCCGTGATTCAGGCTTCAGCCACCTCACTGTGATAAGAACTCATACTTTTTTGGATCACCTCCTTTCCAGTGTTACCCTGATATTAAATGACAACCGCTAGTGCGTCAAGAACTCTTTTCACTCCCTATCTTGTGGTTCTCTCCGGCGCGATGAAAGGCAAGCTGGCCGTCAACGTAGACGGTGTGCGCGTGCTCAGTGCCGAAGAAGTAGGCTATCTCGCGGTAATCCTCGCAGTCATGTATACAGAAGTCCGCGCGCTTGCCCTCTTCGAGCGAGCCCACTTGCGCGCCCCGGCCGAGGCTGTGGGCGGCGTTGATGGTCGCGGCCGTGATGGCTTCTGCCGGCGTCATCTTCATCTGCGTGGAGGCGAGCGAGAGCACCGTGGGCATAGAGGCGGTAGGCGACGAGCCCGGATTGAAGTCGGTCGCGAGCACCACCGCGAGCCCCGCCGCGATCATCTCGCGCGCCGCTGGATAACGCGTATGGCCCAGCGCGTAGACGGAAGCGGGCAGCAGCACGGGCTGCACACGGGCCGCCGCCAGCATTGCTATCGAGGCGGAGTCCGTGTGTTCCAGGTGGTCTGCCGTAGCCGTCTGCAACTCTGCGGCGAGACGCGCGCCGCCCGAGAGCGAGAGTTGATCTGCGTGCAGGCGCAAGCCCAGGCCGTGGGCGCGCGCAGCTACCAGGATGGAGCGTGACTCTTCGACGGTAAAGGCCAGCTCGTCGCAGAACACGTCCGCATACTCGGCCAGCCGCTCGGCCGCGACGCGCGGCAGCATCTCTTCTATGACGAGGCGGACGTAGCTTGCCCGATTCCCTTCGTACTCTTCGGGGATCGTATGAGCGCCGAGGAATGTGGGCACGAACCGCAGCGGCGTCTCGTCGTCCAAACGTCGGACTGCGCGCAGAATCTTCAGCTCGTCTTCGATTGTGAGCCCGTAACCGGACTTGGCTTCGACGGTCGTCGTGCCGGCGCGCAGAAACCACTCGCTGTAACGCTTGCCTGCGCGCACCAGCTCGTCCAGCGTGGCCGCGCGGGTTCGCATGACTGTCGAGCGTATGCCGCCGCCGCGCGCGGCTATCTCCTGATAGGTTGCGCCCGACGCGCGCAGCTCATACTCGTCTGTGCGCGTGCCGGCGAAGACAGGGTGCGCGTGCGCGTCCACAAAGCCTGGCAGAACGACGCGCCGGAGAGCGTCCACGACCTTCGTGGAAGGTTCTAAGAGCGGCTCCACGGCTGCGCGCGCGCCGACCTTCAGGATAAGCCCTTTCCGGACGAGCATCGCCCCGTCTTCGATGATGGAAAGCTCGCGCATAGCCTCGCCCGTGCGCGGGCCCCGGCGCGGGCTCCCGAGCGTCACGAGCTGCGAACAATTAAGGATGGCGAGCGTCTCAGCCATGATGAGAGAGGGAATGCTCCGTGATGTGAATCGTTCAGTCGGCAGATGAAGTGTGATCGTGGACTATGCGCCAGCCCTCTCTTGTCCGGCGAAAGAGGAGAGTAAAGCGACCGTGCGGCGTGTCTGCGGCTCGTGCGAGCTGCCAGCGGCCGAAAGCCACGGCGGCGTCTCGACTGAGCGGCTTGATCTCTATCTCAAGAAAGGAGAGCGTGCCCATCTTCTCGCGCGAGTCGTAGCGTGCGCGGTAGCGATCCAGAACGGTCTGCCAGCCGCGCGTGACCGAGTCGCCCGAGATGAAGACTGTCTCGGGGCTGCGCCGGTATCCTTCCATAAAGGCGTCTATGTCGCCGCGATTCCAGGCGGCGACCTGAGCATCGAGGACTGCGCGCACGGCCGCGCGTGTTTTCTCGTCGCGGCCCGAACCAGTAGCGGGGCGACCCTGCTGGCGGGCGCTGGCGATGCTCATCACACTTGCCGAGGCGGCCAGTGCCGCGACCAGGACGAAGAAGCGTTTCATAGCCATCAAACAAGTTCTCCTTCCGCAGCTTCAAACGCCCGCGCGCTCTCGCAGCCATGCGCCTATGTCCGAGCGCATCTGAGGCACAATCTCATGGCCTGCATCATAGCTTTTAAACTCCACGTCTCGGGCTCTCATCCTCAGGCGCTCGCCGTAATCCTTAACCCTCTCGGCCGGGTAAAACTGGTCTTGCGCGCCGGCCAGGTGAAAGACAGACATCCGCGCAGGCTTATACAGTTCGCTCGTCTCCCAATCGCCGGGCAGGCCGCCGCAGACGCCTATTACTCCGCGCAGAGCGTCGGCGTGCGTAAAGGCGAAGCGATAGTTGAGCGCGCACGACTGCGAGAAGCCGAGGAGAAAGATGCGCGACGGGTCAGCCAAGCTCCCGCCTTTGACCCTCTCGATCAAATCCAGCAGCGCCTTGTGATGCAGCGCGATAGATTCCTCCGGATGAAAATTCGTCACCCACCCGAAGCCGAAGCGAAGCGGCCCGCCCTCTTCTCTCGGCTCCCTGATGTGTTGATGAAAGCCCTGCAATGCGGCGATGGCGAAGTGCGGCGGCGCAAGCCGCTTTGCCTCGCTCATCATCTGCCTTTTACTGGCCCCGTAGCCGTGCAGCGCGATCAGCAGGGGATGCGGCCCGCCGCTCTCCGGCACAAGAAGGTCGTAGTACAGCTTGATCTCTGCATGAATCGTCAAGTCTTCGCCTATGGGTCTAAAGTCTGCGCTCATCGTTGAAAAGTATCCCGCTCCTTCCGCCGGTCAACACCAAAACATTATGCTTCAAGAAAACGTTAACTGAGTAGATAATCTTCGCACAGGAGTAAAACCTATGAGTGAAGACCTCACACAACCTTTGCCCCACGACGGCGTCCAGCTCATTCTCAGAAGCCTGGAAGCTCTGAGCGGTCGCATGACTTCGCTGGAAGACCGGATGACCGGGCTCGAAAACCGAATGACCGGGCTTGAAGACCGGATGACGGCGCTGGAAGATAAAGTTGACCGGCGCTTGATGGAGACGCGCCCCGTCTGGGAGCAAGTCCTGAGTCGTCTCGACGGAATCGAAGCGCGACTTGATAAAATCGAAGCGCGACTCGATAAGATTGAAGCGCGACTTGACAAGATCGAAGCACGACTCGATAAAGTCGAGTCTGAAGTGTATAGCCTCAATCGCAAGTTCCGCGTCTTTTACGATGATCTTCACAAGACACAGGACAAGCAGGACGAGTTCGAGGAGCGTTTGGCCAAGCTAGAGCCTGAGTCAACGCAGTAAGCTTCCTAATTCAAATAGCCGCCCGGCTCATCTTCCCTCTCTCCGAGTGCTTCGGCAAGCGATGCGGCGCTCTCCTCTTCGAGCGTCCAGATGTCGTAGAGGTCTGGCGGTACTTCCGTGACGAAGCGCGAGGGCTTCTGCACCACGGTCTGCCGGTTGTAATCCGTAATCATCAAGGGATAGGTGATGTAGAGCTGATCCTGGGCGCGCGTCAGGGCGACGTACCAGAGGCGGCGCTCCTCTTCCTCTCCCTCCGCATCGCGCAGGGCGCGGGGGCTGGGGAATTTGCCGTCCGCAGCCCAGATGACGAAGACTGCGCGCCACTCAAGGCCCTTGGCCTGATGCACTGAGGTGAGCGTCAGCAGCTCGTCCTCGTCGCCGCCCATCACCACGTCTTCGCCGCTCACGGGCTGCGGAGCGCCGTAGCGTTCAGTCGAGAGCAGGGCCAGCTCCGCCAGGAACTCTTCGGTCGAATTGTAGCGGGCGCTGTAGTGGGCCAATTGCCGCAAGTCTTCGAGTCGCGCCTCGGCGTTCTCGTAAGTGCTCGCCAGATGAGACTCGTAGCCGCGCGCCAAGATCAGCTCTATTTGTCGCGCTGGGCTGTGGCGCGTCTCTTCGCGGACGAGGGCTTCGATCAAGGCCAGGAACTCCGTCCACCCTTGCCCGCGCCGGGGCGCTGCCTGGAAATCTGCGCGGCGAACGAGGGCCAAAGGGTCTGGCGCGTAGGCCAGTTGCTCCCAGATACGATTGGCCGTGGCCGGCCCCACTTGCGGGACTAGTCGCAGGATGCGTTTCCAGGCCAGCTCGTCGCGCGGGTTGGTGACGACTCTGAGGTAAGCTATCACGTCTTTGATGTGGGCCTGCTCGAAGAAGCGTACGCCGCTTCTGATGCGGTAGGGAATGGCGCGCCGCGTCAGTTCCAGTTGCAGCTCAAGCGAGTGATAGTGCGAGCGATAGAGCACGGCCGTCTCTTCGAGCGGGACGCCTTCGTCGCGCAGCTCAAGGATGCGTGAAGCGATGAAGGCCGCCTGCTGATCTGCGTCGCGGCAGGGGACTAGGGCGGGGGCGATGCCCTTCGACGGGCGGGCGGCCCGCAGGTTCTTGGGGAACTGCTTGCGGTTGGCGGCGATTGAAGAGTTGGCGAGCGAGAGAATCTCCGGCGTCGAGCGATAGTTTGTTTCCAGGCGATAGACGCGCGCTTCCGGGTAGCGCGCTGGGAACTCGTAGATGTTCGTGAACTCTGCGCCGCGCCAGGCGAAGATGGACTGCGCGTCGTCGCCGACGACCATCACGTTGCGCGTCCTCGAAGCCATCAGGTCTATGATCTCGGCTTGCAGCTTATTGGTGTCCTGGTACTCGTCCACCAGGATGTGCTGGAACTGCTCCTGGTAAAGACGCGCGACCTCCTCTTTCTCCATCAGCAGCCGCTTCCAGTTCAGCAGCAGGTCGTCATAATCCATCATGTTGCGCTCGCGCTTGCGCTCCATGTAGACCGAGTCCACGCGCTTGACTGCCCCGCCCAGCGGCTCGAAATAGGGGAAGCGGCGCGCGATCACGTCTTCTATCGGCCGGTCTGTGTTGTTGGCGTAGCTGATAATGTCCTGCAAGACCTCGGCTTTCGGAAAGCGGCGCGCGCGCGTGTCTATGCCTGCCTCGTCCACGCAGACGGAGAGCAGGTCGCGCGCGTCTTCGGAATCCAGAATCGTGTAGTTCGATTCGTAGCCGAGCGCGCTCGCATGACGGCGCAAGATCAGATTGGCGATGCGATGAAAGGTTCCGCCCCAGACGCGGCGCACGTCGCCGCCGGAAGTGAGCGTCTCGACCCGGCGCAGCATCTCGCGCGCGGCGCGGTTGGTGAAAGTCGCGAGCATGATGCGCGAGGGCGCGACGCCCTGCTCTATGAGGTAGGCGACGCGGTAGGTGATCGTGCGCGTCTTGCCGGAGCCGGCCCCGGCGACGACGAGCGCCGCTCCGGGATTGGCCGTCGCCACTCGGAACTGCTCTTCGTTCAGCTCGGCGCGATAACGCGCCAGCCCTGTCTGAGCGTCGGTGTCCGCGCGCTTGATGACGTAACGTTTCATGACGTGGAAGTTTCGGCTGCGATTGCGAGCTTATTATATACCTCAGAGGACGAGAGGCACGCTATTGTTCGGGGCCGCTGCGCGCCGCGGGCTCGTCGCTTTCAACCGCGCGTCTTATCTGGTAAGTTTAAGCGCGACGGCGCGGCACATGGTTCTACTTCACGGGCCTTGAAACAGCATGAGACGACATCTACTTCTCAAAGCCATCATAGTTTCTCTTCTGTTGGCTCTTCCAGCGCCCTCCTCGGCCAAAGACGCTTGGACGCGCGTGCGCTCGCAGAACTTCACTGTGGTCGGCAATACGAGCGAGAGCGATCTGCGCAAGCTCGCCGTCAAGCTCGAACAGTTCCGCTACGTGCTCTCGCTGCTTTTCCCGAGCGCCAAGATCACGACGCCGACGCCGACCAACATCATCCTCTTCAAAGACCAGCAGTCGTTCGACCCCTTCAAGCCCAAGTACAGGGGCAAGACCGTGAAGCAGATCGCCGGATATTTCCAGAGCGGCGACGATGTCAACTACATCGCGCTCACGAAAGAGCTGGGCGCGACAGACCCGTTCCAGGTGATCTTTCACGAGTTCGAGCATTTCGTCGTCCACAACAATATCAGCAACGCGCCGCCGTGGCTCGACGAAGGCTTGGCCGAATTCTATAGCACGTTCGAGCCGCTCAGCGAGCTGAAGGTCAGGATCGGCGTGCCGATAGCCTGGCACGTCCGCACCCTTCGCGACAGAGACATCCTCCCCTTAAAGACGCTGCTCACAGTTGATCGCAAATCGCCCTACTATAACGAGCGGGACAAGGTCGGCATCTTCTACGCGCAGTCCTGGGCGCTGGTTCATTTCCTGATGCTCGGCGAGGGCGGCAAGCGACAGGGCCAACTGACGCGCTTCATACAGCAGATGAACTCAGGCATCTCGCCCGAAGAGAATTTCCGTCAATCATTCGGGTCGGACTACAAGACCATAGAGGACGCGCTACGCTCCTACGTGCATAAGTTCCAGGCTCCGACTCTGGATGTCACCTTCAGGGAGATGAGCTTCGTTAAAGAGATGCAGGCCGACGTGCTCTCCGAGGCTGAGGCCAATTACTACCTGGGCGATCTTCACCTGCGCGGCGGCGAGTTGAAGAAGGCCGAGGAGCTTCTACAGAAATCCACGGCGCAGGACGCTCGTTTTGCGCCGAGCCGCATCTCGCTGAGCGCGCTCAGACTCAGGCAAGGGCGCGCGGAGGAGGCCGCACGGCTGGCCCACGAGGCGATTGCTATTGATCCGAAGAACTACATGGGCCATCTCTACCTGGCGAACATCCTGGCCCAGCAGAAGCAGTACGAAGAAGCGATCAAGTCTTACAACAGGGCCGCGACCATCAAGCCCGACGCCTGGCGCATACATGCCGGGCTGGCGCGCGCCTACCTGGGCACGGGGCAGGACTCAGAGGCATCGAAAGCTTTTTCGGCCGCGCTGCGTCTGAACCCGAGGAACACGAATCTGAATCGCGCCTACAGCTACGCGGCGCTGGGTTTGAGGAAGGGGTCGCTGGCCGCCATCAACGCCAGGGTCTACCTACAGCGGCAGGGGTGGCGCGACGATCAGTCTCTCTACATGGTGATGGTGGCCCATTACGGTTACAGGATGGCCGAGCGGTCGAAGGAGGCGGCCGAAGTGCTCGGAGAGGCTGCGCAAAAGAGCGACACTTCGGGCTGGCCCTACCCAGTAGTGGAGTACCTGCAAGGCAAGCTGACTGTGGAAGCCCTGCTCGCGCTCGCCACCGACACGGACAAGAAGACTGAGGCACACACTTACCTGGGGCTGGACATGTCCTTGAAGGGCGAGCACGAAGCGGCGCTCAAGCACCTGCGCTGGGTGCTTGAGAACGGCAACCGCGACTTCATAGAGTACCCTCTGGCCGTCGCAGAGCTGAACCGCCTGGAAGAAGAGTCGCGCGCGCGCGAGGCTGGGGAAAAGAGCGGCGCGCCCTGAGCAGTCCGGCGCGGGAGGGGCGTTGCATTCGCGTCGGATGAAAGCTAGGATGTCTTTGTCGAGGCGCGTGCGCGTTTCTATTAATCCAGAGCGGAAGAGAGGTTAAGCAAGATGAAATTCCCAGGCGGGATGAATATTCAGCAGATGATGAAGCAGGCGCAGCAGATGCAGGAGCGCATGCAGAAAGAGATGGACGAGCTGCGCGTCGAGGCCACCTCGGGCGGCGGCGTCGTCACGGTCTTCATGCGCGGCAATCACGAAATCGAGTCTTTAAAGATCGACCCGGAGGCCGTCAAAGAAGGCGACGTGGAGATGCTGCAAGACATGATCGTCGCGGCCATCAACGAGGCCAACCGCAAGGTCGAAGAGGCCATGAAGGGCAAGCTGGGCGGCATGCTCCCGCCGGGACTGCTTTAATTTCATGCTTGAATACGCTGAATCAGTCACGAAGCTGATAGACGAGTTCAAACGGTTGCCGGGCATCGGCCACAAGTCTGCCCAGCGCCTCGCCTTTCACGTCCTGCGCACGCCCGAGTCGGATGTCGAGCGTTTCGTCGAGGCGCTGCGCGAGGTCAAGCGGCGCATCATCTTCTGTTCCGTCTGTAATAACCTGACGGATGTTGACCCGTGCCGCTTCTGCTCGTCCACTTCGCGCGACCGCTCGATGATCTGCATCGTCGAAGAGCCTTACAACCTGGTCGCGGTCGAGAAGACGCGCAGCTATCGCGGCCTCTACCACGTGCTGCACGGGAGCCTCTCGCCGATTCGCGGCATCGGGCCCGCAGACCTTCACCTGGCCAATCTCCTGCCGCGCTTGAAGCCTGAGAACAACGAGGGCGTAGCGGTGCGCGAAGTCATCCTCGCCACCAACCCGAACACAGAGGGCGAGGCGACGGCCAACTACATCAGCAACCTGCTCAAGCCGCTGGGCGTGAGGGTGACGCGCATCGCGATGGGGATGCCGGTCGGGAGCGACCTCGAATACGTTGACGAGGTGACGATGGACAAGGCGCTCGCCAATCGTCACGAGATATGAAGAGCAAGGATGAAGGACAAGCTGCTTGTCCTTCATCCTTGCTTTTAGAATCTGACATGCTCTTCGGGCATGCCCTCTTTGCAGTCCTGGCACTGCGTCGCGTCGTCGTACATCTTAGCGTCAAATTCTATGAGCGACTTGATCTGCACTCCGGCCACCTTGTCGGGCGCGGAGGTGAAGCGCACGATTGAGCCGCAGCCGATGACCTCCGCGCCGAGGTCGCGCACCAGATTGACAGTCTCTTCGATGGCGCTCCCGCTACGGATGATGTCGTCAACGATGATGCAGGGGTTGACTTCGCCCTGGTTGACGTACTGGCGAAACATACGCTTGCCGCCCTCGCCCTCCTTCTCGGCCCAGTAAATCTGTTCGGCGTTGAGGGCTTCGCGCACGCCGAAGCCGACGGGGATGCCGCCCGAGCTGGGAGAGATGATGGCGACCTTCGGCAACTGGCTGGAAATATCGCGGTCTAAGCGGAACTTGCGCGAGAGCGCGACGGCCAGCACGCGCGCCGTATCGTAGTAGCGAAAGGCGAGCGGCATCTGAAAGTATTGCGGCGTGTGTTTACCCGACGGATAAACAAAATGACCCTCACGATAAGCTCCCGTGCGCTTCAGGATTTGCATCACTGCATCGGGCGATGGAATCAGTTGTACCATTCTTTATTCTCCTGGGATTTGAAAGCCTCAAGGATGAACGATGGGGGAATTAAAAGCAAGGGATGAGGGATGAGGGATGAGAGATGAACAGGTTGAATGAATGCGTCGATTGAATCCGGCATTCGATCTTTTTCATCCCTCATCCCTCATCCCTCATCCCTTTATTTAGGGCGCGGGCGATCAAATTGCGCTGATCTTGATCCAGCTCGCGCGGCAGCGCGTCAATCGTAAACCACGCAGCGTTTTTGATCTCGTTGCTTCTGGGTGTGGCCTGACCGCGCGGGCGGCAGCGGAAAATGATCTCCAGATGCCTGGACTTTTCAATCATCCGCACGATCACGATTTCTAAGTTCTCCAGCTCCAGTCCGACCTCTTCGCGCAATTCGCGCCGGATAGCCTCGTCCGGCTGCTCTCGCTTTTCCATAAAGCCGCCCGGAATGCCCCAGCCGCTGCCCATGCGAAAGATATGCTTGAGCAGCAGCACGCGCTCCTGCGGGTCTACCACGACTGCGCCCACCGAGACCGTAAAGCGCGGCTCGATGAGACGTACGCTCCACCGGCGCAAGCGTTTCGGCGCGCCTCGCCAGAGAGCCCCCAGTACTCTTCTCATCATGCGCCGCACAATATAAAGGTAAAAGGGGAAAGTA
>DASVQF010000031.1:0-136131 GCA_036389315.1 Pyrinomonadaceae bacterium
GAGATGGTGATGCCTGGGGATAATGTGGCGATGGAGATCGAGTTGATTGCGCCGATTGCGATGGAGAAGGGGTTGAGGTTTGCGATCAGGGAAGGCGGGCGGACGGTGGGAGCGGGTACGGTCTCCGAAGTCATTGAATAGTCAAGGGGTGAAGCGACCTTGCTCCCATCGCTTCGGAGGATTCTTTTGGGTTTGAAAAGGTGAGTCATGCCGCGCGATAATATTGTGCTTCAATGCACGGAATGTAAGAGTCGTAATTACGCGACGACGAAGAATAAAAAGACTACGCCGGAGCGTCTTGAGTTTCGGAAGTTCTGCCGCCGTTGCCGCAAGCATACGGGCCACAAGGAAACGAAGTAAGGGCGCAGGACGAGGGAATAAATGCTTGAGTGAGAGCGTCAACTGTATTAACCACTCGCTCATTTATCCCGCATCCTTCGTCCCTTCTTGAAGGGGTATAGTGTCAACGGTTAGCACGTCGGTCTCCAAAACCGAAAGTCCGAGTTCGAATCTTGGTACCCCTGAACCCGTTCGATAGACGACGCAAGCAAAACCTGGTTCTGACAACTCTAAGGCTCGCGTAAAGAGAGAAGGAAGTGGTCGGGTGTCGAAGAAAGCCGACAGGATAAGGGAAAGCAAAGACGACTCGGTGGAGATGCCGGAGCCGCCGCCTGCGCGCGTCAGCTCCGACGATGTGCCGCCGGGCGCTCCGCCGCCGCGAGCGGCGCGCTTTGGCGAGGGCGGGGAAGGCGGAGGCGGGCGGCGCGAGCGCGGAGTCTCGGGCCCGCGCGCGGGCTTCATCGCCCGTACGTCGCAATTCCTGCGCGATGTGCGCGCCGAGATGAAGCGCGTCTCCTGGCCGACGGCCAACGAGGTGAAGAATACGACGATCATTACCCTGATCGCCGTCATCTTCTTCGGCGTCTACCTGTTCACCGTCGATCAAGGGTTGGCGTATCTGATTACGCAGTTGACGCGCCTGGTCGAATGGCTCGCCGGAGCCCTTTAAGAGAGAGACAGGATTTTTCTGATGAAGCAGTGGTTTATCCTTCACACCTATTCGGGCCACGAGAAGAAGGTTCGTGACAGCCTGAAGGCGCGCATCCGCGATACGGACTTGCAGTCGGAGATCACGGAAGTGCTCGTCCCGACCGAGACCGTGGTCGAGATGCGCGGCAACAAGCGTATCGAATCCTCAAGGATGTTTTATCCAGGCTACGTCCTGGTCGAGATAGAGTGTGACGAGCGCGGGCACATCCCCGACAACGTCTTTCACGTAATCAAATCGACGCCGAAGGTGACGGGCTTCGTCGGTGGTCACAACCCGACGCCGCTGACCCCGGACGAGGTCAACCAGATCGTGCATAACGTGACGGAGGCGGCCGAGAAGCCCAAGCCCAAGTTCTCGTACGCGGCGGGCGAGACCGTGCGTATCAAGAGCGGCCCGTTCGCCAGTTTCACGGGCAAGGTCGAAGAGGTCAACGAGGACAAGTCAACCTTGAAGGTGACGGTCACTATCTTCGGACGCTCTACGCCCGTCGAGCTGAATTTCCTGGACGTTGAGAAGGTGACGTTCGCAGAAGAGGAATAAGTAGTTATTTAAAAGTTATGGCTAAGAAGATTACAGGTTATATCAAGCTGCAAGTTCCGGCGGGCAAGGCCAATCCGGCCCCGCCCATCGGCCCCGCGCTCGGCCAGCACGGCGTCAACATCATGGAGTTCTGCAAGGCTTTTAATGCCAAGACCGCGCAGATGGATCCCGACCTGAAGATTCCGGTCGTGATTACGGTCTTTGCCGACCGCTCCTTCACTTTTGAGACCAAGACGCCCCCGGCCGCCGATCTCTTGAAGAAGGCTTCGGGAGTGGCCAAAGGCTCCGGACGCCCGAACCGCGAAAAGGTCGGTACTATCTCGCGCGCCAAGATCGAAGAGATCGCCCGCACCAAGATGCCCGACTTGAACACCACGAACCTTGAGAGCGCCATCAAGACCATCGAAGGCACGGCGCGCAACATGGGATTGACAATCGAATAAGCATCCGATTTTGAGAGGGAGAAGCTGATTTTAAGGCGGCTTCGCTTGCACCTCGGAGGTTTTGATTTAATGAGAAAGCACGGGAAGAAGTACCGTGCGGCTTTGGAGAAGATCGAGGCCGGACGGAAATACACTCTGGAAGAAGGCGTCGCGAAGGTCAAAGAGATAGCCTTCGCGAAATTTGACGAGACGGTCGAGCTGACCATGTGGCTCGGCGTAGACCCTCGCAAGGCCGATCAATTAGTGCGCGGCACTGTCGTTCTGCCGCATGGGCTCGGAAGGTCTAAGACGGTGCTGGTCATCGCCCAGGGCGATAAGCAGCGCGAGGCGCAGGAAGCGGGGGCGGATTTTGTCGGCGGCGACGATGTCGTGGACAGAATCAAGGGCGGATGGCTTGAGTTCGACGCCGTCATCGCCACCCCGGACATGATGCGCTCGGTCGGACAACTCGGAAAAATTCTAGGGCCCCGTGGCCTGATGCCCAACCCCAAGACCGGCACAGTCACTTTCGATGTCCGCACGGCCGTCCAGGAGACGAAAGCCGGTAAGGTCGAGTATCGCGTGGACAAGACAGGCGTCATACACGTCCCCGTCGGTAAAGCCTCTTTTGATTCGCAGAAGATTCAGGAGAACGCGCGCGTGCTGTTGGACGCTGTGGTCAAGGCCAAGCCGACCACGGCCAAGGGCAAGTACGTCAAGAAGGTCAATCTGGCGGCGACCATGAGCCCCGGAGTGCTGCTGGACGAGACGGCCTACGCCAGATAAAGGAGTGAGGAGCTTTAGGCATGAAAACGAAGGCACAGAAACAGCAGGACTTGAACGCCCTCGCGGAGCAGTTCCAGCGCGCCACGGCCGCGATGCTCGTCGGCTTCAACAAGCTGACGGTGGCTAAGGATCAGGAGTTGCGCAACCAGTTGAGAGAAGCCGGCGTGCGCTACGAAGTCGTCAAGAACACCCTGGCGCGAAAGGCCGCCGAGGGGACGCCTTTCGAGCAGGCGGCAGAGCATTTCAAGGGCGTGACGGCCATCGCCACCAGCGAAGGCGACCCCGTCAACCTCTCGAAAGCGATCTCGAAGTTCACGAAAGCTAACCCGGATGTCTTTACTTTCAAGGTCGGCGTCGTCGAAGGCCGGGTCGTCGCGCTGCCGGACGTAGAGGCTATTGCGTCGCTACCGTCCAAGGAAGAACTGATCTCGAAGGTCATGTTCCTGATTAATTGCCAGGCGCAGCGCCTCGTCACGGTGCTCTCGGCCGTGCCGCGCAACCTGGCCATTGTCGTCAAGCAGATCGGCGAGCAGAGAGGCGGCGGCACAGAGGCCGCTTCCTAGAATCTTTGAAATTTGAAATCTCGGATTTTCCCGAGATTTCACCGTACAGTCAGTGGGCCGGACGCGGAAAAACGAGCGGGGCGAGCGTGTCAGATCGTCCTTTTCGGCTCGGACGCAACTCGAAAGCTTTGCGATGCAACAAAGTAAGGGTCGCGTCCCGTGGGTTCTCCTGCTGCTAAACCTGAAAACAGAGCACACTAGAACCCTTTTGAGGAGGATGGAACAGCAATCATGGCAGCAACACGTGAAGATGTGATCGAATATTTGAAGGGCATGACCCTTCTCGAAGCCTCGCAGCTCGTCAAAGAGCTGGAGGAGACCTTTGGCGTCTCGGCGGCGGCGGCAGCCGTGGCCGCTGCTCCGGCTGCGGGCGCGGCCGGCGGCGCAGAAGCGGCCGCTCCGGCCGAAGAGAAGACCGAGTTTGACGTGATCCTGCAAGCCGCAGGCGGCAACAAGATCAACGTCATCAAGGTCGTGCGCGAAGTCACGGCCCTCGGCCTGAAGGAAGCCAAAGACCTGGTTGAAGCCGCTCCGAAGGCCGTCAAGGAAGGCGTGTCCAAGGAAGAGGCCGAGACGATTCGCCAGAAGCTCGCCGATGCGGGCGCGACCGTCGAAGTGAAATAAGACAGTGATAAGTGACGAGTGGCAAGTGACAAGTTAAAAGCTTGTCCTTCAGCTTGCCACTCGTCACCTGTCACTCGTCACTGTTTTAATTGGCTTGACACCTTAATCGTTCGCGGTTAAAAGTAGGGGAGTATTGAGAGGCGCTGGCGTTACTCCCAAAAAAGATTGAAGATTAAGTCGAGCTGCTTTTGGTTCAAAAGCGGTCGGGGCTTTTTACGCTCCGACCGCCCTTTGGCGTCTCTACACATTTTAGATTTTGGATTTTAGATCAAACGATTTTAGATTCTGGATTATTCCTCAGCCAGGCCGGGGCGGCCTCAATCCAAAATCCAAAATCTAAAATCCAAAGTTCTTAGAGGAATCACCCAATGTCTGCAAATCCGCTTCAAACAATCGCTAGTGGGACGGGACGACGCACATCTCGCCCGCCTGATCGCCAGGACTTTTCCAAGATCGCCACGGCCGTCCGCA
Organism: Pyrinomonadaceae bacterium; assembly: GCA_036389315.1. Taxonomy (GTDB): domain Bacteria; phylum Acidobacteriota; class Blastocatellia; order Pyrinomonadales; family Pyrinomonadaceae; genus DASQYE01. The sequence continues at coordinate 4,458 of DASVQF010000031.1, forward strand.
TTCCGAATCTGATCGAGATTCAGCGCGAAAGCTATAATCGTTTTCTTCAAATGGACTTGTTGCCCGAAGAGCGCGAGAACACTGGCCTTCAGGCGGTCTTTCGCTCGATCTTCCCGATCTCGGACTTTCGCGGCACGGCGACCCTGGATTTCGTGGAATTTCAGATCGGCAACTGGCAGTGCAAGTGCGGCCGTCTCGAAGGCTTGAATTATCTTCGGGCCAACTGCAAGACCTGCGGCTCGACGATCAAGGTCGATCCCTTGACGCCCTCTGAGACGCTCTGCCACAACTGCGGCACATTTAACGCCGTGCGCCCGCAACTATGCGACAACTGCGGCGAGCCCGTCGGACTCAAGCACAAGCACGACCAGCAGGAGTGCCAGGAGCGCGGCATGTCCTACTCCGTGCCTCTGAAGGTCAAGATTCGCCTGACCGTCTTTGACAAAGACCCTGAGACAGAGACGCTCTCCATCCGCGACATCAAGGAGGAGGAGGTCTTCTTCGGCGAAATCCCCTTGATGACCGATAACGGCACCTTCATCATCAACGGGACGGAGCGCGTCATCGTCTCGCAGCTTCATCGCTCGCCCGGCGTCTTCTTCAAGCGCGGCGCGCTCTACGTCGCCAAGGTCATCCCGTATCGCGGCTCCTGGGTCGAGTTCGAGTATGACCAGAAGAACCTCCTGTACGTGAGAGTCGGCAAGCGCAAGTTCCTCGCTTCGATCTTCCTGCGGGGCCTCGGCATCTGGCTCAACCAGGAGTTTTCGGGCAAGCACTTCTCTTCGGACGCGGCGCTGGAAGAGGCCGTCAAGAACGCCTCCTTCTCGGACGAGGACATCCTGAGAGCCTTCTACACGGGCGACGACGTGCGTGTCCAGGAAGGACGCCTCTTCGTGCAGGTTCCAGAGACGGGCGCGAGCAACCTCGTAGGCATGCGCGTTGACGCAGACCTCAAAGGCAAAGGCGAGCCGATTGTGCGCGCCGGAAAGAAGATCACCTCTTCGGCCCTCGATCAGTTGCGCAAGGGCAAAGTCGCAGAGGTCGAGATTGACAGCACGCAGTTCGAGGGCGCTTTCGCCCTTGGCGACATCGTCAACACGGAGACGGGCGAAGTCATTCTCGAAGCCAACAACGAGATCACTCCGGCCAAGCTACAGGAGATCATCGAGGCCGGCATCATTCGCTTCAGCGTCTTCTTTCCCGAAAGGGACGACCTCGGCACAATACTTTCGCAGACCTTGAAGAAGGATGTCATCAGCAAGCCCGTGGATGCGCTGCTGGAAATCTATCGCAAGATGCGGCCCGGCGACCCGCCGACGGTGCAGACAGCCTATCGCCTGCTTGAAAGCATGTTCTTCGACCCGCGCAAGTTCGATTTCTCGCGCGTCGGCCGCCTGAAGTTCAACATCAAGATGGGCAAACCCGAGCGCGAGCGCATTGACGACCCGCTGCTCTCAGCGCAGGACTTCGTGGAGGTCGTCTCCTACCTCTTGAAGATGCGCAAGAACCCTGCGGAGTACCAGGCCGACGACATAGACCACCTGGGCAACCGTCGTGTGCGTGCGGTTGGAGAGTTGCTTGAGAACCAGTTCCGCATCGGCCTTGAGAGGATGGAGCGCGCCATCAAGGAGAAGATGTCCATCCATCAAGAGATGCAGACGACGATGCCGCGCGACCTCATCAACGCCAAGCCGGTGACGGCCGCCGTCAGAGAGTTCTTCGGGTCTTCCCAGCTCTCGCAGTTCATGGATCAGACCAACCCGTTGTCGGAGATCACGCACAAGCGCCGTCTCTCCGCCCTGGGGCCGGGCGGTCTCTCGCGCGAGCGCGCAGGGTTTGAAGTCCGCGACGTTCACCCGACGCACTACGGCCGGATCTGTCCGATTGAGACGCCTGAAGGCCCGAACATCGGACTCATCTCCTCGCTCTCGTGCTTTGCGCGCATCAACGAGTTCGGCTTCATCGAGTCGCCTTACCGCAAGGTCATAGACGGCCGGGTCGTCGAGTACGTGCGCGTCATCAACGGCGGCGACACCAAGTTCAAGCCGAACGATCATGTCCCGCAGGAAGAGGTCGAGAAGGCCAACAAGCGAGTCGGCGCGGAAGGCCGCAAGGCGGAGTTCGAGCCGTGGCCTTTCTACCAGACGGCCTGGGAAGAGGACAAGCACGTCATCGGCCAAGCCAATATCGAGCTGGACGAGAGCGGCTACATCGTCAACGACCGCAACGCTGCGCGCAAGGCCGGCGAGTTCATCCTCGCGCTCAGAAAAGATATTGAGTACGTGGACGTTTCGCCCAAACAGCTCGTCTCGGTCGCGGCCTCGCTCATCCCGTTCCTTGAGAACGACGACGCCAACCGCGCGCTGATGGGCTCGAACATGCAGCGCCAGTCTGTGCCCTTGCTTCGCGCCGAAGCGCCTTACATCGGCACTGGGATGGAGAAGGTGACGGCGCGCGACTCGGGTGCGGTCGTCGTCGCGCGCCGCGACGGCGTGGTGGATTACGTTGACTCCGAGCGCATTATCGTCAAGGCCGATCACAACGTTGACGGCACGATCTCGCGCGAGGTGACGGCCGACATCTACACGCTGATTAAGTTCAAGCGGTCGAACCAGAACACCTGCATCAACCAGCGCCCGATTGTGCACGTCGGCGAGCGCGTCTCTAAGGGTCAGGTCATAGCCGACGGGCCCTGCACGGACAGGGGCGAGCTGGCTCTGGGCCGCAACGTGCTCGTGGCCTTCATGCCCTGGCGCGGTTACAACTTCGAGGACGCTATCCTGGTCTCGGAGCGGCTGGTCAAGGACGACTACTACACTTCGATTCACATCGAAGAGCTTGAGATAGAGGCGCGTGACACTAAGCTCGGGCCCGAAGAGATCACGCGCGACATTCCAAACGTCGGCGAAAACATGCTTCGTGACCTGGACGAATCGGGCATCATTCGCATCGGCGCGCAGGTCAAGCCGGGCTCGATCCTGGTCGGCAAGGTGACGCCGAAGGGCGAAACTCAGTTGACGGCGGAAGAGAAGCTGCTCAGGGCCATCTTCGGCGAGAAGGCCGGTGACGTGAAAGACGCATCGCTCGTCTGCCCCCCAGGGATTGACGGCACGGTCGTTGACGTGCAGGTCTTCACGCGCAAAGGCCAGGAGAAAGACCAGCGCTCGCAGAGCATAGAGCAGGAAGAGGAAGATCGCCTGCGCCGCGACCTCGAAGACGAGATCAGAATCCTTCGCGAGCAGCGCGACGCCCGTATCTACGAGCTGCTTGAGGGTCGCAAGCTCTCGGCAGACCTGACGGCCAACCGCGAGGTCTTGATTCCGAAGGGCGTGGCGATCACGCGTGAGATGCTGGAAGGCATAGAGCCGAAGGCTCTCAGAAAAGTGCAGATGGCCTCTTCGCGCGTCGATGTCGGAGCCGAGATCAAGGAGTACGAGGAGCGCACCGAACGCCAGATCAAGATTCTCTCAGACATCTACGAAGAGAAGATCGCGAAGCTGCGCCAGGGCGACGAGCTAGCGCCGGGCGTCATCAAGATGGTCAAGGTCTTCATCGCCATGAAGCGCAAGCTTTCGGTGGGCGACAAGATGGCCGGACGCCACGGCAACAAGGGCGTCATCGCGCGCATTCTGCCCGAAGAGGATATGCCATATCTTCCGGACGGAACGCCCGTCGAGATCGTCCTGAACCCTTTGGGCGTGCCCTCGCGCATGAACGTCGGGCAAATCCTTGAGACGCACCTGGGCTGGGCCGCGCGCGTCCTGGGCCTGCATTTTGCGACGCCGGTTTTCGACGGCGCATCGGAGCGCGAGATTAAGACGCGGCTGCGCGACGCCGCCGGGAGCCTGCGCGAGATGGGATTGCCGGAGATCGTCAACGAGTCTGGTAAGACTGTGCTCTACGACGGGCTGACGGGCGAGCCTTTCGAGCAGAAGGTGACTGTGGGCTACATCTACATGCTGAAGCTCTCGCACCTCGTAGACGATAAGATTCACGCGCGCTCGATTGGCCCATACTCCCTGATTACGCAGCAGCCCCTGGGCGGCAAGGCGCAGTTCGGCGGCCAGCGTTTCGGAGAGATGGAGGTGTGGGCGCTGGAAGCCTACGGCGCGGCACACATCCTACAGGAGCTTTTGACGGCCAAGTCGGACGACGTGGCCGGGCGCTCGAAGATTTACGAGGCGATAGTCAAAGGCGAGGCGGATTTCGATCCGGGTCTGCCCGAGAGCTTCAACGTGCTGGTGCGCGAACTGCAATCGCTCTGCCTCGACGTGGAGTTGATTAATAAAGAGAACGGCGACGCGGCGGCGGCAGGCGACGGCACGGGCGAAGCCATTCTCGTCAGCGGGGGAGCAGAATAAAAACGGGGGCCAGGCGGCGGGGCCGGTAATAGATCAAAGCGGCCCACTGCCCCGACCCCAGGAGGTTTAAAGGTGTTCAGATTCCAACAAGAAAAAACGCAACTCGCGCCCGACTTCGAGGCGATTCGTATCTCTCTGGCGTCTCCGGAAAAGATCAGGCAGTGGTCGCATGGCGAAGTGACCAAGCCGGAGACGATCAACTATCGCACCTTCAAGCCGGAGCGTGACGGTCTCTTCTGCGCGCGCATCTTCGGGCCCGTCGCCGACTGGGAGTGCCTGTGCGGAAAGTACAAGAGGATGAAGCACCGGGGCGTGATCTGCGACAAGTGCGGAGTCGAGGTCACGCAGGCCAAAGTGCGCCGCGAACGCTTGGGCCACATCGACCTGGCAAGCCCCTGCTCGCACGTCTGGTTCTTCAAAGGCTTGCCCTCGCGCATCGGCCACCTGCTCGACATCCCCTTGCGCGAGCTGGAAAAGGTGCTCTATTTCGAGTCCTACATCGTGATCGACCCGGGCGATGCTCCGGTCAAAGAGCGAGAGCTTCTGACGGACGAGCGTTATCGCGAGCTGGTCAGGGATTTTCCCGGCCTCTTCGTCGCGAAGATGGGAGCCGAAGCGATCAAGGAACTCCTGGCGGGCGTCAACGTCGAAGAGCTGGCCACGGAGCTGCGCACACGCATGAAGGAAGAGACTTCGCAGCAGAAGAAGCTCAAGTACTCCAAGCGCCTGAAGGTCGCGACCTCTTTCCTCAAGTCCGGCAATCACCCCGAATGGATGATCCTCGACGTAATCCCCGTGATTCCGCCCGAGCTTCGCCCGCTCGTGCCTTTGGACGGCGGGCGCTTTGCGACTTCGGACTTGAACGACCTCTATCGCCGCGTCATCAATCGCAACAATCGTTTGAAGAAGCTGATGGAGCTGCGCGCGCCCGAGGTCATCGTGCGCAACGAGAAGCGGATGCTACAGGAGGCCGTGGACGCGCTCTTCGATAACGGGCGAAGGGGCCGCGTGCTGCGTGGCGTCAACAATCGTCCGTTGAAGTCTCTGTCGGGAACGCTCAAGGGTAAGCAGGGACGTTTCCGCCAGAACCTTCTGGGCAAACGCGTGGACTACTCCGGCCGCTCTGTGATCGTCGTGGGGCCGGAGCTGAAGCTGCATCAATGCGGACTGCCGAAGAAGATGGCTCTGGAACTGTTCAAGCCCTTCATCTACAACCAGCTTGAGAAGCAGCAGCACGCCGCGACCATCAAGCAGGCTAGAGAGATGGTCGAGCGCCAGGAGCCGGTCGTCTGGGACATCCTCGAAGAAGTTATCCGCGAGCATCCGGTGCTCTTGAACCGCGCGCCGACGCTGCACCGCCTCGGCATTCAAGCCTTCGAGCCCGTGCTCGTCGAAGGCAAGGCGATCAAGATTCACCCGCTCGTCTGCACGGCCTTCAACGCAGACTTTGACGGCGACCAGATGGCCGTTCACATCCCGCTCTCGCCCGAAGCGCAGATCGAAGCGGCGGTGCTGATGCTGTCCTCGAACAACATCCTCTCGCCCGCCAATGGTCAGCCCATCGCCGTGCCTTCGCAGGACATAGTCCTGGGGTGCTACTACCTGACGCGCGACAAGCCGGGCGCTAAGGGTGAGGGCCGCGTCTTCGCTTCTCTGGAAGAGGTGCTGTTGGCCCTTGACGCAAGGGAAGTGACGACGCAGACGCCCATCAAGCTCAGGATCGAAGGCGACCTGATCGACCTGACCCAGGAGCACGACACGCAGGACGTGATGCGCGCCACCGAGCAGGAGAACGTGCGCCGCGTCATCAATACAACGGTGGGCCGCGTCATCTTTAACGACCAGATTCCTGTGGGCCTGCCCTTCATCAACGGCACGATGAAGAAGAAGGGCTTGCAGTCGCTCGTCAATTACTGCCACATCCGCCTCGGCCACGAGATGACGGTCAAGATGCTCGACGACCTCAAGCAGCTTGGCTTCCTCTACGCGACCAAGGCCGGCATCTCCATCGGCATTGACGACCTTGTGACGCCCGAAGCGAAGAAGGCGCTCGTGGGCAAAGCAGACCGCGACGTGATCGATGTCGAGCAGCAATACCTGGACGGCGTGATTACGAACGGCGAGCGCTACAACAAGGTCGTCGCCATCTGGTCTGAGGTGACGGACAAGGTCGCCAAAGAGATGTTCAAGGCGATGGACGAGCGCGAGAAGAACCTGGACGAGCTGAATCCGATCCTCGTCATGAGTGATTCCGGCGCGCGCGGCTCGGCGCAGCAGATTCGCCAGCTCGCCGGGATGCGCGGTCTGATGGCCAAGCCTTCGGGCGAAATCATCGAGACGCCAATACGGGCCAACTTCCGCGAGGGGTTGGACGTGCTGCAATACTTCGTCTCCACTCACGGCGCTCGTAAGGGCCTGGCCGACACGGCCCTGAAGACGGCCGACTCCGGCTACCTGACGCGTCGCCTAGTGGACGTGGCGCAGGACGTGATTATCTCTGAGCCGGACTGCGGCACGCTCAAGGGCATCTCTGCCACGGCGATTGTCGAGGGCGGCGAAGAGATCGAATCCCTGCGCGACCGCATAGTCGGCCGCACTTCCCTGGACGATGTCATTGACCCCGTAGAGGGCCGCGTCATAGTCGAGTCCAACCAGGAGATTGACGAAGACCTCGCGGCCGAGATTCAACGCTCGGGCGTACAGCGCGTGCGTATCCGCTCGGTGCTGACCTGTGAATCGCGTCGCGGCTGCTGCATCAAGTGCTACGGCCGTAACCTGGCGACGGGTAAGCCCGTTGACATAGGCGAGGCGGTCGGCGTCATCGCCGCGCAATCAATCGGCGAGCCCGGCACGCAGCTTACGATGCGTACGTTCCACATCGGCGGCACTGCTCGACTGGAAGAGTCCTCCAAGCACGAAGCGCGCATGGACGGCACGGTTCGCTACGTTGACCTGCAAACGGTCAAGAACCGCAAGGGCGAGATCATCGCCATGAATCGCAACGGCGCGCTGACCATCATTGACGAGCGCGGGCGCGAAGTCGCGCGCTACCAGATCGTCTACGGCGCGCACATACAGGTCGAGGACGGCGCGCGCGTTCGTCAAGACCAGTTGCTTGCGACCTGGGATCCCTACACCTTCGCCATCCTGACCGAAGTCGCCGGTCACATCAAGTTCCAGGACTTGAAGGAAGGCGTCACGGTGGACGAAGAGGTGGACGAAGTGACGGGCCAGTCGCGGATGGTCGTCAAGGACTCGCCCGACGAGAAGAAGCAGCCGCGTCTGGAAATCCGCAACGCCTCGAACAAGGTGTTGAAGACCTACCAGATGCCTGTGAGGGCGAACCTGATGGTCGCCGACGGCGACACCGTGGAGCCGGGCGACATCATCGCCAAGATTCCGCGCGAGACAACCAAGACCAAAGACATCACGGGCGGTCTGCCGCGCGTGGTGGAGCTGTTCGAGGCGCGCAAGCCTGCCGAGACGGCCGTCATGTCCGAAATAGACGGCACGGTCAAGCTTGGGCCCATAGCCAAGGGTAAGCGCAAGCTCATCATCATCGGCAACGACGGCGAAGAGCGCGAGTACGACATCCCTCGCGGCACGCACATCAACGTGCAGGAGGGCGACCGCGTCCGCGCGGGCGAGGCCCTGATGGACGGGCCCCTTAATCCGCACGACATCCTGCGCGTCATGGGTATGAATCGCTTGCAGGAATATATCGTCAACGAGATTCAAGAGGTCTATCGCTTGCAGGGCGTCAACATCAACGACAAGCACATAGAGGTGATCGTCCGCCAGATGCTTCGCTGGGTGAAGATCAGGGAGGTGGGCGATACGGACTTTCTGCTTGACGAGCAGGTTGACCGCTTCCGCTTCCAGGACGAGAACGAGCGCGTCCGCGCCGCAGGGGGCGAGCCCGCGCAGGCAGACCCGCTGCTCTTAGGCATCACCAAGGCGTCGCTCTCGACCGATTCCTTCATCTCCGCAGCCTCCTTCCAGGAGACTACGCGCGTCTTGACGGAAGCGGCCATCTCGGGACGCGTGGACTACCTGCGCGGCCTCAAAGAGAACGTCATCATGGGCCGCCTTATTCCCGCCGGCACAGGGATGGAGTTTTATCGCAACGTCAAGGTTGACCGCGACGAGACGGTGGATCAGGTAGGCCGCGACCGCGACCTCGAAGATTTTCCGGAAATCGTCGGCGGACTCGACGTGCCCGCGCCCTCGCGCACGGCCGTGGCGGCTGGCGGCGACGGCAATACGGGCGAAGAGGAATAGAACCTCCGGGGCCCTATAACTGAACCATCGCGGGTGCTGTTTCACCAAAATAAGCATCTGCACAAGCCGAGACCGGCGGAGGCCAATGACAAAGCCTCCGCCGGTCTTTTCCCGTCCCGATTCTCTGGTGTAAGCTTTCATCCTCTAAGGAGGGCAGGGATGTTAAAGCTACATAAGCCGCCGCCGACGCCGCTGGATCATTTCAGCAAAGCTTTGGGTGAAATCGCGCTGGTTAACATCATCGCCAAGGATTTAAAGAGACATGATGTGATTAAGGCCGACAAAAAAATAGGCTATCTATACAGAAGCTACATCGTCTACTTAGTCGCGGTCTGGCAAACGTTCCTGATCGAGCTTGCCAGGGCATCCCTTGAGGCGCTCATAGCCAAAGATGCCAACTCCATACTCCACGAACAGCTTCGCTCGAACCTTGAGCGACAGATCAAAAATCATTTCAAATCACCGGACACGCAGAATATTGACGCGCTCGTCGAATTCGTGACCGGAATAAAGAAAATATCAAACAGGTGGGAGTGGAAGGGTATATCGAATGAAATCGTAAAACAAAGACACGCCGAGCTGCTGAAGCTCAGAAACGAGATCGCTCATACGGCATATAGCAATCAGGATTTGTCTGTGGATACCAATTACGACTACATGAAGTTCCTGTTCAATATAGGCTGCATTCTCAACAACGTCATAGGCGAGTATATAAAAAGAGAGACGGGCAAAGAGGAGTTCCTACGTAGAGAGCTGAAGTACTGAGCCCTCGATGATTAGGGCTTGAAAGGAGAACCTGATGTTCGGAAAATCGTGGCTTGTGATCTTGTTGCTCGGAGCAGGATTTGCGCTTGGTCTTTTGATGAACCGTGCGTCTCCCCTTCAATCCGCGCGTGCTCAAGAGACGGCGAACGCTGAGCAGACGGACAGGCTTCTTATTCAGGGACAGGGAAGGGCCATCTCGACGCTAAGGCCGCCCGGAGAGCAGTTCACTCTAATCGAAGCGCACGCCCCTCGAACCTCTTTCAAGACAGTCCCGCAGGGAAAGAAATTTGTTCTCACAGACGCTATGTATATCGCGCAGGGCAGCGTCCGGCAGCCCGTCACAGTCAACATTGCCGACGCCATGCCGGGTATTCAGAAACAATCAATTCTCTTTCAGGTCAGAATCTCGCCGGGCGAGTCCGACCAGGTACATCTTTGCTCAGGCTATATCATACCTTCGGGGCACGCGCTCGTGGCCTACACGAACGCAGGATTGGAGCCGGAGCAATACGTTAGCATTTCCGTCACGGGCTATCTGGCGGATGAGTAAATTCGCGAGGGTAGCATTACTCTGAAGGCGCAGGCTGACAACGCATCCAGCCCGGCTGCGCGAGAGCACTTGTCCGGCTGGTTGTTGTACTATACTGTCCCGAATGAGATAGAAGCCTTCTGCTCGAACATCTCTCTCAGGAGACTGCCTCCGGATGACAACTCGCTCGCTTATCGCACAGATAGTTCTGTGGCTCTTCATTTTCTCTTCCAGCATTCAGATGGGCGGCGCTGTTTACGAGACCTTTGTGATTACGCATTTGTGGGCCGGTTCGCCTCCTCAATCCGTCACCGGATGGAATCCCGTGGCGCAATACGCGATTGAGCCTGTGCGGTTCTGGGGGCGCGCATCGCCTCTTTATGGGCTGATGAGCTGGCTGTTTTGATTGCGGCCTGGTTCATGCCGAAGCCTGGCCGCAAGTGGGCCCTCCTGGATGCAGCCTGCGCCCTGGTTGCCATCCTTCAGAAGATAGTCGCGCTCATCGGCGAGTATGAGGAGCTGCGGGAGAAGCGCCGCCGGTTGCCGGAGGGGAGTTATGATAAAGATTTGCGTGATAACGGTGGCAAATTGCACCGGGTTCTATCTTCGCAGCCTTTCCTCTGACGCGTCTAACAACTTATTAGACCCTACCTCTTTGACATATTGATGCTAAAGAGATAACTTCTATACATACTCACAATTTTAATACTGAAGGAGAGTTCTTTAAGAACTTATGGCGAAGAGTGGACATAAGGGCATCAGCCGAATTGATTGCCCTGAGAGAAAGACAGTCGGTTGGTACGTGAGGGTCAGATTAAAGAAAGTCACGAAGTCAAAATTCATCAGCGACAATGCTCATGGCGGCAAGGAGGCGGCCCTTGAGAAGGCCATTGAGTGCCGCAATCAGCTAGAGCAAGAGCTAGGCAAACCGAGAACGGATTGGGTGGTCGTGGGCAACAATCCGCGAAACAACAGCGGCGTAGTAGGCGTGCGCCGGGCGGTCAAGAAGTACAAGGGGAAGGACGGCAAAGTCTACCTGAACGAAGTCTATCAGGTATCCTGGCACGCCGGGAGAGAAAAGAAGGGGCAGACCTGCGTCTCGATTCGGAAATATGGGGAGATGGGAGCGTTCCGCAGGGCTTGCGCGATACGCCGTCAGAAAGAAGAAGAGATGTACGGGAAAGTCGTAGTGGGCAAGTGGGCCGAGTCGTTGGGTAAGGTCTGCGCCGCCTGACAACTCATGCGACACCAACGGTCACGGGAGCATTGCTTTCATAGTTCTCCTCTCCATTATGTTTGAAAGCTGTTCGCGCGGGGCGGGTTAAGCTGAGCCTTAGCCCGCCCGTTTTTCTTTAGCGGTATTGCCGCCTGAGCGACGGATACCGCATGTTCATGACGCTTTGTTGCGGATGACGATCTTACGCGCAAACCGGAAATGCTTGATCTGTAGAGTGTGACGGAATCGGATGGTGTAGGTGCGGTGGACAAGGAAGGTGAGAATCTCAGGCTCGGGCCTGGCGCTCTTCGCCCTCGTCAAGCCATCAAATAATCTTTCCAGCTCTCTATCCTGCATCCGGTCGAGGGCGGCCAGCCCGGCCCTTACTATCTCGCTCTTGTTGGCGCTGATGCCTGCCCTCTTGCACCGTCTCTTGAGCCTTGAGAGCAGCTCTTCTTCGCCGTCAGCGAGATGGAAGCTCTCCGTGGTGAGCTTGCCCGCGCCGTCCTGCTGCGGCTGCTCGCGCGGCGCTGGCTCTCTTTCCCCGAGGGTGGTTCCGGCCTTCTCGAACCGGCTCTTAACGGCCCGCTCTTCGGCCTTCAGCGAAGCCCCGAGGGCCTTCTTTATATCTCTCTTAGCCATAACTAAGCCGCGCTCGTCGTAGAAGTTTCGGATGGAACCGCCGTGTGATGCAGAAGCGCGAGCACCTCGCCCGTGAGTGCTTCCACTTCTGCGACGGCCGGTGCAGCCTTGCTGCCGAAGTCGTGGACGGTCTGACCGAAGACGGCCGAGTGGCGGTAGACCTGCCTCTGATGTATGTAGGTGGCGCAGAGGTCTATGCCGAACTCGGGCAAGACCTCCAGGGCGTCCCTCGCCAGGCTTGTGTTCGGCTGGCATTGGTTAATGACCAGCCTGGCCATCAAAGCTTCGTTGAGGTCTCCGACGTTCTCTATCACCTGGCGGATGCCCACGGCGGCCCACATGTCGAGCGGCGAGGGGATGATGGGAACCAGCGCCAGGTCTGCAATCAGCAGCGCGCTCTGCGGCACGGGCGAGTCGGCCGCAGGCGGACAGTCGATGATGACGTAATGATAATCGTCAACGAATTTCTTGACCTCGCGGTGAACCTTTGTGTTGGCCGCGCTGAGGCCGATGACTGAAGCGGGGAAAGGCTTCTCGTCGGCGGAGGCGGCCCACCTCGTAGCCGTGCCCTGCGGGTCTGCGTCCACCACCAGCACCTTGTTGCCGCGACGCGCCAGAGCGCCCGCAAGCTGCATGCTCACGGTGGTCTTACCTGAACCACCTTTCTGATTCACGACGCTGATGATCTTCGCCGTCATCCGGGGGCCCCTTCTGCGAGTATTTATAATTATATCACCTACTCTATTTTGAAGGATAAAAATTACCGCTCCCTTGACAGCCGCGACCGAAGTGGCGCATGCCTTTCATCATTCCACCTTTCGTTGTAGATTGAAGGCTGCTCGCGCGCGGCCGGGGAAGCCCGAGACCGGGGCGCTTACCTGTTAACGTGGAGAAGATAATGAATCAGAGAGTTCTGGAATCCAGATTGATGATGTTTAGCTGCCTGCTACTGGCCGCCGCAGCCCTGGTGAGCGGGCGGCCCGCAACTTCTAACGCCGCCGCCAACTCCTCCGACCAGTTCGAGACGCGCTGCGGTTGGTTCAGCAATCCGACGCCCGCCAACGCTTCTTTGCACGACCGCGAGGCGGAGTGGATCATAGGCGTGCAGGGCGGCTATCAGGCCGAAGGCGATTGGCCGGACTTCAGTTCCGGGCAATGGGTGGAGACGAACGGACACTACGGTTACGGCTGCGCGTGTATGCGCGTTCGCGTAGACCGTCGGACTCAGAGGGTGATAGAGATTGAGAGCGCCCGCGTGCGCCCCCTGTCAGTATGCCGCCGTGATCGCTCTTTGAGGCGGTGGGGTTTCAAGTGAAGGAGATTTAGTCGGGCAGTCTTCCAGACCATACGAGGCTAAAGGAGCACCGCGATGAGCGAAGAAGAGGGGAAAGTGAGGGAAGAAAAAGAGGAAAAGGAGGAAGAGAAAAAGGAGAAGCCGAATCGTTTAGAGTCTTTCGCCAAGTTAATCGGCGTCGCCGGCGGATTGCTGGCCGTCTTCACCGGCCTCTACCAATTCGGGCAAAGCAATATTCAAAACGGTAGAGAGTTGCGCTGGAAGCAGGCCCAGTTGGCCCATGAGATGGTGACGAAGATGGTGGCCGACGACGGTTGGAAGGCTATGGAGATGATGGATTGGGACGACGAGGGGCGAGAGTATGAGATCAATGGCCGTAAAGAGAAGGTGAACGCGAATGCCGTCTATGCCGCTCTGGAAAAAAGTGAAAGCTCGGATACGGATCGCTATATCATCGACCGCCTCGACAGAGCATTCTTCCTTGTGAGCCAGCTTGAGATGGCCGTCCGGTCTGATCTCGTCAGGATTGAAGACGTGCGCTATCCCTTGAGCTGGTATGCGGCGAAGAGGATGTGCCCGCGCAAGCAGCTATTCGAGAATTATATGAAAGAGAATGCAGCGCCCGAGACGCTCCAATTTTTTCAACGCCTAGACGAGTGGCGAAACTGTAAGTAAGCGGCCAGAGCCGAAACAATCACCGGGAGACTGAGCGTAATGACAGAAAAGATGAAGGTGCTTGTAGCTTATGACGGCTCGGAGTGCGCCGACGCCGTCCTGGACGACCTGAAGAGAGCGGGTCTTCCCCACACACTCGAAGCCGTCGTGCTGGCTGCGGCCGACGTGTTCATCCCTCCGTCCGAAAAGGATGAGAGCGGCGAGGCGACCCATTATTACGTGACGCCCGGCATCAGGCGAGCGCACGAGCACGCCGCGCGCGAGCTTGAGGAAGCGCGAAGGCTCGTCGAGACGGCCGGCGAGCGCCTCAAGACAGATTTCCCAGCCTGGGAGGTGCGAGCCGAAGCTCACGCCGATTCTCCCGCCTGGGCCGTCATCAAAAGGGGCGATGAGTGGCGGCCAGACCTGATCGTCGTCGGCTCGCAGGGGCACGCACGTTTAGGAGGGAGGCTGATTCTCGGCAGCGTCTCGCAGCGGGTTCTCTACGAAGCCCGCTGCTCTGTGCGCGTGGCCCGCAAGCCTGGCACAACGGATGTCAATTCCCCGGTTCGCATAGTCATAGGCACGGACGGCTCGCCCGATGCGGGCGCTGCCATCGAAGCTGTCGCCGCCCGCTCCTGGCCCAACGGGAGCGAAGCGCGCATTATCTCTGCCCTGGACACGGTGGTCGCCGTTACGCCGGATGATTCGCAGCCCTCGGCCGTGAAATGGTTGGAGGGCGGAGACGAAGAGGAAGCTGACTGGCTGCGGCAGGTGTTCGAGCCGTCGGCCGAGAGACTTCGCAGTGCGGGGCTGGATGCTTCCGTCTTGCTGAGGAAAGGAAACCCGAAGCGCGTGCTGGTCGAAGAGGCCGCAGAGTGGGGCGCGGACTCGATCTTCGTCGGCGCGAAAGGCTTGCGCGGTATTGATAGGCTCCTGCTCGGAAGCGTCTCGGCGGCAGTCGCGGGGCTCGCCCCCTGCTCTGTAGAGGTCGTGCGTCGTCCCGTCTAGTAGACGCGCCGCTTACATGCGTCGCAGCACTGCGAAGCCGTGCCACACCGCTCCGACAAGCGAGAGTATCATGACCGAGAGCAGCGTCACGACGACATGCTCCGGCTTCCAACCCTGCGCAAACACCAGCATCACAAAAGAGGTGATCGTAATCAACGCGCCCGCCACCAACAGGTCATGGCCCGAGACGCGATTCGCCTCGTACCAGATCTTCGGGTCGGAAAGCGTCTTCTTCGTCCGAAAGCCGTAATACGGATTGGGCGGCACACGCTTCTTGATAAGCGGGACGCTCAAGCCCACGAACAAGAGCCCGACCAGGGCAAACAGCGACGCGTTGACGGTTACAATACTCATCACGGGATTCCTCGACGAGGCTAATTGAAGAGCTTTGAGCTAGAATTACTACGTAGACCTTTCAGTTTATTTCCTTATTACAGAAACACGATCATATATCGTCGCTCCATTAGGGACGTTCGCTAATCCAGGATAGTTATTTTTGTCCCGTGCATCTATAAGATACTTCTTAAAAGCACTTTGAGCTTGATTATCTGCTAAGACGGCGATGAGATCGAACTTCAGTCCGACATCCGCCGCCACGCCGAGATAAGTTACAGATGACCAGTCACCGTTTGCCTGAATATCCGCAGGATTGTTCTGAGGGTAATAACGACCAACCTTAGGCACAAATACTACAATCCAGAGCACCTGTCCATTCGGAATATTTTGGGCTGTCCCTCTCACCATTTCTGTCTGTTCTACTTTAGAATCCTCAAGAGGCTGTTTGATTTCCACGCTGGTTGGAGGTGTAGGAGTAGGGACAGGCGTTGGAGTTGGAATCGGAGGTGGTACGGGTTTAGGCCAGCAATCGCTAAGGAGCAGCGTTAATCCGAGAACTACTATGATTAGAGGCTTCATCATATTTCTCCAATCTTGAGGGTGCGTCACTTGGCTAAGTGTACATCTGACGGCGGTGCGATGTTCTTATTAGTGTCGTCGCCCGGATTGTTTCGGTTCTGCTCATTACTTTCTGTCTTCTGTTGAGTTTTCGATCTCCATCTATTAATCAGATTACGCATCCGGGGGGCTATGAAAGTGCTCCACAGAAATGAGTAGAGAGACACTGCGACGGCCTGCAAAGCAACTAGTTGAAGAAAAACTCTCTTGTTTGTAATCATGTAATCGAGATTACCCGCCGCTTGATACTCTGTTGCTACCCAAAAGAGGGCCCCTCCAATGATTACTCCGTTAGGAACTATTAGAGCAGCCGGTCTAACAAGAATTTTGAAGAGCGGTATTTTTATTTTATTCCACAGCGGTTTCACTAAAATATTCGAGAGCTTCACCAGTTGTTCCGACAGAGCTGCAATGGCTCCAACTATGGCCGCAATGGCTACAAGATATTTGGTGATTTCCTCGGCAGTCATTTATAAATGAGTGTAATAAATGGTTTCTACACAAGCTTCATAGAGGTTCGTGGAGGCCAATGAAATTGGACTTCAATAAGCAGAAAAGCGAGGAAGATTGAGCAGCTCAACAATACTCCGATTCAGCCAACACGTCAATTTTTGATATTCGGCATTCCCGCATGAAGTTCAGCACTTCTCCTAACAATAAGTAAGCCGCTAGCGGCAGTTATTGGGGGTGCGATAAATTGCCTCCGGTGGTTCGATCTGCCAACAGCCGAAGGGGTCGCCACGCGGGGCCCGGCTGTCGATCCCCTTGAGGGGAAGCGCCGGAATGGCTCTCGAAGAGTTTTAGCTGAGAGCCATTCCGGCGCTGTTTCGTGTTGCGGGTTTAGCCTGTGATGGTGGCGCTGACGGTCTGGCTCCAGGGGCCTTGCTCGCCTTTGGTGTTGACCCAGCGCAGCATGTAGTGTGCGACTTTACCGGCCTCTTCGCCGCCGTAGGTGGCGATGTAGGGCGTGCGTGTGTCCGTGCCGAGAAACTGCAATTGATCTGGGTCTGTTGGGGCCGGGTCGCCGACCTTGACCCAGATTTCGCAGCCCATCACGCCGCCGGGCTTGGCCCTTGAGTTGGGTGTTGTCTCGTCCGTAAAGTTGATGGTGTGGCGAAGACGCTGGCTCGTGTCCACCGTGGCAATGGGCCGAGTGGTGGGCACGCCCGTTTCCGTGCGGGGCGTCTCGCGTAAGGAGATGCCCATCTCGGCCCTTTGCGCGTCCGTCAGAGTGGGTTGTCCCTGAATGCGACGCACCAGCGAACGCAGGGTCGTTTCAAAGAGGTCGCGCGTCTGCTTCTTGGTTTGCTGCGCGCCCTCGGCTGCCGTCTGTGCCGCGACGTGGGCCGCGTAACTAGTGGCCCATTCGCTCTGCCCACTGGTCAGAGGGGCCAGGTCTGCGGCTGTCAAACCGAGAGCCGCCAAGTTAGCGCCGACGTAAGTCATGAAATTGGACTGCCAAGTATTGAAATCCGAGTCGGAACCTGGAATGTAATCTGGCATGAGGTGCTCCTTGCCGCAGCGGGGCGGCGGAAAGTACGGAGGTTGAGTGTTTGCGCGAGGTACTGAGCAAAAGCCGCAATCAGCTTGCGGGCAGATAATAGCACCCCCGCCGAGCCCGACACAACCCTGGAAATGTTGAAGCTAATAGTGATAGAAGGGATGGGGCGGCGCGCAGCGGGAACGGGAGCCGAGCTCCGCTCCCGGGAATCGTGGCACGGCGAACGGGAGCCGCGCCGCCACTCCACGGAGCCGTGGCACGGCTCCGTGGAGTGGCGGCGCGGGAAACGGGAGCCGTGCAGCGGCGGAATGGAGTCGTAGCACGGCGAGGTGGAATCGTGCGGCCGCTCCCGGGAGCTGTGGCACCGCTCCCTTCCCCCGTCCGATTGCTCCCGGGGGCGGTGGCACGACCTAGGGGAGCCATAGCGCGGCGGAAGGGAGCCGTCGCGTGGGGCCTTGCACGAAAAGTTTCAGTGGTGGGAGTGCTTTGATTTGCGCGGTAATCTGGCTGGCAAGTCCATCTCGTCATCAATCAAAACATCCGTCGAGACGTTTACCGAACGGGCATAGAGCAAGAGAATCGGTAACGGCGGCTCGCCTGTGCCTAACTCATATTCTGAAATTCTGTTCTGAGTCAGATTAACTCCGAGCCGTTTAATCATCTCATTCTGCGAAAGCCCTAACATCGTCCGAACCTGCAAGAGCTTTTCGGCCAGGCGCTTCGGCTTCAGACGCGCACCCCTTGCCATTAGGAGTTCCCTCCCAATAGACAGGGGTTGCGTCTAACCGAAGCTTCGGTTATAGTGTGCCCGCTCAATTCTGTCGCCGTGAGAACCCTTTTCTTCTCAACGGCGGCGCTCATCACTCAGCTTTTGAGGTTGAGGCTTGAGACGACGCATTAAGCCGTTGCCAGTTTTCAAAGATTAGACCGGGCCAATCATACTGTATGCCCTCATAAAAGACATAGAGAGATTGATTCGGGAGCGCGCTAGGGAGGGGTTTGCGCTCTCATCTGCACGCCCGCTCTCAGGCCAGAAGCGCGAGCGAGCGGGTTGTGCAGCATCAGGGCCGCCGCGTTTTGGGAGGCGTGGCGGCCCTGCTTTTTCGGTTTTTGACCCCCACTCAACTCGACAGCACTTAGCGGGGCGTGTAAAATCATCAGCTTTGTTATGAAGGAAATCGCAGGCAGTGGGAGGCCCGCAGTCGATGAAGGCGCGGCCCTTGAGCGGCGACTGCTGCGCGGTATGTTCGTCTCGGTCGCCGTCGCCGTCCTGGTTAGCCTGCCGCTTGCGCCGTGGCGCGTGACTGCGGGCTTGCTGCTCGGCGGCGTGCTCTCGTTCTTCAATCATCACTGGCTGCGGAGTTCGCTGGCGTCGGTCTTCGGCGCGGCGGCGCAGCATGGAAGCAGGCCGCGCCTGAAGGCTGCCCGGTACGTGCTGCGGTATTTCATCATCGCCGCCGTGATCGCCGCCGCCTACTTGTTCGATCTGGTGTCGGTCGCAGCCTGCATCGCGGGCCTGTGCTCCTTCGCCGCCTCGATCATGATCGAAGCCTTGACGCAGTTATATTTCGCCATCCGTTATCGAGAGGAAACTTAAGGAATGTTCTGGTTGCTGGATAACCCGGAAAAGCCGATTGAGGCCGCAGAGACTTTGGAGAAAGCCGAAAAACATGGCGGCGGCGCGGAGCATCACATGCCCCTCATCGTCGAGAAGATTAATCAAGTCTTCGGCCCCGCAGTCCACCAGTTTCAGTTGCGCTTTACAAAGCCCTTGTGGGATCGCTTCTTCTCCCTCTTTCGGACGGACGCCGAGCACGTCTTCGGGCCCTACACGCCCGAGAATGCTATTCCGTGGTACACGGTGATGTTCGTCATCGCGTGCATCCTGAGCGTGGTCGTCATCTTCCTGTTTCGCCGCAAGCTTTCGGAGGACGAGCCCGGACACGGGCAGCAGACTTTGGAAGTCGGCGTGCTCTCGCTCAGAAATATGCTGGCCGACATCGTGGGCCCACACGGGTTGAAATATTTTCCGGTCATCGGAACCTTCGCCGTCCTGATCCTGATCTCGAACCTGATGGGCTTCTTTCCGCTCTTCATGTCCCCGACGGCTTCGACCAGCGTGACGTTCGCGCTCGGCCTCTCGTCCTTCGTCTATTACAATTACATAGGCATTAAAGAGAACGGGCTGTTCGGCCACCTCAAGCATTTCGCCGGGCCCATCTGGTGGATAGCCCCGCTCATCTTCCTGATCGAGCTGATCGGAAACCTTGTCAGGCCGATGTCGCTCGGCCTGCGCCTCTTCGGCAACATGTTTGCCGACGAACAGGTCGCGGCCAACATCGCAGCCCTCTTTCCGCCTTATACCTACTGGCTGGTTCCCGTGCTCCTGATGCCGCTGGGCCTGTTCGTGGCTTTCATCCAGACGTTCGTCTTCGTGCTCCTTTCGATGGTCTACGTCAGCGAGGTGTCGCACGCGCCGCACGACGAGCACGCAGGCCACCACGACGCCGCCGAGCACAACGTCGCGGCCGCAGAAGTCGTGCAGCCCGTCTAGCAGTCTTGAAGCTTTTGAAGATGACAGATGATAATTAATCCACATTCATTCGATGTCTGCCATCTTTAACTTGAGCCGCGCTCTCCGAGCGACGTGGGCCGAGTGGGCCCACGCACGTTGAGGCGCACATACATTTAATCGTCGCTTTAGCCGAAGGGCCGGAGAAGACTGGAAGGAGAGAGCGAGCCGTAGCTGACTACAGAGAAGGACGCCTGAAGATCACCAGCTTTTCCGTGCAAGTGGGAAGAGCGCGCTGCTGTAGGCCCAAGCATCGCTGGAGCGCCGTTGTACGAGGGGCGGCTGCATACCGGAGGCGGGCGAAATAATAAAGGACGGGCGTCAGTGGGGCCGCGCTTCGTGTCTCAAGAAAACTTCTTCTCCTGGTCGTCGGTTGCGACCACTTCCGGAAGAGGAAAATAGAGATGAGAAAACTGAGATTTGCTTTCTTTGCAGTCGTCGGCGTGCTGATGGCTGCGGCTCCCGCGCTGGCGCAGGCCACGCAGGCCGTTGCCGATAATGAAGCGAGCGTGAGCAAGTATGCGAAGCTTGCGGCCGGGTTCGGGTTCGCCATCGCGGCCGGCTTGGGCGCGATAGGCCAGTCGCGCATCGCCGCCTCGGCCGTCGAGGGCGCGGCCCGCAATCCGGGCGCGGCCGGTCGTATCCAGACGATGATGATTCTCGGCCTGGCCCTGATCGAATCCCTGGTGCTCTTCGCCCTGCTCATCGTCTTCGTTAAGGTCTAGGCGATTTTCAATCAAGCTTGTAAAAAAGCTTCGGAAACGAAAAAGAGGAGGCGGCCCGTTTGGGATGGGCCGCCTCCTCTTTTTCGGCACACCTCGCGGGGCTGGAACTTTTGCTTTATTATCTTTTTACTTTTGTTGTTTTCGTGTGATACGCTCAAGACAATCCTGGTCAAACAGATGGGGGCGAGCCGGAGTCTTAGATGAAGAAATGTCCTAAGTGCGAGCAGACATACGAGGACAACATTACGCTGTGTCCCATTGATGGGGCAGTGCTTGCTAAACCCGACGACTCGCTTGTCGGCGAGACCTTGTCCGACAAGTATCGGATAGACGAATTCCTCAGCCACGGCGGCATGGGCACTGTCTATCGCGGCACTCACGTCCTGATGGACAAGACCGTCGCCATCAAAGTCCTGCATCCGGCGCTCGCCGCCGACGACAAGATCGTCGCACGCTTCTCGCGCGAAGCCCGCGCCGCCTCGCGCATCTCTCACCCGCACGCCCTGAACGTCACGGACTTCGGCGAATCCCAGAACGGCGTCGTCTTTCTCGTGATGGAATATCTTCACGGCAAGACGCTCAAGCAGGTGATTCACGAAGAGGGGCCGATGCCCCTGGCGCGCGTCGTCGAGATCATACGCCAGGTCTGCGGCGCGCTCGATGCTGCCCATTCCGAAGGCGTCGTCCACCGCGACCTCAAGAGCGACAACATCATGCTCATAGACGTGGGGGGCGGCGATTGGGCCAAGGTGCTGGACTTCGGGATAGCCAAGATTCAAGAGCCCGTCGGCAGCGCGAAAGATTCCGCCCTCACCTCGCCCAACCTCATCATCGGCACGCCGCAGTACATGTCGCCAGAGCAATGCTCGCAAGCCTCTGAGCTGGACGCGCGCTCGGACATCTACTCCCTGGGCGTCATCCTCTACGAGCTGCTCGTGGGCCATGTGCCGTTTACGGGTGAATCGCCGACCGCCGTCATGATGAAGCATTTGCAGGAGCCTGCGCCTTCTGTGCTCGACGAGCGCAGGGATGTCCCGGCGGCGGTGGGCCGAGTCGTCGCGCGCGCGATGGCCAAGCGGCCGGAAGATCGTTATCAATCGGCGGGCGAGCTGGCCGAAGCCCTCAGCCTGGCGAGCGAAGAGGCCGTGCCGGTAGTGGCCGCCGACGCCGCGAGCGCCTCCGATGATCGCGCGACCAATCGCATAGTCGTGCCGACCGACTCCAACGAGAGAGTCCGCACCACGGCCAGCGACGAGCGTGACGAAGCGACCGTCGTGCGGCCGCGTGAGCGTGAAGAGGTGGTTGAAAGCGAAGCTGCTATTTACAGCGACGTACCGCCTCCGGCCGAGACTTTCAAGCCCTGGCGCATTATCGTCCCGGCGGCTGTGGGACTTCTGGTAGTCTTCGGCGTCATCTGGGCCCTGACGCGCAACTCCGGACAGCCTTCGACCAACCAGCAGGCCGCGCCGCTCGTCTCTGACCCCAACAGTCAGAACGTGCAGCCCATGCAATCGCCCACGGGGCAGGGCGAGCGCGGCGTCTCGTCTAACGCGAACGGGAACAGAAATTCCAACGCCAATACGACGGCGGAAGGGGAACAGAACCGCAACGCGCAAGCCCCCACGCCGAGCACCGAGAACAGCAATTCCAGGCGCAATGAAGGCGGCGGCGAGCAGAGAAACGATAACGCTAAGCCCCCGCGCGAAGAGCGACCCGAAGAGACACCGGCCGAGTCGCCCTCGGAGTCGCCGACCGAGGAACCGGCGGAGTCGGACGAGCCTCCGCCCGCGCCCACTCCGAAAAACCCCAAGCGCAGGCAGAGGGAGCTGCCCAAGCCGGAAGAGCCGACAGAGACGCCCGTGCAGCCGCCTCTGGGCGATGCTCAACCTGCTCCTTGATTGGCCCAGGAGGGCCTCTTCAATCCGGCATTGAGATTTAAGACGAGAGTCATGCTGAAGAGCTTCTCTTCCTGACGGCGCGGTCTACCAGTCCGAGCAAACCTTCCTCGTCCGCCAGCTCCAGCTCTATCTCCAACACGTAACACGGCAGGTCGAAGCGCAAGCCTGCGAGCTTGACGGCATCCTTCGCCGTCGTGATGAGTAGTTGTGCGCCGACGGAGCGCGCCTGATGGCCGAGCGCCTCGGCGTCGCGCTGGCTATAGACGTGGTGGTCTGCGAAAGCGCGCGTGTGAGCGAGTCTATGGCCGTCGCTTCGGATGTGCGCGAAGAATGCGCTCGGATTTCCGATGGCGCAGAAGGCCGCGACCGGCTGCGGCAGCAAAGTGTCAGCGTCAATGGGCCCATCCGTCGGGCCCAGAGGACGCAGGGCGCGCGTCTTGGCCCGCGAGCAGAAGAGAGGACGCCCGCCGCTCAAACGTTCCAGCTCCCCGCGCAGCCGCTCAATATCCTGCGCCTGGTCTGCGCGCGTGAGGACTATCAGACCGGCGCGCTTGAGCCCTGCGAGGGGCTCTCGCAGGCGACCGCGCGGGAGGAGACGGCCGCCGCCGAAAGGATTGGTGGCGTCCACGGTGACTATGTCCAGGTCGCGCTCAAGCCGAAGGTGCTGGAATCCGTCGTCGAGGATGAAAAGCTCGCTGTGAAGATTCTCCTGGGCCCAAAGGGCGGCCGCCAGGCGATCAGCCTCGCTCAGGACTGCGGCCGAGCCCACGAGCGACTCCGCCAGCAACAGCGGCTCGTCGCCTCCCTCACGCGCGTCGGCAAGAATCCGCGTTCCGTCAGAGACCAGCACGCGCCGCCGCTCGTCGGCGCGACCATAACCGCGCGTCAGTATGCAGACGCGCTTGTCGTAGCGGGCACGGACTCGACGAGCGAGCCACGCGACGAGCGGCGTCTTGCCCGTTCCCCCGACAGTGATATTGCCGACGCTCAGGACGGGAGCGGCGATCTGATAAGTGGGCAGGAGGCCGCGTTTGTAGAGGGCCAGGCGAGCGCGCACGCCTGCGCTATAGAGCGCGCCGAGGGGCGAGAGGATGAAGGCTCCTTTTGAAGTCATGCGGAGAGCGAAGTGCTTGCGCGTGCCTCTTGGGCCTGGGCCAACTCGTGCTCGTCCGAGAGGCGAACGAGGAGCGGCGCAAGCAGCTTTGTCGTGCGCGCCGTCGCGCCGCGACTGCGTGCGACGACGGCGAGCGCCCTTTGAGCAATCGCGCGCCTGCGCTCTTCATCGCTGAGCAGCTCCGCGCAGACCTGAGCCACCACAGCGGGCGCTTCCGTATCGGTCATGTCCGGAAGCTGGACGAGCGCATCAGCCTCCCGGAAAGCAGCGATGATGGCCGTGAAGTTGAAGGTGTGTGCTCCGGTCAGGACGCAGGCTCCGACGGCCGCCGGTTCGAGGACGTTGTGGCCGCCCTTGCGCGCGAGGCTTCCGCCGACGAAGACCAGGCTGGCGAGCGGGTAAACGGCTCGCAACTCGCCTATGCTGTCGAGCAGGATGGCATCGCACACCGTATCGCTCTGCGATGCAGGACTCTGACGGCGGGCCCACGCGAGGCCGGAAGAGGCGAGCAGCGCGGCCACCTCCGCAAAGCGTTCGGGATGCCTCGGCGCGATGAGCAGTCTTGCCGTAGCGTGCTCGCCTCCCCGCGCGCGCACTCGCTTGAAAGCTTCGACGAGGATGCTCTCTTCGGGCCCGTGCGTGCTGGCTGCAACCACGAGCGGCTGCCCATTCCCTAAACCGAAACGGGCGGCCAGCTCACGGCTGAGCGCCTGCTCGTTTGCGCCTCCCGCGTCGGCGTCGAATTTCACGTTGCCGGTCACGCGCACGCGCTCGCCGTCAAGACCAAGCGCACGTATGTGCCCGGCGTCGGCTTCCGATTGCATGAGCGCCAGGCTCAGACACGAGACGATGCGGGCAGTGAAGCCGCCTACCAAGCGGTAGCGACGAAAAGAGGCTTCGGAGAGACGACCGTTGAGAAGCGCGACCGGCGTGTTGCGCCTCCGGCACTCGCGCAGGAAGTTGGGCCACAGCTCCGTCTCCATGATGAGCACGGCCGAGGGCTCGACAATGCTGAGCGCACGCCTGACGCTCCAGGCCCAATCGAAAGGGAAGTAGAAGATGGCCGCAGCCCGCTGGCCGAAAACCTCTCGCGCCACACGCTGGCCCGTGAGCGTGATGGTCGAGACGACCAGCGCATGCGAAGGAAACTCTTTGAGCAGGTGCTCGACAAGGGGGCGGGCCGCCTGCGTCTCCCCGACAGAAACGCAATGAAGCCAGATGCGCGGCCGCTCGTCGGCAATATCGGGAAGTTGGCCCAGGCGCTCCCGGAGGCCCGCGATGTACTTCCCGTGTCGAAGCGCGTCGTATAGAAATCGCGGCAGCAGCGCAAAGAGGCCGACGGTCAGCAGAAGACTATAAAGAAGATACATAAAGGCAGTGACGAGTGACGAATGACGAGTGACAAGATAAAGCCTTACTTCTGCTCGTCACTTGTCACTCTTCCCTCGTCACTGTTCTTATGATTTCGCGCGCTCTATGTAGCGTCCCTCGCTCGGGTCAACGCGTATGCGGTCGCCTTCGTTGACGAAGGGCGGAACCTGTATGGTGACGCCGTTCTCCAGGGTCGCGGGCTTGTTGACGTTCGAGACGGTCGCGCCTTTCATCGTCGGCTCGGTGCTCGTGACCGTCAGCTCCATCGAGGGCGGGAGGTCAACGCCGATGGGTGCGCCCTCGTAGAATTCTGCCTGAATCTTCAGTCCCGGCATGAGCCACTGCGCGGCGTCGCCGAGGTCTTCTTCGCTCAGGCTGATCTGCTCGTAGTTCTCCGTGTTCATGAAGTGATGATGCGAGCCGTCCGAGTAGAGGTACTCCATCTCGTGCTGTTCGAGCGTGGCGCGCTCGACCGTGTCGGCGGAACGGAAGCGGTGCTCGAAGGAGGAGCCGCTGCGCAGGTTGCGCAGCTTGGTCTGCACCATCGCGCGCAGGTTGCCGGGCGTGTGGTGGCGGAAGTCTACGACCTTGCAAAGCTGTCCTTCAAAGAGAATGACCATGCCGCGCCGAATCTGTGTTGCAGGAATCGCCATAAAAATTCTGTCTCCGTAATCAGTCTGAATTCGCCTGCCTGCTCGGAGGGCGTGCGCCCTTGTCGAGTCACACGCACCTGTTGCAAACCGCTAAGTCTAGCGAGCGGCGGCAGGCTTTGTCTAGTCGGCAAATCTCCTAAGGTTTGCTCTCTCCGCTGCGCGCCTCTTCGTCGCCTATTGATGCCGGGCTCTCGCCCTCGTCGAGCTTGAAGTAGACGCAGAGCGTGACCTGATATTCGAGCCGCCCCTGTTGCAAGCCCCCGCGCTGCTCGCGCACCACGAACCAGGAAAGATTGCGCAGCGTCTGGCGTGCGCGCTCGACCGCAACTTCGATGGCGTGGCTGAAACTCTGGCTGGATGTGCCGACTATCTCGACCCCTTTAAAGACGTTCCCTTCCATCTAGGATTCTCCTTCAGAGAGAGAGAGGGCGCTCAGATTATTGCAAGAAAAGATTTGACGCTTCGGTTGCGTTACGGAGAGGGTATCAAGATATGCGGCCGGTGTAAATGAGGTGTAAATAAAGCCCAAAGAGCGGGTGAGTATCGAAGAGACGCCGGAGGGAACCTTGCGCTTTTCCTCGATGCTCGCCCGCTCTGTTAGGAGGAGCCCACCTACCTGATTTGCTAAACGCGCTGGCTCTCTTAAAGTTCCAACAAAAATTTTCAGGCGGCGCGGGCCCTCGGGACGTGGCGCTGGTAGGCTATACGCTCAAGCAGGAGCTGCGCCTTCTCGTAGTCGGGATAGCGTTGCTCCTCGGCGCGGAAAGCGTTCGTGTGATAGTAGCGCCTTCCTTTAATCAAACGGGCCGGATGCTTGATATGGAGCATCTCGTGGTACAGGATATATTCGACGAACCAGGCGGGTATCTCTTCGGAATCGAGCGTCTTGCTGATGACGATGGTGTCGTGAGCGGCGTCGTGATGGCCGAGGATGCGGCGCGTGCGCCGCTGCGACCAGGTCAGCGTGGGCTTCTCGATCTGCCCGTCGAAGTAGCGACGGTTCAAGCGCTGGAACATCTTCTCCAAATCATAGACCTGCCCGCGCGCAGAGGAGATGATTTTGCGCCCGCGACTGCGGCGCGCCAGGTCTGAGGCGCGCAAGACCTGCGGCGAATAGGCGTAATCCCTGTAGACGCGCTCGTGCACGTCTGGCCTCCGCTTCCTTAAAAGCTTGGCGACCAGGATAAAGGCCAGCGCGCGATGCACGCCGACGGGCGCTTCACGGAAGATGTCTGAAAGGCGTACGTAGACGCGCCCCGCCCGCAGCCTGATAGTGTGATGCAGCCCGGCGTAAGGGTAGAATTTGACCTCCACTTCCGGAACCGAGCGGTTGCTGCCAAGCTGGCGAAAGGCGTCTGCGAACTGTATTTCCAGCGATTTTAGAGACTGTGGCATAGGCAAAACCCTTTTCGACTATCGCAACGCCGGTCTTTCGCAAGACCAATTTTGTAGCAGTGCCCGCTTGTTTAGCATGAGGGACGGTAGCTCGCTGGCTTTTCATAGCCGGTCATAGCCGGTTTAAAGTCCGACCGGCCCGCTTCCGTGAAGATGCTTTTCAAGAGCGATATTAAGGGCGCGCAGAGGGGGGCGTCAAATGGTCTTTGCGAGGGTGCTGCTAAGCTGTTGATGCGTCAGACGATGCTTGTGGGGACTCGGGGGAGGGGGAAAGAGAGGGCTTTGCGGCCCGGACGTAAGTTGCTAATTATCAACAGCTTAGCCTGAAAAGGCGCGGCCCCTCCTCTGATTGCCCCGGTTAACCTTAAGCGGGTCATAAACTTAAAACTTGCCGAGACCTGGAGGACTGGGCCGGACAAAGCGGCCGGGGGGATGAAAGAGCGTTTGCGAGCCTCTTTACCTATCCTTTATACTCTCAAGCGAGAGCCTCCCAAGCACCTGCGCAAGGCCACCGCGCGGGCGCTCCAACATGAACATATTGACAGGCTTGAAGCGGCAGTGTTATTGATTTTATTAGCGTGCTTTAGCAGCCGAGCGGCCCCAGGCGCGCCCGTCCAAACATTCACCGCGCGCCCTGAGACAGAAGAGACCTAAATGGCCAGTCGTAGTGTAAGTTCCCAAATGCCTGGAGCCAGGATGCCCGACCCGCGCGGGCAGGCCATACTATCCGCCATCATCAAAGAGCATTTGAAGACGAGCGAACCCGTAGGCTCGCGCACCATCGCCGACCGCTTCGCGCACGCCTCCGGATGGAGCGCCGCCACCATTCGCAACGTCATGGGAGAATTGGAAGAGGCCGGGCTCGTTGAGCAGCCGCACACTTCGGCCGGGCGCGTTCCGACCGACAAGGGCTATCGCTTCTACGTCGATCACATGCTGGGGGAAACGCGACTGTCGAAAACGGACATGGCCGCCATCAACAGCTTTCTGGGGGTGGCCGGGGGCGAACACATGAGCCCGCCAGACCGCCTGATGGAAAAGACCTCGCACCTCTTGTCGGCCCTCTCGGAGAACGTAGGCATCGTCGTCTCGCCCTCGCTGGCAGACAACGTCTTGCAGCACATAGAGTTCATGCAACTGGCCGACTCGCGTATTCTGGTCGTGCTGGTGTCGGCCTCGAACATCGTCCATAACAAGATCATCCGCATTGACGATAATCTTTCGCAGGCGGAGCTTGAGACGACGGCGCGCTACCTGAACTCAGAGTTTTCGGGCAAGAGCCTGCTCGCGATTCGCGCCGAGATTCTTGAGCTGATGCGCGAGGAGAAGGCGCTCTACGACAAGCTGCTCTGTAACGCCATGCTCTTGTGCAACCGGAGCCTGGAAGGCGAAGAGGCGACGACCGCAGAGGTCTACGTTGACGGCGCGTCCAATATCCTGACCAAGCCGGATTTCGCCGACGCCGAAAGAATGCGCGAGCTTTTCCGTACCTTTGAAGAGAAATCGCGACTGGTCAAAATCCTGAACGAGTGCGTGGCGCGCGATCAACCCTTTCCCGGCGACGTACAGGTCATCATCGGGCGCGAGCACGTGGCCCCCTCTATGCAGAACTGCACCTTGATTACGGCCCCGTACCGCATCGGCGCTGGCGAGGCTACGGGGGCCCTCGGCGTCGTCGGGCCAATGAGAATCGAATACGAGCGAATGGTCGCCGTCGTCAATTATGTGGCGCGTCTGGTCGAGCGCATGCTGCGCGAAAACAGCGTCTCAAATTAGAGTCATTGTACCAATAGCTTTTATCGCCCAAACCTGTCGGGAACGAGAACATGATGGCTAATCCAGAAAAAGAGCGGTCGAATCGCATTCCTGTTCGATTCATAGACGAAGACGGCACGGAAGGGACTAATACACAGGGTTCCGATCAGGCGGGAGAGATCTCGGCCGAAGAGCTGGGCCGAGCCTCATCTTATGAGGACGAGACGGAGATGAAGCGCCGCATTGATCGAGGGGCGGAAGACGAGGGTGCGGACGACGCGGACACGGCCGGCGGGCCGCCCTCGGGAGAAGTGCCGGAGCGGCGCGAAGATCAGGACGAGGCGGGCGCTGCGCCGGTCAAAGAGGCCAGGGGAAATTCCGCGAGCGGACAGAGAGAGCATCCGCATGGCTCGTCTTCGGCTGCGAGCGACTCGGCTGCGGGCCCGGCCATCGCAGAGTTGGTGGCGACGCGCGCCGAATTGAAGAGAGTCGAGGCCGAGCGCGCCGACCTGGCCGATCAGCTTGCGCGCCGCCAGGCAGATTTTGAGAACTATCGCAAGAGAGTCGAGCGCGAGCGCGGCGAAACCTACAACCGCATGGTCGGCGACGTGGTCAGCCGCCTGCTGCCGGTGCTCGACAACCTGCGCCGCGCGCTTGATACGGAAGCCTCGCAGCAGGCGGGCGAATCGGAAGAGTTTCGCCACTTTCTGCAAGGGGTCGAGTTGATCTACAAGCAGTTGAGCGACGTGTTGGAGAGCCTCGGCCTTCAGCCGGTCGCGGCCCTCGGCCAGCCCTTTGACCCGCACGTCCATGAAGCAGTGATTACCGAACAGACGGAGGACTATGAACCGGACACAGTGATTCAGGAACTCGTACGCGGCTATCGTCTGGGCGAAAAACTCTTGCGGCCAGCCATAGTCAAGGTCGCAACCAGATAGCTAGGAGAAATGATGAAGGATGAATGCCGCAAGGTGAATGATGAAAGACAAACTGCTTGTCTTTCATTCCGCATTCCGCATTCCTCCTTCATCATTTAAATAATTATGGGCAAAATCATCGGAATTGATTTAGGTACGACGAACTGCTGCGTGGCCGTTTTGGAAGGCGGGGCAGTTCAGATTGTGCCCAACAAAGAGGGAGGGCGCACGACGCCCACGGTCGTCGGCTTTACGGACAAGGGCGAGCGCCTCGTCGGGCAGATAGCCAAGCGCCAGGCCGTCACCAATGCCGCCAACACCGTCTACGCCGTCAAGCGTCTGATCGGCCGCAAGACGGATTCGCCCGAAGCGCAAAGGATGCGCGACACCTCGCCTTTCGAGATCGTGGATTCGCAGAACGGCGACGCGCGCATACGTGTTCAGGGGCGCGTCTACAGCCCGCCCGAAATCTCCGGCATAGTCCTGCAACGCCTGAAGGCGGCCGCCGAAGACTTTCTCGGCGAGGCCGTCACGCAGGCCATCGTCACCGTGCCCGCCTACTTCGACGACACGCAGCGTCAGGCGACCAAAGACGCCGGCCGCATCGCGGGCCTCAAGGTCGAGCGGATCATCAACGAGCCGACGGCCGCAGCCCTCGCTTACGGATTGGGGCGAGCGGAGGCCGAGCGCCTGGTGGTTTATGACCTCGGCGGCGGAACCTTCGACGTTTCGATCCTGGAGATGAACGACGGCGTCTTCGAGGTGCTCGCCACCTCGGGCAACACTTTCCTGGGCGGCGAAGATTTTGACGACAAGATCATCAACTGGATGGCCGATCAGTTCCGTGAAGAGACCGGGATTGACCTCCGGCAGGATCGCCTCGCGCTGCAACGCCTGAAGGAGGCGGCCGAGCGCGCCAAGTGCGACCTCTCGTCTGTCTCCGAGACCAACATCAACCTGCCCTTCATCGCCGCAGACGAATCCGGGCCCAAACATTTCAACAAGACCTTAACGCGCGACACCTTCGAGCAACTGGTCGCAGACCTCGTCGAGCAGACCATAGAGCCCTGCCAGAAGGCGCTCTGGGACGCCAAGCTGCAACCCTCAGACATCAACAAGGTGATCCTCGTCGGCGGCCAGACGCGCTCGCCCATCGTCTCGCGCACGGTCAAGGAGATTTTCGGCCGCGACCCTTCGGCCGAGATCAACCCGGACGAAGTCGTCGCGATGGGCGCGGCCATTCAGGGAGGCGTCCTGGCCGGAGATGTCAAAGACATCATCCTCCTGGACGTTCTGCCCCTGAGCCTCGGCCTTGAGACGCGCGGCGGCCTCTTTACCAAGATCATCGAGCGCAACTCGACCATCCCCTTGCGCAACAGCCTGACGTTTACGACCGTCGTCGATAACCAGTCGTCCGTCGAGATTCACGTCCTTCAGGGCGAGCGCGAGATTGCGCAGGGCAACCGCTCGCTCGGCAAGTTCGAGCTGGTCGGCATCCCTCCGAACCCGCGCGGAGTGCCGCAGATCGAAGTCTCTTTCGAGGTGGACGCCAACGGCATAGTCTCCGTCTCGGCCAGGGACAAGGCGACGGGGCGCGAGCAGCAGATGCGGATCACGCCGACTTCGGGGCTCTCGCCCGACGAAATCAACCGGCTGATTATGGAGGCGGAGTCTTCTGTGGATTCCGACCGCTATGTCAAAGAGTTAATCATGCTGCGCAACAAGCTCGACAGCCTGGTGCGCAATACCATGAGGACGTTCAACGAGTTCGGCTCGTCGCTCTCCGATAACGAGCAGCAGATGGGCAAGCGCGCCTTGACCGAGGGCGAAGCGGCCGTCAAATCCGACGACCTCGAACAGGTTCGCACGGCCCTCTCGGACGTAGAGCGTCTGGCAGGCCAGTTGACCAACGTCATGCTGAGCGCGGCGATGGAAGAAGAGATCGCCCCGGAAGAGATAGAGGGCGCTCACTGAAGCTCCTCTAAAACAGCTTAGCCGTCATCCCCAATCGCCGCGAACTTCTGCGGCCCGGAGGGCTGACGGCTGACGTTTGTTCGCCTATAATAAAGGCTTTGAATGGAAAGGGAATCAATCACTATTCGATTATGAGCAAACGCGATTATTACGAAGTGCTGGGGGTGAGCCGCACCGCCACCGAAGCAGAGATCAAGAGCGCCTACCGCCGCCTGGCCGTCCGCTATCACCCGGACAAGAACCCCGGCGACGCCGAGGCCGAAGATAAGTTCAAAGAGGCTGCCGAAGCCTATTCAGTCCTCTCCGACTTGGAGCAGCGCAAACGCTACGACCGCTTCGGCCACGCCGGAGTCTCTTCGGGCGCGAGCGCAGGGTGGGGAGCGCCCGGCTTTACCAATCTGGAAGATATTCTCGGAGACCTGTTCGGTTTCGGCGACGTGTTCGGCGGTGGACGCTCCACGGGTCGTCGCTCGACGGGCCAGCGCGGAGCAGACCTGCGCTATGACCTAGAAATTTCACTGGAAGAGGCTGCGGCCGGGATGACAGCGCAGTTGCGCCTGCCGAGGCTCGAAGTCTGTGAGAAATGTAAGGGCACGGGCGCGGCCGAGGGCACGCAGCCCGAGACCTGCCAGACCTGCGCGGGCGCGGGCCAGGTCAGATACCAGCAGGGCTTCTTCTCGGTCGCGCGTACCTGCGGCACTTGTCGCGGCACGGGCCGCGTCATCAAGACGCCGTGCGAGGCATGCCAGGGCGCTGGCCGCGTCGAGCGCGAAAAGAGCATGGAAGTCAAGATTCCGGCGGGCGTAGAGACCGGCTCGCGCCTCCGGATTGCGGGCGAGGGCGAGGCCGGAACGGGCGGCGGCGCGACCGGCGACCTCTACGTCATCATACACGTCAGCGAGCACGAACAGTTCGAGCGCCAGGGCAGCAACCTTTATTCCAGCGTCCCCGTCACGTTCGCGCAAGCCGCCCTCGGCGCGGAGATCACCGTCAAGACCCTCGAAGGCGAGCAGCAGGTCAAAATCCCTGCGGGTACACAGACCGGCACGGTCTTTCGCCTGAAGGGGCACGGCGTCCCCGTCCTGGGGGGGCGCGGTCGCGGCGACCTCTTCGTCTCCGTCACGGTCGTCACCCCGACGACCCTCACAAGAGAGCAGCGCCACCTCCTCGAACAACTCGCCAAGATCGAATCGAGCGACCTCGAAGACAAGGGCCTGATCGACAAGGTGCGCGACATCTTTGGATAATGATGAAGACGGAAGGCGGAAGGATGAATGAAAGGCAGCTTGCTTTTCATTCATCCTTCTTCATTTCGCCCTTCTGCATTGCTCTAATACAGCCCGCCGCAGAATCGTACCCGCCGGCTGCACCGATATTAGTCACCTGCCCTTTTGCAATCGTTTCCCCATCATGGGCGCATTCGCCTGATTTCCGCGATTAAACGGGTGTTCCGGGCGCTCTTCTGCGTCGCGGCATGTTGGTTGCTCCTGTAAAATCGGGAACAATCGAAGTGCACTCTCCCTGTACACAGACTATAGCGGAGCAAATAGGATGAGACGGCAACACCTCGCAACTCTTTTGGCGATAGCACTGATGGCATTCTTTTCAAGCTCGGCCGCCGCGACGGTGCGGGCCGCAAACGTGGAGGACTCGAACGAAGACACGGACACGCGCATGGTTGACGCCAAGGTGGTCGAAGTCACAGACGCGCGCATCTCCGTCATCGCGCGCTCGGGCGTCGAGCATGTCATAGCCGTAGACCGCACGGATACCAGGGTGACGATTGACGGCGTCCTGGTCTCGCTCAAGGACGTGCGCGAAGGTGATTTGATTACGGTCGAGCTGGACGCGAATAACCCCGTGAAGTTCGCCCGCAACATCTCCATGCGATCAGACCACGCGGAGGTCGCACGCAATCGCCGGTAGGAGCCCATGCGCTCTACGCTTGAGCGTCGCCATTGGCCCACCGGCACTGAGGCCGCTCGTCCCTCGCAGGCGAGCGGCCCTAGTCTTATCTGAAGCTCTTCAACCTCTCCAAAATCTACTGACAGCGCGAGGGCCGTCTAAGGCTTCGTGATGACGGCCGGGATGTTCTGCTCGCGGGCCAGGCGATTGAAGGCTGCGAGGTCTGTCGTCATGATCTGTTCCAGCCGGCGCAACTGCGCGTTGATTAAGCCGACCTGCTCTTCGTAGACGACGTAGGACGGATCGGTCGGCGCGGCATCTGCGCTCGCGACGACGCCCGCCAGCGCGGCCAGCTTGTTATTGAGCCGGATGGGAAAGTTCAGAGGGTCTTGGCTGCTCTGGTTCTTCGTCTGGTATAGCTCCTCTTCGACGGCTCGCAGCTTCGTGTTGAGCGCGCGCGCAGCTTCGATGATCCGGCTGTTTTCGCCGCCGCCCGTTTGATCTCTGAGGCGCTTGACCAGATCATCCGTCTGCTGTCGCACTTCGCGTATGCGCGCGATGGCGTTATGCGTCTCGGTCAGCTTGTCCCTGATCTTCATCAAAAGGTCGAACTGCTTGGCGAAGTCTGCGGGCGAAGTCTGAACGCGCGGGTCTTTCCTGACCTCGAAGCTCTGGGTCATGGTCTTGCCGCCGACGGTGAGCCGTACCTGGTAAGAGCCGGGCAGGGCGACTGGGCCGCGCGTCTCGCCCGCCCAGAGGATGAGACCGGGGAAGCGCGCAGCGTCGGCGTAGCGCAAGTCCCAGACGAAGCGGTTCAAGCCAACCTCGGCCGGAATGCGCTTGGCTTCTTCACCGCCCGAGGGCGTGACCTCTTCTCCCGAAGGCGCCTGCGGCTGTTCGGGTGGCAGCGTAGGCGGGGCTCCCGTGCCCGGTGTCTCGGCCGGTTGCGCGCCCGCTCCGGGCGACGGCTGAGGCGAAGGTTGCGGCTCGGGCGCTTTGCTCGTGAACTTCTTGATCGATTTTCCGGCGGCGTCCAGAAACTCAATCGTGATCTGGCTCGCCGGCTTGTTCTTCAAATAATAGTAGATGACCGCGCCGTTCGGAGGATTTTTCCCCGTGGTCGCGGTCGGCGGAATGTCCTGCTGCTCGGAAGCCTGTAGGCGGTAGGTGTCCTCGGGCTTGAAGAGAAAGGCTTCGGGGGCGCTCAAAGCATCCTTCAATTGATGAAGTACTGCGAGGTCGTCGAGAATCCAGAAGGAGCGCCCCTGTGTGGCCGCTACCAGGTCGCCCTCGCGCTTGTGAAGGGCCAGGTCAGTGATGGGTACGACCGGCAGGTTGAGCTGTAGCGATTGCCAGCTCTCGCCGTCGTCGAACGAGACGTAGATGCCCGTCTCTGTCCCGGCGTAGAGCAAGCCCCTGCGGTTCGGGTCTTCGCGGATGACGCGCGTGAACGTGGTCTCCGGAATGCCGTTCGTGATCTTGCGCCAGGTCTTGCCGTAATCACTTGTCTTGTAGAGGTAGGGCCTGAAGTCGTCCAGCTTGTACATCGTCGCGGCCACGTAAGCCGTCGCCGCGTCATGCGGTGAAGCCTCTATGGAGTTGATCTGAATCCATTCCGGCATCCCCTGCGGCGTCACGTTCTGCCAGTTCTTTCCTCCGTCGCGCGTCAAGTGCACCAGCCCGTCGTCGGAGCCGGCCCAGATTGTGCCTGCCCGGACGGGCGATTCCATCACGGTGAAGATTGTGTCGTAATACTCTATGCTCGTGTTGTCTTTGGTGATGGGCCCACCCGACGGGCCCTGCTTCGAGCGGTCGTTGCGGGTCAGGTCTGGGCTGATAATGTCCCAGCTCTGCCCCTGATTGGTAGACTTGAAGAGGACGTTCGCCCCGACGTAGAGCGTCTCCGAGTCGTGCGGCGAGAAGAGGATGGGAAAGTTCCACTGGAAGCGATAGCGCAAATCTGCCGCCCCGTGGCCCATCGGATTCTCGGGCCAGGGCGTCACGTCTCTCAACTGCTCGGTGTGATGATCGTAGCGCGTAATCAGGCTGTAAGAGCCTGCGAAGACGATCTCGGAATCCTTCGGGTAGGGCGCAATCCAGCCCGATTCGCCGCCGCCCACGTCGTACCAGTCCGAACGATCAATCCCGGCATCCGTCGTGCGGCTCGCGATCTTGACGGTCGAGTTGTCCTGCTGCGCGCCGTAGACGTGGTAAGGGAAGTCGCTGTCGAGGGCTACGCGGTAAAACTGCGCGGTCGGTTGATCCTGCTCCGTCCAGGTCTTGCCGCCGTTCAAAGAGACGTTTGCGCCGCCGTCGTTGCTCTCGATCATGCGGTTCGGGTCGCCCGGCGCAATCCACAGGTCGTGATTATCGCCGTGCGGGACGGAGATGGCCGTAAAGCTCTTGCCGCCATCGTTCGATCTGTAAAAGCCCGTGTTCAAGACGTAGACCGATTCGGCGTTCGACGGGTCTGCGTAGATGCGCGTGTAGTACCAGGCTCTCTGGCGCAGCTTTCTCTCCTCGTTCACTCGCGTCCAGGTCTTGCCCGCGTTGTCAGAGCGAAAGACGCCGCCGTCTTCCGCCTCGACGATGGCCCATAACCTTTCGGGATTGGCCGGAGAGACGGTGATGCCCACCTTGCCGATCATCTTCCGGGGCAAGCCTTCGTTGCGCGTCAACTCCGTCCAGGTATCGCCGCCGTCCGTTGATTTGAAGAGGCCGGAGCCGGGCCCACCGCTCTCCAAAGTCCAGGGCTTGCGCACGACCTGCCAGAATCCTGCGTAGAGAATGTTGGCGTTGGTCGGGTCTAGGATGAGGTCAATCGCGCCCGTCCGGTCATCACGATACAGGACTCGCTCCCAGGTCTTGCCGCCGTCCTTGGAGCGAAAGATGCCGCGCTGCTGGTTGGGCCCAAAGGTGTGGCCGAGGGCCGCGACGTAGACTATGTCAGGGTTTCGCGGGTGGACTCTCACGCGCCCGATCTGCCGAGTGTCTTCCAGGCCCACGCGCTTCCAGGTCTTGCCCGCGTCCGTCGATTTATAAACGCCGTCGCCGTGCGAGACGTTGCCGCGAATCGGAGACTCGCCCATCCCGACGTAGATCACGTTCGGGTCTGATTCGCAGATGCCGATTGCGCCGACCGAGCCCGTCCCGAAAAAGCCGTCCGAGATATTCGTCCAGTTCGCGCCCGCATCCGTCGTCTTCCACACCCCGCCGCCCGTCGCGCCGAAGTAGTAGACGAAGGGCTGCGACGCGACACCCGCCACGGCCGTCACACGCCCGCCCCTGTATGGGCCAATCGAGCGCCACTGAAATGACTTGAAGAGGCTTTGATCGAAGCCCTGCTGCTGCGCGTAAGCGAGGCCACAAGATGCGAAGATGACGAGGATGAGCAGCGACAAAGAGACAGTTTGACGCAGTAGGCCGAGCTTAATCATCAGTGGAAACTCCCTTGAACTGGGTTTAGATTAATCATTTGAGATTCGCTATCTCGACGGGCTCTAGCCGGTCGGCTAGGTCGAAGCCGAAGACGCGTGAGTAGAAGTAGAGTTCGCCGTCCAGGGAGCGCTTGATATTCTCGGCGCGACGAAAGCCATGCTGCTCGCCCTCGAAGGCGACGTAGGCTACGGGCACGCCTTTGGCTTTGAGAGCCTCGACCATCATCTCGGCCTGGTTGGGCGGCACGACCTTGTCTTCCAAACCCTGAAAGAAGATGACGGGGCACGAAAGTCGGTCGGCGAAATGTATGGGCGAGCGCTCGCGGTAGAGTTCTGCGCGCGCAGGGTATGGGCCAATGAGCCCGTCCAGGTAGCGCGACTCGAACTTGTGCGTCTCCTGGGCCAAAGCTTCTGCGTCGCTCACGCCGAAGTGGCTCGCCCCGGCCTTGAAGGCGTCGCGGAAGGTGAGCGCGCAAAGCGTCGTGTAGCCGCCCGCGCTGCCTCCGTCGATCATCAACCGCTCGCCGTCCACCAGGCCCGCACGGGCCAAGTGCCTCGCGCCGTTCACGCAATCGTCCACGTCCACTATGCCCCAACTGCCCCGCAGCCGCTCTCGATACTCACGCCCGTAGCCTGTGCTCCCGCCGTAGTTAACGTCCAGGACGGCTATGCCCCGGCTAGTCCAGTACTGAATCGAGAGGCTGAGCGTAGACGAAGTGGCGGAAGTGGGCCCACCATGACTTTTGACCAGCAGCGGCGGGCGCTCGCCCTCGGGCGCGCTGAAATCCCTGTTGCGTGGCGGGTAAAAGAAGGCGTGCGCGGTCTGCCCCGGAGCGGTCGGGAACTCGACGGCCTGCGCGGCCGAGAGGTAGCCTTCGTCAATCTTCAGATCATTGGAGCGGCGCAACACCAGCGTCTCGCCGGTCGTCACGTTGAGCTGAACGATGCTGGCCGGAGACGTGGCCGAGCCGCCGCGAAAGACCGCACGCTCGGCACGGACGCGCAGGTAAGTAATATCTGTGTAGGGCGTGTCGAAGGTGGTGAGTCGGCGCGTCACGGTGTCGAGTCTTGCGAGGCGAGACATGCCACGCTCGATGTAAGTGCAGATGATCGAAGTGGGGGACGCGAAGCCGTAAGTCGTGAGGCCGAAGACCCATTGCGGCTGGCCGAACTCGGCCTCCATATCGCAGAGCGCCTCTATCGAGCGGTCGCGCAGAGCGTAGAGATTCCACCAGCCGCTCCGGTCTGAGACGAAATAGAGCACTCCGTCGGGCGACCATTCTGGCTGAAAGATGGATTCGCTCGCGGAGCCCGCCACGCGCTCGCTGCTCACGACGGAGCCAGCCTCATCCAGTTGGCCCACCCATAGCTCCGTGCCGTCCCACGGCATGTTCGGATGATTCCAGGTGAGCCAGGCCAACTGCTTCCCGTCGGGGCTCAAGCGCGGCGACGAATAGAAGTCGTTGCCGGAGACGACGACCTCGCCGCTGGACTCTCCATCGAGCGCGATGCGGGCCAGAGTATTTATCGCTTCACGTCCCGCTTCAGTATGATCTTCGCGGACACAGAAGAGCGCGCCCCGGCGTCTATCAACGACTGCATCGGCATAGCGCATCTCGATGGCCGGCGTCATGGCTTGCGGCTCTCGGTCTGCGGCCGTCCGGCGATAAAGACGCTGGTCTGCGAAGTTGGAGAAGTAGGTCGTCCCGTCGTGCACGGTGTAGTCGCCGCCGCCGTACTCGTGAACGCGTGTGCGCGCGTTGAAGGGAGGAGGCGTTACGTCCACCGTCTGGCCGTCTTCGCCGCGCCTGACAATCACGCCTCGGCCTCCCTCGGAAGGGCGCATCTCAATCCAGTAGATGTCAGTGCCGTCGATGAGGGGCTGCGAGAGACCGACCGAGCCCTCGACGATCAAGTCCGAAGTGATGGGCGATTTCCAGGAGCCGTAGGGCGCAACCTTCGCTTCCGTCATGCTTACCTGTACCTTTCTAATCTTTGAGCCGTTTGAGGGCGAGGCGTGCCAGCGCCTTGCTCTTTTCGAGCCGCAAGTTCTGGTCGGGGATGCCGCCGATGCTGACCCTGATAATCGAATCGCCTTTGAGCACGTAGAGCGCGCCCGCCCTCACGTTGCTGGCCCAGAAGGCATCGTCGCCCACGCCCGCGACGCGCACGGCCGGGTTGCCTTCTTCTTCCTCACCGGCACGTCCCTCGCGCTTTTCAGCCTCGCGCTTTTTCTCTTTCTCCCCCTCGCGCTTCCTCTCTCGTTCGCGCTCGCCCTCACGTTCCTCGTGCTCGAAGCTCTCCTTCCAGAACTCTCTGGGCGAGAGCGCGCCGGGCTGAGCGGAAAGGCGCTGCGTCACTTCGAGGCTGACGGATTTGCTGGGCGTGATGGTCTGGTAAAAGCATTGGGCGACGGCCAGGCGGCTGCTGTTGCCCGGCGCAGCCTTTGTCTCTTTGACCTCTTCGCCCTGCACGGAGGCTATCTCCGAGGCAGTAATCAAAGAGCAAGGGTCAAGCTTCTGCCCCGGCTGCCGGGCGGTCGTATTGGAGTTCTGCGGCGCAGCGTTTTGATTAGCGGCGACGTTTGAATTCGCCGCTGCCGGCTGTGTGGAAGAAGCTTGCTGCGTAGTGCTTGACGAAGATTGGGTGTTGGTCGTGGTCTGCTGGACGCTCTGCGTCTCAGTCCGGCACGCTGCTACGACCAGCAGCAAAGAGCCGCAACAGCAGACGACGATCAATTGCTTGACGTTCATCAGAAAGCTCCCCTCATCGAGAGCGGACGAATCTTAAAGCGACGACCAGCCCCGTCAACAGGAGCGTAATGGCGGCAGAGAACAGGCAGTACTCGCAATACTTGTGCAGGATAAACGCCTGCACGAAGAGCAGCCACAGCGTAGACAGGAGCATCAGCCCGACGACCACAGCAAGCAGTTGAGCGGCGAGCCTGTAGCCGAAGAGCGCCAGCGTCGCCAGGCTGAAGACCGTGAAGTAGGCCAGCGTGCCGAGGGCTGCCACAGGGATGCCGCCGATGGTCGCGTAGGCGCTGCCCAGGACTTCGTTGCAGCCGCCCGTGACGGTGCAGCGCGCAGTCTGGCCTGTCAGGTGATTGATCGTCAGATACAGGGCATCGGCCAGGCCCAAGAGCGCCAGCAGCGCCGCTATCGTGTAGAACAGGACGTTGCGCCTGCTCGCTTTCGGCAGGTCTCTGCTTACGGCTGCTCGCTGCTGCCCCTTACGGGTTGTGGCCCTACCTTGATGCGCGCTCATTTGCCGGGCTTACCCATCATCCTGTCAATCGCCCCGCGTATGCCGTCCAGGGTCATCATCTCGGCGGGCATCATGCGGCCGTTGATGAAGAGCGTCGGCGTGCCCGTCACGCCCATCGAACGGCCGCGCAGGCGGTCGGCCGTCACGCGCGCATCTACCTGCGGGCTGCCCATGTCCGCTATGAAGCGATCAACGTCGAGGCCGATGTCGCGCGCGTAGTTGATGAAGAGCGGGCGCGGGTCAACCTCGCCGCTCCACTTCTGCTGGTTCTCGTAGAGGCGGTCGTGCATCTCCCAGAAGCGGCCTTGAAGACCGGCTGCCTCTGCCGCGTGGGCCGCGACGAGCGCGTGCGGGTGAGCCGTCGTGAGCGGGTACTGGCGAAAGACGAAGCGGAGGTTATTGCCGTACTGCGCCTCTAAAGCTTTGACCATCGGAAAGAGCGCGGCGCATGGCGGGCACTGATAATCGCCGTACTCTTCGAGCGTCACGGGCGCATTGTTGCCGCCGCGCGCGTGCGGCGAATAGGACTCGAACATGTTGGGAGCGCCTGCGGGCTGCTGCGGCGGCTGCGACGGTGCGGGAGTTTGCGACGAACGATAAAGGGCGAGCCCGGCCCCGAGTGCTCCCAGAAAGACCACGCCGATAATGATGAAAGGTAGATAGCGTCTCATTTTCGCTCTAGTTGATAGCTCTTTCCTTTAGCCCTTTAAGCATAGTGAAGTTTTCTTCCGTGGGCAAACTTTGCGGCTTAGCTCTCTGGGCCGGGCTACAGTCTGTAACGCGCGCGACCGCGCCTGAGCGCCTCGTCTTCGACCTCGACGTTTTGCAGCCGCAGAGAGACATCCGCGTTAAGCTCCAGGCCGGAGCGCACGCCCGCTTCGAGCAGAGCCGTTCCGGCCGCCGCGATCATCGCCGCGTTGTCAGTCGAAAGATGCGGCGAAGGGAAGTAGACTGGAACGCCCAATCTCCGGGCCGCCTCGCGCGAAGCCTCACGAAGCGCCCCGTTACAGGCCACGCCGCCCGCGACGATGAGCGTGCGCGGATGATGCTCCTGGGCCACACGTTCCATCGTCCCGACGAGCGAGCGTATGACGACGCTCTGAAAGCTCGCGGCCAAATCCTTGATTGCCTGCGAAGGCTCGTCACCGTTCGCCACGGGCTGCAAGCCTGTCTCGCGCACATGCTTTGAGACGGCAGTCTTGAGGCCGCTGAAGCTGAAATCGGGCCGGCCGTCGCCCATGCGCGGCACGGCGAAGCGCACGGCCCCGCTGTCGCCCTCGCGGGCCAGCCGCTCGATGATGGGCCCACCCGGATAGCCCAGCCCCAGCATCTTCGCCACCTTGTCGAAAGCCTCTCCGGCCGCGTCGTCGCGCGTGCGCGCCACGACCTTGTACTTGCCCGGCCCGGGGATGACGAAAAGATTGGTGTGGCCGCCGGAGACAACGAGGGCGAGCGCCGGATACTCGACGGGCGGATTCTCGAAGACGACCGAATAGATGTGCCCTTCGATGTGGTTGACGCCGACGATGGGCTTCTCCAGGGCGAAGGCCATAGCCTTGGCGTAGGAGACTCCGACCAGCAGCGACCCGATGAGCCCTGGGCCCATAGTGACGGCGATGCCGTCTATCTCTCGCTTGCTCGTGCCAGAGCGGGCGAAGGCTTCCTCGACGACGTAGACGATCTTGTCCAGGTGCTCGCGCGAGGCCAGCTCCGGCACGACGCCGCCGAAGCGCCTGTGCGTCTCGATCTGCGAAGAGATGACGGACGAAAGCATCTCGCGCCCATCGCGCACGACCGAAGCCGCCGTCTCGTCACACGAACTCTCTATTCCCAATACCAGCATACTTTTCGTTCTTTCCTTACAGGTAAGAAAGATTATCTCTAAATTGGGCGAGAGCGCAAAGCGCGGAAAGAGAAGAGGCGACCGCATACAGTCAGTACCGCCTGCGATGGCGGGCGGGTCTTAGCAGCGTCACCAAGACTCGTCCGCTATCGCAGGCAGTACTGGCCTCTTTGCAGAACCTTTACGGCTGGCCGAACCTTGACCTGTACTCGGGCGAGTTGACGAACCCTCCGACCAGCGTGCGGTAATCGCCCGTCATGTTCAGCGTATTGATCCAGTTGAGAAAGAGCGCGTCCGGGTTGCGGCGCAGGTAGCCGAAGTATTCCATCACGACGAACGCCTTGTTAAAGAACTTGGCGCTCACCTCCGGCCCTTCGGCCACCTCGCGGAGCACGCCCGCGCGACTCTTCGTGCCGTTGTTGAGCCCGGCGACGAGCGCCGACTTGTTCGAGAGCGTGACGCCCGCAGAGCTTTCCAGCGTGTTGACGTACTGGCTATTGCTGAGCGAGTTGTATTTGGTGCGGAACTCCTGCCTGTCCATGAAGTCTCCGATGAAGACGAGCTTGTTGGCCTCCAACTGCTCGGGCGTCAGAAAGCCCGTCACCCTCCGCAGGTCTGACATGAACTCTGTGTACTGCGGCTGGCGCGCAAAGGCAGTCTCGTAGAAGCGATAGACGAAGTAGCCACGGTCGTAGAACTCCGGCGAGCGATAGAAGGCCGAAGAGACCTCCACCCGGTCACAATTGGTGCTGCCCGCCGGGCAGTTGTTGAGAGTGTTGACCCAGGCCTGGAGCCCCGCAGGCTCCGGCTCGCGGTTGAGGAAGTCTATGTAATGCTGGCGGACGAAGAACTGCGCGCCGTCAACGGGGTTGGTCGCGGACGGCACGGCGTCGTTGTCCGTGATCTGGACGGTCATGGCGGTCGTGCCCGCAAGCTGGAAGCCGCCGCGCGGATTGCCGAGCGCGAGGGCAAAGCTCTCGTTGCCTTCCGCGAAGCCGTCGTCCGTGATGAAGATGTTGAAAGTCTTGCTGGCTTCGCCGGGCGCAAAGTTCAGAGTCCCCGTGGCTATGTTGTAATCAGACCTCTGCTCGGCCGTGCCGTCGCTGCTCAAAAAGTCAATCGAGGCCGCGCCCGTCGTGTCTCCCGTGCGGTTAACCGTGACCTGGACGCTGCCCGCCCCTTCGGAGACGCTGGCCGTCGCGGCGCTGAAGCTAAAGCTTCCATTCGTCGCCACGGCAATGGCGCGCACCGTTTCATTCAGCATGAACCCGCCGATGAAGGGCGACGCGCCGGGGCTCGTGACCTCCGTCGCCTGGCCCGTCGTCAGGTTGATCGTATAGAGGGGCGTGGGAATCGAAGCGTTGTTTGAAAACGGGAGCGCGGCCAGGGCCGTGTCGCTGCTCGCAAGGATGTCGAAGCTAGACAAGCCCCCGGCGTTGACGCCCAGTGGGCCCACCGTGAACAGTTGCCCGGAGTTGGGCGAAGTGGGCGAGCCGCCGACCGAGCCCAGCCTGACCAGGGCATCCAGGTTGGAGTCTATCCCGTACAGGGTCGTCGGAGTTCCGCCCGCCATGTTGTTCGTGTAAGCCAGGGCCACGACGCTCGGATTGGCAGCAGCGTTCGCGTCGCCCGCAGCATAAGCGAGCGTCGTGTCGGGGCCGACGAGAGCGCCCGTGTCCGGGTCTAGGCGGAAGTTTTGATCCGTATCGCTGACAACGCGAATGCGGTCAACCGCCGGGTTAAAGTCGAATCCGAAAGTAGTCCCCGAAAGCGCCGGACTGAAGGGCCCAGCGCCGACCTGTGTCGCCGCGCCCGTCGCGGTGTTAATGGTGTAGAGGCGGCTTGTGCTGCCGAGCCCGTAGAGCAATCCGTTCGCCGGACGAAAGTCTATGCCGAGGATTTGTTCGCTTGGCTGAAGGCCGGTGAGCG
This sequence comes from Pyrinomonadaceae bacterium, assembly GCA_036389315.1. Classification (GTDB taxonomy): domain Bacteria; phylum Acidobacteriota; class Blastocatellia; order Pyrinomonadales; family Pyrinomonadaceae; genus DASQYE01. The sequence goes on from DASVQF010000031.1 coordinate 48,421, forward strand.
GCACACGGGCGTAGAGGATTTCGGGGTTGGCCCTTTCAAACGAGATGAGGTTGTTGAAGGCTGTGACGCCGTAGATGGTCTGCTCGCGGTCGGCTATGACGAGCGTAGCGGAGCTTGGCTGGCCGAGCGCGCCGCCCACGGAAGGGCTACTCAGAATGAGACCGACGGTCTCGTTGCCCTCTAAGAAAGCATCGTCGATGATGGGGACGTTGAAGGTCTTGCTGGTCTCGCCTGCGCCGAAGGTGAGCGTGCCCGAAACGGCTACGTAATCCACGCCCGCCGAAGCCGACTGGTTAAGGGTCGAATAGTTGACGGTCGTCCCGCCCGCTGTGCCGTTCGTGCGCGTCACGGTGATGGTGGCTACGCCTGCGTTCTCGCTGACGGTGAAAGTGGGCGTGAGGAACTGGAAAGCCTCGGGCCCGTTGACCTGCGCGGCCGAAGAGAATTCCGAGGTGTCGTTAGTCGTATTATTGGTCGCCGTGGCGGTGATGAACAGGCCCGTCGCGGTGGCGCTGCCCGTGCTGGCCGTAAAAGAGGCGTTGCCGCTCGCGTCCGTCGTGACGGTGGTCGAGCCGATGAAGGTCTCGCCCTCGCCGAAGCCCGTAGGGTTAATCGCGGTGTTGGAGAAGAATTCGATGCGGAAGGCAGTGCTCGGCGTGCTGTTGAGCGTGCCCGTAATGGTCGTCGTGCCGCCCGCGCTCGAAGCCGAGGTCAGGATGGGATAGTTCTGTAGGTTATTGCCGCCCCCGTCCAGGTCGCCAGCGTCGTTTGCCGTCACACTATCTTCGTTCAGATCAATCCCCAATCCGCCCTGGGAAAAGATTGAGTTGCCGAGAATGGAATTGCCGGTTGCGCCTGGGTCTACGCCGACGCCGGAGCCATTGAAAGCTATACGGTTGCCCGCCCCGGCAGCCGTCCCGCCGATTGTATTGCCCGAACTGTTCGACGTGACGAGGACTCCGATGCTGTTAGGAATACCAGCCGTCCCGGCCGGATTTGTGCCGATGAAATTCCCTTCGACGCGAGTGTTGACGCCGCCTGTGGTGCTCGTCAGGAAGAGGCCGACGTTGTTACCGGAGATGACGTTGCGCGCCCCGGCCCCGGGGCCGCCGACCAGATTGGTTGAGGCTGCGCCGGTGGTCAAGATGCCGCTGCTGTTGCCGACGGCGGCAGTCCCGGCCGCGTTCGTGCCAATCAGGTTGCCCTGCACGACGTTATTCGTCGAGCCGGAGCCGGTAAAGTTCACGCCGCCGTTGCCGTTGCCGGAGATGACGTTGCGCGCCTGCGGAACAGTTCCGCCGATCAGGTTGTTTGCAGACGAGATGCTCACGCCGCTGTTGTTGTTGCGCAGGGAAGCAGTCCCGGCGGCATTCGTGCCGATCAGGTTGCCTTGCGCGGTCGTGCCCGGCGAGGTGCTGCCGATATTGATGCCGTTGCTGTTGTTGCCCGAGATAAGATTACGCTCATTCGGGTCAAGCCCGCCGATCAAGTTATTGGGAGAATTCTGTATGTCAATGCCGCTCCCGTTATTGGGAAGCCTGTTAGCGCCCGCCTGATCTGTGCCGACGTAGTTGCCGTCGATGCGATTACCGCCGCCGCCCTGTAACAGTATGCCTCCCGCTCCGCAGCGATTGATGACGAGGCCGCGCACCAGCGAGCCCGTCGTCGTCAGGCGCAGGCAGGGGCTTGCACCTGCGCTCGCGCCGTTGAGCTCGATCAGGTGAACGGCGTCGTCGGTGTTCAATTGCTGGTTGGGCACAGCGCCCGGCTGCGTGTAGCCGTTGATGATGACGGAATCGGTAATCATGGGCAGCGGCGTCAGGGGCGTGATGGTCTGGACGCCCGAGCCCGGAATGTTGAAGGCAATGGTGTCCTGCCCGGCAGACGCGTTTGCATCGAAGATGGCCTGACGGAGCGAGCCCGCGCCGCTGTCATTCGTATTCGTCACTGTGAAAGTCGCCGCCGCCGCCGCAGGCACAAAACGGCTCGCCGAGTACCCGAAGAAGATTGCCAGGCAGGCCGTGCTCAGCAGAGAAAGATAGAGCAGGGGGTAAACTCTTATACTTCTCATAGGGCTCCTCACGCGTTCTGAAAGGCACGGGCGCGGTGAGATTCAGGCCATGTGCCCAAAGCCGTAGGTTAAAGTGCGTGAGCGAAGGGGCGCACTCTTGATTGAAGAAGCGAATTGGAAAAAGGCTGCTCTACCCGTACCGGGCTCGCCGGCGAACAAGATAACACTTTTAGAGGGGTGGGCCAAGAGATTCATGCTCGCTCATAGAAGCTCAATGAGGAGTCGCCCTGCTTTAAGGTTCGCCAGCGGCGAAGCGCGCCCACCTCTTCGGGGAGCCCCTTTTTGTGATGATGCTCGACGACGAGCAGGCCCTCATGAGCCAGGAGACTCTGTGTGCCGAAGGCCGCGAGGGCTGGCGAGTAGTCCATAGCGTAAGGCGGGTCGAAGAAGGCTATGTCCCAGGTGGGCCCGCGCGTGGCCGAGCGGCGCAGGAACTCTGCGGCCTCGCTCATCACCACCTCTGTCATCTCTTCCGGCACGCGGCACAGGTCAAGGTTGGCCTCTACGAGCCCGCACATCTTGCGCGAGCGATCAACGAAGGTCACATGAGCTGCGCCGCGCGAAAGAGCCTCTATGCCGACGGCCCCGCTCCCGGCGCACAGGTCTAGGAAGCGCGCCTCCTGAATGCGCGGGGCGAGGACGTTGAAGAGGGTCTCGCGCAGGCGGTCTGAGGTGGGCCGCACCTGCATCGAAGGAGGGCTCCGCAAGTTGCGCCCGCGATACGTTCCAGCAATCACACGCATAGAAAGTCTTCGGAGAGCATAAGGCGTCGATGGGCCCAATCTCACGCGCGCACGCTCTCTCCCCCTCTCTCACCTGTATTCGTAAAAGCTCAGGCACGACTCGCCCTGCCGAACTATGCGCCAGCGGCGCAAGCGTCCCTCGCGCTCTTTCAAAGGATGCTCACGGTGATGCTCTGCGACCAGCACGCCGACACGTTTCTTGACGAGCGGGAGCGTGCCGAAGAGCGCGAGCACAGGCTCGTAGTCAGCCGCGTAAGGCGGATCGAAAAAGACTATCTCCCAGGAGGGAAGCTGCGCGCGTCGAAGAAACTGAAGGGCGTCGCCAGTCCACACCTCCGCCTGATCTTCTCCTATCCGGCAGCGCGCGAGATTCTCGTTGATGAGCGAGCACGCTTTCGCCGAGCGATCAACGAAGGTCACATGAGCTGCGCCGCGCGAAAGGGCCTCTATGCCGACGGCCCCGCTCCCGGCGCACAGGTCTAGGAATCTGGCTCCCGCGACGCGCGCGCCGAGCAGCTCGAAGAGCCTCTCGCGCAGGCGGCGAGCCGTCGGCCGCACGCGCGGCGAAGGCATGCTCGTCAAAGGCTGCCGCCGATATTTTCCAGCCAGGACTCTCACAGCGCCGCAGATGTTAACATAAGGGATGAGGGCGGAGGGATGAGGGATGAAATGGATTGAGAGAATAGCTCATTGAATCTGCTTTGCCCGATAATTCAAAATGGCTACCGAATATAAGTATCCATATTCGTGTGAGGCCAAAATATTGTTGGCCCATCGGAATTATCGGGCAAAGCACATTGAATCACATCTTCAATCGCTCTTCTTTCATCCCTCCGCCCTCCGCCCTCATCCCTTCCTTCACCCCTTCCTCTGTTCTTTGCTTTGCAGTGACTTGAGAAAGTCTTGATAGCGGCTGCGGTCGCGCTCGCTCATGTGCGTGATCTGGATGCCGATCAGATAGCCTCCTCCGGTCTCTTCGTCTGCTTCCAGCTTGACGTGGCGGACGGTCGTGCCGTGTATCTCGACGGGAGGGCCGGGGATGCCGAGCATGATGCGCAGCGTCCGCCCGGGCCGCGTGATGTAGAAGCTGCCGAGGCGAACCTCCTGCAAGACTATGCCCATTCCCGCCTCGCTAATGTCGCGCGTATAACCGGCGAGCACTGTGGGCCCACGCGCCGCGTCCAGCTTCGTGTTGACATCGAGCAGCGAGACGTTCACCACCAACTGCCTTTCCAGATGCGTGGTGAAGCGCGGGGCCGCGCGCCGCTCTTCAGTAGCACTCTTGGCCGACTTGCCAAAGCGTGATTTAAGGTAATCAATGAGTCCTGTCATCGCAGGGAGCAGGCGAGGGCCGCCACTCTCCTTTGCTTCTCTTCTTTCGGCCGCCCTTTAACCTACAGCCGCCAGTCCGAACCTCGCGTCGGCACGCACGCGCTCGATCAGGCGCGAGGTCTCGCGGGTGCGTCCTCGCTCCGTCAGGTAGTATTCGGCCTCGCGCCGCGCCTCTTCCAGGATGAGCACGTCGCGCACCAGATTGCCGACGCGGAAAGTCGGCAGCCCAGATTGGCGCGTGCCCATCACTTCGCCGGGCCCGCGCAGCTCAAGGTCTTTCTCGGCGATGCGAAAGCCGTCGTTCGTCTCTTCCATAATCCCGAGGCGTTCGCGTGCGACGCTGGTGCGTTTCTCCGAGGCGAGCAGGACGCAGAAGCTCTGCTCAGCGCCACGCCCCACCCGCCCGCGCAGTTGATGTAGCTGCGAGAGGCCGAAACGCTCGGCGTGCTCTATGACCATGACGGAGGCGTTCGGCACGTCAACGCCGACCTCGACGACCGTGGTGGCGACAAGTATCTGAATCTCTCCGGAAACGAAGCGGCTCATCACCTCCTCCTTCTCCGAGGGCTTCATCTTGCCGTGCAGGAGGCCGACGGAAAAGGTCGGGAAGACGCGGTCGCGCAGATGCTCGTACATGCGCGTGGCGTCCTTCAAGTCCATCTTCTCCGACTCTTCGATGAGCGGGTAGACGACATAAACCTGGCGGCCAGCGCGCACCTCGCGCTCGACGCCCTTGTAGACGCCCGCGCGCTGCTCTTCGCCGACGACCACGGTCTTGATGGGCGTGCGTCCGGGCGGCAGCTCGTCGATGACGGACACGTCCAGGTCTCCGTAGGCCGTCATCGCCAGCGAGCGCGGAATGGGCGTGGCCGTCATCACCAGCACGTCCGGGTTATAGCCGCGCGTGCGAAGCTCTGCGCGTTGCAGCACGCCGAAGCGGTGCTGCTCGTCTATGACGACCAGGCCCAGCTTGTGAAAAGAGACCGCCTCCTGTATGAGGGCGTGCGTGCCGATGACGGCATGCACCTCGCCCGCCGCGACATCTTTATGAAGCCGACGCTTTTCGGTCGCGCGCAAGGAGCCCGTCAGCAGCTCTACGCGATACTGGGTCGCGGCGAGCAGCCGCTTGATGTTGCGCGCGTGTTGCTCCGCGAGGATTTCCGTCGGAACCATCAGCGCAGCCTGGTAGCCGTTCTCCATCGCCGCCAGCATGGCTTCGAGCGCGACGATGGTCTTGCCGCTGCCGACATCGCCTTGCAGCAGCCGGTTCATTGGCGCGTCCGAAGTCATGTCGTCGAAGATGCGCGCCAGCACGCGCTCCTGCGCGCTCGTCAGGGAGAAGGGTAGAATCGAGTCTAGGGCCTCGCGCACGCGCGGGCTGATCTCGATCACAGCACCTTTGGGTTCCTTTACCCTTTCGCCGCGACGAATGGCGAGGGCCAGCGCGACCCAGAAGAATTCTTCAAAGATCAGACGCAGGTGGGCGGGGCTGCGTGCACGCTCGTACTCAGAGAGCGGCGCATCCTCCGAGGGGAAGTGTATGCGCCGGATGGCTTCGGCGCGGCCTATGAGGCGCTGGCGAGAGCGCAAGTCTTCGGGCAGCGTCTCTGTGATCGCTTCGTCGTCCAGGTGCGCGAGCACTGCATGCATGATCTCGCGCAATCGCTTGGCCCGAAACTCTCCGAGCTTGCGATAGACAGGCACGCGACGCCCGACGTGAATGGCCGCAAGCTGGGGGTCGTCCGCGCCCAGAAGGTCTTCCTCAAGCCCTTCGGCTTCGCCCTCCTCCGCTGCGCCGCTCTCCTGCTCCGCGCTCTCTTCGGCCAGCCTGAGCAGCGCGTGCTCGGGCGGCGTCCAGGTTCCGGGCAGCATCTCAAGCTCGTCCGGCTTGTTGAGGCGCAGGCTGAAAGTATTGCGCCGCGTGTCCCATTCCCAGCGGCCGAAGGCTATGAAGCGTGCGCCGCGCTCGAACCGCTGGCGGTTATAAGCGATGATGCGCTGGGCCGCGCGCCCCGAGACGAACCACCAGACGACCACGGGCTTGCCAGTCCGCTCGGGGTCGCTCGCCGTGATCTCGAAGATGAAGAGCTTGGGTTGTTTGGGCGAGCGATTCTTCCCGACCTGAAAGCCGCCCGCGACCCGCACGTACAGCTCAAGCGAAGCTTCAGTGCCGTCGCTCAGGTCGCTGATGCGCGCCAGGTTCGAGCGATCTTCGTAGCGCATCGGCAGGTAGTTCAAGAGGTCTTCGACGGTCGCTTCGCTGGCGTCCGTCTTTCCCGAAAGAGTCGCGAGCGCGAGCGCCAGCTTGCGCGCCGTCGCCTGTCCGAGGCGCGGAATGGCTCGCTGGTAGAGGATCGAGACGGGAGTGTCTAGTGTGATAGGGGAAGCGCCGGACATCACCTTTGATGATAACAGGAGAGAAGGGAAGCCGAAAAGATGTTATCGTTGCCGCCTCGCTCTTAATGGAACCATACGGGGCTCCGGTTCGTGTGACGGATAGTGTGAGTTTTAATCGGAACAGACGCGAGGAGACTTTTATGAACAGGACAAGACAGGCGCTCATGCTCGTGCTGGTTTTGGCGGGCGGGCTTGTGGGCGGCAATATCTCTGGCCGCATGGCCGCTCCGCCGCTGACGGCCCAGGCGCAACGCAGACCGAGTAGTCGCTGGGAGTACTGCACGGTCTCGAAGGCCGTGACGAGCCCTAACCGTGGAGGGCTCTACTGGATCACCTATTTCCGCGAGGGCGGCATCCAGCAGGTCGAAGTTGAAGAGCAGGCGACGGAGCGCGGTGGGCCCGCCAAAGCCATCGCGAAGCTCGGCGAAGAGGGCTGGGAGATGGTCGGGCAGGGCCCGCTTGAGATCAGGCAGGGCGGCCTCAACGCCATCTACTTCAAACGCCCGAAGCCCTAGAGCATAAGCCTTAGCGCATAGCTCTCATCCGCAGCGCGAGCCGAAGCACAGTCCGCAGGCTTTATAAAGTCAGACGCGGGCCCGGCTTCGCTCCCTTTTGCCTGCTGTACATTCCCACGCGCGGCAAATATACTTTAGCTACCGCTGGTTAATTCAGTCGTCGCGTCCTCAAGGTCAGGCGCGGCAAAAGCTTCGACGCTACAGAGGAGTGCTCTGCTCATGTGTGATCTAATCAAAAGCAGCCGCGTGCTGCTGCTTCTTGCAACCTTAATGCTGGTCTTCGTCATCGCTAATAACGTGTTCAAGACAAGGGCCGAAGAAGGCCCCGCAGCTCAAACTGCCAGCCCTCAGGCGAGCGCGGCTAATCCGTTGCTGGCCAAGTGGACGGGCCCATACGGCGGAGTGCCGCCCTTCGACCGCGTCCGGGTCGCGGACTTCAAGCCCGCGCTCGAAGCGGCGATGACCGAGAATCTCTCTGAGATAGACCGCATCGCCAGGAACACGGCCGCGCCGACCTTCGAGAACACGATTGTGGCGATGGAGCGCACGGGCAGCGCGCTCGACCGCGTCGGGACTATCTACGGCATCTGGAGCTCCACGATGAGCGGGCCGGAGTTCCAGGGCGTGCAGCGCGAGATGGCCCCGCGACTCGCTGCCTTCTCCGACAAGATCACGCAGAACGAGCCGCTCTTCCGGCGCATCGAAGCCGTCTACAACTCGCCCGAGAAGAAGAAGCTGACGCCCGAGCAGCAGCGCCTCTCCTGGTACTACTACAACAACTTCGTCCGCGCGGGCGCTCGTCTAGACCCGGCGGCCAAGAAGCGCCTTTCGGAGATCAACCAGCAGTTGGCCGGGCTCTACACGCGCTTTAATCAGAACCTTCTCGCAGACGAAGAGGGGCAGTTTGTAGTCATCAAAGATGAGGCGCAGTTGAAGGGTCTGCCGCAGTCCGTGCGCGACGCTGCGCAGGCCGCCGCCGCTGCCAAGAAACAACCCGGCGCGTGGGTCATCACCAACACGCGCTCGTCCGTAGACCCTTTCCTGACCTACTCGGACGTGCGCGAGCTGCGCGAGAAGGTCTGGCGGATGTTCGTCAACCGTGGCGACAACGGCGACGAGCACGACAACAACTCGATCATCACGGAGATTCTGCAACTGAGAGCCGAGCGGGCCAAGCTCCTGGGCTACAAGACGCACGCGCACTGGCGTCTTGAGAACGCTATGGCCAAGACGCCCGAGCGCGCGGTCGAGTTGATGGAGGCCGTCTGGAAGCCCGCCGTCGCTCGCGTGCACGAAGAGGTCGCGGACATGCAGGCGGTCGCAAACAAGGAAGGCGCGAAGATCAAGATAGAGCCGTGGGATTATCGCTACTACGCCGAGAAGGTCAGAAAGGAACGCTACGACCTGGATCAGAACGAGGTCAAGCAGTATCTTCAGCTTGAGAAGCTGCGCGAAGGCATGTTCTGGGTCGCCGGCGAGCTGTTCGGCTTCAACTTCACTCCCGTCACCAACGTCCCCGTCTATCACCCTGACGTGAGAGTCTGGGAAGTCACGGACAAGGCCACCAAGCGGCACATAGGCGTCTGGTACTTCGACCCCTATGCGCGCGAAGGCAAACGCTCAGGCGCGTGGATGAACGCTTATCGCAGCCAGGAGCGGATGGACAAAGAGGTGACGACCATCGTCTCCAATAACGCCAACTTCGTGAAGGGCAAGCCGGGCGAGCCCGTGCTCGTCTCCTGGGACGACGCCGAGACGCTCTTCCACGAGTTCGGCCACGCCCTGCACGGCCTCAACTCCAACGTCACCTATCCGTCGCTTTCGGGAACGGCGGTCGCGCGCGACTACGTAGAGTTCCCCTCGCAGCTTCTCGAACACTGGCTCTCGACGCCGGAAGTCCTCCAAAAATTCGCCGTCCACTACCAGACGGGCAAGCCCATGCCGCCCGCGCTCTTCGAGCGCATCAAGCGCGCCTCGACCTTCAACGAAGGCTTCGCCACGACGGAGTACTTAGCGAGCGCGCTCGTCGATATGAAACTGCACCTCGCCGGCTCGCAGAAGATAGACCCGGACGCCTTCGAGCGTCAGACGTTGGCCGAGCTTGGGATGCCGAGCGAGATAGTGATGCGACATCGCACGCCGCAATTCGGCCACGTCTTTTCAAGCGACGCCTATTCCGCAGGCTACTACAGCTATCTCTGGTCGGACGTGTTGACGGCCGATGCCTTCGAGGCGTTTCAAGAGGCCGGCGGCCCCTACGATAAGAACGTGGCCGCGCGCCTTCGCAAGTACATCTTCTCGGTCGGAAACACGGTTGACCCGGCCGAAGCTTACCGCGCCTTCCGTGGCCACGATCCCACAATCGACGCCCTCATGCGCAAGCGCGGCTTCCCGATGCCCAAAGGCGGCAGCTCTACTACTTCAAGATAGAAAAAGTAATGATGAATGCCGCAAGGTGAATGATGAATGAGAAGCAATTGCCTTTCATTCATCATTCATCCTTCCGCCTTCGTCATTTCTCTCGATATGCACATCGCGATCTACGGTACGGGTGGGGCGGGCGGCTACTTCGGCGCGCAACTGGCGCGTGCCGGAGAGGACGTGACCTTCATCGCGCGCGGGCCTCACTTGCAGGCGATTCGCGAGCGCGGTCTGCGCTTAGAGACAGACACAGGCGACATCCTGATTCACCCGGCCCGCGCGACGGACGACCCCGCGCAGGTAGGCCCCGTGGATGTCGTCCTCGTCGGAGTCAAGACCTGGCAGGTCTTAACGGCCGCCCGTGCGATTGGGCCCATGCTGGGCCCGCGCACCTTTGTCGTCCCCTTGCAGAACGGCGTCGAAGCCGCGTCGCATCTCGCCGCAGTCCTCGGCCCTGAAGCCGTGCTTGGCGGAACCTGCGGCACGATCAGCCGCCTCGTCGCGCCCGGCCACATCCTCAGCATAGGCCAGGCCAATTACATCAAGTTCGGCGAGCTGGACAACCGTCCCAGCGAAAGAGCCGAGCATCTTCGTGAGGCTTTCGAGCGCGCCACAGTCAAAGCCGAAATCCCCGCAGACATACAGGTCGCCATCTGGGAAAAGTTCATCTTCGTAGCGCCCTACGGCGGCGTCGGCGCGGTCACGCGCGCGCCCGCCGGAATCATTCGCACCCTGCCCGAAACGCGCCGCATGCTCGAACAATGCATGCAGGAAATCTTCGCCGTCGCCCGCGCGCACCAGATAGCTCTGCCCCCGAACAGCGTCGAGCGCGCCATCTCGCTTCTGGACTCCCTCGCACCCAACGCCACCACCTCCCTCCAGCGAGACCTCGGCGCAGGCCGCCCCTCGGAGCTGGAAGCCTGGAACGGCGCAGCCGTCCGCCTCGGCCAACAAGCCCACGTTGCGACGCCCCTCAACGAGTTCATCTATCACACCCAGCTCCCCACAGAGCTACGCGCGCGCGGCCGCCTCCAATTCCCTACATAACAAAAGAGAGAACAGCAGATGACCGAGCACAACATCAACAACGACGACCAGTCCCCTCAAACTCAAACCGCCCCCGGCGACCCCGAAACCGCCGGAGAGACCACCGCCGCCGCCACCATCACAGGCTCCACAGACACCACCCCCGTCGGCGCAGACACAATGGCAAACGTCACCGCCACACCGAATGATAAAGGGAAAGATAATAATTGAAGCCTGTAACAGTGTCGCTCACGCTGAAGAGAGTAAATTGCTGTGCAATATTCCGTGTCACAATATTTGCTGTCTCATTCAGGCTATTTATGAGTTAGGCGACTGCTCTTGAATTCTACGAATAAGCTTGCTATATCCTCGCTTGATGTACTTTGAAATCATAAGCGAAATTACTGAGCTCGAAACTATTGCCGTCGGCAGTAAAATCCGTGAGATTGCTCGCTTGCGTAAGCAGTTTGGGAAGGGACGCTGGCGAAAGTTGAAGGGAGTTGCCACAGTTCGTCTAAAGAATGGTAGGATACGCAAGGTTGAACTGCACTGGTATGAGGCTCATCGCATTGGCAAAAGGAAGTTGAAGATCAAACGATATTTGAGTTAAAGATTATGAAGCGCAAAAAAGCGGAACTGCAATTTGTTGTATGCGTGCGCAATGAAGATTGCGAAGATTTAGAGTTGCGGAAAATCTACCAAGTCCTGCCCGACGAGGCGGCGGCTGAAGATGACTACATCCGAGTCGTAGACGAATCAGGGGAAGATTATTTGTATCCTACAGATTATTTCTTACCGATTGAGTTGTCCAAAGATTTGGAGAAAGCTTTAGCAGCGGCATGAATTTACCATCACGCGCCGCCTCACAACTCACCTAACCCGACCCTGCGATAGCATTCCTTTCATCATCTTTCCTTGCGATAATATTGAAGACTACTCGCGCGGGCAGGTTAATTCGGGAGTCAGCGATTAAGCCTATGACCGAGCACAACACCACCAACGACGACCAGTCCTCTTCACACGACACCGCCCCCGGCGACCCCGAAACCGCCGGAGAGACCACCGCCGCCGCCACCATCACAGGCCCCACAGACACCACGCCCATCGGCACTGACACAATGGCGAAGCTCACTGCGACACCTAATGACGAAGGGGCTGGCAGAGAGTGAGGCGGATATAGCGCGGGCGTCAGAACTACTCTAAAATGGCGGTATGAGCGCGAAAGATAGTACGCATCCACTGAAAGATTACCTGAAGAAGATAGAGCAGGCTCTCCTCACCGGCAGGGCTACCGAACACACGTATCGCTCAATTCTGGAATCGCTCGTTGAGTCTCTGAGCGGCAATGTCACTGTCATTAACGAGCCGAAACGTATTAAATGCGGCGCGCCCGATCTGATTGTCATGCGCCGCGAGACCCCGCTCGGTTACATTGAAGCCAAAGATATAGGCGAGTCGCTCGACAAGGCCGAGGCGAGCGATCAACTGGCGCGCTACCGTGATAGCCTGGGTAATCTGATTCTTACAGACTACTTGGAGTTCCGTTGGTACGTGCAGGGCAAACATCGGCTCACGGCGCGGCTGGCGAAGAGTCGAGCGAACGGCAAGCTACAAGTTGAAAAGGACGGCGAGCATGAGGTCGCAGAGCTGCTCAATGCTTACCTGAATGCGCAAGCGCCCACGGTCAGCAGCCCGAAGGAGCTGGCCGAGCGCATGGCATCAATTGCGCGACTGATACGCGATACTATCCGTCGCGCCCTCGATGCAGAAGACTTATCGGATAATATACCAGACCCGCTTCACGACCTGTTGAAAGGCTTCCAGCGAGTCCTGCTGCATGACCTGACGGAAGAGCAGTTCGCGGACATGTACGCGCAGACGATCTGCTACGGGCTGTTTGCAGCGCGATGTACGGCCAGGGGCGGCGCACGCTTTACGCGCGAGCAGGCGGCCTATCAACTGCCTAAGACCAATCCGTTTCTGCGCAAGATGTTCATGCACATTGCCGGGCCAGACCTGGACGAGAGGATTGCGTGGGCCGTGGACGACCTGGCGGCGCTGCTTGACCACACAGACATCGCCGCGATTCTGCAAGACTTCGGCAAGCGTACGCGCCGCGAAGACCCGGTCGTTCACTTCTACGAAACGTTTCTCGCCGCCTATGACCCGAAGCTGCGTGAGACGCGCGGCGTCTATTACACGCCGGAGCCGGTCGTCTCCTACATCGTCCGCAGCGTTGACCATATTCTCAAGACGGAGTTTAAGCTAGCGGGCGGGCTCGCAGACGCGAGCAAGATCAAGGTGAAGCGTGCGGGCGAAAATAGAGCGACAGAAGTGCATCGCGTCTTAATCTTAGACCCGGCCACAGGCACGGGCACATTCCTCTACGGCGTCATCAATCATATCTTCGAGTCATTCAGGAATAATCAGGGCATGTGGTCTGCGTACGTCTCAGAGCACCTGCTGCCGCGCCTCTTCGGCTTCGAGCTGTTGATGGCTCCCTACACGGTGGCCCACCTGAAGCTGGACTTACTCTTGGACGAGACGGGCTACAACTTCGAGACCAACGAGCGCCTGCGCGTCTACCTGACCAACACGCTCGAAGAGGCGCACGCCGCCATCAATCTTCCATTGTTCGCGCAGGAGATCGCCGCCGAAGCCAACGAAGCCAGCCGCATCAAGCAGGAAGCCCCCGTCATGGTCGTCCTCGGCAACCCGCCTTATTCAGGTGATTCAGTCAATTCTGGAAAATGGATTGTTGATCTGTTACACGGTACGGACAGACTTAATGCTCAGAAAACCGCTAATTATTATGAGGTAGATGGTCAGCAACTTGGTGAAAAAAATCCAAAGTGGTTGCTAGATGATTATGTCAAGTTCATACGCTTCGCGCAGTGGCGTATCGAGCAGACAGGTTATGGAATACTGGCCTTTATTACAAATCATGGTTATCTTGATAATCCTACATTTCGTGGGATGCGGCAAAGCTTGATGGAGACTTTCGATGATATTTACGTTCTGAACCTGCATGGCAACAGCAAGAAGAAGGAACGCGCGCCTGACGGTTCTGAAGATAAGAATGTATTCGACATTCAACAGGGTGTTGCCATAGGAATCTTTATTAAGCGTGCAAGTGGAAAGAAAAAGACCGCGACCGTGCAGCACGCACATTTATGGGGGCTGCGCGAGATTTACGAAGAGAATGAACACGTCGGGCGCGTTCTTACGGGTGGAAAATACCACTGGCTCTGGCAAAATGATCTAAGCACGACCTGCTGGACGATACTTGAACCAAAATCACCGCATTATCTTTTCGTACCACAAGATAATGATTTAAGAGTTGAGTACGACAAAGCTCAGCCAGTTGTCCAAATTATGCCCGTAAATGGCTGGGGGGTTAAAACTAGAAGAGATTACTTGCTCGTAGACTTCTCTCGGACTGTTCTGGCAAGCCGTTTCCAAGACATACGTAAGCTGTCAACTGAAGAAGCAATTAGTAAATATGGAATCAAAGAAGCTCCTCACTGGAATTTTGCCTCGGCCAAAAAGCAAATGAGAGAGGACACAGATAATAATGTCCGGGAGATTTTGTTCAGGCCCTTCGATATACGCTTTGTATATTACGAGAAATGTATGATTGAACGCGGCGATCATCGCTTCGATTTAATGCGACACTTGTTTGCAGAAAATCTTAGTCTTATTACTGTTAGGAGATCGGAGATCGCAGGGATACCACAGCACTTTTTTTGCAGCAAAATAATTTCTGTCCTTCATTCTACCTCGGCAAAAGAAGCTAACTTCGTTTTCCCGCTTTATCTCTATCCCGATAACTTAAAAGCTAATCTTTTTGACACTGATGAGTCTACCAAAGCTCCTAGCGGGCGGCGTGCGAATCTTGCGCCGGAGTTCGTTGCGGATTTTGCTGGGCGGTTGAAGATGGCCTTTATTCCTGACGGCAAGGGTGATCTTGATTCGACGTTTGGGCCGGAAGATGTGTTCGCGTACATGTACGCGGTCTTTCATGCGCCGACGTACCGGAGCCGTTATGCGGAGTTTCTGAAGATTGATTTTCCGCGTCTGCCGCTGACCTCGAAACCGGAGTTGTTTAGGGCTCTGTGCGCGCTCGGTGACGAGTTGGTCGGCCTGCATCTGATGGAGCGGCACGCGCCCGCCATCACACGCTACCCGGTCGCGGGCGATAACATGGTCGAGGCCGTCCGTTACACGCAGCCGGACGAGGGCTCAACGACGGGGCGCGTCTGGATTAACCGGGAGCAGTATTTCGAGGGCGTGCCGCCCGAAGTCTGGGGCTTTCACGTCGGCGGCTACCAGGTCTGCCAGAAATGGCTCAAAGACCGTAAAGGGCGCAAACTGACCTACGACGACCTCACACATTACCAGCACATAGTCTCGGCCCTGGCGGAAACTATCAGGCTCATGGCGGAAATTGATACAGTGATAGAAGAGTACGGAAGCTGGCCGCTGGATTGAGATTTAGCGGGATAAAGCACCTATCTTCTGTCAATAAACGGCTTAGCTCTCGCCAGAGGGCTTTGTGCTGGCTAGAAAGTCCTTAATACCCACGCGAAAGTCCTTAATGCCGACGCGATAGTCCCTTCTGCCGACGCGTCGGCGGCTTATACCCGAGCGTCGGCACTTAATGCCGACGCGTTGGCATTAAGCGCCGGGGCGTCGGCAGAAGGCGCTGAGGCGTCGGCAGAAGCTTCCGGCTCGCCGGAAGCTTCCGCCCGCGCGATGGTCTGGCGTGCCCGAGTGTCGGCTTTTCGTACGATCAGGGGAGATTTAAAGAAGGGACGCAGAGGATTGAAAACTACTGGCTTTGTCTTGAAAGTCCCGGAAAAGTGGCATTCAGCCGAAAAGTCAGGGGCGGGTGTGTTTCGGCCCGGCGGGTAACTTCTTCGGTAAATCCAGCGCATCATCGGCTAGAACGTCCATGCTGACACCCGCAAGGCGAGCGTATTGCAGCAGAATCATGAGCGTCGGCTCGCTTTTGTCCAGCTCGTAGTCTGAGATTCTTGTGTAGGGAATCTGGTCTTCGACTCCTAACCGTTTCCATAATTCAGTCTGAGAAAGACCGAGGGCACTGCGAATCTGTAGCAGCTTTTCGGCCAACCGCTGTGGTCGCGGACGCGCGTGCCCCATCAGAAGCGGCCTCCTGATAGGGTGACTGTCCCACAAAACAGCTTGCCTCTATCCGTTGTACCGGATAGAATATGCTCGCTCAAGTTGTCCGCCGTGAGAATCCTTTTCTTCTCAACGGCGACGCTCATCACTCACACTGAGGCTGAGGCTTGAGACGACGCATTAGCCGTTGCTGGTTTTTCAAATAAAGCGGCGTGCATCATAACACGCTTTTTTCTTTACTCTATGATCTCACCGGAACGATAGACAGGTTTTTCCGGGAGCGCGCGAAGAGGGGTGGCACGCGCTCTCGCTGCACGCCCGCTCTGAGGCCAGACGAGCGGGCTGTGCGCAGAGGCCGCCGTGATTAGGAGTCACGGCGGCCTTGCTCACTCGCCACAGCGCGCCGTAAATTTTCTGCTTGCGCGAAAGCTTAGGCTCGCATAAGATGCGCGTGCCCTTGACTTTTAAAGGCTCACGCAAACCTTTTCAGCACGCTTCTCTTTACGCTCACAAAGGAGATAACTCATGGCTAAAAATCAAACCAATCGCTTGAAACCTTCCGTTCAGCAGGCGGACGCCGACGCTCTCGTCGCGCTGCGAGGCATCACGGGCTATGCTCCGGCCAATGCTGCTTACACGATTGCGGCCGTCACTGCTGCCCAAGAGGATTTAATCAATGCACAGAACGCCGAATTGCAGGCTGAGACGGCAGCCGCGACGGCACGCGATGCCGCCGTCGAACGGGAATGGGAATTTCATAACCTGATTCTTGGCGTTAAAAAGCAGGTTATCGCGCAGTTCGGCGACGATTCACCGGAGGTGCAGGCGCTCGGGCTTAAACGAAAATCGGAGTATAAGTCGCCCAAGCGAAGTGAGAAGAGCGAGGGGTAAAGAATAGGGATGAGGGCCGCAGGGATGAAGAAAAGACAAAAGCTTTTCTTTCATCCCTGCGGCCCTCCGCCCTGCTTGTCTTAGCCGTTGACGGCGGCTGAGGCCGTACAGTGTTTGTCGAAGGCTGTGGTGAGCTCCTGGGCGATCTGTTGGGGGTCTTTGCCTTCGATCTGGTGGCGCTCCATGATGTAGATGAGCTTGCCGTCTTTTAAGAGGGCGATGGAGGGAGAAGAGGGTTGATAGCCCGTGAAGTAGCTGCGGGCGCGCTCGGTGGCTTCGATGTCGGCCCCGGCGAAGACCGTGGCGACGCGGTCGGGCCGGACATCGTGTTGGAGCGCGAGGGCTATGCCGGGACGCGCTTTGCCTGCCGCGCAGCCGCAGACGGAGTTGACGACCATCATCACCGTGCCCTTGCTGTTCTTGACAAGGTCGTCCACTTGCTCGGGCGTGCGGGTCTCTTCAAAGCCGAGACGGGTTAAATCTTCTCTCATCGGTCTAATCATAAATTCCGGGTATGGCATCTCTTGTTCTCTCCTTCGATGATTTGTTGCGTCTCATTCTAGCATAATGTTGATGTGGCGGGGCTCTTCGCCGTCGCCCGTGATGGAGACGCGCCAGACCGGAGGGGGCAGGCGATATGGGCCCATGCGCGCGCCCCATTCGATGACGATGGAAGCCCGGGTGTCTGTGAGCAGGTCGTCGAGGTCTACGGCGTGCGCGGCCTGCGCGCCTTCGGGCAGGCGGTACAAGTCCAGGTGATAGAGCGTCAGGCTCTCTCCTTCGTAACGGTTGACGAGAGTGAAAGAGGGGCTCGTCACCTCCTCTTCGTCTATGCCGAGCGCGGCGGCCACTCCCTTGACGAAGATGGTCTTTCCGGCTCCGAGCGGGCCGTCAAGCAGCACTGTCTCGCCGCCCGCCAGAAAGTTGCCGAATTGCTCGCCGAGGCGAAAGGTCTCTTCCGGACTCGCCGTGACCCATTCTCCAACGGGAGGCGCAGCGGTGGGCCCACTCATGGACGCTCTCCTTCCGCGTCGAGCGTGCGGACGGCTTCCGAGAGATGCTCGCGAATGTCAGAGGCGGTCATCGTACGCATCCCCATGTCGCGCGCTGCCAAGTCACCAGCCAGGCCAGAGACGTACAGGGCCGCGATGGTGGCATTGATAGTGGCAGGGAGCGCGTCCGCTTCGTCAAGCAGCGTGGCGAAAGCCTGCGCGACGAAGCTTGTGATAACGCCCGTCAGCGTGTCGCCCGAGCCTGCCGTGCCTAAGCCAGCGTTACCCGTCGGATTCACGTAAACGGAGCCGTCAGGCGCGGCGATCAGCGTGCGCGTGCCCTTGAGGACTAAGATCAGCGAGTGAGAGGCTGCGAAGTCGCGCGCCGCAGCGACGCGGTCTGCGAGCGCCGCGCTGTCTGTGGTTCCGAGCAGGCGCAGCATCTCGCCAGCGTGCGGGGTCAGGATGAGCGGGCGCTCAGGGCTGCCGCGCAACTCTGCGGGCCAGGGCGCGAGAGCGTTCAAGCCGTCTGCGTCTATGATGAGCGGGCGCGCACGGCGCTCGACTACTTCGCGGACGAAGCGGCGCGTGGCCTCTTCTGCGCTCGTCAAGCCTGGGCCCAGAGCGATGACGCTCGCGCGCTCCTGTAACTGCATGACGCGCTCGACCGCTTCCAGGCTGACAGCGCCTTCGGTTGTCTCAGCCAGCGCGGCCGTCATCACCTCCGGCATCAAGCGCGACAGAGCGGAAGCCTGCACCGACTCAGGCACGGCCAGAGTCACAAGGCCCGCGCCCGCGCGCATGCTGGCGTTGGCCGAGAGCACGGCCGCGCCCGTCAACGAGCGCGAGCCAGCGACGAGGAGCGCGTGGCCGTGCCTGTTCTTGTAAGAGTCAGGAAGGTATCGAGTCTGAACGAGCCAGCGGCGCGCGTCCTCCGCCTCGGTCAAAAAGAGCTTGGAGGTCGCGGCTTCAAGGAGGGCCGGTGGCGAGCCGATGGGCGCTATGTGTAGGCGGCCGTTGTGGGCACTGGCCGGCGGCAGGACGTTGGCCTGTTTGGGAGCCGTGAAGGTGACGGTCAGGTCTGCGCGAACCGCCTCGCCCATCACTTCGGCCGAATCCGCATTGAGCCCCGAAGGGATGTCCAGGGAGACTATGAGCGGGTCTGTCTCGTGTGCGCGCTCGCGTGCCTGACGCATGAGGGCCAGGTGCTCTACGACTTGCAGGGGGATGCCTGCGAGCGGGCGAGAGAGGCCCGTGCCGAACATGGCATCCACTATGATGTCGTAGGTGTGGCGCGGGCGCGAGACCTCTTCCCAGTCCGAGACAGTCTCGCACTCGACGAAGGTCAAAGGCGGAGGCGACTTGCGCGAGCCAGCCTCGAAGCTGGCCAGGCGACGCACGATCTCGAAATTGACGCGCGCGTCGCCCACGGTCGCGTCCACACGCCCCAGCAGCACCACGTCCGTTCGCACCCCCCCAAGCCACAGAGCCCGCGCCAGCGCAGCCCCGTCGCCCCCATTATTGCCGCGCCCGCAAATGATGCGCGCAGTCTTTCCGGCCAGGCCGCCGGGAACCTGCGCCGCTATCGAACGCGCAGCAGCGCCGGCCGCCGCCTCCATCAGGAGCAGGGAGGGCGTCGCGTAGCGCTCCGTCGTCAGGCGGTCAACGTCGCGCATCTCCGCGGCTGAGAGAATCCTTTGCACGCCCCGGATGATAACAGAGAGCCGCGCTCGGGGTTAAATTTCCCCGGCGCGGCTCAAAGCTTTGATGATTGAGGGCAAAAAAAAGGGCCGGCTGCCACCTCTAGCCGCCTGCCGCTCCGCTCAGCCATCCATTCCTTTTCGGTATCTCAAGTAAAATACTAATCCGCGCGCTCCTCCAGAAAATATTTTAAGAAAAAAATGAGCCGGAACCTAGCTCTTTAAGGGGAGCTTTGTTCCGGCTCGTGGGAAGGAGGAATCAGGTAGCTATCACCAAAAGGGGGGCAGAAGGGGCGCGGTGCGCGCTCTTAGCCTTGTGGGCTCTCCTCCCTGGCCGCCTTGCGCCGTTTCCTCAGCTTGGCGGCGATTCCGGCCAGGCCCGTGCCGAGCAAGACCATCGTGGTCGGCTCAGGAACCTGCGGCGGCGGGTTGCCGGCAGAGCCTATGAAGAAGCTCTCGGGGCCGCCGTTCGCCTGTGTGATGTTGGCCGCCAATCCTACGTGCAGGCCGGTGCTGAAGACTGCTGCCAGACGAGCCTGCGCGGCCGCATCAAGACCGAACATGTAGTCGGAGTGGCCCTGTCCCTGTCCGAGTTCGGGAAGCACGGCCGCGCCGGAGCCGCCGAGCAGATTGGCCGAAAAGACCAGCGTGCCGTCGTCCTTCCAAACATTCAAGGTCAGGTTGTTGAGCGCTATGTCTTGCAGATTATTCTCGTTGATGTCGAAGAAGATGCGTACGTCGCTGGCCTGCGTAATCCCAAGCTGAGCGAACGTCAGAGTCCGCGTGTTGATTCCACGAAGCGCAGTGATCTGGCCCTGTGTAGCCTCGGCCACATCGCCCGTGGGAGTGTAACGTACTTCACCGATCTCGACGGTGGAGTTGCCGGGAAGTGGGCGCAGCGAAAGAATATGCTCGGCGCGATCATCGCCGCAGCCACGGCCGACGCCTGCCGGGAAGCAGGGGTTGGGGCCTAAAAGCACTATGCCGTCGGCGAAGGCGCTCGTGCTCGCAAGCCCCATGATGACGAGGGCTCCGAAGCAAAGCGCCATTTTGGTGAAAAACTTCTGCATTGTCGATTCCTCCTAAAGCTTGGCCTTCAAGATTGCACATGCGCCACCGGCAGCTTGCCCGAGCGGCTAATCTCTTTCCCTTACGCCCTTGTTAAAATCTCAATGCCGACGCTCCTCCAGAATTATGTGCATTTATCAGCTATTACCGTCGAAATCAAGAGAAATTATCTGTTTCGGGTGGGTAAAACAGAATCGGCGTAAGACTTGAGCCTCACGCCGATCTGCGCAATTGAAGATTAAGGATTTAGAACTGTGTCGGAGCGACGGGGGAAATTGCTTCCTGGCCCTTGAAACCTGTGGCTACTCTTTCACAGTCTTGCGGCGCTTCCTGACCTTAGCCGCGAGACCGGCCAAGCCTGTTCCCAACAACAACATGGTCGTCGGTTCGGGAACCTGGTTGCCACCGCAGTTGGTGCATTGATGGCCGACATCGCTGTCAGGGTTCGAGTCGAGCGCCTGAAAGCGTACGTAGGCGAAAGAGGCGATCTGCTGCTGTGTGAATCCTGTAAAGTCGCCGCTGATCGTGAAGGTCGAGCTGGTCTGCCCGGCCTGTATTCCCTTCGGCGGATTGCTTCCGGCAAAGTTGTTTGCATGTGTGACCATCGCGAAATCAAGCGTCACGCCGTTGAACTGCGGTACGTTGCCTGCATTGGTCGAGAAGACAAACTGCTGGTTGCCGGGTTGATCGCTGGGCGAGATCGAGACGAGCGAGAAACTACCCGTCCCCGGTAGATCGAAGCCGACGGCTCCCACTACACCACCGCCGCCCGTATTGGTGACGGTGAAGGAGAGCTGTGTGTTCGTCAGCGAAGTAATGTTGATAGAGGCTGTGGCGTTAGGATTGGAGTTCCCGACGATTGTGAAGCTATCAGCACGAGCCGTCGCGGCCGAGCCGACGACTAAGATGATAAAACTCGTCAGGGCAATGCCTATCTTACGCAGAAGTAGGTTCTTGGACATCGAGAATTTCCCCTTTTCTTGAACACGGACTTTCGTTTCACATGTGATTTGGGATCAACATCGCCGAATCGAATCAACAAAGAGACAAAAGCGGGACTCCTGTCCCGTCCGCACGCAATTTATCCTGATCCCTTGCCGGGAGGAAACGGGCAATTGTCGCGCATTTCCAAAAAAATCATCTGCTGATGCGATTAGCGTGTAGTCTTTTAGCCTAAAATCGTCGAAAAGACCAGAAAATTCTTCTCGCCTCGGCAGGGGAAGCCCTATTTCGGCGCTCTTCTGTTGAGAAAGCGCGTGAAGCGGCCGACGACCGTCCGCGCCTCCGGCAGCCCTGTGAGCGACGTGATGATGAAGTAAAGGACGCCGTAAATGCCCAGGATGAGGGCCGCCCCGATTACGGGGTGATGCGTGCTGAAGTCGTCCGAGAAGGCGTTGAGGCCGAGCTTGACGCCCCAGGCTACGCCGGCGCAGGCCAGGGCGGCAGACCAGAGCTTGATGACAAAAGAGCCCGGCAGCCCCGTCCGCCCGATGCGCGCATTGAGCGTGCGCCTGAGCAGCACGAACTCTATCCAGCCCGAAATTCCGGCCGAAGCGGTCAGCCCGGCTGCGCCCCACTGCTGTTCCACGCCAAGCAGTCGCGGCAAAGGCAGCGAGCACAGGTAGCCGAGCACGATGGTCAGAAAGACCCGGAGCGCAGCGTAGCGCAAGGGCGTGCGCGTGTCGTGAAGCGCGTAGTAGGTAGAGGAATAGAGCCTGCCGAGCGTGGAAGCCAGCAAGCCTACGCTGGAGCCGGCCAGGATGGCCCAGACGTAGACGACATCGCGGCGATTGAAATTTCCCGTCTGATAGAGCGCGCCCGTCATCACGTCGCCAAGAGCCAGAAAGCCGACGGCCGAAGGGACTATGAAGAAGGCTATCTGGCGCAAGCCTGAGTTGAGGCGCTCG
This sequence comes from Pyrinomonadaceae bacterium, assembly GCA_036389315.1. Classification (GTDB taxonomy): domain Bacteria; phylum Acidobacteriota; class Blastocatellia; order Pyrinomonadales; family Pyrinomonadaceae; genus DASQYE01. Next base: position 70,629 of record DASVQF010000031.1, read on the forward strand.
CGCACCTGTGCCGTCACCTCCGCCTCGTTGCCGAGCGCGCTAGACATCGCCGGCAGCTCGGCCGCCGAGACGCTCATCCCGAACAGGCTGACGGGCAGAGTGTAAAGACTCTGCGTGTAAGCGAGCGCGGCGACCGCGCCCGTGCCGAGCCAACTCGCCAGCCAGGCGTCTACGAAGGCGCTGATCTGCACTACGCCGCGACTGACGAAGACGGGCAGGAAATTCCTTATCACTGTGCGAACGTTCGCCGTCACAAAGTCGAAGACAGGGCGCAAGCCTTTGACCAGACTGAAGACCACCGGAAGCTGCACGGCGAACTGCAAGGCGCTGCCGATGACGGAGCCCCAGGCGACGATCTCCGCTAAGGGAAAGAGGCCCACGCGACGGCCGAACGCGACGAGCGAAATGATGATCGCTATGTTCCAGACGACCGGCGCAGTGTAGGAGAGAAAGAAGCGACGGTGACTGTTGAGCACGCCCAGGCACCAGGCCGAAAGCACCAGCAGTCCCGCGCCGGGAAAAAATATCTTGATGAGACGAATGGTCAGCTCGCGCTTCTCGCCCGTAAAGCCGGGCGCAATCAGGCTGAGCAGGTAAGGCGTCGTCAGGACTCCGGCGAGCACTATGATGGAAGTCACCAGGGCCAGCACCGAAAGCACTGCGCTTGCGACACGCGTCGCCTCCCTGCGGTCTTCCTGCGCGAGCAGCTTTGCGTAGACGGGGATGAAGGAAGCCGAGAGCGCGCCTTCGCCAAAGACGTTCTGCAAAAAATTCGGGATGCGGAAGGCTGCGTTGAAAGCGTCTGCGGCGTCCGACGTGCCGAAGTAGTGCGCGAAGACTCGCTGGCGCACGAGCCCTACGAGACGGCTGAGGAGAATGCCTGCGCCGACGAGGATGGCGTGCTTGCCCGTGCCGCTCGCGGCTTTGCGCTCGCGCCGCGCGGCTGCCTGCTCGCCCGGCGTTTCGCCCGTGGCCGTGCCGACGGGCAGGTCTGTCTCTCCGGCGATGAGGCCAGCATCATCACGCTCGGGAGCCTCTTTGATTTTGGTCTTCGAGTCGCGCGGCTCCGGCCCATCTTGCGCCTGCTCACTTTGCGACGTGTCGTCGTCGGTTCCCCGTCCGGCCTTCGCCTCTCTGTTCATCCGTGTCCTTATAGCTCGTAGTCTTTGATCTTGGTCAAGAGCGTTTTGTAGCTAACGCCGAGGCTCTCGGCCGCGCGAGTCTTATTGCCCCGATGCGCTGCGAGCGCCGCGCGAATCTTGCGGCTCTCGGCAAATCTCAGGGCGCGCTCGGCCACCTCCGCCAGAGTGCCCGACATGTCTAGCTGGGCCAACTCTTCCGCTTCTGAAGCGGCTTGCGCGTGTAGCCCAAGGTCTGCGGGCTCAAGCATGTTTGTGTCCGAGAGGATGCAGGCACGCTCGATGGCGTTCTCAAGCTCGCGCACGTTGCCGGGCCAGTTGTGCGCCTTGAGGGCGGCGAGACTCGCTTCGCTCAAGGCGGCTTCACGCCCGCGAAGCTCCTTGCCGAGCTGCGCGGCGAAGTGCGTGGCGAGCAGGACGACATCCTCTCCGCGCTCGCGCAGCGGCGGAATCTCGACGGGAAAGACCGCCAGGCGAAAGAAGAGGTCGCGGCGGAACTCTCCCATCTCGACCGCCGCGCGCAGGTCGCGGTTGGTGGCGGCGACGACGCGCACATTGACGGGCACTGGCGCGCGTCCGCCTATGCGGTCAACCATCTTCTCTTCGATGGCGCGCAAGAGCTTGCCCTGCACATTGATGGGCAGCTCGCCGATCTCGTCCAGAAAGACTGTGCCGCCCGAAGCCAGCTCGAACTTTCCCTGGCGACGCTCGCCCGCGCCCGTAAACGCGCCGCGCTCGTGACCGAACAGCTCGTTCTCGATGAGCGTCTCGGGGATGGCGGCGCAGTTGATGGCGACGAAGGCCCCTGTGCGGCGCGGGCTCAAGTGATGCACTGCGCGCGCGAACAACTCTTTGCCCGTGCCCGATTCGCCCAGCAGCAGGACGGTCGCTTCCGTCTGGGCCACGCGCTGCGTCTCGGAGACGGCGCGCTTGATCGGTTCGGATTCGCCGATGATGCGGGGGAAGCCGTAGCGCCTAGACCATTCCTCGCGCAGTAAGATATTTTCCGTGCGCAGGCGAGCCTGTTCCAGGGCGCGCTCGACCAGCAGCAGCAGGTGGTTCGAGTCTACGGGCTTTTGCAGGAAGTCCTGCGCGCCGTCCTTCATGGCCTGCACGGCTTCGTCAATCGAGCCGTAAGCGGTCATCACTATGACGGGAACTTCCGGGTCTGCGGCGCGGGCGGCGCGCAGCACATCTAGACCGGAGCCGTGAGGCATGCGCAGGTCTGTCAGGACGATGCGGTGCGGCGCGCGCGTGATCTCCTGCGCCCCGGCGCGCGCATCCTCGGCCTCCGTCACGCTGTAGCCGGCCTGCTCCAGCGTGAGGCGCAGCACACGCCGAAGGCTCTCTTTATCCTCGACAAGCAAGATGTCAGGCATCACTTAAACGACGAGCGCAAGAGAAGGCCCAGGGCGAGGCTTAGCATGCCTCTCATCAATCAACCTTCCCCGAGTGCATCATTCATCGTTCGGCGCGCAGGTGTCAAGGCGCAATGCCGGAATGGAAAAGAGCTGCACGCTGATTAAAGCAAAGGGGGCGGCAACGGTTGCCACCCCCTTTTGCTTTTTTTGTGTGAAGGGCTCCTTATTTCTCGACGACGCCCGCGACGAGAAAGCCGGGCACGAAGCTGGCCGCCGTGTTGACCGCCGCAGAGTTGTACTGGATGGTCGAATTGCCGCCGCCGTCGGTGAAGAACGTCGGGCTTAAAAAGTCCCCAGTGTCGTCGAACTTGGCGACTACTAGACCGCCGTTGATGACGCCGCCGCCGCCGCCCTCACGCTCGACGACGCCTTCGCCGAGCACCAGTATCAGGCCGTTGAAATTTGTCCCGCCGTGCAGCTTCAGCTTGCCAGTCACGACCAGCAGGCCCGAGCCCTGGTTGTTGGGCCCAAGCGTGGCATCGCCTTCGATAAAGGTTATGCCCTGGACATTACTCGCGGGCGGCTGCATGGCGCTGGTGAAATACCTGTCGTCGGGCGTGTCCACGGGCAGGCCGTTATCGTCTATGTTAGGTCTCGCAATGGTGCGCAACTGGTTGAGGAATCTTCTGGCGCTATCGGCCGAGGTGAGCCACTCGGGCGTGGGCTGCGTCCCGCCCGTTCCGTCTCCGAGCGGAGCTACGGGGTCGCCTATGATCTGGTCGAGGGGGCGCTCAATGCCGGTCGTAATGTCGGGGACGGATGGAAGGTCAGTAGTGAACACGGGCCTGTCTCCGGCCCGCGCCGGGTCGTAGCCTGGGTCTGTGGGCTTGGCCGCATCCTTGCCCGAATAATGGACGTTCTTGGAGTCGCCCGTGGCGAGCGTGAGATGCGGAGGGGCGAGCGGGTTGGTCGCGCCGATGAGCGTCACGGTCGAAGGCGCGACGAAGCCCGCGAGGCCCGCTTCCATAATCATCGTGTCCAGGACTTTGCGCGTGCCGTTGGCCCCGAAGCCGCTCATCGCGTAGCCGGTCACGGTCAGGCGCAGGCGCTTCGGGCGCGCACTCACGGGAGTATTATCCGGGTCTGTGACAAGGATGCTGTATGCGCCCCTGGTTCCGACGCGCATGACCGGAGTCCCACCAATGTTGCTGCACCTGTTTATGTCGGCGCAAGGGAGCTGAAGCCAAGTGCCGAGGTTGGTTCCCGCCACGTTGCGGAAAGAGGCTTGAGTAGTTCCGTCCAGGCCGAGGGGCGTCCCCGGCGGGGCCGCTACATTCAAGCGCAGGATGTCCAGGGCGCGCTGCAACCCGGCTTCGGCAGCATAGTAGGCGTGCATCTCGGCCGTCGCGCTGACGGCGTTAGTGCCGGACATGGCGGTGGTCAGGATGAGCGCCCCGCCTGCCGTCAAAAGCAGCGTAGCGATCAGCAGCGTAGTAATCAGCGCCGCGCCGCGCTCGCTCCTGCGGCGAGGGCGACCCTTCCGTGCGAGGCGTAAAGCTTGAGGGGCAGTCTGCATCTTCAAATCATTCCTTTCCTTAAAGGCTCTGCAACCTTTGGCCAGGGGGCACGCTTCAGTATCGCTTCAGCACTTGCGGCGCATTGCGCAGCGCCACCTCCGACTGCATTCGCACCTGCGCAGGCGGCTGCCCGGAGGGTCGCCACACGTCAACCGTGACATCAATCAAAATCCTCTCGGCCACGTTCGCGGCGGCGGGCCCACCGGCTGCGTTCTGGTAAGAGATGGCAAAGGCGCGAATGTTGTTGGCGAGGACGTTCGTGCTGCCGGTGACGCGGTCGAAGCGGACGATGGCCGAGACCGGAGCCGGTTGATAAGCGTAGGTGATGTCTTCGTCCTGGTCGCTGATGGTCGCGTTGGTGTTGTTGACGTTGGCGCGGATGCGTATCTTGGTCGCCGTCGCGTCGGTCTGAACGATTCCGTTATTGGTCAGGCCGAAGCCGGAGTTGGCGATCTCGCGCGACATGATCTGAATGGCGCGCTGGGCATCGGCCAGGGCATCCGTCCTGCTGTTCTCGCGCACGCGCGTTCCGACCGAAGAGGTCAGCAGTGTGCTCGCCGCCGTCATCATCAGCAGCGTCACAGTCATCGCGATGACCAGCTCAAGCAGGGAAAAGCCCGCCTCGCCTCCGCTGGCTTCTCTTCGGGTCTCGGCTGCTTTCATCATGCTCTCGGTATTCATGGCTGACTCGATTGGGCTCGCTGTGTGACGATGGTGACGGGATCGGCAGACCACCGGGCCCCGGCTCTCTGCGGCGTGACGGTGACGGTGATAGTCTTTAAAGTCGGCGTCGTGTCCTGTATCTGGGCGATGACTGCGTAGGGACGGCCTTCGCGCCAGACCGTCAGAGGAGCGGGCGCAGCCGGCGTTTCCTGAAGGAGCGGGTCTGTCGTGCTGACCGTAAAGCGAGCGTTGCGCAGCGTCTCAAGGGCCTGCTGCGCGATGGCTAAAGCCTGCGCGCGGTCGTGCCCGCCGTTGTTATTGCGCACGGCAAAGGCGAAGAGCAAGGCCGAGCCGAGCACGACTATCATCATGATGACGAGAGCGATGGTGGTCTCGATCAGGGTGAAGCCCTGTGCGTTGCCGCTCTCGCCCGCGTCTCTCTTCGATCTTGCCTTCATCGCCTGACCTCTCGTTCCGAATAGCTCTCGCAATGCTTAACGTCGCCGTCCTTTCCCTCGACAGGCTCAGTAGCCCGTGATTCGCATGTTGTCGTTGCGTATGTTGAGATTCGAGTTAACGCTTGTGTCTATCGTGACGGCGCTCGGCTGCGTGGCGGTGGCGCTGCCGTCTGCGAGCGACGCGTCGCCCGAAGTCGAGAGCCTGATGGCCGTGCTGCTCGGGCTGCCGTAAGCGGCCGTGGTCTGTATCTGGAAGGCCGGCGGCGTGACGTAGACGGCCTGAATGGCTGCTGCCGCCGCATTGACTGCGCGCCCGCGCCAGTTGAAAGCAATCGTGATCGGCAAGGGCGTCGAGCCGGTGTTGAAGAAGACGCCCTGCTCGGGCGGAATGTTGATTTGGCGCGGCGCGTCCACGTTGCCGTCGCCGTCAAAGTCCATGACGACCGTGTAGGAGCGCGCGCCAGTGATCTGCACGAAAGCCATCGGCGGTTGCGGCAGCAGTCCCGGCGGCCCTGCATGGCGACGCATGGAGTCGTGACGGGCCTTCTCCACGTAGCTCATGAACTCGCGCGAAGCGTTCTTCATACGCATGAACTGCTGCGCGCCGGAGATACGCATCAGCGCGTAGCCCATGATGACCGTCACCATCGCCACCATGATGAGCAGCTCAATGATGGACGCGCCGCGCTCGCCGCGCCTCGCTGGCTCTTCTCTTGAACTCTCTCTTTCGTGGCCTCTCATCTCGTCTCCGGTGAAGTCCGAAATCTTCGGGGCTAGTATTCACTTATTCCGATCGGGTAACGGCTGGCCGAAAGCAGCGCCTTCTCCACCCAGCTCGGGTCGAAGGTGATGCTCGACGTGCCGCCGCCGTTGGCCATGAAGGTCGGCGCGAGGAAGGGGCCGCCCCAGGTTCCGCGACTGAACCGGGCGAGGGCGAATGCGCCGAGCGATGCGCCGTTGCCGCCGCCGTTACGCACTATCACTCCGTCGCCTAAGACGAGCATCAAGCCCTTGAATTCGTCGTTGCCGTTGAGCGTCACAGTCCCCGTGCAGACCAGCAAGCCTGCGCCGCCGTCGGGCGTGGCGTTGCCGTCCATGAAGGTAAACTTCGGCTCTGCGACAGTGCCGTAATCGGGGGGCGGCGAAGCGTTGGTGTAATAGCGATTCTGCAAATGGGCCGCCGTCTCAAGCTTGTTGAGAGTGCGGCGCGCTTCGTCTGCCGTCTGAAGGAAGGGAACCAGGCTTGAGATCGGAACTTTGATAGCGGCCGGATTACCCGTCACCTGTCCGCTCGCTCCGATGTTGCTGATGAGGGTGTAATCGACCGTGCTCGTGACGGCGATGGCCGGAATCTTTTGGCCGCCCGTGGGCGCGTTGCCGCTGTAAGAATAGACGGCGCTGCTTCCGGCGCTGAAAGTCATCGGGGTGATATTGTCGTCGGCGCTGCGAATGGCCAGCAGGCCGCTCGGCCAGTAGTCGAACAGAAATCGGCCGACCATCATCTCCATCTGTTTCCTCGCGCCGCGCGGCCCATAGCCGTTGACGCGCACGAGTATGCGCCTGGGCTGGGGCGCGGCTATCGTGACGGCGACGTTCTTGTCACCGCCGGTCGGCGTGTTGAGACGGAGCGGGTTCGCGGCAAAGGTGTAGAGCGTGCCCTGGTTGTCGTAGGTGGTCGCCTTAAAATCAACGTCCACCGTGCTGGTCGAATTGGTCAGGGTGGTGCCGCCGCTGGTGACCGTGCAGTTGATGATGATGGTCGCCGTCCACGGGGCCGTCTGGTTGATGGTCAGCGTGAAAGGCGTGCCCGCCGGGATGGCAGCACCGCCGCCATTTATGTCGGTCGTAAAGCTGCCGAGCAGGCTCGCGATGCTCGGGTAGGCGTTGACGGTGGTCGAAGCCTGCGCATTGTACGTGATCTTTGCCTTCGAGCCGCCGTTGGTGCAACTGCTGAGCACGCCCAGATTGGTGAACTGGATAGACTTTTGCTCGGAACAGGTGCTCGTCGGAAAGATGCCCGTGGTCGAGAAGGTTATCCGGCTGGAATTGTCCGGGTCTGTCAGCACGGCGTTGTAGGCCGAGCCGTTCAAGGTCGAATAAGGCGTCGTGATCGGCACGCGGTCTGTGACGGTCGCATCATAGGGAAGCCACTTCGAGAGGCGCGCGAAAGGGCTCGCCTGCGTGGTCGCCGGGTCGCCCGCCGCGTTGGAGTTGGCCGGCGTCACAGCGTCGCGGTAGGTCAGGCTCGGCGAGACGTTCCCTCTGAGCACGTTGATCGTCGCTTGCAGACCGGCCTCGGCCGCATAGTAAGCCTGCATCTCCGAGGTCGAGTCATGTGAGTTGGCCGCCGACATGGCGGTGGTCAGGATGAGCGCCCCGCCCGCCGTCAAAAGCAGCGCCGACATCAACAGCATAGTGATGAGCGCCGCGCCGCGCTCAGTCTTGTGGCGCACGCTCCTCCTGCGTCTGCTCTTCATCCGGAATTTCTGCATCAGAGATAACCTCATCCGTTTATTAAAATCCCCTGGGCCCAATCAGTATTGCGTCGGGTCTGCGTTGCGCAGCACGACATCCGAGACGAGCTGCATGTCACCTTCGGGCTGGTAGCCGGGGCTGCCCGGAGCGCCGCGCGCAGGCAGCGTCACGCAGATGGTGATGACCACGTACTTGGCCGCCGAGGGCGTGACTTCGACTGCGCCCGCCGCCGGAGTGATGTCGCAATCGGTCGTCGTGTAATCTATCTTGGAGGCGTAGTAGCGTATGCGGAAAGAGTCTATGCGGTTGGCGAGCACCGTGGTCAGGTTGTTGGTGTTGACATCCAGGCGCGCGATGAAGCTGTTCGTCCCGTCGTTAACCAGCCTGTATTGCACGTCCTCGTCGCGGTCGGTTACGGAGTTGCTCGTCGTCTCTCCACGGAACGCGTTGAGGTTGGCGCGAAAACGGATCGAGCTGGCTCCGGTATCGGATGCGACGAGCCCGTTGTTCATCAGGCCGAAGCCGGAGTTGGCGATTTCGCGCGACATGACGTTCAGAGCGCGCTGCACGTCCGCGATGGCTTCCGATTTCTGGTTCTCCCTGGCGCGGATGTTGAAGGAGCCGGCGAGCAGGGCGCTCGCCGCACCCATGACGACGAGCGTGATCGCCATCGCGATGACAAGCTCGAAGAGCGAGAAGCCTGCCTCGGCCGAGGGTTGGTTGTTTCGTCTATTCATCCTCTCTCACTTTCAATCACGAAGACCGTCGCCGGGCATGAGAAGTGGCTGCGCTGCCCTTACTGTATGAAGTCGCCTGTCTCAGGCGAAGCGCGCAGTGAGGTGAGGACGACAGCATTGGCGGCCCAGAGTTGGCCCGCGCTCATCGGCGTCACCTGGATCGTGATCTTCTTCAGGGTCGAGCTGCCGCCGCAGGCAGCCGTGTCGCAGATGACCGTCTGCACGCTGTAGTTGCGCCCGTCGCCGTTGACGACCGTCGTGTTGGTCGTGCCCGCCGCGAGCGTCGCGTCGTTGAAGCTAACGCTGCGCAGCCGCTCCATGCGCTGCTGCGCGACGGCGAGCGCCACGGCGCGGTCGGCCGCGCCCGAGTTGTTGCGCGTCGCGTAGACAAAGAGCGAGGCCACGCTGAGCCCTGCGACCATCATCACGACCAGCGCAATGACCGTCTCGATCATCGTGAAGCCGCGCTCGCTCCTGCTCGTCCGAGACCGTGCCATATTCCTCATAGCTTTTTCTCTCATCGCTCTTTCCCTTCGTCTCCCTTACTTCGTGACCGTGACCTTGATATCCGCCGAGGTGCAGCCGGTGCTGAAGGTGACCTTGAACGTCCCGCGCGTCTTGTTCCGAGACCTGACGACGAAGGTGGTCGTGCCGTTGGCGGCGACCGTCTGCGAAGCGGGCGTGACCTGAAGATTGCTCGGAACAGAGGCCGTGACCGTGGCGGCCGCGATGACCGAGGCGGTGACCGTCTGCGACGTGCCGCCGTTCTGCTTGATGGAGAAAGAAGAAGGGGAGATTGTGAGCTTGCAGGAGGGAGAAGAACCAGTGCCCGTGATGCTGCCGCCCGGCGCTACGTCCACGGCGGAACAGTCCGTCGTGGAGGTGGTGGCCGGCGCGGTCGTGCCGGTCACAGTGGCATCCGAATAGACATCCACGGTCTTGTTGACGTTTGTATTGGTCGTGACGGTCGGCGCGTCCTCAAGGTCGCTATCCACCGTGACATCGCCCGAAGCCGAGATGTCAATGGTGGCCTGGTTGCCTTTACTGTTCTGAAGCGCGAAGGTGAGCATGCAGGCCGTCATGCGCCCGCGCCAGTCGAAGGCAATCGCCTGCGTCGCTTCGCTCAGCATCGAGACTCCGTCTTCAAACTTGAAGTCGCGCGTGGTCGCCGTCCCCGTCCCGTCGAAGTCCATAGTCACGCGGTAGGTGTTTGAGCCTATGAACTCTATCTTGCTCGGCGCGGCGGATGAGGTGTGGCGACGCACGGCGTCTATGCGGGCCTTCTCCACGTAGGATGCGAAGACGCGCGCCGACCCCGACAGCTTCATATTCTCGCGCGCCGTGGTGATGCTCATGAAGGCGAATGCTCCGACGATGACCATCACCGTCACCGTCAGCATCAACTGCAACAAAGAGAACCCGTCTTCACTGTGCAAGCGATTGGCTGCTACAGAAGAATCGCCCGTATTAAGCTGCTTGCTCATCTCTGCCTCCGAGACAAATCATTTGAAGGGAACCGGCCTGGCCGCTCGCCTGAGAGACCTGCGCGAGCCCATCAGGTGCAAGAGACATACCACGCAGAAAGGTTTGAAAATCCTGCGGAAATAGCGGATTGCCCTCCGCTCTGAGCCCTCTGCTTCGTCACCTTAAGTGACAGGACTGGGCAGCCCGCTTCACAGCCTGAGCACGCTCGGCAAAGCCCACACGCGTACGCACCTCGATTACACAACGCTTGTCACCGATGGAAACAATCCGAAGAGAGAAAGGCTCCGTGCGTGAGGCCGGCGACTGTGTGTGAGAGGAACTGAAGGCAGGCAAAACATTGGCCCGGAGCAGCCTTTGCCGTGGCGCGCAGAGAGAACGGCTCGGTGTTTGCTCTAAGGCGCGGCGGCGCGCTTCAACCGAGAAGCGTCAGCCAGTCAGAATCGGCCTGAGCCCCTAAGAGAGGATTGTCCGGCAAAGGATTCGCTTGAGGTGACTGATAGTGCGGAGTCGCCTCTCCCATCAGCGCGCCGGCCATCCGCCGAACACAGGTCGCTCACGGCCGAACATGGGATCGTCCTCTCGCGTGCGACACCGCACGTTGCGCGCGTCGGGGACGAAAAAGCGCCCCGGCGACTCTCAGGCCGTCGGGGCGCGTTACTGTTTTTGGGCTCTCGCTTAAGTCAATCCGCAGGCTCGGCTAAGCGGACAAGCGAGCCTTTGATCTATTCCCGGCTCTCTTTAATCCGGCGCTTTGCAGCCTTCTCGGCCTGTTTGGCCTCGGAAGAACTCAGGCCAAGACTTTGCAAGGTCTGCCCGATGCTCCTGCCGCTCCGCAAGCCGGACAGAATCGCCTCCGTAGTAATGTTCGGATGCCTCGCGTTGAGGTTGTTGGCGAGCATGTTGGCCGCGACGAACTGACCGAACTTCAGGTTCGGATTGACGGCAAGCGCCGCTTGATACTGGCTCCGCAACTCGCTCGGATTCGTGTTCAGGCCGTTGGCGATACCGGGATGCCTGCGCAGCTCATCATCGGCGTGCCTGCCGTTGGCGTCTGCGGCACGTGCGCGCTCCAGCCCGGCATCCGACCGCCCGTTAGACCTCTCCGAAGCACGGCCCAAGCCCTCGTCCGAGCGACCGCCCGACCGGTCAGACGCGTTCCCAAGCCCGCGATCAACTCCTGGGCCCATGCCCGGCCCGCCGCCGCCCCGGCCCGGATTTCCGCCGCCGCCACCGCCGCCGCGACCACGACCCTGCGCCGAAGCCGATACACTTGCGCCCATAATCAGCAGTAAAGCTGCCAGCGCCACGCCTGCCAATGCCCTTAACTCTTTCTTCATCTTTCCCCTCCGTTGCTGAACGCGAAAATCTTCATAACCTCTAAAGAGATTATGGAATAAGTGAGAATGATCGAGCACAGTAAGGCCAGTCTTTTACGGGCTTACTGTGTTCATGCAAAGGGGGCTTAAATTGGTTGCGGCGCGGTTGAGGAGAGTTGCCGCCCGCCGAGTTTAATTATACGACGACTACTGTGCTGGCTCGTACTCGTCTTTGCGCGCGGGGCTAGCCGAGTCCTGCATGGTGTCTGAGAGGCGCATGGCCAGCGCCGTCGGGCGATAGTCGAAGGGAGCGGGGCCGCCCCTCAACGATTGCATCTGCCAGACCAGCGCATCCTGATTTTCGCGGAAGCGAGGCACGTTGCCGCGCTGGTTGAAGATGACGAAGAGCAGAGTGTCGCCCGTGCGCGTGTGCATCTGTCCGACGAGCGCGCTCGCGCCGCCATCCGTGCGGATGAGCGTGCCCGTCTTGGCGATCACGCTGCCGCGCGAGGGCCCGCTGGTGTAACGCTTTTCCAACGTGCCCGGGTCAACGCCCGCGACCGGCATGATGTCCGAGGGCGAGAGCTTGTGCTTGGCCAACTCGTCCCGGAGCGCACGAAAGACCTTCATCATCGCGCGCGGCGTGACGCGATTGACGCCCAGGCCGCTCGTCGAAGCCAGTTGCACCTCGGCCGGGCTGAGCTTGATTTCGTTGACGAGAAAACGGCGCAAGCCCTCGGCTCCGCCCATCTGGTCGCCGATGCGCTCGGCCATGAAATTATTGGAATAGCAGAGCAGGACTTTCAGCACGTCCACCAGCTTACTCGAACGATGTACGAGCAGCATGTGCGCGTTTGAAGGGACTGAATCAACGTAGACTGCGCCCATGACGGCGACGCTCGGCACGCTCTGCAAGCTTTGGCTGTCGCCCAGGGAGATGCGCTGCTCATTCCAGGCGCGCACGGCCGCCGCCGGCCGCCTGGTCGCGTCCAGAGTATCGTAGAGCATGTCGCCCGAATGCTGCGCAGACCAGTCGAAGTTCATCGTGAAGCGCGGCGCGACGACGAGATCGCCCGTCACCGTGCGAACGCCCATCCGATTCAGCTCGCGCGCCAGCATCACAGCATGCTCGTAATGAAACGAAGGGTCGCGCCCCGAGATAATCAGGTCGCCCTTGACCGTGCCCGTCGCCCGGTCAAGCTCGCCCGTAGCCCACACTCCCGTCGTGAAGCGGTGATCTGCGCCGAAGTTGCGAATGGCCGCAAGCGCCGTCGCCAGCTTCACGGCCGAGGCCGGGTTGAAACCCTGGTCGGGCGACTCGGCCATCAACGTCTGTCCTTCGACCGTCTCCACCAGCACGCCGCGCATCCCGCCCACAGGCGCTTGATAGACCGGCCCGGCCACTTCGCCCGGCATGACAACAGTCGTCGGTGTCGCAGCGCCCCCGGTCGGCGCGGAGGTCGAAGGAAGAGGACGGCTGATGCTGGTCGGGCGTATGAGCTGGGTGGGCGGATTGGGTTCGGTCGGGGTCGTCTGCTGAGCGAAGACCGGCGCTGAGACAGAGAGCGCGACCCAGACGATCAGACCGAGAAAGAAGAAGAGACGCTGGCGTGTCACCTGCTTGAACATTTATTCCTCCAACCGTGAACCTTTTGCGCAAGGGAGCGCATCATAGCACGAACGCGCCCGCCGCAAACCCAAAAATAATTCTAGCAGGCAGGCGCGCTCCGACGCACCAAGCTTTTGATGCCGGGTGGCCCGCGCACGGATGCACGGGCCCAACTCGTCGGTCTAGAGCGTAGCGCGGCCCTTCGATCTCTCGGGCCGTTGCGGGGCTCTCCGAGCAAGAGTTCGTTGACAATGCTCCGAATGGACTCCTAAAATCTGTTGCGTAGAATTTGTAAGCCTCGTGCGACAAGAACAAAGACCTGTGACAATCGAATCGGTGCGGGCGACGCACGAAGCGCGACGCCGAGAGATCGCCGCGCGGCTCGCGGAGTTTCGCGACGTGTGGCGCACGGGCGACGATGCGCGGCTCTGGGAAGAGCTGGTCTATTGCATCTTCACTGCGGGCGCATCTGCCCGCATGGGCCTGAAAGCGATTGAGGCCATCAGGCCGCTGCTCTTTGAAGGCTCGCGCGAAGAGATGACCGAAGTTCTCTTGCAGGCGCGCGCTCATCGCTATCCAGTGGCGCGTCCCGGCTACGTCGTCACGACGCGCGACTACTTGCAGCAGGACTGCCGTATGCGCCTGCGTGAACGGCTCAACAGTTTCACAGACCCGCTCGCGCGCCGCGACTGGCTGGCCTCCGAGCGACGTATCAAAGGGCTCGGCTACAAGGAGGCGAGCCACTTCCTGCGCAACATAGGTCTGAGCGGCTACGCCATCCTGGACAAACATATCCTGCGTAGCCTGGCCGAGATGGGCGTTATAGATTCGCCACAGCCGCCCTCGACTCGCGCTCGCTACCTGAAGACCGAAGAACGCCTGCGCCAGTTCGCCCAAGACGTTCGGATAGATTTCGATGAGCTAGACCTAGTGCTCTGGTCAATGAAGACCGGAGAGATTTTGAAGTAAGGGATGAGGGCGGAGGGATGAGGGATGAATCATTGAATTACTCAAACTTTGAGTTGTTCAATCATTCTTCCTTTATCCCTCATCCCTCCGCCCTCATCCCTTTTTGAGGTGTTCCCCCAATGATGAATCGTCAACTAAAAAGAGGCGGGCGCTTGGCTGTCGTCTGTTGTATGGCTGTGGCCGTCTTCTTGATGACGGCGGCCGGTGACTTTCCGGTCGCGGCGGCCGACAAGGTGCGCGAGCGGGCCCAGCGTGCTCTGCGCGAAGGCGAGTTCGAGGTCGCGGAAAAGCTGTTCCGCGAGCTGATAGCCAAGAATGCGCGCGATAAGGATGCGCGTCTCGGCCTGAGCTATACGCTCTACAAGAAGAGGTCGCTGCAAGACGCTTACGATCACGCCGCGCGCGTGGTCGCCATTGACCCGCTCTCGGCGCGCGCGCATGCGCTGCTCGGAGCAGTCGTCCTGGCTTCGGGCGACTTTCGCCTCTCGGTCGAAGAGTTTCGCACGGCTCTCAGCTTGAAAGAGGACGAGGCGCTGGCGATTGCCGGCCTCGCTATGGTTGACTTCTACGAGAATCGCGCGAGCACGAGCCTTTCGGGCTTGCGCCGCGCAGTCTTCATCGATCCGAACGAGCCCGACTTCGTCTTCAACCTCGCGCAAGCCTCTGCGCGCACGGAGAACTATAAGGAGGCGGCCGACGCCTACGAGCGTTTTCTGGCCATCGCGCCGAAGACGGACGCAGACCGCCGCGCGCGCATTCGCGGCCTCATAGACTTCTTGCGCTATCTGGGCCAACAAAGCTCGCTCTACGTCGTGGGCGGGGCCGCGCGCACCGAAGTATCGTTTCAAGCGCCGGACAACCGTCCCCTCTTCCTCGTACACGTCAACGGCGAGAAGGAGCCCCTGCGCTTCGTGCTCGACACGGGCTCGGGAATGTCTGTGGTCTCGCAGGAGACGGCGCGGCGTCTGGGCCTGAAGGAGGTCGCGCGCGGAGGCATGGCGAGGGCCGTCGGCGGCGGCGGCCGCTTCGACATCGTTTACGGCTTTCTCCAATCCTTAGAGATCGGTGACGTACGCGTCTCTAACGTGCCCGTCTACATTCGCCGCTTCTTCAACGACAAGACGCATGTGGACGGCTACATCGGTCTCTCGCTGATCTCGAAGTACGTGACGACGGTCGATTACGGCACAAAGACGCTCTCGCTCTCGCGCCAACGCTCTTCGACCAATGCGGCTCAGGCGGCTGCGCAGGGCATAGAAATTCCGCTGCGCACCACTTCGGCCGGATTCCTGAGCGGCGAAGTGCAGATCGAGAGCGTCGAGAAGCCGCTCAACTTCATCATCGATACGGGAGCCACCGTCTCGGTCGTCTCCGAGAACCTGGCCGAGCGTGAAGACCTCGTCGAGCGTTTCGCTCAGAACGTTCGCTTGCAGATTTTCGGCTCGGCCGGTGTCGCCGACAACGTGACGATGCTCATGCTGCCGCGCGTCTCTTTCGGTTCCTACGCGCGCGAACGGTTGTCTGCGGCCGTGCTCGACATGGAGCCGATCAACGAGACTGCCGGGTTCGAGCAGACCGGCATCATCGGCGGAAATTTCCTGCGCCACTTTCGCCTCGTCTTCGATTTCCAGAAGGGCGTCATGCGCCTTGAGCCCTTAGTGGTCACACCCGAGGCGACCAATCCTCCGCGCATCAGCATCGGAGCAAGCCAGCCATGAAGCAGAGTCTCTATCTGGAAACTTCCGTCATCGGCGCTTACCTCGATAACGGCGAGCCGTTTCGGCGCGACCTCACCATTCGCTGGTGGGAGCACGAGCTGCCCGAGTACCGCGCCGTCGTCTCGCCCCTGGTCGCCAGAGAATTGGAGCGCGTGCCCGAGCCGCATCGCACGGGCTACCTGAAGTTGGCCCAGCCGCTCGAAGAGGTGGAACTGACGGAGGAGGCGGCCATCCTGGCCGAAGGCTACATCACGCGCGGCATCTTTCATCGCAAGTATATCGCCGACGCGCTGCACGTCGCCGTTGCCTCCGTTCACAAAATAGATTATTTAGTGACCTGGAACTTCGGACATCTGGCGAACGTTCGCCGCCAGGCGCGCATTCGCCTCTTCAATACGGCCGCCGGGTTTTTCGTCCCGATGATCGTCACCCCGGAGTTCCTCGTCTCGGAAGCGACGGAGAAAACAGTGATAAGTGACGAGTGACAAGTGACGAGATAAGAAGCTCGCCTTTACTTGTCACTTGTCACCAGTCACTCATCACTGCATTTTATGTATCGGAAACCAAGATTTCTTGAGATGCTGCACGCGATTCGCGAAGAGATGTCGCGTGAGGCCGACTATGATGTTGACCTCTTCGCCGAGATGGTACGCTCGGGCTTGCGCCCGCAGCATGGGCCCGAGCGCAACATACGCGGCTACAAGAGTCGCGCGCCGCGCACAGACGACGCCGAGGGCCAACGCGCACAGGGACGTGGACACCGCAAACGCGCTGCGCGATAATAAGAGCAATCATGAGTGACGAGCGAGAGAAAAGCTTTTCTCTCGCCACCTGTCACCCGGTCACTAATAACTGTTTTCATATGGACGTGACGTTTCAGACAATCGGGTTGGAGGTTCCAAGCGAGAAGGCTTTCAACTACCTGGCCGAGCGCGCGGGCGATCAGGGCGAGCCGACGCAGCTTTCCAGGCGCGGGGCCGTCCTGCACGGGCGCTGCTGGAAACTGGGCGAGGGGTTGGAAGTCTGGACTGTGCTCTACGAGTCGGGAACGGGCGACATCTTTTACGCCGATTGCCGTCCCGGCTTTCGCGCGCGCTACACGCAGCGCATCAGCCCGTGGGCTCTGACCGAATACGATGAAGAGGGCGAGGCAGTCATACACGGCTACTGCGGCGGCACGGACACGGAAGTGCTCTTCGAGCTACAGAACTTGACGGAGGTCGGCGCGGGCGGCTTCCGCGCGCAGGAGTTGCACGTCGGTCTGTGCGGGCTGGCCTACCGCGCGCGCCTGTGCGACCGCGCGACGAAGGCGCGCTGGCAGCCGTTGGAAAAATGTGCGCCGTCGCGCGCCGCGCATGAAAATGATTGGAGCCTGACGGGGCGCGTCGTCGCCTTCAAGCCGCTGCGCAACCCGCTGTCGGGGACGGAACTCTACTGGGTCTACCTAGACCTTGAGCGGCTCAAGCTCGAAGTCCTCGTTAACCGTCGCGCGCTGCGTGGCGGCGCGCTCTCGGTGGGCGCGACCCTGACGGCGGAAGTCTGGTTGCAGGGTCATGTGCTGGACGAGCGCGCCTTGCGCTTGCGCTACGAGGGCGTTGACCGCGCCTACGCGACCCCGCAGTTTTGGGCCTCCTTGAAGCGAAAAAACTGATTGACGAGATAAAAGCTCCGGCGTCTGTGCATACGTAGTCTGCCCGAAAGACTCTGGCATTCGCCTTGATAGAAGAGTCTCTGGTTTTAGATGAAACGTGCCGTCCCCATCATTCTTATCCTGCTCAGTCTCACAGCCATCTCGGGTTACTATTTCAATCGTTATTGGATTCATCGCTACGATGCCTTGATCGCGCGCCAGGCCGCCGTCTATCGCCTAGACCCTGACCTGGTCTGGTCTGTGATGTACGAAGAGACATATTTTCGCCCGTGGAAGGTGGGCGCGGACGGCGAGATCGGATTGATGCAGGTGACGCCGACCGTGGGCCGTGAGTGGGCTGCCGAGACCGGCATGCCTGACCTTGAGCGACAGATGGGGCGCGACCCGCAGACAGTCTTGAGCGACCCGGAGCGCAACATACAGATCGGCTGCTGGTATCTGGAAAAACTCTATCAGGAATACCGCGACACGCCCGGCGCTGAGGCGCGCATGATCGCCGGCTACAACGCTGGCCCGAGCCGCGCCGCAGATTGGAATCGCGTCCCCGGCAACAGCCGCCCCCTGACCGCCGACGAGTTCGTCGCGCGCATAGACATCGCCTCGACCCGTGCCTACGTCACTTCCATACTCGAACGCTACCGCAAGCTCAAACAGAGCAAGGGGCAAAAAGTCCCGTGACCTTCGAGGGGGGCAAAAATAGTTGACCTACCGGCAACTGCTTGAGGGGAACGCCGACTTTCGTCGCTTGTGGACGGGGCAGGTCATCTCGGAGATCGGCGACTGGCTCAACAACATAGCGGTGCTCGCGCTGACCATAGAGCTTGCCGGGCGCGGGCGCGAAGGCTTAGCCATCGCCGTCTATGCCATCGCCCGCCACCTGCCGCTCTTCCTGTTTGGCCCACTGGCGGGCGTCGTCGTGGATCGCGCCGACCGTCGCCGCGTGATGATCGCCGCCGACTTGTTGCGCTCAGTGCTCGCGCTCGGCTTTATCATCGCGGCGGCGCGCGCGGCTCTGCCTTTGATCTACATGGTGGGGGCATCGCTTTTTTCCGTCTCGGCCTTCTTCAACGCGGCCAAGCGGGCGTCAGTCCCGAACATCGCGCGGACGGCGGACGAGCTGCTCTCGGCCAATGCTCTGTCGGCTTCGACCACGGCGGCGACCATCGCCGTCGGCTCAGCCCTGGGCGGCCTCGTCGCGACCTTCGTCGGACGAAATACGGTCTTCATCCTCAACGCCCTGACCTTTCTCGCCGCGGCCGAAATGATTCGCCGCATCCGGACGCACACGCGCCGGAGCGGTAGCAGCAGCAGCGTCGTCGTCGACGCAGAGCCTTCTTCAACCGTTCGCTCGCGCCCCTTTCCGGGCGCGATTTTGCGGCGCGCCGCGCTGGATTTTCGTGAGGGCTTAGGCTACGTGCGCGGGCATGGAGTGCTGGGCGCGATCTTCGTCGTGGCCGCCGGTTGGGGCCTGGGCAACGGCGTGGCGCGTGCGCTCTATAGTATCTTCGGAGCGCGGCTCGGGGTGAAGACGGCCGGGGCTCTGGTCGAGCGGCCGACCGATTTCGGCATCTCCGTGCTGTTTGTCGCGATGGGATTGGGCGGCACTATCGGCGCGCCGATAGCCAAACGCTTTAACAGTGCTGCGGGTCGTCACCTGGGCTCACGCATGGGCCGCTCGATGATCTTCGACGGCTGCGGCCTGGCGCTCTTCAGCCTGATGCCTACGCTCTGGGGCGCGGCCCTCGTGCTCATCCTGCGCGAGGTCAACTTTGCTATCTGGTGGACGGCGCAGCAGACGATCATCATGACGCAGACGGACGACCGCTTTTCGGGGCGCGTCTTCGCCTCTTACGAGACTTTGACGACCTTGATGATGGTCGGCTCGATGCTCGCCTCGGGCGCGGCCGCCGACACTTACGGGATTGCTCCCGTGGCGGGCGCGGGCGGAATTGTGATCGCCTTTTCGGGGCTGCTCTGGTTCTGGCTGCGGCGTCGAAGCGCGGGCGAACAGGCGAGCATGGGCGTTGAGAATTCCTGATCGTAGACGAAAGCAAATGACGACTCTTTACTGTGCCAGATGGGTTCTGCCCGTCTCTTCGAGGATGATCGAGAACGGCGCTGTCGCCGTTGAAGGCGATAGCATTGCGGGTGTCGGAGAGCGCGCCGCGCTTCACCGAAAATTTCCCGAAGCACGCCTCGCCGAGTATGGCGAGGCGGCTATCTTGCCCGGCCTGGTCAACGCGCATTCACATCTTGAGCTGACGGCGATGCGTGGATACCTAGAAGACGTGGAGGCTGATTTCTTAAAGTGGCTCTGGAAACTGACCGTCGCGCGCCTTGAACGCATGACGCCCGATGATCTGTATGTTTCTGCAGCCTGGGGAGCGGTTGAAGCGGCACGCGCGGGCGTGACCTGCCTCGGCGATGCGAGCAGTGAGGCGGGCTTCGGGCTGAGGGCTTTGCGCGATACGGGCTTGCGCGGCACGGTCTATCACGAAAGCTTTGGCCCAGACCCGCTGTTGGCCCAGGAGAATTTTGAGAAGCTACGCGAACGGGTGGCAGAATTGCGTCAATATGAGGATGCGACTGTACGTTTGGGCGTGTCGCCGCACTCGCCCTACACTGTCAGCCCTCGCCAGTTGGAACTGATTACGGATTTCGCCCTGGCCGAGCGTTTGCCGCTGATGATGCACGCGGCCGAATCGCGCGCCGAAGAACAGTTCGTGCGCGAGGCGCTCGGGCCATTCGCCGAACGGCACGCCGGGCGCGGTATAGAGTGGCGCGCGCGCGGCGTCTCGCCCATTCGATACTTGAAGGATGTCGGCGTGCTGCGAGCGCGCCCGCTCTTGGCCCACTGCGTCAGGGTAGACCTGGCCGACATAGAGACGATCAAGCAGAGCGGGGCAAGCGTCGCGCACTGTCCCAAGTCTAACGCCAAGCTCGGCCACGGCCACGCGCCCTTCGCCGCCTTTCTTGAGCACGGCTTAACGGTCGGCCTCGGCAGCGATTCCGTAGCGAGCAACAACACCTGCGACATACTGGAAGAAGCGCGCTTCGCCGCATTGATGTCGCGCGCGGACGCCGGGCAGTTGGGCGCTGGGCCAATAATGACGGGTTGTGATGAGGTGCTGTTTGCCGCGACGCGGGGCGGCGCACGCGCCCTCGGCCTCGAAGATCAAACTGGCGCGCTCAGTGAAGGCTTGCAGGCAGACCTTGCCATATTCAGCCTCGACGGGCCCCATCAGCTTCCCGTGCATGACCCTGTGCGCGCGCTCGTCTTCGCCTCTTCGGGGCGTGACGCGCTGCTGACGGTCGTCGCGGGCAGGGAAGTCTACCGCGACGGCCGCGTGCAGACAGTGGACGAAGAGCGCCTCGGTGCTCGCATGAAAGAGATCGTTAAAGCAGTGGCGAGTGACAAGTGACGACGGTCAAGCTAAACTCTTACTCGTCACTTATCACTTGTCACCAAGTCGCCGTGCTCTTATGAATGTTCTTGTCCTCAACTGCGGCAGTTCTTCGGTCAGGTTCCAGTTGATCGCAACCGACCTTGAGCGCATCGCGCAGAACACTGATCGAAGATTGGCGCGCGGCTACGTCGAACGCATCGGCAGCCAGGCCATCATCACGCTCACTGCCGAAGGGCGCGCTTCGCAGAGGACGACTGCGCCGCTCAGGGATACGCGCGCGGCCGTCGAGTTAATCATACGCTGGGCCTGCGCCGAAGACTCCGGCATCTCGGATGTCAAGAGCGTGGCTGACGTGCATGCCGTGGGCCATCGTGTAGTGCATGGCGGCGAGCGGTTCACGCAGTCCGTGCTGATTACGGACGAGGTCTTGCGCGGCATAGAGGACTGCATAGAGCTTGCGCCGCTTCACAACCCGGCAAACATCAAGGGCATCACGGCTGCGCGCGAAGTCTTCGGCCCCGGCCTGCCGCAGGCCGCAGTCTTCGACACGGCCTTTCACCAGACCTTGCCCGACTACGCCTATCTCTACGCGCTGCCCTACCAGCTCTATCGTCGTTATCGCATCCGCCGCTACGGCTTTCACGGAACCTCTCATCGCTACGTCGCCTATCGCTATCGCCAGCTTCGCGCTCGTCCGCGCGAAGAGACGCGGGTCATCACTCTGCACCTCGGCAACGGCTGCTCGGCGGCGGCCATCCGGGCGGGCGACTCCGTTGATACTTCTATGGGGATGACGCCGCTCGAAGGCCTGGTGATGGGCACGCGCTCCGGAGACATAGACCCGGCGATCATAGACTTCATCTCGGCCAAGGAAGGCTTAAGCTCGCAGGAGTCCGAGTCGCTGCTCAACAAGCAGTCGGGGCTGCTCGGCATCTCCGGACTCACGAACGACATGCGCGAGCTGCTGGACGAAGCACACGAGAACGACGACCGCCGCGCGCGCCTCGCCATAGAGATTTTCTGCTACCGCGTGCGCAAGTACATCGGCGCGTACCTGGCAGCGATGGGCGGCGCTGACGCCCTGATCTTTACCGGAGGCATCGGCGAGAACTCCGCAGAGATTCGCGCACGCATCTGCGAGGGCCTGGAATGGATGGGCCTCTCGCTTGATGCGGAGCGCAACGCCGCGCAGACAGGCGGGCGAGAGGGCTTAATCAGCAGCGACGGCTCGCGCCTCGCGGCTTACGTCGTCCCGACCGACGAAGAGCTGTTGATTGCCCGCGACACTGTGCGCTGCGTGCACGGCGCGCCGCAGCGTTACTAATCGGTCATGCGCAGAACGGGAGTCAGATCATGCTTGATTTAAAGATGAGCCTCGCGGTCGCTCTGCTGTCGCTTGCGACGGGCGGCGCTGGGATCGCCGGTTGCGGGACGGGCGGACAACAACCTTCGGCCCAGACGAACAGGGGGACGAACCAGAGCAGCGCGACTCCGAGTCCTTCGCCGAAGAAGGACGTAGAGACGAGCGGCGATATTAAAGTCCTAGCTCAAGGCAGCTATAACCTCGTCGGCGAGCCTTTCGTCGCCGTCGCGCGTGATGCAGAGACTTACCAGGAGCTTCGCCGCCTGGACGATAACCTGCCGATCTTGAAAGAGGATGAGTTCAAACGCATCGCCGTCGTCGCGGCATTCCTCGGCGAGCGGCGCACGGGAGGCTACCAGGTAGAGATGACGCGCGCGCCCGACGGCGACGTGCGCGTCAAGGAGACCACGCCGCCAAAGGACGCCATGCTGACGCAAGCTCTGACCAGGCCCTACAAGATCGTCTCCGTTCCCCTACAGGACGAAGGGCGCTTGAAGGTCGAAGTCGGAGAGCCCTGGCGCAGCGCGGCCCGCCCCTACAAGCTGGCGTCTGGCGAATTTACGATGACCGGAGGGTTCGCCGGGCGCAGAGAGACCATGCGCCTCGAAGGCACGATGACAGTCATGCGGCACGAGCGTCTGGCCACCATCTTCTTTAACCTTCAGGGAACGGGCGGCGCTAAGGCGCGTGAGCTGAAAGAGACTGCGACGGGAATCGTGCAGGCGGGCGGAGCCGTTCGCCTCGCGCGTTTCAACGCCGGATCGCTCGTCGAGCCGCCGGCCAACCTGCTCACGGCAAAGGGAGAGTTTACAAACGACGCGGCTAACCTCACGCTCTCGTTCGACTCCCTGCCCTCAAACATAGCCGACGGCTACCAGGGCACAGGCCGCCTCTCGGCCACAGCCACGGGCCCGCCACCGCCGAAAAGAAATCCAGCAGGCGGACGGGCGGAAGGATGAATGAAAGAGAAGAGCTTTTAGCTTTTCATTCATCCTTCCGCCCGTCTGCATTTTTCTTATTCGCATCCGGCGGTGATCGCTTCGTCGAAAATCTCCAGGGCCACGTCGACGTTTTCGCGCGTCAGGATAAGGGGCGGCGACCAGCGAATCGTGTTGTTGCCTGCGCCGAGGATAATCAGGCCGCGCTCGTAACAAGCGCGCTCGACGCGGTCGCGCAGCTCCGGCGCGGGCGCAAGAGTCGCGCGGTCTGTGACGAATTCGACGCCGATCATCAATCCCAGCCCGCGCACGTCCCCTATGCACTCGTGCTTCTCCATCAGCTTGCGCAGTCCGGCCTGAAGATACGCGCCGACCTCTCGGCTATTGGCGATCAGCTCGCGCTCAAGCAGCTCTATGGTCTTGAGGGCGGCGGCGATGGCCACGGGGTTGCCGCCGAAGGTCGAAGCGTGCGCGCCCGGCTTCCAGTCCATCAGTCGGGCGCGCGCCACGCATAAGCCGAGCGGCAGACCCGATGCGATGCCCTTAGCGATGGTCACTATGTCCGGCTTCAAGTCGTAATGCTCCGAGGCGAACATGCGCCCCGTTCGGCCCATCCCCGACTGCACTTCGTCCACGATCAAAAGTATTCCATACTCGTCGCAGATGCGGCGCAAGCCCTGCAAGAACTCTTTCGGCGCTGGAATGTAGCCGCCTTCGCCCTGCACGCACTCGACGACTATGCCGGCGACCTCTTCGGGCGGCGTCGTCGTCTTAAATAGTCGCTGCTCTATCCAGTCGAGGCAACGACGGCTGACCGTGGCGGCGTCGCTCCGCTCGCCCGTGAAAGGATCGCGGAAGCTGTTCGGGTAGGGGACGTGTGTCACATCGAGTGCTTGACGGTGGAAGCCGCGACGCTGCGCTACCTTGGACGAGGTGAGCGAAAGCGAGCCGAGCGTGCGGCCGTGAAAGCTGTTGAAGAAGGCTATGAACTTCTGGCGGCCGGTGGCGTGCATCGCCAGCTTCAGGGCTGTCTCGACTGCCTCCGTGCCGCTGTTGGCGAAATGTGTGCGCGTCGGAGAAGGGACGGGCGTGATCTCGTCCAGCTTGCGCGCCAGCTCAGGCATGTGGCGATAGTAATAGTCCGTGCCGCACATGTGAATGAGGCGCGCGGCCTGCTCCTGTATGGCGCGCACGACCTCCGGGTGACAATGCCCTGTCGAGCAGACCGCCACGCCCGCGTTGCAATCCAGAAAGATGTTGCCATCCACGTCTTCGACCCAGACGCCCTGCGCACGTTCTGCGACCAGCTCCCAACTGGGGCGCGGGTACGAAGGCGTAACGTATTGATGATCGGCCTGGACGATCTCGCGGCCACGGGGCCCGGGCAGCTCGGTCTTAATCTCTGGTCTCTTCGGAGGCGCAATGGTAGACATAATAGTTCTCCTTACAGAAGGGAAAAGAACGGGTTCGACGGGCGAGGAATCTTTGAGAGCGGAGCAGAAGAGAGCGCACGCAGCAGGCGCGCTTTCCGAAGAGGCGGGCTAGTCGGCGAAGAGATTGGCCCTCGTATCGAGCGGGCGAAAATGTGGATTGCGCAGATAAAACATAAAAGCCTGATGTCCGATGTTAGATGCCGGGTCTCTTTACTGTCACCTAGCATCTAACATCCCGTTCGTTCTTGTCAACGTCTCTTCCAGCGCACGCCGTCCTTGGTGTCTTCGAGCATGATGCCGCGCGTGGCCAGGTGGTCGCGTATCTCGTCTGCGCGCGCGAAGTCGCGGCGGCGGCGCGCTTCCTGCCGCTCGTCTATCAGGCGTTGGACTTCCGCGTCGAGCATGACGGGCTGCTCGTCCTGAAAGATATTCAAGACGCTGTTGAACTTGTCGAGCAGCGCAAGCAGCTCTCGCTTGTTATCTTCGAGCAAGGCGTGATCGCGCAGCGCCGTGTTGACTTCGGGCGTCAGCTCGTGCAGGGCTGCGAGCGCGACCGACGTGTTGAAGTCGTCGTCCATCCCCGCCTCGAACTTGGCGAGCGCCCGCCGGGCTGTCTCCTGCAAACGCTCGTTTCTCCCTGGCTCGACGCGCGCTTCCCTGAGCCGCGCGCGAAAATTCTGCAACCGCTCCCAGATGGTTTCGGCGGCGCGCAGGGCTTCCAGGGTGAAGTTGAGCTGCTTGCGATAGGGCACGCTCAGGAGGAAGTAGCGAATGGCTAACGGCTTGAACCCTTGCTCTACCAGGTCGCGGAAAGTGTAGTAGTTGCCCTTGGACTTGGACATCGACTCGCCGTCAACCTTCAGATGCTCGTAGTGAATCCAGTAGCGTGCGAACTGCCTGCCGGTAGCTCCCTCGCTCTGCGCGATCTCGTTCTCGTGATGCGGAAAGACCAGGTCTATGCCTCCGGCGTGGATGTCGAAGGTCTCGCCCAGGTATTTCATCGACATCGCGGAGCACTCTATGTGCCAGCCCGGTCGCCCGCGCCCGAGCGTTGTGTCCCAGGCCGGTTCGTCCGGAGACTCGGCCTTTTTCCAGAGGGCGAAGTCGCGCGCGTCCTCCTTCTCGTACTTGTCCGTGTCTACGCGCTCGCTCGCGCCGACGATGTTGCCCGCGAAGTTGATCTTCGAGAGCTTGCCGTATTCGGGAAAGGAGCTGATGCGGTAATAGACCGAGCCGTCCGAGGCGTAGGCGTGGCCCCGCTCCATCAGACGATCAATGAGGGCGACCATTTCGGGGATGTGGCGCGTGGCGCGCGGCACTATGTCCGGGCGCTCAAGGCCGAGGGCGTCGAAGTCCTCCCACAGCGCATCTATGTAGCGCGCAGTGTACTCGTCAATCGTCACGCCCCGCTCCTGCGCGAGCCCGATGATGCGGTCTTCTACGTCCGTGATGTTCATCACGTGCGTCAGCTTGTAGCCCTTGAACTTGAAATAGCGGCGCAGCACATCCGTCAAAATGTTCGAGCGGAAATTACCGATCTGCGCGTAGCTCCAAACGGTCGGGCCGCAGAAATACATCCTCACTTCGCCCTCAACCATAGGGCGAAACTCCTCGACCTGGCCCGAAAGTGTGTTGAAGAATCTAAGCATCTGCTCTCACTCAAAACGAAGCGCGCCGCTTTAGAGTTCCCGCTGGGAACGGCTCTTAACTGTTTTCAGAGTCTAGGCAAGGAAGGCCCGCTAGTCAAACTATGCTTTGTCGCGGTCGGCCGTCACGATGCCCCAGATCAGGTTGCGCCAGACGCAGTCCAGGGCCGTGAACCCGGCGGCCGAGAGCAACTGAAAGTGTTCCTGAAGCGGCGTGTAATGATCGTGCGCCTCGGCGTGCTCAAGCAGGCTCCTGATCTCTTCCGTCGAACAGTTTCCGCGACTGCGGCAGAACTCAAGCCATCTCTGCCAGTTCAACTCATGAATCTCAGGGTTTCGGCCGCGCAATTGATCGGAGAAGCGAAACGTCCCGCCGGGCCTGACGAGCGCATAGATGTTTTCGTAGAGCGTCCGTTTGTCTTTGACGTGATGCAGGCTGATGCTCGACACGACCAGATCGAAAGAGCCAAGATTTCGGTCAATCGTCTCAAAAGTCGCTTCGACAAACCGCGCACGCTCAATGGTTGACGCCTCTCTTGCTTTGAGACGCGCGCGCGTCGTCTCGATCATCTCCGGCGCGGCGTCCAGAAACAGGAGCGAGGCTTCCGGGTAACGCTCGGCCAGCGCCAAAGACAGGTTGCCCGTTCCGCAGCCCAGCTCAAGGACGCTCGCCGCACGCTGCGGCAGGTAATCAACCAGACGCGCAAGCATCTCGTCATAGCGCGGCACGGCACGCCTTATTAACGAGTCATATTCGTCGGCCATCGCGCCGAAGTAGCGCGAAGCGGTCGTCTCGTCCAGCGTCTTCATACGAGCGAGTTTAGCATAACTCGCTTTAAAGCCCTTGAAAGCGGGTGGCAGACTGCTTCTATCGAGCGGGCCCGAAATGTTGGAAGCCTTCAGGCTCAAGGGCCCACTCGCGCGAGCCTTCGCGCAGGATGATGCGGCCAGGCCGGCCGGTCACGTCGCCTATGTAAGTGGCCGGGACGCCTTTGGTGCTGCGAGGCAGGCGGCGCAGGTTGCGTGGGTTAATAGTAAAGAGCAGCTCGAAATCTTCGCCGCCGTGCAGGGCCAGCAGCAGCGGGTCGAGCGCAAGCTGTCCGGGCAGTCGCGCCAAGTGCGGGTCGACGGGGATGCGTGAGGCTTCAAGCCGTGCGCCCACGCCGCTCTCTTCGCACAGGTGCGCGAGGTCTGAGGAAAGGCCGTCGCTCAAGTCAATCATCGCCGTCGCCAGGCGCTCAAGACCGAGGGCCGCGCCCCACTCGACGCGCGGCACGGGGCACAGTTGGCGCAGCATCAACTCTTCGGCCGCGCGTGTTGGGCGCTGGCGCTTCGTTTTCCCTCGATGCCTCGCTCGCTCTTCCTGCATGTCGAGGTGCGCTCCGCGCTCAAGCAGTCTGAGCCCGGCCGCAGCGCCGCCGAGCGTCCCCGTCACAAAGATGTGGTCACCGGGGCGCGCGCCTGAGCGAAGGACTGCGCGGCCCCTCAGCGTCTCGCCGAGCACGATTGAATCTACGACTATGCGCTCGGGCGTGCGCGACACGTCGCCGCCGATGAGCGTTACGCGATAATGATCTGCGAGGGCGAAGAAGCCTTCATAGAACTGGTCAACGAAGCTCGTCGTCCAGACCTCTACGGGGACGCCTATCGAGAGCATGGCCCAGAGCGGACGCGCGCCCATCGCGGCGATGTCCGAGAGAGAGACGGCCAGCGCCTTGTGGCCCAACAAGCGCGCTGGTATAGCAGCGCGCCGAAAATCTACGTCTTCGACCAGCAGGTCGGCCGTGATGACGGTCTCGCGCCCGCCCGCCTGTCGAATAATCGCGGCGTCATCGCCAATACCTAAAAGCAGTGACGAGTGACGAGTGACGAGTGATGAGTGAGACTGTCGCCTGATGCGGTTGATGAAAGAGAACTCAGTGCGCGAGGATGAAGAGCGGGCATGACTTTCAAGGCTCTCACCATCCTCCTCTTCATCCCTCATCCCTCATCCCTCACCCTTAGAGGTTTCGTCGCATGGAATCGAGCCCGGCTTCGATGGTCTCGATGGCCGTGGAGAAAGAGAAGCGGAGGTGGCCTTCGCCGTGTGGGCCGAAGACTATGCCGGGGACTGTGGCGACCTGTGCGCGTTCGAGCAGGAGGTCTGCGGCGCGGCGGCTATCGCGGTCGATGCGCGTCACGTCCGGAAAAGCATAAAAGGCTCCGGCGGGGCTCGCGCACTTGAGCCCAAGCTCGTTGAGGCCGGCGAGCAGCAGGTCGCGCCGCTCAAGATAGGCTGCGCGCGATTTTTCCAGGAAGTCAGAGGGCGTGGTAAAGGCCGCGAGCGCGGCCCACTGCGTCGGCGTTGAGACGCCGTTCGTGGAATAAAGCAGGGTCTTGCGCAATCCGGTCATCCAGGGCTCGCGCGCCACGGCGTAGCCCAGACGCCAGCCCGTCATCGCATAGGACTTCGAGAGCGTGTAGCAGGTGATGGTGCGCTCCATCATCCCTTCGAGCGAAGCTATGGAGACGTGCTCGCCGTCGTAGACCAAATCCTCGTAGGCTTCGTCGGCGATGACGACCAGGTCGTGCTCGATGGCGAAGCGCGCGACCCGTTCGGCCTCCTCTCGCGTGAAGACCACGCCCGAAGGATTCTGCGGCGTGTTGTAGTAGATGGCGCGCGTCCGCCCCGTAAGATATTTCGAGAGGGTCTGTGTGAAGCCTTCGCGGCGCGCATCGGCGGTCGGGACTAAGCGGGTCGCGCCCTGGCAATGCGCTATGAGGTCTTTGATCGGCGTCCAGTAGGGCGAGAAGACCAGCACCTCGTCGCCGGGATCGATGGTCGATTGAAAGGCCCCGAACAAGCCTTGCATCCCGCCGTTGACGACTATTGTATCGGCCTCGCTGACGGGCAGGCGATTGCGCTCTCTCAGTTTATCGGCGATGGCTGCGCGCAGCTCCGGCACTCCCGAAGAAGGCGCATAGCGCGTCTTGTTCTCGGCCAGAGCGCGCGTCATCGCCTCTTTGATGTAGTCGGGCGTGTTGTTGAAGGGCTCGCCGCCCTCGAACTGGTAGACGGTCGCGCCCTCCGCACGCAGTTCCATGATGCGGTTGCGTATCTGGACTATGTCAGAGAAGCCGACATCTTCCAGGCGCGCGGCGAGACGGCAAGCAGTTCGAGACGTAGACACGATTGACGGTGAACCTCCAGGGCTATCCGGGCGTGAATAAGAACCGAGATTATCACAGAAAAGGATGAATGCAGAAGGATGCAGGATGAATGAAAAGCTCAAAGCAATTGTCTTTCATTCATCCTGCATCCTTCCGCCTTTCATCATTTCTAACAGGCGGGCAGTGGAATCGTCACGCCGTAGGTCGTCATTACGTACTGGAAAAACTGGCGCACAGAGGCCGTGTCCAGCCGGTAGACGACGTTGGTCGAGCGGCACACGGCGTCGCCCGTGATGACGATTGCGACGAGAATCTGCTGGCCGTTGACGGTCAGGAAAGTGGGCCCGCCGGAATCTCCGAAACACGTCCCCCCGTTACCCGTCGAAGGATTCTGAGAGAGGCGCAGGTAGCCTCCGTTCAGAGAGTTGAAGCTTGAGAAGGAGTACATGCGCGGGATCGGGTTGGTGTCCTGGAAGTAGGGCACGCCTCCGCCCACCACGCGATTCTGTAAGCCGTAGCCGACGTTTGTGAAGACAGCGTTCTTCAGGCCATTCTGGGCCACGAGCTGATCGAGCAGCCCGCAGGTCGGAAGCTGCGCGGGCGTAATCCCTTTCGTGTAGCTCTCGGGGATAATCAGCACGGCTATGTCGCCCGAGTCGCTCTGGCTCTGATTGTAATTCGGATTGGTGACGACCTCAGTGACCGGAATCAGGCTGGTCTTCTTCAGGTTGGTCAGGTCGCCGAAGGCTATGGACTTGTCGAAGCTCACGTAAGCCGTATAGCCCAGAGGGGCAAGCTCCTGTGTGAAGTACTGTGTGCAGTGGCTTGCCGTCAGGAACACGTCGGGGGCGATCAGCGTCCCCGTGCAGATCGGATAAATCTTTCCGTCCGGCGCTTTGACGATAAATGCGCCGACGTTGCTGTACGTATTCTTCGTGTCGTTGAATCCGTAGGTGATGGCTCGGGCGCGTGGAGGGACGACGAGTAAGGTGATGGCCATTGCTGCTAAAAGCAGCGCGAAGAGAGAGTAAAGCCTGCGCATGTGGGAATCCTCCTTAAATTGGGACTACTGAAACGATGGAAGGCGGCTGCGGAGATTGCCGGGCGGCGATTATATGCTTGGCGGGCCCGAGAGCACAAGCTGTGCGAAAGGAGTGCGCTCTCTGCGGCTTCGAGGGCGGCCAGGCTTTTGTGCCTGCATTTTCAGCAGCTAAGTTACCTGGTCTGACACTCACCTTCAACTCAGAAGGCTTAAACATAAGCATTGACACGCCCTTGGTGCGCGAGTAACATGGCGGCAGCTAACTAGCGTCACGGCCCGTCCGAGCCGAAGTATCGTCAAGTATCCCGTAGCGTTAGCCTCCCCCGAAGGGCGGTCACTTTCCCGTTGAGGTTTGAGATGGTTAACCGAGCGACCGTTGCGATTCCCGAAAAGCTGTTCTTCAAGATCGGAGAGGTCTGCGAGCTGACGGGCGTGCAGGCGCACGTCCTGCGCTACTGGGAGTCTGAGTTCCCCATGCTCGCGCCGCAGAAGAATCGCGCCGGGCAGCGTACCTATCGCAAGCGCGACGTGGAGATGGCGCTGCGCATTAAAGAGCTGCTCTACGACGACCAGTACACGATTGCCGGGGCCAAGAAGAAGCTGGCCTCGGAGCTGCGCGGAGCCAGCAAGCTCAAAGTCGTCACGCCCGAGATGGCCGGGGCCAGAGAGCCCGTCTCTGCCCCTCCGACACAATCCATCATGGAGCGTGAAAGCCTGCCCGCTTCATTCTCCTCCGAAACGCGCGCGAGCTCCCCGGAAGCACCCGCACAGCCGGGCACAAGCCTCTCGCTCACGGCCACCCAGCGCGACGCCGTCCGCCAGCTTGCCCTTCAGCTACAAGACCTCCTGGCGACGCTCGATGCCGGAGAAGCCGATTCTGGCGGCCAGCGCAAATAGGCGCGGCGGCGATTTGACAAAATTTTTTGTTTGCGGACATACTTAAGCCGTTAGCGGGACGTGGCGCAGCCTGGTAGCGCGCTTCCTTGGGGTGGAAGAGGCCGTGAGTTCGAATCTCGCCGTCCCGAAATCCGAAGAAGAGGGCTTCTAGCTCGATCAGAGTTAGAAGCCCTTGACCTTTTTTGATGACTTTCTGGAACTTTTCCGCCCGCCGGCGCGAATCCAGTATGACTGCCTGTGGCCGGGTCAAAGATGCCAGTGAACACGACTCCCAGTGACGAAGAGCTGCTGCGGCTGATGATGGCCGGAGACGAGGAAGCCTTCACGACGCTTTACAGGCGGCGGCAGGGAGGGGTCTACAGGTTCGCGCTACAGATGAGCGGGTCTGAGGCTGTGGCCGAGGATGTCACGCAAGAGGTCTTTATAGTGCTGATGCGCGAAGGCGACCGCTACGACGCGACGCGCGGCTCTCTTCAGTCTTACCTCTACGGGATAGCGCGCAATCAAGTCCTGCGCCGCCTGGAACGAGAGCGCCCCTTCGTCCAGATCGCAGACGATGCGCAGGAGACAGACCTCTTAAGCTCGGACATCTTCGTCGCCACAGACGACCCGCTCGCAGAGCTCGTGCATAACGAGATGATCGAGTCCGTCCGCCAGGCAGTGCTCGCGCTGCCCGCGCACTACCGCGAGGTCGTGGTGCTCTGCGACCTGCACGAGATGAGTTACGCGGAGGCTGCCGCCGCTCTCTCGTGCGCCGTCGGCACAGTACGCTCGCGGCTGCACAGAGCGCGCGCGCTCCTGATTGACAGGCTGCGGGCGGTGAAAGAGCGGGGCGCGGAGCCGGACGCTGGCTCGAACGGCCTGCTTAATACTGCGAGGTGCTTCGCATGAATTGTTCCGATTTCGAGAGCATCATTAACGATCTTGCGCGCGCCCCGTTGCAGGACGCGAGCGAGCGAGCAGAGGCTTTGGCCCACGCAGAAGGCTGCCAGCGGTGCTCCGTGCGCCTCGCAGAAGAGCGCGCCCTGACCTCCGGCCTGCGAACGCTGGCCGCACGCGCCGCGCAGGCGCAGGCTCCCGCGCGCGTAGAGGCAGCCTTGCTCTCGGCCTTTCGCCAGCGCGACAATCTGATCTTGCTGAAGCCCGCGCCTGAACAGCCTCGGCGCGCACGCAACATGCGCTGGGCCCATGCCGGGATAGCTGCGGCCGTGGCCCTGCTCTTTATCTTCGCGGCCCTCTTTTACGTGCAGCGACCGGAGCGGCAACAGGAGCTTGCGACGGCGCGCGACTCGCACCCCGCAAGGCTAGTGCTTTGGAATACCGATACTAATGGCGATACTAATCAACGCGCAGGCCGGCGCGTCGAGGCGGTCGCCGCGCCTGCCGAAAGAGACTTCTCGCCGCAGCTTGCCTTTGAGCGAGTCTCTAACAGGACGCGCGATAGATTCGAGGCCCCTGGTCGTCGCCTTCCTCAACCCGAGGGCCCGCAAGCGGTCAACGCGGCCGCTGTCTCCACGGGCGAAGACATCGCGACCGATTTCATACCGCTCAACTACGGGGCCGATCTGTCGAACCTGGACAGCGGGCGAGTCGTGAGGGTCGAGTTGCCGCGCACGGCGCTGGCGCGCTATGGCCTGCCCATGAACGCGGAGCGTGCGGGCGAGCCGGTCAAGGCGGACGTGCTGCTCGGCGAAGACGGCCTCGCGCGTGCCATTCGCTTCGTCAGATGAGCGCGTGGGCCCGTAGCTACGGCGAGATATTTTTGAAAGCTGATTCGAGGAGAAGACGTAATGAGATTGCGAAGACTTACAAAGATGAGCCTGGGGATGTTGCTTTTCATGCTGGCTCTGACGACGGGCGCGGCTGCGCAGCAGACACCGCCGGACAAGACCGAGCCTAAGACCGAACAGGACGTAATCATCCTGCGCGAGCCCGAGGGCGGGGCTGTTCATACGCAGGCGTTGCCGCCTCCCATCATCGGCATGGACGGGCCGGGCGGTGAGCCCCTGGGCGGACACACCTTCACCTTCGTCTCTTCGGAGATGAGCTTTGACAGCAAGACGGTGAAGGGCGCGCCCTACTCGGCCGAAGCCGTGACCGAAGTCACGCAGACCTTGAGCGACGGCAATCGCATCGTGCGCAAGAGCACCGCTTCCATCTATCGTGACGGCGAGGGGCGCACGCGCCGCGAGCACACGCTCGGCTCCATCGGCCCATTCGCCACCAACGTCGAGCCGCCGCAGACCATCTTCATCAACGACCCCGTCGCGGGCGTCAACTACGTCCTAGACCCGCGCACCCGCACTGCGCGCAAACTGCCGCTGCCGCGCCTTGAGAATCTCGCGGCGGGCGCAAGGCAGGAGATGAAGGTCGAAGAGAGAGAGGTGCATTCGACTGCGACTGCCGTGGGTGGGCCCGGCGAGCGGGTGATGATCTATCAGAACAGGGAAGCCGGAGCCGGAGCAGGAGCGGGAGAGCCTGGCCCATTCCGCGCGGCCGCGCCTGGGCCCAGGCCCGTGACGGAATCGCTCGGCAAGCAGACGATTGAAGGCGTCCAGGCCGAAGGCACGCGCACGACCGTCACTATCCCCGCGGGCCAGATCGGCAACGAGCGGCCGATACAGATCATCACGGAACGCTGGTTCTCGCCAGAGTTGCAGACGGTCGTGATGACCAAGAGCAGCGACCCGTTTGTCGGAGACACGGTCTATCGCCTGACCAACATCAACCGCAGCGAGCCCGCGCGCTCGCTCTTTGAAGTCCCGGCCGACTACAAGGTCAAGGAAGTGAACATCCAGCCCACGATCCGCATCATGCGCAGGCCGCCCGACGATAAATAGTTAAATCGCACCGCGCCGATTCGAGAAGGGGCGAAAGCTATGGTGGCTTTCGCCCCTTCTTTTGTCTTAAAGCTCAGACTATTGACAACGAAACCGGCGCGGCATAATTTACGCCTGCTCTTAAATGCGGTTCTCGCGCAACTCGCCTCGCGCAAGGTTGACTGCCGGCTCCGGTCATAGACTTATCTTCAGATGCGGCTGCTTCACCTAATCCTGGGCATCTCTGTTGTCATCGTCTTTCTATTGACGGGACAATACATGGACTTCTATCTCAATCACATGATCGGCGTGCCGGATGGCCTGCGGATGTTGTACCGCACGCGCCACATCTTTATTCTGCTGGCGGGACTGCTGAACCTGGCCCTGGCCGCTTACTTTACCTCTCGCGCTGAGCCCTGGCGCAAAGTCGTGCAATACCTGGGCTCGGCTCTCATCATCATCGCTTCGGCGCTCTTCATCGCGGCCTTCTTCTACGAGCCGAGGCTGGCCGATCTCTACACGCCTTTGAGCCACTGGGGCACATACACGATTCTGGCCGGAACCGTTTGCCACCTGTTGAGCGGCGCGGGGCGAAGCAAGAGCGCAGGGGCGGGCTAGGGCGACGGTGGGCCAACGGCTCATAGACCGGCGCGTCCGGACTTTACCCTTCGGAGCCGCTTTTACTCCTTCATCTCTGCGACGACGATCTCCGAGGTGAGCGTCCGGTGGACGGGGCACTTGTGCGCGATCTCCTGTAGTCGCGCGTGTTGCTCATCGCTCAGCGGGCCTTCGACCTCTACTGAGCGTTCTATGCGATGGACGAACCCTTCCGCGCTGTGCGTGCATTCGGCGCAGTCCTCCGCGTGAATCCTGCGCTGGCGCAAGCGGACAGTGACGCGCTCGACGGGCCAGGCTTTGCGCCGCGCGTAGAGCGTCACGGTCATGGAGATGCAGCCGCCGAGCGCGGCCAGCAGCAGCGTGTAAGGGTCTGGCCCGCCGCCCGCGCCGCCCAGGCTGATCGGCTCGTCAACGATCATCTCCTGCCCGTCACCATAGCGCACACGATTCTGTAGGCCCGCCGTCGAGCTGACGATGACTTCACTCATACTAGAAAGTCTCCTATTCCCGGCCTCTGAAGAGCAGCCCAAACTTAGCGCGTTTGTGGTATTCGATCAATCCTTCCTGAGTATCGGCTCGATTCTTCTGCGGTATCCTCATGACTTGACAGTAACCGTGCCCTCGCGGCTACACTGGCGGCCGAACCCGTTTTATAAAATTTCTGTTAAGGTCGAAGCTGTCAGCCGTTCGAGCGAGGAGCGTAGCATGAAGATTCACGAGTATCAGGGCAAGGAACTGTTGAAGAGATTCGGCGTCGCCGTGCCGCGCGGTCTGGTCGCGCGCTCGCCCGAAGAAGCCTATCACGCGGCGAAAGAGCTGGGGACGGAAGTGGTCGTCGTCAAGGCGCAGATACATGCGGGCGGTCGCGGCAAAGGCGGCGGAGTCAAGCTTGCGCGCAGCGCAGAAGAGGCTGAGGAGATAGCCCGCCAGATGCTCGGCATGAAGCTGGTCACGCACCAGACGGGCCCCGAGGGCCGTGAAGTCCGTGTGCTCCTGATCGAAGAGGGCCTGCCGATTGATAAGGAGTTCTACTTAGGGATAGTGCTCGACCGCACGACGGGCCGGCCGGTCTTCATGGCCTCGGCGGCGGGCGGCATGGACATCGAAGAGGTCGCGGCCCACACACCCGAAAAGATTTTCAAGGAGACGATTGACCCGGCCGTGGGCTTTCGCCCCTTCCAGGCGCGAAAGCTCGCCTTCAAGCTGGGTCTGCCGCCGGACTTGGTGGGCCAGGCGGCGAAATTCATGCAGGCGCTCTACACGGCAAACGAGCAGATGGACGCCTCGCTCCTTGAGATCAACCCGTTCCTGCTGACGAAGGACAAGCGCCTGATCGCGCTCGATGCGAAGGTCAATTTCGACGACAACGCGCTCTATCGTCACCAGGAGTTTATCAACCTGCGCGACCTGCACGAGGAGGAGCCGCTTGAGATAGAGGCTTCCAAATTCGACCTCAACTACATCAAGCTCGACGGCAACATAGCCTGCATGGTTAACGGCGCGGGGCTCGCGATGGCGACTATGGACATCATCAAGCTGGCCGGCGGCGAGCCCGCTAACTTCCTGGACGTTGGCGGCGGCGCATCACAAGCGCGCGTCGAAGCGGCCTTTCGCATTCTGCTCGCGGACGCGAACGTGCGCGCCGTGCTGATTAATATCTTCGGCGGCATAGTGCGCTGCGACATGGTAGCCAACGGCGTGGTCGGCGCGGCCAAAAACCTCGGCGTCAAAGTGCCGGTCGTCGTCCGCCTCGAAGGCACTAACGTCGAAGAGGGGCAGCGCGTCATCAAGGAATCCGGCCTCGGCTTCACGGTCGCGGGCGGCATGAAGGACGCCGCCGAAAAGGTCGTCGCCCTCGCGGAAGGGAAAGGATGAGGGACGAGGAGTGAAGTGGGTTGAATGAATGAGCCACTTGAGCAGTAATTCAATCATTCATCCCTCCGCCCTCATCCCTTAGTTATGCCTCGCTCTTTACTAAAGATTCTCGCACAGCTCAGCCGCTTTGGCCTGGCGGCGCTCTTTCTCGTGACCGCCGGGGCGAAGCTTTATACTTTCCGGGATTTCGTCGGCAACATCTCTAACCTGGTCTGGACGGGTTGGGCCTGGTATGCGGCCGTGGCGGTGATTCTGGCGGAACTGGTTGCTGCCGCGTTGCTCCTGTTACCGCGCACCGTGCGCGTGGGCGGGCTGTGGGCGGCGGCGCTGCTCGTGGGCTTCGCCGGTTATGCGCTCTATTACGTTTACGTCCGGCACGGCGAGCCGCTCGAATGCGGTTGTTTCGGCGGCATCATCGCCAGCCAGCTAGGGCTAAAGACGGCGCTGCGTAACTTAGGTCTGCTCGTTCCCGCAGCGCTCGTCATCTTCGGCATTTCCAGAAAGGCCCACGGAAGCTAAGGCGCTTAGCGTGCACCCCTGGCTTGGCGCATGCGGTTGATCTCGTAGCGCGTGTTGTCTATGCGCTCCTGCACGTCCGGGTGATCGTTGAAGAGCGAGCCCAGAAGCGAGGAGTCCGAGCGGCTGATTCGCTGAAGCTTCTGAAACATCGTCACCATTCCGTCCGCATCAAAGCCCGCGCGCGGCATGGCGCGCACGCCGAGGAAATCCGCCTCGCGCTCTTCCTCGCGATTGTGTACGGCCAACAGGCCGCTCGCGACTATCTGCGCGGCGGCCGTCCCCAACTCGCCCGCAGTATCGCCAGCTATTCCAGTGATCGAGCCGAAGAGGCCGACGATGCTGCCGAGCGTCTGCGATTGCTGGATGGTCTTGAGGCTGTGACGCGCGACGACGTGCCCGATCTCGTGCGAGAGGACTGAGGCCAGCTCGTCGTCGTTGGCCATCTCCATCAGGGCCGTCGTCACGTAAATATGGCCGCCCGGTATCGAGAAAGCGTTGATCGAATCGTCGCGCATGACGTGGAAGCGATAGGCGAGCGTGGGCCTGAGACTCGTGCGCGCGACTCTCTGGCCGATGCGATTGACCCGTTCCTGGCCCGTGCTGGTCAGCGTGAACTTCTTAGAGACCTCTACGTGAAGCTGATTGCCGAGCCGCAACTCGTCGCGCTCGCTGATGAGCCCGGCGTTTGTGTAGCGCGCGCCGCGAAACTGCGCGTACGGATCGGCGCTGACGTAGCCCGTGGCGGAAGTGATAATGCTTGAGCCGAGGTCAAAGATCGCTCCGATGGGAGACCCGACCGAAGGCGTCTCGCTCTTGCTCTCTTTTTGCTGCGATTGCGCCAGCGCGCTCGGGGCGAAAGAAAGGAGCGTGAGCGCGAGGGCGAATATGGTCGCGAGAAAACTTTTGCGCCGGGGGAAAAGGGGATTCATCTTTGGTCTCCTGTCGGTTCTCCGTAAGTTAAAGGGCAGCGCGGCTCAAGCTTTCTCTCTCTCGATGGCCGCCGCCCGCCACATCATAAGGCATGGCGCACGCTTTTTGAATAGGTGCGTCCCGCCAGCAACATAGACGCCGCGACGGCCGGCGTTTTGCATTCCGGTTCGGCTCGTCAATTCCTGCCGGTTAGTGTAAAAATCCTTCTGCTCTCTGGTAAGGATGCTCGCGGTCGGAGGAAAAAGAGCTTGGCAACATTGTCATTCTGGGGCGGCGTGGGAACCGTCACCGGATCGAAATACCTGATCGAGACTAGTGGGGCGCGGGTGCTCGTTGACTGCGGCCTGTTTCAGGGCTTGAAGGAGTTGCGGGAGCGCAACTGGCAGGAGCCGCCCTTCGACCCGCGCGCGCTCGACGCCGTGCTCATCACGCACGCGCACATAGACCACACGGGCTACCTGCCGCGACTCGTCGCGCAAGGGTTCGGTGGGCCCATCTATTGCTCGCGCGGGACGGCAGACCTGCTCAAGATACTGCTGCCGGACGCGGCCCGTTTGCAGGAAGAGGATGCCAGCTATCGCAATCGCCATAACCTGACGAAGCACGCGCCAGCCCTGCCGCTCTACACGGAAGCGGATGCGCGCGCCGCGCTCAAGCTCGTCGAGCCGGTCGAGAATACCGGAGAGCCCCGCGAGGTCGCGCCCGGCATCCATGCGGGCTTCCGCATCGCCGGTCACATACTCGGCTCAAGCCTGGTGCTCGTCGAGGTCGCAGGCGCGGGCGCGGACGGCCGTGGCCGTCGCACTCTTTTCTCGGGCGATCTGGGCCATTACGATCAGCCGATCATACACGACCCCGTTGAGCCGCCGCCCTGCGATTACCTGCTGGTCGAATCTACATACGGCGACCGCCTGCACGACCCCGTCAATCCGAAAGACGCGCTGGCGCGTATCATCAACGAGACAGTAGAGCGCGGCGGCGTGCTGCTCATACCGGCCTTCGCCATCGGCCGCACGCAGGAGCTTCTCTACATGATACGAGAGCTGGAAGATGAGAAGCGCGTGCCTGTGCTGCCCGTGCGCGTGGACTCGCCGATGGCGGCTGCGGCGACGCGCGTCTACAGCAACCGGCGCGAGGAGCAGGACGAGCAGTACGCCAGCGTCCTCGCGCGGCGCGTGCATCCTTTGCGCACGCACTCTATGGTGACGGCGAGCACGCGCGATGAATCCAAGCGCCTGAACGACGAGCAGGGGACGCGCATTATCATCAGCGCCTCGGGGATGATGACGGGCGGGCGAGTCCTGCATCACGCGCGAAGGTTTCTGCCAGACGCGCGCTCGACAGTTCTCTTCGTCGGCTACCAGGCGGCCGGGACTACTGGCCGGCGCGTCCTCGACGGCGAGCGTGAAGTCAAGATCATGGGCCAATTCGTGCCCGTGCGCTGCCACATAGAGCGCATCGGCGGCTTTTCCGCCCACGCAGACTGGCGGGAAGTCCTGCGCTGGCTCAAGGGTTTGGCAGAGCCGCCGCGCCGCACCTTCCTCACACACGGCGAGCCGGAAGCCGCCACGGCGATGGCCGGACACATTCAGGAAAGCTTCGGGTGGGCCGTCCACGTGCCCGCCTACGGCGAGAAATTCGAGCTGGAATAAGTGGGCCGAAAGGCCCCGCACGCTTAGGGCTTGAAGAGCGAAAGCGTGCTATACTGCCAAAAAAGCAGTGATAGGTGACGAGTGACAAGTGACAAGCTGTAGAGCCTGTCTCCGTCTCGCCACTTGTCACTCGTCACTTATCACTGTAGTTCAAAGGAGCAGAATCTTTGAGCGTACTCGTCGATAAAAACACGCGCCTGGTGGTGCAGGGCATCACGGGTAAAGAGGGAACCTTTCACACTAAGCAGATGGTCGAGTACGGGACGAACGTCGTCGGCGGAGTGACGCCCGGCAAAGGCGGAAGCCTCCACGAAGGCATCCCCGTCTTTAACACGGTGGAGGACGCCGTGCGCGAGGCCGGGGCCAACGCTTCCGTGATCTACGTGCCGCCGCCGTTTGCCGCCGACGCGATCATGGAGGCCGCAGACGCCGGGCTGCCGCTCGTCGTCTGCATCACTGAAGGCATCCCCGTCCTTGATATGGTCAAGGTCAAGGAGTACCTCTCGGACAAGGCGACACGCCTGATTGGGCCCAACTGCCCGGGCATCATCTCGCCCGGCAAGTGCAAGATCGGCATCATGCCGGGCCACATCCACCGCGAGGGACGAATCGGGGTGGTCTCGCGCTCGGGGACGCTGACCTATGAAGCCGTGGGCCAGTTGACGGCGCTCGGCCTGGGCCAATCAACGGCCATAGGCATCGGCGGCGACCCCATCGTCGGCACGACTCATGTGGACGCGCTCGCGCTCTTTCAGGCAGACGACGAAACGGACGGCATAGTGATGATCGGCGAGATCGGCGGCACGGCCGAAGAGGATGCTGCCCAGTTTGCCCGCGACAACGTGCGCAAGCCGATAGTCGCTTTCATCGCGGGCCAGACGGCCCCGCCCGGCCGCCGCATGGGCCACGCGGGCGCGATCATCGCCGGAGGCAAAGGCACTGCCGCCGAGAAGATGAAGGCTCTGGAAGAGGCAGGCATCCGCGTCGTCCACTCACCAGCAGAGATCGGTGCGGCCATGCGCGACGCGCTCGGCGCACAGGCAACAGCTTAAACCGGAATCCGAAATCGAATCATGGGTAACCTGACATTTGGCATTATCAAGCCCGACGCCGTGCGCGGCGGGAAGGTGGGGCAGATCATTCAACGCATCACGGACGCCGGCTTTCGTATCCGCGCGATGAAGTTGATTCACATGACGCTCGCGGAGGCCGAAGGCTTTTATGAAGTCCATCGCGAGCGCCCTTTCTTTCCGGAGTTGACGCAATTTATGTCTGGCGGGGCGGCCGTGGTGATGGCTTTGGAGAAGGAGGGCGCGGTCAAAGCCTGGCGTGATCTGATGGGCGCGACCGACCCGGCCAGGGCCGACGAGGGAACGCTCAGGCGCGAGTTCGGCGCGTCGGTCGGCGAGAACGCCGTCCACGGCTCGGACTCTGAGGAGAACGCGGCCATAGAGGTCTCGTATTTCTTCAGCCGCCTTGAGCTGGTCTGAAAGAGGGCGCGCTCATTTCAAATAAGCCGCCGACGATCAAGCCTCGGGTGGCGCGGGCCGCGCCTCTGGGGCCGCTCGCGCGTCTCACCGCAACGCGCGTGCCCGTTGCGGCGTCTTCCGGGTCATCGTCGGCCTCTCGCCGCTCGTCGCAGGGCTCTTGATTCTCCTCCTCGCATTAGTCGTCTATTGGCGGCTGATGTAAAATCAGTCTTGTCAGTAACAGAAGGTAATTTTAAAAGTAAGGATAAGGAAAGAGCATGAAACGTTGCCCCTCGTGCCAGCGCACCTATGAGGATGATTCGCAGTCCTTTTGTATGAACGACGGCACGCCGCTCATCAGCGAAGCGCCCCCCTCTTCCCTCGATAAGACTATGATGTCGGGCTCGCTCGGCGCGCCGCCGCCGCAGACCTACAGCCCGACGCCGGGCGCTCCGCAAGGCGACTGGGCCACGCCCGCCTGGCCGCCCAATCCGACCTGGCAGCAGCAGCCCGGCGCAGGGATGGGCCAACCCCCCGTGCAGAAGAAGAGCAAGCTGCCGTGGATTCTGGCCGGGGTGGCGGTGCTTTTGATCGGCCTGCTGGGTATTGGCGGCATCGCGGCCTACTTCATACTGAGCGGCGTGAAGGAGGAGAGCAACAGACGGGGCATAGGCTTCAACGCCAATAAGAACGACAAAGAGGAGAACTCGAATTCGAGCAGTAGCAGCACGGCCTCCACGAATGCGAACACGAGCGATCACTCGCACGATAATATGAACGCGGGTTCAACGAGCGAAGTGCCGACCGACAAGGAGCTTGTGACCAAGCAGTTGTATGATCTGGAATACGCCTGGTGCGCCGCCGACCTGAAGGCCGACAAGGCCGCGATGGATCGCATCCTCGCCACGGAGTTTGTCGTCACCAACCAGGACGGGACGACGATGAACAAGCAGCAATACCTCAGCCAGATGAAGCCCGATCAATACAACAGGACGTGCACCTATAGCGACTTCTCGCTCGGCCAGAGCGGCAACTACGCCGTCATCATCGGCTACAATACGGTCAAGGGACGCGACGCCAACGGGCCGTTCACGGAACGCTCGAAGTTCACAGACACCTTCATCTGGCGCGACGGGCGCTGGCAGGCCACGGCCTCGAAATCACAAGTGGTCAGTAAGTAGGACAGGGGTTTTAGTCTTATGTCAATCATCAGCGACGTTATCGAATCCACCAAGGCGATCATCAAGGGCATGAGCGTCACCTTCTCTTATATCCCGAAAGAGAAGTGGACGGTCGAGTATCCGGACGAGCCCGTGACGATGCAGCCGCGCTATCGCGGCCAGCACTTGCTGCACGTTGACGAGCGCGGGAAAGAGAAGTGCGTGGCCTGTTTCCTGTGCGCCGCCGCGTGCCCTTCGGACTGTATCTACATCATCGCGGCCGACGACCCGCGCCCGCCCGAGGAGCGCACGGGCGTCGAAGAGCGTTACGCAGATGTCTACAACATAGACTACGGTCGCTGTATCTTCTGCGGCTACTGCGTAGAGGCTTGTCCGAAGGACGCCATCACACACGGTTACAACTTCGAGCTGTCGGTCTACAGCCGCGCCGACCTCTTAAAGACCAAGGACGACCTGCTCATCACCAAGCAGGTGCAGTCGAAGAACTACCGCGTCGCCTCCTCGGACGAAGATGTCAACTCGGAATACAAAGAAGTCTAAGAGCAGGGATGAGGGCTGAGGGATGAAAAAGCTTGAGTCTTTATTCAATTGATATATCACTCAAACCAATTCATCCCTCAGCCCTCAGCCCTTCCTTGTTATGGGCCAAAGAGAATTCCATTACCGTTGGGAACACGATCTGGAGTCGAGCCCGGAAGAGCTGTGGCCGCTCGTGGCCGACACCAACCGCTTCAATCGTGATACGGGCGTGCCGGCCGTGGAGGTTGACCGGCAGGCCGCCGCGTCGGGTGCGCGGGGGAAGCGCCTGCGACTGTTCCTGATGGGCCTGGCCGTGGAATGGATCGAGCAGCCGTTCGAGTGGATCAGGCCGTATCGCTTCGGCGTCGTGCGCCAGTACACGAAGGGGCCGCTCTCGGAGATGCGCGTGCTGGTCGAGCTAAGGCGGCGCGCGGACGGCGGCACGCACCTCATCTATGAAGTGTGGGCCCAGCCTAAGAACCTGCTCGGCGCGGCGGCCATCCCCGTGCAGATCGGATTGATTAGCCGCCGCAGGTTCGCCCAGACCTTGCGGCGTTACGACAAGCTGGCGCGCGAGGGCCGCCAGCCCATCTATGCCGAGACCACGGCGAACTTCGCGCAGGGCGGACGCGCTCGGCTCGCAGTCCTGAGCGACAAGCTGATCGCTCAGGGCGCAGACCAGCTCTTTGTCCGCAAGCTCGCCGAGATGATCGAGCAGGCGGACGATATTTCGCTGGCCCGGCTGAGGGCTTACGCGCTGGCCGATTACTGGGGCGTCGAGCGGCGCACGGCCCTTGAG
The DNA here is from genome assembly GCA_036389315.1 of Pyrinomonadaceae bacterium. Classification (GTDB taxonomy): domain Bacteria; phylum Acidobacteriota; class Blastocatellia; order Pyrinomonadales; family Pyrinomonadaceae; genus DASQYE01. The sequence continues at coordinate 114,044 of DASVQF010000031.1, forward strand.
GTCTGTTTGTGGGCCACGCGCGTGGGGCTCTTGGACTTGCAGTGGGACTTGCTCTGCCCGCACTGTCGCGGCGCGGCGCAGACCAGCCGCTCGCTCACAGGCATCCAATCGCAGGTCTATTGCGAGTCCTGCGACGTGGACTTTACGGTCAACTTCGAGAACTCGGTCGAGTTGACCTTTCGTCCCAATCAGGGCGTGCGCCGCGTCGAGAGCCGCTCCTTCTGCATCGGCGGCCCACAGGTCACTCCGCATATAGTGGCCCAACAACTGCTTGAGCCCGGCGCTGAGGAGACGCTTCATCTTCCGCTCGAAGAGGGACGCTACCGCCTGCGAAGCCCAGGCGTGCCGGGCGAGCAGTTTTTAAGAGTCTCGGCCGAAGGAGAGAAGGAAGCACGCTTGCGCGCGACCGACGAAGGTTGGGCCAGGGAAGAGATAACCATGACGAGCGCGCCCGTGCTCATCTTTGAGAACGCCACGGGTGACGAGCGGCTCTTTGTGCTTGAGCGCACGGCCTGGAGCGATCAGGCTGCGACGGCCGCCGAGGTCACGGCCCTTCAGGTCTTCCGCGACCTCTTCTCGAACGAGGCGCTCAGGCCCGGCGAGCAGATTTCGGTCGGAACCCTGACCATTCTCTTCACAGACCTGCGCGGCTCCACGCAGCTCTACAGAGAGATCGGCGACGCCCCCGCCTTCGGGCGCGTGATGAACCACTTCGACGTGCTGCGCGAGGCGATTCGCAGCGAGGACGGCGCGCTCGTCAAGACCATCGGCGATGCCGTGATGGCAGTCTTTCGTCGCCCGGCGGGCGCGCTGCGCGCTATCCTCAAGGCGCAGGCGACGCTCGCTGCTCCGCCCGACGGGATGCTGCCGTTGATGCTCAAAGTGGGGATTCATTCGGGCCCATGCATCGCCGTGACGCTCAACGAGCGGCTGGACTACTTCGGCTGCACGGTCAACATGGCCGCGCGCCTGGAAGGTCTCTCGACGGGCGGCGACGTGGTTATCTCGGACGCCGTTCACTCCGACCCGGAGGTCGCAGAGATGCTCTTGAGCCCCTCCTGCGAACTCACGGCCGAACCGTTCGAGGTCAGGCTCAAGGGCTTCGACGAAGAGCGCTTCGAGCTGTGGCGCGTCGCGCAGAAGAATGCCGCCACTGCCGCAGCCGAAGCTGCGCCCATGCAAGCTTGAGCCTGTCTACACGCCCCGATGATGCCGCTTTTAGAAACTCGCGAAGTCTCAAAAATCTACCAGATGGGGACGACCACCGTGGCTGCGCTCGACCACGTCTCGATCAAAGTCCTGGAAGGCGAGTTCGTCGCCATACAGGGCACTTCGGGCTCGGGCAAGTCCACGCTGCTTAACATGCTGGGCGGGCTCGATCATCCGACGAGCGGCGAAGTCCTCTTCGATAGCAGTTCGCTCGGGCCATTCACGAAAAGAGAGATGGCGCACTATCGCCGCCACTCGGTCGGGATGATCTTTCAGAACTTCAACTTGATTCCGACGATGACGGCCGCAGAGAATGTCCGCCTGGCCCTAGCCTTCGGCGGATTGCGCGGACGCCAGCGAGAGGAGCGGACTGAGGAGTTGTTGGGCCGAGTCGGCCTGGCCGGTCGCCTTGAGCACAGGCCGTCGGAGCTGTCGGGCGGCGAGCAGCAGAGAGTCGCCATCGCGCGCGCCCTGGCCAATCGCCCGCGCGTGCTGCTGGCGGACGAGCCGACGGGCAACCTGGATTCGACGCGGGCCCAGGAGCTATTGACCTTGCTGCGCGAGATGGTCGCGCGCGACTCTTTGACCGTGCTCATGGTCACGCACGATCAAGAGCTGGCCGCGCGCTTCGCCGACCGCATAATCTTTATGAAAGACGGCCGCGTCATCTCAGACAAAGCACAATAGAGGACACAAAGATGAGCGAAACAGAGAATCAAAATGTTAATGCGACGCCGCGCAGGGAAGTGGCGACGCTCGGCGGCGGCTGCTTCTGGTGTACGGAGGCCGTGTTTGACGAGCTGAAGGGAGTGGAGCGGGTCGAGTCCGGCTATTCGGGCGGCACGACTGTGAACCCGACCTATCAAGAGGTCTGCTCGGGGACGACCGGCCACGCGGAGGTCGTGCGCGTGACCTTTGACCCGCAGGTCATCTCGTTCAAGGAGATACTGCAAGTCTTCTTCAGCGTGCATGACCCGACGACTTTGAATCGTCAGGGCGCGGATGTCGGCACACAGTATCGCTCCGTCATCTTTTATCATACGGACGAGCAGCGGCGCGTTGCCGAAGAGGTTATCCGTGAACTCGACGCCCAAAAAATCTGGGATGGGCCCATCGTGACAGAGGTCGCCCCCGCCGAGGCGTTCTACGAGGCGGAGGACTATCACCAGGAATATTTCCGCTCGAACGCCGCTCAGCCCTACTGCCGCATGGTCGTCGCCCCGAAGGTCGCAAAGTTCCGGCAATACTATCGCGAGAAGCTGAAGCGTTAAGCCGCAGGGTCAAGCTCGCGGCGCTCGCCTGCGCTTCTGATGAGGTGATTACGATGTCAACAACTACTGCTCCCTTGATGACGCTTGAGGCGCTCAGAAGCGTGCCGCTCTTCGCCTCCCTGGACGACGCGGCGGCGAGCGAGCTGCGCTCGCTGCTGAGGGTGGTCGAAGCGCCGCAGGAGACCGTGCTCTTCAATCACGGCGACGCGGGCGACCGGATGTACCTGATCGAGAGCGGCCGCGTGCGCATTCACGTTCTGGACTCGACGGGCCATGACGTGACGCTGGCGGAGCTGGCGGGCGGCGACTTCTTTGGCGAGATGGCTCTGCTCGACGGCAAGTCCCGTTCGGCCGACGCGACGGTCGTCGAGTCGGCGCGCCTCGCCATTCTCTCGCGCGACGAGTTTCTCTCTTTCGTGCGTCGTAACCCGGACGTGGCGCTTGAGATGCTGAGCGCGATTACGGACAGGCTGAGGCGGACGGACGAGTTGCTGCGCCAGCGTGTCTCGCGCAACGTCAACGACGAGGCCGCCGCCCGCATGACTCTCTCAGACCGCATGGCCGACTACTTCTCGAACTTCGCCGGTAGCTGGACGTTCTTTATCGCCTCGCTCGGTTTGATTCTGGTCTGGGTGCTTTTGAACGCGTGGCTGCTCGGCAGCAGCCAGTTCGACGCCTATCCTTACAACCTGCTTGACCTGGTCTTCGGCATCGTCGCCGGTCTTCAGGCCCCGATCATCCTGATGGCCCAGAATCGCCAGTCGAATCAGGATCGCCTGCGCGCTGACATAGACTTTCAGATCAACCTGAAGAACGAGCTTTCGCTCGCAGAGGTCTTGCGCCGCTTGGACGTGCTTGAGAGCGAGCGCCTGCCCATCCTCTTCAAGGAGCAGAACGAGCGGGTCGCCTCCGTGCTGCGCCCGGCATCGAACGCAGACTAAGCGCCGCCAGCCTCTTCCCGGAGCTTTCTCCGACGCCCGGTTTGCTACGAGCCGCGCGCGACCGTTACAATACTCGCCACGTTACAACCTGAATTCTTCGGAGAGATTGCTGAAGGCTTACGGCCGAGCTTCATGATTCAAGCCATATTTTTCGACTTCAACGGCGTCATCATCGACGACGAGCCGCTGCAACTGAAAGCTTATCGCGAGGCTTTCAACTCCTATCAGATCACCATTGCGGATGAAGATTATTACAGCCTGCTCGGGACGGACGACAAAGCCTTCGTGCGCGCGACCTTCGAGCGCGCCGGAAAGAGGCCCGCAGGGGAGACGCTGGCCGCCGTCATCGAGCGCAAATCGGAGCTGCATCGCGCCGCGATCAAGGACTCGCTGCCGCTCTTTCCCGGCGTCGTCACTTTCGTCAAGGCCGCGAGCCGCGAGTTTGCGCTCGGGGTCGTCAGCATGGCCCGCCGCGTAGAGATAGACGATGTGCTTGAACGCGCCGGTCTGGACACGAAATTCACGGTCATCGTCAGCGCCGAGGACGTGCAGGCCCATAAGCCAGACCCTTGCTGCTACGAGCGCGCCTTCGAGCTGCTGAACGAGAAGCGGCGCGAAGAGCGCCAGCTCCCGCTCCTGCCCGAGGAATGCCTGGTTGTAGAAGACGCGCCGCCCGGCATCGTGGCCGGACGAGCCGCCGGGATGCGTACGCTCGGCGTGACCAACACCGTCACGGAAGAGGCCCTGCGCGCGGCCGGCGCGGAAGTCGTCACCGCGAGCCTAGCCGATTGGACGACCGACGCCGTCCGTCACGTCTTTTCCAAAGGGATGAAGGCGACAAGGTGAAGAACGGATGAAAGCCGAGCTGCTTTTCCTTCATCATTTCTTGCTATGACTCCTGCCAGTAAGCTCAGGGCGTGCGAGATGCGCAGGGCCTTTACCGAAGAGGTGACGGGGCCCGAGGGGGCCATGCGTGTGGAGTATGCTGCGCTTCTGATCGGGGCCGAGGATGAAGCGGCGAAAGAAGTGGAGGTCAGCGACTACATGGCGCGGCTCGACGCCTGGGCCGAAGGGGCGCGCCGTGTGATAGCTAACCGCTCTGAGAGTGTGACGCCCGTCGAAGCCTTCAACGGCTTCATGTTTGAAGGGCTCGGGCTTGCGGGCAACAAGAGCGACTATTATGACCCGCGCAACAGCTACTTGAACGAGGTGATGGAGAGGCGCACAGGCATCCCGATCACGCTCTCGATCCTCTACATGGCCGTCGGCCGTCGCGCCGGTTTCGAGGTCAAGGGCGTGGGCCTGCCCGGCCACTTCATCACGCGCATACGCGAGGTCGAGTCGCGTGAGTCCACAATGGTCGATCCGTTTCACGGCAAGATCATAGACCGGACGGACTGCCAGGAGCGCCTGGACGAAATCTACAGCGGGCAGGTCGCGCTCAGGGACGAACACCTGCGCGCAACCTCGACGCCGGACATTCTGGTGCGGGTGCTGTCGAATCTGAAGACGATCTACGCGCGCGCGGGTCTTTACCGCCAGGCGCTCTCGGCGGTCGAACGCATCCTGCTCGTCAAGCCGCACGCGGCCGAAGAACTGAGGGAGCGGGGCGCATTCCTGGCCCAGCTAAACCGTCTCCCCGAAGCCATAGCTTACACGGCGGCCTACTTACAGATTGCGCCCGACGCGCCCGACGCCAAAGAGACCCTGGAACAACTCAAAGCCATGCGCAGGCGACACGCGCTGCTTAGTTAAAACAGTGACGAGTGACAAGTGATGAGTGACAAGCTAAAGACAGGCTTTCTCTCGTCACTCGTCACTTGTCACTCGTCACTGCTTTCTTATGACTTTCTTCGACATTCTTTATCTTTCTTTGCGTAATTTGCGCGAGGCGCGGCTGCGGGCGGCTTTGACGACGATGGGCGTGATCGTCGGCGTGGCCGTGATCGTGACGATGGTTTCCTTCGGCCTCGGCTTGCAGCGCAACACCGTCACGCGCTTCAAGGAGCTAGACCTCTTCAACGAGGTCACGGTCTTCGGCCGCAGCCTCTCAAGCATAGCCTCCTCCGGCTTCAACAAGAGCCAGGGCGCAGGCGCGCAGCCGCAGCGAGAGCGACACGGCGACCGCAACCTCAAACCCGACAAGGCTCCCGAGCGACAACTGGACGACGCGGCCATAGCCGAGATCGCGCGCCTGCCCGGCGTCGCCTACGTCGAGCCGACCATCATCTTCAACGTCTACGTGCGCTCAAACGGGCACGCCCGCATGCAGTCAATCGGCGGCGCGGTCGTGCCCAATCCTTCCTCGCGCTTCAAGGAGTATGCGGCCGGGCAGATGATCGCCGGGCCTGCGGCCGACGAGGCCGTAGTGGACGAAGACTTCCTGCGCGACTTCGGCTACGCGCAGCCTGAAGATGCGATAGGCAAGACCCTCGACCTGCTCGCTCCGAATAAAGAGAAAGAGGAGGAGTCGCCGAGCTTCTTCGGTCTGCCGCTCGAAACGGAAGAGGCGGAAGCGCCCACGGACGGACTCGCGGCAAAGACGCTGCGTATCGTCGGCGTCCTTAAAAAGCCGGATGGCAACGGGCCACGCTTTCGCGGCATGATGCCCGCCTCGGACATCTACGTGCCGCTTCAGGCTGCGCGCGCCTGGACGCTTGAGCATAGAGATAATTTGAGCCAGGTGGCGCTGGAGCTGGCGCGCGAGAGCGGCGCTTTGGGCGAAGGCGAATCGGGCGGCTACGGCTCGGCCGTCGTGCGCGTGACAGACCCGGGCGTGCTCCCGGAAGTGCGAAAGCGTTTGACCGAGCTTGGCTTCGGCAGCTTCTCAATCGTTGACCAGTTGGAACAAATCCGCACCATCTTTCTCATCATCAACTCGGCTTTGGGCCTCCTGGGCGGAATCTCGCTGCTAGTCGCCTCCTTCGGCATCGCCAACACGATGATTATGTCCATCCTTGAGCGGACGCGCGAGATAGGCATTATGAAAGCCATCGGGGCCGAAGACCGCGAGATCAAGCTGATCTTCTTCGTCGAGGCGGCCGTCATCGGGCTCACGGGCGGAGTTGTCGGCTCGCTTCTGGCCTGGGCCATAGACGGGGCGGCCAACCGCCTGGCCTATCGCTTCGTGCTCAAGCCGCAGGGCGCAAACTACATAGACTTCTTCGCTCTGCCGCCCTACCTCTGGCTCGGCGCGATTCTCTTCGCCGTCATCATCTCCATCATCGCAGCCCTCTATCCGGCCTCGCGCGCCGCGCGTATAGACCCGGTCAAGGCCCTCAGACACGACTGAGGGCGCAAGGCCCCACCCGCCTTAAAAAATTCGGAGCGGCCGTGTATTTCCCCAAAGAATCGCGGGACTGTTAAAGCGCGAGCTTTTTTCAACCCGACGCTCTTTCACACGGCTTCGACTGCAAGCCTTTTCGCAGGAGTCTCAAGATGAACAAGGTGAAATATCTAATTCTTGCCGCAGCACTCGGCACGGCGGGCGTGTGGCTGGCGCTGCGCGCCGGGACGGGTGCGAGCGCCAGTCCGACACATCTTCTTCTCTCATCTTCTTTTCAGCATCGAGTGCTTCAGACGACGCCTGAAGCGCCGCTTCCCTTACGCCTCTTCGAGACCGCCGTCAAGACGGACTCGCGGGGCCGAATCATCACGGGGCCGACGAGCGACCCCGTTAAGAACATCGTCGGAGCGGAATCGGCCGGAGAGCGCGGCGGCCTGGAACGCTTCACGAAGATCATGTACGGGGCCAGCTACATCGACGGCCGTCCAGACCCTTCGACGCGCATTGACCCCAATAACCCCGTGGTCAAGAGCGGCAACCAGCTCTGGCCTCACGTCAAGCAGCCCTTTCGCAGCCAGCCGCGCTCTCTGGCCCTGACTGCGGACGGGCGGAAACTCTATGTCGCGCTGCCCGGCAGGGAAGGCTATCCGGACTGGCGCGTGGCCGTGGTGGACACGAGCAGCCGCCGCGCCGTCAACTGGATAGACTTGCGGCCGCCCGGTCAGACGCGGGGCCTCAGGCCCATCGGCCTCAAAGTCGCGCCCCTGAACCCTGCCATCTACCAGAACCCTTACCTCGTCGTCCTCAATCAGTATGGCAACTTCGCGAGCGTGATAGACACGACGACCGACGCCATCATAGGCGAGTTCGAGACGGGCTTCTACGCCGAAAAGCTTATCTTCAACAGCACGGGCACACGGCTCTACCTGACAGACCGCTTCAAAGACGAGGTGCGCGCCTACCGCGTTGAGCCTGGGCCCTTCTTTACTCTCATCGGAGAGATTCCGACGGGCACGACCGATTTGGAGCGCACTAATCCGCGTGACCTGGACTTGAGCGCCGACGGCAAGACTCTCTACGTAGCGAACACTCTGGGCCACACCATCGCCGCCATCAACGTCGAGGCTGACGCGAACCAGCTCGTCAAAGTCCTGCCCGTCGGCGGGCTCTCGACCGACGTGAAGATCGCCGGGCGCTGGGGCATAGTCAGCGGGCAGGAGACCAACACGCGACTGAACGAGCGCGAGACGGGGCACGGCCTGCCGGCGAAGGACGCGAGCGGCCAGGCGATTCGCAACAACGGGCAGCCCCTCGGCTATACGCCCGTCATGACCGATGCCACCAAGGCCACGACCTTTGACGACATCGGCAGCGAGCTGAACATCTTCGACACTGCAACGAACCAGTTCGTCTATCGCTACGTTGACGAGGGCCGGGACATCTCGCAACTGGTCATCGCGGGCCAGTACGTAGACCTGCACGACCACTCGGACGCGCAGAAGATCATCAAGGGCAGCGGCCCCGAACAGATGAGCATTCGCGGCAACCTGCTCTTCGTCACGATGGCCCATTCCGAGAAGGTGCAGGCATTCCGCATCAACCAGGGCGCAACAGACCCTTCGCAGCTTCTCACTCCGCTCGGCATAGAGTTCACCGGCGGCATCACGCCGCAGGGCGTCGAGGCTTCGCCCGACGGAAGGACTATTTACGTCGCCAATCTGCAAACCGAGGATGTCTCGTTCCTCAGCGTTGACCAGAGCGGCAACCTGCAAAGACTAGGCTACACGGCGGTCGGCGTGACGCCCTCGACCGTTGACCCGACGACGGGCAGCAACGGCAAAGGGCTCTTCGCCACGGATGAAGAGGTGGGCCTGCGCTGGTTCTTCTCCTCCGCCTATTCGGACGACGGGCAGAAGTCCTGCGGCTTCTGTCACTGGGACGGACGCCAGGACGGCTGCCAGTGGAACGTCGCGGCCAATGCCGTGGGCGGCACGAAGGTCTGCCCGCAGAACAAGGACATCTCGGACAACTGGCCAGAGTGGTACGAGGGGCTCAATAACGACTTCATGGCTTATGCTTCGGCCTGCAACGGCGAAGTGCTGCTGGGCGAGCGCGCTCCAACTCCGCTCTTCCCGCAGGCCAATGCCGTGGATCGCTTCAAGGCCCGCGAACAGTATGTCCTGGATAAGACGGCGGAAAACTCCTCGGCCATCGGACGGCCCGATCTCAACGGCAAGGCTTTCAAGGTCGGCTACTACGACATGGCCTACCTGCAAATCCTCTGGTCACAGAACGAGACGCGGCGCTTCCCAAATCCGATGACGCAGTTCCCGGACGAGGCGCTGGCGGCAAAGGTCGCACGCGGCAAGCAGATATTTACGGCGAAAGTCAGGGACGGAGGGGCCGGGTGCGCCGATTGTCATCACAACGGCAATAAGATGACGAACGGGGTGGTGGACGATACCTTCCAGGACTTCAACATACACGAGCCGGGCGTCATCAGCGAATCGACCGTGGACGGCGACGGCCCATTCTTCCGCCCGCAGAACGATTACTTCTTCACACGCTTTGGCCCGCCGCAGGACGTAGGCACGCCGCAGAACTTCAGCAGCCGCAATACCAAACACCTGCGCACCTTCTGGGACAGCGTGCCGCGCTGGCTCCATTACGGCTTCGCGCACACGTTGCGCGAGCTGCTTCTCGCGCCTGACTCGCCGCTCCTGCTGGCGGGCGAGCGCGGATTCAACTTCCGCACAGTCCGCACAGACCATAGGCGTGGGCCCAATAACCTGCCGACCGAAGTGCCCATCGCTCCCGGTCACAGCGCGGGCGGCCTTGCAGGCGACGGCATGGGCCAACTCTACGTCAGTCTCGACAGTCCGTTCATTCGGGACTCAAGCGGCAAGGCGCAGATAGACCGGCTCGGCACGGACAATCTGGCTCCGCTCGTCATCGGAGGACAGATCAACCCGGCCCTGGCGGCCAACAACATACGGGTCATTAAAGATACGCACGGCAAAACGTCGCACCTCTCGGCGAGCGATTTCGACGCGCTCGTCACGTACCTTCTGTCGCTACAGTAATGGCGACCATGTCGCGGCAGTGCGAGGCTCAGGAACTTTGGCCTGAGCCTCGTTCTGTCGTTTGGGATTGGCACGAGTCTAAACAGTACGGTTCTCTCATCCGTCTGGTGAAGCTGAGGTGCGGTTGCGGCCTGAGACTCGTTTCAGGAAACAGCTCCCCCGGTCAGGTCAGGGGCGCGGCAGGCGCAGCAGGCTTACGGGACGGTGGAGACTTGGTCGCCGCCGCCGCCGCTGCCGTCCGTCGGCTCGCCGTAGCCACGCACCTCTTCATTCTCGACAGCATGCATCTCATCGTCTTGAGCATCGTGTGCGGCCCCTTCGCCCGGTTTCTGCGGCTGGCCTTCACCATGCGACTGCTTTTGGTTCGCTTCGTCGTTCGGTTTTTCCTGGCGCATCTTGTTTCTCCTTGTTGATGGGAATAACCGGGCGGCCGGGCTACTGGCCGCCGAGTTGATTGTAAGAGGTCTGAACGTCTGGTCTGGCCATATAGCCCTTGAAAGCTTCAGACCCCCACTGTTGTTCAAGCTGTGAAAGAGTTTCGCGGGCACGCGTGAACTCGTCGCGCGCCGCCGCTTCGTCCTGCTGCGAGAGGCTGGCGCGACCGGCAATCGAGTGGGCCCGCCAGAGCGACTCCAACTGCCCGGCGCGCGCACATCTTTCCGCCGCCTGCCGCGCATATTTCAGTGCGCCGCCTGCGTCTCCGCTCTCAAGCGCGGCCTCCGCGAGCGCCAGCAGCGCCTTCGAGAGCAGCGCCGCGTCGCCAGCCTTCATAGCCTGCGCCGAGGCTTCTTCGCAGAGCCGCCTGCCGACAGCAGCCGAAGCAGAGGAGGCGCGCGCACGCGCTAGCCCCAGTGTGAACTTGGCTTCAATAGCCGTCACTTCATATTGCGTGCCCGAGGCGTCCAGCGATTGCTGTGCTTTGGCCTGCGCTTCCGAGAAGCGGCGCTGGCCGAGCGCCATCTGCGCCTCGCGCAAAGGGACATCTACGAGCAGGGACTTGATCTTGCCCGCCGGCTGATTGGCCAGCTCAGTCGCTTCGTCCAGGGCCGCGCGCGCCTCTTCATAGCGGCCCAAGCGCCAGAGCAGGTTAGAGCGAAAGAGCAGGTTGTAGGCGAGGACGACGCGCGCGCCGAGCGGACGGCTGATCGCATAACTCTCTTCGTAGCGACGCAGCGCCTCCGTGTAACGCTCCTGCTCGTAGAGCAGCATGGCTATCTCTCCGAGCGAGAAGGCGATCTGCCTTTGGTCGCTCGCCTCGTTGGCGAGCTGCAATTTCTGCTCGAAGATACTAAGCGCCGTCGCGTACTCGCCCTGGCGACGGCGCGCGCGGCCGATGCTCGTCAGGGCGCTCGAAATATCCTTGCGATAGTTGCCCTGCTCGAAGATGGCGCGCGCCTGTTCGGCATACTGCAAGCCTTCTTCGGTACGCAACTGCTGGATGCGCAGGCCCGCGAGGTTAATCAAACTCACGCCTTCCAGGTAAGAGACGTTGTTGCGACGCGCAAGCTCAAGCGACTTCTGGAACTGTTCGGCCGCACCGTCGTAGTCGCCCGACTCCTGCTGCGCCAGTCCAAGCTCGTTCAAGCCGCGCATCAGTAGAATCTCGACGCCGTTCTGCTGCGCAAAGGCTATGGCCTGTTTGGCGTACTCCTGTTCACGGGCGGGCGAGCCCTCTATGTATGAGAGGCGGCTGAGACCGAGAAGGGCGTTGACCTTCTGCGACTCGTTGCTGTTGGCGGTCGCCATCGCGAGCGCCTGTTCGAGCTGGGCCCGCGCCTGCGAAAGCTTTCCTGTGTCTCGCAGGAGCGCTCCGCGACGATAGAGGACTTCGGTGCGTCCTTCGAGGTTTCCGGAAACCTGGAAGAGCGATTCGGCCTTTTCGAGCGCGGCGCTGGCCCGCTCGACATCCTGCTGGCGGCTGTAGAGCACGGCCGCGCGCAGGTACGCCGCGCCGTAGAACGGGTCGAGCTGTGCCGCCTCCAGATAGCTCTTAATGGCATTCACCGTGTCGTCGTTCTTCTCGTAAGCGCGCCCCAAATCAAGACGCGCGGCCGCGTCCTTCGGCCTCAGGCGCGCGATCTCGGCATAAGCCTTGACGGCCGAGTCGAAGTCTCTTGAGACGAGGGCGTTGACGCCGTCCATGTAGAGCGCGTCGAGCTGCGGCAGGGCCGAGCGGTTCGGAATCAGCGAGACGGCGCGCAGCATCTCGTCCTTGGCGTGACTCGTGTAATCCATCTCGGCCCAGGCTTCGGCCAGTCGCGCATGGGCCAGAGCGAATTTTTCATCACTGCTGATGGCCTGGGCCAACATCTTACTGGCCTGAAAGTAGGCCCCCTCGCGCAGAGCGTTCGTGCCCCTCTCGTACCAGCGTTGCGCCTCGGCCGTTGGTTGATAGTGCACTGGCCGCCACCAGCGATTGAAAGCGAAGTAGACGAGCGTGGCAAAGACCAGCACGGCCAGAGAAGCGAGGACGTAGAGGTACGGTCGCTTTTGCAGCTTGCCGGAGACGGCCGACAACTGGCGCGTCTCGGCGCTGCTGCGTATCCGCCTCGTAGACCAGCCGGAGCGGTCTCCGCTCTCCCTGAGCACCTCTTCGACCGCGCGCAGATCGTCGAGCATCTCTTCGGCCGACTGGTATCGCTGCTCCACGTCCTTCGAGAGCGCGCGCAGCGTCACGCGGTCGAGCGCGGGCGGAACCTGCCGGTTAAGAGTGGAGGGCCGAGGCGGGTCAACGTGTATGACCTGCGCGATGGTCTCGATGGCGTTTGCGCCCATAAAGGGCGGCTTGCCAGTCAGGCATTCGTAGAGCAGCGCGCCGAGTGCGAACAGGTCGCTGCGCGGGCCGACGGGCGCGCTCTTGGCCTGCTCCGGCGACATGTAACGAGGCGTGCCGACGACAGCGTTGGTCTGCGTATTCATCGTCAGCAGAGTTTGCGCTTCAGGATCGGAGGAGTTGCGCTCTCTCGCCTCTTTGAACTGCTTGGCGAGCCCGAAGTCCAGAACCTTGACGTGGCCGCGATCATTGAGGATGACGTTCGACGGCTTGATGTCGCGATGGATGATCCCTTGTGCGTGCGCTTCGCCGAGAGCTTCGGCGACGGCGCAGACGATCTCGACCGTGCGCCTGACCGAGAGCGGCCCCGCGCGCAGCAGCTCGCTCAGGTTTCGCCCCGTGACCATCTCCATGACGATGTAGGGTTGATCGTCTTCGGTCTCGCCGTAATCGTAGATGACGGCGATGTGCGGGTGCGAGAGCTGCGAGATGGCGCGGGCCTCGCGCAGGAAGCGGGCGCGAAACTGCTTATCGTCGGCCCCGGCCGAGAGGAACTTGATGGCGACTCTGCGCCCGAGGCTCAAGTCCTCGGCCGCGTAGACGACGCCCATCCCGCCTTCGCCGAGCGTTTCGACTATTCTGTAATGAGAGACTGTCCGACCGATCATGAAAACAAGGCCACTGGAAAAGACCCCTGGGAGCAGGAAGGGAGCGATGAATAAAAGAGCGTGGCCGGCGCACGAGGCGGCTGGCTGCGGTTGACGGCAAGCTGAACGCGCATATTTTGCGCTAAGTCCGGCAGTTTTCCAAGAAGAATTTTACAGGGAAGGACTTAACAGGATTGTCAGGATTGTCAGGATGAAAGAAAAGCGTTCAAGACAGCAGACGTGCCTTCTGCTTTTTTCATCCTGACAATCCTGTTTGAATCCCGCTTTGATTAACTGGCCGAGATGGGTTTGCCGCAGCGGTTGCAGAAGCGCGCGGAGGCGTCCTTCTGTTCGGCTCCGCAGGAGGAGCAGGTGAGGCCGACGCGCATGTTCGCACCGCAGGTCGAGCAGAAGCCTGAGCCGGCGCTGTTGGCCGCGCCGCACGTGCCGCAGCGTCCGGGCATAGGGGGAACGTAGCCTCCGGCCTTGCGCGCGATGTGCTCTTCGATAATCCGCCAGGCGTCTTCCGTGAGCTTGTATTGCCAGTAAGCGCCGAGCGCGGGCAAAGCGAGCAACAGTCCCCAGGAGAGAATCACTGCGGCCGCCGCGACGGCAGCCTTGTCGAACCACTTCTGCATTCCGATCTCGACGCGCGTGCCGCCGTGCTCGGGCGTGACCTTGATCGTCAGAGCGGTGGAGAGACCCGTCAGGTCTCTGAGCGTGCTGGTCTTGCGCGCCTGCAAGACGGCGGTCGAGGAGACCTGCATGGTCTGCACTTCGTAGTCCGAGTCGAAGAGGTTGCGAAGCTCCGTCATCAATTGCGTCGTGTCGGCTTCGACGCCCGGATAGTATCTATTTTCCATCTCTTTGGGGTTGTCCTTTCGCCCGTCAGCCCTTCTGCTTTTTCGGCTTGCCCGTCGGCTGGGTTTCCGGTGGGAGCTTGCTGGCGGCCGTGATGATCTCCTGCGCGCCTTCGATGGCTCGCTCAAGGGCATCCTTTTCGCGCTCTTCCTGCGCCCGCTCGCGCATGGCCGTCAACTGTGGCAGAAAGCGGTTGGAAGCCTCGGCCAGGATGCGTAAGGATTTCGGGATCAGGCTGCTCTTGGCATTGTGTGAGCCGACATCTTCTATATTAGTGACGGCTTCGTCGAGGATGCCTGCGATGTCGTAGAGCAGCTCGGCGCGCGTCCCCTGCGGCAGCTCGCCCCACTTCTCGGCATCCTTCTGCGCCTGTTTGGAGTTGGCGGCGCTTGGGCCCGCGAGGGCCAGGAGCCTTCTCTCGACGGCTTTGGTGAAGACCTCCGTGCGCTTATCTAAAGCCTGCGCCTCGCGCACGAGGTCTGCTTCCTTTTCCGTCAGCGGATCACGACGCGGGGCAGGCGTGCCCGCAGCCATCATGAGAGGGGAACCGATAAGGGCGCAGAGGAGCAGGCAGGCGAGGCCCGAGGGACAAATCCTTCTCACACTCATTGCTTCTCTTCCGGCGGGCTCACGGACGCTTCCGCCGTAGTGGGCGCTTCGGCGGAGGTCTGCTCCTTTACGGGCGCGACATCGCTGGCGAGCGCGTCGCCGAAGAAAGAGTTGAGGGCGACGGTGCGCGCCTGATAGGCGTATTCCAGAATCGCCTTGACGTTGACGGCGTGCTCGGAGGGCGTGACGCGGCGGATGGCCTCTATGCGTGCGCCCTGCGCGCGCAGGCTGATCTCCAAACGTTTATAGATGTCGCGCAGCTTGTTCTTCTTCTCGTTCCCGTTCAGGAAGAGCATGAAATCTTCGATCAATCCCTGGTAGCTCCCGAGCTGCTCGCAGGCGGCCGCGTACTGCTCTCCACCGGCAAGCTGCTCGGCGCGCGCCAGGCGGGCATCGGCCATCTCAATCGTGGCGCGCATCCGCGTCTTGGGGTCGCGCGAAGAGGCAAGCTGCGAGCGTTCGTCACGCGAGACGGATTTCAGAGGCGGCGGCGCGGGCATGAATTGCAAGCCCTTGTCCTGTCCAGGCGCGGCCGGAGCGAAACAGAAAAGGAAGCCCATGAGTGCGCAGAGACTCACGGTCGTGTGCGTCTGTACGAAGTGACGTGAGTAATACATGGCGTGTTCGTCTTTGCTGTTTAGAACCCTTGGGGACTGTCGCTGAGCCTCAATAGTAAATCTTCTCGCGAAATATTACAAAGCTTTTATCGGCCCCTGGCCCAAAAATTTTTTCGCCCTCCGGCTCCTCACTGCCCGCTCTTCTTCCGCTTGGCTCCTTCGCCGCGCGCAATCTGGCGGCGCAGGGAAGGGAGCCGCAGGTTGATCTTGTCAATCTCCAACTGATTCTCGGCCGGGTTGGCCCGCGCCAGAAACTTTTCGTATGCGGCGAGCGCCTCCGGGTATTGGCCCATAAGGTCGTGCGCGGTTGCAATGAAGAAGTATGCCACTACGAGGTCTGGCTTGGCCGCGAGCAGCCAGTCGTATTCCACGAGCGCCTCCTGAAAACGCTTCAACTCGTAGAGCGCCGTCGCCAGGTTGGCATGGGCCGTGTAGTTGTCGGGCGCAACCGCCAGAATACGGCGCGCGATCAAGACCGCCTCGGCAAACCTGCGAGCCTGCACCAGGGCCGAGACGTAGCCGGTCGCGTAATCAATCGTGGATGGGTCAAGCTCGTTGGCGCGACGATAAAGCTCTAAGGAACGCGACGGATTGCTGATGCGGTAACAGGCTCCCAGTCGCGCGAGCAGCGCAGCGTTACGCTCGTCCGTCGCCAGGAGCTTTTCCAGAGCCGCGCAGCCCTCGGCCGTGTTCGTATCACTCGCCAGAATCGCATTCTTTAAAGAGACGACTTCCGGCAACTGCTTCGAGGCGTCGTCCAGGGCTTCGAGCGTTCTCCGGGCCTCCTCTTTTTTTCCCGCGCGGGCCAGGACTCTGGCGAGCACCAGGGCCGTGTTGACTGATTGCGGCGCGAGCCTGCGCGCAACGCCAGCGTCTTCCAGAGCGCGCTCGAAATCGCCCGCTTCGGCCCGCAGTTCCGCCCGCTCCAAGCGCGCCTGTAAGTCGTTCGGGTCAATGCCGAGCGCACGGTCAAAGCTTGTGAGCGCGGCCTTCTTCTCATCCAGCGCCCGCTCGATGGAGCCGCGCGCAGCCCAGAGCGAAGCCTGTGCGCCCTCTTTGGCCGTCGCCTGCTGCAATTGGCCCGAGAGCTGTTGCAGGCTTGAAGAAGGAGCCTTCCCGCGCAGGTACACGTCCGTCAGGGTCAGCAGCGCCGTGACGTTTCCCGAGTCCAGCTTCAGCGTGCGCTCAAGCTGGGCCTGCGCCTCTGCTTGACGATTCAGGCGCACGAGCAGCGCGCCGAGCGCAGCCTGCGGCAGGGCCCAGTCGGCCCGCAGCTCTGCCGCACGGCGAAAAGCTTTCTCCGCTTCGGGCAAACGACCCAGCGCGACGAGCGCGACCCCGCGCTGATACTCAGCCTCGGGAAATTCCGGCCGCGCCTTGATGGCCTCTTCGTAGAATTCGAGCGCGAGCCGTAGCTCGCCCTTCTGGTGCGCGTCCTGCCCCTTCTCGAAAAGCCTGACGGGATCGGCAGCCCGCTCCGTAAAGCCGTCATCGCTATTTTGTGCAACCGCCGGCGAGGCGCATGAGAGTGCCAGCGCGAGAGCCAGGAAGATAAATGCCCGAAAACGAAATCTGAAAAGCATTTCGTAAAGACTGCGACCCGAAGAGTGTCGCCTGATCTTAATTCAGAGAGAAACAGGAAAACGCTGGGGGAGGCTGTGATCTTAACAGAAAAGCCTGTGGAAATGCGAAGCGACGGGGGATGAAAAGCATCGCTCTCAGATTCGAGACGGGAAACGCCCGCAAGCTCCAATTCCTTGAGCCCTGCTCCTTGCTTCGGTTGCGCTCCGGGGAGGCTTGCGATAACATCGGCCGCACATTGGGAAATAATATCCTATCAATAATAGAAGCGAAGTCTTTCGGTGAGAGTTGCAGGCGCTCTTGATTTGCCTGAGAGTGGAATAAGCTGTGAGCAATTACGTGATCGAAGAATCTGCGGCCGAAGAGCAGGCAGTGCTTGACGCAGATGCCAAGGAGCAGCGCCTTCGCGCGCTCATGCGCGAGATGGGCTCAGTCCTGGTCGCCTTCTCCGGAGGCGTGGACAGCACCTATGTCGCCCTCATCGCCACGCAGGAGTTGGGCCAGCGCGCGCTCTGTGTGACGGGACAGTCGCCGAGCCTCGCAGAGCATCAGCGCCTTGAGGTGACCCAACTGGCCGAGCGATTCGGCTTTCGGCAGAAGACGATCAACACGGAAGAGATGGACGACCCACGCTACCGGGCCAACGCGTCCAATCGCTGTTACTTCTGCAAGACGGAGCTGTACGGAAAGCTCTCGCCGCTTGCCCGAGAGCAAGGGCTCGCCTGCGTCGTTGACGGCTCGACGACGGACGACCTGGGCGACTTTCGTCCCGGCAGAACGGCGGCCGCAGAGCATGGCGTCCGCTCTCCGCTCGTCGAAGTCGGAATGAGCAAACGCGAAGTCCGCGTGCTGAGCCGTCGTCAAGGTCTCCCGACATGGGACAAGCCGGCGAGCCCCTGTCTTTCGTCGCGCATAGCCTACGGCACGCCCGTTACTATCGAGCGACTGGCGACCGTCGATCGCGGCGAAGAGATTATGCGCTCGCTTGGGTTTCGCGAATTCCGAGTGCGTCACCATGACGAGCTGGTGCGCCTTGAGATCGCGCCCGAGGAACTGGATCGCGCCCTGCGGCGTGAAGTCGTCGACGAGCTGGCCGCCAAATTTCGGGCCCTCGGCTTTCGCTACGTGACGCTCGACCTGCACGGCTATCGCACGGGCTCGATGAACGAAACCCTAAAGGCAGTGACAAGTGATAAGTGACGAGTGGCAAGCTGAAAAGCTTTTATCTCGTCACTCGTCACTCGTCACTTATCACTGGTTTGTTTGCAGGAGGTGCTTATGTCAAGTGCCATGGTGGATGATGTGCGGGAGATCAAGGAAGACAATCCATTTGAATCGATGATGTCGCGCTTTGACCGCGCGGCGCAACTGCTTGACCTAGACCCGGACTTGTACGCCGTCATGCGCGTGCCCAATCGTGAGTTGAAGGTCTACATCCCGACCCGTATGGACTCTGGGCGCATAGAGGTCTTTGAGGGCTATCGTGTGCAGCACAACTTCGCGCGCGGGCCCGCCAAGGGGGGCATACGCTACTCGCCCGACGTGACCTTAGATGAAGTCCGAGCACTGGCCGCCTGGATGACCTGGAAGTGCGCCGTCGTCAACGTCCCGTTCGGCGGCGCGAAGGGCGGCATCATCTGCGACCCGTCGCAAATGTCTATGGGCGAGCTTGAGCGCATGACGCGCCGCTACGCATCGGAGCTGCTGGACTTCATCGGGCCCGAGAAGGACGTGCCCGCGCCCGACATGAATACCAACGAGCAGACGATGGCCTGGATCATGGACACCTACTCGATGCACGCCCGCCATACAGTGACGGCCGTCGTGACGGGCAAGCCCATCGACCTGGGCGGCTCTACGGGCAGGCGCGAAGCCACCGGCCGGGGCATTCTCTTCGTCGTCAACGAAGCGGCCAAGCGCTTTAAGATGAGCCCGCCTTCGACACGCGTCGTCGTCCAGGGCTCCGGCAACGTCGGCGGCATCGGCGCGCGCCTCCTTCACGAAGCCGGTTATAAGGTCGTCGCCATCTCGGACGTGCACGGCGCTATCTACAACCCGAACGGCATAGACATCCCGGAAGCCCTGCGCCACCTGCAACAAACCCGCTCTTTTGACGATTTTCCGGGCGTCGAGCGCCTGAGCAACCAGGAATTGCTTGAGCTTCCCTGTGATGTCCTAGTGCCTGCGGCCACCGAAAACCAGATCACTTCGCAAAACGCTGACCGCATCAAGTGCAAGGTGCTGGCCGAAGGAGCTAACGGGCCGACCACGGCTGCCGCCGATAAAATCCTGCACGAAAAGGGGATTTTCGTCATCCCAGACATTCTTGCCAATGCCGGCGGGGTGACCGTCTCTTATTTCGAGTGGGTGCAGGACAGAATGGGCTATTTCTGGCGCGAAGATGTCGTCAACGAACGGCTTCAGGACAAAATGGTCGCCAGTTTTAACGATCTCTGCCGCTATGCGGACGCCCACGCGGTCGATACCAGAACCGCCGCCTATATGCTGGCGATTGATCGCGTGGCCTACGACACCCGCATGAGGGGCATTTACGCGTGACGGAAAAACAATATGTTTTTCACGCTAAGTTGTGAAAAAGTCTTGATTTCCGCGCCAAGGTAGAGTATGGTTCGCCGGAATTCAGTGTGTGCGGCATTCTGCCAGTCACCATGGCGGGCTCGTCCACTGCACCGGAATCGTTGACATCAACGCAACTGTTTCGTATAAACAGGGGCGTTTTAGAATTCGCAGTACAACCAGAACAGTCGGGAGGCGTAAGGGGTAGTTCTAGCAACCTCTATGCGAGCACACTAAATGCTTGTCTCCTCTCGCTGCTCCGCTCCGTCTACAAGAGAATTTCGGTCGAAGGGCGGTAGCAGTTCTACTTTCACTTATCATTTGCACGCTTGTAGTTGGAGCGTCCGCGCGCCCCGGTCACGGTGAAGCGCGATGTGTATCAGTGGAGATTTCGTCTTCAGCGAGATGAACAGATTGATACAAAGACATCTGCCCAACCACCCTGGCCCTGAAAGCACGGGCTGTCCATACGCTAATTTTCTATACTCATTTCGCAGGAGGAATGCGATGAGATTCGCGAGCAGAGCGTCCTTAGCGACGTTCATCATGCTAGTGCTGTGTGCCTCAGTGCTGGCTCAGACACAGAGGTCGGAGACCGATCCCAGAAACCAGGCTCCAACGGTCGGCACGGGCGGCCCCCCGGGAGGCCCCACCGGTCTCTTTACAATCTATGACGGGTCGACCTTGCGCCGCGGCGAGTTCACCTTTTCCTGGGCCTACTCGAACTTTGACCGTGACCCCGGAGATGTCGACATTACGGAGATTCCGGCCTCTTTCCAGATCGGTATCTCGGATCATCTGGAACTGTTTTTCCAGACCGACATGTATCGCGGGATCAAAGTCAATAGCCCATTGAACTTGTCGAGTTTCTATTTACCCAACTCGCAGGTGAATTTTTCGGCGACGGCGCGAGGTTCCGGGCCGGCTATTATTTTGGCTCCTTCGGGGCCGAACGTTGGCACTCTAGCCGGTGTGGCTCTGTTCAGACCGCCCTTCTGCCCGGCCTGCGCGGCAGCATTTCCCGCCGGCTCGGCCTTTAACACCTACTATTTATCGGGGCAGCCATTTGTGCAGTTTCCGTTCGTGGGAGGGCCTGGCCCAACATTTGGTCTTGGGCCGGGTGGCATATTCGGCGGCTTAGGCGCGTTTGCCGGCTTCCCCGGCTTCAACGCGACCTTGGGCCCGCCCGTCGCACAGAACAACAGTGGTAATTTCGGGCCGGCGGATAACTTCCCCGGCATCGGTTCTGTGGTCGGAGGCATCCTGCCGGGCGTTGTGCTGGCGACGACGACCTTCCCGTTCCCGGCGGCGGGCACAGTAGCAGCGCCGAACAACGCTGTGCAGGGACAGTTGACGGTGCCGACGACGTTTACGATTGCACCGGCCTACCTGCCTGATGCACCCTTCATCAACCGACTGTACGGGCAGACAGCCTTCTCCACCTACGTCATCGGCGGCAAGTGGCTCCTGACCGATGTCAACAATCCCCTCGGCTTTGCCCTCGTCGGCTTCTATCGCTGGTACGGCGATCATGCCGATGATCTGCCCTCCTTCAATCAGTTGCAGAGAGGGGCCAGCCCTGGCGGTGACATGGGTGACTTCGGATTGGGTGCAGTACTTTCAGGGCGACTGTCACGCTCGGCGAACCTCTCAGTCAATGCGACCTACATCCTGAACTCCAACCCTTCGGGAGAGTTTCCGACCGGAGAGTTTGTGTTGTTGGACAGGCCGGACGAGTTCCAGTTCGGGATTGGAGCGGACTTCCCCGTAAACAAGCATTTCCAGCCGATCGCGGAGTTTCGGGGGATTCGTTATGTGGGTGGCAGGACACCGAATGCGTTTGAGAACAATCCGATCGAGTTTCTGGCTGGGGTAAGGATCTTCCCGCGGAGGTGGTGGGGGATCAGTGCTGCATACCGGATGCATTTAGATCAGCAGGACTCTGACCTCTTCAACGACGTGAACTTCAACACGACGGTGGCGTCGAGCACGATCATCATCCCGCCGCGACCGGGCTTGACGGCGGGCGGAACCTTCACAGTGCCGGCCAGAAGCGGGGCGGCGACGGCTAACGGGTTCCCGCTCGGATTCCGTCAATCGGAAGACCCGCATGGATTTCTGTTCCAGTTCTGGATCGGACATCGGAATGCGCGCGCTCCCGAGATTCTTCCCAACCAGCCGCCGACCGTCAATCTGACGGCTTCGAGTGCGACCGTCACCAAGGCGGCCAACTGCCAGGCTGGCTTCGGGCCCAACCCGGCCTGCACGCCTTCTTCCGATCAAGTGCAGTTGACGGCCACGGCGACTGACCCGGACGGCGATACACTGCTGTACACCTATTCGACCACAGGTGGACAGATCACAGGCGACGGGCCGAATGTGACCTGGAACCTGGCCGGAGTGAGCCCCGGCACTTACACTGCGACGGTGGAAGTCGATGACGGATGCGGCTGCGTATCCTTCTCATCGACGACCGTCACAGTCAACGAATGCGACTGTGTGCCGCTGTGTCCGACGATCACGGTGGATTGTCCGACGGCATTAGTAGAGTTGGGACAGTCGGCTACTGTGACGGCGAATGTTTCGGGTGGGCCGCCCAACATGACGCTGACCTATAACTGGAGTGTCTCAGG
>DASVQF010000032.1:0-164069 GCA_036389315.1 Pyrinomonadaceae bacterium
CCACCACTGTCCCGATTACAGCCTCCGAGCCTCCGCTCATCCTCCGCAGCAGCACCGAGAAGGCCGAGAGCAACGTCATGTAAAGCGTTGCTCCCTCCCTCAAGCTCTGCTCTCTCAAGGCATCCGTCAACTCGCGGCTCAGCTCCACCTCATAACTTGCTCCCTCGTAGCTTAAGACAGCCGAGCGAGGATGATCTGTCGGCAGGTGCATGGGCTGCAAGTCGGAGAGTTGAGAGCGCCAGTAGCGTAGCTGTTCGTCAAGCAGTTCTGCTGTAAGCCACTGCCTTTGCCACTCCGCATAGTCCGGGTATTGCAGCTTCAACGGACTGAGAGGCGACTGCGCTCCTCTTCTGTATGCTTCGTAGGTGCTGGCTAACTCCCGCGCAAAGATTGTTAGAGACCAGCCGTCGCTGACGATGTGGTGCATGGTCACAAACAACAGGTGCTCGTCCCTCTCAATCTCTAAAAGGCTTGCGCGCAGGAGTGGCGCTCGCTGCAAGTCAAAGGGCTTGCGCGCCTCTTCGGCCGCCATTCTTCGCCACGCCCGCTCCCTTTCCTCGCGCGGCAGAGCGGCGAGGCTCACGAAGCCCATCTCTATCTTCAGCCCTTCTGTTATCGCCTGCACGGGCTCGCCCGCCTTGAGATGAAAGCTGGTGCGTAAGGATTCGTGGCGGCTGACTATCTCGTTGAGGCCGCGCAGCAGTGCGCTTTGATCGAGTCGGCCGGCGAGGCGAATCACGGTCGCAATGTTGTAGGCGGAAGTGCCGGGCGTTAACTGTTCCAGAAACCATAATCGCTGCTGGGCAAATGACAGGGGCAATAACTGTTCGCCCTGAGATTGGCGCGAGGCTCGGCGCGATCTTGGCCCAAGGGGGGGAATCCGCAGCCCACGCTCTTCCATCATCGAGTGCTTGATGCGGCGGGCGAGGTCTGCCAAAGAGCTTGACTCAAACAGGGCGCGAAGAGGAAGCTCGACGCCGAATACTTGGCGGATGCGCGCGAGCAGTTGCGTCGCGAGAAGAGAATGGCCTCCGAGCCCGAAGAAATTGTCGGAGGGGGAAACATTTCGCACCCCGAGCAGCTCGGAGCAGATCGTAATGAGCAGCTCTTCTTCCGTAGAGCGTGGCCCGAGGGCGCTTTCCAGAGCCTCGGCGCGGCGCGGCGCAATGTCGCGCAACGCCTGCCGATCAACTTTTCCGTTTGGCGTCAGCGGTAACTCGTCCGTGACCGTAAATGACGCCGGAATCATGAAGCCCGGCAAACTATTTTCTAGCCACTGTCGCAGCTCGCCGCCGGTCGGCCCCGGCCCATCCGGGACGAGATAGCCGGTCAATTGCTGGTCGCCGCGCTCATTGCGGGTTGCCATCACGACGGCCTCACGGATGGCCGGGTGTCTGCGCAGCGCCGCTTCGATCTCTTCGACCTCTATTCTGTAGCCGCGTATCTTTACCTGATAATCGCTGCGGCCGAGAAACTCCACGTTCCCGTCCGGCCAGTAGCGTCCGCGATCACCCGTCCTGTAGAGCCGCGCGCCGTCCTCTTTACCGAACGGGTCGGGGATAAATTTCTCCGCCGTAGAACGGGGCTGATTCCAGTATCCGAGGGCCAAGCCTTTCCCGCCGATGTATATCTCGCCCGCCACTCCTACGGGCACAGGCTCTTGATAACGATCCAGGATGTAGAGTTGCGAGTTGGCGATGGGGCGGCCGATGGCTACTCCGGGCACGGCGGCCGGGCGGCTCAGCTTATAAAAGGTCGCCCCGACGGTCGCTTCCGTGGGCCCATAGAGATTACTCAGCTCCACACCTTCCAGGCGTTGATAGAATCGTGCGACCAATTGCGCCTCAAGCGACTCTCCGCCGCAGGCCACCCGCCGCAGGCTTTGACACTCGGCGAGCCGCTCCTCTTCAAGGAGGAACTTCAGCATCGTCGGCACTACGTCTATCGCCGTCACCCGCTGCTTAATCATCAATTCGACGAGGTGCGCGATGTCGTGCTGTCTTCCCGGCTCGACAATCACCAGGCAAGCGCCGGACATGAGCGGGTGAAATATCTCGACCACGGACGCGTCGAAGCTGATCGAATACTTTTGCAAGACACGGTCGCCGGTTGAGAGCGGGAACTCCTCGGCCATCCACTGTAGGTGATTGGAGATCGCGGCGTGCGAAACCAGCACTCCCTTGGGCCTGCCGGTTGAGCCCGAAGTGTAAATCAAGTAAGCGGGACTCTCGGCCGGGAGGGCTGGCCGGTTCTCGTCCCATGCCGCAGGGCAGTCAAGGGCTATCTCTTCAAGGTTGACAATCCTGGGCGACAGGCCGGGCAGCTTCTCGCGCAAGCCCGTCTCGGTCAAGATCAGGTGGGCCTGCGCATCCTCTATGATGAATGACAATCGCTCGCGCGGGTTATCAGGATCGAGCGGGAGGTATGTACAGCCGGTTTTGAGTATCCCGAGCAAGCCTACAATCATCTCCATAGAGCGGCTCACACAGATTCCCACGCGCGCGCCCGCCCTGACGCCCAGACTGCTCAGATAATGTGAGAGCCGCCCGGCTCTCTCGTTCAACTCGCCGTAGCTCAGTTGCTCGTCGCCGTAGATGAGCGCCGCCGCGCGGGGCGTGGCCTTCGCCTGCCGCTCAAACAGCTCATGCAGCGCGCAGGCGCGATAATCCGCCGCCGTCTCATTCCACTCGACCAGCAGTTGCTCGCGCTCGGCCTTCGTCAGCAGCGCCAGAGTTGAAAGCGGCTGTTTCGGGTCGGCGGCGATAGCTTCCAGCAGGCTGCGGAAATGGCCGATCATTCGCTCGACTGTCGCCGCGTCGTATAAATCCGTGCTGTACTCGACCGCCCCGCCGATCCCTTCCGCTCTCAGGGCGAGGGCGAAGGTGAGGTCAAATTTCGCCGTCTCCGTGTCGGTTTCCAGCAGGTTGACGTTTAAGCCCGGAAGCTCTACGCGCGGGTCGGGCGCGCTTTGCAGGGCGAACATGACTTGAAAGAGGGGCTGGCGGCTCAGGTCTCGCGTCGGCTGTAGCTCCTCGACAAGCTTCTCAAAGGCTACGTCCTGATGCGCGTGTGCATCCAGAGCCAGTTCGCGCACCTCGTCGAGCAGTTCCGCGAAGCCTTGCGCGCCCGACATCTTCAAGGGCAGGGCCAGGGTGTTGACGAAGCAGCCGATCAGCGACTCGACTTCGCGGCGGTTGCGATTGGCGTAAGGCGTCCCGACGACGATCTCTGCCTGGCCAGTGTAGCGATAGAGGAGAGCTGCGAAGGCTGACAGCAAGAGCATGAACGGGGTCACGCCTTCTCTGTGCCCAAGTCCCCGCAGCTTGAGGCTCAGGTCTGCCGCCAGCTCAAAAGAGGCGCTCCGTCCCCTGTGTGTCTGGATTGGCGGGCGCGGTCTGTCCGTCGGCAGCTCAAGCACCAGGGGCGCGCCAGCCAACTGCTGCTTCCAGTAAGAGAGCTGCCGCTCCAACGTTTCGCCTTGCAGCCACTCCCGCTGCCACACGGCATAATCCGCATACTGAACCGGCAACTCCTCAAGCGGCGACTCCCGGCCCGCCGCGTAAGCCGTGTAGAGCGTAGCCAGCTCGCGCATCAATATCCGGATTGACCACTCGTCGCAGACAATGTGGTGCATCGTCAAGAGCAGCCAGTGTTCCTGCTCGCCGAGCTGCAAGAGGGTCAGGCGCACGAGCGGCCCGTGGGCCAGGTCAAACGGCTCCCGGGCTTCCCTGATGCTCAAAGCCCGCGCGCGCAGCTCTCTCGCTTCAGGCTCTTCTATGTCGCACAAGCTCATCTTGACGAGCGGAATGTCCGGCTCCGGCGCGATCACCTGGCGCGGCTCTTCGTCTACGAACCGGAATGTCGTCCGCAATACTTCATGGCGGCGGACGATCTCTCGCAAGCTGCGCGCGAGGACATCCCCTTGCAGATAACCCTTCAGTCGCAGCACGGCCGGCATGTTGTAGAAGGCGCTGTCACGCTCCAATTGATTGAGGAACCAGAGCCGCTGCTGGGCGAAGGAGAGCGGCAAGGGCTTCTCCCTCTCTGCCCTTGAGATGGGGAGAAAGTCCGCGACGGGCGTCAAGTGTTCCGCCATAGCTATCTTGCGGGAGAGCCCAGAGACGGTGGGCTCCTCGAAGAGTGCGCGCAAGGGCAGTTCCAGATGAAAGAGGTGGCGAAGGCGCGAGATGACCTGGACGGCGAGCAAGCTGTGGCCTCCAAGCTCGAAGAAGTTGGCATCACTGCCGACGCGCGACAGCCCGAGCAGCTCTGACCAGATGCCTGCGACTATCTCCTCGATGGGAGTGCGCGCCGCCACCGCCGTCTCCTGCTCGAAGCCGGATTCTTCGGGCGCGGGCAATGCTCTGCGGTCTAGCTTTCCATTCGGCGTGAGGGGCAGGGCCTCTAATTGGACGAACGCAGAGGGGAGCATATAGTCGGGCACTCGCTCCTTCAAAGAGAGGCGCAGCTCTGCGGCCGAGGGGCCTCGTCCATCTGCGCCGACGACGTAAGCGACGAGCCGTTTATCTCCGCCCGCGTCCTCTCTGAGCGCGACGACACATTCTTTGACTCCCTCTTCTTCCAGCAGTATTGACTCGACCTCTCCCGGCTCTATCCTGTAACCCCTGACCTTCACCTGTTCGTCCTTGCGCCCGACGTACTCTATCTCTCCGTCTGCTCTATACCTGGCGACATCTCCGGTGCGGTACAGTCTCTCGCCTCCTCTGCTGCCGAAAGGGTGCGGCACAAAGCTGGCGGCCGTCTGCTCCGGCCTGCCCACGTAGCAGCGGGCCAACCCTGCGCCCCCGACGTAGATCTCGCCGCAGACTCCGACGGCCACTACCTGCTGCTCTTCGTCCAGTATGTACAGTTCCGTGTTGGCTATGGCCCTGCCTATCGCAGGCTCTCTTTGAGAGCCCCTCTCGACTCTGGCCCGCGTCGTGTAGGTGGTGTATTCCGTGGGCCCATACAGGTTGTTCACCTCTTCGACCTGCGTCGAGCTGTAGATTTCATCCACCAGGCTGCGCCGCAAAGGTTCGCCCGCCAGATTCATCACTCTCACACTTTGCGGGACGGCTTTGAGCCTTAAGAGAGCCGAGGCCGCAGACGGGACGGTGTTGATTAAGCGCACGGACTCTCCGCCCGCCAGGCGGCCGAGATCGAGAGCATTCTCCGCCATCAAGACTTGCCCGCCGCAAGCGAGGGGCGCGAATATCTCGAAGACCGAGAGATCAAAGCAGATGGAGGTGGAGGCCAGCACCGCCGAGAGAGTTTCGGCCGTGAACTCCTCTATGGCCCATTGCACGAAGTTGACGCTGCTTTTGTGCTCTATCGCAACTCCCTTCGGCCTGCCCGTCGAACCCGACGTATAGATCACATAAGCCAGATTCTCACGACCGGCCCGGCTCTGCGGATTCTCGTCGTCGAGACCGGCCAGCTCATTCCACATCCGATCCGGCGAGATGAGGGGAACGGCGACTTCGTCCAACACCCGCGCGAACTCCGCTTCGGCCAGGACAAGCTCGGCCCCGGAGTCTTCAATCATCAGCCGCAGGCGGTCTCTCGGATAGCTCGGGTCTAAGGGGACATAAGCCGCTCCCGCTTTGAGGACGGCCAGGAGGCAGACGACCATCTCCACCGTGCGCTTCCATATGACGGCGACCGGGGATTCGGCCCCCAGGCCCAGGGCGCGCAGGTGTTGAGCCAGTTGATTGGAGCGGCGATTCAACTCGCCATAGCTGAGCGATTGCTCCCCGTCACGCACAGCCACCCGCGAAGGGGTGAGCCGCGCTTGAGCTTCAAAAGTGTGGTGCAGGCACTCAATCGCCGGATAGAGGCGAAGCGTCTGGTTCCAATCAAAGAGAAGCTGCCGCTGTTCCTCGGCCGAGAGGAACTGAAGCCGAGAGACGGGAAGCCCTGGGTCACGGGCTATCTGTTCGAGCAGCAGAGTGAAGTGCCGGGCCATGCGCTCGACGGTCGCCGCCTCATACAACTCCGTGCTGTATTCCAGAGAGGCCGCCAATCCGCCCTCGACTTCGGCCATCATCAGGGTGAGATCAAACTGTGCGGCGCGGCCCTGGAGCGCAACCGATTCGAGAGGCAGGCCGCCGAGGCTGTGGCGCGCGCCCGCTTCGCCGAGCGCGAAAGATGCTAAGCCATCGTCGCCCGGCAGGTGAGCCTTCTGCAAGACGAACATGACCTGGAAGAGGGTGTTGCGGCTCGGGTCACGCTCGACCTGAAGGCGCTGAACCAGCAGCGCGAAGGGGTAATCAATATGCTCGAAAGCTTCGAGCACGACCTGACGCACATGGCCCAGCAGCTCTTTGAAAGTCGGATTGCCGGACAGCCTGGCCCTCATCACCACAGGGTTTACGAAGTAGCCCACCAGAGCCGACAATGCTGCCCAGCCTCTTCCGGCCGTAGGCGTGCCGACGACTATATCTTCCTGCCCGCTGTAGCGATGGAGCAGCAGCTTGAAGGCCGCGAGCAGGAGCATGTAAAGCGTCGCCCCCTGCGCGCGGCCGATCATCTTCAGCTCAGCCGTCAGGGCCTCGCTCAACCTGAAACTGAGCGATGCGCCCTCGTAGCTTTGCGCTCGCGGGCGGGGCCGGTCTACGGGCAAGTTCAGCCACGAGACATCCTTCAATTGCTCCTGCCAGTATGACCAATCCTTCTCGCCCGCTGCGCCGTTCAGCATCTCTTTTTGCCACCGGACGTAGTCCGTGTATTGCAAAGAGAGCGGAGGAAGGCTCGCGGGCCGGCGCTCCTTTTCCGCGCGGTAGAGGATTCCCAGCTCATGAGCGAGCAGGGTCAGCGACCAGAAATCCGCGACGATATGATGTACGACGAGGAGCAGGAAGTGATCGCTGGGCCCGCGCGTGAAGATATGGACGCGCAGCAGCGGCCCGTGCTCAAGGTCGAAGGGGCGATGAGCTTCCCAGACCAAACGCTCGTCGAGAAAGCTTGCGTCCCAGGACGCGCCATCTTCTTCCTGAAAGCAAACCTCCATGTACTCGTGAATCCGCTGAAAGGGTTCGCCGCGCGGAGCGTGGAAAGTTGTCCGCAGCGAAGCATGACGATCAACCAGGGTTTGAAAGGAGCGGCGCAGGGCTTCCGAGTCCAGCTCCGCCTCGATGCGGACGGCGCGCGCGATATTGTAGGCGCTGCTCTGCGGCTCAAGTTGATGCAGGAACCAGAGCGCCTGCTGGCCGTAGGAGAGCGGGTGTTCGGCCTCTCTCTCCTGCGCTGCGATAAGTGCGCGCCGGGGAGCGTTGCCCGCGCTCACCGCTTGACTGAAGAGATATGCTGCGAGGCT
Source organism: Pyrinomonadaceae bacterium (assembly GCA_036389315.1). GTDB lineage: Bacteria > Acidobacteriota > Blastocatellia > Pyrinomonadales > Pyrinomonadaceae > DASQYE01. The sequence goes on from DASVQF010000032.1 coordinate 7,316, forward strand.
CTCGATGCTCCAACTCTGAAGAATCGCGGCGACCGGCAGGTTGACGCCGAAAGCTGCCTCTATGCTCTGCGTCAGCTCGACTGCCGTCAGTGAGTCCAGACCGTAGTGGGTGATGGGCTCGTCCGACTCTATGTGCGAAGGGGCAAGCTTCAACCTAGCGGCCAGCTCAGACCGGAGCCACTCTTCGACCTCGCCCGTGCTCTCAAGGGCAGGTGCGGGCGGGGCGGCGCTGTCGGTCGTTTCGGGCTCCGCGATAAAGGGTCTGCGCCACTCGGCCACGACATCCAGCGTTGTCTGGATGAATCCGGCGCGACAAGCGTGACGTTGAATCTTGCCGCTCGAAGTCTTCGGAATCGTGCCGGGCCTGACGAGCACGACGGCGAAAGCCTGAAGCTCGTGTTCGAGGGCGAGCGCGTGTTGAATGGCTCCGATGAGGGCGTCAAAATCAGGCTTCTGCCGCACCTCCACTTCCTGCACGATGACGAGCTGTTCTTCACCGGCAACCTCTATGGAGAAGGCAGCGCCGCACCCGCGTCGCAGAGCGGGGTGGCATTGCTCCACGCTCAGCTCAATGTCCTGCGGGTAATGGTTAAGACCCCGGATGATGATGAGGTCTTTGAAGCGGCCGGTGACGAAAAGCTCTCCGTCGTCGAGGAATCCGAGGTCTCCGGTGCGTAGATAAAAGCCCTCTTTCTGTCCCGCGAGGCGCGCTCTGAAGGTCGCCTCGGTCTCCTCCGGACGATTCCAGTAGCCTTGCGCGACGCTGGGCCCAGAGACCCAAATCTCTCCCACTTCGCCGGGCGGACACTCGGTCAGCGACTCTGTGTTGACGATGATGACCTGCTGGCCTTCGAGCGTGCGGCCGCAGCCGATCATGGCCCGCACATCCACGCTACCAGCGCCCGCTTCGACCACCAGATTCTTTTCCAGCGCCCCGGCTTCAATCACCTTGACCAGAGGCGCAGACGCAGGCCGGCTGCCAGTGACCATCAGCGTAGCTTCCGCGAGCCCGTAGCAGGGATAAAAGGTCGAGGGACGAAAACCGCACGGGGCAAAGCTCTCTGTGAAGCGCTCAAGCGTGTCGCGCCGGATGGGCTCGGCCCCGTTAAAGGCCACCTTCCAACTACTCAGGTCGAGCGTCGCACGCTGTTCAGGCGTGATCTTGCGCGTGCAGAGGTCGTAAGCGAAATTCGGGCCGCCGCTCGTCGTCGCTCGATACTTGGAGATGGCCTTGAGCCATCGCAGCGGTCTTTGCAGAAATGAGGCCGGGGACATCCCCGTGACGGGGAACCCGCCGTAGAGCGGTTGCAGAATCCCCGCCATGAATCCCATGTCATGAAAGGTCGGCAGCCATGAAACATACCTGTCGGCGGGCGTGTGGCCGCACGCTTTGTAGATGAGGGCCGCGTTGTGCAACAGGTTGGCGTGCGTCAGCATGACGCCTTTGGGAGCGCCCGTCGAGCCCGAGGTGTACTGGAAAAAGGCCAGGTCTTCGCCCGAGATGGCAGGCTCTTGCCAATCCTTCTCCGAACCGGCCTCAAGCTTATCGGTCGCCAGCCATCGCAGCGGCTCCAAATAGGGGTTCTGCGAGAAGAGCGGTACTATCCTTGAGAGTAAAGCGCCTGTGGTGAGGGCCACCCCGGCTTTCGCATCCGAGACGATGGCCTGAAGCCTGAGCAGCGAGCGGTTACGCTTCGGCGGATAAGCCGGGACGGCTATGGCTCCCGCGTAGAGGCAGCCGAAGAAGGCTGCGATGTAGTCGAGCCCCGGCGGATAAAGCAACAACACGCGGTCGCCGTTTGCGACTATGGATTGCAGCCAGGCGGCGATGGCGCGCGCTCGGGCGTCCAACTCCTCATAGGTCAATCGCGCCTCTTCCGATTCGTCGTCGAGCAGGAAAGTGTAGGCTTCCTGCTGCGCCTGACACAGTGCTCTGTGGCGAAGCAGCTCGATCAAAGTAGAGGGTTGACGATTTGTCACCGAATGGGCGCTCATCCGACTTCCTAACAGCGGTCTGAGTTTAGATACAGGCCGGGGAGGACGCTCGTAGCGGGTTACAAATATCGTTATACCATAACCCGAAAGCTTTGCATAACATTTATTCCGGTCTGTTATTCTTGAGTGAGCCGCCAATTTTTAGGATAGACTTGTAGGCCATGAGGCTCATTTCGTTTGCATTCCGGTACTCACGCCCTGTCCTGGTCGCTGCTGTCCTGGCCGGTCTCGTCAGCGGACTGAGCCAGACGGGTCTCCTGGCCATCATCAACATCGCGCTCACTCATACGGGTGCGCCTTCGACCTCTCTGTTGCTGCCGAGATTCATCGCGCTCGGGCTCCTCATGTTTATCGCCCGAATCGTTTCCGGTCTTCTGCTGGCGCGCCTTGCTCACAATGCCACCTACGACTTGCGCATGCAGTTCAGCCGGCGGATTCTTGAGACCGCTCTGCGACGGCTGGAATTAATCGGGACGCCGAAACTGATGGCGATCTTTACGGAAGATATTCCGGCGCTGGTCAGCGCGCTGGCCGCGCTTCCGACTCTCTGCATGCATCTGGCGATAGTGGCCGGCTGCCTGGTCTACCTGGGATGGCTCTCGTGGCCTCTACTGCTCTACTTGATTCCCTTCTTCGTGGCCGGGGTTTTGGTCTACCAGGTGGCCACGGCCTACGCCATGCGCGCCCTCACGCTCGCGCGCAGGCAACATGATCGCCTATTAAAAGATTTCCGCGCGCTGACGGAAGGGATCAAGGAGTTGAAGCTTCACCGACGCCGCAGCGAATCTTTTCTCTCAGACTGCCTGGAACCCACGGCCCGCTCGCTGCGCCGCCATAATTTTAAGGGGACGACCATCTTTACGGCCGCACAGAGCTGGGGACAACTGTCGAGCTTTGTCCTGATCGGCCTGGTCGTCCTGGTGCTTCCCTCTTACACGAGCGCGGGAGCGCGCCCGCTCATGGGCTTTGCCCTCGTCATCCTTTACCTGTTGACGCCGCTGGAAATTATTATGTCGGCTCTGCCGACGCTGGCCCGCGCAGACATCGCCGTGGCGAGAATCGAAGAGTTGGGCATCTCGCTGACGGCGCACGCAAACGACGGCGACGCTGGCGCGACCGCACAGGCGGCGGCCGGGCTGTCTATCAATACGCTGGAATTTTCCGGCGTCAGGCATGTCTACCGGCGCGAGCAGGAGGATACTGATTTTGCTCTGGGCCCAATAGATTTGACGCTGCGCACCGGAGAACTGGTCTTCCTGGTGGGCGGAAACGGGAGCGGTAAGACTACGCTGGCAAAGCTTCTGACGGGGCTCTACGTTCCCGAAGCCGGAGAGATTCGCCTCAACGGGCAGCCCGTCACAGACCGGAACCGCAATTTTTACCGGCAGCATTTCTCCGCAGTCTTCTCGGACTTCTATCTCTTCGAAAGCCTGCTCGGGATGGAGGCGGCTGGGCTTGACGCTCGGGCCCAGGAATACCTGAGAAAGCTGCAACTCGCCGCCAGGGTGAGCGTCGAGGGGGGACGGCTTTCGACGCTCGATCTGTCTCAAGGCCAGCGCAAGCGGCTGGCGCTTTTAGCCGCTTACCTCGAAGATCGCCCCGTCTACGTCTTCGACGAGTGGGCCGCCGACCAAGACCCGCAATTCAAAGAGCTGTTCTATCTCCGCCTCTTGCCCGAATTGAAGAGCCGGGGGAAAACCGTCGTCGTCATCAGTCACGATGATCGCTTTTATCATGTGGCAGATCGCCTCATCAAACTCGATTATGGTAAACTCTGTCCCGACCCGCAGCCACTCTCGTCCTCATCTGCTTCAATACCCGAAGTCATCAGATAAGGACTTCAGCCTTGAGACGGGTAAGCTCTGATACTCTAACGTGAGGGTTTAATCGATTATGGCGACGCAAGTGGAAACCCTTCGATTCCAGGCCGAGACCAAGCACCTGCTTGATCTCATGATTAATTCTCTTTACACGGACAAAGAAATCTTCCTCCGCGAGCTGATCTCGAACGCTTCGGACGCCCTCGACCGCTTACGTTTTGAAGCTCTCGTCAAGCCGGAGCTGATCGATTCCGACGAGCAGTTGGAGATACGCCTGGAAGTGAACCGCGAGGCGCGCACGCTGACCGTGAGCGACAACGGCATCGGGATGAGCCGCGACGAGATCATCGCCAACATCGGGACAATAGCCCAGTCGGGCACGCGCCAGTTGCGCGAGATGATGCGGCAGGGAGCCTCGGACGCTCAGCTCGCCAACCTGATCGGTCAGTTCGGCGTCGGCTTTTACTCCTCCTTCATGGTGGCCGACAGGGTTTCGCTCCTGACGCGCCGGGCGGGCGAAGACTCTGCCACGCTCTGGGAATCGAGCGGCGACGGCGAGTACACCCTGACCGAGGCGGAGAAAGCTGCGCGGGGGACGGCCGTGACGCTTCACCTCAAGGCGTTCGATCCGGAAAACGGCATCGAAGATTTTACGGACAAATGGGTTCTGGCGCGCATCGTCAAACGCTACTCCGATTTCGTGAGCTATCCCATCATCTTCGAGGATCGGCGCGAGGAGGCCAAAGAAGGAGAGACCGCAACGGAAGACAAAGTGCTCAACTCGATGAAACCTCTGTGGGCCCGCCCGCAATCTGAGGTTTCAGAGACAGAGTACGCAGAGTTCTACAAGCACATGTTTCATGATACGGAAGGGCCTTTGGAGACCATCGCAGTCAAGGCCGAAGGCAGGGTCGAGTATCAGGCGCTCGTCTTTATCCCTTCCAAAGCCCCCTTCGATCTCTTCTATCATGCGGCCGAATCGGGCTTGCGCCTCTACGCCAAAGGCGTGTTGATTATCGAACAGTGCGCCGAGTTGTTGCCGCGCTACTTGAGGTTCGTGCAGGGCATAGTGGACTCGGCCGATTTGCCGCTCAACATTTCCCGGCAAATGCTGCAACAGGAACGCCAGATCGCACAGATTCGCAAGTGGCTCACGAAAAAGATACTCGATACTTTGCAGAACATGCGCGACGAGAGCGAGGAGAAGTACCTGCGCTTCTGGCAGCAGTTCGGCCGCGCGCTCAAGGAGGGCGTCGGCTCCGATTACGACAACAAGGAGCGGATAGTCTCGCTGCTCCTGTTTCAATCCTCGCATGACCCGGAAAAGCTCTCGACCCTCACAGACTACGTCGGGCGGATGAAGGAGGAGCAGGAGGAGATTTTTTACCTGACCGGCGAATCACGCAGCGTCGTCGAGCATTCGCCTCATCTCGAAGCTTTCATCGCCAGAGGGTACGAAGTCCTTTATCTGGTCGATCCGGTTGACGAGCTGGTCGTCCAGTTCCTTCCGGAGTTCGAGGGCAAGAAGCTCAAGAGCGTGGGTAAGGGGACGATCAAGCTGGGCAGCAAGGAGGAGCGCGAGCAGACCGAGAAGGAGTTGCAGCAGCGGCAGGAGGAGTCTTCCGAGCTGCTCAAATTTTTACAGCGTACGCTGGACGAACAGATCAAAGAGGTGCGGCTGACCAATCGCTTGACGACTTCTCCGGCCTGTCTGGTCGGAACCGAGCTTGATTACAGTCCTCAGATGGAGCGGCTCTTACAAATGGGCCCAGGCGGCAGACCCAAACAGCGCCGCATCATGGAACTCAACCCGCAGCACGAGATTTTCCTGAAGATGAAAGAGCGTTTCCAGAAGAATGCAGATGATCCCGGTCTGGTCGATAGCGCCAGACTGCTCTTAGGCTACGCATTGCTGGCCGAAGGCTCAGAACTGCCAGACCCCGTCGAGTTCAATCGCCTCATTGCCGGACTGATCGCGCAGTCCCTCTAACAAGAGTTTAGCAAGACTGCCGCAAAGCCCCTTGGGCCAGTGACGAGAACTCTCCCGCTCGTCGCCGTCAAACCAATCGCCAGCCGACCCGTATGCAGAAGACGCCTAGCAGCTATCGCCTTTCACCGCAGCAGGAGTACCTCTGGTCATTACAGCAGGGCGCGCGGAGCCGCTCCTTTCACGCCCGTTGCGCTCTCCTGATTGCCGGTTCTCTTGAGCCGAGCATACTGCGCGCGGCTTTGGAAAGGGTCATCGCTCGTCAGGAGATTCTTCGCACTACGTTTCAGGTCTGGCCCGGCACATCCACCTTATTACAGACCGTCAACGACAGCGCCCCGCTTTCGCTTGACCATTATGACCTCAAGGATTCGAGCCCACCGGAACAGGAGACCAGAGCCCGCGAGCTTTTCGAGAAGATAAGCCAGGAGCCGGTTGACTTGGAACACGCTCCGCTGCTGCGCGCCTCTTTACTCACCTTTTCGTCCGCCGCGCACAGTCTCATCCTCAGCCTGCCCGCGCTGTGCGCCGACGCCACGACGCTGCGCAACCTGGCAGCCGAAATCAATCTCGCTTACCGGGCTTGCCTGCTCGGAGAAGACCTGCCTGAAGGGCCTTTGCAATATGTTGACGTGGCCGAGTGGCAGAACCAACTGCTTGAGTCCGACGAGGTAAAAGAAGGCAGAGAGTATTGGCGCAGGCCCCTCGTCGCCGCACACCTCGGCCTGAAGCTGCCCTACGAGCACAGGTCTTCGCCGGACTCGGGCTTCGACCCTCTGAGCCTGGCCGCGACGATACCCGTGGAGACGCTCGCGGGAATCGAATCAATTGTTCAAGAAAGCGGCGCTTCGATTCAGGATGTGCTGCTGGCTTGCTGGCAAGTCCTGCTGTGGCGGCTCAGCGGGCAATCGGAGATGACCGTCGGCATTACCTCGGAGGAGCGAAAGTATGCCGAGTTGAGGGATGTGCTCGGGCCTGTGGCCCAACATCTTCCGCTCTATACGTGCCTGGAAGAGAGGCTTCGGCTCATTGAGCTAGTCCGTCAGGTTTCCGCTTCCATCGGCGACCTCTCCAAGTGGCGAGACTACTTCTCGTGGGAGGACGTGCGGGAAGCTTCGGGCGAGCCCGACCGGACGCCCTTCCCCTCCGTCAGCTTCGGTTTCGAGGAGCAGAACTGGAACTATTCAAACCCCGCTCTCTCCTTCTCGGTGCGCCGCCAATACATCTGCCCCGGCCGCTTCGAGCTGAGACTCTTAGCAGTCCGCCGAGACTCATCTTTGAGCCTGGAGTTTCATTACGACCCGCGCCTGTTTGCGCGCGCAGACGTGCGGCGCTTGAGCAGGCAGTTCATGACGCTGCTGCTAAGCGCCTGTGAGAGGCCGCAGGCGAGGATAGGCGCGCTACGGATTCTGGATGCCGAGGAGCGTCAAAGCCTCCTTTTTCGGTTCAACGAGACACGCTCTAGTGATGAGGCGAAGCCCGCCCACCTGCTCTTCGAGGAGCAGGTTCGGCGCACGCCGCATGCGGTCGCGGCCATCTACGACGGGCAACGTCTGACTTATGCAGAGCTGAACGGACGGGCCAATCAACTGGCGCATTATCTGCGCAGGCTCGGGGCGGGGCCGGAAACGCTCGTCGGCCTCTGCATGGAGCGGTCGCCGGAGCTGTTGACCGCCATACTCGGAATCCTCAAGGCGGGCGCGGCCTACGTGCCCCTGGACGCGACCTACCCGAAGCAACGCCTGGCCTTCATGCTGGAAGATGCGCGCCCCCTCCTCCTGCTCACGCAATCAAGCCTTGTGGGCCAACTGCCCGAACATGAGGCGCGGACTATCTGCCTGGATAGAGACGGGGCTGCCCTGGACTGCGAGAGCGAGGAAGATTTGGCGAGCCGGGTGACGGCCGAGAACATGGCCTATTGTATCTACACGTCCGGCTCGACCGGGCGTCCGAAAGGCGTGGTCATCAGTCATGGCGGGCTCAGTAATTATCTCCGCTGGGCGATAAAGGAATACCTCTCGACAAGGGGGCAGGCCGGGGCCCCCGTGCATTCTTCAATCGGTTTTGATCTGACCGTCACGAGCCTCTTCGTCCCTCTGCTCGGAGGTCAAAAGGTTCTTCTGCTTCCGGAAGATCAAGGCATAGAGACGCTCGGCGCGGCGCTCTGCGGCGAAGAGGATTTCAGTCTTCTCAAGATCACTCCATCGCATCTGGATGCGCTCGGCCAGTTATTGCCCGCCGAAGCCGCGAGAGGCGTCCGCGCGCTCGTCATCGGCGGCGAGGCGCTCGAAGCCGAGACTCTTTCGTTCTGGCGCAGACACGCGCCCGCGATCAGGGTCATCAACGAGTATGGGCCCACGGAGGCAGTCGTCGGATGCTGCGTTTACGAAGTCCCGCCGGGCTTGCCCGATCACGGGACGATTCCCATCGGCCGCCCCATCGCCAACGCGCAGCTATACATTCTGAATTCAGAACTGGAGCCTGTGCCGGTGGGCGTCACGGGCGAGCTTTACATCGGCGGCGCAGGTGTGGCGCGCGGCTACTTGAACAGGGCCGGACAGACGGCCGAGAAATTCGTGCCCGACCCGTTCAGCGACCGTCCCGGCGAGCGCCTCTATCGCACGGGAGACCTTGCGCGCTTCGGGGCGAGCGGCGAGATAGAGTTTTTAGGACGAGCGGACAATCAGGTCAAGGTGCGCGGCCATCGCATAGAGCTGGGCGAGATTGAGACCGTCATCAAACAGCACCCGGCGGTCGCGGAGAGCGTCGTCGAGGCGCGCGAAGACTCGACGGGCGACCGGCGCATAGTCGCCTACGTGGTTTACCGCGCGGGCGTCGAGCGCGTGCCGACGACCACCGAGCTGCACCGCTTTTTGGCCGAGCGGCTGCCCGACTACATGATGCCGAACAACGTCGTCCGGCTCCGGCAATTGCCGCTCACGGCGCACGGCAAGGTTGATCGTCGTGCGCTGCCCGCGCCCGAACAGTCCAGACCGGAAATCGAGGAAGCCTATGTCGCGCCGCGCACCGCGATTGAAAGTTTGCTGGCCGAGAACTGGGCCCAGTTGCTCAAGGTCGAGCGGGTCGGCGTCTACGATAATTTCTTTGAGCTGGGCGGCCACTCGCTGCTGGCGACGCAGCTCACTTCGCGCCTCAGAAATATCCTGCGCGTGGAAGTGCCGCTGCGCAGGCTCTTCGACGCGCCAACCGTGGCGGGCCTGGCCGAAGAGGTGGAAGCGGCGCTCAGAGAGCAGGCGCAACTGCCCGAGCTTCCGCCCGTGCGCGCGACCGGAGACGCGCGTGCGCCGCTCTCTTTCGCGCAGCAGCGGCTCTGGTTTCTAGATCAATTGGAACCGGGCAGCGCCGCCTATAATATCCCTGCTGCCGTACGCATGAGCGGAGACCTCAACCTGCAAGTCGTCGAGCAGAGCCTCAATGCAATCCTTCGCCGCCACGAAGCTCTACGCACGACTTTCGCCGCCTTCGACGGCGAGCCGGTGCAGGTCGTCTTACCGGACTTGAGACTGCGGCCGTCGCTCGTCGACTTGAGCTGCACGGCGGAGCGCGAGGCCGAGGCGCTCAGACTTGCCACGGAGGAAGCGCAGCGTCCCTTCGACCTGAGAGCGGGCCCGCTGTTGCGCTTCACCCTGCTGCGCCTGGGCCCACAGGAGCACGTCGCTCTCTTGACCATGCACCACATAGTCAGCGACGGATGGTCTATGGAGATATTCGTGCGCGAGTTCATGGCGCTCTACGAAGCGCACCTCGCGGGCCGAGAGGCCGCGCTCCCGGAGCTACAGATTCAGTACAGAGATTATGCCGTGTGGCAAAGGGAGTGGTTGCGCGGCGGCCAGGCGCTTGAGCGACAGGTGGCTTACTGGAAAGAGCAGCTCGGCGACGAAACGCCTGTGCTGGAACTGCCCGCAGATCATCGGCGACCGGCCGTGCAAAGCTTTCGTGGCTCAAGCCGCAGCTTCGAGCTGACGCCGGAGCTGAGCAGGCGTTTGAAGGAGCTGAGCCACAGGGCCGGAGTCACGCTGTTCATGACCCTGCTCGCGGCTTTTCAAACCCTGCTGCACCGCTACACGAGGCAGGACGAGGTCGCTACGGGGACGCCCGTGGCGGGGCGCACGCGGGCGGAGTTTGAAGAGTTGATCGGATTGTTCGTCAACATGCTGGTGCTGCGGACTGCGCTGGGCGGTAATCCGACCTTCATGGAGCTGCTCGCACGAGTCCGAGAGGTCGCGCTCGGAGCTTACGCCCATCAAGACCTTCCCTTTGAGAAGCTGGTCGAAGAGCTGCAACCGAAGAGGGACTTGAGCCGCAACCCGCTCTTTCAAGTCTTCTTCTCGTTGCAGAATCTTGCGCCCTCTGAACTGCGTCTGCCCGGGCTGAAGCTCGGCTACCTGGCCGTCGATAACCAGACCACCAGGTTCGACCTCTCCTTGCGCGTAGTCGAAACGCCCGATGCTCTTCAGGCCGTTTTTGAATACAGCACAGACCTCTTTGAGCCTCAGAGTATTGAGCGGCTTGAGCGCCATTTCCGGCAACTGCTCACCGCGCTCAGCCTAGACCCGCAGCAACCCATCTGCCACGTCCCGCTGCTCGACGAGAGCGAGCGCCGGCAATTGTTCGGCGAACGCAACCGCACTCTGTTCCCGGTGGAAGCCGGAACCTGCATACACCATCTCTTTGAAGCTCAAGCCGGTCGCACGCCGGCGGCCATCGCCGTGGCTTATGAAGAGGAACAGATCAGCTACCGGGAATTGAACAGCAGGGCCAACCGGCTTGCGCGCTACTTGCGCAGGCGTGGTGTGCGGCCCGAAAGGTTAGTCGGCATCCTCACGAAACGTTCCATCGAGATGATGGCAGGGATGCTGGCCATACTCAAAGCCGGAGGAGCCTATGTGCCGCTTGACCCAGGCTATCCGGAAGAGCGGCTGCGACTGATGATTGAAGATGCAGGCATCGAGCTGGTGGTCAGAGACGGCGACTCCGGGGAGTGGATTACGGGGGCCGGAATCGAGACGGTTGACGTGGCGACGGTGTGGAAGGAGGCCGCGACCGAGAGTGCGGAAGACCTGAAGAGCGAAGCGACGGGGGAGAACCTAGCTTATGTGATCTACACCTCCGGCTCGACCGGCAGACCGAAGGGAGTGATGATCCGGCACCACAGCGTCGTCAACTTTCTGCTCTCCGTCTCCCGGCAGCCGGGCTTCGAGACGAGCGACGTGCTGCTCGCCGTCACTACTTTATCCTTCGACATCGCCGTGCTCGAACTCTTTCTGCCGCTCATCCGGGGGGGCCGCCTCGTCATCGCCAGCCGCGAGACGGCCTCGGACGGCAGACGTTTGCGGGAAAAACTTGAGCAGGCCGGAGCGACCGTTATGCAGGCCACTCCGGCTACTTGGCGGTTGTTGCTGGCGGCGGGCTGGACTGGTCGTCCCCAGTTCAAAATACTCTGCGGCGGCGAGGCTCTCAGTTGGCAGTTGGCCCATGAGCTGCTCGAACGCGGGGCGGAGGTCTGGAATCTGTATGGGCCCACGGAGACGACCATCTGGTCATCTCTGTGCAGAGTCGAGAGGGCGTCCACAAGCGAGAGCATTGTCCACATCGGGCGGCCTCTCGCCAATACAGAGCTGTACGTCCTCGACGCTCATCTGCAAATGCTCCCGGCGGGAGTGCCGGGCGAGCTGTATATCGGCGGCGACGGGCTGGCGCGCGGCTACTGGCGTGCGCCAGCGCAAACGGCCGAGGGCTTCGTGCCCGACCCTTTCAGCCCCGTACCCGGCGCGCGGCTTTACCGGACGGGCGACGTGGCCCGCTATCTCAGTAGCGGGGATGTGCAGTACGTCGGGCGGGCCGACAACCAGGTGAAGCTGCGCGGTTATCGAATCGAGACTGGCGAGATCGAAGCGGCGCTCAACCGGCAGCCAGAGGTGCGCCAAAGCGCGGTCGTCATGCGCGAAGACGTGGCGGGCGAGAAACGTCTTGTCGGTTACGTGGTGATGGAGGAGGGGGCCGCCTTCTCCGCCGCCGAGCTGCGACGCCGCTTGAAAGAGCGATTGCCCGATTACATGATTCCATCCCTGTTGGTGGAGATCGAAAGGCTGCCCCTGACGCCCAACGGAAAGGTAGACCGCCGCGCGCTTCCTCGGCCGCCCGCCGGGGCGCGGCCCGACCCGGAAGAGATATTCATCGCCCCGCGCACGCCCACAGAGGAGATCGTCGCAAGCCTCTGGGCCCAGGTGCTCAACGTAGAGCAGGTCGGCACGGGCGACAACTTTTTTGCGCTCGGCGGTCATTCGCTCCTGGCCACGCAGGTCATCTCGCGCGTGCAGAGCTTCTTCGAGCTGGAGGTTCCGCTGCGCAGCCTCTTTGAAGCGCCGACCGTCGGCGAATTCGCGCGCTCAATCGAAGAGGCTCAGAACAAGGGCTCGCGTCTCTCGATGCCGCCCCTCAGACGCGCGCAGCGAGGCGCGAGCGCGCCGCTCACGTTCGCGCAGCAGCGCATGTGGTTTCTGGATCAACTCGAACCTGAGAGCACAGCCTACAACCTCTCGACGGCCGTGCGCCTCGAAGGCCCGCTCAATCTCCCTGCGCTCGCGGAGAGTTTCAATCAACTCATCAGCCGCCATGAAGCCTTACGTACCAGCTTCACTGTCAACCAGGGCCAACCCGTGCAGGTCATCGGCGCAGAGTCGCCCATCACGCTCCGGGTCGAAGAGTTGGGCCACCTTGAAAGGAGCGAGCGAGAGCGGGAGGTGGCGCGACTGGCCGGTGAAGAGGCGCAAAGAGGCTTTGATTTGAGCTGCGGGCCGCTGCTGAGAATCAGGCTCCTGCGCTTATCCGAGCGTGAGCATGTGCTGCTCCTGACGATGCACCACATCATCTCGGACGGCTGGTCAGTCGGCGTGCTGGTGCGCGAGCTGGGGCTGCTCTACGAAGCGAACGACCAGGGGCGCGAGGCGCAGTTGGAGGAGTTAAAGATTCAGTACGCGGATTATGCCGTGTGGCAGAGGGAGTGGCTGCGCGACACTGAGCTTGACGCTCAGCTATCTTTCTGGGAGCAGCAGCTAGAAGGCGCGAACTTCGTCCTTGAGCTGCCGACAGACCGCCTGCGACCGGCAATCCAGAGCTATAGGGGGGCGACGCATTCAGTAGTCTTGAGCCCTGAGCTGACGCGCCAGCTCAAGACTTTGGGCCAACGCGAAAACAGCACCCTCTTCATGATTCTGCTGGCCGCTTTCCGAACCCTGCTCTACAGGTACACGGGCCAGCCAGACATCCTCATCGGCGTTCCCATCGCAAACCGCAATCACACGGAGGTCGAGCCGCTGATCGGCCTCTTCGCCAACACGCTCGTCTTGCGCGCGGACGCATCCGGGGAGACGGCTTTCGGAGAGCTGCTCAAGCGTGTCAGGGAGGCTGCGCTCGGCGCATACGCTCATCAGGATGTCCCGTTCGAGAAGGTGGTCGAGAGGCTGCGGCCCGAACGCGACTTGAGTCGCAATCCGCTTTTCCAGGCATTGTTCGCGTTTCAGAATGTCTCCATCCAGAGGCTCGGGCTCAAGGGCTTGCGCCTGAGCGTCTTGGACGTGGAGCGCAAGGCTACCAGGTTCGACCTCTCGCTCGGAATAGTCGAGGCCGAGGGCACGCTGCGCGCATCCTTCGAGTACAGCACCGAACTGTTCGAGAGCCAGACCATAACCCGCATGGGAGAGCATTTCTCAAGGTTGTTAGATGAGGCGGTCGCCAACCCCGAGCTGCGCCTGTCGGAATTTTCGTTATTAACCGAAGCCGAGCGCGCGCAACTTCTCTCGGAGTGGAACGAGGAGCCGGACGCCTCCCCGCAGCATTGCCTTCATCACCTGTTCGCCGCACAGGCCCGGCGCACTCCCTCCGCCATCGCCTTAAGCTTTGAAGATCAACATCTCACTTATCACGAACTCAACAGCCGCGCCAACCAACTCGCTCATTACCTGCTGGCTCGCCTCAAGACGGCGGAAGAAGTAGTCGGCGTCTGTTTGGAACGCTCGATAGAGATGGTCTTGAGCCTGCTCGCGGTGCTCAAAGCGGGAGCAGCTTACCTGCCCTTAGACGCCGATTACCCGGCCGAGCGGTTGCGGATGATGTTGGAGGATTCCGGGGCTAAAGTGATCTTGACGGGCGCTCCGGTATGGGGACGCGTCCGAGAGGGTTGGGACGAGAGCCACGAGATAGAGGCCATCTGTTTAGAGAGCGAGTGGAGGCAGATAGCAAGAGAGAGCGAGCAGGACGCGGGGCTAGAGGTTGCGGCGGAGAATCTGGCCTACGTGATTTACACTTCGGGCTCGACGGGCAGGCCCAAGGGCGTGCAGGTGGAGCATCGGGGTGTGGTCAATCTTCTTGAAGCCAGCCGGAGACTCTTCGCTTTCAGCGAGCAGGACGTGTGGACTGTCTTTCATTCTTTCACTTTTGATCTTTCCGTCTGGGAAATCTTTACGCCTCTCTTTTACGGGAGCCGTCTGGTCATCGTTCCGTTGCGCGTGGCACAGTCGCCCGAAGCCTTCTACGAGCTGTTGCAGGCGGAGCAGGTGACAATCCTTAACCAGACTCCTTCGGTCATCCGCCATCTAGTCCGCTTAAGGCAGGAAGGACGGGTGAACGAGACGCGAGAGTTGAAGCTGCGGCTGATTATGTGCGGCGGCGAAGCCTTGCCCGGCGAGCTGGCTGCGCGACTACTTGAATGGCGGCTCCCGGTCTGGAACTTTTACGGGCCCACCGAAGCGACCGTCTGGTCAACAGTCCACGAGGTCGAGAGTGAGGACGCCGAGCAAGCCTACGTCAGCATCGGGCGGCCCCTACAGAACACTGAGCTTTTCATCCTGGACGCCGGACATAACCTGCTCCCCGTAGGCATCCCCGGCGAACTCTACATCGGCGGCAACGGTCTTGCGCGGGCCTATCTCAACCGCCCCGTGGAGACGGCCGAGAAATTCGTGCCTCATCCCTTCTCCGCCCGCCCGGGTGCGCGACTCTATCGCACGGGAGATGTCGCGCGATACCTTTCAGACGGGCGAGTCCAGTTTTTAGGTCGCGCCGACCAGCAGGTAAAACTGAGAGGCTACCGCATCGAATTGGGAGAGATCGAAGCGGCGGCCGCCGAACATCCGCTGGTCAAAGAATGCGCGGCCCTGCTCAAAGAGGGCGAAGGCGGTCACGAGCGCCTGGTCTGTTACGTCGTGGAAGAGACCGGGGCGGAAGGCGCTTTAAGCTTCGACGAGCTGCGACGACATTTAGAGCGCCGTCTGCCGCAATACATGATTCCCGTCGCGATGGTCAAGATGGAGCGAATGCCTCTGACGCCGAACGGCAAGGTTGACAGGCGGGCCTTGCGTGGCATCGAGGTCGTCTATCCTTTCGCGGCTCGCTCTTACCTGCCGCCGCGCGATTTGAACGAAGCCCTGGTGGCCGGAATCTGGGCCAACGTGCTCGGCCTTGAGCGCGTCGGAGTCAACGATAATTTCTTTGAGCTGGGCGGCCATTCCCTGCTCTCGCCCGGGATCATCTCGCAGGTCAAAGATATTTTTCATATCGAGCTGCCCTTACGCATACTGTTTGAGGCCCCCACTGTAGCCGAACTCGCCCGCAGCATCGAAAAGCAGACGCGCGTTGAATCAAGCGCAGAGTCCTGGTCTCCGCTGGTGGCCATTCAGCGCAACGGCTCACGGCCTCCTTTCTTCGGCGTGCATCCGGGCGGCGGCGGAGTCTCCTGCTATCGTGACCTGGCCCGACATCTCGGCGCGGAGCAGCCTTTCTACGGATTGCAAGCGCCGGAAGTCACAGACGGCGACGCCGGAGACAACTCTGACAGGCCGCTGGAAGAAGTGGCGGCCGACTACGTCAAAGCAGTGCGCGCAGCGCAGCCCGTGGGCCCATACCTTTTGGGAGGCTGGTCGGCCGGAGGAGTCATAGCCTTTGAGATGGCCCAGCAGCTCAGAAGCGCCGGGCAGGAGGTTGCTCTGCTGGCCCTGCTCGATTGTATGCCGCGCTCGGTCGGCAAAGTGAAGACGGACGACGGTGCTCTGGCCTTTCTGTTTGCGCGCGAGGTGGCGATCAATTCTAAAAAGAGCTTGCCGGTCTCGTTCGACTCCCTTCGGAGCCTGGGCCAGGAGGAACAGCTTGCTTACCTGCTGGAACAGTTGAAGCTGGCAAAAGTGTTGCCCCGCGAGATGGAGCTTTCGTGGTTTCGTCGAATCCTACAGGGAGTCTGGACGAGGAACGAACAGCTCCGGCAGTATGAACCGCAGCTTTACCCCGGACGCATCACTCTCTTCCGTGGCAGCGAAGTTGACCCGGAGTTTATCAAAGCCCAAAATGCTCTGGATTGGAGCGAGATAGACGCCCACGACCCGACCAATGGCTGGAGCCGTTTTTCCGCCGAGCCTGTAGAAGTCCATGAAGTGCCCGGCCACCATTACACGATTGTCCGAGAGCCGCACGTCCGCGTGCTGGCCGAAAAGCTGAGGGCCTGCATCGGCCGGGCCCTGTAGTTCGCGCGCCCTGTTCCCGGCCACCGATTCCGAAGCAGTAAGTTGAGGAGCGAGTCATGCTTGTTTTAGGATTTCACGGCGGCAGTAAACGCGATGACGAGGACAATCGCCTGGGCTTCGCCCTGCACGACAGCGCCGCCGTGCTCGTCAAAGACGGCCGGGTCTTGTCGGCCGTCGAAGAAGAGCGTTTGAACCGGATCAAGCATTCAAACTGTTTCCCCCTTCGAGCCATCAAGCACTGCCTCGGCGAACACAACCTGGAACTGGCGGACGTAGACCGAATCACCACCAATTTTGACGAGCCCATGCTCGACTTTCTCATCAAGCAGATTTTTCTTGAGAACGCCGAGCTGAAGACGCCGCCGACGGGCAGGCAATTCGTCGCCGCGCTCTTCGAGCGAGAGTTCGGCGTAGACATCCTCCCAAAACTCCGCTTCTGCAAACATCACATAGCCCACGCATGGAGCGCCTTTGGCCCATCGGGCTACGACGACAGCTTGATTCTAGTGCTCGACGGGGACGGGGATAACCGCTCGGGCATGGTCTTGGTTGGCGAAGGCGACCGTCTGGTCGTGCTGCGCGAATATGGCCTGGATCAATCGCTCGGAAATCTCTACACGGATGTCATCAAGCTGCTCGGCTACAATCGGTTTGACGAGTACAAGGTGATGGGCCTCGCCCCCTACGGCGACCCGGCCGTCTACGCCTCGCTCTTTGAGAAATGTTACCGGCTGCTGCCCGACGGAAATTATGGGCTCGAAAGTCCGGCCACCTGGATGATGCAGTTCAACGCGGCGGGCCTCCTGGATAAAGCGCGCCGTCGCGGCGAGCCTTTCACCCAAACGCACAAAGACATCGCCGCCGCCCTGCAAGCCATGCTTGAAAGGATAGTGCTGCACATCCTGGCTCACTTCAGGAAGGAGACTGGTCAAAGCCACCTGTGCCTGGCGGGCGGAGTGGCGCACAACTGCACGCTCAACGGCAAAATCCTCTATTCCGATCTCTTCCGCAAAGTCTTCGTTCAACCGGCGGCGCACGACGCGGGCGGAGCTTTAGGCTCTGCCCTCGCCGTCTTTCACAACGAGCGCGCGTCCTCCTCCTCGCGCCCGCTCAAGCTTGAGCACGTTTATTTCGGCCCGCAGATTCCCGACGACACAACGATTGCTGAAGAACTTGAGCGATGGAGCGATTTCCTCTGCTTCGAGAAGCCCGCGCGCATCACGGAAAGGGCGGCGCAATTGTTGGCCTCGGGGGCCGTCATCGGTTGGGTTCAGGGCAGGTCTGAGTTCGGCCCGAGGGCCCTGGGCAATCGAAGTATCCTGGCCGACCCGCGCCCAGCCTCCAACAAGCTCTTAATCAACCAGATGGTCAAGAAGCGGGAAGCCTTCAGGCCCTTCGCGCCTTCTGTTCTTGAAGAGAGCCTGCACGAGTTCTTCGACGTGCCGCCGGAGCGCGCCGAATTTCCCTTCATGATCTTCGTCCTCAAAGTCAGAGAGCAGATGAGGGAGCTGCTGGGCGCGATTACGCACGTTGACGGCACGGCGCGCGTTCAGACCGTCTCGCGCAAAAGTAATCCTAAGTACTGGGAACTGATCTCCGAATTTCAGAAGCTCACAGGCGTGCCAATCCTTCTGAACACTTCTTTCAACAATAACGCGGAGCCGATTGTTGACGGCGTGGAAGAGGCCATCGTCTGCTTCCTGACGACAGGGCTCAATTACCTGGTCGTCGGCGATTACCTGGTGAGTAAAAAGCCTCTGCACATCTCTCATCAAGCCTACAAAACGCTCGTCCCCTCTCTGCCGAACTGCCGCAAGCTTGTGCGTAGGAAAAGCCTTGTCGCGCGCGGCGACTTGCGGACTGTCTTTGAAATCGAAGGCACAATGAGCCGCTTCTTCGCGCGCCCCGTGGCTCAACTCTCCGAAAAACTGTTTTCCGTCCTTGAGGCCGCCGACGGGAGGAGAACTCTCGCGGAGCTATTCGAGCGAAGCGACGTGGCCGAGGGCGAGAGACGCGAGGAGCTGCTCGGAGAGCTGCTTGAGTTATGGACACAACGCTTCATCATTCTTCGCCCGCAGGAACGAGACTTAGACCGCGAGTAAGTTACAAGCTTCTGCTACAGGGCTGACTCATCCCGACGAGGATTTGTCTCGGCCCTGTGAAGGGCGCTCGGCCGTGAGCCGCCAGCATATTGTCCAGCACCAACAGATCACTCTTCATCCACGCAAACCTGACAGTCTCTTGCCGGTAAATTTCTCGAAGCCGGTCAAGAACCGGCGGCTCGATGGGCGTGCCATCGCCGTAATAGGTATTGGAAGGGAAGTCAGCTTCACCGAACTCCGCCAGCAGCGGCGCGCGCACAGCCGGCTCAAGCGTCGAGATGTGAAAGAAGACGGCGTGATTGAACCAGAGAAGCTCGCCTGTCAGCGGGTGCTTTGCGAACGCCGGCCGGATAGCGCGTGTCCTTAAGCGGTCGCCGCTTTTCCATTCGACTTCTATCCCGGCGCGGCGGCAATGCTCTTCAATAGCTTCCCTCTCGGTCGTCTGAAAAGCCTCTTCCAGGCTCAGCCCAAGTCCGCCGCCAAAATTACGCACGTACATCACCCGTTTTTCCATAAACCGCTCTCTGATTTCCGGCGGGATGCGCGCGCTCACTTTCCGGCAGTTGGCGATGGGAGTCTCGCCGCCGCTGTCGGCGGGCGCGAGGCAGAAGAAGAAGATTCTCAGCGGCCACCTGTTCTGATAAGAGTTCTCGTTATGCAGGAAGATGCTTTGATTGGCAGGATAATCTGTCGAAGTATAGATATTGGGCCCGACCTGATGACGCGGCGAGGAACGCTCTTCGTAAGGTAAAAGCTCTCCGGAGAGCGCCCGGACGAACTGCTCGAACGTCTCCATCTTCGGCAGATTGAAGCCGCGAAAAAGGATGGCTCCGTATTTCACCAAATCATCCTTCACGCGCGGGCGGTTATCTTCGGCCCAAGCCACCGGGCTCAATCTCTTTTCAAGAGGTTGAATGAGCAGAGGAAAACCATCCGACCCGCGCAGCGGCTCGGCTTTAACGAGTTCTTGCGCAGACACGTCAACAGGTCTGCGCTTGAGCGCGCCCAGACGTTTGACCGCGTAACTGTCAGCTTCGTCTTTTTCGATCACTTTCTATTGCCGCGAAGAGAGCCCCGGCACGCATCTCGGAAATATTCAGGTCTCGCCCCTTGACCATAAAGTCATGGGCTGCGGACACCTAACTTATCAGAACTTCTCAAGGAGATAGCTTTTTTCAATACAATTAACTGCAATTACTCTATCCTTTTCTTCTCCCTCATATACCTCATCTGCACGATTTAACCTCGATCCGTATCGAGATTTCACGAGCCTTGTGACCCCCTTTTCAAATCCTACTATTTCGCATGATACTACCAACCCCTGTTTTTCTCTTCCGAACTCGTGAGGAATAAAATTAGATAAAAATCTACAATAAATTCCCTGGAATTGTATGCTGGCTTCCGAGATAGACAAATCCATGCCTATATAATCCTCTCTTTTAAAAGGCAATCTAATGCCTCGATACGGAAAGTATTCGTTTGAAATAAGCATTACGGAGCGTCTCTCCGCTCTGGAGTCTCGATCCCATTCCCAATCTTCCCACAGCCTGGTCGGAATATAAGGTTCCACTATGACTTCTCCAATCACTCCCCGGATCAAATATCTTTTACCGATGTATTTCCCCTTTGCTACCTCGGGTTGTTTAGTGAATTCATCTAACAACTGGGTGGCGGTCACTGTACCTTCTACTTTGGAAACTATTCTTTCTTTACTCAATATTTCGTGGGGATAAGCGTCCTCCAACAACATGCGATTTAACTTGTATGAAGGGAGTCCCTCCGACTTCAATATCTTTAACTCTTCCCGCGTCCTTTCTGATAGTTCAATCCGGGCAAAACGACCGGGTTCATATAGCGATATGTCAAAGAGAAGGTTGTTAAATTCATCAACTAAAGCATCCAATAATGCTTGGCTCGGCAATTTCGGCGGTTTATAGTCCTCAAGCAAACGACGGGTAGACTCACTCTGACGACTTCGCAGGTATTTTGTGAGGGGGTCTTGCTCGGTTTTTAATCTGGTTATTAGGGTGACGGGGGCCACAAAATCATTGCTGGTAAAGTTTGGTAGGTAGACCTTCTCCTTCCGGTTATCTTGAGGGAACTTTATACTCGGAGTCTGACTTGATTTCTCTGCGCGATCACGCCAGCGGCCGTAAATCAAAGCACATAGCAGAGCCACGCTGATGATGATTACTATTTTAACTAGCTGGATTCGCATCTTCTTCGAAGAAGATTAATTTTAAGGAATTAAATCTTGACTTCAGTTTACTCATCAATATGGTGAACCGTTTTAGCCGCTGCACATCCTGACATACTCATTCTTCACCTTGACGAACTCGTCTAGCAGATCAAAATCTGTTGAAGAATAATCATAACCAAT
Organism: Pyrinomonadaceae bacterium; assembly: GCA_036389315.1. GTDB lineage: Bacteria > Acidobacteriota > Blastocatellia > Pyrinomonadales > Pyrinomonadaceae > DASQYE01. The sequence goes on from DASVQF010000032.1 coordinate 28,135, forward strand.
CTCTGAAGTCTTATCTTTTAATTCTTCAATCTTCGTCAATGCTTCATTCATTCTCTCGTTCTGTGTGTGCTGCACGGAAGCGTCTTTCGCCTGGCAGCCGGCGAGCATACCTATTCCTTCTTCGGCATTTCTAACGCGCTCTTCCCATACCCCCTTTTCAAGCAACTTCCATTCTTTGGGATCACTTAATAGCGTATCGTAAGCTGGGGAATCACACTCAGGCGTGCTTCTAGTAGCAATCCAATAACCGACCTCATAACCTATTACTGTCCCCAGAACCGCGGCTATCACCACCTTAAGCTTGGACTTAATAACTCCCCCCCTTTGAGCTATGCCAACGTAAGAGAAGACATCTTTTACTGACCAGGCGGAGATTGCCCCGACTACAAAAGTAGTGAAGAAGACATCGTCCCTGGCGATTGCCGGCTCGAACGATTCCCCGATGCTTGACGCAGCGAGATTTCCCGGTTCCTGATGAATCTTATCGGCGTCAACCTCATACCAGTACTGTTTGTTAGGGCACATATATCTGATTCGCCTTCTGCCGCTTGAATCCCTGGCGAATTGTAGCAAGCCGCTATTGTTTCGGATATTTTGGCCTAAATATATCTTCAGGCGCTCGGGTGAACTTCTAACCGCGCGGCCTCGCATATAACCCACACCCATGAAGATAAAGAAAAAGGCAACAAAGGTTATTTGTATATCTCTTCCGGTAATTTTTACCTTTTCACCATTCTTTTCTGCACTCTCTTTTGCAGCATTTTTCGATTGATTTGCTTTTCTCTTTTTTGTTGCCATGAGTTTCCTCGTTCGACCGTAGAGTCGAATACGGCCTATTTTCTAAAGAATATCTTCTCCGGGCCTTATATTTGAAGAGAAGTGAATTATATCAGTGCGAAAGATGGCTGTATCGGGTCGAAAGGTTCTTATATTGGTGTGAAAGGTGATTATATTTGCGTGAAAGTTCACGATATTGTTGCGAAAGTTCGTGATATTGACATGTAAGGAGATTATATAGGCGTGAAAGATAGTTATATCAGTGTGAAAGATTGCAATATTGGCGTGAGAGATAACTATGTCAAGGTGTGAGACGATTATATAGGCGTGTGAGATTGTTGTATTAGCGTGAAAGATGGCTATATCGGTGTGGGCGGGGAGTGCTGGGGGGTGAAAATTTAGGGGTTGGGGTGAAAAAAAGTGTTTCTGAGTGGCTGAGCCGTGTATATAATCGTGAGCGTTTGGTCGAGTCCTTACTATCCTCGCGTTCTCACAACCCTGCCTAAGGAATACGCTCGTATCCTTGGCTTCACCCGAAGGAGACTTCACATGAAAGATACAATAACTCGTCGTCTGGATACGTTTATCCGTGTGCGGCAATTTGGTTCGAGCTATGCTGCGGCATTCACTGCCGGGTCGCGTGGGAGAGAAGTCCTGGATGATTTGAATGAGGTCATCACGGAGATGGAAGATCACGCGGCGGCGCAGTCCTCCGGCAAGCGCGCGGCGAAAGAGAGCACTAATCTGAAGGCGGCGGCCTTCGCGGCCTTGCGCGAAGATTTGGAGGCGATACGAAGAACTGCGCGGGCGATGGCGCTGACCATGCCCGGGTTCGAAGATAAGTTCCGCTTGCCGGTTAATTCCGGTGAGCAGGAATGGCTCGCTACTGCGCGGGCTATCGCGGCGGATGCCGCACCGTTCAAGACGGAGTTCATACGGCGCGGCCTGCCCGCCAATTTTCTCGAAGACTTCAACGCGAGCATAGAGGCGTTCGAGCAGACCATCAACGACAAGGCGCAGAAGAAAGGCGCGCGCGTTGCAGTAACCGTCAAGCTTGACGAGGCGACAGCACGCGGCATTAACGACCTGCGCGAGCTTGACGCTATCGTTCGTAATGTCTTTCGCAACAACCCGGCCGTGCTGGCGGAGTGGACTAGCGCCAGTCACACTGAACGCCCTTCACGCCGCGCTAAAGCAGTCAAAACTCCCGTCACACCCGAGCCCGAAGAAAACCGCTAGCTGATTCAAACAGGGATGGACAGGATGGACAGGATAAGAAGAAGCGCAATTGCTTTTTCTTTATCCTATACATCCTGTTCATCCTGTTAATTCCTTCCTCCTCCTGTCATCCCAGCCGGTGAAAAAACCTTACGGGCCGTCTCAAAGTAGATTCCCCTTGACAATCTACAAGAGGTTGGAGTACATCTAGCCGCGCTCTTGTAGATTATCTAGAGGGAAGCCGATGGTAAAGCCTATCGATCTCTTACAGGGGACTCTAGACCTGTTGATCTTGAAGACGCTCGCATTGGGGGCGACGCACGGGTGGGACATCTCGCAGCGCATACAGCAGATGTCGCGCGACGTGCTGCGCATTAATCAAGGCTCGCTCTATCCGGCGCTGCATCGTCTTGAGCAGCAAGGGTGGATCACTTCGGAGTGGGGCAGCTCGGACAATAACCGCCGCGCCAAATTCTACAAGCTGACGGCCAAGGGCAGGCGGCAATTGGCCGAAGAGCGAGAGTTGTGGGAGAGACTCTCGGCGGCCATTAATCTGGTCTTGCAGGCCACTTGAGCGGAGATGTGCAAAGATGATTGGAAGATGGTCGCGCTCTCTGCGGGCGCTCTTTAAGAAGCAGGCTGTGGAAGAGGAGCTGGATGAGGAGCTGCGTTTTCATCTGGATAAAGAGATAGAAGAGAACATGCGGCGCGGGATGACGGCGGAAGAGGCGCGGCGAGAGGCGCTCAAGGATTTTGGCGGGGTTGAAAGGTTCAAGGAAGAGTGCCGCGACCAGCGCGGCGTGCGTTTCGTGGAAGAGCTTTGGCAGGACGCGCGCTTCGGCCTCCGGCGCATGCTCAAGACCCCTGCCTTCAGCATCATAGCCATTCTTTCCCTGGCCCTCGGCATCGGGGCCAACACGGCCATCTTCAGCCTCGTCAATACCATTCTCCTGCGCCCGCTGCCCGTCGCTTATCCCGAACAACTCATCTCCATCTATCCGGTCGCGCAGGGCGAATCGGTGCAGGCTTTCTCATATCCGGATTACAAAGACTTTCGCGACCGCAACGAAGTTCTTTCGGGCATCTACGTCCAGCGATTTGCCCCCTTGAGCCTCAGTCACGACGGCAATAACGAGCGCATCTGGGGCTACCTTGTCTCCGGTAATTATTTCGACGTGCTCGGCGTGAAGGCTTCGCGCGGGCGGACGTTTTCGCCGGAAGAAGACCGGACGCCGCTTTCGCATCCGGTGGCAGTGGTGAGCCACGGGTGCTGGCAGAGACGCTTCGGCTCAGACCCGTCGCTGGTTGGACGCAATATCATTCTCAACGGCCACAGCTTCACCGTCGTAGGCGTCGCGCCCGAAGGCTTCAACGGAACGGAGATAGCCTATACGCCCGAAGTCTGGGTTCCCATGATGATGCAGGAATGGGTGGAGCCGGGCAATAAATGGTTGGAGCGGCGTGAGACTCAAAACCTGTTTGCGATTGGCCGTCTCAAGCCCGGCGTCAGCCCGGCGCAGGCGGAAGCATCGCTGAATATACTGTCGGAGCAGCTCGGCAGAGAATACCCGCAAACCAACGAGGGACAGACTATCATATTGACGCCGCCCGGATTGATTCATCCGATGCTGCGCGGCCCTGTCCTCAGCTTCACCTGGGTCTTGATGGCGACCGTGGCGCTGGTCTTATTGATTGCCTGCACTAATCTGGCCAACCTGCTGCTGGCGCGCGCGACGGAAAGGCGCAGGGAGATCGCAGTACGTTTAGCCCTGGGCGCGACGCGCGCAAGACTGCTCAGACAATTGTTGACGGAGAACGTGCTGCTTTCAGTAGTGGGCGGCACTTTAGGATTTCTGCTCGCCGTGTGGCTCGTCAATCTGGTCAAAGCCTTCAGACCGCCGATAGATTTTCCTCTCACGATCAATCTTGAATTGGACGAGCGAGTCTTCGCTTTCACGTTGCTCGCTTCACTGCTCACGGGCCTCTTCTTCGGACTGATGCCCGCGCTGCAAGCGACAAGACCAGACCTGATTCCCGCTCTCAAGGACTCCACCTCGCAAGGCGGCTTTCGCCGCTCGCGCTTGCGTAGCGCCCTGGTCGTCGCTCAAATAGCATTGTCGCTGGTCTTACTGATCGCGGCAGGTCTGGTCGTCCGCACGCTTCAACATTTGCAGACGATGAGCCCCGGCTTTGAGCCCGAAAATGCCTTGACGATGACGGTCGATGTAGGCTTGCAAGGATACGACAAGGCCAGGGGACGACAGTTCTATCGCCAACTGGTCGAGCGCGCGAGTTCTCTGCCCGGAGTTCAGTCAATGTCTCTGGCGGACTTTATCCCGCTGAGCCTCAATTACAATTCCACGAGCATCCACGTCGAAGGGCAGCCGCCGGCGCGCGGCGCGAACGTGCCGACGGCCATGAACTCCTCCGTGTGGCAGGACTATTTTAAGACGATGGGGATAGTGCTCGTCGCGGGGCGAGAGTTCAATGAGCAGGACACCGAGGAGGGGCAGCGCGTGGCTATCGTGAACGAGACGTTCGTGCGCCGCTTCCTACCGGGCCCGGTAGAGAATGCTCTGGGCAGACGCGTCAGCGCGGGGGGCTCCAAAGGGCCCTTCATGCAGATCGTGGGCGTGGCGCGCGACGGTAAATACTTCAGCATAGGCGAAGACCCGAGGCCGTTCATCTATTTTCCGATGACGCAGGTTTACGCTTCGCAGGCAATACTTCTGGTACGCACCACTTCCGACCCGAAAGCCATGCTGCCGTTGATTCGCGGCGAGATACAAAGACTCGACAACAGCTTGCCCGTCTTCGACGTGAAGACCATGACGGAGCACATGGCCTTGTCGCTCTTTCCGGCGCGCGTGGCGGCTACGCTGCTGGGTTGTTTCGGATTGCTCGCGCTGCTGCTGGCGGCCATAGGCGTCTACGGCGTGATGAGTTATTCGGTCGCGCAGCGCACGCGCGAGATAGGCATTCGCATAGCCCTCGGCGCACAATCGCGCGACGTGTTGAAGCTGGTCGTGCGGCAGGGAATGACGCTCGCGACCCTGGGGCTCGTCATCGGATTGCTCGCCTCGCTCGCTCTGGGCCGTTTGATCTCAAGCCTGCTCTACGGCGTCAGCGCAACGGACGTGGTGACGTTTCTCGCCATCTCGCTTCTGTTGACGATAGTGGTGCTGCTGGCCTGCTACCTGCCCGCACGAAGAGCCACGAAGGTCGATCCGATAGTCACGCTCAGGTACGAATAAGGGATGAGGGATGAAGTAAAAGCAGTTTGTCTTTTATTCATCCCTCATCCCTCATCCCTTCTTTACTTGACCATCGTGCCGGTGCGGCTCCAGCGCGTGTTGTTGAAGAAATCCAGGAGAAGATTTGTTGACGGCGCGCTTTCGTCGTAAGACCAGTAGACGAACATCGCCCGGCCCACGACGTACTCCCTTTTGACGTATCCCCAGACGCGGCTGTCGGAGCTATTATTGCGGTTATCGCCCATCACAAAGTAAGAGTCATCGGGGACATCAAATTTTTTGTCCGTATCGAAAGTGCGATTGATGCTGTAGTAAACGGAATAGGGTTCGCCAGCGGCGCGCGGCGGGTTCTCGCGAATCTCAAGCGGAGCCTTGTGCTCTTCCCTGTTGAGGGTCGCAGGGTTGTCGTCGTGGTCTATGGCCGTGATGCGATGCTCGGGCAGCACTTGGCCGTTGATTAGAACGCGGTCGTCGCGTATCTCTACGTGATCGCCGGGCAGACCGATCACGCGCTTGACGTAGTTGGTCTTGAAGGGAATGTTTTCCGGATCGCCGATCTGCTCGGAAAGCTTCTGGTTGCTGTTGCCGGGATATTTGAAGACGATGATGTCGCCGCGCTTGATCTCGCGCATCGGCAGCCCGGCGACGGGCGGCCCCGGCGCGAAGATGAACTTGTTGACGAGCAGATGATCGCCGATGGTGATCGTATTCTGCATCGACCCCGTAGGAACCTTCACCGCCTGCACGATAAAGGTCATGCCGAAGAGCGCCATGATGACGGTCACGACGGCCGACTCGAAATACTCGCGCCAGATGGTTTTGGGTGGGCCCTGCGGCTTGCGCTCCGTTTTTGGCGCAGCCTCGTTGCCGTTGCGGCTCGCGCTGCTGCCGGCGCGCGCAGTGGCGGCCGTGGCGGGCGTCGCCAGCTCTTTCTCGACGGGCGGTTCTGCGACTCCCGTGTTCGTGTAATCGTCGTTCATAAAAAATATCCTAGAGAAGGTCGCGCCCGTGGTCAAGCCTGAGCAAGGCGAGGCGGCCGAGAGCTTGCGCCCGGTTGAGATGCTCGCGGCCGAGGGCCAGTGGCCCAGGCTATGATAAAGGTCTAATCCGCTGCGGCCTCCTCCGCCTGCGGCCGAGACGGCTCCGTCTCTATCTCCGCCTCCGCCTGCGCTTCCATCTGCGCCTCCATCTGTTCAAGGGCCAGGTGGGCGGCAGCCGTCTCGGCCGCTTTGATCGTGCGCCCCTCTGCGCGCACTCTGCTGTCCTGCCAGCTCACCTCGACGTGAAACGTGCGGCGGTGCGGTGGGCCCACAGTCTCTACGACTTCATACTGCGGGGCGGCCCCGTGCTGTGCCTGCAAGCGTTCCTGCAACATGGTCTTGTAATCGGCGGCGGCGGCCGATTCGGGGTCTGCTCTCTCAAGCTCGTCGCCCAGCGCGCGGTGGACGAAATCAGTCGCGGGCGCAAGTCCGCCGTCAAAGAAGATCGCACCGAGCACTGCCTCGAAGGCGTCGGCCAGAAGCGCACGCTTGCGGCGTCCTCCGCTCTTCTCTTCGCCGCGCCCGATGCGCATAAAGTCGCCAATCGTCAAACGCTCGGAGGCGCGGGCGAGCGTGGGCGCGCTGACCAGGCGGTGCTTCATGCGGGAGAGTTCGCCTTCGGTCACTTCCGGGTATGAATGAAAGAGGTAGTCGGCGACGATGAGGCCGAGCACGGAATCGCCGACGAACTCGAAAGCCTCGTTGTGCAGGCGGCGAGCTTCGTCCTCACGTCCGGGCGCGACCTGTTCGTGCGCCCAGGAGCGATGCGTGACGGCGCGTTCGAGCAAGCGGCGGTCGCTGAACTCGTAGGCGAGCAGATTTTCGAGCGCGTCCAGGTCAGGTGCAGCAGTGCCTTTGGGCTTCTTCACAACTCCCGATTGTAGCAAAACGCCGGACACAGCGTCGAAAAACATCTGCGTCCGGCGTCCAATTTTTTCGCTCGATTAAGCGCCCCTTAATTTTCAAGGAGCGTGCGACCGACTCTCCTACGGTTCTCCGAGAGGCCCTCGTCTCCTAAGGACGCGAGGGGCTTGAGGGCTTGCTGCTGGTCGTGCTCGGCGGCGTAGTCGGCTGAGGAGTAGAGGCCGGCTGCGGCGTCGGGCTGGCTGCCGGTGTGCTCGTCGCCGTGCCTGTTCCGGTCGTGCCGCTCGATGCCGGCGTGCTTGCCGGGACTGTGACCAGCGTCGGCTGTGCGGGCACTGGCTTGGCCAGGATACCGGCGATCATCTCCTGTAGCCCGTCGGTCGAATCGTTATGACGGAACTTGTAGAAGTTGGTCAACTGCGTATTCCAGTTGGCCTTCAGGCTCGCATACTTCGCGTCGGTAGCCAGGGCTATGGCGCGGGCGTAGGCATCGATGATTCGATCGATGACCTGGTTCAGGTTTTCCAGCATCGCTTTGCTTTCGGGCGTCTCGACGGAGCCCTGCGGGAAGCGAGCCTGGTATTCATCGGAGAGCTTCTTGTAGGGGCCTGCCTGGTAAGCCACGGCAAGCTGCGAATAGGTCTGCGGGTCTTTCTTAAAGCTGCTGTCGGTCTGCGCCGCTCTCAGCAGATAATTGATGGACTCGTTCTGATTGGTCTTGAGCGTGAGAAAGCCGAGGGCGTAATTCAGGAGCCCGATGTTCTCTTCCTTGATCTTCGGGTCGAGCGGCTTGCCCTCTTCAAAAGTCTTTCCCGCTTCGAGCAGTTGAAGCGTCTTGCGCGCGTAATTGGCTACTTCCGAAGCGTTAGCCTCTTTACCCGTATATGCCAGGTTGAAGCCTGCGACTGCCGTCTGGCGATTGACCAGCAGGTCGTTCGGGTCGTCGGCGAGAATCTGTTTGCCGAGGGCATAAGCCTCAGCATACTTCTGATCGGTCACGAGCTGGTTGAGCGTGGGCTTACGAATGGCTTTCTCGTAAGCGGCGATCCACTTCTTCATATAAGCCGTGTACTGATCTTCGGCCGGATACTTCGCCAAGTATTCTTTGGCAGTCTCGTAAGCTAACTTCTGATCCGTCGTCCTGGCATCGGTGAACTTCTTATATAAGGCTGTCTTTGCTTCTTCCTCGCCCTGCGCCGCCGCCGTCTCTGCGGCCGTCCGTGTGACGGGCGAGGCTTGGGTCAGAGTGAGGGCGGGTAGCGCCAGCGTTGCCACCATCGCGCCTAATGTTATCGAGCGAATTAACTTGTTCATCGGTCGCATGTCCTCCAAGGCGATGTTCGATCTAAAATCCTCTCCAAAACTTTCGGGGGTGTGAGCGGGCTCAAAAAGCATCGCGCTCATTCAGATGCACGCGAGATAGCTATCGGTTGCCGCATTTTGCAGCACCGGCGGCGAGCGCCAACGGCTCGGAAAGGAGCGTCGCCGTCCAGCGTGGGGATCGGATTACTTCCTGCGTGTACGATGAGGCAATAATCCTGCAATAATCGTCCCCGTGTCAAGCCCCTTCGGCCTCCCTTCAAAAGGCTCACGCGCGCTCCTCTAGCTTAAAGCAAAAACGCGCCGGACTTTCATGTAATTTGATTATGAAAGTCCGGCGACCGTGTGGTTTTTTCTCTATCGCGACAAGCCTGCTTTAACTGCCGCTTTTATGGCTTGTTGGTCAGCACGCGGCGCGGCCGCTCCTGGCCTTGCGGCTGCTGTCCCGTGGTGGGCGCTGTCGTGTTGGTGACCGTGCCGCCCTGCCGCGTCGTCACTTCCGTCTGCCTGGACGGCACGGTCATAATCACGCTCCTGACGGTCGAGCGCGTGCCCGTGGTCGTCGTCCCGGCTCCTGCGGTCGTGCCCGTCGCAGGGCTCGTCACAGTATCCGTCGTCGCGCCCAGAGCCGAGTCGGCCGCAGCCTCGTTCTCGTTCTCCACCTCGTCACTGATGGCCGCCGCCGCGCGCGGGTCAATTCGCGGGCGCGGAGTCAGCGAGGCGGGAGTCGTGGCCATCTGTATGCCTGCCGGATTGCCGAAGCGGCCGTTGAGCGCACGATAGACGCGCCCGGCTATTCCGGCGGCGATGCGACCGCGCTCGCCCGAGCCGCGCGTCACGACGACGACGGCCAGGCGCGGGTCAACCACAGGCGCAAACGAAGCGAACAAGCCGAGCCAGCTTCCCTGGCCGATACACGTGCCGGTCTTTCCGGCGATGGTCTGCACGGGGTCGTAGGCGAGCTTGGCCGTGCCGTAATTGACCGCGCCGATCATGCCCGGGATCATGCGTCGCAGGTTCTCTTCGGGGATGTTCAGGCGACGACGCACTTCCGGTTTGAACCTGACATCCTCTTGCGGCGTGCGCGGCAGGTGCGGCGTCATCAGGTTGCCGCCGTTGCCTATGGCCGAGACGAGCGAGGCGAGCTGAATGGGCGTCACTTCAAAATCGTCTCCGTGCGAAGACATGTGATTGACGGCGTAGCCGCTCTTAAAGGCCGGGATGCGTCCCGAAAACTCGTTGGCGTGGTTGATGCCGGTCGGTTGGCCCAGGCCCAGCTCGCGCGCATAAGCGACCATCCGGTCAAAGCCGACGCGCCCGCCCACAGACTGAAAATAGCCGTTGTTGGAATAGGCCAGCGAGTCTGTCAAATCCAGGCTGTATTTCTGAAGCGAGACGTTGACGGTCTGCGCCGGGTCAATGACCTTCTCGGAGAGGCCCGCCAGGCCCGTCACGAGCTTGATCGTCGAGCATGGCTTGTAGCCTTTGCGCAGCGCCCACTCCTGGTTGACCACCGTGAAGACGCGCCCCGTCTTGGGATCCATCACGACGACCGAGCCGGCATGGCCGGCGAGGGCCGCGACGGCTGCGCGACGCACTTCCATATCCTCGCCCGTCGTCTCGTCTTTCAAAATGTTGGCGGTCGTTTCATCCTTGAGCGCCTGGTCTGCTGCGCGCTGGCGCGCTATGGCTGCGAGGCGCGCAAGCTCTGCGCGACGGCGTGCCTCGGCCAGCTCGCGGCGGCGCTCGGCTTCGAGTCGCGCACGCTCGCGGCGCGAAAGCGCCCGGCCTCCTCTTCTGTCATCTGCGTTTCTGGCCGTGCGACGGTCGCGCGCTGAGGCGCGTTCGGAGGCGCGCGTCTCGCGTGCGTTACGGCCTCCGCGCCGCTCACGGGCCGTCTCTTTGGCCGTTTTCTGGCGGCCCCGCTCGGCAGTAGCAGCGCGCTTGCCTTTATCGCGTGCCGCAGGGGCTTTGGCTTTAGGAGCTTTGGCGGCGGCGCGTCCGCCCTTTGCCAGGACTTGAGCGCCGATTGAGAAGATGGCTATGAGGAGAATTAAACTGACGGTCTTGAACAGGTGCTTCGGGGTGCTTGAAATCTGGGTCATTGATTAGGGCCTCGCTTCAGGGGTTTCCGCACTGGATAAGGACTTCGGCGCGCCAGCAGCGTTCGCATGCGCCGCAAGGGAAAACACTCGCCGAGTCAATACCCAAACTTTTCCGGCGCGCAACCATCTTGCGCCGCGCCGTGCGCCGAGTACTCAATGATGAAAATCGAACTACCGAGAGCCAATCGAAACGCTCCTTAACGTAACTTGAAAATTTTTCGTTAACCTTCGTCTGTTACAGTGAGGAGGGAGAGTTCCCGATTGGCGGCCTCCGGGGAGTTTGCTTTGAGACCGTTCCGAACTATAACATCTGAGAGGAGAAGCGGCAACAAAAAAGTCCGGCGGGCGTCCGGGCCCGAGCCTTTGCCTGTCCCGGCGGGCTTGGCCCAACCGCCGAGCAGTGTAAGCTTTTAAGATCGAGCGGCATGAGGTTATCGGAACTTATCAACAGCTTTCGCGTGCGGCTGCTGCTGGTGCTGGCCGCGCTGCTCATCCTGACGCTCGGCGTGCAGTACTACCTGAACCTGCGCGGCGTGCAGCGCAACGCACGCGTCGTCGCCGAGCAGGAGCAGGCGCTCGCCGCAGGCGTCGAGCTGGGCTTCAAGGCGATCACGGGCGGCGATTACCTGATCACTCTGCGCGAGCGGGCCAACCAGCCCTTGCTGGCCGAGAGGGCCGGGCGCATCATCAACATCCTGGTCGTGGATAATGAAGGCAACGTCAGAGACAGCCTCGACCCGGATTACAATCCGGAGCAGGTGGGCGGCGTCACGCAGTATAAGCAGTTGCGCGACGTGCCGCTGCCGCCCCTCATCAACTCGGGCCAGCTCGCGGACGACAACATGCTCCTGTCGCTGCCATCGAAGGCCCCGACGCAAAGCAGAGCCGGTGAGCCGCGCGCCTTTCCCTTCCCCGTCCAGACGGACAAGGGACGCTGGTACATCATCGTCGCGCTCGGAAGGGCCAGCATGCAGACGACCATCTGGAACATACAGGCCGCGCGGCCTCTGCTCTACACTCTGGCCGTGCTGCTGGTCACAACCTTTTTCACGGCCGTCCTCGTCTGGCGATTCACGCGCCCGATCAAAGACCTCTCGGACGCCGCGCGCCGCGTGGCCGCCGGGCAGTTCGACATCCAGGTGCGCGCCGTTGACCGCAGCGATGAGATGGGCCAACTGGTGACGGTCTTCAACGAGATGATCCGAAGGCTGGCGGGCACGCGCGAGCTGGAAGCGCAGCTTCACCAGGCAGAGCAATCGGCCGTCGTGGGCCGCCTCGCCTCGGCCATCGCGCACGAGATCAGGAACCCGCTCAACTACATCAACCTGACGCTCGATCACATACGCGCCTCGCTGGCCCCGGAAGACGAGCAGAAGCGCGCGACCTTCAACCGCCTGGCCGACCAGTTAAAGACGGAGGTCGCGCGCATCAACACGCGCATCTCGGAATTTCTCAACTACACGCGCCCGCCCAAGCTTGAGCTGCGCCCCGTAGACCTGCGCGAGGCGGCCGAGGACGCTTTGCGCCTGGTCGAGGTGCAGGCCGCCGAAAACAACATCAAGGTGAGCATAGAGTCAGAGCCGGGCGTGCCGCCCGTCATGGCCGACGCCGAATCGCTGCGCTCCGTCTTTACGAATCTTCTGATTAACGGACTTCAGGCGATTGACGGCCAGGGCGGTGAGCTGCTCGTCAAGCTCAGGGCCGAGGGCGCTGGCCACCTCGCGCACATAGAGATCACGGACACGGGCCACGGCATCGCGCCCGAAGACATCTCTAAAGTATTCGAGCCATATTTTTCGACCAAAGAGACGGGCACGGGCCTCGGCCTGGCTATCGTCAAAAAGGCCATAGACGATCATGGCGGCACCATCTCCGTCAGATCGAAACCGGGCACCGGCACGACGTTTACAATCACATTACCGACAGAAAGGAGGGATGAGGGATGAGGGATGAGGGATGAAATAAAGGCTTTTCGTCTTTTTATTCATCCCTCATCCCTCCGCCCTCATCCCTGAATCTTATGGCACGCAAAAGCATACTTGTGGTGGATGATGAGAAGGGGCAGCGCGAAATCCTTGAGATGATCCTGACGACGGCCGGCTACGACGTGACGACGGCTTCGAGCGGCGAGGCGGCTCTGAAGTTCACCCGCGAGCGTCGCTTCGATCTCGCGCTCACAGACCTCAAGATGACCGGCATGGACGGCATAGAGCTGCTCCAACATCTGGTCGCGCAGGACTCCTCCATCATCGTCATCCTCCTGACCGCCCACGGCTCTATTGATTCGGCCAAAGAGGCCCTCAAGCGCGGCGCCTACGATTACCTGCAAAAGCCTTTCGAGCGCGACCAGCTTCTTGAGACGATCAATCGCGCGCTCGCCCGCCTCGACGCGCTCGACATGGAGATCATCTCGGCCTCGCCCGAGATGGAGGCCGTCAAGAAGATGATTCTCAAGGTCGCGCGCTCGAACTCGACCGTTTTGATTCGCGGCGAGTCCGGCACGGGCAAGGAGCTGATCGCGCGCGCCATACATAACCAGAGCCCGCGCGTCGCAGAGATGTTCCAGGCCGTCAACTGCGCCGCCATCAACGAGAACCTGCTCGAATCGGAGCTGTTCGGCCACGAGAAAGGCTCCTTCACGGGCGCGCACGCCGAGAAGAAGGGGCTCTTCGAGGTCGCAGACCGTGGCACGCTCTTTCTGGACGAGATCGGCGAGCTCGACATAGGCATGCAGGCCAAGCTGCTGCGTGCGCTGCAAGAGCGTGAAATCCGGCGCGTCGGCGGCACGCGCGCCATTAAGATAGACGTGCGCGTGATCGCCGCCACGAACCGCGACCTGCGCGCGATGGTCGCCGATAAGAGGTTCCGCGACGACCTCTACTATCGCATCAATGTACTCTCGGTGGACGTGCCCCCCTTGCGCGAGCGGCGCGAAGACATTCCTGTGCTGATCGACTATTTTCTCAAGAAGCACACGCGCAACACTTCGCGACTGGTGCGCGGCCTTGCGCCCGACACGCGGCGCATGATGATGGACTACAGTTGGCCCGGCAACGTGCGCCAGCTCGAATCAGCCATCGAGCGCGCCATCCTCCTCTGCGAGAGCGACCTCATACAGGTCGAAGACTTGCCTCTGGAAGTTCGCCAGGAGTCGCGGCCAGCATCCGAAGGCGCGTTCAAGCTGCCGCCCGAAGGCATAGCCTTCGAGGAGGTCGAGCGCGACCTCATTATGCAGGCGATGGAGCAGACCGATTACAACATCACGAAGGCCGCCAAGCTCCTCGGCCTCACCTTCCGCACCCTGCAATACCGCCTCGAAAAGTTCGGCATCAGGAAACCCGAGAAGGAAAGGGATGAAAGAGAAGGATGAAGGCCGCAACGATGAATGAAAAGCAGTTTCCCTTTCATTCCTCATTCATCATTGCGACCTTCTGCATTCTTCTTAAACTGTCACTATGGATCGAACCTTTTATTTAGTGCTTGCTCTCTTATTGCTCCTGGCATGTACAGCGTGCGGGGGTGGGCAGGGTCAGGCTCCGGCAGCCAACACTTCGGCAAACGGTAATTCAAGCGAGGCGGGCGTGAAGCCACCGCCTTCTGACCTGGTGCGCGCCGAAGCTCAAGGCGTCGAGATGGCTGCGGGCGGAAGCGCCGAAGCCGGCGTGCGCCTGACGATTGCCGAGGGCTATCACATCACGGCCAATCCGGCGACGCTCTCCTATCAGATACCCACGCAGTTGAGCGTTGAGCCGGGCGAAGGCATCACGGCAGGCCAGCCCGTTTATCCGCCGTCGCTCGTCAGGAAGTTCGCCTTTGAGCCGCAGCCCTTTGCCGTTTATGAAAGGGAAGCTGTCGTCAAGCTCCCGCTGCGCTCGGAAGCCGGCGCGGCGAAGGGCACACGCCAACTGCGCCTGAAGCTGCGCGTGCAGGCTTGCGATGACCAGTCCTGTTACCCGCCGCGCAACATCAACACGTCCATCCCGGTCACGATCAAGTGAGAACTTATTAGCGATGGAGCGGGTGTGGATTATCGTCGCGGGCCTGGGCGTCCTGGTGGCCGCCGTCTTCCTGTGGCGGGGTAATATTCATGTTACTTTCGTCGCCGCCACGCTCGGCGTCGTCGCCTGGTTTCTCAGCCTGCGCGACCGGCTGCAAAAGAGCATCCTCCCCGTGAGCGAAGAAGAAGATGATGATGATGCAGAGGAAGAACAGAATACAAACGGAGACGAAGATGAGGATTAAAATAGTGACGGGGGCGTGCGCGTCCCTGATGATGCTACTGCTGGCTGCGGCTTTGCCCCTTGCGGCAGTGAAGGCTTCGACAGACGATCAGGCCGAGGTGCGCAGCGCCGTGCGCCAAGCCTTCGATCAACTGAAGTCGCGGCAGTACGCCGCGCTCTACGACTCGCTTCCGACGGCGTCGCAACGGCGCATCTCTCGCGACCGCTTCATACGCGCTCTGCGCCGCACGAGCGACATGTACGAGCTTGATCGAATGGAAACGGGAGCGGTACACGTTTCGGGCGACGTGGCGGTCGTCGATGCGGTGATGTATGGTCACGCATCGCGTCCAATTGAAGGCGACGGTAAGATCATCACGCAGCTCTATCTGGTGCGCGAAGGCGGCAGGTGGCGCGTCGTGGTGAGCGACCGCGCGACCGTGCGCTCCCTGATGGCAGATTACCCCGGCTTCATCAAGAAATATCCGCCGCGCGACCCGCGCCTTTACGTCAAGCGGGACGGGCGCTGGGTGGATTTGAGCGCCGCTGCGCGAAGCGCAGCCAGAAGAAGGGGCTGAAGTGAAGCTTTGGCTAGAGCAGGTCTGAGAACGAAAGCTGTGCGCTCTCGGCCTCGCCGTCGGCAGCCGCAGCAGTAGCATTGCGGCGTGTGCGCTTCGTCGCGCCGTCGAGCGCCTCCCGCACGGCTTGCAGGTGAAAGCGCGTGAGGCGCGGCGTGATTCGCACGGAAGGGATGCGCCCTCGCCTCGCCAGGCGATGCACGGTTGACTCGCTCACCTGAAGAATGGCTGCGAGCTGGCGCGCGGTCAGGAACTCTTCGCGCGCATTGCCTGGTGATTGGGGTGTTTGATCGCTCACCGGAATTTCACCCCGCGCTGCTGGTCGCTCTCTCACTGTTTAGGCGGCAGCGACACGGCCACATTATAGCGGGCCGGGCCGTCTACCTCCACGTCCTTCGTCACAGGGCCGACGCCCCCGGCCCAGACGCTAATGCGATAGCGGGCCGTCGTGGGCCCGAGGCGGAAGACGAAGAGGCCGCTCTCGGTGGTGACGCGGCCGTCTATCTTTTTGGCGCTGCCGTCGGGCTGTATGCGGGCTATCTCGACGCGAGCGCCCGGAACGCTTCGCCCCTCGGCCGTAAAGACCGAGCCGCGCACGAAGACTATGGAGCCTTCGTCTACTGTCAGCACCAGCCGATCCGGCAAGGAACGCACTTTCCCTGCGCGCACCTCAACGTCTTCCAGGCGGCCGACGCTCAGGCCAGGCTTGCGGAAGGTCAGACCGTAGATGCCTGGGGGCAGGCCCTCGACTTGAAATTCTCCCTTGCGGTTAGTGTTGGTGCGAGCCACTTCGCGCTCTCCCTGGCGCACAGTGACCTCTACGCCATCGGCCGCCCCCGCGTTCCGAGCCTCGCGCACTTTCCCCTTGATGCCGCCGGTCGTGCGATCAGTCTGCGCGGTTGCGATGACTGCGCCGGAAGCCAGCAAGCCAACAAGCAGCAGCAGAGCGCCGAACCATCTTTGCAACAACATGATTTTCATTCTCGTATAAGTTACCGTTTTAAGAGCGATCATTATAACACGGGCCGGGCGCGCGCCGCCCTTGCAGGGGAGAGGGCTCTTGAGTGTTGATGCTCGGCTACGGCGGGCAGTGTTGCTTGAAGGGTTCGAGCGCCTGCCCGGTCTTCAGACGCGCTTAATAAGGTAGCGAGCACGGGCCGCTTCCTCGTATAATCTCCCCGAACAGCCCGTTATGGCCGGCCCGTCCGGGCTCGGCCGCCCATGTTCTTAACCAAGCTTTATATGTCAACTGTTTTAATACCTCAAAGACCGGCGCGAGCCGCCGCCGCCGCCTCCGGAAGGCGCGTCTGGCTGCAACTCTTCGTGCCGATTCTGCTGACCTCTCTTTTGACCTGCGCGCTCTACGCAGAGACGGCCCCGGCCCAACAGCCCGCGCAGGAGCGCCCGCGCCGCGTCCTGCCCCCCGCCCCTCCAAACGAAGCGGGCGAGTCGGCCGACGACGTAATCAAGATAGACACGGATTTGATTATGGTTGACGTGGCGGTCACGGACGCGCAGGGAAAGCCTGTGCGTCACTTGCGACCGCAGGACTTCAAGCTCTACGAAGACGGCACGCAGCGTCCCATAGCCTTCTTCAACGTCGAGCGGCGCGACGATGCTTCGCGGCCCGTCGCCCTGGTCTTCGCGCTTGATGTTTCGGGAAGCATGACGCCCGAGGAGATGGAGCGGCTGCGCAGCGCGATGCGCGTTTTCTCAAAGAAGCTGGCGGAGCGTCCGGCCGTCTTCGCCGTGATGTCTTTCGGGATGAACGTTAAGACCATCCAGGGATTTACCGCCGACACGCAGAAGCTCGACCGCGCCTTCGAGCGGATTGCGCGCGACCCGAACGGCCTTTCGACTCATGCTTACGATGCCGTTGACGATGCCATCCGGCTGCTGGTCAATAAAGCGCCGCGCACGCGCGAGCGTCGCTTGATGAAGCGCGCCGTGATACTTGTGACGGACGGTTTTCCGGTCGGCGACACGGTCGCGCCGCGCACGGTCATAGAGCGGGCCAACGCGGCGGACGTGAGCGTCTACACCATTACGCTGCCCTCCTTTTCGCGCCTCGTCGCTTCGACGACGCGCCCGCCGCTCCCTACGCCCCTGGATGTCAGCGGGCTGGCCGAGATGACGGGCGGGACGAGCGCCTATGCTACGGACAGGGATTTCGATTCCCTTTTCCGCGCGCTCGCCGAAGAGGTCACTTCCACCTACATCCTTGCTTTCTACCCTTCTGAAGAGAAGCGGCGTGACGGACGCCAGCACACAATCCGCATCGAAGCGCCGCCCGGCCTGACGGTTCGCCAGAGCCGTCCCGGCTATAAGAGCAGTGACAAGTGACGAGTGACAAGTGACGAGCAAGAAGAGCAAAAGCCTTTCTCTCGTCACTTGCCACTCGTCACTCTTCACTGTCTTTAGTAGTCGTCGTCTTCGTCGTCGTCGTCGAGGTCTTCCTCTTCGACGATGTCCAATTCGACTGGATCGAGTCCGACTACCTCCAGATCAGTTCCGCACTCTTCACACGAGACTATGTCGCCCTTATCCGCGTCCGTGTCAACGTGGACATCAGCATCGCACTCCGGGCAATTTCCGGTCGGCACTTCTGTTTACCTCCAGCGCAGTTGGTTAATTGCAGAGAGAGGCACACCCGTATGTTCATTGGGGAGGCTTCCCACCTTGTTTTGCGAAGAATCCGGGACAATCTAACCGCGCCCGCCGGATTTTGCAACACCGAAGCTTGCAAAAAGGTGTTGGGCCCGTCAGGGCGTCCGCCGGGCCCTCATGGCAGAGGCTTTAGGCTGTCTGAGAGAGGGCCTCTTCGAGGCGGCCGAGCGCGCCTTCCAGTATCTCGTCCTCGCGTGCGATGCAGAGCCGCATGTGGCTGTCCCACGCGTCGCTGTCGGCAAACGCGCTGCCCGGCACGGCGGCCACCCCGTTGCGGCTGATGAGCATCTCGTTCAATTCGGTCGCGCTCTCGAAGCCCGCTGGGATGCGGGCCCAGATGTAGAAGGCCGAGCCCGAGTCGTAAATCTGAAAGCCCAGTCTTGAGAGCACTTCGGTCGCCCGCCTTCGCTTCTCCGAGAAACGCTCGCGCAGCCTTGTGTAGTAGTCTGCGTCTGCCATTAGAACTTCGGCCAGCGCGCGCTGTAGCGGCGTCGGCGAGCAGACGTAAAAGACATTGTTGGCATTGTTGAGTGGGCCCACCAGTGAGCCCTTGCCGTAGACGTAACCGAGCCGCCAGCCCGAAATGTTCCAGGACTTCGAGAAGGAGTTGACAGTGATGGTGCGCTCCCACATCCCTTCCAAAGTCGCGATTGAGAGGTGCGGCTCGCGGCCAACCACGTAATGCTCGTAGACCTCGTCCGAGATGCAGAGCAGGTCGAGCTCGCGGCAGACTTCGGCGATCATCTCAAGCTCTGCGCGCGTGAAGACCTTGCCGGTCGGGTTGACGGGCGTGCAGGTGATGATCGCGCGCAGCGGGAAGCGTTCGCGCCCCTTCAGACGACGACACAGGGCAAACAGCTCGTCTCGATCAAGCTCAAGGCGTTCGCCGCGAAGCGCCATGACTTCTGTTTGCCCGCCCAGCTCTTCCAGTATGCGCCGGTGATAAGGATAGTACGGCTCGAAGACCAGGGCGGATGCGCCGCGCAGGTAACTTTGCGCGACCGCGATGAGCGCGCCCGTCGCGCCCGGCGTAATCAGCAGCTCAAGCGGCGCGGCCTCGGGGTCTACCTCTACGCGGTTGAGGACGGAGATTTTCTGCGCGACCGCGCGCCGTAGCACCTGTGTCCCTTCGGCCGGGCTGTAATGGTTCTGGCTGGCCGAGATGATCTCGCTCGCGGCGCGCGCTAGGCCCGGATCAATAGCAAGCTCGGACTGTCCCTGCACAAGGTTTCCGCTGGGGGGAACGAGCCGCGTGATCTTGCGTATGTCCGGTCTCAATTTAGTGGCTGACATATGTTTCATGCTCCGACGGGAATTGGCTTGAGACTGTAGCCATGTAATCTACATCTTTCCCGCCGATTTGTATAATCCCTCGGGCCCTGCCCGGCCGCCCCTTGATCCACGCTTTGCTTGACAGCATCGGCCGCTTGTCGTTAAGGTAACGCGCAGTCCAGTTCTTTCAAATATTGAGTAGAGGCGCGGCCTCCAAAAGTAAACCGACCGGAGAAGCGAGAAGGTTCTATGATGGTTCGGGTCGAAAGGGGTGGGCCGCCGAAGTTCGTCGCACGATTCCTTCCAAAGCGCGTGCGCGAATTGGTTGCTGCGGCTAAATCCGCAGGACTGTCACCGCAGACGAGGTGAAGCGCTACGACAAATCAAGGACGCAAGTGTAGGAGCAAGAGCGGCAGCGAGTGCCGCGCGCTCGCGTGCAAGCTCGGCGTCGCTTGAGATTTCCTTCCGAAGAGGTCGGTCATGCGTTTCACGTGATCGGCCTCTTAAACTTTTTAGCGGTAAGGATTATTCAGGCATTGTCTCTTGAGCCAATTATTATGAAGTTCGGCGGAACGTCCGTCGAAGACGCAAGTGCTTTTCGGCGCGTCGGCCAGATAGTCTCGGAGCGCGCAGGAAGCGTGCCCACGGTGGTCGTCGTCTCGGCCATGAGCCGCGTGACGGATGCGCTGCTCGCAAGCGTTCAGGCGGCCGCCGGGGGCGACACCGCGACTGCGCTCAGCTCTCTGGACGCACATTTCTCTCGTCATCACGCGGTCGCGCGCGAGCTTTTATCCGAACGGGAGAGCGCGCCCGTCCTGGCCCTGATCGAGACGACGCGCGTAGAGATAGGCGAAGTCCTCGGAGCTGTCTCTGCGCAAAGGATGCCGCTCCCGGTCTTGCAGGACGTGGTGGTCTCTTACGGCGAGCGGCTTTCGGCGACCCTGCTGGCAGCCGTCCTGAGAGAGTGCGGGCTGCGGGCGCGCTACGTGGACGCGCGTCGCCTGATTATGACCGACGACGAGCACGGGAGCGCCGCCCCCGTCTTTGAAGAGACCGAGCGCCGGACGCGCGCAGAGCTTGGGCCCATACTCGACGCGGGTGAAGCGGCCGTCGTCGGAGGCTTCATTGCATCTTCCGTCGAGAGCGGAAGGACGACCACACTCGGGCGCGGCGGCTCCGATTACACGGCCGCCATCATCGGCGCAGCTCTTTCGGCGCGCGAGATTCAAATCTGGACGGATGTCAACGGAGTCTTGACGGCAGACCCGCGCCTCGTCGCTCGGGCGCGCACGGTCGAGCGATTGTCCTACGCCGAAGCGGCTGAGCTGGCCTACTTCGGCGCGAAAGTTCTGCACCCGAAAACGATTCAACCGGCCATCGAACAGCGCATCCCCGTCCGCATCTGTAATTCGCGCGCGCCCGCAGAGACGGGCACGCTGGTCGGCCCCGAGACCGAAACAGCGCCGCGCGCCGTCAAAGCCATCGCGCACAAGAAGGGCGTGACGGTCGTGCAGATTACGGCCGCGCGCATGCTCGGGGCCTACGGATTTCTGCGCGCGATCTTCGAGGTATTCGACCGCCACCGCACGGTCGTAGACGTGGTCACGACTTCTGAAGTGAGCGTCTCGCTCACGCTAGACGACGCCAGCGCCTTGCCTGCAATCGTGCGCGACCTGCGGGCGCTGGGCACAGTCCTGGTCGAGCGCGAGCGCGCGATCATCTGCGTCGTCGGCGAAGGTTTGCGCGAGACGCCGGGCGTCGCGGCTCACGTCTTCAATACCATCAGCGACATCAACGTCTCTCTGATCTCGCAGGGCGCGTCGAGCATTAACCTGACCTTCGTCGTTGACGAAGCGCAGCTAGGCGAAGCCGTCACGCGGCTGCATGAAGCCTTCTTCGAGGAATCAGAAATTGAGAGCCGGGAGGTCGGCCTTGCGGCTTCCGACGCTTCGCTTTAGAGACTTAACAGTGAACCTGATCGAACTGACACGCGCGCTCATAGACATTCCGTCGCTCAGCGGGGACGAGGCTGAGGTCGGCCGGTTCCTCTTCTCTTATCTTGAGGGCCTCGGCTACAACGTCGAGCGGCAAGATGTAGTGGACGGGCGCTCGAACATCATCGCCATGCTCGATGAGGAGGCGCGCGTCGTGCTCTCGACGCACATGGACACCGTCCCGCCCTACATCGCTTCGAGCGAGGATGAAGAGTATGTGTACGGTCGCGGCGCGTGTGATGCCAAGGGGATCATCGCCGCGATGATCTGCGCCGCAGAGCGTTTGCGCGCCGAAGGAGTGGCTGGGATAGGACTGCTCTTTACGGTTGACGAAGAGCTGGGCAGCCTCGGCGCGCGCGCGGCCAATCGCCACCCGCGAGCGCGCGCCTGCCGCTTTATGATTAACGGCGAGCCGACGGACAATCGCCTGGCCGTCGGCTCTAAGGGGTCGCTGCGGCTCGTCATTAAAACTTCGGGGCGCGCCGCTCACTCGGCTTATCCGGAGCATGGCGAGTCGGCTATAGAGAAGCTGCTGGACGTGCTCGCAGACATTCGCGCTACAGGTTGGCCCAGCGACGAGTTCTTCGGAGAGACGACCTGCAACATCGGAACCATCACGGGCGGCACGCGCGCCAACGTGATCCCGGCCGAGGCGCAGGCCGCGCTGCAAATACGGCTCGTGACGGAGGCCGACGTGATTAAAGAGGCCATCGAGCGCGCCGTTGCGGGCCGCGCTCGTGTAGAGTATCAATCGGTCGCAAGCCCTGTGCGGATGCTCGCTGTCGAAGGGTTCGAGCCCTGCATCGTGCGCTTTACAACCGACATTCCGCATTTAAGCAATTGGGGCGTGCCGCTTCTGGTCGGCCCCGGCTCGATCCTTCTGGCCCACACCTCTGAAGAGCGTATCGCGAAGCGCGAGCTTGCTGAGGCCGTCGAGCTTTACGTCGGCCTGGTGCGTGCGCTGCTCGCGCGCTCGGGTGAATCAGAAGGTGAAACTTTCGCCGAGGAGGCGCGCAGATGAAGCTCGCACTGATCGGACGGGGCGCGATGGGCCAACTGGTGGCTGCGCGCGCGCGCGACGAAGGACATGAGGTCGCGCTCATCATCACCTCTGAGGACGCCGCGCGCACGACCGAAGAGTTGGCCGTGCGCCTGAGCGCAGCGGATGTCGCCATAGACTTCTCCGCCGGCCCGGCCGTGCTCGGGAATATCAGGGCGTGCGTGCTGGCAGGCGTGCCGCTGGTCGAGGGGACGACGGGCTGGCCAGAGGAGCAGGCGGCGGCCTTTGAGCTTGTCCGCTCGCACGAAGGGGCGCTTCTTTACGGCGCGAACTTTTCCATCGGCGTCAACCTCTTCTATCGCATCGCAGCCGACGCCGCAGAGCTGTTCCGGGCTGTGGGCGATTACGCTCCGTTCATAGAAGAAGCGCATCACGCACGCAAACGCGACGCCCCTTCGGGCACAGCCCTGCGCCTCAGAGACCTGCTCGCGGCACGCCTTCACCGCGACATTCCCGTCTCGTCTACGCGCGCCGGATACATTCCCGGCACGCACCGCGTCGGGTTCGACTCCGTCGCAGACCAGATCACGCTCACGCACACCGCGCGCTCGCGTGAAGGCTTCGCGGCGGGCGCGCTCCTGGCCGCGCGCTGGATTCAGGGACGGCGCGGCGTCTATGAGTTCTCAGAAGTGATCGACAAAATATTAAAGGGCAGTGACGAGTGATGAGTGACGAGTGACGAGAGAAAGGCTTTTGCTCTTGCTCGTCACTCGTCACTTGTCACTCTTCACTGCTTGAAGGAGGATGGTGATGAAGATTGATTGGCTGCGCGGATGCGCGACGGCTCTGGTGACGCCGTTTACGTCTGGCGGGGCGGTTGACGAGGCGCGTATGCGCTCGCTGGTGGAGCGACAGATCGCCGGGGGCGTCAGGCTGCTAGTGCCGTGCGGAACGACCGGCGAGAGCGTGACGATGACGGAAGAAGAAGATCAGAAAGTCATCCGCCTCACGGTCGAGGCGGCGCGCGGGCGGGCTCGCGTGATTGCCGGAACGGGAAGCAACTCGACCGCTTCGGCCGTCGAATATTCCGTGAAGGCGCGAGAGCTTGGCGCAGACGCGGTGCTGGTGGTTGCGCCTTACTATAACAAGCCGACGCAGGAAGGGCTCTACGCGCACTTTCGCGCGGTCGCGGAAGCTGTCAGCGGTCTGCCCGTCGTGATGTACAACGTGCCGGGGCGCACCTCCTCGAACATCCTTGCGCCGACGGCTCTCAGGCTCGCGCGCGAAGTCGAAAATATCGTCGCCGTCAAGGAGGCTTCGGGCGATCTCTCGCAGATCATGGCCCTCTTGCGCGGCAGGCCCGAGGGCTTCGGCGTGCTGTCGGGCGATGACGCGCTGACGCTGGCGATGATGGCGCTCGGGGCTGAAGGCGTCGTCTCGGTGGCCTCGAACGAAGCGCCGGATTTGATGTCGCGCATGGTCGAGCTGGCGCTCGCGGGCGAGTGGGCCCAGGCGCGCGAGCTTCATTATCGTTTGCTGCCGCTGATGGAAATCAATTTCGTGGAATCGAGTCCGGGCCCCGTCAAGGCCGCGCTCGCGATGATGAACCTGCTCGAAGAGCATTTCCGCTTGCCGCTCGTTCCGATCACGGAGAAGAGCCGCGAGCGCGTGCGCGAAGTGCTCACGGAGCTGGGGCTGCTGAAGGGGACTTCTCATGCCGCTGCGTGAACGCATAGAGGAGCTGGCCGCGCGCGAGGGGCGGGACTACAGCACTGCTGACCGCGAGCTGTTCGCGGAGTTCAAGGCTGCGCTCAACAGTGGGAATGTCCGCGCCGCCGAAAAGATGCCGGGCGGCGAGTGGCGAGTCAACTCCTGGGTCAAGCGCGGGATTCTCCTGGGCTTTCGCATGGGCTCACTGACAGACATGTCTCCGGCGGAAGGCACTGGTCTGCGCTTCTTCGATAAGAGCACTTACCCTTTGCGCCCGACGACGATTGAAGAGAACATACGCATAGTGCCGGGCGGGTCTAGCATACGCGACGGCACGTATGTTGCGCCGGGCGTGGTCTGCATGCCGCCGATGTACGTCAACGTCGGCGCGTACGTGGACGAAGGGACGATGATTGACAGCCACGCTCTGGTCGGCTCTTGCGCGCAGGTGGGCAAGCGCGTGCACCTGTCTGCGGCGGCGCAGGTGGGCGGCGTGCTTGAGCCCGTCGGCGCAGTGCCCGTCATCATCGAAGACGACGTGCTCGTCGGCGGAGGCTGCGGAGTTTACGAGGGGACGATTGTGCGCGAGCGGGCCGTGCTGGCGGCGGGCACAATTCTGACCGGCTCGACTCCGGTTTATGACCTTGTTCGTGAAGAGGTCTTGAAGCGCACCCGTGAAAAGCCGCTGGAGATTCCGGCAGGCGCGGTCGTCGTTCCAGGCTCGCGCGCAGTCACTAGCGGGAGCGGGCGCAAGTGGGGGCTCTCTCTTTACGCGCCCGTGATAGTCAAGTACCGCGACGAAAAGACAGATCGCGCAGTGCAACTGGAGGACTACCTGCGTTGAGCGAGTTTCAGCCTCCCAGCAGGCTGCAAGGCGTCGAGAAAAGCGCCATCCGCCAGCTCTTCGACCGCGCCCTTCCGGGCAGCATCAACCTCGGACTTGGCGAGCCAGACCTGCCGACGCCGGAAGTCATCAGGCGCGCGGCCGTGCGCGTCATCACAGAGGAGCAGAACGGCTATACCACGCACGCCGGTCTCCCGCTCTTGCGAGAGCGCGTCGCGATGGATTACAGCCATTTTGATCTCACTCCCGAAAGAGTGATTATCACGGCCGGGTCGCAGGAGGCCCTCTACCTGGCTTTGATGGTGTTGGTGGAAGAGGGCGACGAGGTGCTGTTGCCTGACCCCGGGTTTGTCGCTTACCCGACCATCGTTCGCATGTGCGGAGGCGTGCCGGTCTTTTATCGCTTGCCGGGCGACGGCGATTTCGCTTTCGACGCGGAGGATTTTCGCCGCCGCCTCTCGCCGCGCACGAAGGCGGTCGTCACGATCAGCCCGTCTAATCCGACGGGGCGCACGCTCTCGCCCGCAGATTTGTCGGCGATGGCCGAAGCTCTGAGGGGCGCGCGCGCCTACGCGATCAGCGACGAGATTTACCGCGAGCTTTATTACACAGAGGCGCGCCCCCCGTCTCTCTCCGAGCACTACGAGCGGACGATTGTGATCGGCGGATTGTCCAAATCCATGAGCATGACCGGCTGGCGATTGGGCTGGATGTGCGGCGACGAGGCCGTTATTAAGAGCGCGCTCGTCCTGCATGGGTACGTCACGACCTGCGCCTCCACTGTGTCGCAGAAGGCTGCGCTGGCCGCCTGGTCTGAGGAGGCCGCAGAGGCGCGCTCTCTTCATCGCACGATCTTTCGCGAGCGGCGCGACTGCCTGCTCGAACTGATCGCGAGCCGATTGCGCCTGCGCGCGGTCGAGCCCGACGGAGCCTTCTACACGATGGTCGACGTGAGCCGTTACGGCTCTTCCATGCAGGTCGCCGAAAGGATGTTGGCCCACGGCGTCACGACCGTTCCGGGCTCGGCCTTCGGCATGGAGGGCGAAGGCTTTCTTCGTATCTCCTTCTGCGCCGATAGGCCCGCGCTTCTGGAAGGCGTGCGGCGCATGGGCCAAGCTTTAAAGCAGATGTCGGATAATGGATTTTCGGAGGTAGGATAATGAGTCAAAAGTATCGTGTGGGCATACTGGGTGCGACCGGAACCGTCGGGCAGCGTTTCATAGAGCTGCTGGCGGATCATCCGCAGTTCGAGATAACGGCGCTGGCGGCGTCTGATCGCTCCGAAGGCAAACGCTACGCGGAGGCTTGCGCTTGGCGGCTGGCGGGCGAGATGCCCGAGCGTGTCAAAGAGATGGTCGTAGAGCCTGTGCGCCCGCCGCTCGATTGCGACCTTGTCTTTTCCAGCCT
This sequence comes from Pyrinomonadaceae bacterium, assembly GCA_036389315.1. GTDB lineage: Bacteria > Acidobacteriota > Blastocatellia > Pyrinomonadales > Pyrinomonadaceae > DASQYE01. The sequence goes on from DASVQF010000032.1 coordinate 54,405, forward strand.
GCCTTCGGGAGCGGCGCGCTTGGCCGAGGAGGCTTTCGCGCGCGCCGGTTATCCGGTCATCAGCAACTCAAGCGCCTTCCGCATGGCGGAGGACGTGCCGCTCCTGATTCCCGAGATCAATCACGAGCACATCTCGCTCCTGGAACGGCAGCGCGAGGGACGCGGGTTCGACACAGGCTATATCGTCACCAACCCGAACTGCTCGACGATCATGCTGGCGCTCGCGCTTGCGCCGCTGCATGCCCGCTTCCGGATACGGCAAGTGGTCGCCACGACTTTGCAGGCCATCTCGGGCGCTGGCTATCCGGGCGTGCCCTCGCTCGACATAGCCGACAACGTCGTGCCCTTCATAGAGAGCGAAGAAGAGAAGATCGAGACCGAGACGCTGAAGATTCTCGGCCTCCTGAAAGACGGTCGAATTGAAGAAGCGCCGTTTCAGGTGAGCGCGCAGTGTACGCGCGTCAACGTCTCGGACGGCCACATGGCCGCCGTGCGGGTCAGCTTCGAGCGCGAGGCCGAAGCCGAGGAGGTGCGCGAGGCGCTTTCGTCCTTCACTTCCCTGCCGCAGGAGTTGCGACTGCACAGCGCGCCCGAGCGTCCCATCATCGTGCGCGACGAGGCGAACCGCCCGCAGCCGCGTCTTGATCGCGATGCAGGCCGTGGCATGAGCGTGACGGTCGGGCGCATTGCGCGCGACACGGTGCTCGGCTATCGCTTCATAGCTCTCAGTCACAACACGATTCGCGGCGCAGCCGGAGCCGCGCTGCTCAACGCCGAGCTGCTCATAGCCAGGGGGGCGCTCGTCCGGCGCAACGCCTGAAACCCCAACGGCTGAAACCTCGCGCCGCCTCCTTACGTACTGGCAGTGGCTCGCGGAGGATTATCGGGAGACGACTGTCTAGCTTTTAAGACAGGGGCGGGTTCATCGCTCCTGAATTTAGGCTCCCGCCGCGCTCCGGCCGGCCCGCGAGTGTCTCATTAACAAGATGCGCGGCGGGGTCGGCGAGACCCCATTAGCCAGGCGCTCCCCGGCGTCCATCATCTAAAAAGAGGTGCTCAATTGAAGAGACAAAATCAAAGACACGCTCTGCTCGCGTTGCTGCTCGTCGTCGGCCTGCCTTTACAGTTTGTCGTGGGCCAGGCCCCGAGCACAGTCCAGACCGGGCGCGGCGTGTATCTCAAATTCATAGACACGTCTGTCAAACCCTGCCAGGATTTTTATCAATATGCTAACGGGAACTGGCTCGCCAACAATCCCATCCCGGCCGAGCGCGCAAGCTGGGGCGCAGGCGCAGAGCTATCGGAGAAGAATCTGGAAGTCATTCACCAGATACTCGAAGAGGCGGCCAGGGATACAAAAGCGCCGAAGGGCAGCCCCAGGCGCAAGGTCGGCGACTTCTACCGCAGCGGCATGGACGAGGCGCGCATTGAAGCCGAAGGCGTCAAGCCCCTAGCCGCAGAGTTCGCTCGCATCGAAGCCGTCAAGGACGTGCCCACGCTTCAGGACGCGCTCGCGCACCTGCACCGCTTCAACGTCAATCCGGCTTTCAACTTCTTCGCCTACCAGGACTACAAGAACAGCACGCGCATCATCGCCTGGCTTTACCAGGGAGGCTTGGGCCTGCCCAACCGCGACTACTACACGAAGGAGGACGAGCGGTCGAAAGAGATTCGCACACAGTACGTCGCGCACATAGCCAAGATGTTCGAGCTGTTGGGCGACAAGCCCGAGCAGGCCCAGGCGCAGGCGAAGACGGTAATGGAGATGGAGACGCGGCTCGCGCGCTCTTCGATGACGCCCGTGGAAGAGCGCGACCCGGCGGCCACTTATCACAAGATGACGCTCGCGGAATTGAACGCCCTCACGCCGGGCCTTCAGTGGAATCGCTACTTCCGTGGCGTCGGGCTCACAGACCCCGGCGACATTAACGTCGCGCAGCCAGTCTTCTACAAAGAGGTCGGGCAGATGATGACCGGCGTGCCCATCGCGGATTGGAAAACGTATCTTCGCTGGGCGCTCATCAACTCGCAGGCCCCGCGCCTGAGTTCTGCTTTCGTCAACGAGGATTTCAACTTCTACGGCCGAGTAGTGCGCGGCACGAAGGAGCTGCGCCCGCGCTGGAAACGGATCAACTCGGCCATAGACTCGGGCCTCGGCGAAGCTCTGGGCCAACTCTACGTCGAGCGCGCCTTCAGCCCGCAGGCGAAGGCTAGGGCGCTTGAGATGGTCATGAACCTGAAGGCAGCCCTGCGCGACCGCATCAAGGCTCTGGACTGGATGAGCGAGGCGACGCGCCAGCAGGCTTTGAAGAAGCTGGACGCCATCAACGTCAAGGTCGGTTATCCGGACAAGTGGCGCGACTATTCGGCGCTGAACATAGACAACGGGCCCTACGTCCTGAACGCTATGCGCGCCGACGAGTTCGAGTTTCAGCGCAACCTCAACAAGATCGGCAAGCCCATAGACCGCACCGAATGGGGCATCACGACGCCGACCGTTGACGCCTACTACAACCCGAACTTCAACGAGATAGTCTTTCCGGCCGGCATCCTTCAGCCGCCCTTCTTCGATCCCGCCGCTGACGACGCGACCAACTACGGCGGCGTCGGCAGCGTCATCGGCCACGAGCTGACGCACGGCTTCGACGATCAGGGCCGGCAGTTCGACGCCGAAGGAAACCTGCGGAACTGGTGGACGGCCGAGGACGAGAAGAACTACAACGCGCGCGCACAAATCGTCGAGACGCAGTATAACGAGTTCATCCCGCTCGAATCGCTGCACATCAACGGCAAGCTCACCCTCGGGGAGAACATCGCAGACCTCGGCGGATTGAAGATCGCTTACCTGGCGTTTCAGAAATCTTTGGAGGGCAAGCCGCGCCCCCAACCCATTGACGGCTTCACGCCCGAGCAGCGTTTCTTCCTGGCGTTTGCGCAGAACTGGCGTCGTAACACGCGCCCCGAAACGCTGCGGCTGATGCTCCTGTCAGACCCGCACTCGCCGCCGCGCTTCCGCGTCAACGGCCCCGTCTCCAACATGCCGGAGTTCTTCGAGGCGTTCGGCTGCAAGCCGGGCGACCCCAGCGTCCGAGCCGAGAACATCCAGGTGAAGATTTGGTGAGAGCAGAAAAGCAGGGATGAAAGAGAGGCTCGGTTAGTTGAATGATTCAATTAACCGAGCCCTCTTTCATTCTTTCACCCTTGCCTTTAATACTTCGGCACGCTCGGGTCTACTTCGTTCGACCAGGCCGTGATGCCGCCCTTCAGGTTGAAGAGGCGGCCCGTGTAGCCCGCGCGCTTCAGTGCCTCTATGGCCTTGGCGCTGCGGCCTCCCATCTTGCAATGGACGACCGTCTCGCGGCTCTGGTCTATCTCGGACATGCGACTGGTGACTTGGCCCAAAGGGATCAGGGTCGTGTTCGGGATACGGGCGATCTCGTATTCGTTCGGCTCTCTCACGTCAATGATCTGAATATCGTCGCCGCGATCAAGTCGCGCCTTCAGCTCCGTGGCGGTGATCTCTTCCATCTTCTGCTCCTCTGTTTGATTGGTCTCCTGGGCCACAGGCTTCAGGCCGCAGAACTCCTCGTAATCAATCAACTCCTTAATCGTCGGGTTCTCTCCGCAGATGGGGCACGCCGGGTCTTTCCTCAGCTTCAGCTCGCGAAATCGCATCTGCCAGGCGTCGAAGAGCAGCAGGCGATTGATGAGCGGTCGGCTGCCGCCGCCGAGGATGAGCTTGATCGTCTCGTTGGCCTGTATCGCGCCGACGATTCCGGGCAGCACGCCGAGCACGCCTCCTTCGGCGCAGCTCGGGACGAGCCCTGCGGGCGGCGGCTCAGGATAGAGGCAGCGATAACAGGCCCCGCGCTGGGCCCAGAAGACGCTCGCCTGCCCCTCGAATCGAAAGATCGAGCCGTAGACGTTGGGCTTGCCCGTGAGCACGCACGCGTCGTTGACCAGATAGCGGGTCGGAAAGTTGTCCGTCCCGTCAACGATTATGTCGTAGTCGCGAAACAGCGCGAGCGCATTCTCGCTCGACAGCCGCGTCTCGTAGGTTTCGATTCGTACGTGCGGGTTGATGTCTTGCAGGCGATCACGCGCCGAAGCGATTTTGGGACGGCCGACATCTCGCGTGCCGTGAATGATCTGGCGCTGCAAGTTTGAATGGTCTACGACATCGAAGTCCACTATTCCCAGTCGGCCCACGCCCGCCGCCGCCAGATACATCCCCAACGGCGCGCCGAGTCCCCCTGTGCCGATCATCAGCACGCTCGCCGACTTCAGACGCCGCTGCCCCTCCATCCCGACTTCGGGCATGATGAGGTGGCGGCTGTAGCGCGCTATCTCTTCGTTGGAGAGCGCGGTCAAGTCCGCCCCGACCTCTTCTTCGGTCGCAGCGCCTCCGGCAATCGAAGGCACGATCATCACGGAGTCGCCCTCTTTGACTGCCGTCTCAAGCCCCGCGCCGTGGCGTATGTCTTCGTCGTTGACGTAGACGTTGACGAAGTTTCTGAGCGCGTTCCGGTCATTGTAAAGATGCTTGCGCAGCTCTGTGTGTGTCGCGGTGAGGCGTTCGAGCGCCTCGCCAACGGTCGCGGCCTCGACCTCAAGCTCGGAGTTCCCTGCGGCGTACTGCCTCAAGGCCGTCGGGATCGTAATTGTCACTGGCATAAATCAAAACTCCTTCTGCGTTTCTTCATTGGTTAGTGTTTCATCCTCATCTCGCTTTGGCAGCATCCCTCTCATCGCTCGTTGCCCTCGGCAAGCTCCTCTTCGTTAAAGCGCGAGCGATCAGTCTCCATCTCCCAGGAACGCAGGTCGCGCGCCGTGCCTTCGCGCACCGAAACGATGATGTAAGACCAGGTGGGCCAGGCGTGATCCAGGTCGAACTGTGAAGGGACGGCCGGGTGGTCTGGATGCGAATGATAGTTGCCGACGACTTCCAGGCCGCGCTCGCGCGCATAACGCTCGCCGCGCAAGTACTCCTGCGGCAGTATGAGCGAGCGGTTGTGCCTGTCCTCTTCCGCGCGCGCGTTCGAGACTGGGTACACTTCCGCCACCACCTTACGCCCTTCTCCTGTGAAGCGGCCGACGAGCAGCCCGCAGCACTCGTGCGGGTATTCGGCCTCTGCGTGACGACGAATGTCGTCCCCCTGCTTGTGTGTGAGAGCGATCATGCGCCTATGTGCTCTTCCCAGAAATTTTCGCTCAAGTATTTCTCGCCGCCGTCGCACAGGATGGTGACGACGACCGAGCCGGGCGCGAGCGTGCGCGCCAAACGAAGCGCCGCAAAGACGTTTGCTCCCGAGCTGATGCCGACCAGCAAGCCCTCCTCGCGCGCAAGGCGTCTGGTCATCTCCTGCGCCTCTTCGGTCGCGACCTCCACCGTCTCGTCCGCCAGGGTCGCATCATAGATGCCCGGCACAATCGCCGTCGCCATGTGCTTCATGCCTTCCAGGCCGTGAAAGGGTGAATCCGGCTGCATCGAAATAACCTGTACGCTGCGGTCATACTCTTTCAAACGGCGGGCCGTGCCGACGAACGTGCCGGAGGTGCCCAGGCCCGCCAGAAAATGTGTAATGCGCCCTGCGGTCTGCTCCCGGATTTCCGGCGCTGTGCCTTCGTAATGCGCGCGCCAGTTGGCTTCGTTGTTGTACTGATCGGGATAAAAATATCGCTCGGGCTCGCTTGCGACCATCTCGCGCGCGCGAAGCTGTGCACCGTCTGTGGCCTGCATAGGGTCTGTCTCGACAAGCTCCGCGCCGTAAATCCTGAGGATGCGCTTGCGCTCCGTGCTGGCATTCTTCGGCAGACAGAGTGTGACCGAGTAGCCGCGCGCTGCGCCGATCATGGCGTAGGCAATCCCTGTATTTCCGCTCGTCGCGTCGAGGATGGTCTTACCTGGAAACAGCTCGCCCGTGCGCTCGCCCTCCAGGATCATCCGTAGCGCGGCGCGATCTTTGACCGAGCCGCCGGGATTCAAATGCTCAGCCTTGGCGTAGACCTCCACGCCCTCGGGCAGATGGCGCGCGACGCGCCGCAGACGTATCAAGGGTGTGCGTCCGATGCTTGATAAAAGCTGATCTAAGAGAAGACGCTGCTGCGGCTCAAGCATTGAACGACTCATGACAAATAGAGCGCCGTCGCCAGCTTCGCCTGGGCGGCCGACGCATCAGACCATCCCTCGACTATTTTTGCGGGCCGCCAAATCTTACTCTGCCCGCGCCGAAGCAGACAAGCATGAAACCCCGCCAAGCCTTTCCGCGTAAGCTAAGAATTAGGAGGAAGCCGCCGCGCCCATGCCCGAACCATCAACCCTCGTCCTATTTTTGTTGACGGCCCTGGCTCTGCTGTTGACGCCTGGCCCGGCCGTGCTCTACATCATCACCAGAAGCGTAGACCAGGGGCGCATGGCCGGCATCGTCTCCACCCTGGGCCTCGGGCTCGGCAACCTCTTTCACGTCATGGCAGCGGCGCTCGGCATCTCGGCCCTGCTCGTCTCCTCGGCCCTGGCCTTCAGCGTCGTCAAATACCTTGGCGCTGCTTACCTAATCTACCTCGGCCTGCGCAAGCTGCTCGCGCGCGAGCGCCCCGAACAAGCGACCGCGCGCGAGCGCCGCAGGCTCTCGGCCATCTTCGGCCAGGGCGTCCTGGTAAACCTTCTCAATCCGAAAACGGCCCTCTTCTTCCTGGCCTTCCTGCCACAGTTCGTCGAAGTCTCCAAAGGCACAGTCACCCTACAGGTTCTCCTCCTCGGCCTTCTCTTCGTCCTCCTAGGCATCCTCAGCGACAGCCTCTACGCGCTGCTCGCCGGAACCCTCGCCCACTACCTCAAAGCCAGCCGCCGCTTCCTCCGCGCCGAACGCTACTTCGCGGGCACGGTCTACGTCGGCCTCGGCCTCGCCACAGCCGTTTCAGGCTCAAGCAAGAGTAAGTAGCAGCAGGCAACGCTCCATTTTTATAAAGGGCCCACGGCCGCCCCTCCTTCATCAATGCCTTTCAGGCGCAGGTCTGCGTCCGCAGGGATGTCTGCGGCTTCGATTGCGCGCAGCACCTCTTCGTTGATCTGCGGGAGCGAGACTATCCGATTGGCCTGAAGGCTGATGGTCGCCTCGAACAGATTTCGCGCCGTGCGCGCGTTGCCGAACGTCTCGTCGCGCGAGGCCGTGAGCGTATTGAAGAGAGCTGTGAGCCGCTCTTCGGCCCCGGCCGTTAGATGGAAGTCGGACTTCTTGCAGAAGGACTTGAATATCTCGACCAACTGCGCCGTGTTGTAGTCGTCGAAGTGTATGAACTTATTGAAGCGCGAGCGCAAGCCCGGATTCGAGGAGAGGAACTGCTCCATAGGCCCTGTGTAGCCTGCCGCGACGACGACCAGATCGTCGCGATGGTCTTCCATCATCTTCAAGAGCGTCTCGACGGCTTCGTGGCCGAAGTCGTTGCCGCCTGTCTGTGGGCTCAGGGCGTAGGCTTCGTCTATGAAGAGTATGCCGCCGAGCGCGCCGCTCACAACTTCTTTGACCTTCAAGGCAGTCTGGCCGACGTATCCGGCGACGAGGCCCGAGCGGTCTGTCTCGATCAGGTGGCCGCGACTCAGAACTTTGAGCGAGCGGTAAATCTGTGCCAGGAGGCGCGCGATCGTTGTCTTGCCCGTGCCGGGGTTGCCGTAAAAGACCAGGTGGCGCGAGACCGGAAGCGTCGCCAGGCCCTTCTCCGCGCGCATCTGCTGCACTTTCAGGAAATTGGTCAACTGCTTGACCTCTGCCTTGACGCGCTCAAGGCCGACCAGCGCGTTCAATTCCGCGAGCAACTCTTCCAGAGGGCGCGGCGCTTCCTCCGCAGCAGCTTCGCTCTCATTCTGAGTCGCCTCGGTCGTTGCCCCTTCCGGCTGTGGGCCCATCCCGCGCGGGTAGAGCGTCTGCTTGAATCTCAAAAGCTCGGCGGCTTCCAGTTCGGTCACGCGTCCGTCGGATTTGATGACGAGGTTGGCGAATTGAAAGAGGGCGTGGCGCGCGCGGTCTGCGTAATTGGAGCCGTGGCGGCCATCGTAATCTTCAAGGTAAGAGAGGATGACGGGCGCGCGATCCAGGCGGCGGGCTATCTCCTGGCTGAACCTTTGACGCTCGGGCAGCGGAAACGTGTCCCTCTCGTACGAGAGGGAAAAGCTGCGGCAAATCTCTTCGTAATAGTGCTCCTTCTCTGCAATCGAACACTCGCGCAGGTTGACGAACCGCTTGGCGACCGCGAGCAGTTGATTGTCCAGCACCACTTTCGCACCGGGCGGCGCGCTCTCCCCGCGCCACACAGTCCGGATGCTCGCCTCAAGCGGAAGCGACAGCTCCGAGAAGGTTTTCCTGAGCGATGCGATCAGATGCTTGTTGCCGGTATCGAAGGGCACTTGCGCTTTTTGCTCCTGCCTGGATTCAGGTGTTCTGTGTCAGGCGTGGATTATAGCATCGCCGCACAAAGCGTCGCTCGATTTGATGAAACTTAGAAGAACCCGGTCGCGTACAAGGCAACCCGGAAGGTTGCAAGAAACATCTTGTAGTCGGAGAGAAAAAAGTTCTTGACAGAGTCAACCGTCTTGCCTTATACATTCGCGGTTGCTTTCACCGAAGAAGAGAGCTTGAAAGCAAGAAGAAGAGAAACTTCAATGCTAACGAACCGGACAAACATAAAAAGAGCAACGGCGACGGCGACGTGGCAGCCCTCTATGGGTATGCCCGTCACGGCCTCGGCCAGCTATTGTCTGCGTTCGTTACCGACCAACCCTATCGTCGGCGGTCGCGTGCAAAGACACGGGCAAAATATCGAAAGCCTCGGCTTTTCGGATCGCCGTCAGAATCAGTTTTAGCATCGCGGGAGCGGCCTCCCGCTCCCAATCTCGAATAAAAAGCTTAAGAGAATTGCTTGGAGCGGGCCCGGCTTCCCTGTTGAAGCCAAATGTTGGCCCGCTCCTTTTGTTGTTTGACAATCGAAGTACCTTGTATGTTTGAGAGATGAAGGCAGGGAGCCTTCACACAGGACGGTTGACCCAAGTGCTTTGCGAGAGTCCCGGGGTCGCCGCCCTCGGTAGAAGTGTGCGCCGAAGTGTGTCTTGCGGTCGCCCTTCTCTCTGCCTTCATCTATTTTTTAGCATAACGAATCTGATTTTGCATGCGTCTACGCTTTCGGATTTGGGGAGCATGGTGTAAAGGCTCAACACGACGGCCTCCAAAATCGTCGATCCCGGTTCAAGTCCGGGTGCTCCTGCCAAACTTTTAAATTCTCATCTTCGGAGGGTTCGCCTAACTGGAATGGCCCCGGTCTCGAAAACCGGCGGGCCCACTGGCCCTTGCGAGTTCGAATCCCGCACCCTCCGCCAACAATTTTTTTTTGAACCTGTAGCTCAGCGGAATGAGAGCGCAAGCTTGCGGAGCTTGAGGTCGCACGTTCGAATCGTGCCAGGTTCATAAACTCTCTTTCATCAGCCGACGTAGCCCAACGGTAGGAGGCGCTGGTCTTAGAAACCAGACAGTGACGGGTTCGAATCCCTCCGTCGGCATCCTTAATCAACTTCCCGCTGCGGGGCGTTAGGCAAGGCAGGACTGAAGCCGCTTGATTTTCAATCAAGAGATGCGTGGGTTCAAATCCCACACGCCCCGCCAACACTTTCTCATGTTGATCGTAGCTCAAAGAGGCAGAGCGCTGCGCTGTGAACGCAGAGGAGTGCGGGTTCGACTCCCGTCGATCAACCCAAACCTTTCGGGGCGCGTTAGGCGAGTCAGGCTAAAGCCACTTGATTCTCAATCAAGCGATCATCGGTTCAAATCCGATACGCGCCGCCAACAAAAATTTCTCTTCGGGGCTGTGGGCCAGTCGGAGTGGCCGCTTGACTGTCGATCAAGAGAGCGCGAGTTCGAGTCTCGCCAGTCCCGCCTCCTCGCGCCGTAAGCTAAACGGGTGAAGCAGTGGTCTCTTAAATCACTAACACAGGGTTCGAGCCCCTGACGGCGCACCAAATTTCAAAACGGGGTATGGTGTAATGTTTGCATCCGAGTCCTGGGAACTCGTGGTGTCAGTTCGATTCTGGCTACCCCGACCATTTCTGCGCGAGAGCAACGCTCATCGCGCCCCTCTCGCTTCACGCATGCATCGTTAGTCTAGCCCGGTCTAAGACGCTGGCTCGCCATGTCGGAGACGCCGGTTCAAATCCGGCACGATGCTTTTCATCTGCGCCCCCGTAGCTCAACGGAAGAGTGGTTCGCTTCGAACGAATCGAGTACGGGTTCAAATCCTGTCGGGGGCTTTTTCGGCCCAAAGTGCGGGAGTGATGTAAGCAGGCAACATCCGAGACTTCCAATCTCGGCTTGAGGGTTCGAGCCCCTTCTCCCGCTTCACGCGCACGCTCTCTCTGGCAGGCATAGCCAAGCTGGCCAAGGCACTGGATTGCAAATCCAGCAGCGCCGGTTCGAGTCCGGCTGCCTGCTTCAACTTTGCGACACACCGCTCCGCCACATTCAAGAAGAAAGGAGGTGACAGGAGATGGCCCTTGATGGTCGAGTCCTATTGCTCAATCAGACCTACGAGCCGCTTGGCACTGTCAGCCTTGCGCGAGCGGTCATCATGGTCTGGAAGAACACAGTCACGGTCGAGGAACTGGACGGCGCTCGCGTTCTGCGCACGCCGCGCGCTGAGTTTCCCGTCCCTTCCGTCATCAGGCGTCGCACCTACGTCAACGTGCGGCGTCGCAGAGAAGCCTCGGGCATGAGGCGCTTGCGGATTTACATGCGCGACCGCTGGCGCTGCCAGTACTGCGGCGAGCGGAAGCAGCCGGCCGAGCTGACGCTGGATCACATCTTCCCGCGCTCGCGCGGCGGCCAGAACACGCCCGTCAACATCGTCGCAGCATGTCTCGCGTGCAATAACCGCAAGGGCAACCGCACGCCCGAAGAGGCACGCATGCCACTGCTGACCACGCAGTCGGCCCTGCGCGTCCACCTGGAAAGAGTCGTCCTCTGCCACTACGCCGAGGCAAGGCCGGAGTGGAAGAAGTACATCTTCATGGACGCGCACGACGACCGCTCGCTTCGAGAGAAGGCGCGCGGCGCTTGAACGTGAGGGGGCCGGGCTGACGGCTCGTCCCCTCATGCTCCAAACAATCACCATCGGTCGGATAGCTGAGATGGATTATGCGCCTGCCTGAAAAGCAGGAGAGGTTGGCTCGATTCCAACTCCGACCACCATCAACCCATAAGGCCGGTTAGCTCAGTTGGCCCAGAGCGCTTCTCTTACAAAGAAGATGTCGAAGGTTCAAATCCTTCACCGGCCATAAAAAGAAATGATGAAGGCAGAAGGATGAATGCAAAGCAGTTTCTCTTTTATTCATCCTTCCGCCTTCCTCCTTCTCTGCATTGCTTTTCGGGGCGTGGCTCATCCCGGCAGAACGCGACTGCTTGAGGACTGTGGAGCACTAAGGGGGTTTGCTGGGCCCTCACGCCCCGACCAGCTTTTCCCGTTCGCGGCGGCGTAGCTCCAACCGGCCGAAGCAGTTCTTTCGTAAAGAACCTCGTGTGAGTTCAAATCTCACCGCCGCCTCCATCAGCAAACCCTTTGGGCCCACGTTCCCGGCAGCGGTCTTCTAAACCGCACCACAGAAGCGCCGGGCGGAAGGCTTTGAGGTTCGACTCCTCCGTGGGCTTTCGAGAATTTTTTGCGGCTGTGTAGCTCAGTGGGCTAGAGCGCCCGCCTCATAAGCGGAGGGTCGGCGGTTCAATTCCGTCCACAGCTATTTGGGTTGGTAGCTTAATTGGCAGAGCGACAGTCTTGCACACTGTTAGGTGTGAGTTCGAGTCTCACCCGATCCATATTTATTGCGGTGTAGCTCAATTGGACAGCCGAAGAGCACTCGTCTTGTAAACGAGATGATATGAGTTCAAATCTCATCACCGCAGCCAGTCCGAAAAAAACCTCACCACTCTCGCCACCAAGACGGACACGAGGGAAATGATGAATGCAAAAGTATGAATGATGAATGAAAGAGAGATAGCTTTTCATTCCGCATTCCGCATTTCCCTCGTGTCTTCCCGCCTGCGTGGTGATTTCGGGCCTTCCTGATGTGGCGTAGCCAAGCTGGTAAGGCGTCGCATTGTTAATGCGAAGATCGAAGGTTCGAGTCCTTCCGCCACAGTTAATTTCGTTTAGAGGCCGGTAGCCAAGCGGGCGAAGGCACCCGCCCTTTAAGCGGGGGATCGTCGGTTCAAATCCGACCCGGCCTAAAGTTTCGCGGTGTAGCTCAACGGCAGCAGCAGTCGCTCGATAAGCGACCGATGATGGTTCGACTCCATCCACCGCGACTAAAAGCAGGGAGGAAGGCAGAAGGATGAATGCGGAATGAAAAGCAGCTTGGCTTTTCATTCCGCCTGCCGCCTTCCTCATTTCTCATGCGGGATAGTGTAACGGGCAACACGCCGCGCTTTGAACGCGGAGATTGAAGGTTTGAATCCTTCTCCCGCAGCCAGGTTCTTTCCCTGATTGGCCCACCGGCTTGACACAAGGTACTTCGATTGACTTCGGAGGTAAACGAGATGGCTAACAAGAATCTGTTCAAGTCGCTGGTCGGCAAGCTCATCCCCGCGACGGACGCTGTGAATGAGGAGCGTGCACCGGCTTACGCTTTCACGCCGAAGCACGCGCTGGCGCAGTACGCCGTGACGGGCTGCCTCAACGCGACCTTTTACGCGAGCGCCGAAGATCAACTGGCCCGCGTGCTTGAGCTATGCGAAGGCGTCGAGGCCGACTTTATAGCGCGCACGGCCCTTTACGCGCGCGAGCGTGGATTTATGAAGGATATGCCTGCGCTGCTCTGCGCCGTGCTCTCGACGAGGGATCGCGCTTTGCTCGCGCAGATCTTTCACCGCGTCATAGACAACGGACGGATGCTGCGCAACTTCGTGCAGATCATGCGCTCAGGAGCGACGGGGCGCAAGTCGCTCGGCACAGCGCCGAAGCGGCTGGTGCGCGAGTGGCTTGAGGCGCGCGACGCGCTCACGCTTCTGAACGCCAGCGTGGGCCAGAGCCCTTCGCTCGCGGACATCATCAAGATGGTGCACCCGAAGCCTTCGGATGCGGGATGGGCTGCGCTCTATGGCTACCTGATTGGCCGCAAGCCCTCGGAGCCGGGGGCGCTGCCGGAGGTCGTGCGCGGCTACGAGGCGTTCAAGTCGGGCGACACGCTTGAGCTGCCGCGCGTCTCGTTCCAGATGTTGACGGCCCTTGAGCTGAGCCGGAAGGAGTGGGCCGAGATTGCGCGTCATGCTCCGTGGCAGATGACGCGCATGAACCTGAACACGTTCGCGCGCCACGGCGTCTTCGACGAGCCCGGAATGCCTGGGCTGATCGCAGACCGCCTGCGCGACGAGCAGGCCATCAGGAAGGCGCGCGTCTTCCCTTACCAGTTGATGTCCGCATACCTGATGACGGCCGACAACGTTCCTTTCGTCGTGCGCGAGGCGCTTCAGGACGCGATGGAGACGGCCATCCGGAACGTGCCGGAGATCGAGGGCAAGGTCTACGTCTGCCCGGACGTTTCGGGCTCGATGTCCTGCGCGGCCGTCACGGGCAGTCGCCGTGGAGCGACGAGCCGCGTGCGCTGCATTGACGTGGCGGCGCTCGTCGCGGCGAGCGTGCTGCGCAAGAACCCGAGTGCAGAGGTCATTCCGTTCGAGCAGCACGTCGTCAACGTCGGCCTTAATCCGCGCGACAGCGTGATGACGAACGCCGCGCGACTGGCGATGATCGGCGGCGGCGGCACGAATTGCAGCGCCCCGCTCTCGCTCCTCAACAGCCGCCGGGCGACGGGCGACCTGGTCATCTTCGTCTCGGACTACGAGTCCTGGGTTGACGCTGGCAGAGGTCGCGGCACGGCGACGATGCAGGAGTGGAACGTCTTCAAGCAGCGCAACCCGTCGGCACGCATGGTCTGCATAGACGTGCAGCCTTACGCCACGACGCAGGCCGAGGAGCGCGAAGACATTCTCAACGTCGGCGGATTCTCGGATCAGGTCTTTGAGGTGATCGCTGAGTTCGCGCGGGGACGCCTCAACCCGGCCCACTGGGTCGGCGCTATCGAGGCGGTGACGCTGTGAAGGGATGAGGGAGGAAAGGAATGCTGATGCAGGTTGATTAGCTCTCTTATTCATCCCTCAGCCCTCAACACTCAGCCCTGATTTTCGGGGCCGAATGCTTCGCGGGACTACATCACTTGGGATGATGCTGAAGGTCTCGATGATTTTTCTGGTCGGCCCCGGATAAAGGGATGCGGCTATTTGAGCTGGCGAATGCTGGCGTGGAGTACATTGGTAATGCGAGTTCGAATCCCGCCTCGCCCGCTGAGTATTAGGGGCGAGACTCTCGCCGATCTTGTCGCCACTCAATAAGCCGTCGGCAGATTTTGCAAGCTGTAGATGATTGATAACTGGAAGGGTGAATGCCGGGAGGACTACATCACCACAAACCCCTGGGCTGATAACCGGGGGCGGGCTCGACCGGGCCCGTGCAGTCTTCTCAAACCTTGTCACCCTTTCTCGGTCTCGGGACGGAGGCGACGAATGCTGTGGGAACTACATCTTGAACAGACGAGGGACGCCGGGTGCAAATCCCGGCCCGGATGCGCTCTACGGGAGCGCGCCGGTAGCTCAGGAGCAGAGCATCGAGTTTCCACAAAACCTTGTCGTCGCTTGAGGAAAATTTTGAAGGGAGCCAGGTGAGATGAGCGTCTCTGTAATTGAGTCGAGAGCAACACACTATCGCACGGCGGCCGAGATAGAGTGCCTGGTGCGCAACTTCGAGTCCTGCCTGTTGCCGCGCTCGTCCTGGACGCACGCAGCTCATCTGAGCGTGGGGCTCTGGTATCTGCTCAGGCATCCGTGGCCGGAAGCCGCGAGCCGCGTGCGCGCCGGCATCAAGCGATACAACGAGGCCAACGGAATCGTCACGACGCGCGAGAGCGGCTATCACGAGACGATCACGCTTTTCTGGCTGCGCATGGTGCGCCGCTACCTGGCAACGATTTCGGGCGAATGCTCGCTGGTCGCGCTCGCCAACGGCCTCATAGAGTGTTACGGGAAGAGCAGCCTGGCCTTAGAGTACTATACGCGCGAGCGATTGATGTCCTCAGAGGCGCGCGCCCATTGGGTCGAGCCGGACTTGAAACCCCTGGAATAGAATTGACAGGATGGAGAGGAGAGACAGGATAAGAGCTATTGCTTCTTCTTTATCCTGACTATCCTGTCCATCCCTGTTAATCTATCTTTTCGGTGAGCCTTAAGAAGACCTGCTCAAGGGTTTCGCGTTGCGGCGAAAGCTCGCTGACCAGAAAGCCGCGCTCGACCAGCATGGCATTGACGCGCGGGATATGTTCGTCGGCCGTCTCGACGTAGAGAGATTCCGTGCCGTTGCGGCTGACCGTCAGAGATGGGTCGGCCGAGAGCAGCTCGTAGGCTTCGTCTGGACGGTCAACCGTCAGCTTGACCGTCTTTTTCGTCGCCACCAGCTTCTCAATCGTGCCCTGATAGAGCAGCCGCCCGTGGTCTATGATCGCGACGCGGTTGCAGATTTGTTCGACCTCGTAGAGCAGGTGGCTTGAGAGCAGCACGGTCAGCTTAAGCTCGTCGCGCAGGCGGTGAATCAGCAGGCGGACTTCGCGTATGCCCTGCGGGTCAAGGCCGTCGGTCGGCTCGTCAAGGATGACGAACTCGGGCGCGGGCAGGAGAGCCTGCGCGATGCCTAGACGCTGGCGCATGCCGTGCGAATAGACGCGCACAGGCTCTCGGGCGCGCTCCCTCAGGCCCACTATGTCGAGGACTTCTTCTATCCGCTTTTGAGTTGCGCCGCCCGACATGGCCGCCAACAGGCGCAGGTTTTGCCAGCCCGTGAAGTGATCGTAAAAGGCCGGCGCTTCGATGATCGCCCCGACCTTGCGCAGGGCGCGCAAAGGATTCCGGCGCACGTCCTGTCCGAGCAGGCGCACACCGCCCTGTGTGGGCCGCACGAGCCCGAGCACCATGCGGATAGTCGTGGACTTGCCCGCGCCGTTCTGGCCCAGGAAGCCGAAGATGTCGCCGCGCTCGACTTCCAAAGAAAGATGATCGACGGCCAGGCGACGACCGTATCTCTTCGTCAGCAGTTCCGTGCGCAGCACTGCGAAAGGCTTATCATTCATCCTTCATCTATGGCAGCGCGACCTCCACGACGAGCGGGAAGTGATCCATGCGGCCGACGGCCGCGCTCTTCAAGACTTCGGCGCGGCGCAGGAAGGCCGCGTCCGTTGGCCCAAAGATGTAATCTATGCGTCGCTCGTTCAGGGCCGTCTCGCCTGCGCTCCGGCCGAGGTCGCGAAAATATTTGAGCGCGTAGCTGTATGATTCGCTATCGTGCTTCAAGTTGTCCGTAAAAAAGTTGGATTGGTTTCCGGCCCGCAACTCGAAATTAAAATCCCCGGCGACGAAGACAAGCGTGCTTGACTGGCGCGCACGGGCCCAATCGACGATCTCGCCCGTAAAGGCGCGCCGTCGCGCTGCGCTGAAGGCGTCGGCGTGGGCGCTGAGGAGCGTGGCGGGCTGAGAGCTTCCCGGCACGCGAAACTCTGCGGCGACGGCGCACTTTTCTCCGGCAGCGACGTTTGCGAACTTCGCCCCCTGATCTTTGACGAGCACGGCTTCGACACGATCACTTTTATCGGCCGGGCAGACCGCGCCGCGATAGCGCCCCTTCAGTTGGCCCAGGAGGATTTCCAGTTGCTCGCGGCCCGTCAATTCCTGCAAGGCGACGGCTTCCGGGTCAACTCCCAGAATCGCTTCGGCCACGGCCCGTAAATCCTTCGTGTGGGCCCGCGAGTCCGGCTCAAGGTCGCCGTAGCCTATGTTCCAGGTCATCAGCCTGAGGCGCGCCTTGTCCTGCGTCTTTGTCCCGAGCAGCGTGCGCTCGCGCCGGGGCTCGAAATGGAGCGCGCCGCCGATCATCAGCAGAGCAAGCAGGGTTAAGAAAATCTTGGCCCACATGGCTCTCTTCAGCTCGTGATGTCCTTCCGATCAAAGATGACGATGGCCGCGAGCAGCAGCCCGAAGATGTAAGCGCCGCAGATGCTCCCGTAATGATAGAAGCTGAGCCACGGTATCTCGGGCTTAAAGACATCGCGCCAGAAGTCCATGTCGGTCGTGAAGAAGTAGGGCCGCAGGTGCTCGAAGAACTCTATGCGACCGATGATGTAGAGCATGATGTAGATCGCCAGCGTCGCCACCACGGCCATCACCGGCGTCTCGAAGATGACCGAAAAGAACATCGCCAGGGCCGCGACCACGAGCAGCGCCCAGGTGCCCGAGAAGCTGGCATAGACGAAGCGCCACAAGGCTTCGTCGCGCACCAGCCGGCCGGGCTCGTCCACCAGGTTGAGCGGGCCCGGATACATCTCTATGTCGCCCCAGCCGATGAAGAAGAGCCCGACCAGCAGATTCAAGGCTATGAAGAAGGCCAGTAGCAGGTAGACGTGCAGCGCCACCATCAGGAACTTCGAGAGAAAGATCGAGACGCGCGAGATGGGGCGCACGCAGATCATCCGAAGGGTTCCGGCCCTGGCCTCTCCGGCGATCTGCGCGCCCGCCGTCATCGCGACAAAGATCGGAATCAACAGGCTGAAGGAGAACATCAAAGAGTAGAGCGCGAAGGTCAGCCCGTTGAAATAGCTCTTAGACTCATAGGTGTACTTGAACTGCTCGGCGGCCTGCCCGCCCGTCTTGCGCTCGGCGTAGGAATAGAATCCCCACAGCATCAGGGCGACGAACCCTATGAGCGAGATGAAGGAGAGATAAAAACTCTTCGAGCGAATGAGCTTGAAGAATTCGATTCTGAGCTGCGTCAACATCTATATTTCTATTGTAGGCCCGCACGGGCCTAAGCATCCGGGGTGCAAGCCACGTTCCGGCAGCGTGGCTCTCAACATGCGTGCCGCCGTCTCTATATTTACGCTGTCGGGGGGGATTCAGGTTCCTTGCAGATTGCCCATGCCTTGAACAGAAGAAGATTTTCAGTCGAGCCTACTTCTTAAATTCGATTGCCAGCTCGTCGTCGCGCAAGTCAATCAAGACTTTTGACCCGGCGGGCGCTTCGCCGAAGAGGAGCTGCTCGGCGAGCGGCTGCTTGATCGTGGTCTGGATGAGGCGGGCCATAGGGCGCGCACCGTACAGGCGGTCATAGCCGCGACGGGCGAGCCAGGCGCGCGCCTCTTCCGTCAGCTCGATGCTGATCTTCTTGTCGGCAAGCTGAGAGCGAAGCTCTCCGATGAACTTGTCAACGACGCGCTCGATGGTCTCAAAGCTCAACTGCTCGAAGGCTATCCAGGCATCCAGACGATTGCGGAACTCAGGGCTGAAGGTGCGCTCTATCGCTCCTCGGCCCTTGCCCTTACCCGCTTCGGTCTGAAAGCCTATGCCCTTCTCGCTCAGCTCGCGCGCGCCCGCGTTTGTAGTCATAATCAGGATGACGTTGCGAAAGTCCGCCTTCTTGCCGTTGTTATCCGTCAGCGTCGCGTGATCCATCACCTGAAGCAGGATGTTGAAGAGGTTCGGATGCGCCTTCTCTATCTCGTCCAGCACGAGCACGGCGTAGGGCGTCTTGTTGATCGCGTCCGTCAAGAGCCCCCCCTGGTCGAAGCCCACGTATCCGGGCGGCGCGCCGATCAGGCGCGAGACCGTGTGCGCCTCCATGTACTCACTCATGTCGAAGCGCAGGAACTCCACGCCGAGCGCGACGGCCAGTTGCTTAGCCAGCTCTGTCTTGCCGACTCCGGTGGGCCCGGAGAAGAGGAACGAGCCGATGGGCTTGTCCACGTGGCCCAGGCCCGAGCGCGAAAGCTTGATCGCGTTGACGACGCCCTCTATCGCCTTGTCCTGCCCGAAGATCACGGACTGCAATTCCTGTTTCAGGTTTTGCAGCCGCTCTTTCTCGGACACGGCGACGGTGCGCGGCGGAATCTTGGCCATCCGCGACACCACTATCTCGATCTCTTTCGGGCGAATCGTCTTCGGCCGCTTTTCGGCGGGCAGCAGCTTCAGAGCGGCCCCGGCTTCGTCCAGCACGTCAATCGCTTTATCGGGCAGAAAGCGGTCGTGAATGTGTTTGGCCGAAAGCTCGGCGGCGGTGCGCAGCGCCTCGGCCGTATAACGCACGCCATGATGCTCTTCATAGTAGCTCTTGAGGCCCGCCAGTATCTGCACCGTCTCCTCAATGGTCGGCTCGCCGATCTCAATCCTTTGAAAGCGGCGGGCCAGCGCGCGGTCACGCTCAAAGGCGGCCTTGTATTCGGAGTAAGTGGTCGAGCCAATGCAGCGTATCTCGCCGGAAGCGAGCGCGGGCTTGATGATATTGGAGGCGTCCATTGAGCCGCCGCTTGTGGCCCCCGCGCCGACGATAGTATGAATCTCGTCTATGAAGAGGATGGAGCCGGGCCGTTTTTTGAGCGCACCAATGACGCCCTTCAAGCGCTGCTCGAACTCGCCCCTGTACTTCGTCCCGGCCAGCAGCGCCCCCATGTCCAGGGCGTAGACTTCCACCCCCTCAAGCGCCTCCGGCACTTCGCCGCGATGAATCTTCAAGGCGAGCCCTTCGGCAATGGCGGTCTTGCCGACGCCTGGGTCGCCGACGTAGAGCGGGTTGTTCTTGCGACGGCGACAGAGCACCTGTATGGTGCGCTGAACTTCCGTGGTGCGGCCGATGAGCGGGTCTATGTGACCGGCGGCGGCGCGCTCGACGAGGTTGGCCGTAAAGGCCGCGAGCGGGTCGGCCACAGGCTGAGCAGCCGTCTCTTCATCATCCGGCCCAACGCCTTCGCCCGTGGAGCCTCCGCCCGTGCCCTCCATGATCTTGGAGATGCCGTGCGCGATGTAGTTCAAAACGTCCAGGCGCGAGATGCCCTGCTTTTTGAGAAAGTAGACGGCGTGCGATTGCTCCGCCTGGTAGAGCGCGGCCAGGATGTTGCCGCCGTTGACCTCGCGCTGCCCGGAGCCTTCGGCCTGCAACAGCGCGTACTCCAGGACGTAGCGAAACGTGGAGGTCTGCTCCGGCATCACCTCCATGCCTTCGGGCAGTCGCTCCAACTTGTCGCTGAGGAACGACGAGAGGTCGCGCGAGAGGGCTTCCAGGTCGCCGCCGCAATGGCGCAGCACATTCCTCGCCGTCGCGTCTTGCAGCAGGGCGTAAAGCAGGTGTTCGAGCGTGATGTACTCGTGCCGCCGCTTGATGGCTTCGTTGACGGCCAAGCTCAACGTCGCCTGTAATTCTCTGGTAATCATAAAAAGCTTCCCCGGAAAACTTAGCACTGTTCGCCCTTCGGAAGCAAAAAGCAATTAACAGGGATGGACAGGATAGTCAGGATAAAAGAGAAGCAATAGCTCTTCTTCTTTATCCTGTCTGCCTTGTCCATCCCTGTTTGAATCTCATCCGGGGGTTCCGAACAGGACGAAGGAGGCCCATTGTGATGGGGCGGGCCGGGTGCGCCTGACATCGAGCATGGCCAGGCGCAGCGCCTCCGAGGGCTCGTAGCTTCGCAGATTCTTTACGAACGCCTTCATGAGCTGTGCAGTAGCTTTGTCGTTAACGCTCCACAGGCTCATGACTACGCGCGGCACTCCGGCGATCTGAAAAGCCCTTGAGAGACCTATGACGCCAGCGTCGTGGACTCGACCGAGCCCGGTCTGGCAGGCGCTGAGGACTGCTATCTGCGCTTTGAGCCTGGAGCCCTGCACTTCCCTCGCCGTCCAGAAGCCGTCGGTCAAGCGCCGTGCGGACAAGAAGAGAAAGCCGCCCGTCAGAGGGTCTGTGCTGCTGGCCACGCCATGCGTCGCAAAGTAGAGAAAGTCTGCGCCGCCCGCCCTCGCCCTGACAGCCCGTTTGGTCGCGCGGCGTCCCGTGAGAGGTTTGGTGTTAAGGAGTCCGGCGATAGCTCGCGCTTCGTCCTCCGCTCCCGGCAGCGGCGGCACTCTCCACCTTCTGTCCGGCGGAAAGTAGGGATTGCCAACGACCAGAGGGTTGCGAGCGCCGGGCGTCCAGGGCTTAGTCTCGTCCTCTATATCGAAGAGGCTGGGCACAACCGAAACGGTCATCCTGTCAATCAGGTAAGCATCGGTCTTGAACGGGCGCAGGATCGCATAAGGCACAGTGCCCAAGCCTAAGATCGGAGCGACGATGAGACGCCTGACAGCGCCCAGTTGATCGGCTATTGGCCCAGGCAGGAGGATACCTGTCACGTCGGCTATGGCCTGGGCCGGGGGCTGTTTCGGGGCGGGGGCTCTGGGCGCTATCCCGATGTCGAGAGAAGGAGCACGACTGCTCTGCAATGAATCTACGCCGAGCGCGTTGCGCAGGTCGTAGATGGCCGTTTCCAACCTCTGCCTGGGCACGGGCGCGCTGGAAAAGGCACGCAGGCCCGTCCGGTCTAGGAGCCATATCTGTAGCTCCTCTCCCCTGTAAGCATAGAAGATCAGGGCCGTCCCCTCCGGGAAGCCGTGTTTGAGAGCAGCCGTTATATCCGTGAGCGAAGAGCTGCGAACATATTCCGTGAGCGGCGGAGCGCCGCGCACGAGAAAAGCTTCAGCCAAATCCTGTTGAGTCTCCTCGGGCGCTACTCTTCGTCTACGCCCGGGGCCGGCGGCCGAGACGCCCCTCGATTGCATGAGCCTTTGATAGTTCTCCGTGTATTGGCCCACGGCCGCCTCGAACTCGCTCTCGGCCCCGTCCGGCATCTGCGCATGAGTCTGTGCGCAGGCGAGCGAGACGGACAGGCAGAGAAGGATTTTCAGGCAGGCTTTTATCATCAGAGCTTCTCTTACGCTGGTAGGACGGCACTATGATTTAGCGTTTGCATTCGTGGTTGCCAGAGCAGGCGCATGAGGTGCAGGCGATTTCAGTTCTCCTCGGTCGTAAAGAGCAGGGGGTATTCGTGCGCCTGGGCCAGAGCGGTCGCCTTGGCCGCCTTCATCTCGGCTATCTCGTAGGTGTAGACGCCTGCGACGCCTATGCCCTGCGTGTGGACTTGGAGCATGACGCGCACGGCATCGGCCTCGCTTCGCTGAAAGACCGTCTGGAGGACGAAGACGACGAAATCCATCGTCGTAAAGTCGTCGTTGTGAATCAAGACCTTGTAGAGCGGGGGCGGCTTGAGGCGCTCCTTGCTCTTGCTCTCCGTCACGACTGCTTCGTCTGGTTCAAAGTCTCGTTTAGACATAATCCATCCGGTGCGCTCCCGCGCCTGCCCTATAAAATAGCAGCAGCGCGCGGAGAATGCAGCACGCTACGTGCGAGGGAGAGAGAGAGCGCACGGGCTCCGGCTTGCTGCCTCCCGAGCGGGCAGTTTAAGCTTAGGTCGCAGATGGCGCTCATACGTTTTCCAGACCCGCGATATGCTACGCCCGAAGGCATAGTGGCCATCGGCGGAGACCTCCGGCCCGAGAATGTCCTTGAGGCTTACAGGCGCGGCATCTTTCCCTGGCCGATAGACGAAGGGCTGCCGCTCGTCTGGTTCTGCCCGCAGGAACGGGCCATACTGGAGTTCGCAAGCTTGCACGTCTCGCGCAGCCTCGCCCGTGAGAGACGGCGCACCAGCTTGCGCTTTACGATTGACCAGGCGTTCCGAGAGGTCATAAGCCTTTGCGCACGCACGCCGCGCGCGGGCGAGACCGGCACCTGGATTACTGCTGAAGTGATTCGCTCTTACACGGAGCTGCACGCCGCCGGCCACGTCCATAGCGTCGAGGCGTGGGAAGGAGAGCTGTTAGTCGGAGGCGTCTACGGAGTTGACGCGGGCGGCGCGTTCGCGGGCGAAAGCATGTTCCACCTACGTCCCAACGCCTCCAAGCTGGCGCTCCTGTTCCTCATCGAACACCTCCGCGGGCGCGGCCTCGAATGGATGGACATACAGATGTTGACGCCGCACATGGAGCGGCTCGGCGCAACTGTCATCAGCCGCGAGCACTTTCTGCAAAAGTTGGCCCAGGCACGCGCGCACAACCTCAGGCTGTTTTGAGATTTCCGAAATCATGGCACACAAAAGATTATTGCTCTTGAGCAACTCTACGAACTACGGCGAGCGCTACCTGGGTTATCCCGAGAGCGCGATCAAAGATTTTCTCGGGCCTGATTTTCCCGCAGGCTCCCCTTGCAGAGTTCTCTTCGTGCCCTTCGCCGGCGTCCGCATCTCCTTCGCCGAATACACGGCAACTGTGAGCCAGCGTTTTCGCGAGATGGGCTACGAGCTGGAATCCGTTCACGACGCGAGCGACCCCGTTGAGGCTATGCGACAGGCGTCTGCCATAGCCGTCGGCGGCGGCAACACCTTCCACCTCCTGCGCGGCCTCTACGACTCCGGGCTGATAGAGCCCTTGCGCGCCCGCGTCGAAGAAGGCACGCCCTACATAGGTTGGAGCGCAGGCTCGAACGTCGCTTGCCCCACCATCAAGACCACCAACGACATGCCCATCGTCGAGCCCCCATCCTTTCGCGCCCTCAACCTAGTCCCCTTCCAGATCAACCCCCACTACACAGACGCTCAACCCGTCGGCCACGCCGGCGAAACGCGCGACCAGCGCCTCGCCGAGTTTCTGGAAGTCAACCCCGGCGTCTACGTCATCGGCCTCCGCGAAGGCACCATCCTCCGCATCGAAGACGCCTCCGTCAAACTCCTCGGCGACCACACCGCCCGTGTCTTCCTCAAGGGCCGGGAAACCATAGACTACACGCCGCAAGACTCCCTAGACTTTCTCCTACAGCGACCCTAACAGCACACCCGGCGGTATTGACCTGGTCTAGCGCGAACTGCCTCCGATATTACTCAACCCAACTGCTGCGCAATCTCCTCTACTTCACCGTCCCGCCGATGGTAGCCCATGCGCTCGATCATCTCTTTGGCCGTCTCCCAATGCTCATGCGCTTCATCCCTCTTGCCCTGCGCCAGATGCAGCCGCGCCGATTCCAGATAATAATCTGCGAGATACAAACCCATCCCGCCGCGCGTGGCAATGCGCAGCACTTCGGCCAGGTCGAGCTCGGCTCGCTCATGCTCGCCCCTGACCCGATGCAACTCCGCGCGCGCCAGCAGTCCGCGGGCAATGAATTCTTGGTGACCCGCTTGCCGCAGCCCGTCCACGGCGCGCTGCAAGAACTCCACCGCCTGCGTGGTATCGCTCCTCTGTGACTGTTGCGCTTCGATGAGCCATGCGCGCCCTAATGAGAGGTTGCCCAAAGCAATGTCGAGCAACCCAAAATGTTGCTTTGCCCATTCAACCATCTGGGCAGCCCGTTCTTTTACTTCCTGCGCCTGTCCCTGCCGAGTAGCAGATCCCAGTACTGAAATCCTGATAATGAATAGAGAAGTGGGTATGCAGGCTGCCGATGCTGTTGCATATCTTCAGCTTTGCGGAAGGTGGCGGCGGCTTCTAACGTACGGCCTGACTGATACCATGCATCGGCTAGCCTTGCTCTTGTGTGTATTGACCAAAACTCGTCATCGCCGCGATCCGCCAGTTCCACGCTCTGCTGAGCAAAGGCGAGCGCCTCCGACAGGTCGCCAATGGCCAAGTAGAGTTCGCTGAGGTTGATGGCAACGATAGCAGCAAATTTCCAGTTCTCACCTGCAATATACGCCTCCAATGGCGTCTGCATTGGTTGCGCCGCTTCTTGCATTCGTCCCAGCGCGCGCAGGCGAAGGCCTGCCGCATTCAGCACAAAAGCCTTATCCTTATCAGTGATTCCTGCCACTGGTTGTTCCCATGATATTTCAAAGAAGCTGGATAGCACCGCCAGATCAGCACTATAAGCACCGAGATTCGTCAAATTGAACCTCTCTCCACCTCTCTGAATACGCCGCAAGTAGACTTCATCGAATGCCTCCTGATGCCTGCCCGCTGCGCAGCCATGCGAGACGGCGGCATAGAGCGGCGACATCTCCTCCACAGTGTCAGGGAATTCTTTAGTTGTGCGCTTGAGGTGTTCGTAGAGGCGATTGTTGGCTTCGCGCCAGGCGTCGGGGCGGTCGCGTTTGAGTTGTTGTTTGAAATGCTCGCGCACAAGCGGGTGCGCGTCGAGTGTGTTAGGGTCGTTCGCTGACGCTGTGCCGAGCAGCTTGATGCGGCGCAGCTTTGCTAATGATTGTTGCCATTTGTGTTCTTTCAAATTCTGTAACGGTTCGGTGAGGCCGGGGATGGCGGGTGCGGCGCGGAGGGCGGAGATGCTTGCGGGTTCGGCGGGGCGGTCGAAGAGGCCGAGCAGGCGCAGGACTGATAGCTCTACGCCTTCGCCGAGCCATTTTTCATAGGCTCGCATGACTCGCTCGGCGTGGCTGCCGTGGCGCACGTCCTCTTCGAGGCTCTCGATTTCGTTGCGGCGTCGAATGTCGCCTTCGCAGGCATCGGCGAGGTAGCTGCCGAGCAGGGTGAGCGCAAGCGCGTGGCCTTCGTATTCCTCAACTGCCTATTCCAGCTCGTCGTCGTCAGTGACTTGCAGCGCGCGTAAAAGCTGCGCGCCTGCTTTCGGGGTCAGTTGTTCGAGTTCGTGTTGTGTGACCGTGCCGTTTTCAAATTCGACCAGATCGCCTACACGCTCGCGTGTGGAGATCACGCACAAGCCGTCTTGACGAGCCGCCAACTCGACTAAGAGCGCCTGCAAGGCCGCATCTTTCAAGCGCCCCTCCTGCGGCCCCGGCGGATGTTGCAGCGGTTCGAGTCCGTCCAGGACGAGCAGGGTGCGCGTTTGCCGGATGAAGCGCGCGAGGCGTTCGCCCTTGTCCCAGGGCGAGCCTTGCGTCGGGTCTGTATCGCCGAACCAGCGCAACGCCTGGTCAATGAAGAGGTCTGCGGAGGCTGCACGCTCGCTCGTGCCCTGACTGTAGAAAGACCAGCCGTAGACGCGCTCTGCGCCGCGATAATTGTCGCGCGCCAGGCGTTGCTTGAGCCAATGATTGACGAGCGCCGTTTTGCCCACGCCGCCCCAGGCGACGAAGGCTATGATGTTCGTAGTGGGATTCTTCCAGGCATCGTCGAGGAGTTGCAATTCGGCGTCGCGGCCAAAGAGGTCTGGGCCGCTCGTGGGCAAGCGTGCGATGGAGATTTGGTCGCGGGGCAGCGGCGGCGGCAGCGTGACGTTGAAGAACGTTGCGACGATCTCCGGATATTTGTTGACGAGCATGTCAAGCTCTGTGCGCGCCCAGAACTGGCACTCGTAGCCATGTTGCTCGCAAAACTCGCGCACCTTCTCGCGCGCATCTGCGGAGAGTATGGCGTTGGTGACGAAGACGATGCCGAAAGGTTTCTTCGTCGGGTCGGTGACGACTAGCGCGTTGTACTTCTCAACCTCTTTGATGAGCGTCGCGGCGCTGATCGTCTGGTAACGCTTGCATTGAAAATACCAGAGCTGCTCGCCGCTGCCGGTCGCGCGGTAAGCGACGACATCGCGCCCCTGTTCGCTTCCCGCTGCGCCGAGATGCTCCGGGCGCAGGTAGCCTTCGCGTCCGACCAACGACAAACATAGGCGCTCGAAATCCTGTGGCGATAATTCGCCAAAGGGCAGGAGGTGAGCGCCTTTCGTGACGTTCGGCTTTATCATCAGAAGCTCCTGCAATCAAACTGTCGGGCCCCTGTACATGCTATATACTACGCCGCAGCTTTGCCACATTTCGTAAATGCTCAAGTCAGACGTGTAGTGTGTCACCCGAAGGTAACTACTGCGTGCGACTGATTTTGTCTAGCCCCTAGCGAGTATCTTTAGCCGCGAGCGCGTCCAGGCGCTTGCGCGCTTCCGCCGCCTGTGGGCTTCGAGGGTAGCGGCGCAGGATTTCGCGCCAACCCTCGCCGTCATAATGAAACTGCTTCGCGGCCCGGTTGAAGATGAAAGTGATGCCCTGCCGCCTGTAACGGTCTAGGCCGTTGTAGCTCTGGAAGTAGCTGAAGAGAGGAGCGCCGCCTGCCAGCATCTCGCGCTCGTCCAAACGGCGCACGGCGTCGCGCGAGAGCTTGGTGGCCGCCACCTCAGCCGCCTCCGCGTAGAGCATCAAGACTTCCGGGCGCGCAGGCGAGCGGGGAAAAGTGTCCAGGAATATGCGCGCGCGTAGGACTCGATCAAAATCTTCGGAGGCGCGGATGAGCCGCAGCAGGCGTTGGTCGTCACCGTCTCGCGCGGGCCAGGCGAGGGCCTCGCTTTGCACCCACCCGCCCGTGCGCCTGGTCACGGCGACGCGATAGAAGGAGACGCCGTCGGGCCCACGACGCGCGCCGAGGATGAGAACCACGCGCCCCCGGCTTATCCTTTGTAACAGCCTGGCCGAAAGCTCCGGCGCGTCTAACAGCGCAGCCAATCTCTCGTCAATGACGACGGCGCTTCTGCTGCCGAGCGTCGCACGCCGCCGCTGCGCGACAGTTTCAGTCACAGAACAGAGCGCGACCAGCGTGAGGGCCAGCGAAAAGATAATCTTCCTGATAGATGAGGAATGAAAAGACACTTGCCTTGCCTCCTTTTACAAGGTGAGGTTGATTTGAGGCGACATGCTCGACGCTTTTCGTCGCTTCGCGCGCTCAGTGAAGTTCAGCGCGCAGCGCGGCGGCGAGTCGCAGGCGATAGAAGAGAGCGCCCGGCGCAGGTGTCCCTTAAACAGCTTGGTGTGGAAAGACACCTGCGCGAGTAGTCAGTGAATTTTCTGCTACGGGCCCGTCATAGAGCCATTAGTCCCAACCGTTCGGAGGCTGAATACCTGTGCTGCCCCCGCCGCCGCTTCCGTCCGACGGCTCTCCATACCCCTCCGGGTCGGGCTCATCGGGCTCTTGGCTGATCCTCCCGCCCGAGCTTGAGCCGCCACCACCGCCGCCGCCACCGCCGGAGCCGCCGTGTCCGCCGCCCGAGCTTGAGCCGCCGCCGGAACCGGAACTGCCGCCCCCGCCCGAGCTTGAGCCGCCACCACCGGAGCCGGAGCCGCCGCTGCCGCCGGAGCCTCCACCTCCTTGCACATGAAGAACCGATGCGATACTACCGGGCAGACATATATTCCCGTTTCGGTTCAAGTCTTCCTGGCTCATCTGCCTTCTCCTCCTTATCGTTTGAAGTTTTTCCTGGTTCGTCTTGACTCGGTATGGGGCTGGGCCCTATGCCTCCAACTTTGCCGGATGGCCCGCTGCTGTTGGCGCTACCTCTTCAACAATATGTGATTGATACCATTGCTCGAATGGCGGGTTTCTCTTCTTAACATACGCAACACAGTTGTTGAGCAGCTTTTCCTTGGCCTTTTCATCTTCCAGCGCCAGCTTCTTGAAACGCTCGTCCGCCTGGGCGTAAGGCTCTAGAATCTCATCTGTGACGGAGCCGCTGGCCTCGATCTTTTTCTTTACCTGCTGTAGGTCATAGAACAGCTCGGTATAGCCGACATATAGCTTGCTATAGGTTTCCACTCTCTTGGAAAGATTGAGAAGCGGCTTCAGAATGCTCATCACAGCGACGGCACCGGCGATGACGGGCCAGACCGCCGCGCCCAGGGGAGTCTTCCAAAGATACCAGGCCGCCACCGTGCCGGAGGTTCCGATAGCCAGGCCAATCTCGTAATAGAGATTCCATTTCTTGTAGGTGTCGAGCCGGCACTCATAGTATCTATGGTTCATGAACGCAGTGCGATAGTCGTCGTAGAAGGCCCTCGCCCGCGCGCGTACATTCTGGTGGTGTGGGTGTTTGAGGTGCGGTGAAGACATAAAAGGCTCCTTTTCGAGTGTGATGAGGCGGTGCTCGCGGAGCCGTCTACGCTGTGAAGTTTAGCGCGCAGCGCGGCGGCGAGTCGCAGGCGACTGAGAATTTGACACTTGGGCGCGGGCATCTGCGGCGAGGATGCGCCCCCGAGTGCCCGCGTGGTGAAAATGGCAGATCGCTATGGCGAGCGCGTCGGCCGCATCATGCGGCTCAGGCACGCTGGGCAGTGAAAGCAGCACTCTGACCATCTCCTGCACCTGATGCTTTTCGGCATTGCCGTAGCCGACGACCGTCTGCTTTACTAATCTCGGGCTGTATTCATAAATCTCTAATTGGGCGCGCTCGGCTGCCAGCAAGGCTACGCCGCGCACCTGTCCGAGCTTGAGCGCGACCTTGACGTTGGTCGCGTAGAAGGCTTCCTCAATCGAGCATGCATCGGGCCGCAAGCGCGCCATGACGGCCTCAAGGCCGTTGCTGATCTTCAAGAGGCGCAGCGAGAACCTCTCGCGCGTCGGAGCCTTGACGGTGCCGTATTCAATCAGGCGGTAGCGACGGCCGTCGCCTTCCACTACCCCCCACCCGGTAGTCTCGCTTCCCGGATCAATCCCCAATACACGCATCGGCGCGGAGCATATCACAAGAAAGCTTGTTCACGAACAATAAAGTCTGCCCCTAAACAATAAAGTCTGCCCCTAAACAATTAAGTTTGCCTCTCAACAATAAACCGTTCCGACCTAGCTGTTCCGAGCACAGTAATTATTTGTAAACCTCACTTCTAGCCTTGAACATAATTACTATACACCCTGCATTACTGCAGAACGAAGCCGGCGGCGGGTATGCTACAAACCCGCTGTGGATAGGCTTAGCTTGAACAGTATTATGTAACAGCCTTCAAAACCTCATTTCCGAAGTCAAACCACAGAGGCTCGTTCGTTTCTACGAAATCACCTTGCCGATCGGTAAGATATAGGCAACAGAGGTCAGCGTATCCAGCCTTTTTCGCTGTAGCACGTAAGCTAGGAAAGCGGGTTTTGATGCTAGATTCTGCGAATAGGAAGATCTGGTTGACACCGAATTTCTTTAATGCTTTTGGATAGTCTTTATCGATTGAAGTTAGTAGCGACTTGCAACTGATAACCGCCCTCATCTGGGACAAAGCTCTCCGTGAGTTATGGGCAGACTCCTCATTGACCCTAGAGGATATTGCCCTGCGCCTGTGTAGGAACCGCCGTTCTGAGCCGAGGATCAAAATTGAGGCCGAGCGGCTAGAGCTACCATTTCCCAGGCGTTACAAGAATTGTCGGCCAGCCTGCGTGTACCAGAGAAGGAGGCCTGTCCGCAATACCACACAGGCATTGAAGATTAAACTGTCGATGCAAGATGTGCTTAGAGAAAAGCAACGCCAGTGGCTAGATATCCTCAGACAGCATCCAAATGCCCTTCGGACGGAGATTAAGGAAAAGTTTTCGAGCCTCTACAAGTGGCTTAATAAGCAGGACCGAGCATGGCTACAGAAACATCTTCCGCCTAAGAAGGATCACTCGTTCGACTGGGCAGGTTTAGACACCACGCTCGCCCGAGCCGTGGCTGAATCAGCTAATCGGATCAAAAACGCCAACAAGCCGAGACGCATAACTGTATTCGCCCTTGGGCAAGATACTGGTTGTTACGACTACTTACGTAAGCAGATTGACAGACTGCCAGAGACTGCGAAGGTACTAAAAGAGGTTTTAGAGATGCGCGTTGAGTTCACTAAGCGAAGGATTCAGGAAACGTCCGCAGCAGAGTCGGCTGTTTTGGCAACTGGAAACCTTATTTCCAATTGCCAAAGAGCACAAATGGCGACCAGTAATATGGATGCGCAAACGGCTTGTCCTTATCTGGCTTGAATAGTATTTGATATTTTGGATCAATGGCAACATCTTCACCCGATGCTTCGTTGCCTTTAGTTGTAGATATCTCTAGATTCTGTGCTTAGATCGTCGCAATCGGCTTGCTTTCGCAGCAAGCTGCGGGGAATGTACCCGCTAGAGGGACTTGACCGTGCAAGGAATCTAAAAAACTCACACAAGAATCTCATCTCATTGAGAGCTTCTACACTTGAAGTCACAGTAATATTGTCGACGAATGTATACACCTGACGGAGCGCCTGTCGCCATAAGTAGACTTATTATGTCCAAAACATATGGGTGACTGGTAGTAATCGTTAAGGAATAGCATATTAGCTCAGTTCAAGGCTCATGGTATATTTCTTGCGTTCACGCTACCCAAGCAGCAGGCTCCAGAAAAAGCGAAAAAGGATTCGGCTGCTACTGTCCTTCCGAGTAGATAGAGCTTATGGGCAATAATTATGTTTAGCCTACCTGCCCATTCTACCCATATTAGATGCGCCGCTTATAACGAATACCTCAGTGGCCCGTCGCAAGGCAGAAACACATCTGCTAAAGCAGTCCAAAGCTAGTTGTAGTTGTGCCGTCGGCTGAATGGGTTTAGTCACGAACGACCTCACCATCATGATGTGACAATTGAAAGCTTAATTATATGCAACAGGAAGGCCGAAGCAGCAATCAAGAGAGAGAAGGGACAGCTTCTGCCAGCAGTCGAGGCCAAGCCTCGACGCCTGCTATTTCTCTGCCTAAGGGTGGCGGCGCAATTCGCGGGATGGGCGAGAAGTTCGGGGTCAATCCCGCAACCGGCACTGGATCACTGACGGTTCCACTGGCATCGAGTCCCGGACGCTCCGGGTTCGGCCCGCAACTTTCACTTTCGTATGACTCAGGTTCAGGCAACGGGCCGTTCGGTTTCGGGTGGAGCCTTTCGCTACCCACAATCACACGCAAGACGGACAAGGGGCTGCCGCGTTACCTTGACAGTGAAGAGTCCGATGTTTTCATTGTCTCCGGTGCTGAGGATTTGGTCCCGATCCTGGACGGTGCGGGGAAGCGTTTCTTCCTTTCGCGCACGGTTCATCGTATCGCATACAGGATTCACCTCTACCGGCCACGCATCGAAGGATTATTCGCACGCATCGAGCGTTGGACGCGCGTGGACAACGGAGTTAGCCACTGGCGCACGATCACGCGCGACAATGTGACGACGATCTTCGGTTTCGACGAAAACAGCCGAATCGCCGACCCGCGCGATCCGCGCCGCATCTTTTCCTACCTCATCCATTTGACCTTCGATGATAAGGGCAACGCGACCCACTACCAATACGCCCCAGAGGATTCCCTGGGGGTGAATAAGTCGCGGGCGCACGAGGCGAACCGGACGGACGTTGGACGTAATACGCAGCGGTATCTGAAGTACATCCGTTATGGAAACTTCCAGCCCTTTTTTCCCGACTGGTTGCCAGATGGCGAGGAGACACCGCTCCCGGCAGGGTGGCATTTTAAGATCGTCTTCGATTACGGTGACCATCGGGCGGATGCGCCGATGCCGACGCCTGACCTCGCGATTGATCCTGCATGGCCTGTCCGCCCGGACCCGTTCTCGGCCTTCCGTGCCGGGTTTGAGGTGCGAACCTACCGTCGCTGCGAGCGCGTTCTGCTGTTCCACAACTTCCCGGATGAAGCTGAGGTGGGCGCGGACTGCCTTGTGCGCTCTACAGATTTCCGCTACTCCGATGAACTCACCCCGTCAGACCCGCGCAACCCTATCTATACCTTTATAGAGTCCATCACACAGGTGGGATATCGGCGAGCGGGCGCTCGCTACGAGCAGCGTTCGACGCCGCCCCTGGAGTTTTTCTACAGCCAGCCCGAAATCCATCCTGAGATTCTGACCTTCGACGATGCTGACAGCCGCGAGAACTTACCTGAAGGACTGGACGGAACGCGTTTTCAATGGGTGGATTTGGACGGCGAGGGGCTGGCCGGGATTTTGACAGAGCAGGACGGGGGTTGGGGCTACAAGCGCAACCTCGGTCCGATTAATCAGGTCATGCTGCCGAGCGGAGAGCGTGTCGCTCGCGCCAGGTTTGGCCCGCTCGAACGGATTCCGTCCCTGCCCGTTCCCGCTAGTTTGGGCGGTGGGCAGCAACTCTTGGATTTGACCGGCGAAGGGCGGCTCGATCTAGTCGCCTTCGACGCAACAGTGCCCGGATTCTTCGCGCGGACGGCGGACGATGATTGGGAGACGCTCAAGACTTTCAGTTCCCTGCCTCGCCTGAACTGGTCGGAGCCGAACCTGAAATTCGTAGACCTGACAGGCGACGGGCGCGCGGACGTGTTGATTACCGAGGAAGACCTGTACACGTTCTACCCGTCGCTCGGCATTGACGGCTTTGGCGAGGCCGAACGGGTCTTTACGCCTTGGGATGAGGAGCGCGGGCCGCGTGTGGTCTTCGCTGACGGAACTCAAACCGTATCGCTGGCCGATATGTCCGGCGACGGGATGAGCGATATCGTCCGCGTCCGTAACGGCGAGGTCTGCTATTGGCCCAATCTCGGATACGGTCGCTTCGGGGCGAGGGTGGCGATGGACGACGCGCCACGCTTCGCTGATGAAGAGAGTTTCGATCCGCGCCGCATCCGCTTTGCAGACGTGGACGGCTCCGGGACAACAGACCTCTTGTATCTCGGCGACGATGGGGTGCAGGTCTGCTTCAACCGCTCCGGCAACTCGTGGGCTGAATCGCACCTGCTGGCGGTCTTCCCCGGCGCGGACAATCTGAGCGGGGTGCAGGTTGCCGATCTCCTGGGCAACGGCACGGCCTGCCTGATCTGGTCTTCGCCCTTACCAGCAGAGTCTTACGCGCCACTGCGCTACGTGGACTTGATGGGGTCACGAAAGCCGCATCTGATGGTGCGAGCGCGCAATAACCTGGGGGCGGAGACGCGGCTTTCGTATGCGCCCTCCACACGCTTCTACTTGGAGGACAAGAGAGACGGGAAGCCGTGGATCACTCGCCTCCCCTTTCCCGTTCACGTCGTCGAGCGGGTTGAAATCTACGATTGGATTGGCCGCAGCCGCTTCGTCACGCGCTACGCGTATCATCATGGGTACTTCGACGGCGAAGAGCGCGAGTTTCGCGGCTTCGGTATGGTCGAGCAGTGGGACACGGAGACGCACCGTGACGATACGCTGTTCCCGGACGTGGAGACGATCAATGAGAACGCCGCATCGTTCGTCCCGCCGATGCTCACGCGGACATGGTTCCACACCGGAGCTTTCGTCGAGGCCGGGACGGTCTCGCGGCAGTACGCTCATGAATACTGGGTCGAACCGGCTCTGCGTGGTGCTGCTCCCGCAGATGTCGCCGCGCGCGAAGCGATGCTCTTGCCCGACACCTTTCTCGAGCCCCCGCCCGCCCCGTTGCCACCACTCGACCCGGATGAAATGCGCGAGGCGTACCGCGCGTTGAAAGGCTCGCCTCTGCGCATCGAAATCTATTCCGAGGACGAGACGCTGCGCGCAGAGCACCCGTACACGGTCACGGAGCAGAACTTCACCGTCCGGCGGTTACAGCCGCGCGGCCCGAACCGGCACGCGGTATTTCTGACGCACCCTCGCGAGTCGCTTTCCTACCAATACGAACGCCAGCCGAAGGATCCTCGCGTGACGCACGACATGACGTTAGAGGTGGACGAGTTCTGCAACGTCCGCCGCTCGGTTTCCGTCGGCTACGGTCGGCGCGCAGGCTATCCGGAACCGGAGCCGCATCTCTCCGGCGCGTTCCGCACGATGTTGGCCCACGACCAGACTCGCCTGCACGTCAGCGCGACCGAGCACATTTTCACCGATCCGGTAAACCGACCAGAGCAGCCCACACCGTTTGACTCCTACCGCGCACGGCTGTCCGCCGAGACGATCACAGCCGAACTGACGGGCATCGCGCCCGCCGCAGCCCTTTTCCGGTTCGACGAGATGGACGGCCATTTCACGACCCTCTGGGGCGGCGGCAACGACATTCCCTATGAGGACGTTTCAACGCCGGACATAGAAGGAGTGGGCGTGCCTGTCGGTCTGGGCCGCCGCATTGTTGAGCGCAGCCGGACACTTTACCGGAGCGACGATTTGACCATGCTGCTCCCTCTTCGTGTCATCGGGTCGCAGGCCCTGCCGGGCGAAACGTACCGTCTGGCGCTGACGCCCGGCCTGATTACCCGCATCTTCGGCCCTGCTCGCGTGACAAACGCCATTCTGTTCGAGGGAGGCTACGTCCGCCCACCGGGAGAAGCGAACTGGTGGATACCTTCGGGCCGCGTCTTCTATTCGCCCGGCGACGCGGACGCCCCTGCGCAGGAGTTGGCCGAAGCCCGCGCCCATTTCTACCAGCCACGCCGCGCCGTCGACCCGTTCGGGGCTGTCAGCCGCGTGACGTTCGATGCCTTTGACCTGTTGCCGAGCGTTTCCACGGACGCCTTGGGCAATGTCACCTCCGCCGATAACGATTACCGCGTCCTCTCACCGTTTCGCACGACCGACCCGAACAACAACTGGACGGAAGTCGCGTTCGATTGTCTCGGCAGGGTCACGGGAACCGCCGTGAGCGGCAAGGCGGGCGAGGGCGATTCGCTTGCCGGCTTCGACGCCGACCTCTCAGAGGCCGAGATACAGGCCGTGCAGGTTGACCTGCTCGCCGCGCCCGGCGCGATTCTCGGCAACGCGACTTCGAGGATCATCTACGATCTGTTTGCCTACTTACGTACGCGCGACCTGCCGACGCCTGAAGCTCCTCTGGTCTACACGCTGACCCGCGAGACGCATGTCTCTGATCTGGCTGACGGCGAGAGCACGCGCTTCGACCATCTCTTCACTTATTCGGACGGACTGGGGCGCGAGGCGCAGCGCAAAGCTCAGGCCGAGCCGGGGCCGCTTCCCGGCCACGGCGATAACGTCTCACCTCGCTGGGTTGGAAGCGGCTGGACGATCTACAACAACAAGGGGAAGCCCGTCCGCAAGTATGAGCCGTTCTTTTCCGATACCCACCGCTTCGAGTTCGACCGGCAGGCCGGGGTGAGTTCCGTCCTCTTCTATGACCCTGTGGATCGCGTTATCGCCACCGTCCGCCCGGACAATACGTTCGAGAAGACGAACTTCGACGCCTGGCGGCAGGAAACATGGGATGCAAACGATACCGTGCTCATCAGCGACCCGCGCACAGACGCGGATGTCGGCGACTTCTTCCGTCGTCTATTCGGCAATGCTCCCGGCGCTTTCGCGTCATGGCACGACCGGCGCATCGCGGGGACGTTGGGTGCAACCCCTGAGGAGCGGGCCGCAAATCAGGACGCTGCTCAGAAGGCAGCCGCCCACGCAGCAACGCCCGCCGTCAAACACACTGACTCACTCGGTCGAACGTGCCTGAGCGTCGAGGACAACGGCCTGGACAACGGTTTCCCGCAACGCTTCGCCACGCGCACAGCCTTGGATACAGAGAGCAAGCCTCTTTCCATTTTCGATGCAGCGGGGCGGCGCGTGATGGAGACGTGTCTGCGAGAGCCATTAGGAGGCGGCGGGTTCCGCTACGTCGCCGGCTTCGACGTTGCCGGCAATCCGCTCTATCGCAACGGTGCGGACGGCGGCGAGCGGCGAACGTTCCATAACATCCTCGCCAGCCCGATGCGAACGTGGGATGCGCGCGGTTTCATCTTCCGCATCCGTTACGACGCCCTCCACCGTCCCATACATCGCTTCGTCGGTCGCGCCGGGTTCGGCGAGATCCTGATCGAGCGCTTCGTCTACGGCGAGAAGCACCCGGACGCCGGACGCAACTTGAAGGGGCGCGTCTTCCGCCACTACGACGGTGCGGGCTTGGCCGGCAACGAGCGGTACGACTTCAAGGGAAACATGTTGGAGAGCGTGCGGCAGATTGCACGCCACCAACCGGCAACGCAGGCTGCGTCCTTCTACAACACAACGCCGGACTGGTCCGCGATTAACAACGTCGCTGACGACCCTGCCCTCGACATCGCTGCCCTGGATGCCGCCACGGCCCCGCTGCTCGTCGCCGCCGATAGCTTCATCGCGTCGGGCCGCTTCGATGCCATGAATCGCGCGATTCAGATCGTCACGCCGCACCGCGCGGGGGGCCGTCCTTCGGTGATTCAGCCGACCTACAATGATGCGAACCTGCTAGAGCGTGTAGATGTCTGGGTCCGGCAGGCTGCTTCTCCCGCCGCCCTGCTCGACCCGACCGACCCTATGACGCCTCCCGATGTTGCCGCCATCAGCAGCATCGCCTACAACGCGCGCGGGCAACGAGAGATGATCGCCCTCGGCAACGGCGTCATCACGACCTTCAGTCACGACGCGGAGACGTTCCGCCTGACAACGCTCACCACGACGCGCCCGCCCCCGTTTCCCGCCGACGCGCGCACCGTCCAGGCGCTCGCCTATCAATATGATCCGGTCGGGAATATCACGCGCCTCCGCGATACGGCAGACATTCAGAACGTTGTCTACTTCCGCAACCAGCGCGTCGAGCCGTCGGCGGACTACGGCTATGACGCGCTCTACCGTCTAAAGGCGGCCACCGGGCGCGAACATCTGGGCCAGACCGACAATGCCCTACCCCCCCCGCAGCAGGTGACAAACGACGACTCGTTCCGCGCCAATCCGCTCGCGCGCGGTGACGGCAACGCGATGAGCAACTACACCGAGCGGTATGAATATGACCCGGCCGGCAACCTCACACACATGATTCATGAGGTCGCCAGCGGCGGCTGGACGCGACACTACTCCTACGTCGAGCCGAGCCGGATTAGCCTGGCGGAAGTCGGCGACCGTCTCTCCGCTAACAGCCTGCCCGGCGACGGCGTCTTAGGCCCTTACACCGCCCGCTACGCTTACGATGAGCACGGCAACACGACCCGGATGCCGCACCTGCCGGTCATGACGTGGGACGAAATGGATCACCTGCAATCCACCACCCGGCAGAGCGCCAATGCAGTGATGCCAGAGACGACCTACTACGCTTACGACGCCGGTGGAGAGCGCCTCCGCAAAGTCACCTACGCTTCGACCCTGGCGGGCAACACGCCTCGCATCAAATCCGAGAGGCTCTATCTCGGCGTCTTTGAGATATACCGCGAGTACGATGGCGCGGGCGTCCTCACTAAAGAGCGTGAAACCCTTCACGTCACGGACGACCAGAAGCGCGTCGCCATCATCGAAACGCGCACCATTGGTCTGGACCCCGCCCCGCCACAACTCGTGCGCTATCAATTCAGCAACCATCTGGGCTCCGCAGCCCTGGAGTTGGACGACGCCGCGGCGGTCATCTCCTATGAGGAGTATTTTCCCTACGGTTCCACTTCCTACCAGGCGGTTCGCGACCAGACCGAGACCCCGAAGCGTTACCGCTACACCGGCAAAGAGCGCGACGAGGAGAACGACCTCTATTACCACGGCGCGCGCTATTACGCCCCGTGGCTCGGACGGTGGACGGCATGTGATCCTATCGGCGCAGCAGACAACATCAACCTGTACGTCTATGTCCGAAACAACCCGATTGGTGCGAAAGATCCGACGGGGATGTTGTCGTGGTCACAGATAGGCATCATCACGGCGGTCGTCGCGGTCGCCGTCGTCGTCACGGTGGTGACGGCAGGTGCCGGGGGTGTGGCCGTTGCGGCGGCGTCGTCTGCTATTGGCGGCACCTCTCTCGGGGCCGGAGGCGCAGCCGCGGCCACCTTAGTCGGCACAGTTGCGGTTGGCGCGGGCAGTGGATATGCCAGCGCGCGGGCGGCGGATGCGACAGGACAGTTACTCACTAGAGGTAGCGTTGATGCGGCGCAAAACCGGACTGCGGGTACTGCTGGACTGGCCGCAGGCGCAGTGACCTCGCTCATTCCAGGAGTGGCCCAAGCACGCAGCATCGTGACGGCAGCACGTTCAGCCACAGCGGCGACCACCGCCGTCAACGCAACTAGAGCAGCAACGACTGCCGTCAACGCAACCAGATCGTCTTCCACTGCCGTACGCGCCGCGGTTGCTTCGACGGCCACAGCTCCGGCGACCTCAACTGCTGTTGGTGCAACTACAGTCGGGGCACGCGCAGTTCGGGTCGGCGCGGTCGCTTTGCGCGGAGCCGGAAGAGGCGCTGTCGGTGGTGCTACGTACGAAACAACGCGCCAACATGCCAGTGGAGAACACGCCCAGCAGGGCGGATTCGACACTAGCCGGATTCTCACCTCTACCTACGCCGGAGCTGGTCTCGGTGCGGGCACAAGTTTGCTGGGTGCGGCTGCTTTGCGCCCCAATTGGTGGGGACGGGGAGCAGAGAATGATGCTAATTGGCTGGGACTCGGTGTCAGAGGTCAGGTGTTGTACGAGCTTGGGTCTATGGCGAGAACAAGGGCGGCGTTCGACAGTGTCGCACATTTGACTCCGGTCGAGCGAGGCGCGCAGGCATTATCACAAGCAGTAGGGGGAGCCCCCGGCGCGTTAGTTCCCAGATTCGGCCAACTACCGTCAATCTGGGCATCAGGCCCTACTCCCGCGTTACGTATCTTCGGTGCTCAGGGCATAGACGCCGCCACCAGAATCGCGCCCGCTGTGTCATCGCCGCAGTTAACGGGGAGTACCGCAGCGAGCCGTTAAAGTAAGACGAAGGTCGGATCAAGGTTATGGTAAGGGATAGCACTTGCTGGTCTGAATCGGCACTAGACCGGCGACACTGCGATTTCATGCAACGAGGCAATGTAAATAAGGAAGGACTGTCATGAGGAAAGCGAATGACCAGACGTTTCAGATCAATGGCCGCGTGATAGACATTAAATCGCGTCGGGGCATCGCGGGCCTCCGCGTCGAGGCATGGGACAAAGACCTCCTTTTTGACGACCTCGTCGGCAGCGCTGTGACCGATACGGAAGGGCGTTTCCGCATTGAATTCTCCGGCTCGTATTTCCGCGAGCTGTTTTTCGACCGCAAGCCTGACCTGTTCTTCAAAGTCTTCTCGGGCGATAAGCTTATTAAGAGCACACAAGATTCCGTCCTGTGGAACGTGCGCGCTGGCCAGACTCCCGTCGAAATTGCCGTGCCGTGGGAAGACGACCGGATGGGAGACGACGGCCTCTACATCGTGGCGGGCACAGTCGTCAGCCCGGACAGCGCCGGGGTCGGAGGCTTGCGCGTCCAGGTCTTGGACAGAAATGTCGGGCGGGATGTGATGCTGGCGGAAACGTTCACTGACGAGCGGGGCCGCTACCGAGCCAGCTTCGAGGCATTGTCCGTGCGCGAGCGGAATAAAAAGCTGCCCGATTTGCAAGCGCGTGCTTATGTGGGGAATGAATTTCTCGCCGCGTCGGATGTCCGCTACAACGCGACCGAGCTAGTGACGCTGAACATTAGATTGCCCGCTCACTCCGTCGCGCTGCCGAGCGAGTATGAAACGCTGACGCGCGCTCTGTCACAATACTACGACGGACGGTTGAGCGACCTCAAGGAGACGAACGACCGGCAGGACATCACTTACCTGGCCAATAAAACCGGATGGGACGCGCGCTCTGTCGCGCTCGCCGCGCTCGCAGATCAGTTCAGCCGCCAGAGCGCGGATGCATCGGGCTCGTCCGCCATCAAACCCGCCTTCTACTACGCCCTCTTCCGCGCCTCGCTTCCTGCCAACCCGGATACGCTCTATCAGGCAGATCCGAAAATGGTCGAACGCATCTGGAAGCAGGCCGTCGAACAGGGAGTGATTCCCAAAGCTCTGAGCCAGGAGATCGGCTCCGCTGTCGGGGCGTTCCAGCGCCTGAGCACGCAGAAACTGTTGACCGCCCCGTCGCTCGCGGGCGCATCCTCCTTAAAAGAGATGCTCGCCGCCTCGCGCCTCAATGAATCGCAGCAACAGAAGTTTGCCGAGCTATACACGGCGCACCGGACTGATTTGCCGAAATTCTGGGAGGCGGTCGAAGATGCGTTCGACGTTGACACGGCCAGGCAACTTCAGGTGGACGGGAAGCTGGGCTTTCTGACTATCAACAATGCCCCGCTGGTGCGGCAACTGCACAATGCCATAGGTGATAACGGCGTCAGAGACCCGGTTGAGCTGGCGCAAAAGGGCTACCATCGGGCAGCACAGTGGAGACAATTGCTGAATGATAATGTTCCCGTGCCGAAGGAGATTCCCGGCGAGACGACGGAGGCGAAGCGGCGCAACTACGAGGAATATCTCGCGGCGCAGGTGCGCCTCAGTTACCCGACGGCCTCTGTCGCCGAAATGGTTAGAAGCGGCGACCTGGTCTTGGATGCCTCCGAACAGGTGCATACGTTTCTGACTAACCATCAGGGCAAGTTCGAGATCGGAATGCAGCCGGTCGAGAGGTACATCGCCCAGGAACGGCTTGATGTTCCCACAGAGACGGTCGCGCAGGTCAAGCGCCTGCAAAGGGTCTATCAGATCACCCCGAACGACGAGGCAACAGCCGGACTGCTGAGGAGCAACATAGACGCCGCCTCTCAGGTCGTACGCTATGAGAGGGAGACCTTCGTGCAGACTTTCGCGCAGGAAATGGGCGGACCGGAGATTGCCGAGCAGACCTACGATAAATCGCTCCAAGTGCACAACGTCGTCCTTAATATCGCCATCAGCTACCTGACCGCCAGAAACGGTATCGGACTCGGCGCACAACCGATGGGAACCCCGCCAGCAGGTCTCATCCCTGACGGGCAGATAATCCAACCAGCCCCGAAAGGCCCGGTTGCCGACGACGCAAGAGACCGGGCTGCCGCCAACGCGGACGACGTGATTGCCTACCCCACGCTTGAAGAGTTGTTCGGCGAAATGGACTTCTGCGCCTGTGACCACTGCCGCTCGATCCTGTCGCCCGCCGCTTACCTGGTTGACCTGCTGCTCTTTATTAACCAGCCTCCGACGGAGGCGGGCAAGTCAAATCCGCAGACCGTCCTGCTGGAGAAACGACGCCCGGACATTCAACACCTCCCGCTGACCTGCGAGAACACAAATATAGCCCTGCCGTATATTGACGTGGTCAACGAGACGCTGGAATACTTCGTCGCCAACAACGTCCAGAAACTCTCGCTGAAGGGATACGTCGGACATGACACGGACGGGGCTGCATCGGAAGACCTGCTGGCCAGCCCGCAGTTTGTCATGGACTCGGCCTACGCGACCTTGCGTGACGAACGCTTCCCGGCCCCGCTGCCGTTTCACCAGCCGCTGGAAACTCTGCGCCGTTACTTCGACAAGTTTGAAGTTCCGCTAACGCTGGCGATGGAGCGGCTGCGCAAGAGCGACAATCTGGAGCGTGGCACAGACTCGTATGCGTGGCGCGATATTCTGCTGGAGGAGCTGCGCCTCTCGCGGGCGGAGCACGAAATTCTGACCGACTTCGCCGCCGTTCCCCTCTGGGAGATGTACGGCTTCGCCGACGGAACGGCGGACGACGATGTTATCGCCGACCTTTCTAACGCGAAGAAATTCACGCGGCGCGTTGCCATCACCTATGAAGACATCGCCGCTGTGCTCAAGACCCGCTTCGTCAATCCTAATAGCGACCTGATTCCGAAACTGCAACGCCTGGGTGTCCCGTTCGCCGCCCTCAAGGCGCTCAAGGACGGAACGATCACCGGAGCCGCGTTCGATGCCCTGCTGCCGACCGAGGCCCTTGCGCCCGATCCTGCCGAGTACGACGGCGATGGAATCAAGGCGTGGGTGAAAAAGCAGGAGAACTATGACCGCAT
Source organism: Pyrinomonadaceae bacterium (assembly GCA_036389315.1). Taxonomy (GTDB): domain Bacteria; phylum Acidobacteriota; class Blastocatellia; order Pyrinomonadales; family Pyrinomonadaceae; genus DASQYE01. The sequence goes on from DASVQF010000032.1 coordinate 96,804, forward strand.
TATGAAGATAATTACGCTGACCGACCCGACGGCCAGCGATGACCCGTGTAGCTTCGATACATTGGAATTCCGATATGCCGAGCCGATGGCCGCAGTCGGCGACACCTCCACTCGTCTTGGTGTAGTTGAGTTCATCCGCCTGCTGCGCTTTATACGCCTCTGGAAAAAGCTGGGCTGGACGATTGAGCAAACGGACGCAGCCATCTGCGCGCTCTTTCCCGTGCCGCCATTCCCGCTCGCTACGAACGCGGTGGACACGGTCGCCAAACTGGACAACGGGTTTCTCACTCTGCTCCCCCGCCTCGGCATCGTCCTCCGCGTTGTGAGGGCGCTCAATCTGACGCCAAACCGTGACTTGCTGCCGCTGCTTGCCTGCTGGTCGCCGCTCGGCACACACGGCGGCGCGCTTTACCAGCAAATGTTTCTTAGTCCCGCGATGCTGGCGCAGGATGCGACCTTCGACGATAACGGTTACGGCGAATTCCTGCAGGACAATACGCAGAAACTTCTCGGCCACGCAGAGGCTCTACGCGCGGCGTTTGGTCTGACCGACGACGAATTTTCTCAGATTGTCGTCGCCCTCGGCTTCGATGCCGACTTCGTAGATGTGTCCTACAATCACACGCAGCCTACTTTGCAGCAACCGATTCGAGACACCGCGCCGGGCATCGGCTACGACGACGTTACCAAGCGGCTCTCCTATACCGGGGCGCTCAACATTGCGACCCGTAATGCGCTCAAGGCACTCCCCGGCGTAAGCGCGGCGTTTCAGGCGGCGGTGGATGCCCTCTACGCGGCGAATCAGGCTGCCCTGACCACACTGACGCTCGATAACATCAGCGCCATCTACCGCCGTGGATGGCTGGCGCGCAAAATGAAACTCAGCGTCCGTGAGTTCCTGTTGCTGACACAGCTCACCGGCCTCGACCCGTTCGCCGCGCCTGACCCAACCAATCCCGCCATCCTGCGTATAATCGAATTGGCGCAGGCTCTGAAGTCCATGTCGCTCAAATCCGCCGCCGCGCTTTATCTGATCTGGAATCAGGACCTGAGCGGCAAGTCTGCGCCCGACCCGGCGCAGGTGACGGAGTTCGCCCGCACGCTTCGCGCCGATTTTGCCAGCATCGAAGACCAGTTCGCCGCCACCGAAGACCCCGGAGGAGACATCGCTCGCACACGCATGACTCTGGTCTACGGAACAGAGGCCGCCAACGACTTCTTCGCTCTCTTGGACGATACCCTCGTGCTGGATGTGCCCTACACTCACCCGCCGAGGACGCTCTCAGCCGCGATAATCGCGGCTGCCCCGAGAATCGCTTACGATGATTTTCGCCGTCGGCTCTCACATACAGGTATTCTCAGCGAGGCGCAGCGTGATGCGCTGAAGGCAGTCCCCGGCGTGACAGCGGCTTTTCAAGCTGCTGTGGACGCGATCTTCGCCCTGAGTGAAGACGCCAAAGGCTCTTTCTTCGCCCGCCACCCGGAGCTAAAGCCGTTTTACGATGATACGTCGGCTCTGGAGGGTACGTTGGTACGGGCTGTGGATTACACGCATCCCGCGCCAGTTCTGGAGGCCGCGATCACGAACACCGACCCTCGCATCGCCTACGACAATATCAATCACGAGCTTTCCTATTCCGGGATTCTCACGTCCTGGCGCGCGGACATATTGAAGAATGTCGTAGGCGTCCCGTTGCCGTTTACTGCTGCGGTGGACGCACTGTTTGCTCTCAGTCAGGAGGCCAGAGGCGAGGTCTTAGCGACGCTCCAACCCGAACTCTCGCGGCGGCGCAAGCGACAGCAGGCAGTGCAGCGATTCAGCGCCGCGGCGTCTACGGATTTGATTTTCACGCAGGCTCTCTTAGACCCGCCCGCCGCCTTAGGCCCGCCTGCCGCACCCTATCCGCTCCACGCCGCTGAGCAGCCAGCCCGGCCCGCGCTCGACGATGTGCTCGCGCTGGAGACGCCGGGACTCGCGGCGCAGTTCTTCTTCCGCAACACGGCGACCGGGGTTGTTGATCTGAGTGTGACAGCAGCCGCGAAGCTGGACTATCCCGGCGATGGCAGCAATCCCCTGCCTGTGAACCCTGCGCCAGGCGGGTTTATTTCCGGCATTTGGCGCGGGCAGGTCGAAACACCCGAGGCCGGGTTCTATAACTTTATTATCGAGGCCGACGCCGGGGCGACGGTGACACTAAGTCTAGGCGGGCTGGCACGCCCACTGACGCAGAACGGCAACATCTGGCGCAACAGCGACCCTCTGCCCCTGACGGCGGGAACGCTCTATGAAATTGTGCTGACGGTCAACAAGGTCAAGAACGCACTGAGCGTCAAGTGGGAGACGCCGAAACGTGCGCGCGAGGTGATTATCGCGCGCTACCTCTATCCGCCCCCGATTCTCCCGCCGTTCACTGCCGTCTATATACGCTTTCTGAAGGCGGCATCGCTGGCGCAAACTCTGCGACTGACTGCAAATGAGATCAGCCGCTTCGCTACCGACGCTGATTATCAGATTGCGGGCGACGGCTGGCTGAATGCGCTTGCGGTAAGCGGTGATCCCGCCGCGCCCACCGCCGCCGCGCTGCTCAAGCCGCTGCGCGACCTCCTGGACTTCGCGCGGATCAAGTCGGAAATCTCTCCCGACGACGAATCGCTCCTGACGGTCTTGCAGAATCCAACGGCGGCGACCACTAACACCGACAGCCTGCTCTATACCATCACCCACTGGGACAAGATGGCGCTCGCCGACTTGCTCACCCATTTCAATGGCAACATCGCGGGGCTGGCCCACTTCGACCGGTTCCGCCGCGTCTACCACGCCTTCGTGCTGGTTCAGAAGATGGGCATTTCGGCAAGCGCGCTGATTGAGGCTGCGACCAACGAGCCAACGGGCGATACAATGCGCGATCTTCAGGCCGCGCTGCGCGCCCGCTACGAAGCCTCCGACTGGCGGACGGTGATTCAGCCGATCAACGACGAGATGCGTGCTCTTCAGCGCGATGCGCTGGTGGCCTACATTCTTCACCAGATGCGCTCCCAAACCGCCACCGAGCATATCAACACGCCGGACAAACTGTTCGAATACTTTCTGATGGATGTCCAGATGGAGCCATGTATGCAGACCTCGCGCATCCGTCACGCCCTCTCGTCCGTGCAACTCTTCATCGAGCGTTGCCTGATGAATCTGGAGCCGAGCGTCTCTCCGACCTCAATCATCGCCAAGCAGTGGGAGTGGATGAAGCGGTATCGGGTCTGGGAAGCCAATCGCAAGGTCTTCATCTTCCCGGAGAACTGGCTTGAGCCTGAGTTGCGCGATGACAAATCGCCCTTCTTTAAGGAGATCGAAAGCGAACTGCTGCAAAGCGACATCACCGAAGATACGGCGACGACCGCGCTGCTGAATTACCTGGCGAAGCTGGAGGAGGTCGCCAAGCTGGAGCCGTGCGGTATCTTCCACGCCCCGGCTGATCCGGTCAAACGAACAGGCGAGGTTGACCACGTTATCGCCCGCACCGCCGGGGCGCAGCGCAAGTATTACTACCGCCGTTACGAGTACGGCTACTGGACGCCGTGGGAGCAGGTCAAGCTGGACATCGAGGACAACCCTGTGACCCCGGTTATCTGGCGCGGACGTTTGATGCTGTTCTGGCTGCGGCTGCTCAAGCAGACGCCGGTTGATCCGAACGCGCTGCCAACCTCTTCACCGGAAGGCGCGGCCAGCGACCTCTCGCTTGCCAGCATCAAGAACGACGCCAAGGAGGACGCTAAGAGCAACGCCAAGGTGGGTGTGCAGGCGATGCTGTGCTGGAGCGAGTATTACAACGGCAAATGGCAGGCGGCTAAGATTTCGGGCGAGAGTCACACAGTCAACCTCGGCAAGTTTGACACCACCGGGGCGTCTGCCTTTGACCGCTCGCGGCTGACTCTCTCGACGGTGGAGACGGACGAAGAGTTGTGGATCAAGGTTTATGGCGGGAAAACCTCCGGGGCGTTCCTGCTCTACAACACGCACAGCCTGCCGGAGACTACCTCGGCTGCGTTAACCTTCGCCTTCGGCCAGAGCCGCGGCCTGAATACTCTGGACGGCCCCCTCTTGGCTGACTACTGGCAGTGGATTCCGCCCTCAGAGTTCCGCTCGTTTAAGCGCCAGATTCTAAATAACGACTTTAACGACCGCACCGTCGAGCCGCTTCACCAGATGACGGACGAATGGAACGCCCCCTTCTTCTACGAGGACGTGCGAAACGTCTTCTTCGTCACGTCGGCGGAGCAGCAGGTGCAGATCTACGATTACCCTGACTACGGCATCACGGTCGATCCGACCTTCACTCAGTTTGTGACGATTCCACCATTGATTGTCGAGTTCGCGATAGACCCCCATCTTGATGACCCGCGCTTCTGGGGCGATGGCGGGCCCATCGGCCCGGACCCGTTTGCCGTCAATCCTATGGCGACGCAGCAGTTCATTACCGAGGACGCCAACATCAGCCGTGGCATTACGACAACCGAGAGCGTGAAGTACGGCGGGCGCATGATCGGGCCGGGCGGCTCGATTGATATTTCCGGGAAAATATCCGGGAACTCATAAGGAGGAAGTTATGGCAAATATGACGGTCAGTTTCCATGACCGAGCGTTGGCGACCACAGCGAGCAGAGTGACCAGAGCGCCGTATCTCCTTCGCTGGGACACGCGGTTCACTTACACGTTCGAAAATTTCTTCCACCCGTTCGTCGGCGAACTGATCTCAAAGCTGAACAGGGAGTCGCTGCCCGACATGTTGGACGCCAAGTGGCAGGACACCTTGAAGCAAGACTTCTTCAAGGCGCTCTACAATCCGACCGAAGACAATCTCACTGAGGTCGAATATTTTCCGAAGGAGATAGATGTCTCCGAGCATGGGCCTTATGCGAACTACAACTGGGAACTCTTTTTTCACATCCCGCTGACCATCGCCACGCACCTCAGCAAGTCGCAGCGCTTTGCCGAGGCGCAGCGCTGGTTTCATTACATCTTCGACCCGACTTCCAACGACAAGAGTGTCAAGCCGCCGCAGCGCTTCTGGAAGTTCCTCGCCTTCCGCCACGCCAGAAACCCCAAGCAGATTGACGAACTCCTCGCGCTGCTCAGTAAACCGGCGACCGAGTTGTCGGCTGAAGACCAGAAGCTACAGACCGATATTCTCAATGGCTACCAGGCGATTCTCAATAAGCCGTTCCAGCCCCATGCCGTCGCGCGGACGCGCCATCTGGCCTATCAATACAGCGTCGTGATGAAGTATCTGGACAACCTGATTGCCTGGGGCGACAACCTCTTCCAGCAGGACACGGTGGAATCCATCAACGAGGCAACGCAGCGTTATGTGCTCGCCGCCAACCTCCTGGGGACTCGCCCGCAACGCATCCCGCCGCGCGGGGCCGCGCAGCCGAAGACGTTCGCCCAGCTCAATGCGCTGCCGCATGACCCGATGGGCAACGCGCTGGTCGAGCTTGAGGGACAGTTCCCCTTCAACCACTCCCCGCTGCCCTCGGGCAGCAGCGGCGAAAGCGCCGGGCCGCTCTTCGGCATCGGACGCACACTTTACTTTTGCATTCCGCGCAATGACAAGTTGCTCGGTTATTGGGACACGGTGGCGGATCGGCTCTTTAAGATTCGCCACTGTATGAATATTCAGGGCATCGTCCGCCCGCTCGCCCTGTTCGACCCGCCGATTGACCCCGGCATGTTGGTCAAGGCGGCGGCTGCCGGATTGGACATCAGCAGCATCGTCAGCGGGCTCAACCAACCGGTCAGCCCCGTCCGCTGCCTGACCCTGATTCAGAAGGCGTTGGAACTGAGCAACGAGGTTCGCGGCCTCGGTGCTGCTCTGCTCTCGGCACTGGAAAAGGGAGATGCCGAGAAGCTCGCTCTGGCACGCCAGAGCCACGAGATTCAAATCCAGCAGATGGCACAGGAGGTTCGCTTTTTGCAGTGGCAATCGGCGCGGGAGGCTACGAAATCCTTGCTCACCAGCCGCGCGACGGCCCTTGAGCGACTCCATTATTATCAGCGTCTGTTAGGTCTTCCGGCAGACCAGAATGCGCCGGACGACCTGCCCCTCAGCCACGCGGAACTGACCGAGGAGAACTTCGAGGAGGCTTACGCCGCGCTCGTCGGTCAGTACGACAAGCGGCTGACGCTCCAGCAACTCCCGGCCTTGAGGATAGCCGGTTCTTCATCTCCTGCGCAGCAGTCCGGCGCGTCTGGACAGGGACGCCTCTATCTCAACACGAACGAAGACGCGGAGCTAAATTCTCACTTGCCAAGAGCAAGAGACACTCGTTTGGCCGCCTCCGTCAGTGACGCCGTTGCGGCTGTACTCACATTCATCCCGGACTTCGATATTAAACTGGCGTTTTGGGGAATGGGCGGCGGCACGCGGGTATTCGGTGGGGCCAAGCTGCACGACGCCGTCAAGGGGGCCGCCGACATTCTTCGCATGGTATCTGCATGGGAACAAGATCAGGCTGGCATGGCGAGTCGGACGGCGGGGCATGAGCGCCGCGCCGACGAGTGGGTGCTGCAACTAAACCTCGCCGCGCACGAACTGATGCAGAGCGGGCGTCAGATACTCACCTCGCTCATCGCCGAGCAGATCGCGCATCACGAGTATCTCAATATTCAGCAACAGATTAAGAACGCTCAGGCGGTGGATCAGCTTCTACACGAGAAGTTCACCAACGAGGGACTCTACCTCTGGATGCAAGGCGAGATTTCAAGACTCTATTACGAGTATTATCGGTTCGCGTTCGACACTGCGCGCAAGGCGGAGCGGACGATGAAGCATGAGCTGATGCGCCCCGAAGTCGATGCCCAGGACTTTGTGAAATTCAATTACTGGGACGGCGGGCGCAAGGGGCTGCTCTCAGGCGAGGCGCTTCATCTCGATCTGAAGCGGATGGAGATGGCCTATCATGAAAACAACAAGCGTGAGTACGAGCTTACACGCCACGTCTCACTCCGGCAGCTCAACCCGCTCGCGCTGCTAACCCTGAAAGCGACCGGCACGTGCCAGTTGACGATTCCCGAATGGCTCTACGACCGCGACTGCCCCGGCCACTACATGCGGCGCATCAAGAGCGTCGCGCTCTCGTTGCCGTCCGTCGTCGGCCCGTATACGAGCGTCAACTGCACCTTGTCGCTCTTGCGCAGCAGCCTGCGCAAGTCGCCCATGCCGAAAGACGGTGAATACGCGCGGCAAGGGTCAGAGGACGACCGCTTCGTTGACTACATCGGCGCGGTGCAGTCTATCGTCACCAGCACGGCCAGCAACGACAGCGGGCTGTTCGAGACCAATCTGCGCGACGAGCGTTTCCTGCCCTTTGAGGGCGCGGGCGCGGAGAGTACGTGGAAGATAGCCCTCCCGGCGGATTACCGAGCCTTCAACTACGCGACCATCTCCGATGTGATCCTGCATATCCGCTACACAGCGCGTCAGGGCGTTGACCCGACCAAAGTAAAAACGGCGCTCGACGAGTTGTTACAACAGGCGAGCCAAGCCAACCTCGCGCTGCTTTTTAGCCTGCGCCACGATTTCCCCACCGAATGGTCGGCCTTCATCAACGGCGCAGGCGACTTTGCAGTGCGCCTGAGCATGGACTATTTCCCCTATATGGCGCATAGCCAGACGCTGACGATCAACGCGCTGGAACTCTACGCGCAGAACGGCGCGCTGCTAGCAAAACGCACGATCCCAGTCCCGGCAAATCTGGCAAACGACCTGAACGGCACGGCTCGCGCTTCCAACCTGAGCATCCCGTTCGATGCTGCCGTCCTTAGGCGAGTCGCCGACGCGCGGGTCTTTCTAATAATTCGTTACTCGTTCTGATTGCCCGTGCCATACTGGTGCGAACTGATACCCATTAAGTTCGGACGTGCAGGCCGCCAGCAACAACGCGGCCTGCAACGCCGTGCGTGGCGCAACGCGCTGCGGCTTAGGCAGCTCAAGCGCCGAACTTAAACAGGGTTGAGAACTCAAGCTGTAGGCATGCTTAGGATGGGTGTCCGCCGTTTCGGCTTTTACCCTTTCGCAAGACATTTTCTCGTAGCCCTGCACGATGGGATTTAGGTAAGGACTTTATTGAGCTGGGCGGTCGAGCATGATTTCCCAGAAACAGCTTTAGGTAAGGACTTTATTTCGGAAGAAGCCAACCGCGTCGTCGCCAAACAAAGGATTTAGGGATCACTTGGGTAACGACTTTATTGTTGGCGATCAAGCTTGTTCACGAACAATAAAGTCGTTACCTAACCAATAAAGCCCTACACCGGCTCGATGACGAATTCGTTGTGAATGTCCCGGCGCGGCACGTCCCCTATCCTCTCGCATGCCTCGTGAAGCTCTTGCAGGTGTGCCGGCCCGAGCTGTAGCACGTGCTCGTCCGGCTGGAACTCTGTGGCGGGCTCGTAAAACTCTCGCGGCGTGCGCTTCATCTCGATGTGCGCGCCGAGGATGAGCTTGATGGGATGGCTCTGGGCGAACCTCGCCAGGCGTGCCGCGCTCGCGCGGTAGGCGGGCCAGTCGCGCACGACCAGCAACCCCGCATACAGCATGTCCCCCGAGAGCAGAATACGCGTGTTGGCGTCGTAAAGGGCGATGTGCGTCTCTTCGTGACCTGGGGTCGGGATGACGCTTATCAAGCGGCGGCCGAGGTCGAAGGCGGCTGTGCGGTTCGGCCAGTCCGTCAGCCCGAAAAAGCTCTGGATGGCTGGCAGATTCGCTGCGACGACGGTCTCGCCTGGCTGGTTGAACTGGCCGTCACCAAATAGGTGGTCGGTGTGGCTGTGCGAATGTGCGACGACGAGGGCGATGGATGTCATTCCTCTACGAGCCAGCCAGGCGTCGATTATTTTTTTGACAGTCCGGCGGACGGGGAGCGTTCGGGGAGGGCGCGGGCGCGCCCCGCTGTCGAGCAGGAGGGCCCTGGACTCCCCGAGCAGAAGATACAGGAACGGCCCCTCGCCGTTCAGACATTTGTTCTGGCGCAGGATGAAAGTGTTCTCGTCGAACTGATGCACCTGGAGGGGCGGGTCTGCGTTGGCGGCACAGTCGGCGGAGCCATGAATCCATCGAACGTTCAGCGAGCCAGCCATGTCGAGTCACCTCCCTTAGTCGAACAGGACGGCACCGGGGAACGGCTCCGCTTTCGGCGGGACTGCATAGTAGCCACCCGCCAGCAGTGAAAGGATTCTGGCGCTCGGCGGGTTGCCCCCGAAGTTGACCAGGCCGAGCCACTCGGGCTGGGTGAGAATGTCTGTCACGCGCCCGGGGTCGAACTGGAAGCTGACGAAATTGAGGCCGAGCGCGAGGCGTCCGTCCGGGCGGCACTCAAGAAATTCATACCCCTGGCGGTAGACGCGGTTGGCTGAGTGCTCGCGCGGGTCGGCCGTGCGGTTGACGTTGGCGCGATGGATGTGGCTCGCGCGCAGGAGCGGGTCGGCGGGCGTGATCGGATCAATGTATCCCTGCGGCGGCGGGTTGGGGATCGTCCCGGTCATGGGGCACCCGATCATCTTTTCCCCGACCGGCGTCCCGTCGGCGAGCGTCGTGACCGACACCAGCGGGCAGCCCGTCAGCTTGTCGCGCCCCACCATGAACTCCTGTTGCTCGCGCGGCAGGCCGCGCCACACGCTCAGATCAACCTGGCAGCGGAGGAAGGCTAGGAAGGTTCCGCCGAGCAGCCAGGGTATGTCCATATTGTCAGTTAGCTCGATGACCACCTGCCGCTGCTCGGGCCTCATGGTGTTGATGCCGTCGTGGAAGTCTATCCAACTGCGGCGGTCGTCCCGGTTGAAGCCCGCGAAGAAGGTGACGATGCGCAGCGGCAAGCCCTGCTCCGAGATGAGCTTCGAGACCTCGACGATGGCCCGGTTGACCGCCAGCTCCGTGTTGGCGATGAACTGGATGATGATGTCCGTGTCCTGATGCTGGCGGTCTTCGGGTGGTGCCCAGTTGAGATTCCGGAACGGCGTGTTAGGCCCCACAGTCCTGAAGGCCGTCAGCAGCGGCGGCCTCGGGGCGTTCCGAACGAGCGGCAGCGGGTGGACGCTGAGGTTAAAGAGCCGCGCCCCGTAACCGATCAGGCACGTGAGGTCGCCCGAGGGCACGGCGACGGGCGAGGGGTCGTCCGGGCGCGGCTGAGCGGGGTTGAGGTCGCCGATGATGCCCTCGCGCAAACGCGTGAGCATGGCCCAGACCTTCGCGATGGCGTCGCGGGCGTCCTCCGGCGTCGCGTTGTCTGCGATGTTCAGCATGAGGAGCCGCCAGCAGTTGCCCGGCCGCTCCCCGTGCCTGAAGTAGATGCCCTCCTGAAGGTCGTCGCTCATTCTATGAATCCTTCCGGGATGCGGGTCACCCGGCGAGTCGGCTTGTCGTCTTCGGCCTCGGCGAAGGGCTGCGGCGGCGGAGGCGGCTCCATCAGGTTGAACGCCTGGCGGAAGAAGTTGCACTCGGGCTGTTCGGCGCACTTGGCCACGGGCTGAAGCGCGACGGGGGTGGGGTTGCCCGGCACGTTCCCGCCGATCCGCACGTACAGCCCGACTTTAATCAATTGAGCCACCTGCCAGCCGAAGTCTATGGTCTCGCTGGTCTGGGAGTCTATGAGGTCTCCGACGACGAAGGGCAGGTCGGCCGGGACTTCAAAGACGAGCCTCTGGAAACGCTGCTTGCCGTCGGCCGAGGCGCTCCCGCGTTGCAGGTTGAACCACTCTTCGGGCACCTGAGTCTGATCGTCGGGGCGCGTCAGGCGGGCGGCGTCCACGTTGGTGATGTATATCCCCGCCGGGTCATCGAGCGCCACCTGCTTGCCGTTGAAGGACTGGCCGATGATCGCCCCGACGATGGTCGGGTCGCTGTTGCGGCAATCGACGGCGCTCTGGTTGGTGCTGGCGATGGCCTCGGCCCCGGTCAGTGGGCGCAGTTGCCCAGTGTTGCCCACGGCGGCGGCGAGCGGAAAGCCGGCGAAGGCTGCGAGGACGACGGCGGCTTCGAGCGCATTGACCCTCTGATAGAGGAAGCAGATGGCCTTCTGCCCGTTATTGTAGGGGCTGCGCGGGGGGTTAGTGCCGTTGGGCAGCATCATCGAGCGGAACCCCTGCTCGCGCGCGTTCGGCGTCACGCCCGGCCCGTTCGGGTTGACGTTGCCGTAAACCTGCTGGAAGGGCACTGACTGCTCACCGGCGAAGCGTGCGACCAGCGATAGCAGCCGCGTCGGGTGACGTCTCGCCATAGTAATCCAGTACTCTTGCACCTCCGTGGTGATTTCGACGCGCCTTATCTTGCCGGCCGCGTTACGGACTGTTCTCCACTCCATGTACTCCTCGTGGCAGACGGCGCGCCCGCGGTCGCCGATGCCTGTCGTCCAATCGCTCAACCTCATGGCCTTCGAGCGGCTCTTGAGGCAGGTCTGGACACGGATGGGGATGCCGTCCCAATCGACCGTGGCGGGCGGCTGCGTCATGGAGGAGTTTTGCAGGATGAAGTGCTGCGTCCCGGCCTCGGTGATCGCACCCTGATGCATGGACTGAATCTTCTCGTCCCACTCCTGCGCGCCGGCCCCTGTGAGGTCGTTAAGATTTCCTGGTTGCTTAGTCAATTTTCATCTCCTTTGAAATGGCGCTGGTGCGCGCCTGTGCTAGTCAATCCGAACCCCTCACAGAGAATATGGCTCGCCGGGGCAAAACGTTTCGCTCCACGATTGGGGCTTGGCTGTGAAGGGACGGGGCAGTCAGAGCAGCGCGCCTGACAGTTCGGGCGTTAACGGGCGGGGAGGAGGGGGCAGCGCCCCTCCTCCTGTCCAGCGGTACTGACAAACCAATGCCCCGGAGGCGCGTGGCGGAGTTCTGCTTGCGGCGGCGGGTGGTGCGGCTAACTGCCGAAGATTTCGGCCAAACGATCCGAGAGGCGGTATCCGCCGAGGGCGGCCTGCCGACGCCCGACGCGCTCCATCTTCCTGAGGTAGTCGGCCGGGGGCCTCGGCGGATTGGAAGGGTCTTCGACGAGGATGTAGGCGTGCCGCTTGGCGAGGCTGAAGCTGGCGCGTGCCCACCGCTCCGTGTCTGTGACCTGGAGGTCTGTAGCGAGACTGTCGCGGGTGTGCTCCTGCATGATCTCGTCGCGCAGTTCCTCTTCGTCCACAGCCCTTGAGACGTTTACCGAGCTATCCCAGAGCGAGTGCAGGTTGTCCTTCCGGCCCCGGAGCCTGAAGCCGTTGCCGCCGCCGTCGCCGCGCCGGTGGAACTGGTTGAAACGCTCGGCGCAGTGAAGCGGCTGGTGCACGTCGCCGAACAGGTGGAACAGCCAGCTCAGGTTGTTCACCTTCTCCTGGGCGTTGCCCCCACCGCCGGCCAGCAGCTCTGTGAACTCCGCCATCTTCGTGAGCACGTGCGGCGGGTCGGGCAGCGGCGGGTTGAGCGGCCCGTTCGCCTGAAGGGGGATGTCTACGTAGTGAAACGGCTTGGTCTCCGGCTGCTGGTTGCGGATTGTGTCCGGGAACTCGGCCGCCTCGATGACTGTCCGGTCGCCGTCCAGCAGGATTTGTTGGACAGCCTCGAAGGCTTGGGGCGAGCGCTCTTCGAGGTCTGTGATGGCTATGAGTGCGATGACGTGATGCCCTTCCGAGTTGAACCTGATCTCGGCCTCTTCATCGGCCTCGGCCCCACATCCGGCGCTTCCCAACTTGAGCGAGACGCGGAGGTTCTGCTGCCGCCCGTCGCCCACCCCAACCTCCACATCGACGGAGCCGATGCCGTTCGGGAACATGCGGGATGGCTCGTCGCCCGCGCCCACCTCTTTCAGTTTGTCCAGCACCGCTTCGAGCAGCCCTTGTGCCGTGGCGACGCCTTCGTCCGTCGTCCTACGGGAGTCGTCATTTTCATTCTCATTTTCATTCAGCATTTCGTCCTGAGCCTCCTGACCAGATTGATTTAATTGCGCGGCCGAGCGCGGCCTAACCAACCCCGTCCCGCTTTCACTTGTCGGGCACTAACCCCGTGTTCGCTTCCCTTCCCGGCTCGCCTCAACTTTCGTCCGTCTTGATGGAGTACTCGTCGCGCGGCTCATCGCCCTCGTCGCCGAGGACTGTGACGGCCACCACCCCCGGGACGGCCCTCAGGCGCTCGACCTGCTCCGCCTCGGCCGTCCCGCGGAAGTGGCCCAACATCATGAGCCGCTGTTCAATCGTCATCCCGGCCTCTTCGAGGCCACGCGCGACCTCCTCGAAGCGGTCGCAGTAGGAGCGGTCGGCCTGAACTTTGATCTGCTTGCGCGCCATGACTCTCCGGCCCCCTCGGGTGTGACTTCAGCCGACCCTGACCAGGCCGTTGCCCACGTCCCTGCCGGGCAGGTCTAGGCGCAAAGACCTCTGCGTCAGCCTGGCCCATATCGCTTCGGCCGTCGCCCCCGGGTCTTCCTGCATGAGCAGGGCGGCCACCCCTGCGACGTGCGGCGTCGCCATGCTCGTCCCCGAAGCGTTGCCGTAGTGCGGGTGCGGCGGGAGCCGCTTGCTCGAACGGACTTCGACGCCGGGGCCGACGAGGTCAATCTGCCCCCCGTCGGGGTTCAGCCCGCCGTTGGAGTTGCGGAAGAGGCCCAGCCGCCGGTCAATCGCACCGACGGCCATCACCGTCCGCGAATTGGCGGGTATGTTGACCGGCGCGATTGGGCCGGGGCGTTCGCTCTCGTTGCCGGCCGCAGCGATCAGCAGGCAGTTATGGCTGAGCGCGAGGGCTCCGATCTCTTCGTAGTCGGGGTCTGGCGAGGCCCCCGGCGCGACCTCCTTGCCGAGTGAGAGGGAGACGATGCGACACCTGTTCTGAATCGCCCATTCGATGCCCTTCAGGATGTCCCACTCGTCGCCCTTGCCGGTGCTCTTCATCACCTTGCCGACGAACAGCTCGGCGTCGCAAGCGATGCCGTAGCGCGGCCCGGCCCCGGCCTTGAGCGGGCCGCCGAGCGTGCCCAGGCAGTGTGTGCCGTGACCGTTGTCGTCGGCCGCCGTCTGTACCCCTGGGACGAAGTTCATGCTCACCACCTCTTGCTCGCGCCCGGCGAAGTCCGGGTGGGCGGCGTCGAACCCCGTGTCGAGCAGGGCGACGCGAACGCCCCTGCCCGTGAGTTGACTCTCCGAGACGCCCGTGGCCTGAAGCCCCCAGGTGAATGACTCGTTGTCGCGGAAAGATGTCCCGGCCAACACCTGCGCCTCGGCGAGCGGCGAAGGCGCGGGCGCGCCGCCCAGCAGGCTCCCGGCCAGAGCGTCCACGCCCGCGCGGAAGCCCCGGAGGTATTCGGACGAGACGCGCACGTCCGGCGCGCCGAAGTCCGAGGCGATGCGGAAGACGTACTCCCTACGGACGCGGCGGATGGGGAGGTCGTCCGCAGCGGCGGCGAGGAGGGCCATCTGCTCGGGCGGCACGGAGGAGACGGCGACGCCGAGCGTCGGCAGGACGAAGGCGTCCATGCCCCCCCACTCCCCAGAGGCCGCAACCTCCTCGGCCTCGCCGCGCGTCGTCGGCATCTTCATCCCGGCGAGGTCGCGCGCCGCCCGCGACACGTCAGGCAGCGCCTCGGGGTGGAAAAACATGATGAAGCGCCCGGTCTCCTCCGTGTCAGAAGTGTCGGGTATCTTGAAGTCGTCGCTCATGCCTGCTCCGTGCGGTTACGGCTTCCGCTGTTTCGGGGCCGTGGTGTTACTGGCCCCTCTTCTTCGCTGCCTTCTTCTTGGCGGCCTTTTTCTTGCTCGCCGCCTTCTTGACGCCTGCCTCGCGGTACGCCTCCTGGATGGTGAGTTGGCGGCGCGGGAGGTCTGCTGGCCGGTTGGGGTGAGTACCTGTGTCATAGGACGGCAGGAGCGGCGCGCTGCCGGCAGCCGGGTTGACCGACTGGCACACGTCAACCTCCATGAGCACCTCGTCCCCGCCGAACCCCTCCTGCAAATCAATGCGTAAAGTCGGCATAACATTTCACGAAATTCTGGGGCTGTGCCCCGCTTTAACTTTCCCGGCCCTTAAGCGGAGCGCGTCCGATGCTCGACTAAAACTCTCGACGCCGACGCACGCGTCTCATCTCCCGGTCAATCCACCGAGAATGTCTCTGTGTCGGCGACGGTGTTGGTGAAGCCGTCGGTGGCGATGACGCGGACGGTGACGCGCGCGCCCGGCTCGAACTGCGTGCGGTCGAGCGTCACGTCGGGGCTGGTGCGGCCGACGGCGACGGTCTGCCAGGTCTGCCCGTCGTCGGTGCTGACCTGCACGTTGTAAGTGACGTTCGGCGGCGGCGCAACTTCCCCGAATTCCGCCGCCGGCTCTGCCGCGCCGTCCCAGGCGAACGAGAGCGCCGAGTCCGTGGCCTCACCGCGACGCAGGTTAGACACCTCGGGCGCGCCGCCGCCAGCGCGGAAGGTGTCTAACACCTGACCCTCGAAGCGTAGCTCCAACTGCCGCGCCCCTGGGTGCGCTGGGATGACGGCGTCAACTATCCCCGTCCGCTCTTCCGAGGGGTCGTTGCAGGCGTTGAGCTTGACGTGCGCGGGGTATGTGCCGAGTTCCTGGCCGGCGTCGTCGAGCACGCGCAGCTCGAAGCCGGTCGCGTCCGGCGCGGCCGGCGTGAGGGCGCGAGAGACGGGGTTGACGTAGCTAATCTTGCCCGTCCGGTCGGTCAGGTTAACCTCCGCCACTACGCTGATGAAGTCGCCGCTCGCCATATTGACCTCCAACTCACTCGCCGTCACCAGCGCCTCTGTGCGCTCCTCGAAGCCGAAGGCTTCCGGGGAGGGCGTTGGGCCGAGCGCGTCCTCGGCCAGCAGCCGCAATCGGATGGCGTCGTAGGTGTAAGAACTGAGCCACTGGCGCTCGCAATAGGTCATCACGTCATGCCAGAGGTATCCGGGCAACGCCTGCATTGGGACTCCCAGCGCCTCGTCGCCGACATCGAAGCCGACAAAGGCGGCGTTACTGTTCGAGAGCTTACCGTCCTTGAACGGGTATTCCGTATCGTCCTCGGTATTGTCATCGCAGAAGCCTGGGTGGAGTCGCCCGAAGGTGTGGGCCAGCTCGTGCCCACCGTACCAATCGCCGTAGGAGCCGTCTGTGTCCCACCCGCCTTCGGGATCACCCGCCGGCCCGGAGGCGACTGCGGTCGGGTCGGGCACGTCGGGCAGCGCGCTCGCGCCGCCGCGCATGAACTCGCCTTTGTCCGAGACCATGCCGTAGTAGTGCGTGCGCTGGTCTGTGCCGTCGCTCACGTCGAGCCGGCGCAGGGCGATCAGTTGCGCGTTGGTCTTGTTGTAGGTAGTACCCTTGAACGGCGGCCGGATGTTGGTGTCCACCGTGACCTGCGAGAAGATGACGCGGCTCACGGGGTAGGCGCGGCCGAGCCACGAGCGGAAGAGGGCCGCGTCGCGCGCGCGCGGCAGGTGGCCGTCGGGCTTGTCGTCGGTGCGGTAGCGCAGCTTGATGAGCCGGACGCGCAGCGGGGCGGCCTCGACGAACCGCACTTCCACTTGCCGCTCGGCGCAGTCGGAACAGGCGAGGGTCTCGCCCGTCGCAGCGTCCGCGAGCGAGGAGACGCCGATAAAGACGCGCCCGGCGGTCGTCAGCGAGGCAGGCAGGCGGAAGTTGAGGCTCAGGCGTAGGTCGTGGCGCTTCGTCCTGAGTCTGCCATTCTGCGTCGGGCTCACGCGCGCCGTGTCGAGCGAGGGGACGAGCTGCGGCGTCCCCGTCGGCGTCCGCCGGACGGAGATTTCGCCGCGCACCGTGACCGTGTCGCCTTCGGGGCGGCTCAGGTAGAGGCGGACGACCGTGGCCTTGCCCGCGATGAGTGCGACGCTGTGGCCCATGTCCTGCACGACCTGTGTCACCTCTATGCCGTCCACAGACAGCAGCCCTCCGGTCGCAGCCGCCGCGAAGGCGGCTTCGGCCGCCGCGGTCGCCGCCGCCGCCTTCTTCGTGCGCTGCTTGACGGCCTCCTCCGTCATTCCTCTGTTCATCACTGCTCCTTTCGCGTTCGAATGTCACGCGTGCGCGCGCTCACGCCTCTGCCTCGCGCCAGTCCGGGAAGAAGTCCGACCACGCGACGCGAATCATGCCGGGCGGCGGCTCCTCACCGGGCATGGCGACGAGCGGCATCGAGAGCATCAGCGAGTCGGTCACGCCTATGCGGTTCCAGTCGTACATGAAAATCTTCTTGAAGTACGCGGCGATCTCCGGGTCGTCGTAGAAGATGAGGCTGGCGTCGCGGTTCTCGGTCGCTCCCTGCCCAGTCCAGTTGTGGCTGCCGACGACGACGGTCTTGTCGTCTATGATGATGCCCTTGTTGTGACACTGGTACTGCCGCCTCACACGCGACATCTCGAAATTCCAATTCTTTAACTTATCGAGGTCGGTGTACTCGCTAACGATGATCTTCACGTCGAGGGTGGCGTTGGGTTTCGCCGACTCGACCGACTTGTCGCGCAGCGCCAGGAAGAGCGGCATGTAGCGCGAGTTCCCGGGCTTAGGGCTGACCTGCTGGTTCTGGAAGTAGAGGCTGCGCTTCGCGCCCCGGATGAGCGGCAGCACTTGTTCGGCGTAGTTGTCAGGCGTCATTAAAGGCTGGACGCGAATCTTCTTCGTGAACTCCTGCTCGCTGAAGAACTGCGGCTCGGAATCGAAGGCGGCGAAGGCTGAAGGCCCTTCGGCCGGGACGAAGAGGTCGGGCATGAGGGGGGAGGGCGGCGGCGCAGGGGCGGGCTTTTGGAGCGGCTCGGCCTGGCTGATGTCGTGGTTGATGTAGGTCTCGAACGTCTCGGCCAGTTTCGGGTTGTGGACGATGACGTGCCACTCGCGGTTGTGGTTGCTTTCGAACTCCTGCTTGCTGAAGCCGGGCGGGAGGGGGCCTTCGATGGGGTCAACCTTCGGCTGCCCTGACTCCTTCCAGTTGCCGCTCGAAAGCCAGAAGGCTTCGCCGTCGCGCACGGAGACTTTCGTGTGGTAGGCGGTCGGGAAGAAGCCGGCCGTCGTCATGCCGTCGTCGCGGACGGGAGCCCAGACGCACTTGAAACGCGTCTTCAAAGTCGTCTCAAGGTCTGTGCGCGCCGCCAGCTTCGAGACGGTGTTGGCGGGCGGGCCCGGCACCTGGTTGGGCGAGCCGCCGTCGAGTATCAGGCGCAGCTTGCGCGGCGGCTTGAGCGCCTTCAGGGCGTCGAGGACGTGACGGGCGTTAAATTCGTACATCGTCGAGGTCAGACGCACCTGCGTCCCGGCGATGAACTTCGAGAGGTTGCGAAAGCCCGCGTCGGGGCTCGCGTGGCAGAGGACGGTCATCTCTTCGTTGACCTCGGCGAGCGGCACAGGGGGCGGGACGTACGCCAGCGTTACGGCGTCGAAGGCGGCTTCAGCTTCCGCCAACACGTCGCCGCCCAGCTCGCCCGGCAGACGCGTGTTTATCTCGCCGGCCGGCGCAGGCAGGCCGGCGGTGGCCGCTTCGTCCATCTGCCGCAGAAACGCCAACTGCTGCTGCGGCGTCGCCGGGAGCACATCAACCAGGACTTTGCCGAGACGTGCGGGTATCAGGTCGCGCGCGGCCACGTCCGCCGGGTCGAGCTTGCGCAGCACCGTGACGGTGACGACCGGGCGCGGCGTCACGTCACCGCCCTGGAAGCGGTAGCCGGGAGCGACCGAGACGACGCCGGGGATGGTCGCCAGCTCCTCGCCATGAATCTGGATGGCCGCCAGCACGTCCGCGAAGGCTCCGCGCGTCTCCTCTTCGGGGCCGCCGTCGGCCACCTCCTCCGCCTCGGCCCCGTCTCCGAAGTAGGATGCGCTGCTTCCACCCGCCTGCGCGTCGTCGTGCACGCCGGGCGTCGGGAATGCTGAACCGACTTCGCCGTCAAAGTGTACGGGTTGGTCGGACGGGGTGTTGAAGTCGGCCACGATGCCGGTCAGGCTGGCCCCGTTCGAGCGCGCCCCCGGCCCCATGCCGAAGCGCGCGAAGGCAGCCCAGATGCCCGCGTGCGCCGTCGCGTGCCCCTGCGCGCTCAACTGCCCTGCGGCGAGCTTGTTGTCGAGCGCCTTCAGGATCGAGTCGCGCATGTCCAGGAAGCTCGGCCGGACGGGCGAGAGCTTCAGCGCGTCCACCACGAGCTGCACGCCGAGGTGAGAGCCGATCTTGCGGTTCATCTCCATCAGCGTGGCGCACCAGATTTCTCCGACCGCGTGCTGCTTGTTCAGCTCGGGCCGGTTGAAGCGCCCCGTGCCGAGCTTGCCGAAGTGGTCTGGATAGTTCTCGTCGTAGGGGAACTTGCGGATGCCGGCGGGCTTGTCCGTGACCCACGCGCCGACGACCGTCGTGTTATTGATGGTGCAGGCGATGTAGTCGCCCCAGCCCTCGCCCATGCCCGCGCTCTGGTAGTCTTCGAGCGCCTGCGTGTTCATCGGGCCGCCGACGAGCCGGTTTGTGACGCCGTGCGTGAACTCGTGGAAGACGACGGTCGAGTCGAAAGCCGTGTGGCGACCGGTCTGGGCGACGAGCCCCATGTTCATAACGGGGCTCTGGCCGTCAACGCGCGTAGACATGTTAGCCGTCCCCACCACCGGGCCGGGGTGCGCGAAGGCCGTTACGGGGTCGGCCAGCGCGCCGCCGCGCCCGAAGTTGTCCTGCTGGAAGTTGCCGTCGCTCTCCCTGAAGCCGTACAGGTAAAAGAAGTCGTGGATGACGCAGTTGTAGTAGAAGATGTTGAGCACCTGCTGGTGCTCGCCCACGGGGTCTGTGGGCTGGAAGACGAGACGGCCGTTCTGCTGCGTCCCTCGGAAGGTCTCGCCGCTCGTGGCGAGAAAGGCTTTGACAGCGTTGCCGAGCGCCGAGTCGGAGGCGACCCAGGGGTCTGGGAAGCCCTCGGGCAGACCCTCTGGGAGGGGAACGTTGAAGTCGGCGAGAGCGCGAGGGAAGCGCACCACCTGGCGGTCGCCCGCGCCGTCCACCACGTAGACGTGCCCCTCGGCCTCGACCGTTGACATCAGTTGGCGGCAGTAGAGTATCTCGCCGTCGTCGGCCGCGACGAGGACGCGGTACTGCCCGCCCTGACCGGGCATGATGAGCAGCACTTCCCACGCGAGGCGCGGCCCTGCGCCGAGCGGGAACCAGATGAGGTTGGCTTTAATCTCGTCTCCGAACGGCCCGGCTTCGAGCACGGTGGGATATTCAGGGTGGTTCGGGAAGGTGGCGACGACTTTGGGCGTGAAGCCTTCGAGGTCGAGCGCCGGCGGCGGGACGGACTGCCCGAACTCGTCCACCTCCTCCTCGTCGTACGCGCCAGGCTCGGCCAGGTGGCGCGCGGCGCGCAGCACGGCCTCCTGCACGTTGAGCTTGGGCGCGGCGTCCAACTCCTCGGCAATCGTCACGCTGTTGCCGACCGTATCCGAAATTGACCCGTTGGGGTTGAAGCGCACGCCCTGCGCCGTCTGGAAGAGGCGGATGCCCTTGTACTGCTGCTGTAGGTGGACGGTGGCCGCGCCGCTGCTGGAAATCTGCACATTGGGATCGGCCATGAACTCGGGTGCCTGCGTCTCCTCAAGCCCGAGGACAGTGCCGATGCTCTGCACGTGGTTGAGCGCGCGCTGGACGAAGTTGCCCGTTTCGGCCTCCGCCCCTTCGGAGGCGACCAGCGAGGGGTTGCCGGTGGCGTCGTCGAAGGCCTCGATGCTGAGCGTGTGGGGGCCGCTCAACAACTCGGAAATTTTTAGCGCGCGCTCGTTCAAGCTGCGCTCACGCGCCGGCGTCGTCTGGTTGGCTGCCGGGTCTCTCCTGTCAATCTCTCTGACCATTCTTCTGCACCTCCTTATGTCTCCATTATCGTCGCGCGAACGCCCGCGCCCGGCGCGTGACGCCGCCTCCAGAAAGGCTCATGCGGCCAGCGTTGCTCCGCGAGGTAGTGTTCGTGGCGCATGAGAAAGTAGCGCGCAAACGCCCGGTCGAGCAGCGCCGCGTACTGGCCGGGCGCGTCAAGGCGTCCGCCCAGGTAGTCGAAGACGGCTGCGGCCGCGTGGAAGCCGCCGCCCAGCGCCATCGTGATGCCGTGCGACGCAAGCGGATCGTAGGCGACCGCAGCATCGCCAGCCGCGAGCCAGCCCTCGCCCGCGACTCTCGTCAGCCGCGAGGTGTCGGCCGGCACGACGCGTGGGCGGGTAGGGGCCGAGCCGCCGGCTTCGGCCACGCGGCGGGCAGTGTGCTCCGCCCCGCCGAGGAGCGCGAGCCACCCTTCGGCCGTGCGCGCCACGGGGCCGTCGAGCAAGTCGCCGTCCGTCATGTAAATCACCACCAGCTTCCCGCCCGGCAGCCGCGCCGAGTACCACCACCCGGAGGCAACGGCTTCGACGAGCGTGAAAGAGTCGCCGCCCTCGCCCGCGCGCGTCTCGAAGTAGGCGGCGACGCCGACCAGCCGGTCGTAGAGGACGCGGCGTGCTCCGAGCCCGCGAGAGAGACGCGCGGCGCGCCCCGAGGCGTCAACGACGAAGTCGGCTTCGTAACTCCGCGCGCCCTGCGGCGACTCGACTTCGAGCCGCCAGAGAGCGCCCGCCTCGCGCGAGCAACCGGCGAAGCGTTGGCCGTAGCGCCAGTCTGCGCCCGCCTCGACGGCCGCAGCGGCGAGCCCTTCTTCAAACCTGAGTCGGTCGAGTCGCCAGCCCGCGCCGCGCGTCCCGTAGATGAAGTCGCGCTCGGCAGGCGCGTCCGAGCCCCAGATGAAGCGGTTGCCGTGAGAGGGGAGGTGGCCCGCGCGGCGCAGCCCTTCGGTCAGCCCGAACTCGTCGAGCAGCGGGTTGGCGCTCGGCGGTAGACACTCGCCGATCTTCAGACGCGGCCCCGGCTGCGCCTCCAACACGACGGGCGAGAGGCCGCGCCGCGCCAGCGCGAGCGACACGGCCGCACCTGCCGGGCCGCCGCCGATGATGAACACACGCGGCGCGGACACTGCACCCCTTTAGAGCTGGTCGCGCCTGAGCACGCGACGGCGCGACGTGACGGGCACTTCTTCCAGCTCGGCTTCGAGAGAGGCGGCGGCGAGCAGCGGGACTTCGACCACCTCCTCGGCCGAGACCCTCGTGAGCCGTTCGGCGATCTTGACCTGCTCCCAGGTCGGGTCGGACTTGGTCAGCTCCTCGGCCACCTCCGTCTCGACCCAGAGGCGGTCGGGCAGCCCGCTCTCGGCATGGTCGCCCGCCCCCTCTCGCTCAGCGACGATGCCGAGCTTGTACCAGCGCTCCACGTTGGCGTTGATGCGCGTCTGGTAGTCCTGATCGAAGAAGCGCAGCCAGTCCACGCGGTAGAAGAGGTGCTTCATCCGCTGGGCGGCAGGCAAGCCCTCGTTGAGGACGCGCGTGTAAGAGCGTTCGCTGAGCACTTGATTCGGGACGCGCGCTGCCCAGAAGGACGGGAGCGGCAGGTAAGTCCCCAGCTCGTAGCCGGAGAGGCAGCTCGCCTCGTCTGTCTGCCAGGGGACGCCCATCCACCAGGTAAGTGTGCCCGGCCCGCTCGTCTCAACGACCCCGCCCGGCCCCAAAGCCTCGGCCGGCGTCAGGCTCGGCCCGTAGTCCATCTTCGGCTGCTGCCCCTCGGGCAGGACGTTGAGGCGGAACGGCTCCTTCCACATGGTGGCAACGCGCATCGGCCATGTCAGCTCGATGCCGGGGTGAAAGGGGCCGCCGAGACAGCTTTCGAGGTTTGCTTCGTCGAGCGCGCGCGGCTGCTCAGGCAGAGGGTAGTCTTCGAGCTTCGCCGGCCTGTCGCGCTGCGAGGGGTCTGCGTCGAAGTCGCCCTCGGCCCAGCGCCGCAGCCACTCGTACTGCGTCGGCGTCAGGGCCAGGTCATCAATGCCGACGCCGTTGAAGTCGCCGAAGGCGTCGCCGTAGAAGGGCGGCAGCTTCGCCGGCTCCTGCTTACCCTCGCCGTTGGCCGGGTCGCGGAACCAGTTGAAGTAGGAGGTGCGCAGCGGCTTGTGCTCTTCGGCGGGGCTCGACAGTTGGTAGAGCAGCGCCGGGTCGGTGAGGTCTGACGGCGAGCCTACGCCGAAGAGGAAGTTGACGCCGCCGTTGACCCACTGGCTGGTGACGAGCCGCTCGAAGATGGGGAAGATGTGACGCCAGAAGGAGGGGCGCTCCGGGCCTGCGAGGCCGAACCTCTCGTCGCGGATGAAGAGGTCGAGTATCACGTCGTAGAGCGTGACGACGCCGTAGAGCCCCGGCCCGAAGTTGGGCGGCGTGACGGCCACCATCGCGGGCTCGGCCTCGAACTCGCGGCTGCCGACGCGCACGGTCGCACGCACGGGGCCGTCCGAGGTGTCATCGTGCCAGCCGTCGTTGTTGGCGAAGGTCGTGGCCTGCTGGTTCGGCGGGTGGGAGGCCGAGTTGCCGAAGCCGCCGAGCACGAGCAGGCGGCCGGCCTCGTCCGTGCGCAACTCGCCGAGCGGGACGGGATCACCCAGGAAGAGCCCGCCGTCGAAGAGGTATTCGGGCCCCTGCGTGTTGCGGCCGAAGATGGTGCGCGGCCCGGGGTCGATGACGAGCTGCTGCCGCGTGACGCCCGTGATCGTGCTGTTGCGCAGGGTAGTCACCTGTGCGAACTTCGGCCCCAAGTCCATCGCGTTCTGGAATTGATACCAGGCCGCCTTGCGGTTGGCGACGTGGACGCGCCAAGTGATCTCGGCCTCGTCGGCCGTGATCTCCCTGACCGCCTCGCCCGCCTCGTTGAGCCCGTAGATGCGGAACCGCGCCGCCTGCCGCTTGATGCGCCCCTCGCTGTCCTTGAAGCGGCCGTCTGCCTGCGGCGCTTGGCCCGGTGACTCCGGCCCGATGAAGTACTCCTCCGGCGAGTTGCCGACGCGCGCGATGCCTATGCCCGGGTAGATCACGTAACGCACGATATTGTCCATTGTCAATATGCCTTCTCTTTTGTCGGGCCCCGAAACTCTGTTAGCCCGTGGTTGATTGGCTGATGGCCTCGCTCAGCCGAGCGAGAATGGCGGCAGCTTGAACGGCTTGCCCTGAGAGTCTATCACGCCGTCGAGCGGCTGGAGCTTGCCGCCCTTCAGCTCGCCGTAGGGCGTGACCGCCAGCTTCCCTGCCTTGTACTCGCACAGGACGAAGTGCGGCTTGGGCGACCAGGCAACGCCGTCCTTCTCCCAGACGCGCACCGTCGCCATGCCGTACGGCTCAGAGCTTTCGCCGATGGTGGTCTTGCGCTTCGGGTTGAGGAACGTGAGGTCTCTGTCCTCGATGATCTTGTAGCGGCCGTCCAACTGCTCCGAATCCACGTTGAAGAAGAAAGCCCCCAGGTGATGAGGGCGCTGGTTTCGGTCAGGCCAGCGAGCGTGATGTACGACTCTCTGTGTACGTGTGCCATCGCGGGATTCCTCTCCCTGCCTTTGGGTCAAAAACTACCTCACTACGAGATCGCGCACGGCCCACGCGTGAGCCGTGGCCTAAGGCTCAATCTTCAGTGCCGGGTTGAAAGAAAAATCCCGCGGCCTATTGAGATATGGCAGAAATCGCCTTTTCATTTCATAAAGCGTCGAGCGATACCCTTTCCGTCTTCTTGCCGAGCTAACACGGATTTGATCGTCCGAGCGAGGTGGCTCATCGCCCACCCTGGACTCCCATTTGGCGCGAAAGCAACATGTTCGGGTCAACACGATCTGCGACGAATCAGGAACACCCGATTGTGAACTCCGATTAGTGAGAGCTTGATTCTGCTTAATGACCCTTGCAGGTAAGAGTTTCGGCCTGAATGTTGTAGCAGCTTAGCCGGACTGTACTTTCGAAACAACGCGGAGGATAGCATTAGTGCCGACGGTATGAAAGGGAAATCGCGCGGCCTCTCGGGCCTGCTGTAAAAATGGTATCCTATTTTTCGCGTGAGCCTGACGGTAGTTAATGTATTATTCCACAGCAGAGCGCGTTTGTGTCGGCAGGCTTGTTGTCAGGCGTAGGCACGGCTGCTCCGTTACTTTCTTCGGCATCCCGTTTTTACCGATTGCTGCTGCCCTACCAGCTTATGACATCCAGCGCGCCGTGATTCAAATCAAGCAGGGTGACGCAACAAAGAGAAGCAAACAGACCGGAGTCGAAAGCATTGTGCCATGAGAACTGCTGACAATAGCGCCCTTCATTATCGCAGTTGCAACCTCTGCGAAGCGATATGCGGCATCGAAATCAACGTTCAGGCCGACGAGCATTTAGACATTCGCGGTGACAAAGACGATCCTTTAAGCCGTGGCTACATCTGCCCGAAGGCCGTGGCCTTGCAGGACGTTCATCATGATAAAGACCGGCTCAAGTATCCCGTCCGTCGCACTCCTCACGGTTGGCAACGCATCGGATGGGACGAAGCTTTTGACGAGGTGGCGCAACAGATCAGGCGCATTCAGGCGCGATACGGGAAGGACGCCATCGCCACTTACACTGGTAATCCCGCCGTCCATAATTACGGCGCTCTTCTATTCGCACCAGGGTTTATCCGGAGCCTGCATACACGAAACAGGTTTTCCGCGACCTCCGTAGACCAACTGGCGCATCATTTCGCGGCCTACTTCATGTTCGGCCACCAGCTCCTTATCCCCGTACCGGACATCGACTGCACGACCCTGTTTTTAATCCTGGGGGCGAATCCGGCGGTCTCAAATGGCAGCCTGATGACTGCGCCCGGCATGGGTCGAAGGCTGCAAGAAATTCGCCAGCGGGGAGGCAAAATAATACTGATCGACCCGCGCCGCACTGAAACTGCCCGGCTGGCCGACCGTCATCTGTTTATCCGTCCTGGAACAGACGCTCTATTGCTGCTGGCGCTACTACACGTTATTTTCGACGAAGGGCTAACCCGGCTGGGCCCACTGGCTCCATTTACTAATGGTGTGGATACTATAGGCAATCTGGTAGCCGAATTTCCGCCGGAAAAAGTGGCATCAATTACCGGGATTGACGCCGATCAAATACGCCTGCTGGCGAGAGAATTTTCTTCCGCCCAAGCGGCCGTCTGTTATGGCAGAATCGGCGTCAGCACTCAGGAGTTCGGGGGCCTCTGCCAGTGGTTGATTAACGTTTTGAATATTGTGACCGGCAACTTGGATCGGCCGGGCGGGGCCATGTTTACGCGTCCGGCGTTTGACCCGCTGGCGGCCCCAAAGTCTTTAGCGCCGCGAGGTAGTTTTGCCCGCTGGCACAGCCGTGTGCGAAAGTTGCCTGAGTTCGCAGGAGAGCTCCCGGTAGCCACGCTTGCCGATGAGATTTTGACCGAAGGTCAGGGGCAGGTTAAGGCCCTCGTGACATCTGCCGGCAACCCCGTGCTCTCGACGCCGAACGGCCGGCAGTTGGATCGTGCGTTGGCAAGCCTTGAGTTCATGGCATCAATCGACTTCTATATCAATGAAACGACCAGGCACGCGCACATTATCCTGCCCCCGAGCTCGTCGCTTGAGCGGACACACTATGACCTGGCCTTTCACCTGCTGGCCGTCCGTAACACGGCCAAATTTTCACCTGCTCTATTTCAACCCGTCGGGGAAACGCGGCATGATTGGGAAATCCTTCTCGAATTGCAAACACGTATCGAGCAACAGGGGCGGTTCGGCAATCTCTTCAGACGTGTAAAGCGCAAGGTCATCAAAAGCTCATTAGGGCCCGAAAGAATTCTTGATCTGGGTCTACGTTTCGGGCCCTACGGTGGCAAGCTCAACCCTTTTTCCAAAGGCTTGACTTTGCGAAATCTTAAAGAAGCCGTCCACGGAATAGACCTTGGCCCGTTGTCTGCTTGCTTACCCGAACGTTTGCGTACTTCCTCCAAACGCATCGAGCTGGCACCTGAAGTGCTGGTCAAAGATGTCGAACGCCTGAAGGCAAAGTTGCTTGACGGTGCGTCTCATTCCCCCAATGGCGAGCTGCTGCTGATCGGGCGGCGACGGCTTCGCAGTAACAATTCCTGGATGCATAATAGTCAAAGATTAGTTAAAGGCCGGCCACAATGCACAATGCTCATGCACCCGGCGGATGCTGCCGAGCGCCACCTGAGACCGGGTCAAAAAGTCCTGGTGCGGTCAAGAGTCGGAAGCGTAGAGCTTCCCGTCGAGCTATCCGAAGAAATGATGCCTGGTGTGGTAAGCATTCCGCACGGGTGGGGGCATGATCGGAGCGGGATTCAATTAGAGGTCGCTCAACAACACGCCGGCCGAAGCATCAACGACGTAACGGACGATCTCACAATCGACGCTCTGTGTGGGACAGCGGCCTTCAATGGGACATGGGTGTCCGTTGATATAACGAGCTGATCCCTTCAGCGCCAGCCCGGAGCGGGCAGTGAAACATCTCAGGGATATGCTTTGCCCAACCATTCAGAGCTGCTCATGACTCTTTCGACCAGACCATTTCTCGTCATTTACCTGGCTTGGCATCCGGAGTTCGCGGACGGCGCGGCCATAGCCAAGGCACTGTACGACCACTATCGTCGCAAGCTTTATGAGAATGTTGCCGGCGGGACTGGACTCAGCGTCGTGTATCGCTCTACGCCCGCGCCGAGTTCGGACGTGCCGCTCGGCATTGACTTCGCCGAAGCTGAAACGACCGCCGTCGTGCTGCTGATCGACAAGCGATGGAAGGATGACCCGGCCTGGGTCGCCTGGGGGCGCGAATTGTCTGAGCGCGCTGACATCTTCGGCCTGGGCGCACGGGTCTTTCCGGTGGCGGTCGATGATGCTGCCATGCAGTTAGGCATCACCGAGCAGGCTGTGCGCTGGGATCGGTGGGCCAACATTGACCGGGAGGAGCGCGAGCGCCGGCTGATTGCCGGTCTCACTTACCAATTCTGCCGCATGCTGCGGTTCTACCTTGAGCGGCTGAAGCGCCCGCATGAAGAGGAGGAAGCACTGGAGCAGTACTTGCGCAAGGTGGAGATATTCCTCAGCCACTCCAAGCATGATGCTAATGGCGAGCGCATCGCAAAGCTGATCCGCGATCAGCTCTACCGGAGCGAGGGCGATGGCTTAGCCAGCTTTTTCGACGTGTATGACATTCCGGCCGGCCTGCGCTTCAACAAGGTGATCTTACAGAAGGTCAAAGTGAGCGCCGTCGTCGCGATCCACACAGACTCCTACTCCTCCCGAGAATGGTGCCGCCGCGAGATCATTGAGGCTAAGCTGTGGAATGTGCCGCTCGTGGTGGCGAACTGCATCAGCGATCTGGACGAGCGCAGCTTCCCCTACATGGGTAATGTGCCGGTCGTGCGGATGGAACCGGCTGCGCCCGGTCGCATCGACTATATCGTCAGCCGTCTGCTCGACGAAGTCCTGAAGGACTTCCTTTGGCGATGCCGTGTTCAGCTCGCCGCCGGCGGGGCCGGCGATGATGTCGTCTTCCTGCCTCGCCCCCCGGAACTGATTTCGCTTGCCGGACTGCCGGAGCGGGCGGCGACGAAGGCGACGTTGGTCTATCCAGACCCGCCGGTCGGGGCCGAGGAGCGGCGCTTGTTCGAGAAAGTCGCACCGAGCGTCCGGCTGCGGAGCATGACCGAATGGCTTGCGGAGACCACCCTATGAGCTACGAAGAACCGTTGAGCAAGCACGCTATTGCGATCTCCATCTCCGAGAGCCCGGACATGGCGGTTCTCGGTCTCGCACAGGAGCATTTGGACGACGCCATGACGGAGGTCGCGCGCCACTTGCTGGCGATGGGCGCGCGCCTGATCTACGGCGGCGACCTGCGCCCCAAAGGCTTCACCGAAGTGTTGTTCGAGTTGGTTGCACGCCACCGGCGCGGCGCTGACCTCAGCGACGAGCGAGTCGGCGTCAGCAACTTTCTCGCCTGGCCCGTCCACATTAGTATGCCCCCTCAAGAGGTAAAGCAGTTGTCCGAGGAGCTGCGCGGTGTGGCCGAACTGATCTGCTTAACCGTTGACGGCAACATCATGCCTCTTGATGAGCGCCTACAGCTAGCGCCGCGACCAGCCACTAACGATGAATGGGTGGCGGGCCTGGCGTCAATGCGGGAAGCGGTGACCAGGCTGAGCGATGCGCGCATCGCGCTGGGAGGTCGGGTAGACGGCTTCAAGGGCAGCATGCCCGGAGTGGCTGAGGAGGTGCGTGCCGCGCTCCGCGCGGGTCAGCCTTTATTTCTACTCGGAGGGTTCGGGGGTTGCGCTCGTGACATCGCCGAAGACCTCGGGTTGGTGACGGCGAGGCTGGCGGCGCGACCGGCTTGGCCAGGCCGCGCCGACTTTGCAAACTTCAGTTTTGAAGACCTCAACAACGGGCTCGACGCAGAAGAGAATGCTATTTTAGCAACAACTGTGCATGTCGATCAGGCGGTAACGCTGATCCTGCGCGGCCTGTTCCGCAAAATGGGCGGCCGCGCCCCTCTTGATTCGGGAGGATAAGATGGCGCTCCGTTGCTCAAGCCCGGTTTGGGCCAGTCAAGCATGGGCTGCCCCGGTCGAAATTAGTTGCAAAACTGATTTTCTGCTATCGTCTACACATTGCTCTCCAGACTTTGTAAACAAGGAATATTCAAAAGTTGAAAATCAGAATCCATACTCGCGCCGCTTTAATCTTCCTGTTGTTGACGCTCGCCTTCGGACTAAGCGCCAAGCGGTCAAAGGCGCAGGACGAGGCCGCCACTCAGTTTAAGGGCAGCATTGCCCAGGCCAGATTCGAGATGACCTTGAGGCGTGAAGATAACAGTTTGAGCGGCTCTTATTTTTACCTTAAATCCGGCAGCGCGAACAAACTCTCTCTGCGTGGCGAGATCGACGCCAAAGGGCAATTTACCATGCAGGAGTTTGATTCTTCCGGTAAGCAGACGGGCGAGTTCAAAGGCACATGGAAAGATGACCCCAATCAATCCGGCGCATCACTCGAAGGCGAATGGAGGAAACCCAACGCCAAAGAGAACCAATGGTTCTCCGCCTCCGAGCAGATGCTCTCTTTTACTAACGGCACGCAGGTCGTCAACCGGCGGATCAGCGAATCGGTCAAAGCAAAAAGGCTCGATCTGTCGGCCGAGTATCCGGAACTGATGGGCGGCGCGAACGCCTCGGGCTTTAATCAGCTCGTCAAATCGCGCATCACCAATGAGCTTGCCGGTTTCAAAAAGCAGATGATGGCTATGAGCGCCGAAGACCTGAAGATGCTGCCCGCAGGCGTGAACAATTATCTGGACATCGGCTACAACATCGAATATGCCGACAATGATCTGATTAGCGTCAGTTTTCTGGAAGGTAATTTCACGGGCGGCGTGCACCCGAACTACAACTACTTCACCGTCACCTACGATCTGAAAACGGGCAAGGAATTAAAGCTCTCGGAGCTTTTCAGGCCGGGCGCGAAATACCTCGAAGCGGTGTCGGCTTATGCGATCAAGGATTTGCAGAGCCGCAAGATGCCTGAGAGCGACGAGAACATGGGGCTGGCGCAGGATATATTCGCCGAGGGCGCGACGGCGAAGGCAGAGAACTATCAGAACTGGAACCTGACGAAAAAGGGGCTGATGTTTACCTTCGACCCGTATCAGGTGGGGCCGTATGCCGCCGGCTCGCAGACCGTCATCGTGCCGTATGCCAGACTCAAAGAGATGGCCAAGCCTGACGGGGCTTTAATGAAAATGATGAAGTAAGCTCGCCTAGAGCGGAGTCCATTGAGAGAGGATGTCTTGACACTCGATGACCCAGCGACTACCGCGAGTGAACTCGACTTCGTGCAGCACCAGCGTGCGCTCCGACAACCGGACTTCATCGCTGAGCCAGTCACCGTGTCCCACGTTCAAGGGCAGCATCTTGTAGTCGGGCGGCGTTTCCAACTGGTAGCTCCGAACCTTTTTGTAAGATAACTCTAAGCGCCCGTCATGATATGCCCCCAAGAGCCGGACGTTGATTTCGATGTCGCGATGGGCCTTGTGCTCATCGTACGGCGTTTCGATGATCGTCAAAGAATCCACCCAGGAGTCGTGCGGGCAGCGGTGATCCTGCGGGTCATAATGCCATGAGGCCACGGCGAAGCTGTAAGCCGAGGGCGGGAGTTTGTCCCTCACGGATTCGAGATACTTATAGTAGGCGGCGAAGCGCTCTTCTAAAGTAGCAGCTTCGTCGTCCGCGAAATCCCTACCGAGAACAAACGCCACCGCGAACCACCTCGTTTTTCCTCAAGCCTGACGGACACGACGAAGAGCACTGGCCGTCAGGCTTTATTGAATGGATTATTCTGCCCCGGGTAATGCGGGTTCGGCATTGGCCCAATCGGCGTCATATAGAATTGAGGATGGCCCAATCTCTCCGAATCCAGGAAGAACTGTTCCTGCGGCGTCAAGCCGTGCTTACCGGCCCGCGATTCAAGCTCCTCCCAGGCTTGGTGCTCTTCGATAATGACGGGCACGATGCTCAGGATTTGGAGCGCCGCGACGCCGTAAAACGACCTGCCGGGACTCAGGTATCTTCCGCCCCTGATATTCTCCGTGCCCTTTGGGCCCATGCCGCCCGTGCGCCTGAGCATATCCACGTTGACGCCGTTTAAGGTGTCCATCACCCCTTCGGGAACTCCACCGGGACGCACCCCGGCATTACCGTGCTTACCGATCCAGCCCAGGCGTCCCGAAACTATTCCCGCCTCGTCGCCGTTCGGACGATAGACGTGTATCTCGAATCTCTCCCCGCTGGGGAAGCGGTCTATGCCGCCTCGCCAGCCGTCCCCCAGCTCCACCCACCTTCTTTCACTCTGAAGGCCCGACGGGTCAATCGAGTTGACCGGGTCATTGCCGACATAAGCGTAGAGGTTGGCATCGCCGGCGGCGAACCCTATCGGGTCTTCGCTGATGAAACGCTGCAAGGCCGGGCTGTAGTAGCGCGCCCGGTTGAAGTAGAGTCCCGTCCCATCGTTCTCTCTGCCTGTGTACTGCGAGGCATTGGAGCTGAGCGCACCCATCGCAGCGCCCGCGCCGAAAGCGTCGTAGGAATACTGCGTTTGCATAGCCCCGTTTGAATCCGTCAGCGCCACGGTCGAGCCGAGCGCGTCCGTCAGCAGCGTTCGCGTGCCCGCAGCATCACTGCGGCTGAAGACTTCGTCCACTCCGCCCGTCAGCAGGTTGGCCACGGGGCTCGTCCCCGAAAGCTCCTGCACAGCACCGGCTCCGTCGTATAGATAACCCGTCGATTGACCGTTGACGCTCCTGTTGATTCGCCTGCCGAAAGCATCGTAGGTGAAAGTGGCCGCGACGCCTCCGCTGATGGCCGCCAGTTGGTTGCGATCATTCCAGGTATAAGTATTGACGCCGTCCCCGGTCAGGTTGCCGTTGGCGTCATAGCTGAATGTAGTCGTGCCCTTCTGCGTCAGTTGGTTGGCGGCGTTGTACGTCGCCGAGCTGAAGGCTTGCGGATACGCAATGCGGGCCAGGCTGCCGCCCATCTTCGTCCGGCGGCCTGCCGGATCATACTCATAAGTGAGATTGCCGACAAGCACTGCGCCCTTTTCGTAAGTGATGCCGGTCAGCTCCGAAGCACTGTCATAGCTGTAGCTCGCGGCGACGCCGTTCGGCAGCGTCATGACCGTGCGCCTGTTAGCCTCGTCATACTGAAGCAGCACGCTCGCCGCACCCTGCGTGATCGAAGTCAGCCGGTTGCCGTCGTCATAGCCGTAGGTGACGGCCGGTTGGCCCAACACGGTCATGCTCTGCCGGCGTCCCCCGTTATCATACGTGTAGCCGACGCTGCCGAGCGGCGTTGTCTCCGAAGTCAGGCGATCATAGGAATCATACCCGTAGCTGATCGTCCCGGTCAGCGAATCGGTCACACTCGTCAGACGATTAGCGCCGTCAAAGACGTAGCTCGTGCTGCTTTGCGAGGCCGTGCCGACCCCGTACTGGGTGGAGGTGACACGGTTCAGACTGTCGTAGCTGTAGGTCGTCACCTTCCCCCTGCGGTCTGTGATCTTGGTGAGATTGCCGCCGCCATCATACTCGTAGCGCTCGACGCTCGTCGCGCCCTGTAAGGCGTCCGTGCGCGTTTCCGGCCGATCCATATTGTTGAAGGTGAAGCCGGTCACTTTGCTTCGCGCGTCCGTCACATGCAGCAGGTTGCCGTTGGCGTCGTAGTCGAAGGCGGTCGTGCCCTGCAAAGCGTCCGTGACCTTCGTCACGTGATTCATCTTGTCGTACTCGTAGCGAGTGATGTTGCCGGACTGGTCTGTCTGGCTGACGACACGGCCCGCCCCGTCATGAAACCTTTTGATCGTGTAGCCGAGCGGGTCTCTGATTTCCGAGAGGTCTCCGGCGTCATAGCTATATTGAATCGTATGCTGCAAGGGGTCTGTGACCGTTAGAACCTGGCCCGCAGCGTTATAGGTGAAGGTCGTTTGATGATTGAGCGCGTCCGTGATGCTCGTCGCGTTACCTTGCGCATCGTAGCCCGTGCGAGTCACATGGTTGAGCGCGTCTGTGATGGTCTCGATCTGGTTAAAGGTCGGCTCGTAGGTGAAGGTGGCCGTGAGCGCCTGGGCCGTCCCGGCCAGGTTCGTCACGCTGGCGAGGTTGCCCGCCGCAGTGTAAGTGTAGGCGACCTTCCTGCCCAGGTTGTCCGTCGAGCTGAGAATGAGATTCGCGCCCGGCTGCCGCTCGTACGTGTAGGTCTGCTGCTCCGGTTTGCCCAGCCCGTAAATGTCTGTCACGGAGTAGCCGTCGGCGTTGAAGACGACGCGCCTGACATTGCCGCGCGCGTCCGTATAATCTGTCTGGGCCACCTTGCCGTTCGCGTTCAGCGTGTAGTTGAAGAGGAAGAAACTGTTATCGGCCTGCGTCTGTTTTATCACTCGGCCGTTGGCGTCGTACTCGTTCGTCAGGTAGAGAATCTGGCGCGCATCCTTGATCGTCGTCATGCGGTGCGCAGCGTCGTAGGAATATTCCGTCACGCCGTTGCCTGGATCGGTCGCCTTCCACAGCCTGCCGCTCGCGTCGTACGTGTAGCCGACCGTGCGCCCGATGTTGTCCTTGGCCTGGGTGATTCGGTCGCTGGCGTCGTAGGTGAACTCAAGCCAGCGATTGTTGGGCGAGGTCATCCTGCTGATCTTGCCTTCGTAATCGCGGGTGAGGGTCAGTTGATTGCCGAACCTGTCGCGCACGCTCCGCAGGCAGATGAAAGGGGAGGCGAAGATGCTCGTCGTTCCCTGGAAGTCATAGACCGTGCCGTTCGTGAATTTAAGTTCGCGTCAGCTCGATCTTCATCACGTCGGGCAGGCGCAGGTCTGTCTTGCTGTACACAAACAGGCCCGTCCCCAGGTCAACAGGGTCGTCCACCATCTCGCCGCCGTCAGGCGTGGGCCCATCCGTGGGCGGCGGCGGGCCATCAAGGGTTATGCCTATACAGTTCAAGCGCTGTAGCCCGACACCAGCGTCCGGCACGATCTGTTTCCCGTCTCTTGTCACAGTCCCCTTCCCGTAGGCGTACCATCCCTGCTCGGCATTGTGATCCCAGAGAGTCACGCTGGTTCCTGCGGGCAGGCGCGTCAGGTTCGGATAAGTGATGCGGATGCCGACGCTCGGCCGTCCGTCAACGCTCTGAACCTGCGCGCCGTGGCCCTGCGGTGTGAAGAGAAATTGCGTCCCTTCGGGGACGGGGAAAGGCGCGCGATCAACCGGAATGGGCGTCAGCGTCAGGTTTGACAGATACGTCCCGTGGTGTGTGAGCAGGCGCACTCCGGCCGGAATGTGAACTTCGAGGCCGGGCATCACCGGATTGGCGGCTATTACTTCCCTGGTCGTCGGAACCGGAATCGAAGTCGCGTGTCGGGTGTCAATCGCCGGCAGCCAGACTGTGTAAGGCAGGATATTGGTCAGGCCGGGCGCGATGCTGACTCCGTTTTCGCACATCGCGTAGAGGTGGCCGGGCGTGCTCGCCGTGTAGCCGTTATAGAGTATCTCCTGTGGGCCCGAAGCAAGCTCCGTCAAAAGGAAGCGCCCTGTGCTGTCCGTCCTCGTCGCCCTCTCCCCGATCTGAACGGTCACGTTCGGGAGCGGCTGGCCGTTAAGCTTCAAGACTTGACCGGCGAGCGCCGTCACGCCGGGCGCGGCCTGCAACGGCGCGAGCTTGCGCCAGTCCGAGTCCGGGCGCGAGCTGCGCCAGTTACTCTTCATGTTCTCCGGGCCCGGTATCCAGCTCTCGTCGTCCAAGAGCTGGGCCGGTTGATGATCGTGCGCGGGCTCGTGCTCGTGTTCCTGTGTGCCAACGGTCGTAAAGCTGAAAGAGACGGGCGCGAGCGAGAGATTCGTCCCGTCGGTCGGGCCATCAACGGAGAGCGTATAAGTCGTCTCGGGAAGAAGCGGCTGCTGCGGGTTAACGAAGATCAATCTGCCCCTCTCGGCTGGAACAATCTTGACGGCGACTTTGCCCTCTGGCCCGCTCATAGAGAGCGTCTGATCGTTGAGGCTCGCGGCCAGCAGCGGCTTGGAGAAGCGAAGCGCAAGGCGGCTCTCTACGGGCACTCCCGTCTCGCCGTTCTTCGGCAAGGATGCTGCAAGCAGCGGCGCATCGAAACTATCCTGGGCCAAGTCGTCGCTCGCGAAGACGAAGCTGGACGATTCAAGGTCATACTGTTCGCCGCCTCGGACTTCGCCCCCTCTCTGTTCTCGCCGCCCCAGACCAGGACGTTGCCGTTCGGCAACAGTTTAGCCTCGTGGCCACTGCGCGCCGCTTGGAGCCTTGCCGGGAGGGTCGTGCCTCTACGCGTCTGCGTATTCCACAACTCGACTTCGGTGGACGCTTTTCCTGTGTCCGAGACGCCGCCGACGATCAGCACGTGACCGTCCGTGAGCAATGTGGCCGTGTGGCGAGTGCGCGCCGTCAACGATGAGGAGGCGAGCAGCTCGAAGCTGCCGGTCGCGGGATTAAAAAGCTCTGCGCTGTTGAGCGTCTGGCCCTGTGGGCCAACCCCGCCAAAGATCAGGACAGTCCCGTCCGGCAGCATGGTCGCCGAATGCCATGCGCGCGCTTGATGCAGCCCAGCCCGCAGCACTGATGTCGTCCCGGTGTGCTGCTCCCAGATCGAGACAGCGCCGGAGGGGCCGCCCTCGCCTTCGCCGCCGATCAGCAGCCAGCGGCCTTCGGGGAGGAGCGTGGCGCTTTGGCCAGCCTGCGCGGGGGGCGTTTGCTGAGCAGCCTTACGACCCTTTTTCGCGCTGCGCGGTCTGGCCGGTGCAGCCCTTTCGGCGGAGGAGTAAGAGGCCGATGCGACCAGGAAGCCGAGCGTGCAGAGTAAGCCCAGACTGATGCTAATAAGGATGGCAAAGCGCCTGTTCATCTTATTTCTCCCGTCTTCGGTTGGCCGTCTTATGGATTCGTGACGTTGACGTTCATAGTGCCGGTGTTGGGCCCACTGGGGTCGATGCTGATTTTGTAGACGCCCGTGACGGGCAGCGTTTGTGTCGTCAGGCTGAAGCTGCTGCCGCTGGCGGTCGTCGAGGTCAGCGCCGTGTAGGTTCCATCCGGCTCCGGCTTGAGCAGCGTTACGGTCACGGCTCCCGCGCTGTTATTGCTGATATTAACCGTCGCTTGCTGGGCGGCCGTGGCGTTGAAAGTGAGCGCGGCGTTCTGTCCCGGAGCACTGATCGCGACATTAACGGCTGCGCCGCCGAGCACGAGCGTCCCGCTCTGATCTGCCGGAACGTCATAGAGCGTCAAGGTCACGTCACCCGTGTTGGCGTTGCTCGGGTCTACGTTGACTGTGTATGTCCCGTCCACAGAGAGCGTGACGGGCTCAAGGAACGAGTCGCCCGCCGCGTAATTGCCCGAGCCGATAAGGAGGGTGTTGGGTTGACGCAATTGCGCGCTGTAGCCGGCGATGGTCGAGCCGGTCAGTTTCAAGCTCACGCGCTGGCCTGTGACGCCCGAGAAAGTAAAGCTGATGGTCGAGCCGCTGCCGATTATTCCCGAGGCGCTCGCCCGCCTGCGTGTCGAATTCCTTGACAGGCTTTTCACCCGCCGCCGCTCCTTTCAGATCGGCGGACAAAACCGCCTGCGCGACGGCGTCGGGCCCGGCCGTTTTAAGCTGGAAATGGTTCAGCGTAGTGGAGGGCTCAGCGTGAAGGTGATATGTGACGTTCTGCGCATTCGCATACCCTGTCAGCGTAAGTATTAGCAGCGCGTGGAGGGCTAGAGTCCAGGCTATGCGTGCCATCGGCGAAACTCCTTCTGATGAGAGGTGAATTGGCGCAGTGCTGAGCGCCGGACGGTCTTCTGCCTACAACTGCGGTGGAGGCTGCCATCAGCCAGTCGCTCTACAAGACTGGCGATAGATAGTTTGTTTTAAGATTAAATCAGGCCCCATGAAACCCTGGGGCTCTGTTTGCGGTTGCGTCGGCGATGTAAGCTTCAGTCACGCGGAATAAACACGGGCTGCTTTGAGCAGAGGATACGACATAGTGAGAGGAAGGCTTACGATATGATCTCTTGTGCTTGAATTTTTAATGCCGGGTTGAAGCAGTATGAGTGCCCCTTCGACGACTTGCCAGAAGCAAGGGGGGAGAGTGCACACCCTCCGGAAATTCTGTCAAGCAATTTTTTAAGAGAAAAAGATTGCGAGGACGATGACGCGCTTTTAGAGGAGACCGGCCCGCGTTGAATGAGCTGTCAGGTGACAGCAGAAACTCAAAGCTCCCTCGTCATAAACAGACTGAACGGGTCTTCTACATAGTCAGCAAACGGCCCGCAATAGGTGAAGCCGAAATCAGCATACAGTTTAAGTGCAGGCTCGAAAGCGTCTGTCGAGCCGGTCTCTAAACTCAGCCGGCTGTAGCCGCGCCGCCTGGCCTCTTCAATGATGTGATTGAGAAGATTTTTCGCGACCCCCTTCCTCAAATGCAAAGAAGATGTCCTCATAGATTTGATCTCACCGTGTTGCGAGTTCAGTTCTTTGAGCGCCCCGCAGCCGAGCAGCTCGCCCTCCTCCCACACTGTCCAAAACGTAATTTCCGGTCTTCGCAAAGCCTCCATATCCAGGGCGTGCACACTCTCTGGCGGCGAGTTTTGCCGCATGCCCCGAAGATGTTCCTGCAACAGTTCATATACCTCTGGCCCGCTTAGATCGTCTATCTTAATATTCATGTGAGACTCCGTAATGAACAGTTGAAAGGATAAAGAAGCGATGAAAATAGGAATTATCGGCGTGGGGAATATAGGGGCCAACGCCGCCAGGCTCTTCGTCCGCGCCGGGCACGAAGTCCTGCTCAGCAATTCGCGCGGAGGCAGCGGGCTTGAAGCCCTGGTGGCAGAGCTTGGCGAAAAGGCACAAGCCGCGACCATCGAAGAGGCGGCGCGCCTCTGTGAGGTGGTACTTGTAGCTATTCCCTTCGGTAAATTCAGAACGCTTCCGGCCGATGCCTTTAATGGGAAAATCGTCATAGATGCCGGAAATTATTACCCAGGGCGTGACGGCAACTTCGCCGAGTTGGACAGGGATGAGACCACTTCGAGCGAGTTGCTCTCGTCGCACCTGAAGGGCGCGCGTCTCGTCAAAGGCTTCAACACTATCTGGTTCGAGCATCTGCGGACTCAGGGCGACACTGGTTTGCCGCTTGAGCAGAGGCGCGCCATCTTCATCGCCGGAGATGATAGTGAAGCGAAAGAACGGGTCGCGCGTCTTATTGAAGAGATAGGTTTCGCGGCCGTGGACACGGGCTTTCTGCATGAAGGAGGCCGTCGCCAACAGCCCGGAACTTCTGTTTACAACAAAGATGTGACGGCTAGAGAGGCAGCCGAGCTTCTGGCTGAATAAATGTGCCAAAGCCGCCCGGCTTTCATTCCGCCTTCAACCTTACTTTTCATGCTCCGGCCATGTCGGCTTCGCTGATGTCGAAGTTGGCGGAGACTTTCTGCACGTCGTCGTGATCTTCGAGGGCCTCCATGAGCTTGAGCATCTGGCGGGCCTCCTGGCCTTCGAGCTTGATGTAGTTCTGGGGAACCATCTCGACTTCGGCGACTTGCGGCTCGATGCCTGCGGCTTTCACGGCCGTGAGCACGGCGTCGAAGTTTTCGGGAGAAGTGATGATCTCAAAGTTGTCCTCGTCGTCGCGCAGGTCGTCGGCCCCGGCTTCAATGACCAGCTCGAACAGCTCGTCCTCGGACTTGGCCGACTTGTCAACGACTATGTAACCCTTCTTATCGAAGAGGTAGCTGACGGAGCCGGACGCGCCGAGGTTGCCGCCGTTCTTGGAGAAGATGTGGCGTATCTCTGCGACCGTGCGGTTGCGGTTGTCCGTCATCGAATCGAGCATGATGGCGACACCGCCCGGCCCGTAGCCCTCGTAAGTGATCTCTTCGTAGGTGACGCCTTCTTCCGCGCCCGTGCCGCGACGAATCGCGCGGTCAATCGTATCGTTGGGCATGTTCGCGCCCTTGGCATCGGAGACAGCCTTGCGCAGCCGCGCGTTGGCATTGACATCGCCGCCGCCCGTGCGCGCAGCCACCTGAATCTCCTTAATCAGCTTCGTGAAGAGCTTGCCGCGCTTGGCATCCAAAGCCCCTTTTTTGTGCTTAATAGTGTGCCACTTGGAGTGTCCTGACATGACTTAATAAGTTCCCTGGATAAAATTTTCGGATTGGAGCGGAGAGGAAATATACCACACGGGGCGGTCATCGGCACGCGAGAGGAGCGGCCCTTCGGCGCGGCCGCGCCCAGGCGTGCCCGGTCAATCCTCTGTGGGCCCGGCCAGCCTTCTCAGCGCATCCGAGGTCGCGCCGCTCACACGCACCTGCTTGAGCCTGGAAGCGTGGCCGCCAGTGATCTCGACTGCGCGCCGGGGCACGCGCAGCTCTTTCGCCAGCGTGCGGACAAGCTCTTCGTTAGCGGCTCCTTCGACGGGAGGCGCGGCCAGGCGCACCTTGAGCGCGCCCTCCTGCACGCCCGCCACTTGTGTGCGCGAAGCGCGCGGCACGACCTTCACTTTAAAGCTGAGCTGCCCGCCGCTCTCCCTGTATTCGATCAAAGGCCCTTCCTTTCACTCAAGCGTTTTAACGCAACAGTGTGGCGGCGACTATCTCCTGAAGCAGCCGCAGGAGTATGAGGACGACTATCGGCGAGATGTCGAACATGCCGAGCGGAGGAATGATGCGGCTGAAAGGAACAAGAAGCGGGTCGGTCGCACGCCGCAGCAAGATCATCAGGCGGTTGGTCTGGCCAGCGCCCCACGAGAAGATGATTCGGATAATGATGAGCAGCGAATAGATGGAGAGGAACCCGACCAGCAGATAGCCTACGACGGCCACGGGAGCACCGCGCTGCAAGCTGCGCAGCAAGCCCGCCAGCGTGGAGAGCACGGCCTCGACGATCTGCAAGGTGAAATAGCCGAGAATGACTGCGATCAGGATCGAGACCAGCGGCGCGAACTTGGGGTCTAGGCCGAAGCTGGCGAGCCGCCGCTGCACCGGATTGACCAGCGGGTCGCTAAAGCGCCGCACCATCAAGGCGGGCCCGCTGAAAGGATTGATGTCCGCATAGCTCACCAGCAGGCGCAGCAACATCAACACCACGACCGTCATAATGCAGGTGACCACCAGATACCAGACCACCATGTTGATGAAAACCAGGATATTCATATTCTCTATTTCTTTAGCGTCTCTCGCCGAAGATACTCGTGCCGACGCGCACCAGCGTCGCGCCCTCTTCAATCGCCACCTCGAAGTCGTGGCTCATGCCCATTGAAAGCTCCCCGCGCCCCTCTCTGAACGCGCCACGCGCGCCGTGCAGGTCGCGCAGCTCCCGCAGGCGGCGAAAGTAGGGCCGCACCATCTCTGCCTCCTCGTAGAAGGGCGGAAGCGTCATCAATCCCAGGAGCCGCAGCCGCTCGCACTGCCTGACAGCCTCGATCAACGCGGGCAGCTCGGCTTCCGTCGCGCCCGACTTGGTCGCTTCGCCCGCCAGATCAACCTGCAAGAGCACAGGCAGCTCGTCGCGCCCCGCTTCGGCGCAGAGGCGGTCAAGGCGGCGCGCGAGCGAGACTGAATCAAGCGAATGGATCAGGTCAAAGAGCGCGACGGCGCGCCGCGCCTTGTTCGCTTGCAAGTGCCCGATCAAGTGCCAGCGCGCTTCCCCCTGTCCAAGCTCAGCGATCTTGGCGTCCGCCTCCTGCACGCGATTCTCGCCCAAATCACGAGCGCCCGCTCCGATGGCGCAACGGATGACTGGCGCGGCGTGCGTCTTCGTCACGGCGACGAGCGTCACGTCTTCGGCCGCGCGGCCGCACCTGTTGGCGGCTGCCTCTATCCGGCGACGCACGACGCCCAGGCGCTCTTCGATCTCACGGCACTTTTGCCCTGCTTCCGGCATCCTTTCCAATTCGCGCCCCTCAAGATGGTCGCTAAACTGTTAAGAGTTTGGCGTGACTTCAAAATACTGCTTTTAACCCTATTTGGAAAGCCGCCTCCGGGCCGCTCCGAGGCTCCCTTGCGCACTATAACGGTTCCCCTGTGTCACGATTTCGTATGAGGGCTGCCTGCCGACGCCGCCGTCCCCTCAAGGCGGTCAACCATTTAGCCCCCGGCCGCGTCTGGCACGGCGATTGTTGGCTTCATCCTGCCCCGGAGACTGTTTTACCCCTCGAATATTGACTGATACTCAGGCGGATGGCGCGCTCCTCAGGGCGCGTTCCCCATTGAACAGGAGGCTGAAATGACCGGACGAAACGGCAAGATTGCATTATGGATAACTTTTATCGCCCTTACAGCGGCCGTGGCATTACCGTCCGTGGCCCTCGGGCAGGGGCGCGGGCGCGGCCGTGGCAACAGCGGCGATAAGTGCGACAAGTTCATTAACTGCCACGATGCGCGCGACGGGCGCGTGGACGGGCGCGGCCCCCGCACAGACCGCGATGATGATGATTATGACGATGATGATTACAGTCGCAGCCGGCGAAGCCGTAATCGTCGCAACGACGATGATTATTATCGCAACGGCGGCTCCAACCGCGACGACATAGCGCGTCAGGCCATCGACTACGGCTACCGCGAAGGCTTCAGGGCAGGGCGCGATGACCGGCGCGACGGCCGTGGCTACTCCTACGACGATCACAACACTTACAGGGATGCGACGGCCGGTTATCGCAGCGTCTACGGCGACCGCGACCTCTATCGCCGCTATTTTCAGGAGGGCTATCGTCGCGGCTACGACGACGGCTACCGGAACCGCAGCGCGAGCGGCAGTGGCCGCAGCCGCGTGCGTGACATCCTCGGCGACATCCTCGGCCGCCCGTAACTTCCGTCACCCCACGGGGAAGGCAGAAAGCCTGCGTGACTCCCTTTCTGCCTTCTTGACACCTTTTCCTTGCGCCCTTATATTCAGATTCAGATACGCGGATGTGGCGAAACTGGCAGACGCGCAGGTCTCAGAAGCCTGTGGTAGCGATACCGTGGTGGTTCAAATCCACTCATCCGCATTAAGTAAAGATCATGAACGAGCCTGTACTAAAAGTCGGGCTCGTTTTTTTATGAAAGCGCCGCTATCGAGCCT
Source organism: Pyrinomonadaceae bacterium (assembly GCA_036389315.1). GTDB lineage: Bacteria > Acidobacteriota > Blastocatellia > Pyrinomonadales > Pyrinomonadaceae > DASQYE01. The sequence goes on from DASVQF010000032.1 coordinate 139,320, forward strand.
TCACAGACGAACCTTCGCGAGCCTCGATTAGGGTTAGAGAAAACAAATAGACAGCCGCCGCCGCCGGGGGTATGATTTGCGTCGCCCTCGCCACTTCTCTCTCCCTGCATGATCGGGCTCGCAGGGGCCGGGTCTGTGGTTCCTATGGTCGGCAAGACCTTACGCAGCTATCGCATCATGGAAAAGCTCGGCGAGGGCGGGCAGGGCGCGGTTTATAAAGCCGTCGATACGAAGCTGGGCCGCACAGTGGTCATTAAAGTCCTGCCGCCGGAACTCACCGTCAAGGAGGCCAACCTGAAACGGTTCGAGCGTGAAGCCCGACTGGCTTCCACACTCGACCACCCGAATATCTGCGGCATCTACGACCTGGATGAAGTGGACGGCACGCACTTCATCGCCATGCAGCACATAGAGGGACGAAACGTCCGGCAGCTCGTCTCGGGCCGTCCCCTTGAGCTGAAGAGCGCGCTGCTCATAGCCATACAGGTCTGCGACGCCCTGGCGGCTGCACATGCGCGCGGCATCATTCATCGCGACATCAAATCCGGCAACGTGATGGTCACGGACACGGGCCAGGTCAAGGTGCTCGACTTCGGCCTGGCCAAGCTGATGGACGACGAGGACGCGCAGAGTCGGGGCATACATCAAACGCAGTTGACGGAGATAGGCAAGCCCTACGGCACGCCCACGCACGCCGCCCCGGAGCAGGCGCGAGGTGATCGCGTAGACCATCGCGCGGACATCTTTTCGATGGGCGTCTTGCTCTATGAAATGCTGACGGGCACTTGGCCCTTTCGCGGTAAGACGACCATAGACGTGCGCCATGCCGTCCTGCACGATGCGCCAAAGCCGCTCGCGGAGGCGCGGCCCGACCCTGTGCCCGCGCGCCTGCAACAGATTCTTGATCGCGCCCTGGCGAAAGAGCCGCGCGACCGTTATCAGAAAATATCTGAGATGCGCGACGAGCTACGCGCAGTCCTGCGCGAAATCTCCGGCGCGGGCGACCCTTCGGAAGCGGTCACGCCTTCAGCGCCGCGTCACTTGTCGGGCGCTGGGCCCGTCAGCCGCGCAGTCCGCTGGCTACAGCGCACGCTGACCAGCGCCGGCAACTCTTCCCCGAGCGAGTCGCGCACGAGCGTGACGGGCGCTCAGACGCCGCACACTTCGCAGGACATCAACCTGACGCCCATGACCAGCGTCGGCGAGCGCGAAGAGAAGAAGAGCATAGCCATCCTTCCCTTCCGCAACTTGAGCAACGACCCGCAGTCAGCCTTCTACGAATTCTCGCTCGCAGACGCCGTCATCACAGAGCTTGCGCGCCTGCGCTCGCTCGTCGTGCGCCCCAGCTCGGTCATAGCCAAGTACCAGGGCCAGCAGGTTGACCCGAGCGAGGCCGGACGAGAGTTGAACGTGCGCGCCGTTCTGTCCGCCGGCTTCATACATGTGGGCGAGCGTTTCCGCGTCACGGCGCAACTGCTCGACGTGGCCAGCTCGGAGATTCTGTGGAGCGACCGCATTGACGCCGACTCAAGCGACATCATCGCCCTGCAAGACACCATCGCACAGCGCATCGTGGACGGCCTGCGCATAGAGCTGAGCCCGGATGAGCAAGTTGGTATGGAGCGGCGCGCGACGCAGAACCCCGCCGCCTACGAAGCCTACTTGCGCGGGCGCGACCTCTTCGCCCGCTTCATCTTCCGCACCATCGCGCCGGAGGATTGCGACGCGGCCATACAGCATTTCGAGCGCGCCATCGAGCTTGACCCCTCCTTCGCTCTCGCGTACGACGGCCTCGGGGCCTGCTACGTCAATCGCGTCTTCAAGGGTTTGGGAGGCGCGGAGGATTACGAGCGCGGCGAGGCCGCTTTTCAGAAAGCCCTGGCCCTAGACCCGCAGCTTGTCGAAGCGCGCATGCTGATGGTTTTCGTCTACCTCTGGCGCGGCGAGAAGAAGAAGGCGCGCGCGGAGGTGGCCCTCATGCGCCGTCAAGCGCCGAACGAAGCGGTCGTCTACTTTGTCAAAGCGACGCTGCACCGGCTCGACGGCGATTTCAAAAGGGCGCTGCGCAATTACGACCGGCTGGTTGAGCTTGACCCGGCGGCACACGTCGTCGCGCATTGCAATCGCGCCCTAGTCCTGATCTACCAGGGCCGCCTTGACGAGGCGACGCGCGAGCTTGACCTGGCCCAGAAGAGCGAGCCCGACAACCCTTTGGCCCAAGCCTTCCGCGCCCTCACGCTCTATTACCAGGGAGAAGTGGCGGCCGCCACGGAGTTGATGCAAAGAGTGCTCGCCGAGCATCCGGGCATGCACGGCGTCCGCCCCATCCTGGCCATGTGTTTGAGCGCGCAAGGTGAGCATGACGCTGCGCGCGCGCAATTGACGGAGAACGTCATCAGGAACGCCGCCGTTGACCCGGACATAGCATATGAGCTGGCCTCCGTCTACGCGCTCGAAGGGATGACGGACGAGGCGTTCAGGTGGCTTGAGAAGGCCATCGCTCTCGGCAACGAGAACCGCGTCCCCTTCGAGCATGACCCGAACCTCTCTCAGCTACGCGCAGATGCGCGCTTCAAAGAGCTGCTGCAAAGGATTGAGACGAATCCTTGAGCGCAGCATGGGCCCAACGATGGGTACTCCGTGCCGCTTTAGTTGACCGCTTCGGAGAAGTGCTCCGTGCCGCCTGCCGTCCGCACGTCTGCGACCGTCAAGGGCTGCTCGTCGAAGAGAGTGGAATCGACGAGGGTCTGCACCCAGTAATCGCCGGGGGCTGTGAAGGTCACGTTGACGAAGAAGCTGATGTTGTCGGCAAAGCCGCCGGGCGCGATCTCGAACTGCGTCGGCTGCGAGACGACCACCGGCTGCTTCCTGTCCGGCGTCAGAATCCGCACTTCCGAGAGATGCGTGCCCTCGCCGCGCCAGTGATTGACGACGGCGAACTTGATGAGCGAGATGGGCAACTGCTGCACCAGAATGTTCTGAAAGACGCCCATCAGCGAAAGCTTGTTGCCGACTTCCAGGCGCACGTCATCGCAAAAGAGCGTGTAGATGAGTTGGAGTTTATCTGTCCCTTCCGTTGTCGCCATTTCTTCTCCCCGGATGTCACAAGAGCATTTCTCTGAGCGCGGCTTCATCTATCACGCGCAGGCCGAGCGCGTTCGCTTTGTCCAGCTTCGATCCGGCATCTTCGCCCGCGATGACGTAATCCGTTTTCTTGCTCACGGTGGAGGTGACGCGCCCGCCTCGCGCTTCGATCAAGGCGCGCGCCTCGTCGCGCGAGAGGCTCTCAAGCTTACCCGTCAAGACGAACTGCTTGCCCGCGAAGGCTTCCGAGAGCGCCGCGCCCCCGCCCGTTTCCAGTTCCGTACGCACGCCCGCCGCGCGCAGGCGCTCGCACAGGGCCAGGTTGCCAGCATCGTCGAACCAGTCGCGCACGCTCTCGGCCACGGTCAATCCGATCTCGTGAACGGCATCTAAGTCTTCGACGCTCGCGCGGCTCAAACGGTCGAGCGAACGGAACTGGCGCGCCAGTATGCCTGCCGTCCTCTCGCCGACGTGGCGAATGCCTAAACCGTAGACTAGCTGCGGAAGATCGCGCGACTTGCTGGCTTCGATTTGGGCCATCAGGTTGGCGGCGCTCTTCTCGGCCATACGCTCAAGGGAAGCGAGCTGTTCCAGGCTTAAAGCGTAAAGGTCGCCCACGTCCCTGACGAGGTGTTTTTCGACAAGCTGTTCAACCAGGGCTTCGCCCAAACCCTCTATACGCATGGCGCGGCGCGAGGCGAAGTGCAGCAGGCGCGCTTTGAGCTGCGCGGGGCAATCGGCCGCCACGCAGCGCGAGACGGCTTCGCCTTCGGGCCGCGAGACATGGCCGCCGCAGACGGGACATGTTTTCGGCATCCGAAAGCGCGTCTCTGCGCCCGTGCGCCGAGACTCTATGACCTTGATGACTTTCGGAATGATCTCGCCGCTCTTCTCGATCAAGACCCAGTCGCCCACTCGCACGTCAAGGCGCTTGATCTCGTCCTCGTTATGCAGCGTTGCGCGCGCCACGGTCGTCCCGGCCAGCAGCACCGGCTGTAGATTGGCTACGGGGGTGAGCGCGCCCGTGCGGCCGACTTGCACGACGATTGAGAGCACCTGTGTCGTCGCCTGCCGCGCGGGGTATTTGTAGGCTATGGCCCAGCGCGGCGCTTTCGCCGTCGCGCCGAACTCGTCCTGCAAGGCTGTGGAGTTGACCTTGACGACGACGCCGTCAATCTCGTAGCCAAGCTCGTCGCGCCGCAGCTCCATCTGATTACAAAAGTTGATGACTTCCTCAATCGTCGCACAGAGCGCGCGATGCGGATTGACGCGAAAGCCCGCGCGCTCAAGCCACTCGAAGGACTGCCAGTGTGTGGCGAAGGGTTTGCGCTCGCCCGTGATTACGTCGTAGGGGAACATGTCCAGGCGACGCGCGGCGACGATGCGCGGGTCTAGCTGGCGAATGGTTCCGGCGGCGGCGTTGCGCGGGTTGGCGAAGCGCGGCGCGCCCTCCTCTTCGCGCTCGGCGTTGATGCGCTCGAAGACCTGCCGCGGCAGGTAGGCTTCGCCGCGCACTTCTACTTCGCTCAGCTCCGCGCCGTCATCTTTGAGCCTGAGAGGAATGCTGCGGATAGTGCGTACGTTCTGCGTCACGTCTTCGCCGCGTCGCCCGTCGCCGCGCGTCACGCCGCGCACGAGCAGGCCGCGCTCGTAATGCAGAGAGATTGAGAGCCCGTCTATCTTCAGCTCGGCGACGTATTCAAAGGGGCGGCCGTCTGCCAGCTTGCGGCAACGCTCGTCGAAGGCGCGCAGATCTTCTATGTTGTAGCTGTTGTCCAGAGAGAGCATCGGGCGGCGATGCGTGTATTCGTCAAAGCCTTCGGCGGGCTGGCCGCCGACGCGCTGCGTCGGGCTGTCGGGCGTGACGAGCTGCGGATTCTCTTCCTCCAACTGCCGGAGCCGCGCGAAGAGCATGTCATACTCCGTGTCGGAGATTTCCGGGTTATCGTGAACGTGGTACAACTCGTCGTGACGCCGAATCTCTGCGCGCAGGCTCTCGATCTCGCGCTCTATGGTCTTAGTGCTGCTCTTGGGCAACTTCCCTTCAACTCCATCCTGGATTTAATGGCCGAAGCTTTGGTGCTGATCGTCTCCGGTCAATCATAACCGAACGAGCGCGGAAGGCAAGCTCATACTTTGTGGAGCGTGAGCGCGGTCGAAGAGCGGAGGCTGATCTTGTTCTGCTTGGCCTGTTGGCCCAAGTGATGTATGACGCGGCCGAAGTACTTGATGTTTTGCAGAAAGTCCGCGATGCGCAGGTTCTCGTCGGGCCCGTGCGGGTTAGAGCCTTCGTAAGAGGAGCCGAAGGAAGCGACGGGAGTGGGCGGATCGCTGACGCCGCAGATCGCGCCGACGGGGCCGCTCGAAGGGTCGAGCGGGTAGACTATAGGCGGCGCGCCGTAGACCTCTGCGGCCGATTCAATCGCGGCGCTCGCGACCGAAGATTGGGCCGAAGCTTTGGCGAGCGGAGAGCTGCCCAGCTCAATGATCTCTATGTCCTGAAAGCCGCGCACGTCCAGGTGCTTGCGCAGCAGCCGGATGACTATCTCGGGCGTGAGGTCTGGCACGAGACGAAAGTCGAGCCGGGCCATAGCCGTGCTCGGCAGAACGGTCTTCGGGCCCGCCTCCGTGTGGCCTGTCTGGATGCCGCAGATCGTGCACGTTGGCCCAAAGACGTGCTCCTTGACGAGCGTGTGGCCGCGCATCCCCCTGAGCCATTGCGTAATCCTGAACTCGCGCTTCAGCTCCGCCTCGTCCAGCTCGATCTTCTTCAGCGCCTCTGCGTCCTCCGAAGAGATCGGGGCGACGTGCGAAGAGAAGCCGTCAATGGTGATGACCCCTTTGGGCGAGGTGACGGTGGCGAGCGCCTGCACCAATCGCCAGGCAGGGTTGGGCACAATCGCGCCCCACTTGGAGTGCAGGTCTAGACGCGCGCCGTGAACGCGCAGCTCTATGAAAGTGATGCCTTTGAAGCCGAGGCTGATGACGAGCCGCTCGCGCGAGTCCTTGTAGCCGTCGTCCCAGATACAGCCTTCGGCTTGCAGCAGCTCCGCCTGCTCCGTGGCGAAGCGAAAGATCGAAGGGCTCCCGATTGAATCCTCGCCGCTGACGATAAAGCGCAGGCAGACGGGCAGCTTGCCGAAGCTCTTCTGGTAAGCCTCGACGGCGGCGACGCGCGCGACCAGATCGCCCTTGCTGTTGGCCGCGCCGCGCGCATAGAGCTTGTCGTCCATGACGGCGGCGGCGAACGGGCCCGACGACCAGCTCGTCAATTGGCCCACGGGCTGCACGTCGTAGTGGCCGTAGACCAGAAAACAGTGTGGGCCCGCGCCGCACTCGCCGAAGACGATGGGAAAGCCGCTCCCGATCTTGAAGGTGCGCGTGCCAGCGCCGGCCCGCTGCAACAACTGCTCGACCGCTTCGGCCGTCGCGCGCATACCCGTGCCGCGCGCCGCCACCGAAGGCATCCGGCACAAAGCCTGCAAGCGTTCGGTAAAGGTGCGCGCGTGGCGCTCGACGTAACGGTCAAAGCGTGCGAAGCTCATATCTTCTAATCTACCCTTCGGGGCTGACGCCTGTGCGGTCGTAGAGCAGGTAACGCGGGCGCGCCGGGTCACGCTCGAACCCGGCGCAGACGAGCCCTGCGTCGAAGGCGCTCAGGAACTCTTCGCGCACGCGCGACTGCTCGCGCCGCGCCGCTTGCGGATCAGTCCTCAACATTCCGCTCCAATCGGCTGGTATCTCAATCGTCCTGGCCGGACGGCCAAGGGGCTCGGGCGCGCGCCCGTGGGCCAACTCCGCAACGCGCGCCGAGCCGAGTTCCCATTCGGCGAACAGCCGGTCACTGTCAATGCCTGCGCCGTGCGCCGCGTACTCGCGCCAAGAATAATCGTCCGGGCCGTAAAAGTTGACGCCGTAGGAGCTGACGGTTGCGCCCAGGCGATTGAGATTGAAATGAGCGTTGCGCGCACGTAGCGGCTCCCAAGTCCAGGTGATGAAGCTTCTTCCTTCAGCCAGGGCCCGCTCGCGCTGGGCCCACTTCAGGCGCGCGCCTAAACCTCTGTTCTGGTAAGCGGCGGCCACGGCCATCATGTGCGAATAGCCTATGACTTCGTGGCGGCCGCGCACGGCCACTACCAGATGGACGAAGCCGACAAGCTCCTGGTGATCGAATGCGCCGAGCGTCCAGCCACCTGCGCGGCGCGACATGACGAAGTGCTTACGCGGGTAGATATTTATTTCGGGGCCGCCGAACACTTCGCGCTGCAAGCGTACGCACCCGTCAAGCTCTTCGATGCGCGTGCATTCACGCACCTCAATCGGCGACTCTCGGCCAGCCTCTTCGTCTCTCCTCCGTGCGTGCATGACGTTCGCTTTCAACTTCCGCTTAAAGCTGCGTCTCCGTATACCAGCTTGGCGGCACATTGTCGATGCGCCGGTCGGCTGTCAGTGCGATGACCTCTCTGTCAAAGTTGATTAAAGAGAAGCGGCCCGGGCGAAGGTAGCGCGCGGCGATTGCAGAGCGCAACTGTTCGGCCAACTGCGCGACGCCGCCCTCCATCTTGAAGAGGACGAGGCGCTCGACCGGCGCGTGCTTCAAGAGCCAGGCGCTCTTGCGCACGCTGTTGGCCCCGCATTCGCCCCAGAAGAGAAAACGCCCGTCCTCACCTTGCGCCACCAGGTCGGGCTTGTAGCGCAGGCCCACTCGCCGCTCAATCTCTAAGCCGGGATAAAGGGGGACGAACATGGCGTAGGCGAGCGCCTTCATCAACACATGCTCGTAACTTTCGCCGAGCCGCTTCCAGAGACGGACGCGCCGGCCCGCCAGCTCGAAATCATAAAGTACAGCGCGGTCTAACAACATAGGGATGAGGGCCGCAGGGTGAGGGATGAAGAAGAAAGCATTCAAGCCGGGGAAGCATTCCTTTCATCCCTCATCCCTTCGCCGGTCGCGCGGGCAGCTCTATGGAGACGCGCAGGCCGCCTCGCTCCGGGCTCTCAAGCTCGACCGTGCCGCCGATGGCGTCTATCAGGCGGCGCGCGATGACCAGGCCCAGCTCGTTCATGCTGGTGGCCGCTTCGCTCGGAGCATCTACGTCAACGGGCTCGAACACACGCGACATATCCAGGAGCCTTTCGCCCTGATCCTCTATACTGATGCGGTAGCGCAGGGGGGCGGCGCACTCTACGTGGACGCGGATGGTCTCGCCGGCAGGGCTGCGGCCGATGGCGTGCGCCAGAAAATTGTAGAGCACCTGACGGAGCTTGCCCTCGTCGGAAACGATAGTGCCGATGTTGGGCCCATACTGGCAGTCCACCTTCACGTCCTGCTTCTGGGCCAGGCGGGCGACGGCCGTGCAGGATTCGCGGAGCGCCTGTCTGAGCGAGAACTCGTGCAGGAACAGCTCCGTCTGCCCGGCTTCGAGCCGCGAGAGATCGACGAGCTGGTTCAGGCTCGACTGCAATTGCTGCCCCGACGACTGAATCTTTTCACAAAAGCGCCGCTGCGTATCGCTCAGGTCTTCGTGATCGAGCAGAATCTCCGTGAAGCCCAGGATGGAGGTCAAGGGCGTACGCAGCTCGTGCGACATGCGCGCCAGGAAAAGCGAGCGGTAACGCGAGACGCGCTGCAACTCGCGGTTGGCCTCTTCCAGGTCGCGGCTCCGCTGCTGTAACTCTTCGACCAGGTGCTCTATGCGCTCATGCTGCTCGTGCAGGGCGGCCGCGCGCCGGGCATTGCCGACGGCGATGACAATCGGCGCGGCGATAAAGCGAATGCCGTCGAGGGCCGCGCGCAGGCGTTCGGGGTAGACGGTGACGGCTATGAGCGCGCCGACCAGCGTGCCGCGCGCGTGAATCGGCACGGCCACGCCGGCATAGAGCCCGGCCTGTTTGAGCGCCTGCCGGTACTCCGGCTCCTCCGTGCCCGTCTCCCTTTCGTCCAGCCAGACCTGCAATTCGCGCCCGGCGTGCTCGACCGTCTGGGCCAACAGGTCTCCGACGCGACGCGCGTGGGCTTCGTCGAAATGCTCGTGCGTGTGCTGCGCGCTCTGGACGAGGCGTCCCTGCTCGTCGCGCAGGTAGATGATGATGCAGCACAAATCCCAGTGGCGCAGCAGCATCTCCGAGAAGGCCGCGCAGACATCCGAAGGGGTGCTGACGGTAGGCGAGAAGGTCTGCGTGTAGAAGAGATCGACAATCTCGGCGCTCAAAGCGTGCAGCTCGCTGCGGGGCGCTTCGGTGCCGTTCGTCGCTTCCTCTGCCGACAGGGCTACTTTGTCTGTGACCTGCTCGTTCATCAATGCATGGTGCGGCCCGTTACGCTCTCGGAGCGCGAGCGAACCGGCGACCGCTTAACTGACGTTTAAAAGATTTCGTTGGAGAAAATATAGAGCGCCGGATACGTCAGTGTCAAAGAGTGAGCGAAGCCCCCGCGTTTCCATCGCAAATCGGCCCCGGGGCGCGACCTAACGGGCCGCCGCCGCCCGCTCAAATCTTTCATATTCTCAAACGACGGCGGCGTACGTTATGATGTTTGAGGAGGGTGAAGGCTCTTCAAGCTTCCCCTTTGCGGCTTCGGCCCCGGAAGGTCACAATGGCCGCCCGGGCAGTAGCAGCAGCACTCGCTCTCTTCCACTTCCAGAGTCCCTTGCACATGAACGGTCAACTGTCCGAGCACCCGCTCGCCGAGCTTATCTCCGAAATAGCGGCAACAGGTTTATCAGGCTCCTTACGCCTGACGCGCGACCGCGTCAAGGTCGCCGTCTACTTCGAGGAGGGCGGCATCGTCTACGCCGCTTCCAACCTGCGCCCGCACCGCCTGTCGGAATGTGCGCGGCGCTGGAACGTCGAAGCAGTGCAGCGCCTTGCCGCCGCGCGCGAGAATATTTCGGACATGGAGCTGGGGCTTGCGCTGGTGGCGGGCGGCGACCTCTCCCGCGCGGAGTTTGAAGAGCTGCTCGCGCGACAGGCCGTCGAGGTGTTGCGCCCGGCGCTGCTCTGGACGACGGGCGGCTGGGATTTTGACCCGCGCGTACGCCTCACAATCGAAGTTCAGTCCAGGGTCGAAGTCAAAGAGCTTTTGATGGAGACGGCCAGGCGTCTGCCGCCGGACTTCATCGCCACGCGATTTAAAGCCGAAGAGGAAAAGCTCGTGCCGACGGGCTCGCTCGCCAACGGCTTGCAGCTTTTGCCCGTCGAAGGCTTCGTTCTTTCGCGCGTTGACGCGCCCATCCTTTTATCCGAGCTGACGGCCATCAGCGCAATTCCTGAAGCCGAGACCTTGCAGGCGCTCTACGCCCTCGTGCTCGGCGGCTTCCTCTCCCGCTCGGGCGCGCAGCAAGCCTTCACGGCCGAGCAGGCGGCCAAAGCGCGCGCCGTCAAGCCTCCCACGGCGAGGGTCGTTCCAGCGCCAGGGATGACCCTCTCGAAATTCACATCGCCCGCCCAGCAAGCCGCTGAGACGCAGGCCGCGCCTGCGAAGACGGAGCACCAGCAGAATGACGTAGAGATACTGTTCGCACGCCTGGACGACGCCGAGAATTACTACCAGGTGCTAGACCTCAGCCGCGACGCCGAGGCGAGCGAGATCAAGCGCGCCTATCACGGACTGGCCAAGCGCTTTCACCCCGACCGCTTCCACAAGGACACAGACCCGACGGTCTATGCCCGCGTCGAAGATGCTTTCGCGCGCATCTCGCAGGCTTACGAGACGCTCAAGGATCAGCAGATGCGCGCCGCCTATGACCGCAGCCTGGCCCAATCCTCAAAGGCAGGCCCGCCCAAGTCGTCGCCCCCGCCGCCGACGCCCAAACAGGAGCCGCAGAGACCGGCTGCCAAGACTGCGACCCAGACGAGCGCCGCGCCCCCGTCAATGCCCTGGGCCAAACAGTCGCCGGGCGCGTCCAAGCCCGAAGCGATACACCAGCAGGGCATAGCGGCTTTGCAACAGGGCAACCTGACCCTGGCGCTCTCGTTCCTGGGCGAGGCGGCGCGGCTTCAGCCGAAGATGGCGCGTTACCGCGCTCAATACGGCCGCGCGCTCGCGGCAGGCGCGCAGACCGGACATCAGGCCGAAGCGGAATTCAAGGCCGCCATCGAACTCGACAAAAATAACGTCTATTATCGCGTGATGCTGGCCAGGCTCTACGCCGAGATGAACATGCTCAGGCGGGCCCAGAGCGAGCTTGAGCGCGCGCTCGCCATTGACCCGCAGAGCGAATCGGCCCGCCTGCTGCTCGACAAACTGAAGGGCAAAGGGTAAAAAGAAAGGATGAATGAAAGAGAGAACACAGAAGTCAGAATAAAAGCTTTGCCTCTTGATTCTGAATTCTGAGTCCTGTGTTCTGACTCCTGCTTTCATCATTTCTTCAGCGCATCTCTTAAATTATTCGATCATGGGAACACCTCAAATAGATTTCGCCGACAACGAGCGCGCCCTCGGCGAGGTCTTTCTCGAACTGGCCCTGGTGACAGACCATTTTGAAGTCTACGCCAATCCGCACGCGCTCAGGCTCGCCAGGCTGGCCGACGAGGTGGCCAAGCTCTTCAAGCTCGCGCGCCAGGATCGCGCGTCGCTGCGGCTCGCCGCGCTCGCGCATGATATGGGCGAAGTCACTATGGAGCGCGATTACATCAAGCGGGCCGGAGAGCTGAGGGAAGAAGAGCGCCTAGACCTTGCGCGTCACCCCCTGATCGGCGAGCGCGAGGCGGCCCGCTCCGGCGCAGACCGTGGCGCGCAGCTCCTCGTGCGCTGGCATCAGGAATGGTGGAACGGGATGGGCTACCCGGACGCCTTACAGCGCGAACAGATACCTCTGGCCGCTCGAATACTTCGCGTCGCCGACGCCTACGCGGCACTGACCGATACGCGCCCCTTTCGTCCCGCGCGCACCGAGGAGGAAGCCCGCCGTCACCTGACCGAATGGGCCGGGCTCGAATTCGACCCGCGAGTCGTACAGGCTTTTCTCTCGCTCGAATCAATCGCAGAGCTTCGCTCCTACGCCGTCGTCGTGGGCCCACCGCAGGGGAACGGCAATCGGGAGTGGGAGCGCGCAGCGGGCGCGGCAGAGCGACCGCAGTCACCGCCGCCGACGATAGACGAGTGAAGAAGGCAAGAAGGCAAAAGTCTGGATGAAAAGCATGCTCTTTATCTTCTACTTTCTCCTTTTGCCCGAGCGAAGTTGACTATGTACAAAGCCTCAAGCACGACGCCGAACGGCTGGCTCGCTTTTGAGCTGAGCGTGCTGCGTCGCCTGAAATTCCGCTCCGTCGCGCTCCCTTTCGGCGGCGAGCCCTACCTCGGCCTCTACCTGAAACACTGGGGCGTGCGCGTCTCTGCGAACGACCTGGCCCAGTGGTCATGGCTCAAAGCCATCGCTTACATCGAGAACAACACCGAGCGGTTGACGGAAGAAGAAGTCTCCGCGCTGATGGAAGACACTTACATGCCGCGCGACGCGCCCGGCAACCCGGCCCTGCGCCGCTGGTTCAACGAGACGGACGCGCTCTGGTTCGACAACCTGCGCGACGCGACCGGATACTTCACCTCACAGACCAAGCGCGCGCTTGCTCTGACGACGGGGATGCTCGTGGGCGATTACGTGCTCTCCTTCGACGACGAGACGCGCGGCCTGCGCCAGCCCCTCTCTTTGCCCGCCGTCTTCGAGCGCCTGTGGCGAGCCCAGGCTCAGCCCGTCAACAATTCGCAACGCAACACGAGCGCCAACATGGAGGCGCGCGAATTCCTCGCCCAACAGCACACAGACCTCCTCTTCCTACGGTTGCCGCGTGCCAGCAACCAGCACGAGCGCCGCCGCAATACCCTATCGGCCTGGCGCGAGGAGTGGGTGCGCGGGGGCGAAGATTTTTGGGATGAGATGGAGAGGCGCTGCGCCGGACGCCTCGGCGCTTATGCCGAGACCAAACAGCAATACCTGAGCTTCGTCGAAGACCTCCTGCAAACCGCCGCCCATCTTCCCGCCTGGGCCATCGCCTACACGGAGAACGGCTTCGTCTCCACCAGCGACCTCGTCGAATGCATCAACCGCGTGCGCAAGGTCGGAGCCGTCTACACAAAGGATTTCTCCGAGCTGATGGGCGCGCGCGCCTCGATCATCACGGCATAGCAAGTTATCATTGCCACCCGCTTGAATCCGACCTAAACACTTGGCATGGTCTCCTTCGATGGATTTCGAGATCGTCAGCGGAATTACGGATATTGCACCCATAGCCGCTGGTACAGGTGTTCGTGACCGCGCTCGCTTACGCAAGCAGTATGGCAAAGGTAGATGGCGCAAGCTGAAAGGCGTTGCTAAAGTGAGCCTGACGAGTGGTAGGATACGCCTGGCTGAAGTTCACTGGTATGAGGCCCTGGCGTCAAGTTTTACTGCCTAATTACTCTTCACAATCACGAGCGTCTGGTCGTCGTTTCTCTCGCGCGTGCCCGACCACTGGTCTATCTCCTGGAAGATGGCGCGCTGCATCTCTGCGGCCCCCACCTTTCTGTGTTTGACGGCGAGCTCCTTGAGCCGCCCTTCGCCGTATTCGATGCCGTCGGCGTTTTCGGCTTCGGTGATGCCGTCGGAGAAGATGAGCAGGAGGTCGTCTTTCCGGAGCTTGGCGGACGATTCTTCGTAGTTGGCCCAGTCGAAAGCGCCGACCATGATGCCGCCCGTCGAGAGGCGCTCGACCGTGCCGCCCGCGCGCACCAGAAGCGGCGCATTGTGCCCCGCGTTGGTGTAGCGAAGCGTGCGCGTGCGCTCTTCGTAGATGGCCAGGAAAAGGGTCGCGAAACGGTTGGCATCCGTGCTCAGGCAGAGCTGCTCGTTGATGTTGGCGGTCATGCGCGAGACAGCGCCGTCCAGGCGAGCGTCTGCGACGACGTGGGCCAGGAGCGGGCTTCCTGCTGCTGATGCACCGCCGCTGCTTGCGGCCGAGACTGCCACGGCGCGCTCGGCCGTAGAGAGACGCTCGGCCGTGATGGTCGTCTGTGCGCGCAGCGCCGCCTGCAAATTCGACATCACGAGCGCAGCCGACACGCCCTTGCCCGAGACATCGCCCAGAGCGAGCGCGACTAAGCCGGGCGCGATCTCTATGTAATCGTAGTAATCGCCGGCCACGCCGCGCGCCGCGCGACAGTCGGCAGAGATATGAACTGTGCGCAGGTCGGGTGTGCGGCGCGGAAAAAGTTGGGCCTGGACTTCGGCGGCGATCTCGACTTCGCGCTCAAGGCGCTCGCGCTCGACCCTCTCATGCAGTAGGGATTCGATATTGGCCGCCATGTCGTTGAACGAGACGGCCAGCTCGCCTAGTTGATCTCGCGAGCGCACGCGGACGCGATGCGAGAAATCGCCGCGCTTGATGAATTGCGTGGCGCGGTAGAGCTTATGCACAGTGCCGGTCACGGCGCGCGTGATCCAGGCGGCCGCCAGCAGCGCCATCAGCTCCAGCACCAGGAAGACGACCGCGATCATCGTCAGGGCTTTTCGCCAGGTCTCTCCGGCCGAGCTGCCGCCCCAGAACTGTTGGCCCGCCACGGCCCAAGACCAGTCGAATAGAAAGCCTATGTTCTCCCTCGTCTCGCCGCTCATCCAGTTGGTCGTGGAGAGTATGACCGGGTACTTCGTTCCGCTGAGCGGCTCGCCGAACTGATCCGTGCGGACAAGCTCCTCGGCGCGGCGCTCAAGCCCCTCTTCATCCGAGGCCGTGCTTTGCGGCTGGCCGCTTCCATTTCGCTGAGCTGCGCGGACGGCACTCTGCGAAGCCTGTCGGCCCAGCTCCGGGTTGACGAAGAAGGGTCTCAGGTAGATGCCGCTCGTCTCGCGCTGCTGCTCGACGAAGGCGCGGCTGATGGGCACGACCAGGAGCACGGCAAAGGGCCTGCCGCTGCGTTGCCCGCGCACGAGCGCGCGCACGGATGCGGAGGCGAACCCCTGCTTTTCGTTCGCGGGCGGGGCAAAGGCCAGGCCCTTCCACACGTCGCGCCCGCGCAGCCACTCCGGCAAAGCAGCGCCCACAGCAGGCTCGTCCGTCCCTAGAGCGCGCGTCGTCTCATCACTTGGTTCGCTCGTGAACTTGGCCGCCCCCTTGTGCCCGACGCTCTGCGCGTCTTCGCCTTCGGGGGCAGCCTGCCACAAAGCCACGCGCGCTCCCGGCAGAGAGGACTGAAGCAGCGCCGTCCGCTCATCCAGCCAGCTCTGAACTTGAGCGTCGGTTGTCGCGGGCGGCAGGCGCGAGAACGATTCGGCAAGCGAGCGCGCATTCATCTGCGTCTGCCGCTCCGTGGCGTTGAGCTGCGCCGTGATGATGCGCGCCATGGCCTGGCCCGAGCCGCCGAAAGCCGAGAGGAGCCCGAGCAGCACAAGCAGCACAATCGGCGTCAGTCCGACGAAGAGATAAGTAATGACCAGGCGGCGGCGAACCCTCCACAGCAGTCGGCGCTTGAGCCACCTGAGCGCCTTCAGACCGTAATAGAGGAGCGTGAAGCAGACCAGGATGAAAGCGGCAGCGCCGAGCGCCGTCCTCATAAACGAGAGTCTGTCAAGCACGCTCTTATCACGCACTATCAGCCAGAGCGAGAAGACGAGCGCGGCCGCCATCGCCACACGCGGCATCACTGCGCGCAGACGATCACGCACGCGCCCGGCCACTCGCCTCAATTTAATAGTGGTTGCCCTCATGCCCTTTCGGTCAATTCAAAATCTAACCTCCCAATACGTGCGGCGGCTCACTCAGGGTTTCACCCCGTAGATACTAGCACGCCTTTCTCGGCCTCCGCTTCGCCCGCCGTCGTTTCAGTCGCGCGCGGCAGGCGCAGCTTGCCGAAAGCGAAAAGCAGCAGCCACATCACGCCGGGGCTCGCCGAGAGCAGCCCCGAGATGAGCGTCAGCGTGCGCGGCGAGATCGCGCGCAGCGACCAGCCCGCGAGCATCAGCGAGATGCTCATCACCATTATCTCGGCCGCACGATCCGTCGTGAACACTCTTCCGCGCAAGCCGTCGGGCAGCATACGCATCATCAGCGTCTCCTGCACGGCGAACTCCACGGCCACCAGCACGCGCGAGATGAAGATCATCACACCGGCCAGCCACAGCGTCGGCATCAGTCCGGCGACGGCGAAGAAGATGCCGTGCCCGATGAGCATCCATCCCATGAAGCGGGCCGTCACATTATGCAGCTCGACGTGCGCGCCGACCCGCCGCGCGAGCATCATGCCGATAAAGAGTCCTGCGCCCGACACAGTGTAGAGCAGCGCGACATTAGCATCCGCCTGCGCGCGGCTTGCTCCGTCAAAGACCAGCGCGCCCAACCGATCATAGATCAGGTTGATGGCTCCGCCGCCCGTCGCCCACAGAATGTTGACGCCGATCAGAGCGAACACGAGCCTGTGCCGCACTATGTAGGCCCAGCCCTCGCGCACGTCCGCAAAGACGCGCAGGCGACTGCGCCTTCCTTCTACAGCCTCCGCGCCTCTCGCGTCCGTTTTCGGCTCTTCCCTCATCTCCCGTTCCGGAATCAACCAGACGGAATAGGCCGAGACCAGGAAAGAGAGAGCGTCCACGACGAAGGCCGCCGTGTAGCCGAAGCGCGCCGCCGTCGCACCGCCGAGCGCGGCCCCCGCCGAGCTGAGCAGGAAGCGCGACGAGAACATCAGAGCGTTGGCCGCCAGCAACCCCTGGTCGCCCGCCAGATTCGGCACGGCAGCATTCTTGCCAGCCTCGAACAGCGCCCCCAGCAGCGAAGAGATGATCGTGCAGGTGTAAGCTATCCAGAGGTCTTCGGGCCCTTTGACCAGCAGGAAGCCGAGCACTATGACGGCTCGGCCGAGGTCTGCCGAGATCATCACCGTGCGCCGGCTCAAGCGGTCAACGAAGGCCCCGGCCAGCGGCGCAAACAGAGCGAACGGCGCGAGCCGCAGGAAGACCAGGATGGCAGTCGCTTCGGCCGCGCCGCCCGAAGCCGCCCGCACCAGGCCGAGCACGGCTATGAAGTCGAACCAACTGCCCAGCTCGGACACGACCTGCCCCGTCAACAAACGCCTGAACGAGCGCTTGCCCCTCAACAGTTGCCAGTAGGTTAAGGAAGCCATAACTCACCTCTCACGAAAACCCAATGAAAAGAGCCGCCGGATTTAAGTCCTGGCGGCTCGCAGCCTTTCTCATAAACTTGCGGGAAACTTCTTTAGCCTCCCGTAAATCTGGGGGGCCGTTTCTCCAGAAAGGCTGCGACGCCCTCTTTGAAATCTCTGGTTTGTCCTGACTGAATCTGCGCCTTGCGCTCAAGGTCTAGCTGCGCTTCATAGTCATTGGTCGCGCTCTGCTCCAAAAGCTCCTTGATGCGGCCCATAGCGACCGTGGGCCCATTGGCGAGTCGAGCCGCAAGCTTAAAAGCCTCCGTCATCAACTCGCCGTCGGGAACGACCCGGTTAATCATTCCCATCTCGGCGGCGCGACGCGCATCCACGAAATCGCCGGTCATGAAAAGCTCTGCGGCCCGCTTCTGACCTACGAGGCGCGGCAGAATGAACGTGCCGCCGACATCCGGCGTCAAGCCTATCTGGATGAAAGCCTGGTTGAAGCGTGCGCTCTCGGCCGCCAGCACCAGATCACAGGCGAGCGCGAAGTTGCACCCGCCTCCCGACGCCACGCCGTTGACGGCTGCGATAAAGGGCACAGGCGTTCGCCGAATCAAGAGCACGCATTCGTTCAAGAGGTGCAGCGGCTCGTCGAAGAAAGCCTCGACGCGCCCCTCGCTCTGGGCCATACGCTGCATCTCGCGCAGGTCGCCGCCCGCAGAGAAGGCTCGCCCCGCTCCCGTCAGGATGATCGAGCGCCCGCCACGCTCTCGGGCTTCGCCCACGGCGCGCAGGAACTCGTTGCCCACCTCGACCGTCAGCGCGTTCAGAGACGCCGGGCGATTCAGGGTGATGACGGCAACTGCGTCGCGCATCTCCAACTGGATTGTTTCGTAGGCCATTCCCATACTTCTACCTGAAGGCGGTTCAGCCCGCAACAGCCTTACTGCCGTCGCGGCTCACCGAAAGGACAGACGCTTCGGGAGCCGAGCGCCCGTGTCGAAAAAGAGTTCTGCTTCTGCTCGGCGGCCCCGTCTCTTCTCTCAATGCTTCCGAAGCGTCTGCGGGACGAATGGGCCCAAACGCGTGTCCGGGGGCGAGGCTTGCCGCTTCTCTCCGAAGTGGCTATACGGAAGCGGCGAGACGTTTGTTCGCCTTAAAAAATCTCTACTGTGCGCGGCTGGCGCTGAAACATTCGCCGCATAAAACAGGTCGTCCGCTGGAGGGTTTAAAGGGGACGGAATCCGTTTTGCCGCACTGGTCGCAGGTAATCTCGAAGCGCTGGCGCTCGCCGCCTCCGCCTCTTGAGGCCCCGCCGAAGTTGGCCCGGCGCGCATCACGACATGCCTTGCATCGTTTCGGCTGGCTCAGGTTTCGTTCCTGGTAATACTCTTGCTCGCGTTCGGTAAAAGGAAAGGCCGTGCCGCACTCGGCACAGGTTATGTCAAGGTCTGGCATCGCTTTTTCTCCCGTAGAGGGCAGCGCAGATAGAAGGAGCTTGGCCCTCTACTTTCCTCGGAGCGACGCGGCGCTCCCGTTTTCTAAGGCTAAGGCTGTGGCCCGCGAGCGAGGTTGCGCGATGGTTTTAGCCGGAGTTCCCATGCCCAAACGCTCCGACACAGATGCCGCGCGTCTCGAAACCTTTGAGCGCCAGCGAGTTTACCGCACACGTGCCGCTGCTGTACAGATATTTAATTGATTCGGGCCCAGGCGAGAAAGCTGTCCTTCAAAAGACGAGCTTCTGCTTTCAGCGCTCTCTTTATTCTTCGGCGAGCGCGCGCACATGAGCGCGGACGGTCTGGCCCAGCGTGTCCAGGTTGTAGCCGCCTTCCATGCACGAGATGATGCGCCCCGTGCAAGTCTCCCGGGCCCATTGCTTGACTGTCTCGGTCATTCTTAAGAAGTCTTCGTCTTCGAGCCGCAGTTGGCCCAAAGGATCACCGGCATGCGCGTCGAAGCCGGCCGAGATAAAGATCAGGTCGGGACGAAACTTTGCGCCTATCTCTGCAAGCGCGCCGTCGAACATGCGCCGCTGCTCGACACGCGCAGTCAAAGCGCGCACGGGAACATTCAGCGTGTAGCCGCGCCCGCGCCCCATGCCCGTCTCGCCGCGCGCGCCCGTGCCCGGATACCAGGGGTACTGGTGCATGGAGAAGAAGAAGACAGAAGGGTCGTCGTAGAAGATGCCCTGCGTGCCGTTGCCGTGATGCACGTCCCAATCAACGACTGCGACGCGCTCTATCTCCTGATAATGCGCTTGTGCGTAGCGCGCCGCGACGGCCACGTTGTTGAAGAGGCAGAAGCCCATGGCGCGCTCGCCCGTGGCGTGGTGTCCGGGCGGGCGAACAGGAACGAAAGCGTTCTGTGCCTCGCCCCTCATCAAAGCATCCACGGCCAGGCACGCGCCGCCCGCTCCTCTCAGCGCAGCATCCATCGAGCGCATAGAGACCACAGTGTCAGCATCCAGATAACCTCTCCCCTCGCTCACAGCTCGCTCCACTGCCTTGTAATGCTGCGGCGCGTGGCAAGCCTGCACGTCGCCGCGCGGCGCGGGCCGGGCCTCTATCTCAAGCAGCTTGGCCCACAGCTCCGCGTCGCCCCGCAGGGCTTCCATGACGACCGTGTAGCGGGCCGGTTGTTCCGGATGATGCTCGCCCGTGTCGTGCTCTTTGAAGACCGGATGATGAATGATCGCCGTCGTCATAGAGCGGATTATGCGAGAGCCCGCGCGGCGCGGTCAATCCTTGCGGCCGGCCTTCCAGTACGGACGCCCGAGCGCGCCTGTCTTATAACCCCACGCCCGGAGGAGCGCGCGAGCGCCGCGCGAGCATTAAATGCATACGCTCTGCGCGGCGGCACGCCGTCGCAATCTTTTCGTCATAAACGGGTCGAAAGGGGCTGTTTGCGGGGAAAACGGCCGGGTGGGCCAGGGGGCTCGCCCGGCGCGAAGGCTTCGGAATACGATTTGCAAAATGGGAGGTCGCTGGTGAAGAGCAGGCTCTCCCGTGAACGGATTTTGGTGATGAGAAGGATGCTTTTTGAAGGAGACGCTTTATGAAGAGAATAGCTCTGTTGCTTTTATGCTTGGTCGTCTTCGCGGCGACGCTTGTGCCCGTCGCTTCAGCACAACGCAGGCGCTCGCGCTTCGGACGTAAGGCGCGCACGGCTGCCATCATTGCCGGAGGCGCGGCCGTCGGCGCGATTGCCGGCGGCAAGAAGGGCGCGGCCATAGGCGCTGGCGGCGCTGGCCTTTACGCTTTCAACAGGCGCGCGGCGCGTCGCCATTTCAGGGGCAGGACGCGCACCATCGGCACTGTGGCGAGCGGCACGGCCCTCGGCGCTGGCGTTGGCGGAGCAGTCGGCGGCAAACGCGCGGCGGCTATCGGCGCGCTGGCAGGCGCAGGCGGCTCGGCTCTCTATCGCAGGAGCCAGCGACGCACACGCCGTTACTAAGAACGGTGAAGATTGACTCGGAAGAGGGCAACGCCGCGCTTGTGGCGCGTGCGGTTGCCCTCTCTCTCGAAACCCGAGAGCGCAGCCTGTTTTATACTGAAACGAAATCCTCGCGCCCGAAGTACGCATTAAAATAAAGGAAAGACCCAGGAGAAAAACCGCATGTCATACGAAGAACAGCAACACCGCAGAAGTCGTGTCGTAGTGGAAACGCCGGCGGCGCGGCGCGAAGTGGTCGAGACGCAGGTGGCGCGCATGCCGGAGCGTCGAGGGATGTCGGGCGGGGCCGTCGCCGCGCTCGTCATCGGCGCGGTCGCGCTGGTCACTGTCCTCTTTCTATTTCTTTTGAACAGGCAGAACGAAGCTCTGGACGCGACGCGCGTCGCGTCAACGACGACCACGACGACTACCGCGCCGCCTCCGCCGCCGCAACAGCCTGTCATAGTCCAGCAGCCTACCACTCAACCGCCGCCCGTGATCGTGCAGCAGCCTGCGACGACCACCACGCAGCCCATCGTCGTCCCCGCGCCGACGACGACAACCACCGCTCCGTCTACGACGACCGAAGCGGCTGCGCCGAGCGGGACTGACGACTTAACAATTCAATCGAACATAGACAAGAGGCTCTCGGACGATCAGACGCTCGGCTCGCTCGGGCTCATCGCCACGGTCGTCGAAGGCAAGGTCACTCTGACGGGGACGGTCAATTCGGAAGATTTGAAGTCGCGGGCGGAACGGTTAGTGCGCGCCGTCAAAGGCGTCAAGCGGGTGGACAACCAGATCCTAGTTTCCGGGACGGAATAATTACTCACCCCAGCACGAGGCGGCCAGAGTTCTCCTCACCGTAAAAGCAGTCAACGCGTCGCGTCTCAAAAGAGAGTCGCGGCGCGTTGCTCTTGACGGCTCAGTATCCTTCCGTGTGACGGCGCAGCCATTCGTCCAGCTCTTCCTGCGCCGGCTCGCGCCCAAGCTCTTCGCGCAGACGCTCGCGCACGTACTCGCGTTCGCCCCGCGCCTTCATCGCCTTCATCAGGTGTGTCGGGCCCACCCACGCCCATCGCGCGAGCCCCCTTCCAGACCACACAGCAGACCTCTCTGCCCAGACCCTCAACATTCATCATCACGCCTTATCCTTCTCACCTGTGCCGTCACTAAAATTTTCAGTTGGGCGAGATGCCATGCACCTGCACCTCGCCCGTGATAAGCGAAGTCTCTATCGCCAGGCTTCCCTCTTCGCCCGAGACGAGGATACGCAGCTCTTCTCGCCCGCGCGCTTCGAGCGTCACCTCCGTTATCAGGCATTCGACGGGAGCGATGGTGAAAGCCCTGAGCCCCTGGGCCCAGAGGCCCCGGTCGTGCAAAGCCTGGGTCTCCTCTCGCAGCATCGCGCGCAGGCCCTCTTCAACCTCTAACTCAGCGATGGCCACTCCCTGCGGCAAGAGTCCCATCTCGCCGTCAACGTAGACAGTCCAGATGAAGCCCATGTCGAGCAGAAGATGTACGGCCTGCTCCGTCTCGAAATAGCCGAGCACGGTCGCGCCGAGCAGGTGCGCGATGACGTGATCCTGGTGCGTGTTTGTCTCCTGCGGCGACCACTCGGAAGTCATGCCCGCACACACACTCTCTCTTCAGCGCCCTTCAGAAAACAAAACAGAGATCGTATTTTTCGCCGGGCAGGTCTATGTAGAGCTTGTGCTCGTCTGCATCGATCTTGATGATGTCCTGGCAGATCAGGACGAACACTCTCTTGCAGCCGCGCAAGGCCGCGCCTTCTGCGAACTTCAAGGTCAGCGAGCTGGGAGTCGTGATGTAATCGCCCGAGAGCATGGGCGGAATGACTATGGTCAAGCCTTCGGCCGTCGCCAACTCCTGTTTGCCTCCCTGATTGGTGAAAGCGCCGTGCGACTCAGACTGCGGCGCGAAGCGCACGTCGCCGCGCAGGCGCAGCTTGGCCCACTCGCTTTCTGCGAGCGAGAGTCCGAAGGAGGCGAACATCTCGGCCAGGGAGAGGCTGAACGTGCCTGTGACGTGCCCTCGCTGAACCCTGTTGATTAATTCAAGGACGGGCGCTCTCAGTTCAGGACGCGGAACGCATTCGACAAGCATAATGGGCCCTTTGCCTCAAGGAAGATTCCAGGGTGGACTGCACGCGCGCACCGATACTACCTTCCGGGCCTCGCCCGAGGCAAGAGAGAAAGGCTTCGCCCTCTTCACTCATGGCCCACGCTCTGTAGTCCGCACCTGCCCTTCGTAGCGCCAGAGGCTTTTGGCCATCCACGTCGCCAGCGCCACGGCCAGCAGGCAGCCTAGGCCGCCCGTCACGACCGAGACCGTGGCGCTTCCCGTCAGCGAAGCGACCGTGCCCGCCTCCAATTCGCCGAGCTGTGGCCCACCCATGAAGAAGATCATGTTGACGGAGGTCATGCGCCCGCGCAGGTGATTGGGCGTCGAGAGCTGCCGGATGGTTTGCCTGAGCACAGTGCTCACAGTATCGGCCGCGCCCATCACGGCCAGCATCAGGAGCGAGAACCAGAAGACCCTTGAGAGCCCGAACGCCACGGTCGCCGCGCCGTATAGGGCGACCGCGCCGATCACTACTGCTCCCTGTCGGCTCAAAGTCCCGAGCCGCGCCATCACCAGCGCCGTCAGGACAGAGCCCACGGCAGGCGCGGCGGCCAGCAGCCCCAAGCCCCTTGCGCCGACACGCAGAATCTCCGTGGCAAAGATCGGCAGCAACGCTGTCGCCGAAGCGAAGAAGGTGGCTATGAAGTCGAGCGTCATCGTCTGCACGATGATGGGCGTGCGCCACACGAAGCGTAAGCCCTCGCCGAGCGCGCCGAAGCTGACGCGCGAAGCCTCTTCAGTCTCGCTTCCAACAGCGCGGCCGCTGGCGCGCACCAACGTTACAGCTATGATGACGGCCAGAAACGACGCGGCGTTGATGGCATAGATCAGATACGGGTCGTATGAATTGAGCAGCAGCCCTGCCAGCGCAGGGCCCGCGATCATCGAGACTTGAAAGACGATCATGTAGAGGCTGACGGCGCTCTGAAAATCTTCTTCGGGGACGAGCGCCGGGAGGAGCGCCTGGCGGGCCGGGGCTTCAAAGGCAACGGCCGCCGAAGAGAGAGCCGTCAACAGGTAGATCGGCCACACGCTTTGCAAGCCCCCGGCCGTAATCAGCGAAAGCGCGCTGGCGCTCAGCAGCATCAAGACCTGCGTCACCACTAACAGCCTTTTGCGGTCGAACGCGTCCGCCACCACCCCGCCCAGCAACGAACAGAGGATGATCGGCACTACGCGCACCAGCCCGACGGCCCCGAGCGCCAGCGCCGATTTCGTCAACAGGTAAACGTGCCAGTTGATCGCCACCAACTGCATCTGCGTCCCCGTCACAGACACGAGTTGGCCCACCCACATGAGACGAAAATCCCTGTGGCGCAGAGCATTGAAAGCTGGACGACGCGTCTCCTGTGTAGTCTTTGGAACCGGAGCGGGCGAGCGTTTGGGAGCAACCATTACCCAATACGTTACAGCTTTGTCAGGCCAAACTCAAACAGGATGGCTCGCGCGCCTGAAGGTGAATGGTCAAGGGTCTTTGGTAATGTTCATCGAGGGTGACCTGAAGAACGTGAGGGAGGCCAATTGGCATTTTTGCTGCCGCGCGGGACACGGACATGACGACGACGGCGGCGGGGTGGCCAGTTGGCATTGCGGCCAGAGGGGGGCCAGTTGCCATTGCCGCCCCTAATATTAGCCGCCCTCCTTGTGTTTGCAGAGTTCGACGCGGCGGCGCTGGCCCCGGCGCTGTTATCGGAGTCCTGTGCAGTGACAAAGATGCTGAAGCCCAGCACATAGACGAGAGTCAATATCATCGCTAGTTTCTTACTCACGGCTGACACTCCTTTATCTGGGTGTTGGTGCAGACTTAAGTGAACCGTCATGAGGAGTCTGAGGTTCGTCCGGCCGACCAGCTTCATCCGGGGAATCCCACAAAGGGAGCTGTGGCCGCAACTGCAACGCCTGGGCCTGCCGCTCTATCAGTACACAGCCCGAGAGGTCACTTCGGGCTGGCACTACATTGCTTACGCACAGGAATGCACCTTGGCCTACTCGACACTCTTCGCCGAGATCATCAT
>DASVQF010000033.1:0-70482 GCA_036389315.1 Pyrinomonadaceae bacterium
GAGATGGTGATGCCTGGGGATAATGTGGCGATGGAGATCGAGTTGATTGCGCCGATTGCGATGGAGAAGGGGTTGAGGTTTGCGATCAGGGAAGGCGGGCGGACGGTGGGAGCGGGTACGGTCTCCGAAGTCATTGAATAGCCCTCTTGCCACAAACATTTTGAGTTAGGAAGATTATGCTGAACGAAAAGATCAGGATCAGACTCAAGGCATACGATCATCGCGTGCTGGATCAATCCACTTCGGAGATCGTCGAGACGGCCAAGCGAACGGGTGCGCGTGTCGCCGGGCCGATACCGCTTCCCACTTTGAAAAATAAGTGGACTGTGCTGCGCTCGCCGCACGT
The DNA here is from genome assembly GCA_036389315.1 of Pyrinomonadaceae bacterium. Taxonomy (GTDB): domain Bacteria; phylum Acidobacteriota; class Blastocatellia; order Pyrinomonadales; family Pyrinomonadaceae; genus DASQYE01. The sequence goes on from DASVQF010000033.1 coordinate 347, forward strand.
GGACAAGAAATCGCGCGAGCAGTTCGAGATCAGAACGCACAAGCGTCTGATGGACATTCTAGACCCGACGCCGCAAACCGTGGACGCGCTCATGAAGCTAGACCTCCCGGCAGGCGTCGATGTCGAGATCAAAGCGTTTGGCAGACAGTAAGAATGCAGTGATGAGTGATAAGTGACGAGTGACAAGCTGATGCCTTGTTTCTTTCTCGTCACTCGCCACTCGTCACTAACCACTGAGGTTAAGTGATGATTAATGGAATCATCGGTAAGAAAGTCGGGATGACGCAGATTTTTGCGGCGGACGGAACGGTCACTCCGGTGACGGTGATTAAGGCCGGGCCGTGCGTGGTCGTCCAGAAAAAGAGTGCTGCGGGCCGCGACGGCTACAACGCCGTGCAGCTCGGGCTCGTCGAAGATCGGCCCATCAAGCTGAAGAACGTCAACAAGCCGATGCGCGGACATTTCGAGAAGACGGGCGGGGGCGTTCCTCCGACCCGCATCCTGAAAGAGTTTCGCCTGGAAGATTCGGCAGACGCGACCAATGTCGGCGATAAAATCCTGGTTGACCAGTTCGCCGACGGCGACTCGATTGAAGTCATCGGCCGCTCCAAGGGGCGCGGCTTCGCCGGTACTGTCAAGCGCCACAACTTCAATCGCGGGCCCGAATCTCACGGCTCTATGAACGTGCGCGCGCCCGGCTCCATTGGCGCTTCGGCCTACCCGTCGCGCGTCATCAAGGGCACGCGCTCATCCGGGCACATGGGCGACGAGCGGGTGACGGTCAAGGGCCTGACCGTGGCGCGCGTCGATGTCGAGAATAATCTGTTGATGGTGCGGGGCGCTGTCCCCGGCGCGACCGGCAGCGTGGTCATTATTAAGAAAGCTAAAAAGCAGTGACAAGTGATGAGCGACAAGTGACGAGAATAAAACTCGTTCTTCTTGCTTGTCACTCGTCACTCGTCATTCATCACTGGAGTTAAGTTATGCCTACCGTTAAGGTGCGCAATCTGAAGAATGAAGAGGTCGGCGACGTAGAGTTGTCCGACGCTGTGTTCGGCGCGGAGTTGAACGAAGCGTTGATTCATGCCGCCGTCAGGAGTTTCATGGCGAGCGCTCGGGCCGGTACGGTCGGAACCAAGACGCGCGGCGATGTTTCGGGTTCCGGAAAGAAGCTCTGGAAGCAGAAGGGGACAGGGCGGGCGCGCATAGCCTCCATCCGTTCTCCGCTGTGGAAAGGCGGCGGTAATACGCACGGGCCGCAGGCGCGCGACTGGTCTTATAACCTGCCTAAGAAGATGCGGCGCGGCGCATTGCGCTCTGCCCTGTCGGAGCGCGTGCGCGAAGGCAACCTGATCGTGCTCGACGAGTTCGCGCTCGATCAGCCGAAGACGAAAGAGTTCGTCCGCTCGCTCGCCGCGCTCGGTTTGGGCGAGGCTAAGACGTTGATCGTCGATTCGCTCGACAACGACAATCTGCTCCTGGCGGCGCGCAACGTCAACAGGGCCAAGGTCGTCGGCACGGGCGGCCTGAACATCTACGACCTGCTCTATCACGAGAAGCTCATCCTCTCGCGCGCCGCCGTCGAAGAGTTGACGAGAATCCTTGACCCGCACGCGCAGAAGGCTAACGGGCGCGGCCCTGCGGCTGCTGAAGAGGCGGGCGGTGCGGGAACTGAAACGGAAGCCGGTACGGAAGAGGAGGCGGCCTAAAAGATGAGAACAGTGTGGGACATCATTAAGTCGCCGGTGATTACGGAGAAGGCGCTGGTCGCTAAAGAAGAGTCGCAGGACGCGCGCCAGTTGTTGACCTTCCGCGTTGACCGGCGCGCGACCAAGCCCGAAATCAAGTCTGCCGTCGAGACGATCTTTCAGGTCAAAGTCGATCAGGTACGCACCATCAACTACATGGGCAAGATGGCGCGGCGCGGACGCTTCGAGGGGCGCAGGCCGTCCTGGAAGAAAGCCTACGTCACTTTGAAACAGGGCGAGAAGCCGCTCGATTACGGAGAAGCAATCTAAGAGCAGTGACAAGTGATAAGTGACGAGTGACAAGCAAGAGAAAGCTTTTAACTCGTCACTTGCCACTCGTCACTTGTCACTGAATTTAAGCTATGGGCATCAAGAAACTTACACCGACATCGCCGGCGCGTCGTTACCAGACCTATTTGACGCGCGATGAATTAACGGTTGGGGCCGAGCCAGAGAAGGCGCTGCTGGAACCGAAGAAGCGCATTTCGGGGCGCAATAACGACGGGCGCATTACAGTCAGGCGTCGCGGCGGCGGCCACAAGCGTTTCTATCGGATCATCGATTTCAAGCGCGACAAGGCGGGCGTGCCCGGCCGCGTCACGCAGATCGAATACGACCCGAACCGCTCGGCCCACATCGCGCTGATTACTTACCTGGACGGCGAGAAGCGCTACATCATCGCGCCCGCTGGCCTCGAAGTCGGAAAGACCGTGATGAGCGGAGCCGAGGCGGACATCCTGCCCGGCAACGCCCTGCCGATTCGCAATATCCCGTTGGGAACGCAGATTCACAACATAGAGCTGAGGCCGGGCAAGGGCGGGCAGATGGCCCGCAGCGCCGGAGCCTTCGCGCAGCTCGTCGCCAAGGAGGGCGACTACGCGCAGCTTCGTATGCCTTCGGGCGAAGTTCGTCGCGTGCCCGTCGTCTGCATGGCCACGGTCGGACAGGTCGGCAACGTCGAGCACGAGAACATCTCTTACGGTAAGGCCGGGCGCTCGCGCTGGAAGGGCATTCGCCCGCACGTGCGCGGCGTGGCGATGAATCCCGTAGACCACCCGCACGGCGGCGGTGAAGGTAAAACCTCCGGCGGCCGCAACCCCGTCACCCCCTGGGGACAGCCGACGCGCGGCTATAAGACCAGAAGCAACAAGCGGACGCAGAAGATGATCGTGCGCGACCGCCGGGTGAAGTAATAGTTTCGGATTGGAGTGAAGAGGGAACATGGCTCGTTCAGTTAAAAAAGGCGCGTTCGTTGACGGAAGTGTTCAGAAGGCCGTGGAGCGCATCCGCGCGGGCGCGGCCCGTCCTCCGGCCATCAAGACCTGGTCGCGACGCTCGACGATTACGCCCGACATGGTCGGCCTGACCTTTGGCGTGCATAACGGCAAACGTCACCTGCCCGTTTACGTGACGGAGAACATGGTGGGCCATAAGCTCGGCGAGTTCGCGCCGACGCGCACGTTCAAGGGCCATTCCGGCACGAAGGCAGAGAAGTCTGCGAAGGTAGCTAAAAAATAGTGAATAGTGACAAGTGACGAGTGACAAGCAAAAGCTTTTATCTTGCCACTCGTCACTGAGGTTAGATTATGGAAGCAAGAGCCAGTGCAAAATATCTTCGCGGGTCGGCGCAGAAAGCGCGCCTCGTCGTCGATATGATTCGCGGCAAGAACGTCAACCAGGCTTTGGCGATTCTGCAATACACGAACAAGCGTGCGGCCGACGGCATCGAAGCCTGCGTGCGCTCGGCCATCGCCAACGCGACTGAAGCGGCCGAGAAGGCCAACGTCGCGGTTGACCCGGACGAACTGTGGGTGAAGGCCGCGTTCGTAGATCGTGGGCCAACGAAGAATCGCCGTCGTATGCGTCCCGCGCCGCAGGGCCGCGCCTATCGCGAGCGCCGCCATTTCTGCCACGTCACAATCCTGCTCTCGAACGACGAGAAGGTCGAAGGCGGAAACGGCAAGGCCGGTGAGGCTAAGCCCGCCAAGCTCGCCGAGAGCAAGAGTCGCAAGCGCGGTGGAGCGGTCGCAGCCCCGCGCCCCAAACGCACAGCGCCAAAGGCAGAGGGCGAAGAGAGGCCGAGCAGCGGCGGCGGCGAAGAAGCGCAGGCCGAGACTACTGCTGAGGGCGGGAGCACAGATTCTACGAGCGCCGAGTAGCTCGCGCTCGTGAGCTGGATTTTGAAATCTCGGCCTCTGAGATTAATAGATTCAGGTCGCTTTTAGACTGAAACGGAGAAGACGAAGTGGGTCAGAAAGTTCATCCTTACGGATTCAGGCTCGGCTACAACAAGGACTGGCACTCGCACTGGTACGCCAAGCGCCAGTTCGGCGAATACCTTCTGGAAGATTTGAAGCTGAAGCGCGATTTGAAGGGGCGCTTTGCCGGGGCGGGCGTCTCGCATGTGGACGTTGAGCGCGCCGCCAATCGCCTGAAGATCATCATCTACACCTCTCGCCCGGGCATCATCATCGGGCGCAAAGGGGCCGAGATAGACAAGCTCAAGGGCGATCTGTCGGCCAAGACCGGCCGCGAAGTCCTGGTCTCGATACAGGAGATTCATAAGCCTGAGCTGAACGCGCAGCTTCAGGCCGAAAAGATCGCCGCGCAGCTTGAGAAGCGCATAGCCTTTCGCCGCGCCATGCGTAAAGCCGTCGAGGAGTCTTTGCGCTTCGGCGCGCAGGGCATCAAGGTCAAAGTCTCCGGCCGTTTGAACGGGGCCGAGATCGCCCGCAGCGAGTGGCACTTGCAAGGCCAGCTTCCCCTTCACACCTTGCGCGCAGACGTTGACTACGGCTTGGCGGAAGCGCACACGACCTTCGGCGTCATCGGCGTCAAAGTCTGGATTTACCGTGGCGAGATTCTCGACCCGAAGGCTGCGATGGCGCGCGGTACGGGCTCCGACCCGATCAACGAGCCGCGCGGCGAGCGCGGCGAGCGTCGCCCCCGCACGCGCCGCGAGCGCGAAGGAGGCGGAGGCCGTGACGGCGAGCGCGGTGATCGCGGTGGTGATCGTCGCCCGCGCGGCGGAGATAGAGCATAAGGGCAGTTGCCAACGGAGTGAGCAATCATGTTAATGCCGAAAAAAGTTAAGCACCGAAAGCAGATGCGCGGGCGCATGACGGGCGTCGCCAATCGCGGCGCGGAGATCAGCTTCGGTCAGTACGGCCTGAAATCTTTGGAGCCTGCCTGGATCACCGACCGCCAGATAGAGGCTGCGCGTATCGCCATGACGCGCCACATCAAGCGCGGCGGTAAAATCTGGATACGCATGTTTCCGGACAAGCCCGTCACCAAGAAGCCTGCGGAAACCCGCATGGGTAAGGGCAAGGGCGCGCCCGAATACTGGGTCGCCGTAGTCAAACCGGGCCGCATCCTTTACGAGATCGAAGGCGTGGACGAAGCGACGGCGCGCGAGGCCATGCGACTCGCGGCGCAGAAGCTTCCCATCAAGACTAAGTTTGTGACCCGCGCGGAGCAGGAAGGAGGCGCGATTTAATGAAGAGGCGCGAAGAACTGGATCGCCTGCGCGACCTGACGAACGAGGACTTGCAAGCCGAAGCCGAGCGTCTGAAAGAGTCGCTCTTTCGCTTGAACTTCAAGCTCGCGCTCGGCGAAGTTGACGCCGTCAAGCGTATCAGGCAGGAAAAGAAGTCGCTGGCACGGATTCAGACGCTCCAACGCGAGCGCCAGGTGCAGCAGGAAGCCATAACGAGGTAAGAGATGACGGAAGAGAATCAGACGGATGTGAAGCCCACCTCCGATGAGGCACAGGTAAGCGAAGCGACCCGCGCGGGCGAGACCCTCGCCCACCAGGTTGCACCGAACGTTGACTCGCAGCCGGGCAACGCTTCGGGCACGGAAGCCGGGCGCGCGCGCGGCAATCGCGCGCAGAAGGTCGGCGTGGTCGCCTCGGACAAGATGGAGAAGACGGTCGTCGTGCGCGTGGATCGCCTGATTAAGCATCAGAAGTATCGTCGCTACGTGCGCCGCACCTCTAAGTTCATGGCCCACGACGAGACGGGCGCGACCGTCGGCGACAAGGTGCGGATTGTCGAGACCAGACCGCTCTCGGCCCGCAAGCGCTGGCGCGTCGTCGAGATCGTACAGAAGGCAGAGAAATAAGAGCCGAACGGAGTGAGCAACAATGATTCAGATGCAAACGTCCCTGGACGTAGCAGACAATTCGGGCGCGCGCAGGGTCGAGATGATTATGCCGATTGGCGGCTCGACCGGAAAGATCGCCTCCTTAGGCGACCGCATCAAGGTCACGGTCAAGGAAGCAGCGCCGGACGGCACGATCAAGAAGGGGACTGTGCAATCGGCCGTCATCGTGCGCACGCGCAAAGAGGTGCGCCGCAAGGACGGCACCTACATTCGCTTTGACCAGAACGCGGCCGTGCTCATCAAAGAGGACGGCACGCCCATCGGCACGCGCGTCTTTGGGCCCGTGGCGCGCGAGCTGCGCGATAAGAATTATATGAAGATCGTTTCGCTCGCGCCGGAGGTGATATAAAAGTGAACAAGGGAACCAAGCGCACCAAGATTAAGAAGGGCGACACGGTCGTCATCATCAGTGGCAAGGACTACAACAAGTATGACCGCAACGGCGAGCGCACGCCGCATCGCGGCCGCGTGCTCGAAGTCTCGCCCGCCAGAGGCAAAGTTAAAGTCGAAGGCGCTGGGATTATCAAGAAGCACCAGAAGGCCAACCCGGCCAACAATCGCGGCGGCGGCATCATCGACAAAGAGTCCTGGATAGACATCTCTAACGTGCAGTTGATCGACCCGCAATCGGGCAAGCCGACGCGCGTCCGTTATGAAGTGGAAGGCGACGGCACGAAGCGTCGGGTGGCTTCGCGCAGCGGGCAAAGCGTCGAGAAGTAGAAACGGAAAAATACTCTGGCCTGGAAACGCTGAGATACGCGAGACCCAGGCGAAAGCGAGAGAGCGAAAAGGTTATGGCAGCGAGATTAAAAGAGCGTTATCACAAGGAGATTGCCCCGGCCATCTCCAAGGAATTCCAGATCACCAACCCGATGGCCGTGCCGCGTCTGGAAAAGATCGTCATCAACATGGGCATGGGCGAGGCGATTGCGAACGCGAAGATTCTGGACACGGCGGCGGATGAGCTGCGCGCCATCACGGGCCAGAAGCCCGTGGTGACGAAGGCCAAGAAGTCCATCGCCTCCTTCAAGCTGCGCCAGGGGATGCCCATCGGCACGATGGTCACACTCCGGGGCGACCGGATGTACGAGTTCCTTGACCGGCTGGTCTCAATCGCCCTGCCGCGCGTGCGCGACTTTCGCGGCGTAAGCCCGAAGGCTTTCGACGGGCGCGGCAACTCCACGCTCGGCATCCGCGAGCAGCTCATCTTCCCCGAGATCGATTTCAACAAAGTGGACAAGACGCGCGGCATGAACATCTCGATTGTCACCACGGCGCGCGACGACGAGCAGGCGCGTGCGCTCCTTAAGGCTTTGGGAATGCCTTTCAGGCAATGAAAAAGCAGTGACGGGTGATAAGTGACGAGTGACAAGAAAAAGCCTTCTTGCTCGTCACTTGTCACTCGTCACTTGTCACTGAGGTTATATGGCAAAGAAATCACTGATTGCGAAAGCGAACCGGAAACCGAAATTCTCCGTCCGGGCCTACACGCGCTGCAAGCGTTGCGGGCGGCCGCGCGCTTACCTGCGCAAGTTCAACCTGTGCCGCATCTGCTTCCGCGAGCTGGCGCTGCAAGGACAAATCCCCGGCGTCGTGAAATCGAGCTGGTAGCATAAAAGCAGTGAGAAGTGATAAGTGACGAGTGACAAGCAAGAAGAAAAGCTTTTAACTCATCACTCGTCACTTGTCACTCATCACTGATTTGTGGAGTTTGAGTAATGACTGATCCTATCGCCGATATGCTGGCGCGCATCCGCAACGCAATAGCTGCGAAGCACTCGCGCGTAGATATTCCGGCCTCGAAATTGAAACTGGAGATCGCCCGCATTCTCAAAGAAGAGGGCTACATCAACAACTTCGTCGTCAAGGGCGAGGGCGTCAAGCGCAACATACGCATCTTCCTGCGCTACGATGCGCGCGGCACTTCTTCGATCACGCACCTGGCGAGAGTATCTCGGCCCGGGCGGCGCGTCTACATGGGCTCGCAGGAGATTCCGCGCGTCCTCGGCGGCTACGGCGTCAACATCGTCTCGACCTCGCGCGGGTTGATGAGCGGTAAAGCCGCGCGGCGCGAGAATATCGGCGGCGAAGTGCTGGCAGAAATCTACTAACAGTGACAAGTGACAAGTGACGAGTGACAAGATAAAACCTCTTGCTCGTCACTTGCCACTCGTCACTCGTCACTGAGGTTATTATGTCTCGCATTGGAAAGAAAGCTATTACTATCCCGAAGGGCGTCACCGTCACGATTAGTGATCGTGAGCTTGAGGTGAAGGGCGCTAAGGGCACGCTGAGGACGCCGGTGCCCGAAGGCATCACGTTTCGCCAGGAGGGCGATCAACTCGTGGCCGAGCGCGCAAACGATGAGCTGGCGGCCCATCATGGTCTGGCGCGCGCACTGGCGAACAATGCCGTCGTCGGCGTCACCGAAGGCTTCACGCGACAGATGGATGTGGTTGGCGTCGGCTACAAGGCAGACGTGCAGGGCCGAAAGATAGTCTTCTCGCTCGGCTACTCGCACCCGATTGAGTTCCCGCTGCCCGAGGGCATTGATGTCAAGACTGAGCGCGTCGCCGCCAAGGCCAGCATTCAGCAGTACCAGACTACGCTGACGCTCACCGGCATAGACAAGCAGAAGTTGGGCCAGGTGGCCGCCGAGATGCACAAGCTGCGAAAGCCCGATGCCTACAAAGGCAAGGGCGTGCGCTACGCCGATGTGCCGCTGAAATTGAAGCCCGGTAAGACAGGCAAATAAAGGATGAAGGATGAACTTTGCGGGATGAATTAAAGAGGCTTTGTCTTATCGTTCATCATTCATCCTTCTGCATTCATCATTTGGTAAAGATATGGCAAACAGGAATCGAGCAGCAGTTCGCAGCGCCGTCCACAGGCGCATCCGACGCAAGGTACAGGGCTCGCATGAGCGCCCGCGCCTGGCGATCTACCGCAGCCTGAATCACATCTACGCTCAGGTCATTGACGACGAGAACGGGCGAACGCTCTGTTCGGCCTCGACGACCGAGAAGGATTTGAGGGGCAAGACGGGCGGTAACATTGAAGCCGCCGAGCGCGTCGGCCGCACCATAGCCGAGCGCGCGCGGGCCGCAGGCATCAGCCACGTAGTCTTTGACAGGGGCGGCTATCTCTATCACGGCCGCGTCAAGGCGCTGACGGATGCGGCGCGCGAAGCCGGGCTGAACCGTGACGAAGAAGCGGCCGAGGGCAACGGAGCCGCAACAGCAGAGACACAGGAAGAGCAATGAGACAACCCAAGCAACGCATCTCAGCACAGGGGCTTGATCTGAAGGATCAGGTCATCTCGATCAACCGCGTGACCAAGGTGGTCAAGGGCGGCAAGAATCTCTCGTTCGCCGCGCTGGTAGTCGTCGGCGACGAGGCCGGCCACGTCGGCTTCGGCAGCGGCAAGGCGCGCGAAGTGCCCCTCGCCATCAAGAAGGGCATCGAGGCGGCCAAGAAGAATCTGATTCGCGTCCCGCTCATCAACAACACCTTGCCGCACCAGCTCATAGGCAAGTACGGCGCAGGCCGCGTCCTGATGAAGCCCGCTTCCGAGGGCACGGGCGTCATCGCCGGCGGCGCTGTGCGCGCCGTCATGCAGGCCGTAGGAGTCCGCGATGTCCGTACGAAGGTGCTCGGCTCTGCGAACCCGCACAACGTCGTGCGCGCAACCTTCGACGGGCTGCTGAAGATGAAAGACCCGATGGAGCTGGCGCGTCTGCGCGGCAAGCAAGTGGAGGAGTTGTAAGATGGCTGAGCAGGAGAAGAACGAGGAGCAGGCGAGCGGTACAGAGGGCGGCGCGACCATTCGCATACAGTATTACCGCAGCTTTATCGCCGCCCCGAAAACTCATAAGCAGATCGTGCGCAGCATCGGCTTGACCAAGCTGAACCAGATCGTCGAGCGGCCGGACACACCGGCCATGCGCGGCTTCGTCCAGAAGGTTCCGCATCTGCTGCGCATCATAGAATAGCTCTATTAATGTTGGAGTAAATCATGGCTATCGGTCTTAATAATTTACATGCGCCGCAGGGCTCTACGCACAAGAAGAAGCGTGTCGGGCGCGGGCCCGGCTCCGGTCTCGGCAAGACTGCGGGGCGGGGCGAAAAGGGACAAAAATCGCGTTCGGGCTATTCGGCCAAGATCGGCTTTGAAGGCGGCCAGATGCCCTTGCATCGCCGCCTGCCCAAGCGCGGCTTCACCAACATCTTTAAGAAAGAGTGGATTGAAGTGAGCCTCTCGGCGCTCGATCAAAATTTCGACGCGGGCGAGGAAGTCACCCCTGAGCTGCTGCACGAGCGCGGGCTCATCAAGAAGGCCAAGCGCGACGTGGTCGTGCTCGGCACGGGCGACATCTCCAAGGCCCTGCGCATCTCCGCGCATCGCTTCACACGAAGCGCCCGCGAGAAGATAGAGAAAGCCGGAGGCGCTGCCACCTTGATTACGCGCGACACAGCCGCCGCCAGTGCAGCGACGGGCGAGCAAGCGACGGCCCAGTAGTAGTCCAAGGGGATTGAAAACCGGACGGCCAACTGAAGACCACTGAGGACGGCGGCCAGCTCTTGAAGCCTTCAACTGTTTGAAAGCTTCGCTGGCCGCACGCGTCTCGGTGGTTTCGCTTGACCGGGGGCGCAAGGAGCGCTTGCGCTCGCCCCAGCTTGAAAGCGATAATCCAGCCGTCGCTTTTCGTTCAGGAGCCGGGCTGGTTACGGCCGGTCGTCATCCGAAGAGGTAATGTCATGGAAAAGTTTCTCGCCGCCGTGCGCAACATGTTTCAGGTTCCAGACCTGCGCAAGCGTATCTTTTTCACGCTGGGCTTGTTGGCCGTCTATCGCTTCGGCGCGCACGTCTCCGTCCCAGGCGTCAACCATGACCGCTTGGCCCAGGTGTGGAACGACGTGAGCGGCACACTGCTCAGCGTGCTCGACCTCTTTTCGGGCGGGAACTTCCGCACCATCTCCGTCTTCGCCCTCGGGGTGACGCCCTACATCACGGCTTCCATCATCCTGCAACTGATGACGGTCGTCTCCCCGAACCTGAAGAAATTGCAGGAAGAGGGCGAGATGGGCCGCCAGAAGATCAACCAGTGGACGAGGTATCTGACCGTCGGCCTGGCCTGCATTCAGACCTCCTTCGTCGCACACTGGTTGCAGGTCAACGGCGTGGGCGACCCTGGCTGGGGCTTTCTGCTGACGACTGTGCTGACCTTGACGACGGGCACCATCTTCGTCATGTGGCTCGGCGAGCAGATCACCGAGCGCGGCGTCGGCAACGGCATCTCGCTCCTGATCTTCGCGGGTATAGTCCTCGGCCTGCCGAACGGAATCATGCAGGTCTTCGAGCGCGTCAGAGGCGGCGACGTGATGGAGACCATCGGAGTGATCGCGCTCGTGATCGCTCTGATCGCCCTGATCGCCTTCATAGTCTTTGTCGAATCGGGCCGCCGCAAGATCGCCGTCAGCTATGCCAAGCGCCACGTCGGGCGTCAAATGGTCGGCGGGCAGCAGACGACCATGCCGCTGAAGGTCAACATGGGCGGCGTCATCCCCGTCATCTTCGCCTCTTCTGTGCTCGCGCTGCCGCAGACGGTCTTTTCGGCCTTTCCGCCAGACCCGAACAACCCCGAGTCAACCTGGGGCAAGATTTATAACTTCTTCGGCGCGTTTCACGGCGGCGACCCCTATTACGAGCTGATCTTCATCACGCTCATCGTCGTCTTCACCTTTTTCTACGTCTCCATCGTTTTCAACGTTGAAGAGGTGGCCGATAACCTGCGCAAGCACGGCGGCTTCATGCCGGGCATACGGCCCGGAAAGGCCACGGCCGAATACTTGAACCTGATCCTGACCCGTCTGACCTTTGTCGGCGCGATCTACCTGGCCGTCATAGCCTTTATTCCGCAGTTCATGCTGAGCGGCTTCAAATTGGGCCGCCTGCCCTGGGTTGGCCCGTGGCTCGACGCCTTCGTCAGCACTACGCCGGGATTGGGCTGGATTCCGACTGGCATGGGCTACCAGTTCTATTTCGGCGGCACGTCGCTCCTGATTCTGGTCGGCGTGGCGATGGATACGGTCGCGCAGATCGAGGCCCAGCTAGTGATGCGCAACTATGAAGGGTTCCTCGGCTCGGGCGGACGCCTGCGCGGCAGACGCGCCTGACAGTTTTGAATGGATAAGATTGTAGTCTTAATGGGAGCGCCGGGCGCTGGGAAGGGGACGCAGGCGCGTCTGCTTCAGGAGCGTCTGGGGCTGCCGCAGATTTCGACCGGCGACATGTTTCGCGCGCTCAAGGAGCAGCGCACGCCCCTGGCCGAAGAGGTGCGAGCCCTGATGGAAGCCGGCCGTCTCATCCCGGACGAGCTGACGATTCGCATCGTGCGCGAGCGCACGGCTCAAGGTGATTGCCGTCGCGGCTATATTCTGGACGGCTTTCCGCGCACGCCCGCGCAGGCCGCCATGCTTGAGAGCCTAGCCGCCGAGCAGGGGAAAAGAATCCAGGCGATTCTGTTGAGCGTGCCGTTGGAGTTGCTGGAAAAGCGCATGACCGGACGCCGCAATTGCCCCGTCTGCGGCGAAATCTATAATATTTACTTCAAGCCCCCGAAGGCCGATAACGTCTGCGACCTGCACCCCGAGGCGCAGCTCAATCATCGTGCCGACGACAACCCTGAGACGGTGCGCGCGCGCCTGCACACCTACGACGAGCAGACGCGCCCGCTCATCCAGTATTACGAGGCGGCCGGGCTCCTGCGTCGCGTTGACGGCACGCGCGACCCCGAAGAGATTTACGCCGACGTTGAAAGGATAGTGAGGAGCGATGAGTAAGAGGCAACGGCCCGGTCGTTCATCACTGCTTTATGATTATCGGGAAGTCTAAAAAGGAATTGGAGAAGATGCGGGCCGCAGGCCAGTTGGTCGGGCGCGTCCTTCGAGAGCTGCGCCGGATGGTAGAGCCGGGCGTGACGACTCTGGAAGTTGACCGCGCGGCGGAAAAGATGATCCGCGCGGCGGGGGCGCTGCCGACCTTCAAGGGCTATCACGGCTATCCCTTCTCCATCTGTGCTTCCGTCAACGAACAGGTCGTGCATGGCTTTCCCTCCAACTACAAGTTGAAGGAGGGCGACATCTTCTCCATAGACTGCGGGGCGACTCTGGAAGGCTTCGTCGGCGACTCGGCCGTCACAGTCCCGGTGGGCCGCGTCTCGCACGATCTGCTCCGGCTGATTCGCGTCACGGAAGAATGCCTTGAGCGGGCCATAGAGCAGTGCCGCGAGGGCCGCCACCTCGGCGACATAGGCTGGGCCGTGCAGGAGCACGCCGAGGCCAACGGCTACACGGTCGTGCGCGATTACGTCGGACACGGCATAGGCCGCCGCATGCACGAAGACCCGCAGATTCCCAATTACGGGACGCCGGGCAAGGGCGCTAAGATCAAAAACGGCTACGTCTTTGCAGTCGAGCCGATGGTCAACATGGGGACGCACCTCACGAAAGTCCTCAAGGACGGGTGGACGGTCGTGACCCTGGACGGGCGGCCCAGCGCCCACTGCGAGCATACGATTGCGATTACCGAAGCGGGGCCGGAAATCCTGACCCGTGTCGCCGTGGGCGAGGAAAAAGAGACGCAGGCGGTCGGCGTGTGAGGCGGCCTTACTGGCTCGGCTGGGCCGGGCCGTCGCGGCTTGGCAAAGGCTGGCGCACATGCTATTATTCACAGTTTGTCGGTGAAGGCAAATTTACCATTTATGAAGGTATGGCGAAGGAAGAAGCGATAGAAGTCATGGCGAAGGTTCTGGAAACTTTGCCGAACGCCATGTTTCGAGTCGAGCTAGAGGATAATCAACATCAGGTGCTCGCGCACATCTCCGGCAAGATGCGCAAGCACTTTATCCGTATTCTTCCCGGCGACCGCGTGCTCGTCGAGCTTTCGCCTTATGACCTGAATCGGGGTCGAATCACCTACCGTTACAAATAGAGGGCCGGACACGGCAGACCACGAGGGGCGAGGGCCGAGCAGATGAAAGTCAGAGCGTCAGTCAAGAAGATGTGTGATAACTGCAAGATCATCCACCGCAAGGGCGTGGTCAGGGTGATCTGCACCAATCCGAAGCATAAACAGCGGCAAGGGTAACGGCAATCTGAGGCGTCCCCGTCGGGAATCTCAGGTTCTTTCGAGAGAGTTGGAGAGAAATAGAACATGGCTCGTGTAGCTGGAGTTGATCTTCCGCCGAACAAGAGGGCACAGATCGGCCTCACTTATATTTACGGCATCGGGCGCTCGCGCGCGACCTCCATCTTGCAGGAGGCCCAGGTCAACCTGGACACGCGCGTCAGGGATTTGAGCGAGGACGAACTCGGACGCATCCGCTCCATCATAGACACGCAGGGCGAGATCGAGGGCGACCTGCGCAAGCGCGTCCAGATGGACATCAAGCGCCTGATGGACATCGGCGCATACCGTGGACTTCGTCATCGGCGGGGGCTGCCCGTCCGTGGACAGCGCACACACACCAACGCGCGCACACGCAAGGGCCCGCGTCGCGCAACCATCGCTAAGAAGAAAGCGCCCGGCAAGAAGTAGACGTAGCAATCGGGCCGTCAGCGATCAGCATCGAGCCTCGTGGCTTTTGCTGAGCGCTGAAAGCTGATAACTGAAAGCTTAATTATGGCAAAAGCAGCAGGCGGAAAAAAGAAGGTCTTTCGCAAGAAAGAGAAGAAGAATATCCCGAACGGGATCGCTTATATCGCGGCCTCTTTTAATAACACGCTGATCTCGATCACAGACCTCGAAGGCAACCTGATCGCGCAGTCCTCTTCGGGCGCGCGCGGCTTCCGTGGCTCGCGCAAAGGAACTCCGTTCGCCGCGCAGCAGGCCGCTTACGAGGCCGCCAATAAGGCCAGAGAGGCCGGGATGCAGCAGTGCGAAGTGCGCGTCAAAGGGCCCGGCGGCGGGCGCGAGTCCGCGATTCGCGCGATCAATAACGCCGGCATCCGCGTCACGACCATTCGTGACACGACGCCCATTCCGCACAACGGCTGCCGTCCGCCGAAGCGGCGCAGAGTTTAAGAAGACAGTGACGAGTGACAAGTGACGAATGGCAAGCTGGAAAAGCTTTTATCTCGTCACTTGTCACCTGTCACTTGTCACTGATTTTTTAACCTAAAGGATGAAGGGCCGCACGCGCTGCTGCTTTCGCACAACGGAAGGCAGCCGTCCTCATGGCCTGTAAACTTTTCCGTCTAGTAGTGAGATAGACTGGAGGCAAAACAGAAGTGGCTAGGTATAGAGAAGCGGTGTGCCGTTTGTGCCGCCGCGAAGGTGCAAAACTTTTCCTCAAGGGCGACCGTTGCTACAAGCCCTCATGTCCGATTGAGAAGCGCGGCACGCAGCCGCCCGGCCAGCACGGCAATAGTCTTCGTCGCGGCAAGGCGCTGGTCGGCTACGGCCAGCAGCTTCGCGAGAAGCAGAAGGTCAAACGCATTTATTTCATCCTCGAAGGTCAGTTCCGCAACTACTTCGAGCGCGCCGCGCGTCAGAAGGGCATCACGGGCGAGAACCTCTTGTTCCTGCTTGAGCGTCGCCTGGACAATGCCGTCTATCGCGCAGGCTTTTCGACCTCG
Organism: Pyrinomonadaceae bacterium; assembly: GCA_036389315.1. Taxonomy (GTDB): domain Bacteria; phylum Acidobacteriota; class Blastocatellia; order Pyrinomonadales; family Pyrinomonadaceae; genus DASQYE01. The sequence continues at coordinate 15,901 of DASVQF010000033.1, forward strand.
CGTCGTCAAGCGCGCCAGCTCGTCAATCACGGCCACATCGAAGTCAACGGGCGCAAGGTTGACATCCCCTCTTTCCAGATCAAGCCCGGCGACCAGATCACCATCAAGGAAGCGAGCCGCAAGAATCCGCACATCGAAGGCGCATGGCAGACGGCTGCCGGGCGGGGTCGTCCCTCCTGGATTGTGCCCGTCGATGGCGCTGACATGAGCGTGAGGGTTGCGACTCTGCCGACGCGTGCCGATATTGACCGTTCGATCAACGAGCAATTGATCGTCGAGCTTTATAGCAAGTAACCGGGGAAGCGTGCCGCCTCAGAGCGAGCGGGCGCGCCCCGGCCTGTTGCGGCCAATGTCGCAAGACCGAGGAAGCGCGCTCACAGCTTCGGGGCCGCTTCCGGATTATGGTTAAGGATTTACTCTCGATACGAAACATTATGGCTATGGATCAAAATAATCTCTGGACAGGTTTTCAAATGCCGCGCCGCCTGGCGGCTGACACGGACACGATGACAGAGCGCTACGGGCGCTTTTCTGCTCAGCCCTTCGAGCGCGGCTTCGGTACGACCGTCGGCAACTCTCTGCGTCGCGCGCTTCTGTCTTCCATCGAAGGCGCGGCCATCACGGCCGTCAAGATCGAAGGCGTCGAGCACGAGTTCTCTTCCATCAACGGCGTGGTCGAGGATGCGACCGACGTGATCTTGAACCTCAAGCAGGTTCCCTTCAAGCTGCACGGCAATGAGTCGAAGACCTTGACGATCACGAAGGAGGGCGCGGGCGAGGTCACTTCCGGCGACATCGAGGCGGATGCGGACGTGGAGGTGCTCGACTCAAACGTTCACATCGCGACCGTGAGCGAGGGCGGTTCTTTACGCATCGAGATGCGCTTGAAGCGGGGGCGTGGCTACGTCTCGGCCGAGCGCAATTTCGACGAAGACCTGAGCCTGGGCTACATCCCTGTGGATTCCGTGCACACGCCTGTCAAGAAGGTCAACTACACGGTCGAGGCCGCGCGCTTGGGTCAGAACACCGAATTTGACAAGCTCACGATTGAGGTCTGGACGGACGGCTCCGTCAAGCCCGACGATGCGATTGGCCTCGCCGCGAAGCTCATCAAAGATCACATGTCCATCTTCATCAACTTTGAAGAGGACACGGACGACTTTGCCTACGCCAACATGGAGCGGCCGCCGCTGCCCCGTAACGATCAGCTTGATCGCTCGGTGGACGAGCTTGAGCTATCGGTGCGCTCCTACAACTGCCTGAAGAACGCAGACATTCGCACCATCCGCGACCTCGTGCAGCGAAGTGAGCGCGAGATGCTGGCGACCAAGAACTTCGGCAAGAAGAGCTTGAACGAGATCAAGGACATCTTGAACGGCATGGGCCTAGACTTCGGCATGGAGTTCGACGCGCAGGGCAACCCCATTCCGGGCACGGGCGGGCGCGACGGCGACCTCAGCGATTACGAAGACAACGACGAAGAATAAAGAGGCCGTCAGCGGTCAGCGATGAAAAGAGAGAGCTGAACACCGGCAGCTAGAACAGATCATGAGACACTTAAAGGCACATCGTAAACTTGGGCGCACGACGGCGCACCGCATGTCCATGCTGCGCAACCTGGCGACTTCGCTGATTAACGCGCACGACGAGCGGATCATCACGACTCTGCCGAAGGCCAAAGAGCTGCGCCCGTTCGTCGAGCGCGCCATCACGCTCTCGCGCCGCGCGCAGAGCCTCGAAGGCGATGAGGCGGGCGTGCAGGCCGTACACCTGCGCCGCCAGGCAGCCAGCTTCTTTCATTCCGGCAATCGACAGCAGGCCCCTTCGGCCGGTCGTCGCGGACAGCCGCGCGCGCCGCGCACGGCCGGCGTGCTGGCCCTCAAGCGGCTCTTCGACGAGCTGGGCGAGCGCTTCAAAGACCGTCCCGGCGGTTATACGCGCATCATCAAGCTGGGCCGTCGTGACGGCGACAACGCAGAGCTTGCGATCATCGAGCTGGTCGATAACCCGCGCGAGCGTGAAGCCATAGAGGCCGCCACGAAACGGGCCAAGGCTGCGACGAGCGGAAAGAAGAAGGCGACGAAGGCCAGCGAGACGAAGGCTGCCGAGGGCGGGCGTCGCGCCGGGCGTAAAGCCGACAAGACTTTCGAGAAGGAAGAGACAACCCGTGCGCGCGGGAGCGGCGAAGAGACACGGGACGAGCAGACAGAGGAGCAGAAGCCCAAGGGCGGGCGGCGCGCAAAGAAGACCGAATCAACAGCCGCCGAGCAGGATACGGAAGAGTAGGGCGCTTCGACTAAAGCGCAGAGTTGAATCAATCGAGCCTTGGCCCGCACGGACTTGCCCCGCTTCGTGAAGTGGGCCCGGAAGCGAGCTTGAAGAGCCGACCGCGAGCCCCGATTTACCGTCGGCAAATGTACGGGAATAATTGGGGCTCTTCGCTTTGTTCTCAAGGGAGGAGCGCGCCGCCTGGCGGCCTGGAATGGAAAAAGAATGAGCGAACAGGAGACTCAGCACCCTTCGAGCGAAGATCGTTCGCCGAAGCCGAACAGGGAAGAGCGGCACGAGCGCGGCGGCGGGCGCGACCGTGGCAGGCGTCGCCACCAGCCGCAGCAGCAACAACAGCCGCGCCGCCCCGAAGCCACGCTCAACGTGGAGGAGCTGCGCGAGCTGGTCGAGCTGATCGCGCAACACGGCTTCACGGATTTCGAGTTGGAGCGCGAAGGCATACGCGTGCGCCTGCGCCGCGAGCTTGCGCCGCAAATTATCGCAGCCGCCGCCCCGCCTCCGACGACCGGCGCTGCTCTTGCGCCTCCTCCGCCGCCTCCTGTCAACACGTCGCCATCGTCGGCTCCCCCTGCGGCCTCTGCGGCGGAGACGAGCGTCTCAGCGAGCGCGGCGGCAGTGGGCCCAAGCGCAGCGGAACCGGCCGAGGCGGGCGAAGACGAGGGGCTGCACATCATCACTTCGCCGATTGTCGGAACCTTTTATCGCGCGCCTTCGCCCACCACCGAGCCCTTTGTCCGTCTCGGCACACACGTTGACCCGGACATGGTCGTTTGCATCATCGAAGCGATGAAGCTGATGAACGAGATCCAGGCGGAAACCAGCGGCGAGGTCGTCAAGATTTACGTCGAGAACGGCCAGCCCGTAGAGTACGGCCAGCCGCTCTTCGGCATTAAAAGATAAGGAAGCAGCGATGAGCCCTGAGTGACGAGCGGCAAGCTCTTGAAAAGCTTATCTCGCATCACTCATCACTCATTACTTTGTTATGACTACAGGTACGCGTCAATTCCGTAAAATCCTGATCGCTAATCGCGGCGAGATCGCGTGCCGTATTATCTGGACGTGCAAGGAGATGGGCATCGAGACGGTCGCCGTCCATAGCGTGGCAGACCGCGACTCGCTCCATGTCCGCTTTGCAGACGAAGCCTACTGCATTGGCCCGGCCCCTTCGGCCCAGAGCTATCTCAACATCCCGGCCATCATCAGCGCCGCCGAGATCACCAACGTAGATGCCATTCATCCGGGCTACGGCTTTCTCGCCGAGTCGGCTTACTTCGCGGAAATCTGCGAAGCCTGCAACATCAAATTCATTGGCCCACAGGCTTCGGTCATACGCCTGATGGGCGACAAGGTGGAGGCGCGCCGCGCCATGCAGGAAGCCGGTGTGCCCATCCTGCCCGGCAGCCCTGACCCCCTGGAATCGGAGGAAGAGGCGCTAAGGCTTGCGCGCGAGATCGGCTATCCCGTGATCGTCAAGGCTGCGGCCGGAGGCGGCGGGCGCGGCATGCGTATCGTGCGCTCGGAGCAAGAGCTGGGCCCGGCACTGGAAACGGCCTCGAACGAAGCGGCAGCGGCCTTCAAGAACGGGGATGTCTACATAGAGCGTTACATAGAGCGCCCGCGCCACATAGAGATTCAGGTGCTCGCAGACGAGCACGGCAACTGCATACACCTCGGCGAGCGCGAATGCACGATTCAGCGACGCCATCAGAAGCTTCTCGAAGAGGCTCCCTCGCCTGTGCTCTCCAAGGAGCTGCGCGCAACTATGGGAGAGGCCGCCGTTGCCGCCTGCAAGCGCATAGGCTATTCGAGCGCCGGGACGTTCGAGTTCCTCCTGGACGAAGACAACAGCTTCTACTTCATGGAGATGAACACGCGCATACAGGTCGAGCATCCCGTGACGGAGATGGTCACGCTCATCGACATCGTGCGCAGTCAGATCAGGGTGGCCCAGGGAGAAGAGCTTGGCTACGCGCAGGAGGACGTGCCCATCGTCGGACACGCCATCGAGTGCCGCGTCAACGCCGAGCACCCGGAGACTTTCGTGCCGTCGCCCGGCTTGATTACAGCCTTCAATCTGCCGGGTGGGCCCGGCGTGCGCGTGGACACGGCGGCTTATCCGGGTTACACCGTGCCGCCTTATTACGATTCGATGATCGCCAAGGTGATCGTCCATGCGCGCACAAGGGAGTTGGCCATCGCGCGTATGCGCCGCGCGCTTCAGGCGATGGTGGTCGAGGGAATCAAGACGACCATCCCGCTGCACCTCAAGATCATGGACGATCCGGCTTTCCAGGCGGGCCAGTTCTCGACGAAATTCATGGAGAATTTCCAGTCGAATAACGGCTTCAAGGGAAGAACGAAATAGCCGCGCCCGCGCGCGTTGACTGTGCCGTGGTAGTGCCTTTATAATAAACGACTTTTCTATAGCGAGTGAGGCTCGCCGGAGGGGGTTCGAGAGATGTCTTACGCAATAATCAGGTCGGGCGGCAAGCAGTTTCGCGTCGAAGAGGGCGCAACCGTGCGCGTGCCCCTCATGGACAAGCAGGCCGGTGAATCGGTCGAGCTGGATGTGCTTCTGCTGGCCGCGGGCGACGACGAACCGAAGGCCGGCTCGCCGCTCGTCGAGGGCGCGCGTGTCGCCGCCACTATCGTTGACCACGGCCGCGACGACAAGATCATAGTCTTTAAGAAGAAGCGTCGTAAACAGTACAAGCGCAAGCAGGGCCATCGCCAGGGCTACACGACGCTGAAGATAGATTCAATCGGGTAGAGCAGAACACGGGGCACAGAATGAACAGCTTCGCTTTTATTCTGAGTTCATAAGGAGTTTTTAAAAATGGCACATAAAAAGGGCGTCGGTTCTTCGCGCAACGGGCGCGACTCGCAATCACAGCGGTTAGGACTCAAGAAATTCGGCGGCGAGCGTGTGCTCGGCGGCAACATCCTGGCCCGCCAGCGCGGCACTAAATGGAAGCCCGGCAAGAACGTCGGGCGCGGCAAAGACGATACGCTGTTTGCCCTCGTGGACGGCACGGTGAAGTTCGAGGATAAGGGCCGTTCGGGCAAATTCATTAGCGTTTATCCTGACGCAGCGGCCGCGTCGGAACAGGCAGCCCCGGCCGCCGCCGCATAAGCAGAGGGCAACGGAAAAAGCCCGCAAGAGATGCGACGCCTGCGCCGAGTGCTTTCACTCCTTCGAGCAGCGGGCGTCGCTTTCGATTTTGGACTTTTAATTGTTTATTGATCGCACCAAGATTCGCGTACAGGGGGGACACGGCGGCAACGGCGTGACGGCCTTTCGCCGCGAGAAATTCGTGCCGCGCGGCGGGCCATCGGGCGGCGACGGCGGGCGCGGCGGCGACCTCTGGCTCGAAGCCGACGAGTCGCTGAACACGCTGCTACACCTGCGCTACAACCCTGAGCACACGGCCGAGCGCGGCCGTCACGGCGAGGGCTCGAACCGCGCGGGCCGCGACGGCGCGGACACAGTCGTGAAGGTTCCGGTCGGGACACAGGTCTTAGACGCCGCGACGGGGGATTTGCTCTACGACTTTACGCGCAGCGGCGAGCGCTGGCTGGCTGCGCGCGGGGGCCGTGGCGGTTTCGGTAATTCACACTTCACGACTTCGACCAATCGCGCGCCGCGCTATCACCAGGAGGGGAGCCCGGGCGAGGAGCGAGAGCTTCAGCTTGAGTTGAAGCTGCTGGCGGATGTCGGCCTAGTGGGTTTTCCGAACGCGGGGAAATCAACGCTCATCTCGACCATCTCCGCCGCTCGTCCAAAGATCGCCGACTATCCTTTCACCACCCTTGAGCCGCACCTCGGCGTCGTTGACCTGGGCGAGTTCCGTACCTTCGTCGTCGCAGACATTCCGGGCCTGATTGAAGGCGCGCACAAGGGGGCTGGCCTGGGCGACCGTTTCCTGCGCCACGTCGAGAGAACCAAGCTGTTGCTTCATCTGGTTGACGTGTCGTCCGCCTCGGGTCGCGACGCGGTCGCAGACTACGAGACGATCAATCGCGAGCTTGAGGCTTACGACCCGGAGCTTGCGGCGCGGCCGCAGATAGTCGTCGCGACGAAACTGGACGCGCTGGACGAGCCTGAGCGCCTGGACAGTTTGAGGGCGCGGGCCCAGGCTGACGGAAGAGATTTTTATGCCATCTCCTCGGCGACTAACGAGGGCGTGCGCGAGCTGGTGAACGCAGTCGCCCGAACCCTGGACGAGTTGAACGCGCGCGCCGCCGGTCAGGTGGCGGAAGAGATGCGTGCCGCGTCGTCTTAGCTGGCGCAGTAGCGATGAAGAAAGTGCTGCGCGGGCAGTAGCAGCACGGGGCAGGCTGGATAAAAAGTTTCGATGGACGGGCGAAAGCGTATAGCTCTTTACGGAGGCACATTCGATCCGGTTCACGTCGGGCATCTGGCGGTCGCCGCGAACATCCTCAAGCTGTTCGCGCTCGACCACGTTCTTTTTATTCCGGCGCACGTCGCGCCGCACAAACGCGGGCGCGGGACGACGCCGGGGCTTCATCGCTACGCGATGCTGGCCCTGGCGACACAGGGAGATGAGCGGCTGCGAGTCTCAAGCATAGAGCTGGATGCGCCCGAAAAGCCCTATACGGTCGAGACGCTCTCGCGCTTGCAAGAGGAGGCTGGCCCACGGGCGCGGCTCTTCTTCATCATGGGCGCGGATTCGTGGGCAGACATTACGACCTGGCGCGAGTGGGAACGGCTGCTTGAGATGAGCGATCACATCATCGTCACGCGGCCCGGTTACGAGCTCGGTTCGGAGCATGTGCCCGAGAGCGTGCGTGAGAGAATCGTTGACCTGCGCGGCGCTCGGGCCCAATGGGTGGCGGCAGAGGTCGGCGATGCGGTGGGCCCGAGGCTCTACGTCACAGACGCCGTGTTGATGGATGTTTCGGCCACGGAGATTCGGCGGCGGGTGCGAGAGGGGCGCTCCGGCGAGCTGGGCCAGCTTGTCCCGGCGGCCGTGGCCGATTACATCAGAAAGTACAGGCTCTATACAGAGAGAGAGGCATGAAAGAGAATTCTTCAATCAAGGAGAAGGTGCTGCATCCGGAGCAGGCCATGAAGGCTGAGGCCGCGACGGCGCGCGGGCGCGAGGGGGGCGCTCCGGAGCGCAGCCCCGAAGGATGCGGTGACGAGTTGGACGAGCGCATCTGTACGGCCTTGCGCGCGGCGAGCGATAAGAAGGCCCTAGACCCTGTAGTGCTAGACCTGCGCGCCATCGCCAGCTTTACAGATTATTTCATCATCACGAGCGGCACGAACCCGAGACAGGTGCAGGCAGTGGCCGACGAGGTTGTCGAGCAGTTGAAGAAGCAGGGCACGCGCGCCGCTCGCGTCGAAGGCTACAACACTGCCGAATGGGTGCTGGTCGATTACGGTGATTTCGTCGTGCACGTCTTCGAGGACAAGGCGCGCCGCTTTTATGACCTTGAGCGGCTGTGGCGTGATGCTGCGCGCGTGCCCCTGCCGTCGGAGTTCGCAGAGGGGCGCGACGAGGGCTCTTTGAGAAAAGAATCGTGATCGAGATCGTGGCGCACTCAGGCGCGATGCGCGAGACTGTGCGCGTAGCCTCCCGTGTCGCCGTGACGGACGCCAACGTGCTCGTGACCGGAGAGTCTGGCGCGGGTAAGGACGCGCTCGCCCGCTTCATTCACGAGCGCTCAAAACGCTCGCGCGCCGGGCTGGTCAAGATAGACTGCGCGGCTCTCCCGGCGGAGCTGCTTGAGGCGGAGCTGTTCGGCTACGAGCGCGGCGCTTTCACGGGCGCGGTCGAAGCAAGGCCCGGACGGCTTGAGGCCGCGCACAGGGGCACGCTCGTCCTGGACGAGATCGCGCATCTTTCGACGGACGCGCAGGCCAAGCTGCTGCGCGTCATCGAGCGGCGCGAGTTCGAGCGCCTCGGCGGGCGGCGCACGATCAAGGTCGATGCGCGCCTCCTGGCGCTCACCAACGTTGACCTTCAGACGGCCGTCAAGCGTCGCAGCTTTCGCGAAGACCTGTTCTATCGCCTGAACGTCGTTCACGTGCATGTGCCGCCCCTCAGAGAGCGGCGCGAGGATATTGGCGAGCTGGCGCGACAGCTCTTGCGACTCTTTGCGGCGAAGCATGGGCGCGCGGTCAACGAGATTTCGGGGGAGGCGCGCTCGCTGCTCCAGGAGTATGAGTTCCCCGGAAACGTACGCGAGCTGGCCAACGTATTAGAGCGTGCCGTGATCGTCGCCAACGGCGAGCGGGTGGAGGCGGCTGACTTACCTGAGCCCCTGCGCGCATCCGTCACTCGACAGAGGAGCGGCGGGCGGCAGGCGACCCTGGCAGAGCTGGAAGCCGAATACATCAAAGAGACGCTCAAGGCTTGCCGGGGCAACAAGTCTGAGGCCGCGCGCCTGCTCGGCATCAGCCGCAAGAACCTGTACGAGAAGCTCGCGCGCTACAAAGAAAGGGATGAGGGATGAGGGATGAAGATAAAAAACCAGGGTCGCGGCGGCAAGCGTTCCTTTCATCCCTCATCCCTCCGCCCTCATCCCTCTAGCGATGCGCGTGCGGCTCGTCTGGGTGGGCAAGACCAGGGACGCGCATCTGCGTGCGCTGGTGGATGAGTATTTGAAGAGGCTCGGGCGGTTTACGCGCTGCGAGGTGTTGGAGCTGAGAGAGAGCGCAGCGCGCTCGCCCCGCGAAGGCATCGAAGATGAGGGCCGGCGCATCATAAGCGCGCTCCGTCCAGAGGCGCTGAACATTCTGCTGGATGTCGAGGGACGCCAGTGGAGTTCCTCAGAGCTGGCCGCGCAGGTCGAAGGGTGGCAGACGGGCGGGACAAAGGATGTGGTCTTTATCATCGGTGGGCCTCATGGAGTCTCTCAGGAGGTCAGGGAGCGTGCCGGGCTAAGGTGGTCTCTCTCTCGTCTGACCCTGACGCACGAGATGGCGCGAGTCCTCCTGCTCGAACAGCTTTACAGGGCTTACACGATCATACACGGGTTGCCGTATCAGAAATGATGAGGCGCATCCTTTTCAAGGCATCGGTAGAACCGAAGGAGTAAAGGACAAAGCAAAGATGGACAAAAGAAAAGTTAAAACCTATAGAGACCGTCTCCTGGGTCGCCGCGAAGGTCTGGTCGGGCAGGTCATGGAGGCTGAACTCTACAGCCGCGAGCGCGACTCCGAGGCCACACAAGACCCGGCGGACATGGCCGCCAATGCCTATACCAAAGAGCTATTATTTTCCATGTCGGCCAATGACCGGCGGCTGCTTGAGCTGATTGACGAGGCGCTCGTCCGCATCGAAGCGGGCGAGTACGGCGAGTGTGTGCATTGCGGCGAGCCAGTCCAGGAGCGTCGCCTTGAAGCCGTCCCCTGGGCCCGGCACTGCCTGCGCTGCCAGGACTTGCAGGAGCGCGGTCTCCTGAACGAAGACGAAGAATAGACGCGCCACACTATCTTTGAGCTACCGCAACGGCCTCCCGGTTGATGAAGATCGGGAGGCCGTTTGTTTATCTTTCGAGCGGCTCCTTTGAAGCCCATCCACCCTTTCATAGATTCTCTCTCGGACGCGGCGCTGGCGCTTCTTTACCCGCAGGCTTGCGCCGTGTGCGGCGCGGGCGTGGAGGCTCGCGCCGACGGCGTGGCCTGCGCCGCCTGCTGGCGAGAGACGCGCCTGTTCGCAGAGCAGGACGCTTTGTGCCGGAAGTGTGGCGCTCTCTTGCCTCCCGCCGTCGAGCATGACAGGCAAGCTGAGGTGCTTTGTCGTCGCTGCGCGGCGGAGCCTTTCACGGCCGCACGGGCTTGCGGCGTGTACGAAGGAGCGTTGCGCGCAATGGTGCTCGCCCTCAAGCGCGAGCCGTATGTCTCGTCGCGTCTCTCTCATCTACTTCATCAAGCGCAGCAGCGCGAGCCGCTCGACAGCGCAACTCTCATCGTGCCCGTCCCGCTGCACCCGGAGAGAATGCGCGAGCGAGGCTTCAATCAGGCGGCACTGCTGGGCCGAGCCCTGGCCCGGCTTTCGGGGCTGCGCCTGGACGAATGGAGTCTCGTCCGGACGCTTCATACTGAGCGCCACCGTGCAGGGATGGACGCCGAGGCGCGGCGCGCAAGCGTCAGCCAATCTTTCCGCGTCGAGCGCCCGCGCCTCATAGAGGGCGAGCGCGTCCTGCTCATAGACGATGTCTTCACCACGGGCGCGACCGCCTCCGCCTGTGCCGCGCAGCTCTTTGCGGCGGGTGCGGAGGCCGTCTTCGTGCTCACAATCGCGAGACCAAATGAATAGATGCCGGGTGTTGGTCAAAGAAAGGGCCCACTCTTACTAGCATCTGGCATCCGGCATCTAACATCTGTATTATAGGCTTCATGAAAACTTTGTACCCTCCGATTAAGCCTTACGATCAAGGGCGGCTTGCGGTCTCGCCTGTTCACACTATCTATTACGAGCAGTGCGGCAATCCTGAAGGAGAGCCGGTGCTCTTTCTGCACGGCGGCCCCGGCGGAGGCTTGACTCCCGAGTATCGTCGCTTCTTCGACCCCGAAGCCTATCGCATAGTGCTCTTCGATCAGAGAGGCGCGGGGCAAAGCACGCCGCACGCCAGCCTCGAAGAGAATACGACCTGGCATCTGGTCTCGGACATGGAGCGGTTGCGCGAGCATTTGGGCCTGGCGGGCTGGATGATCTTCGGCGGCTCCTGGGGCTGCACTCTGGCCCTGGCCTACGCTCAAACGCATCCGGACAAAACGCGCGCCCTCTTCCTGCGCGGCATCTTCCTCTGCCGTCCGAAGGAGATTCAGTGGTTCTATCAGGAGGGCGCGAGCGCCATCTACGCAGACGTGTGGGAAGAGTACGTGAAGGTCATTCCGGAGGCTGAGCGCGGCGATATGCTGAGCGCCTATTACCGGCGGCTGACGAGCGAGGACGAGGCCGTGAGATTGGAAGCCGCGCGCGCCTGGAGCATCTGGGAAGGCAGCACCTCCAAGCTCTATCCCGACCCGCACGTGATAGACCATTTCGGCGAGCCGGAATTTGCGCTCGCCTTTGCCAGGATCGAGTGCCACTACTTCATGCACAACGCTTTCTTCGACACGGACAATTACCTGATCGAGCAGGTGGGGAAGATTCGCCACATCCCGGCAGTGATCGTGCAGGGGCGCTATGATGTTGTGTGCCCGATGATGAGCGCCTGGGAATTGCACCGCGCCTGGCCGGAAGCGGAGTTTCACCTGATACCGGACGCCGGTCACTCAGTCATGGAGCCTGGGATTACGAGTGCGCTGGTGGAGGCGACCGACCGCTTCCGCTCACGGCGGTAGAGGTCAAGAGCCAAACCGGGCCGCCGCAGAATTCGTATTACGATTGTGGAAGTAGAAAAAGCGGGGTCACCACTATCGGTTCTCTTCGCTTTCGGTCTCTGGCCCAGAGTCCAACCGAGTGACCATTCTCTTTAACTCTTTATGAAACGCTGCCCGGCGTGCGAGCGCACATACGCGGATGAAACTCTCAACTTCTGTCGTGTTGACGGCACGTCATTGGTGTGGGAGCAGTCTCCTCAGAATGGCTCGCTGCCCCGCTGGGAGGGCGCAGGCGCAGTCACGACCGACGGGCTGCCGACGCGAATCTTCAACGCCGAGACGACCGCCTCGGGGCGCGTCCTCTTTGCGCCCTCTCAGACCTTGCCGCTGCCCGCGCGCAAGCCCACGCGCCGCGCCATAGATTCCTTAGCCGTCCTTCCGCTCATGAACGCCAGCGCCGACCCCGAGATGGAATACTTCAGCGACGGGGTGACGGAAAACATCATCAACTCGCTGGCCCAACTGCCGAAGCTGCGGGTCGTGCCGCGCAGCACTGTCTTTCGCTACAAGGGCGTGGAGGTTGACCCGCAGGAGGTGGGCCAACTCTTGGGCGTGCGCGCCGTCCTCACGGGCAGAGTCCGCGAGGTCGGAGACCACCTGGTCTTCACGGTCGAGCTGATTGATGTCGCCAACCACTCGCAGCTCTGGGGCGAGAGCTACAATCGCAAGCGCACGGACATCTTCGAGGTGCAGGAGGAGATCGCCCGCGAGATCTCCGAGAAGCTGCGCATGAAGCTGAACCCTGCCGAGCGGCGGCGGCTCACGAAACGCTACACCAAAGATACGGAGGCTTATCACCTGTACCTGCGCGGCCGCTACTACGCTAACAAGCGGACGGGCGAATGGCTCCGCAAGGGCATAGAATATTTTCAGCAGGCGATTGAGCTTGACCCGAACTATGCGCTGGCCTACGCGGGCCTGGCCGACGCTTACGCTTTTCTGGCCTCTTCGACGGGCGGGCTCCCGCCGCAAGAGGTCTACCCGAAGGCCAAGGCCGCCGCCATGAAGGCCCTCGAGATTGACAAGTCTCTGTGCGAGGCGCGCACCTCGCTCGGCTTTTTCCATCTCCTTTACGATTGGGACTTGGACGGGGCGCGGCGCGAGTTCAAGCGTGCGCTCAAGCTCAATCCGACTTACGCGGGCGCGCACGACGGCTACGGCTTTTACCTGAAGGCTGCGGGCCGTCACAAGGAGGCCATACGCGAGTGCAAGATCGTCGAGCGTCTTGACCCGCTCTCGCTCTTCGCGCACGTCAGCCTCGGTTGGGCCTACTACTTCGCTCACCAGTACAAGCGCGCGGTCGAGCAGGGGCGCAAAGCCCTTGAGATGGAGCCGCAGTTTGCCTTCGCCTATCGCAACATAGGCTTGGCGCTCATTCAGCAGGGCGCGGTCGAAGAGGCCATCACGGAGCTTGAGCGAGCCGTCAAGCTTTCGGGCGGCGACCCGACCTATAAATCGCACCTCGGCTACGCCTATGCCATGGCCGGGCGACTGGCGGCCGCCGAGCAGGTAATCAAAGAGCTGAAGAGAGCGGCGCGCAGGAAATATATCTCCTCTTACTACTTCGCGATGATCTACCTGGGCCTGGACGTGCAGGAGCGCGTGTTTGAATGGTTGGAGCGGGCCTTCGAGGAGCGCTCGGGCTTCATGGCTTTCCTGCACGTCGAGCCGATGTTCGACCACCTGCGCCAGGACGCGCGCTTCATAGAGCTGGTCGGGCGCATCGGCATAGCCAAATAGCCTGGCCTTCAGCCGTCTCCCCGGAGTAATTATTTTGACACTCCTAGAGCCTGTCGCGTAATATCAGTGAGCAATATGAATGGACGTGTCTTAGTCCTGAACGCATCCTTCGAGCCGATCAATGTATGCACCGAGCGGCGCGCCGTAGTTATGATCTTCAAGGGGGTGGCGCGAGTCGAGGAGCATAACGGGCACATGCTTCATTCGGCGAAGCTTTCTATCCATGCGCCTTCGGTCATTCGCTTGACCGAATATATACACATTCCGTTCGAGCGCCGTTCGCTCTCGCGTAAGAATATCTTGCTGCGCGATCATTCGACCTGCCAGTATTGCGGCCGGGCCTATCCGCCGTCTGAGCTGACGCTCGATCACGTCCACCCGCGCTCGCGCGGCGGCGACTCGACGTGGGATAATCTGGTGGCGTGCTGCAAGCGTTGCAATCATCGCAAGGGGAACCGCACTCCGGAAGAGGCCGGGATGCATCTGCTGCGGCGGCCGCGCGGATTTTCGCTGCACGTCAACCGGCAGATCATGCGCTACCTCGGGCGCGCGGACGAGACGTGGCGCAAGTATCTTTTCTACGAATCGAATATTGCAGAGTGAGCCGGGCCGTTGGCCCAAGCGCCGCAAGCTCTCTTAACATGCCGGACACTTTCTCGGCAGAGGATTTTTGATGATGAATATAGCTTTGTTATTGGGAATGCCGGGCGGCTGGGAATGGATCATCATTCTGGTCGTCATCCTGCTTCTGTTCGGCGGCAGCCGCCTGCCGCAGCTCGCCAAAGCCCTCGGCCAGAGCAAGCGCGCCTTTCAGGAGGGACAGGACGAAGCAGAGAAGGAAGCCCGCCTCGAAGCTGAGCGCCGCCGTGAACGCCTCAGCGCCGCCGACACCCGCGAAGAAGACCGCGCCTCGTCCGACAAATACGCAGCGAGGGAGAGCAAGAGGTAGACTTTGCTTCTTCGCTTCCTTCTTTCTCTTATCTCATCTTGCGCCCCAGGACGAGCGTCGCTTTGACCGAGAGGGCGAAATCCATATCCTGCCGCTCATCATCTATAATGCGTGCGATCTCTTGTGTGACGCGTGCGCGCGTCTCAGCGTCGGGCAGGGATTCGAGCCATGAGGGGAGCAGGAAATCTGCGATCAGCGGCGCGTTCAAAAACTCTTCGCCCGATTCGTAATCGAACTCCTCTATGCTCGTCCATGACGTGACGTTTTCGAGGCCCTCGCGTTGGGCCAACTCCTCTATGGTCGCAACGGTCGGCCGCTCCCTGATTAAAGTCTCGACTTCCGAGCCGTACTCGTCGAGCCCGGCGCTGCGCAGGGCTTCCCAGTAGATCGAGTAGAATTCGGCGAAGCTCGAAGCGGTCGCGACGCTCAAGGCGACCGCGCCGCCCGGCCCGGCCACCCTCGCCATCTCCGAGATGATCTCCGGCAATCGCTCGGGCGCGACGAGCGACGCATCGCCGACGACCAGATCGAACTGGTCATCCTCAAAGCCGAGCGCCTCCAACTGCGTGCGGCGGAAAACGGGATCGGCCCTGATGACCATAGCCTTGGCGCGCGCCAGCTCCAGGCACTCCTCGCTCTCGTCAACACAGACGAACTCTACGTCGTCGTCGGCCCGCTCCTGCATGGCTATGGCGTGGCCGCCCGTCCCGGCCCCGACATAGAGCACGCGCCCCTTCTTCTTCGGCAGCTTGACGTGTTCGTCTACGAGCTGCGCGAAGCGCTCGCCCCAATCGGTCGCGACGTACAACTCCTGAAGAAATGCCAGCTCTTTATCTGATTTATTCGCACTCACTCTTTTAATTCTCCTACGCCTAGCAATGATCGTCCGACTGCTCGCCGCCTTCTGCCGGTTGCTCTTCCGTATAATACACCCTGCCCCGCAAAGGTTCAGGCAGGCAAGCCATCTCTTCGCGGGCCCGTGGGTCGCTGTGCGCGTAGCGATAGCCAGAGCCGTAGCCTATGCGCTTCATGAGCGGCGTGATGGCGTTTCGCAGGTGCAGCGGGACGGGCTCGCGCGCTGTCTCCGAGGCGTCTTCGGCCGCGAGCATGTAGGCGCGCTTGACGCCATTCGATTTCGGCGCTTGGGCCAGGTAGATGGTCGCCTGCGAGAGCGGGTAGAGCGCCTCGGGCAAGCCGATCAGGCGCGTGATGTCTGCCGCCGCAGCCGCCTGCACCATCGCCTGCGGGTCGGCCAGCCCTATGTCTTCGGAGGCCAGGATGCAGAGGCGGCGCGCTATGAAGACAGGGTCGGCTCCACCTTCGATGAGGCGGGCCAGCCAGTAGAGCGCGGCGTTCACGTCGGAGTTGCGCAGCGATTTGATGAGGGCCGAAGCCAGGTTGTAATGCTCTTCGCCACCCTTGTCGTAAGCGTAGTGTGCGCGCCCGAGGGCTTCGACAATGGTGTTGGGCGTGACGCGGCGGACGCCTCGCTCGTCGGGTGCGGTCGCTTCCACGGCGGCTTCGAGCGCGGCCAGAGCGACGCGCGCATCGCCCGAGGCGGCAACCGAGAGCCGCTTCAGCATCTCTTCCGGAACTTCGGGCCGCAGTTGGGCCAACCCTCGCTCTTCGTCCGCGAGCGCGCGCCGCAAGATGGTCTCGACATCTTCGCTCGTCAGAGGATTGAGCGTCAGGACGCGCGTGCGAGACAGCAGCGCGCCCGTCACTTCAAACGAGGGATTCTCGGTCGTCGCTCCGATGAGCGTCACGGTTCCGTCTTCGACGGCGGGCAGGAGCGCGTCCTGCTGCGCTTTGTTGAAGCGATGAATCTCGTCTATGAAGAGCACTGTGCGTTGGCCCGCTCTTTTGGCCTCGCGCGCCTCGCTGATACTTGCGCGCACCTCCTTGACGCCTGAGAAGACCGCCGAGAGAGGCGTGAAGCGCGCGCCGCTCCGTTCAGCGAGCAGTCGCGCGAGCGTAGTCTTGCCCGTGCCTGGCGCGCCCCACAGGATGAGCGAAGGCAGAGCGCCCGAGCCCTCTATCAACCGGCGCAGCACTCGTCCCTCGCCTACAAGGTGCGACTGGCCGACGAACTCCGCGAGCGTGCGCGGGCGCATCCGCTCGGCCAGCGGCGCGTGGGCAGCAGCGGCGGACGTGTCGCCGGAAGCCTCCGGCTCCGGCTCGCTGAAAAGAGTCGCTTTGGTACGGCGTGGCATAAGCGGAATTTCTGTCCGGGCTCCTGGCCCTCAAGGCGCTCATATTGAGGTTTTCAATTGAGCCGCAGCACCTTATACTAATCGGAAATTTGCTGCCATCGAGCTTAACATAATCTGTCGCTTTTCGTAGACCGGAAGGGCCGGCTGGCAAGGGAAAGGTGGTCGAATCTTAGGCGGAACGTGCGCGCACACATCCTCGTATATGTAGGCGAGCGAGCCGCCCATGAGCAGTCAAAGCCGGCTCGCTTTTGTCAAAGTTTTGAAACATTCTGAGGTGGGAAATGAAAGAAGCAAAAGATGTCTTGAGGATCGCCGGGATTATCCTTCTCGGCCTGTTCGTGCTGGTCGTCGGTGTCCCGCTCGTCCTGGCCGCAGCCGGAATCACTTTGCACCTGGTCGGCTTCGTCTTCGGCCTCGCCGTGGCGCTCATTAAGCTGGCGGTCGTCGTCGCCATAGTCTATCTGGTGCTCGTCGGCGTTCGCGCGCTCTTGAGATGAGAAGGAGATAATGATGGGTTTCCGGCTGAAATTCTTCAGGGGCTTGGGCCCAACGGGCCAGCGCTCCGGAAGAATACGGAACGGTTTATCGAACAGCTTGCTCGTCTTCGTCATGGTCGTCGGTCTGGCGGCCAATCTGTTTGCCACGACCCTGCCCGGCGCAGACCTTGAGGCGAGACGCAAGCAACTGAACGACCTGCTCGCGGAGCAATGGGAATACACGCTCAGGACTAATCCGGAGTTCGCCTCAATCCTCGGCGACAAGCGTTTCAACGATCAGGTCTCGGACTTTTCGCAGAAGGCGATTGACGAAGACCTGGCGAAGACCAGAGAGTTCCTCGCGCGCTTTGAGGCCGTAGACATCACGGGCTTTCCCGAACAGGAAGCTTTGAATAAGCAGTTGATGGTGCGCCAGCTCAAGGAGTCGCTCGACAACGCGCGCTTCAAGGGCTGGGAGATGCCCGTCAACCAGATTTCGGGCATTCACCTTCAGGCCCCGCAGCTCGCAGCCTTCCTTCCCCTGACGAGCGTCAAAGATTACGAAGACTACATCACGCGCCTGCGGAAGTTCCCGGCCCTTCTCGATCAGACGATCATTCAGATGAGGAAGGGAATGGCCGAAGGTTTAATGCCGCCCAAATTCCTGCTCGAAAAAGTGGTCACGCAGGCCGAAGGCATTGGCAGCCAGCCGCCCGACAAATCTCCCTTCGCGCAGCCGCTCACGAAATTCCCGAAAGAGATTTCCGAAGCGGAGCGCAAACGTTTGAGCGAACAGATGCTCACAGTCATACGCGAGCAGGTCAACCCTGCTTACCTGAAGTTCGCCAGGTTCGTCAAAGAAGAGTACGCGCCGAAGGGGCGTATAGAGCCCGGCATCTGGTCTTTGCCGGACGGCGCGGCACGCTACGCCGCAGCCGTCAAAAGCTCGACGACCACCAACCTCACGCCCGAAGAGATTCACCAGATCGGCCTTCGCGAAGTCGCGCGCATCGAGAAGGAGATGATGGAGATTGCTGCCAAGCTCGGCTTCAAGGATTTGAAGAGACTCAACGCCGCGATTGAGAAAGACCCACGGCTGCATCCCACGTCGCGCGAGCAGATTTTGGAAATCTATCGCAAGCACGTCGAAGAGATGCGGCGCGAGATGCCGAAGCTGTTCGGCCGCCTGCCGAAAGCGCAGGTCGAAGTCCGGCAGACCGAAGCCTTCAGAGAAGCGGACGCTTCCGGCGCAGAGTACAACCAGGGCTCGCCCGACGGCTCGCGCCCCGGCTACATCATGGTCAATACCAGCAACCCGACTTCGCGTAAGACGATCACGATGGAGTCCACCGCCTATCATGAAGGGATTCCCGGTCACCACCTTCAAATATCCATTCAGCAAGAGCTGCCGACGCTGCCGCCCTTTCGCCAGCAGGGAGGCAATACGGCTTACGTCGAAGGCTGGGCCCTCTACTCCGAACGCTTAGGCAAGGAGGTCGGCTTCTACAAAGACCCCTACAGCGATTACGGCCGTTTGCAGGACGAGATGCTGAGGGCCATCCGCCTGGTCGTGGACACAGGCTTTCACTACAAACGCTGGACGCGCGATCAGGTCGTCCAGTACTTTCACGATCACTCGGCGACGGACGAAGTCGAAGTCCAGAGCGAGACCAATCGTTACATCTCTTGGCCGGCGCAGGCGCTCGGCTACAAGATCGGCCAGTTGAAAATCCTTGAGCTGCGCGAGCGCTCCAAGCGGGAGCTGGGCGAGCAGTTCGACATACGCCAGTTCCACGACGAAATCCTGGGCGCGGGCTCGCTCCCCTTAGACGTGCTCGAAGCGCGCATCAACAACTGGATCGCGGCGAAAAAGCAGAGCAAGACGGAATAAGAAGAAGGGATGAAGGATGAGGGATGAGGGATGAAAGAAAAGCAATTTGTCTTTCATCCCTCATCCCTTCTTAAGGGTTGACTTGCGATTGATTTTGTCATAAAAGCTCTTCTCGTCTTACAGCTTCCCCCGCCCGAAAATCTTTTCCCTCAATTAGACAGGCAAGGCGTCGTTTGACTGGAATCTTATCCGATGAGAATTCAGCTCAGAACCTCTTCGCTCATTCTGTGCATCCTGCTTTCTCTCGTCTTTCCCGGCTGCAAGCGGTTTCGCGCGCCGGCCACGCTGGAAGCCGTTGACCACATCGACCGCCGCACAAACCTGGCCATAGGCGCGCCCATCGAGCGCGACTTGAGCCAGATCAAGCAGGCGGGCACGCTGACCGTGCTGACGCCTTACAATTCCACCAGCTATTTCATCTATCGCGGCGAGCCCTTCGGCTACGAGTACGAGCTGCTACAGGCTTTCGCCAAAGATCAGGGCTTGACGCTCAGGATGGTCGTCGTCGCAGACCCGAAGAGCCTGCTGCCCCTGCTCAACAGCGGCGAGGGAGACATCGCCGCCGGACGCTTGATACAAACGCCCGAATCGGAAGCCGTGGTCTCTTTCACGCGCGCTCTCTATCGCAGCGAGCCTGCCCTGGTGCAGCAGGAGAGCGCGCCCGCGCCTCCGGACAAGGGGGCGGACAAGGCGCTCGAACCGGGCCCGGCAGACCCGACGCCCGAAATAGACATCCAGGCGCGCCTCATCACCAACCCCGCGCAGTTGGCCGGCGAGACCGTCACCGTGACGGAGAGATCGCCGCATCGCCGCACGCTCGTCGAATTGGAGGACAGTATCTCCGGCGATATTCGCGTCGTCGAGATGGGCGGCGAGATTCAGGACGAGGCGTTGGCCCAGAAGGTTGCGCGCGGCGAAGTCGAGTTCACAGTCATGCAGAGCAACCTGGCCGAGCTGAAGGAAGCCGAGTTCAAGAATCTCAAGGTGCGCCCGATTCTCGGACGTTCGCAGAGCGTGGCCTGGGGCATCAGGAAGAACGCGCCCGAGCTGCTGGGCCAGCTCAATGCCTGGATCGAGCAGAAACAGAACGGCTCGCTCTTTGACCGGCTCTACAAGAAGTATTTCGTAGACCGCCGCAGCTACCTTGAGCGCGTGACGAGCGAATACCTGACCTCTTCGACGGGCAAGCTGTGCGAGTACGACGACCTGCTCAAGCGAAATGCAGCCGATCTCGGATGGGACTGGCGGCTTCTGGCGGCTCAGACTTTTCAAGAGTCGCGCTTCAAGAAGGATGCGCGCTCATGGGCAGGCGCGCAGGGATTGTTGCAGTTAATGCCCGCGACGGGTCGGCAGTACGGCGTCAAAAACCCGCTCGACCCGGAGGATAATGTTGCGGGAGCGGTCAGGTTTCTGAAATGGCTGACTCAATACTGGCTCGAACGTATCCCGGACGAGCAAGAGCGTCTCAAGTTCATCCTCGCCTCTTACAACGCGGGCGCAGGACACGTAGACGACGCGCAGCGCCTGACGGTCAAGTACGGAGGGAACCCTCAATCGTGGGAGGATGTCTCCTACTGGCTGCTGCAAAAATCCACGCAGCAATACTCCTCAGACCCCGTGGTCAAGTTCGGCTTCTGTCGCGGCATCGAGCCGGTCAATTACGTGGACTTCATCCTCAAGCGGTTCGATCACTACAAACAGTTCGTCATTGACCGAGAAAGAGATTAATTCGCCTTCAGACGTTGAAGCGAAAGTGCACCACGTCGCCTTCCTGCATGACGTAGTCTTTGCCTTCGAGGCGAAGGAGGCCCTGCTCGCGCGCGGCGGCGTAGGAGCCTGCGCGCATGAGTTGGTCGTAGCTGATGACTTCGGCGCGGATGAAGCCGCGTTCGATGTCCGAGTGGATGGTTCCTGCGGCCTGCGGCGCGCGCGTGCCCTGCGGAATAGTCCAGGCGCGCACCTCTTTTTCGCCGGCCGTCAGGAATGACATCAGGCCGAGCAGGCGATAGGCGCTCTTAATCAAACGATCAACGCCGCTGCCTTCGACGCCGAGGGCTTCCAGGTAATCCTTGCGCTCGTCGGGCGGCAGCTCGACCAGCTCCGCTTCCAGTTGCGCGCAGATACAGATGAACTCTGCCCGCTCGCTCGCGGCAATCTCGCGCACCGTACGAACATGCTCGCTCTCGCCGCCGTCTGCGAGCGTCGCTTCGTCAACGTTGGCGGCGTAGATCGTAGGCTTCATCGTCAACAGGAAGAAGCCGCGCGCAATCTGACGCTCGTCGTCTGTGAGAGGGACTGTGCGCGCGGCGCGCCCCTCTTCGAGCGCGGGCTGAATCTTATCCAGGACGTCAAGCTCGGCCCGCGCCGTCTTATCGCCGCTCTTGGCTGTCTTCTGCGCGCGCTCGCGCCGTCGCTCGACCGTGCCCAGGTCTGCGAGGGCCAGCTCAATCTGGATGGTCTCTATGTCGCGGCGGGGGTCAATGGAGCCCTCGACGTGGACTATGCCTTCGTCTTCAAAACAGCGGACGACCTGCACGACCGTGTCTGTCTCGCGGATGTTGGCGAGGAACTGGTTGCCGAGCCCCTCGCCTTTGGACGCGCCGCGCACAAGACCCGCGATGTCGAGAAACTCCACCGTCGCCGGGACGATTGTGCTGGTCTTGACCAGCTTCGCCAGTGGCTCCAGGCGCTCGTCCGGCACGGCGACGACGCCGACGTTGGGCTCTATGGTGGCGAAAGGATAGTTGGCCGCGAGCGCCGCAGACTGCGCCGTCAGCGCGTTAAAGAGCGTAGACTTGCCGACGTTCGGAAGCCCGACAATACCTGCCCGAAGCATAAAGAGACCTCACACGGAACGAATCAACGCAGGGGAAGCGAAACAAAACCTTTTACACTGCCCCGAGCGCCCCTGTCCAGTCAGCTTGTCTCTCCCTCTCGCTCAGGCCGAGCAGCTTTTCCCTCACGCGCCTTCTCTGTCATTATCCCTGACGGGGACTGACATGGTTGCCGAGGCGGAGAGAAAGCCGAGCAGGGAGCCGAGCACGACGTTGAATGATTGAAGCACGAGGCTGTCCTTCTTCTTGTGCTCGTCGGCCTCCTCGTCGAGCGTGTTCAGGATGAAGCTCCTGGTCGTCTCGTCGTTGACCTGTTGAGGCAAATCGGCGACGCCTTGTTTGAGTATCGGGTTGGGCTCCCGCTCGATGAAAGCGAGGAAGCCCGTTGAGAAGAACAGCAACATGTAGACGGACAGTATCGCCCACCATAGATGGTTGCGCACAACTTTCTTCGGGGCTTTGACCTTCAGCTCGCCCGACGCTTCGTCTGTCCCGGCAGTGGCGGCGGCGGCGGTATCGCTTTGCGCGTTGGTGTCGTGCGCCTTCTCTTCAGCCATCTCTCTTTTTTTCTCCTTTGAAAGAGTGAACCCGTGTGACGGCTTTGCAATTATTGGATAGGATTCGCGTATAATCAATCTATCCGGCTCGACCTGTTTAAATCAACCGCCAAGCATTCTATTTCGGAGACCAAGAGGATGAAAGATTTGGCCGATGTCGCTTTGAACACAGCCCGGCAGCGGGGCGCTTCCTACGCCGACACGCGCATCAGTCGCTTTCTCAACCAGTTCGTCGTCACGCGCGAGCAGCGCGTGCAGAACGTCACCAACACCGAGTCGTTCGGCTTCGGCGTGCGCGTGCTGGTGGACGGCGCTTGGGGCTTTGCGGCCTCAAGCCGTCTTGAGAAGGAAGAGGTTGCGCGCGTCGCCGAGCGCGCCGTCGCCGTGGCGCGCGCCAACAAGAGCATCCAGACGCGGCCCATCACGCTCGTCCCGGTCGAGAAATACGGGGACGCGAAATACAGCACGCCCGTCCAGAAAGACCCCTTCACCGTCTCGCTCTCCGAGAAGGCTGACTATCTCTTGAAGGTCAACGACGCGGCGACGCGCATCAAGGGAGCGCCCGGGCCCATGTTCGTCAACTCGATCATGTTCTTTACCAAAGAGGAGAAGTATTTCGCCTCGACCGAGGGCTCCTACATAGAGCAGACCTTGATTCGCTCCTGGCCCAGCTTCACAGTCACCAGCGTGAACACCAAAACGGGGCGCTTCGAGCAGCGCAATAGCTTGGGCACGCCCGTCGGCAAAGGCTATGAAGTGGTGGCCGAGTACGACCTGCTCGGAGAAGCGCCGCGCGCCGCCGAACAGGCGATTCAGAAACACACGGCCAAGCCGGTCGAGCCCGGACGCAAAGACCTGGTGCTTCATCCGACCCACCTGTGGCTGACGATTCACGAATCCGTGGGCCATCCGACCGAGCTTGATCGCGTGCTCGGCTACGAGGCCAACTACGCCGGAACCTCTTTCGCCACGCGCGAGAAGCTGGGGAAATTCCAGTACGGCTCGAAGGTGGTCAATATCAAAGCCGACAAGACGCAGCCGTGGGGCCTGGCGACCTGCGGCTGGGACGACGAGGGCGTGAAGACAACAGAGTGGGACATCATCCGCGAAGGCGTCCTGGTCGGCTATCAAACCGTGCGCGATAACGCGAGCGTGATCGGTCTCGGGCGCTCGAACGGCGCGTCTTATGCAGACAGTTGGCGCTCCGTGCAGTTTCAGAGAATGCCGAACGTGAGCTTGCAGCCCGCGCCCGGCACGCAAAAGATCAGCGCCGATGATTTGATCGCCGATGTCAAAGACGGCGTTTACATAGAAGGCGACGGCTCTTTCTCGATAGACCAGCAGCGCTACAATTTTCAGTTCGGCGGGCAGGTCTTCTGGGAGATCAAGAACGGCAAGCGCGTGGGGCTGCTGCGCGACGTGGCCTATCAATCGCGCACGCCGGACTTCTGGAATGCCTGTGACGGGGTGGGCTCGCGCGAGTTCTACAGCTTGGGCGGCTCTTACTTCGACGGCAAGGGCGAGCCCATACAGATCAACGCCGTCTCGCACGGCTGCCCGCCCGCGCGCTTCCGCAATATCAACGTCATCAACACGGGGAGGAAAATCTAAGATGGCGCTACTCTCTGCCAAAGAAGCGGAGGCGCTGCTTCAGAAAGTGCTGGCCCTCTCAAAGTCTGACGAGATGGAGGCGACCTTGCAGGGTGGGCGCACGGCCTGGACGCGCTTCGGCGTCAACTCCGCCTCGACGAGCGGCGATACGGAAAACCTCTCGCTCGTCGTCAACTCTCACTTCGGCCAACGCTCCGGGGTGGCGACGACAAACACGCTCGACGATAAAGGCTTGGAAAGGGTTGTGCGCGCAGCCGAAGAGATTGCGCGCCTGCGGCCCGAAGACCCGGAGCAGATGCCTTTCCTCGGCAAGCAGAAGTATGAGGATGTTCCAATAGCCTTTGACCCCGCGACCTACGAGGCCGGGGCGGACGCGCGCGCAGCAGGCATCGGCGCGACCATCGAGCCGTCGCGCCAGCGCAATCTGGTCGCAGCAGGTCTCTACGACACGGCCGGAGGCTTTCGCGCCATAGCCAACACGCGCGGCAACTTCGGATACGCACGCAACTCTCTGGCTTCGTTTACGACGACGGTCAGGACTGCCGACGGCACAGGCTCGGGCTGGGGCTCGGCCATGTCTCATCGCATAGCGGACATCAACGCGCGGGCCGTGGGCGCGCGGGCCGTCGAGAAGGCTGAGCTATCGCGCAATCCCGTGGCGCTTGAGCCGGGCAACTACACAGTCATTCTTGAGCCGAACGCCGTGGGCGATCTGGTCGCCTTCATGCTCTTCTTCTTCGACGCGCGGCAGGCCGACGAGGGGCGCTCTTTTCTCTCGAAGCAGGGCGGCGGAAATCGCGTCGGCGAAAAGTTCTTCGGCGATCAGGTCAACATCTACACAGACCCGAATTACCAGGGGGGCCCCGGACAACCCTTCGACGACGAAGGGCTGCCGAACGCGCGCTTTGACATAGTGCGCGGCGGGGTGGTGAAGACCCTGAACTATTCGCGCTTCTGGGCCCGCAAGCAGGGCAAGGAGCCGACGCCCGGGCCCGCCAACTTTATTATGGAGGGCGGCACAAGCTCCATCGAAGAGATGATTAAGAGCACGGAGCGCGGCATCCTTGTCACACGCTTCTGGTACAACCGCCTGGTTGACCCGCAGACGGTGCTGCTGACGGGCCTGACGCGCGACGGCACGTTCCTCATCGAACGTGGAAGGCTCAAGAGTGCGATCAAAAACTTTCGCTACAACGAGACGCCCGTCAAGATGCTCAACAACATCGAGATGATGTCTGCGCCCGTCCGCATCACAGGCTCGGAGCGCGTCGGCGAGGGCTTGCCCGTCATCGCGCCCGCGCTCAAGATACGCGACTTCTCGTTCACAAGCCTCTCGGACGCAGTTTAAGAAAGGGATGAGGGCCGCAGGGATGAACAATTGAATCACTCAAGCGTCGAGTCGTTCAATCGCTCTTGCTTCATCCCTGCGGCCCTCATCCCTCATCCCTTATGTTTATTGTTCTGGCGTTGATTGCGGTTGCTGGCGGGACGCTCTCGACGTATCTCTACGATGAGGGGTCGCCGCCGCTTGCGCGCGTGTGCGCGGGCGCTTGTGTGGGGCTCACCGGGTACGGGCTGCTCGGGTTCGTTTACGCTTCGGCGCTCGGACTCAACTCGGTCTCGCTCGCGCTGGCGACCCTTTCGGCGGCAAGCCCTTCGGCCATCCTCCTGAAGAAGGAGCGCAGGGCTAAAGTCGCGGGTGATCTGGAAGAGATGGTGCGGAGCGTGCGGCGCGCCGTCTTGCGTCCGAGCCCGCCCGCGCTCGCTCGCCTACTCCTCTACGCTTGTCTGGCCCTTCTGTTGTGGCTCGTCTATGAGCGCGCGATGATTGAGGGCGCGGACGGAATCTCGACCGGGGTGGCGAATAACTTCGGCGACCTGCCTTTTCACCTGAGCGTCGTGACGAGCTTCGCCACGGGCGCAAACTTTCCGCCCGAAGACCCGACCTACGCGGGCGCGCGCTTCACTTATCCTTTCCTGGCAGATTTCATCGCGGCCTGCTTCGTGCGCGCCGGGGCCACTTTGCGCGGCGCTATGCTCTATGAAAATCTGCTGCTCGCGCTCGCGCTCGTGGGGCTGCTTCATCGGTGGGCCCAGGTGCTTACGCGCGACCGCCTGGCCACGCATCTAGCGCCCGTGCTGGTGCTGTTGAGCGGAGGCTTCGGCTGGTGGATGCTGTTCGATGATGTCACGCAGAGCGGCAGGGGCTTACTGGCCGTGCTCGCAAAGCCGCCGCACGATTACACGATCATCCCCGAGAGCCTCTATCGCTGGGGCAATGCCCTGACCACGCTGCTGGTTCCGCAGCGAGGGATGCTCCTGGGCCTGCCGCTCGCGCTCATAATCTTCATAGAGTGGTGGCGAGTCTTTGCGGGCGAGGACGAAAGCGCGAAGGCTGAGGAAGGGAAGAAGGGGCGCAAGAAGCCTAAGCGCGGCGGGCGAGCCGAGCCTGCCAGCACTCCGACCGCTTCCTCTTCATCTCTCAACTCGCCCGCACTGAAGCGGATGATCGCGGCAGGGATAGTGGCGGGCCTGCTGCCGCTCGCGCACGCGCACACGTTCGTCGTCGTGATGATGGTGGGCGCGTGCCTGGCCTTCATTCAGGGCGAGCGCGGGTGGCGCGCCTGGGCAGCCTTCTTTATCGTCTCGGCACTCCTTTCGGGGCCGCAGATGTGGTGGGCCACGCATGCCAGCTCCGTGCGTGCCGGGACGTTCTTCGCGGTGGAATTGGGCTGGGACAGGGGCGAGGCGAACCCCGTCTGGTTCTGGCTAATCAACGCCGGGCTCTTTATTCCACTGCTCGCGGCGGCGCTCCTGTGGCGCGGCGCGCGACCCCTCTTGCCCTCGCGCCTGCTCCTCTTCTATCTGCCCTTCACGCTCTGTTTCTTCATCCCGAACCTGTTCAAATTGGCCCCCTGGATATGGGACAATATCAAAGTGCTCTTTTACTGGTACGTGGCTTCGGTGCCGCTGGTCGCCCTGTTGCTGGCGCGCGTGTGGCGCGCATCTCTGGCGGGCCGCGCCCTGGTCTGTGTGCTGGTGGTCGCGCTCACGCTCGCCGGCGCGCTCGACGTGTGGCGAGTGGTCGCGCGCGCGAGCGTGGTACAGGTATTCGACCCGGAAGGCGTGGCCTTTGCCGAGATGGTCGAGACAAAGACGCGCCCTCGCGCCCTGGTGCTGCACGCGCCGATTCATAATCACCCGATATTCCTGACCGGCCGCCGCTCTTTGATGGGTTATCCCGGCCACATCTGGACGCACGGGCTGGATTACCGGCCGCGCGAGCTTGAGATCAAAGCTATCTATGCAGGCTCGGCGGATGCGGGCCGTCTCCTGGCGCGCTACGGCGTCGAGTACGTAGTCGTGAGCCACTTGGAGCGCGCCGCGCTCGGAGCTAGGGGAGTCAACGATGCTTTCTTTGAACGTTATCCTTTGGTGGGAGAAGTAGGTGATTACAGGCTCTACAAGATCGAGCGCCCGCAGTAGTAGTAGTAGCCGCAGCGGCCTGGAAGAGACCGGCGCGCCGGAGATAAATGAGCGGACTTGGCTGCTGGCGAGCGGCTGCGTACTGCTTCTGGCCGCGTTCGTCCGGCTCTACGCACTGGGCCTCAACCCTCTGCATCATGACGAAGGCGTCAACGGCTTCTTCCTGCTCAAGCTCATCAACTCTGGCCGCTACGAGTACGACCCGGCAAACTATCATGGGCCCACGCTCTATTACTTCGCGCTTCCGGTAACAAAGCTTTGCAGGGCTTTAGGCGTGGGGCAGAGCGCCTACGCGATACGCGGCGTGCCGGTGCTGTTCGGCATCGCCAGTGTGCTGCTCGTCCTTTCGTTGAGGCGGCGGCTGGGTTCCATCGGCGCGCTCACGGGCGCTGCGCTGCTGGCCCTTTCGCCCGGCGCGGTCTACATGTCGCGCTACTTCATACACGAGTCGCTCTTCGTCTTCTTCACGCTCGCCATAGTCGTCTCGGCCCTCAGGTATTCCGAGAGCAAGCAGCCAGTCTACCTAATGCTCGCGGCCGTGTCGGCGGCGCTTCTGTTTGCGACGAAGGAGACGGCGATGATCTCGGCGGGCGTGCTCTTGATCGCGCTGGGGATGAGCGCGCTCTACGTGCGGGTGCTAAAGGGCGCGAAGGGCGAGACGGGCGGCGACAAACGGGCGTCGCGCAAGAAGCGGAAGGAGGCGCGCGCCGCTCAGTCCGATGTCTGGCGTGATGAGACCGCGCCCGCGCAGTCGCCTCTCAGCCTGGCCACCTGGGCCCTCGTCGCCCTCATGCTGTTCCTGGTCGTGTACGTGCTCTTCTACTCCTCTTTTCTGACCTACAGACAGGGCGTTGCAGACTCTTTAAAGACTTTCGAGGTGTGGGCCAGGACGGGCAGGAAGGAGCATGTTCATGAGTGGTACACCTACTTGCTATGGCTGTGGCAGGCGGACTTGGCCGTGCTCTGCCTGGGCGCGTTGGGAGTCGCTCTGGCCTTCCGGCGGGGCTTGAATCGCTTCGCCGTTTTTGCCGCGCTGTGGGCCGTAGGCATCATCGCCGCTTACTCGCTGATCCCTTACAAGACGCCCTGGCTCGTGCTCAATTTCATCGCTCCGCTGGCGATCACAGGCGGCTACGGCGTAGAGGTTTTGTACCGCCGGGTGGGGGGCGACAGGGCTTTGCGCCTGTTCGTCGTCGGGTTGGCTGCGGCGGCGCTCCTCTTCAGCGCCTATCAAATGATCTGGCTCAACTTCCTCCATTACGACGACGACCGCTACGTCTATCCATACGCGCATACTGTGCGCGAGTTTCTGCCGCTCGTCGAGCGCATCGAACGCTTCGCCGCGAGTGCCGGGACGGGACGGCAGACGCCCATCAGCATCACTTCGCAGGACTACTGGCCGCTGCCCTGGTACTTGCAGGACTACACGCACGTAGGCTATTACGCCGGTCGAGTGGCGGTCTTGAACGAGCCGCTGGTGCTCGGCTCCGAGTCGCAGCAGGAAGAGCTTGAGGCCGTGCTCGGAGAGCGTTACCGGCGCATAGACTCTTACCCTTTGCGGCCCGGCGTGACCCTTGTGCTCTACGGCCGCGCCGACCTGCTCGAACGCCAAAGGCCGTGAGCGGGGCCAAAGGTAAAGAACTAAGCGTTTGACAAACGGACGCCAGTAGTGATAGCGTCCGTCTTTCAAGCGAGAATGACAATTGTAGTTTGGGAAGAGCGGCCCCAAATCCCCTTACCGCTACATCCCGAGCCCAGGCTACGCAGCACCCCGACAAGATAACGGACGCAGTCAGAATATCTGTGCTGGCTCTTCGGCCCGCTCGTCTCTACTTATCGTTCAGACGGCTCTGGGCCCCTCGCTTTTGTGAAGGGCAGTCACAGCGCGCGCGCTCATTGCTTGCCCCTCACGCCGGTGAGTGGCCTCGGACTACTGATGCGCTGGCCTTGATCACAGCTTCGCCAGGAGGGAATTCAAACCTATTATGAGAAGACCAAATCGCAAAGGCGCGCCGTCGAACAGGGTGCGCCGGACATTATTTGTCCTGACCGTGATCTGTTTCGCCGCCCTGGGCGTTAGCATCACGCGGCTCGCTCTGGCCGGTACGCCTTCGAGCGGAACGCTCTCGCCCGCGACGCCGCTCATCAACTACACGGGCGGGCCCTTCGCTACCTCCAACCCGACGAGCCCCGTGGGCGAGAATCCTCCGGTCTGCTCGCCCGCGAGCCCGTGCGACGAGTTCGCGCTGCACGTCACGATACCTGCGGGCAACACCACGGCCTACTCCGTCCAGGTCACGATTGACTGGACTAATAACGGGACGACTACGCAGGGGAGCCCCAATTCGGACTACGACTGTTACATTTATCAATCCGACGGCATTACGGAAGTCGGGCAGTGTCCGGGCACGAACAAGCCTGAGATAGCCATCTTTCAAGCCCTGCCGGGTGATTACATAATCAAGGTTGTGCCCTACGACGTTTCGCCTACCGTGCCCTTCACCGGCAAAATCGAGCTGCTGGCTCCGGCCGCCGTGGTGCAGCCGACGCCGAAACCGCTGCCGCAGGCCACGGGCTCCACCCCGCGATACGGCATCTTCACGCCTCCGCTTCCGATTCTGACGCGGACGGCGACGCCTGCGCCGACTCCTTCCGGCTCGCCCGCGCAAGGCTCACCCTCCGTCCCTTCGGCCGGAAACGGCACGGACGCCGGAGAGCCTTCCATCGGCGTCAACTGGAAGACCAACAGGGCCATGTACCAGTCGGGGCTGACGACGTTTCGTGTGACCTTTAACGACTCGTGCCCCTCTTCGCCGAGCGCCTTCTGGGAAGATAAGAGCGCGCCGAACGCTGTGACCAGCCTTGATCCGATACTGTTCACAGACCACGGCTATAATCCTCTCAATCCTCTGGTCGGGCGCACGATCGCTTCGCAGTTGTCCGGCACTACCAGCCTCTCATCCGTTTCGGACAACGACGGCGACACGTGGGTTCCGAGCCAGGGCGGCGGCCTCACTTCCGGCATAGACCACCAGGGCATAGGCGCTGGCCCATACCATACCTTGCCGGGCGGTCTGCCGTTCCCGAAAGCCCCAGGCTCTTATCCGAACGCCGTCTACTATTGCTCGCAGGACGTAGGCGCGGCCAACTGCACGCGCAGCGACGACGGCGGCATAACCTATGGGCCAACAGTTCCGATCTACACGCTGGCCGAATGCGGCGGCCTGCACGGGCATCCGAAGGTCGCGCCCGACGGCACGGTCTACGTGCCGAACAAGAGCTGCGGCAACGACCAGGCCGTCGTCACTTCGGAAGACAACGGCATCAGTTGGTCTGTGCGCAATGTGACGAATAGCGGCAACGCCGGCAGCGACCCCGGCGCAAGTATAGGCCGGGGCGACAAGGTCGCGGGCGGCAGGCTCTACGTGGCCTACGCGCGCGACGACGGCTCAACCTTCGTGGCCGTCTCGGACAATCACGGCACTACCTGGAAGAACCATTTCGATATTGGCGCGATAGCCGGCATTCAGCACTCAGTCTTTCCGGTCATCGTGGCTGGAGATGATGACCGCGCGGCGGCTGCCTTCATCGGCACGGCCGCCAAAGGCTCCCTGGAAGACCGCGCGTTTCCGGGCGTCTGGTATCTCTACGTAGCGCATACGTACGACGGCGGCGTGACCTGGGAGACCGTCAACGCTACGCCGAACGACCCCGTCCAGCGCGGCGGCATCTGGCTCGGCGGCGGCTCTCCGCCGCACCGCAACCTGCTCGACTTCATTGGCATAGACTTGGACAGGGACGGGCGCGTGCTGGTCGCGTATGCCGACGGCTGCACGGGCGCGGCCTGTGTGCAGGCTCCTTACCAGGCCACCGGAAACTCTTACACGGCGCTGGCGGCGATTGCGCGGCAGACCGGAGGGCGCAGGCTCTTCGGGCCCGATACGGCGGCGACAACGTCTGCGACCGTGCCGGGCGCTCCCTACCTGACGGTCGGGCGCGACGGCTCGGTAGCTCACCTCTCATGGTCGCAATCCGATGACGGCGGCTCGCCCATCATAGGCTATCGCGTGCTTCGGGGCACGACGAGCGGCGGCGAGACGCTGCTGGCTAACATCGGCGTTGTTGACCGCTACGACGATACGACGGCCAATCCTGGGACGACCTATTTCTACAAGGTCGTGGCGGTCAACGCGCAGGGCGATTCGTGCGGCAATAACGAGGTGCAGGCCAAGCCGCAGGGCGATTCCTGCAACGGCATCACAGAGGTAACAGACCCGGCCGGAGATCAAAAGAGCGCGCCCGCCAACGCAGACCTCGACATCATCTCCGTCTCGATGGCGGATCGCGTCGAAGGGAGCGAGAACAAGCTGACCTTCAAGCTGAAGGTGGCGAACTTGAGCCTGCTCGTGCCGAACAGGCAATGGAGGATTCTGTGGAATTACCCGATCAAGACGGCCACCATTCCTGCCAGCCTCTTTACGGGCACCTATTACGTCGGCATGAACTCAGACGGCGGTGCGGCCACGTTCGAGTACGGCACCGTGACCACCGTCGAGGCTGTCCCGACCAATACCAGCACGCCCAATAAGATCGGCCAGGCCGATAGCGGTAGCTTCGATCCTGCGACCGGCATCATCACCATCGTCCTTTCCTCAAGTAAGGTGGGAAGCCCGAGGGCGGGCGACATCATCGGCTCTCTTCTGGGCAGAACCTTTGCCGGTAATGGCAACGAGACGGTGAGGAGCCAGTCGGCCATTGACACGACGGGCACGCTCGGGATGGTTGACCCCTACACGGGCGCTTCCTACATGGTCATCGGCAATCTGGCCTGCACGAGCGCCGGGCCTAGCGCGTCAACGCTTTCCATCAACGATGTGACGGTCACGGAAGGCAACTCCGGGACAACCGACGCAGTCTTTACAGTCACGCTGGCGGCGGCCAACACTTCGGCCGTCACCGTCCAATACAGCACTGCGGACGGCACGGCCACGGCCCCCGGGGATTATCAATCGGCGAGCGGAACGCTCACCTTTACTCCTGGCCAGACTACGCAGACGATCACAGTCAAGGTCAACGGCGATACGGCGGCCGAACCGAATGAGACGTTCGCCGTTAACCTCTCGACCCCGACGAACGCGACCCTTGCCGACGGCCAGGGCGTCGGGACGATCAACAATGACGACCAGCCGCCTGCGGCGCAGCCGTCTATATCGGTCAACGACGTGACGGTGACGGAGGGCGACAGTGGGACGACCAACGCCATCTTTACAGTCACGCTCTCGTCCGTCAGCAACTCGACGGTCTCGGTCAACTACGTCACGTCAGACCATCAGGCGACGGCTCCGTCGGATTACCAGGCGACGAGCGGGCTGCTGACTTTCGCTCCGGGCGAAACCAGCAAGACCGTCACGGTCTTCGTCAACGGAGACACCACAATCGAGCCCAACGAAGCCTTCTTCCTTGGCCTTCATGTGCCGACGAACGCGACCATTGCAGATGGTCAGGGCGTCGGGACGATCGTGAACGACGATCCGGCGGGCGTGCAGCTTGATGCCACCGCTTACGGCGTTTCGGAGGGGGCGGCCCGTTTCGTCATCGTCGTGACGCGTCCCGACTCAACCAATGCCGGGACGGTCGATTACGCCACAGTAGACACGGCGGGCTTGAATAACTGCGATGTCTTCAACGGTGTCGCTTCGCAGCGTTGCGATTACGAGCTGACCTTAGGGCGGCTCCGTTTCGCCGCAGGCGAGAGCAGCAAGACCATCTTCATCCCGGTCATAGACGATGCCTATGTCGAAGGCAGCGAGAGCTTCAGCTTCAGCATCAGCAACGCGGTCGGGATGCCGCTCGGCGTGCGGACGAGCGCCACTTTGACGATCACGGATAACGACAGCAATCCGAATGCGCCGAATCCGATTGACACGACCGACTTCTTCATCCGCCAGCATTACCTGGACTTCCTCAACCGCGAGCCGGAGCCGGGAGGATTGCAGGGCTGGCGCAACATTCTCAACAACTGTCCGCAGAACGACACGCGCTGCGACCACATAGAGGTCTCGTCGGCCTTCTATCGCTCGCCCGAGTTCCAGAGCAGAGGCTTCTTCGTCTACAGCTTCTACGTGACGAGCCTCGAACGCTTCCCGCAATATCCGGAGTTCATGTTCAATATGTCCGGAGTCAGCGGCTTCCAGAGCCAGCAGGAGGAAGAGGCAAGCAAGGTGGCGTTTGTTGACCTCTTCATGTCGCAGCAGGAGTTCAAGAACCGCTACGACAGTAAGACGGCGCCGCGCGATTACGTCAACGAGATTGAGCGTGCCGCGGGCATCACGCTCTCCAACAAGGAGGCTTTGATCTCAGACCTGGAGCAGGGAAGAAAGACCAGGGCCCAGGTCTTGCGGGCCATCGCGGAGAGCTCCGAGATCAGCGTCAAATACTTCAATCAAGCCTTCGTGGTGATGGAGTACTTCGGTTATCTCAGGCGCAATCCCGATGCTCTGTTCCAGCAGTGGATAACTACGCTGACCGCCGCTCCGACTAACTACCGGCAGATGGTCAACGGCTTTATGAACTCCACCGAGTACCGCGCGCGGTTCGGTCGTCCCTGAGAAATAAATTAACAGGGATGGACAGGATGGGCAGGATGAAAGAGAAGCGATAGCTCTTCTTCTGATCCTGCCTATCCTGCCCATCCCTGTCTCCTTTCTGCTTGCCTAACCCGGTCGCTGGCAACAATAAAACGGCTTCGCCTGAAGCTTTGGTTGACATTCCGGCCAACTCCAACATATAGTTGCCTCTCCCGCACGGCGCTCTAGGGAGTGCGCTTTCTCGTCCGAAGAGAGCGTGAGCCCACGGGGCCGCCCGCTGTGTAGTTGAGACGCACGCATGTTCAAACTTCAACGCTTAGAGATCACCGGATTCAAATCCTTCGCGGATCATACCGAGCTCGTTTTCACAGGCGACGGCATCACTGCGGTCGTCGGCCCGAACGGCTGCGGCAAAAGCAACGTCGCCGACGCCATAGCCTGGGTCTTGGGCGAGCAGCGCATCAAGCACCTGCGCGGCGCGGAGATGAAGGATGTGATCTTTCAAGGCTCGCGTAATCGGCAGCCGAGCGGCATGGCCGAAGTCGTGCTCCACATGGTACG
The DNA here is from genome assembly GCA_036389315.1 of Pyrinomonadaceae bacterium. Classification (GTDB taxonomy): domain Bacteria; phylum Acidobacteriota; class Blastocatellia; order Pyrinomonadales; family Pyrinomonadaceae; genus DASQYE01. The sequence continues at coordinate 50,456 of DASVQF010000033.1, forward strand.
GGACGAAACCGTTGAGCACGAGCCCGACATAGATGATATTGACTCCACCCTCGAAGAGATAGACGACAACGCAATCGAGCTGGAAGGAATAATCCCGGCGCAGTCCGCCGCCGTCGAGGCTCAAGGCGAGAGCAGCGCGCCCATTGAGCAGGCAAGCAGCGTCGAGAGCGCAGAGCCTTCCGGCCTTGACTCCTCCGCTCAGGCAGACGCGAACCAGACCCAGGCTGAAGCCTTAGCGCAAGTTGGCCCGGCGGACGCGAATCAGAGCGATGCTGTTAACACGGAAGCGACTGCGCCTGCCCCTCTCGCCCTTAAGACTCATCACGGCAAGCGACACTGGCGGCCGAGCCGCATGGCGCTTGAGTTTGCGCCCGGCGAAGCGGTCTCCGTCACGCGCCGTCTCTATCGCTCGGGCGAGAGCGAATACCTCCTGAACAATCGCACCTGTCGCCTGCGTGATATTCAAGACCTCTTTTCCGGCACGGGGCTCTCCGGCGCTCACTACGCCATCATAGAGCAGGGACGCATCGGCCAGATTCTCTCGGCCAAGCCGATGGATCGCCGCACGCTCATCGAAGAGGCCGCAGGCATTACAAAGTTTCGCGTCCGCCAGCGCGCCGCCGAAGCCCGCCTGGAATCTGCGCGCTCAAATCTCAACCGCGTCTCCGACATCATTTCCGAGATAGACAAGCAGGTCAACAGCCTCCGTCGTCAAGCGGCCAAGGCGCGCCGCTATCGCGTCCTGCGCGAAGAGCTGCGCGAGCTTCTGCGCCGCGTCTACGTCGCCGAAGAGCGCACGCTCTCCGCGCTCCTGGAAGAGACGCGCTTGCAGTTGGAAGAGGCCGCGCAGGAGGAGCGCGCGCTGGCCGAGGAGCTTTCGGCGCGCGAAGAAGAGGCGCGCGCAGCGACGCAAGACGCACGCGCTGCCGAAGACGACCTGGCGCAGGTGCGAGCGGCTGCTGCCGAATCGGCTTTACAGCGCGACCGCCGCACGCGCGAGCGCACTTACCAGGAAGAGCAGGCGGCCGCGCTCCTGCGCCGTCACGAAGTAGTTGAAAATGAGATCGAGATAGTGAGCGCACGCCTGGCCGAAGTCGAGCGCGAATGCTTGCGCCTGCGCGAGCTGGACGCGGACTTGCGCGCCGCGAGCGAAGCGAGCACCCTCTCGCTTCAATCGGCAGAGATGGCTTACAGCCGCCGCCTCCTTGAAGCCTCCGAGGCCGAAGCCGAGATCGAGCGCGCCCGCGCAGAGCTTTTGACCCACACGGCCGTCGCAGAGCGTTTGATGGAGATCGGCCGCCAGCTCGAATCGGCGCTCGAAAGGGTGGCTTTGCAGGCCGAAGGGTTGGCCCACGAAGGCGAGCGCGCCGCCAGCCTACACGCCGAGCGGGCCCTTGATGCCGAACGCTTGAACGCCGAGATCACTCTCGCGCGCGAGCGCCTCTCCGGCCTGATGGCAGAGCGCGAGCAGGCAGTGCACGCGGTCGTTCTCGGACACGAGGCTGTCTCGGAGACGGATTCGGAGTATGAGCGCGTGCGCGATCAGTTTTCGCGCACACGTCACAGGCTCGACACCCTATCGGAGCTGGACACGCGCCGCGCGCACTATTCGCAGGCAGTGCAGCGGCTCTTCTCTACTGAGTCGGCGGCCACCGATTTTCATTTCATGGGCACGCTCGCAGACATGCTACAGGTCGCGCCGCAGTGGGAGCGTGCGGTCGAAGGCGCGTTCGGTTCCTCGCTGCAAGCGATCATCGTGCCGACGCCGGAAGATGCTGCGCGCGCGGCGCACTGGCTCCGAGAACATGACGCGGGCCGCGCCAGCTTTCTCATCACGGGCCTGCACGGCGCGAGCGAAGAGATTGATACTGATGCCGCGATGCGAAAGCGCGGTGAGCCATCTGCGCCCGCCGAATTTGATGAAGCGGCCGAAGACCTCAAGGACATACGCATCGGCGACCTGCTGGGCGCGCCGCCCGAGCTGCTTGAGGTCTTGCGCCGCACGCTCGCGCAGAAGATGGATGCTGTGGTGGCTGCGAGCCTGGACGATGCGATTGCCAAGTCGCTTGCGACGGGCGCGATGTACGTGACGGCGGCGGGCGATTGGGTCGCGGGCGGCCAGCTCGTCACGGCCGGAGATGAGCGGGCCTTTGAAGAGGGCGCAGGATTGCTCGGGTTCAAGCGCGAGCTGCGCGAGCTTGAGGCCCGTGCCGCCGAGCTTTCGGCTGAGATGGCGACGGCCGAGAGCGCCGTCACGGAAGCGCGCTCGCGGCTCACGGAACTGGAAGATGCCGTCGTCCTCCTGAACGAAGTGATCGGGCGCGAGGAGCGCGATGCCATGACGCGCGAGTTGACCGCCGCCGGATTGGCCCAGGAGATAGAGCGCGCCGAGCGTCACTTGAAAGTCGTCGCAGACGATGCTGCGCGACTGGCCGCAGAGCGTCTTGAACTGGAAGAGCGTCGCGCAACTGCGCTGGCTGAGGCGGAGGCGGCCGAGGCGGCTCGTCTTTCCGCAGCGCAGATGGTCGCAGAAGCGGCCGCAGCTTTGGCCGTCGCGCGGCGTGAAGCCGAGACCGAGAACGAGGGCCTCGGTGAACAGCGCGCGGCTGCCGCCGCAGCGGCCGAACGAAGGCGTGCCACGACCACTGAGCTCAGGCGCATGGAGGCCGAAAGAGAGGAACTCTCGGCACGGCTCGAACGTCACGGGCGAGAAGCAGGCGAGGCAGCCGAGAGGCTCGAACAACTCCGCCGCTCGATTGCAGAGATGGACAGGAGCGCGCTCACAGTGGACGAAGAGCGCGAGCAGGAAGAGAGAGCCGTCGCGGAGGCTGCCGCTCGCCTGACAGAAGCCAGGGAGCGTGCCGACGCTCTTTCGACGGAACTGGCGGAGATACATCGCCGCGTCGTCGGCGCGCGCGACGCCCGCGCGAGCCTCGAAGTGCAGCGCGCGGAGGCTACTGCCCGGCTCAGCTATGTTCGCGAAGCCTGCATGACGGAGCTGAACCAATCGCTTGAAGAGCTGGCCTCTGAGCGCCCGGTTGACGAAGAGCTTGACCTGGAGGCGGGCCGCGCGCGTGTCGAAGAGCTGCGCGCGCGGGTCGAAGGTTTTGGGGCCGTGAATATGATGGCGCTCGAAGAGCTCGCGGAAGCCGAAGAACGGCTGCTCTTTTTGACGGGCCAGCGCAAGGACATCACTGACGGCATCAGTTCGACCGAGGAGGCGCTACGCGAGATCAAGCGGCGCTCGCGCGAGCGCTTCCGTCATGCCTTTGAAGAGATCAATCGCAACTTCGGCGCGTTCTTCCAGGAACTCTTCGGCGGCGGGCGCGGCGAGATGAGTTTAATAGACGCCGACGATGTGTTAGAGTCGGGCATAGACATTGTGGCCCAACCGCCGGGCAAGCGGCTGCAAAACGTGCTCCTGCTCTCGGGCGGCGAGAAGGCCATGGCGGCCCTGGCCCTTGTGCTCGGCATCTTTCATTATCGCCCGTCCCCCTTCTGTCTGCTGGACGAAGTGGACGCGCCGCTCGACGAGGCCAACGTCGGGCGCTTTACGGACAAGGTCGCGCAGATGTCCGCCAATACGCAGTTCATCGTCATCACGCACAATAAGCGGACGATGGAGATGGCGCGGGCGCTTTACGGCGTGACGATGGAAGAGGCCGGCGTTTCCCGCCTGGTCTCAGTGAAATTCGAGTGAGCCGAGGAGATAGATTTTCGCGCCCCTTGATTGCCGCGCTCTTGATCTTGAGCGCGGCGATTTGCGCTACGGCGCAAAACTCCAGCGCGGCCAAGCAGAACACGCGCGGCCCGGACTCTTCTTCTCAATCCGCAGCAGCGCCTTCCGTCAAAGCTGTGGCGGACGATGCTCGCTACGGCTACGAATTCAAGCAGCCGCAGTTCTACATCAACCACATAGTCATAGAGCACGACGCCGAAGGGCGCGGAACCATCTCCTTCGAGCGGAAAGAGCTGGACGAGCCAATCGTCGAGCCCCTGGAGCTTTCAACCGAAGCCAGGGGGCGCATCCTGGCCCTCTGGGAGGCGCTGCGGTTTCTGGATTCCGAGGCGAATTACCAGGCCGAGAAACAGTTTCCACACCTGGGCACGATGTTTCTGCGCATGACGCGTGGCGGGCGCACGCGCACGGCCGAGTTCAACTGGACGCACGACGCCAACGCCGGGGCGCTCACGGCAGAGTACAGGCGGGCGGCCGATCAGGCGATCTTTATCTTCGACATCAATCTGGCGCGCCAGCACGAGCCGCTCAACGCGCCCAAGCTGATGGATCAGCTAGACACGCTGCTGCGTCGCAACGGCCTCTCAGACCCGCAGCAGCTCGTCCCGCTCCTGCGCGAGATTCAAACGGATGAGCGCCTGCCCCTCATCGCCCGCAATCACGCCCAACGCATCCTGAAGAAGATCGAAAAGCAATGATGAATGAAAGCCAAGCTGCTTTTTATTCATCCTTCCGCCTTCATCCTTTTTTTCGCTCGCCTTGTGCAAAACTTTTTCTACCTGACCGTCCACTCGGCATGAGCCGAGGACTGGCCTATTCCTTCTTGCCCGGCTCAATCGCCAAAAATGAATCGGTTTTTCCTCCGACGGGCGGGCCGAGCTCTTTGTCAACCGAAAGTGGTGATGCGAAAACGCGCAGTTTAATTTATAATTCAGCACGCTAAAGTGACGACTGTGCAACTCGCAAAACTAGATGTCGCCCTGAGCGACTGCGCCTCGGAGATCAATGCGCTCTACGCGCGTTGCCGCGAGGCTGCGCCCAACTACGGCGTCACGGACGCGGACTTCCGGACGGCGCTGCGCACGGCCGTCGATAAATATTTGATCGACCCCGTCAACGGTCACGCCCCGACGGCCGACGAGGTGCGACAGTTCCTCTCCGAGCTACAGGCTCAAGACCTCTACCTGGCGCTCGCCTGCGCGCAGGGCAACGAGCACGCCTGGTGGGAATTCCATCAAAGCTATCGCCCCTTCATCGAGCGCATCGCAAGACATCTGGCCAGCGCCGAAGCGGACGCGGGCGAAGTCATAGACTCCGTTTACGTAGAGCTTTTCGGGACGCGCGTCGTCGCCGGAGTTCGCCAGTCCAAGTTCGCCACCTACACTGGGCGCGGCACTCTGCGCGGGTGGCTGCGCACGGTCGTCTGGCACGCCGTCATAGACCTGCACCGCGCGCGCCGCGACGAGATTTCCGTAGACGATTGGTCTGAGAGCGGCGGAGAGACGCATGATCGGCCGGGCTGGCGCGCAGAGGCGCGCGGCGGCGAATCCGCGATGGTGGACAGAATCGCGCGCGAGCGTTACCAGGCGGCGACTCTGGTGGCGCTGAATGCGTCAATGTCTGCGCTGGACGATCACGAAAAGCTCCTGCTCCTGTATTACCACGTCGAGGGCTTGAAGCTGCGCGAGATTGCCCGCCTCGTCGAAGAGCCAGCTTCTCCTTTGCGCCGCTGGTTTCAGCGCCAGTCGAAGAGACGCGCGAGCGTGCCCGACAGCCGCGTTCACGAATCCACGGTGATGCGCTGGCTGGAAAAGGTCTACGCCAAAGTCCTGAACCACTTTCGCACGGAGCTGGAGCGGAAAGGGGGCCTCAGCCCCGAAGAGATAGAGGTCTGCATGGGCCTGGCCACGGAAGACCTCGCGCCCGAAGACATACGCCGCCATTTGAAGAGCGAATCTATGGAAAACTTGAGCAAAGGTCAGACGGAAGAGCCGTCCATTTAAGGGAAACGTCCAACGAGGAGCGAGAGGTGCCCCGACCGAAGAGCAACAGAGAAATAGAGGCCATGCGCCATATGATCCATCAGCATCTACAAGGCAGAGCGGTGGCGACTGAGCCCATGCTGTTGGACGTGCACCTGGACGAAGATGCCCTCAACGCCTTTGTCGAAGGACGCCTGAGCGACAGGGAATCCGCGCCGCTCATCAAGCACCTCATAGCCTGCGGCTACTGCCGCCACGCCACCTCTCAACTCGTCCGCCTCGAAGGCGAAACAGTCCAGGCCGGCGCTCACACACCAGACCTCGCTCCGGAAGAGCCCGGCCTCATCCGCCGTCTTCTCGAAGACCTGGCCGCGCGCGTCCTGCCCTCTTCGGATGAGGATGCAGTCTTCGCCTATCACGCTCCGGCCGAAGACTTCCAGCGCCTCGACGAAGCAGGCGCGGACAAACCGACCACAGGCGGGCAGGACGAGACTGCAAAGCCCAAGAGCGATTCCGACCCCTCGGCGCAGTAAGTCATCCTTCTCAACTTATACCCACGAAGTCACAAGCGATGCCCAGACGAGGGGGAAGATGAGCCCAACGGCGGCGGCGGTGCTCGACGCGTTGTCGGTGGCGCGGACGAGGCGTATGCGGCGTATGCGGCGACGGTCAACGCGCTCGACCGTAAAGTGTGCGCCCTCGTGTTCGATGGCTTCGCCCGGTCGCAGCAGCCGACCGGCCTTCGCGAGCAGGAACCCGGCGAGCGTCGTATAGCCAGCCTCTTCCGGCAGGTGCAGGTTGAATTTCCTGTTCGCGTCGCGCACGGCGAGCATGCCGTCAAGGATAAAGGTTCCGTTCTCTTCGATGATCTGCTCGCGCACCTCTTCGTCGTATTCGTCGTTGATCTCGCCGACAATCTCTTCGAGCAAGTCTTCGAGCGTGACGATGCCTTCGATGCCGCCGTGCTCGTCTATGACGAAGGCGAGGTGCGTTCTGGTCGCCTGCATCTGCGCGAGCGCGTGGCCGAGCCGGGCCGTCGCCGGGAGAAACATCGGCGGATGAAGCAGCTTCTCAAGCCTGAGTTCTCCCTCCTTCTCCGCGCGCTCGCGCCGCAGGCACGACACCAGGTCTTTCATGAAAAGCACGCCGACGATCTCGTCCAGGCGTTCGCGATAGACAGGCAGGCGCGAATAGCCCATCTCGCAAAACAGCTTTTCGGCCTCGTCCAGCGTCGCCGTCACCGGAAGCGCGACGACGCTCGTGCGCGGAATCATGGCCTCGCGCACCTCCGCGTCGGCGAAGTCGAAGACGCGATTAATCAAGACTTGCTCGCCCGCTTCGAGGTGGCCGCTCTTGGTCGAGAGGTCAACGAGCTGGCGTAGCTCTTCCGAAGTGTAGATCGAAGCGTGATCGGCCGAAGGATGAAGACCGAAGAGGCGGACTGTGCGCGTGCCGGCCCAATCCAGCAGCCGGATGGGCCAACGGAACGCTCTGTAGAACATCTGCATCGGCCAGGCTATCACCAGCGCCACTCTTTCAGCCCGCTCAAGCGCGAGCGTTTTAGGCGCAAGCTCGCCCAAGACGATGTGCAGAAAAGTGATGATCGTGAAGGCCACGCCGAAGGCTAAGGTCTCCATGACGGCCGGAGGCAGTCTGTCGAGTCCGGGCAGCTTTTCGAGCAGGTGCGCGACAGCGGGCTCTCCGAGCCAGCCGAGGCCGAGCGAGGCGAGCGTAATGCCGAGCTGAGTGGCCGAGATGTAGGCGTTGAGGTTGTCTACCAGGCCGAGGAGCCGCTGCGCCCGCCTGTCACCGCTCTGCGCCAACGTGGCAATACGCGAACGGCGCACGCCCACCAGCGCAAACTCTGAAGCCACGAAGAACCCGTTGGCCAGGACGAGTAAAACAACAGCGAAGAGACCGGCAGCAGTAATCATTATGAACGTTCGGCCCTCAGCCGATAAACTTCTGAGAGAGAGTTCGCCGCCGAAAGAGCGGCGTCCCTCTCGTCTCCGCATCCGAAGCGGGAGCTTTTTGGCTGAAGGCTTCTCTTATAGCTTAGACGTTTCAGGGCGAGAGCACAACTCTCTGCTGGGCCCTTCGGGCGGCGACGTGCCCGTGAATCAGGTCGCAAAACTCGACCGCGCGATTCTCGGCCCAGAAGCGGTCTTCCGTGTAGGTGTCTGCCGCGACAAAGCTGACGTGCCCGCCGTGTCGTGGGGCGAGCAGCAGGACGTAAGGATTATCCATCACCGCCGAATCGACGAGCGGCTGAAATGGGATGAAAGGATCATCCTGCGCATGAATAATCAGTGAGGGCACGCGGATGTTCGGGATGAGCGGAAGGGCGCTGGCCCGCTTGTAGTAGTCGTCGGCGTTCTGGTAGCCGCCGTCGAGAGCCGTGTAGCGGTCGTCGAACTGCCTGATCGTCCGCACAAGATGCAGGTCGCTCGTGTCGTAAAGCTCCGGGTAGAGCTTCTGCTTGTTGCGAATGCGGCGACGCAGGCTGCGCATGAAGCTCTGCTGGTAGACCCAGTTGGAGCGCCGCTCTATGGCTTCGGCGCAGGCGCTCAGCTCAACCGAAGGCGAGACGGCGCAGACGCCTGCGATCTCGCGCGCCACGCCGTCGCCGTCTTCACCCGCCATCTTGAGCACGATATTGCCGCTCAGCGAAAAGCCGACGAGAAAGATAGTTTGCAGCCGGTCGCAATCGACAAGCTCGCGTATGACGGCGCGGATGTCGCCGCTCAGACCGCTGTTGTAGAGCGTCGGCGTCAGGTGCTCTGTGTCGCCGCAGTTGCGCAGGTTCAGGCGTATGACGTTGAAGCCTCGCGCGTAAGCCTTCTCACCCGTGCCGATCATGTAGCGCGACGAGCTTGAGCCTTCGAGCCCGTGCAGCAAGAGTATGGTCGGCCGCTCGCGCGCCTCGGTCGTCTGCCAGCGACAATGGCCGAGCAGGCGCACGCCCGGCTCGACCTCGAACATGCGCTCCTCGTCCCTGAGCCGGAGCAGGAGTACGCGACGCGGCCAGGCGTAACCGGCCAAGGTCTGCGCGTGCCCGTGCTTAAAAAGCGGATGCGGCCTGAACGGCTTCGATTCGAGGGCGCGAGCGACCTCGGACAGATAAGCGAGTGGGCCCGCTTGTGTGCCTGCACCGGACATGTTCTCGTCTGTGTATCTCAACGTCTCGCTCATCTGTCGAAGCTAAACCAGGCGCGTCGGTTCCTGGGGCATGGGGTCTCCGGCGGGCGGCGGGCTATCGGGCTCGCGCACGGGCGCTCGCGGCGACGGGTTTGAATCAGGAGGCAGCGGTATGGGCTCGGGCTGCGAAGGGTCTGGCTCGATGGGGTCGTGCGGCGCTATGGGCGGAAGCGCCGGGTCGCCCGGCTGCGGTAGAGGCTCGCCGGGTTGCGGCGGGTCTGTGTTCGGATTACGGCTCATATGGAAAATCTCCGGGGTGATAAAAATTAGCCAGCTAAGAAATCAAGCACGACCTTATTAAACTCCCTCGGCTTCTCCATATTCAAGTGATGGCTGACATTCTTGATTGTGACCTTATGCGCGCCAGCGATCTTTGCCGCGAGGAGGTCTGCGATGGCTAGAATATTAGCCGCGTCACGGTCTCCGACGACGATCAGGGTGGGAGCGCGAATCTCCGACAGCCTTTCAATCGTCGCAGGCTTGGGCCAGGTCACGACCACGGACTTCAGCTCAGGCCCCCAGGGGCCCCAGTAACGAAAATTATCGGCGAGCATGCTTCTCATCCTTCGCTGATAAGAAGCGTTGCCCTTGCCCGTGGCGAAAAACGGATGTTCCAGCCACAGCTCTATGGCGCTCTGCATCCCGCGCTCTTCGGCCGCTTTGCCGACCGCGATGGTCTGCTCGTTACGCGGAGACTGGTAGCCCCTCAAGGCCGAAGAAGTCAGTATCAGGCGGTCAACCATCTCTGGATGCTCAAGCGCCAGGTCTGTGGCGATCATGCCGCCGAGCGAGAGGCCGACGAGAGATGCCCGCTCGACTTTCAGGAACTTGAGCAGCGCGTACAAATCTTCGACATGCGAGTAGGGCCCGGTGGGAAAAGCGGACTTGCCGAAGCCGCGCAGGTCGTAACGAATGACACGATAACGATGGGCGAGCGCGTCGAACTGATCGTCCCACATACGACTGTCCACGAGCCCGCCGTGAATGAGCACCACCGTTCGCCCCTCGCCCCGTATCTCGTAAGCGAGCCGCGTCCCGTTGACTGAGGCTGTGCCCCGGACGGCCCCGTCTTTACCTGCGCAGGGAGATAAAAGGATGAAAGTTAAAAGCCAGGCTGTTAGTGACAGGCGTAGGAGGCGGCAGGCATCTCTGTTCACGTTCCTCTCCTTGATTGATTCAAGTGCTCTCTGCCGTGCTCTGTTGTTTCGGCGCGCTGCACGTCGGCGACGACGAAGCGGATCATGCGATAGTTGATGTGTGAAGGAAGAGCTTCGCGCAGTGGCTTTAGGAGCTGCGTGCCGAGCTGGTCAATAGCGATCTCTATGAGTGCGCGGTCGCGCTCCGAGACGTGGCGCGAGAGATCAAAGTCCAGGCCGCGCAGGATGCAGTCGGCCAGGTGCTTCTCGATAGTGATCTCAGTCAGGCCGCGCCGCTCGCTGATCTCCTCGATTGAGAGACCTTCGCTGTAAAGGGCATAGGTCTCTTCGACCGTGTTGACCTGCTTGCGCGTCGCAGCGGCAGCGTTAGACTGCTCTGCTGAAAACGCCGTCTCGGCGATGGCGCTCAAAGCGGTTTGCGGCAGGGCCAACTCAAGGGCGGCGCGCTCGCGCATGACATCGTTGCCGAGCGTAGAAAGCGAGACGGTCGGATACGCGCCGCTCGTGACGCTCAAACAACCGGCCGAGACGAGCGCGTCTATGTAGAGCATCAATTCGTCCTGCGTCATATCGTTGAGCAGTCCGTAGGTCGAGAGCTGATCGAGCCCCGCCTGGATGATATTTTTAGCGCGCGAGCCCCGCAGCGTGGCGGCCAGCAGCCCCTTACCGAAGCGCCCCTGCATACGGGCCGCGCAGGCCAGGATTTTGCGCACCAGTAGATGCTCTTCGGCCGTGAGGGGCCGCGCCTGCGTGACGCCCACTTGGGTCAACTCAGCAGACTCCTCAGCGCCTTCGGCGCGCTCTCGCCGCTCTCGCCTGCGCGACTCGCGGCTCAACTCCTCGTCCAAGTCCAGGGCGACCGGCACTTCGCTTCTGATAAAACTGTCCAGCTCCGTCGCCGCTTCCACGGGCACGGCTTTGCCGGCTTGCGCCCGCCCCTGCGCGCCCTTCGCTTCCGAGTTGCAGTTGCCGCACATGCCGCAGTGCGGGGCATGATGACGGTCGCCGAAGTAGTCCAGGATGAAGGCGCGGTAACAACGCTCGGTGTAGCAAAAGCTGATGACCTCGCGCAGCTTGCGCTGTTCGAGTGCGGCGCGCCGCGCGATCTCGCCCGGTCGTATGCGCAGGGTGTTGACGGGCCGCTCGTCCAGCATCAGGAGGCCGCGCGTCCTGCGGCCAGGCGTGTAAGAGATGACGCCTGAGGCCGTAAGCTGCGAGAGCGCGCGACGCACGGCCTGGTGATCTTGGCCCAGGGCGTCCGACAGCTCCGCCGTGTCCAGCTCCGTCTCGGCCCTCTCGTTTACGTCGTAACCGCCGAGCAATCCGAAGAGCACCTGTCGCGAGCGCGTGTCGCGTGTGCCGACACGTTCGCGCGCCTGGTGTGGGCCCATGAGCAGGCGCACCAGGGCGCGATTCTCGTTCGTCGCCCCGCGCTCTATGTGGCCCGCCTTTTCCAGAATGATGAGCGCAGATTGTACGGCCATCTCGTTGCGAATACCGGCGCGCGCGGCGATCTCGCTCACGGACAGCTCTATCCGTTTCTGATTGGTCGCGGCGAGCGCCTGGTAAACGCGCGCCACTGTCTCCGGCGGCGGGTAAGAGCCTTCGATGAAATAGTCCTGCGTGCGCTTGTCAGCGTAGTTGAAGAAGAGCGTGCAGGCAGAAGGGAGAGAGTCGCGGCCTGCGCGCCCTATCTCCTGGTAATAAGCCTCGATTGAGCCGGGCATCTGGTAGTGCGCGACGAAGCGTATGTCCGGCTTGTCTATGCCCATGCCGAAGGCGTTGGTGGCGACAATCATCTGCGAGCGCCCCGTCATAAACTCTTCCTGCGCGCGCGTCCTCTCGGCCTCCTCCATCCCGGCGTGATAGGCAACGAGGCTCAGGCCAGCCGCGCGCAAGCGTTGCGTCACCTGCTCGACGGCCTTGCGGGTCGAAGCGTAGATGATGCCGGAGCCCCCCTGGTAGGCGGCGGCCAGCGCCTTGATGTGCGTGATCTTCTCGCGCTCCTTCTGCGTGTGGACGACGTTGATGGAGAGGTTGGGCCGGTCGAAGCCGCTGACGAAAGCGCGCGGGTCACGCAAGTCCAGTTGCTCTATGATGTCTGCGCGCACGTGGGGCGTGGCGGTCGCGGTGAGCGCGGCTATCTGCGGGCGTCCGACGGCCTCGACAGCCTCGCGCAGGCGCAGGTAATCAGGACGAAAATCGTGGCCCCATTGCGAGATACAGTGCGCCTCGTCCACGGCGAAGAGTGCTATCTTCACCGTGCGCAGGGTCTCTACGAAGTGGGCGCTGCGGAAGCGCTCGGGCGCAACGTAGACCAGCTTGTAACGCCCATGCCGCAAGCCCTGTATGCGCGCCTTCTGCTCTTCAAAGCTGACGGAGCTGTTGATGAAAGTGGCCGGAAGATTGCGCGCCAGGAGGGCGTCCACCTGATCTTTCATCAGGGCTATGAGGGGCGAGACGACAAGGGTCGCGCCCTCCTTCATTAGCGCGGGCAATTGATAGCAGAGCGACTTGCCGCCGCCCGTCGGCATCACGACGACCGTGTCGCGCCCTTCGAGGATGGCGCTGACGACCTCGCGCTGGCCCTCGCGAAAGTCCTCGAAACCGAAATATGTGTGCAGCGCCGTGAGCGCGTCAGAGATGGTCGGCATAACTGATCCGAATGATGAGCGACAGTTCGACTATTTTAACTTGTCGCCGTTTGTCTTGTCACTTGTCACCCTCCGAGGGCTCAGCGTAAGCTGGTCGGCGAGATGAAAAGCCGGGAGTGGAAGGCGCGCACCAAGCGCGATTTAATGATCGAGGTGTGGGAGCACCTGGATTGCGAATCGGTGGGCGCTGAGGAGCTGGAAGAGATCGAACAGGTCGTGCGCGAACGTTTTGGCGCGGGCGCGGTCGAGAGTCCCGTGCGCGTGGCGCGACTTTTGGCGGACGAGGGGGCCGAGCTGCGCCACGCCGAAGTGCTTGAGCTGGACGCCCGCCATCGCGCCGCAGACCCTTACGAAGCCATGTTCCGCAACGTGCTGAAGTTTTCCACCTTCGCGCAGGCGGCAAACTCGATCCGCAATCTTGATAACCTGCGCCGCCAATTCGAGCGCCGTAAAGATCAGGAGGGCTTGCGACGTGTGCGAGAGGTGGCGCAACGGGGCCGCCAGAGAGCGCAGATGATCGCCCGTAATCGCAACGTAGATGCAGCGAAGCGTGAAGAGAAGGCCGAGATCGCCGAATGGTTCGGCGTGTGGCTGCGCCAGCCCGAGATTTTCCAGGACTGGCTGGACTTGCGCCGCCGCTCGGCAGAATTCCGCGCACGATTCGCTGAGACAGAAAGTACTTGAAGCGAGAGAGAAAATGCCGCAAGGCCGCAAGATGAATGAAAGACAAGCTGCTTTTCATTCACCTTGCGGCCTTCGGCCTTCTCTTTAGTATTTCCGCGCGGCGGGTTTGGCTGCCGGCGCGGCTGCTGCTGCTGATGCGCCTTTTTCGGAAAAACCTCCGGCGAAGGTGACGACGCAGAGCGTGCCCAGATTCGAGGGCGGGCCGAGCGAGATGCCTGCGGCCCTGTAGGTCGCGTCGAACAGGTTTTTCCTGTGGCCGCGCGTCGGTATGCCGTCATCTATGATGAGGCCCATCACGGACTCTCTCGCCGTGGTCATCGCCTGGTAGACGATGTTCTCGCCGACATCGTTGGCCCATTCTCCGTAGCGGCTGAGGCGTGTGTTGGGCGTGCTGCCGTCGTTTCCCCTGTGCCCTGTATTGCCGCTCGTGCCGAGGTCGTTCGCATGGTCTCTGGCGGCCAGGGACATGCCCTTGAAGATTTGCAGGGGCGGCAGCGGTCGTGCCGCGCGCAGGAATTCAATCGCCTCGTCAAGCGCCGCCACGCCTTCAACGGTCGCCTCGGCAGGCTTGCCCGGGCGGCGTATCTGGTTGCCGACGTAATATTTCTTCATCTCCTCAAGATAGGAGGCGTAAGTCTGTGGCTGTGCGCGCGCCAGGTTTATCTCGGCGATGATCTCGTTCTCCAGCGGCGAGAGAAACTCAAGCTTCGGAAGCGGCAGGTTGACGGAGACGCTGCCGCTAATTTGCGCGCCCGCCCTGATGCCAGCCTGTTGGGCCAACACGCCGTTGCCGTTCAGAAGGAGAAAGGTTGCGATCAGAAATAGGTGTAAAGGGAGTGCTCCGACGAAGAAGGGGGAGATCCGTCTCATGATTTTCGTTAGGGCTCCTCTGAGCAGGGGCATTGTGTTCGCAGTTCACAACGCGCAGAAGAATTTTTTTTAAGGGCGGGCCTCTCCGGAAAGGAGGTTCTTGCGTGCGGGCGCAGGCTCTAAAGGGGGGCCAGCCTGAAGTTTAGTGCCTTGTCGGGGCACGGGAGAAAATATTCCAGTTCGGTTTTGAAGTCAATACGCGAATGCTTTACCCGAGCACGGCGTCGGCGCTCATGACTAGACCGGGGATGCTGTGGGCCCGAACCTCTTCGCCGCGCTTGACCTGACGCGTGATTTGATACGCGCCGCCCACAGGTTCGGCATAGATTTCGATCTGCTCCGCAGGCAGGTTGACGAGCCATGCTTCAACTATTCCGGCCTTTGCGTAGAGCGGAATCTTATAGCGGCGATCACTCTCGACCGTCGTGTCTGCGACTTCGATAACGAGCAACACGTCCTCTGGCTGCGGGTGCGCGTGACGGTAAAAATCGTCGCGCCAGCGCAGTACGGCCACATCGGGCTGCGGCTCTGAGAAGTCATCAAGGCGAATGGGGTCTTGCGTGCTGATGATTAGCTTGTCGCCAAGTTGACGGGTGAGGTGGTTGCTGAGGAACTTAACACAGGCCGCATGGCGGCTACCGATTGGCGGCATCTCGTAGATTTCCCCTTCGAGCAGTTCGAGGCGGGAATCCGGGTGAAAGATTCCCGCCTCGCCCATGCGCTCGTACTCATCAACGGTAATCCAGTGCTTAGCAAGCTGGCGTGACATCGCTCTTATTCTTCCTCTTCGGCACGGATGCGCCCTTCGGCGCGGGCCTGCTCGACGATCTTCTGGGCGATCTGGCCGGGCACTTGGTCGTAGTGCGAGAACTGCATGTGATAGGAGCCGCGCGCGGCCGTGATCGAGTTGAGCTTCGATTGATAATCGAGCATCTCGGCCATCGGAACCTGCGCTTTGATGACCTGCTGGTTGCCGCGCGTCTCCATTCCCTGCACGCGACCGCGCCGCGAGTTGAGGTCGCCCATGATGTCGCCGCTGTATTCCTGCGGCGCGCTCACCTCCACGTCCATGATCGGCTCAAGCAAGGTGGGCTTGACCTTCTCCATCGCGGCGCGGAAAGCCTTGCGGCCGGCGGCACGAAAGCTATGCTCGTCCGAGTCAACTGTGTGGTAGGAGCCGTCAACGAGCACGGCTTTAAAGTCCACGAGCGGGTAGCCTGCGACCGCGCCGTTCTGCGCCGCGTCAACGATGCCCTTCTCGATGGCGGGGCGGAAGTTCTGCGGGACAGCGCCGCCGAAAATCTTGTCTTCAAACTGGAAGCCGCCGCCGCGCGGCAGGGGCTCGAAGACGACTTTGCAATCGCCGAACTGTCCGCGCCCGCCCGTCTGTTTCTTGTGGCGTCCCTGCACCTCTGCGCGCTGCGTGATCGTCTCCTTGTAGGGGACTTTCGGCGGATGCAGCGCGACTTCGACGCCGTAACGCTTCTTGAGCTTGTCGATGACCGTCTCGACGTGCAGTTGGCCCGAGCCGGAGAGGACGAACTCTTTGGTCTGCGGGTCGCGGTCGAAATGAAGCGCCGGGTCTTCTTCCAGAATCTTGTGCAGGGCGACGCTGATCTTCTCTTCGTCCTGGCGCGACTTGGGCTCGATGGCGAAGGCTATGGCGGCTTCCGGGAATTCGACTCCGTCGTAGACTATGGGCGAAGCCTTGTCACAGAGCGTGTCGCCCGTCTGCGTCTCTTTCAGCTTGACGCAGGCGATGATGTCGCCGGCATGCGCGTTCTCGATCTTGTCGAGTTGCTTGCCCTGCATGGTGTGAAGCGCGCCGAGGCGCTCCTGCGTGCCGCGCTTGGAATTGAAGACGGTGGCATCATGCTGGACGTGGCCGCTGATGACGCGCATGACGTTGATGCGACCGGCGAAGGGGTCTGCGACGGTGCGGAAGACGTAAGCCGAGAAGGGCTCGCTGTCGGAATACTTGCGCGCGATCTTATCGCCGTCTTTGTCTGCGTTCGAGTAACCGTATTCGGCTTCGTGGTGGGCCGGGTCTGGCGCGTACTCGACTATGCCGTCGAGGAGCGTCTGCAAGCCGACGAGCGTCGTGCTTGAGACGGCGAAGACGGGACAGAGGCGGCTTTGCGCTATGGCCTTGCCGAGGTTCGGAATCAAATCCTCGTCGCCGAGCGTCCCCTGATCGAAATATTTCTCCATCAGCGCGTCGTCCGATTCGGCGACGACTTCGATCAATCGTTCGCGCGTCTTGTCAACAAGCTCGCGCCCTTCTGTGGGCAGGTCACGCTCGCGCGCGCGCCCATGCTCGTCAAACTCGTAAGCCTTCATATGGACTACGTCCACGACGCCTTTGAAATCTTTCTCTTTGCCGATGGGGAGGGTGAAGGGGACTATGGCGCGGCTGAAGGTTGAGGTCGCGCTGTCGAGGGCCGCGCCGAAATCTGCACGCTCCTTGTCGAGCTTAGTGATGACCATCAGGCGCGGCAGGATGAACTCGTTGGCGTAGGCCCAGGTCTTTTCCGTCTGCACCTGCACGCCGTTGACGCCGTCGACGACGACTACGGCGCAGTCTGCGACGCGCAGGGCGGGCCGGGCGTGCGCGATGAAAGCGGCGTAGCCGGGCGTGTCTATCAGGTTGATCTTGGTCTCTTTGTGTTCGAGGTGGGCCAGCGCCGTGTTGAGCGTGATCTTGCGTTCAATAGAGTCCTCGTCGTAGTCGGTCGTGGTCGTGCCTTCGTCCACCTTGCCCCAGCGCGGCGTGGCCCCCGCGACGTAGAGCAGCGAGCTGACGAGTTGAGTTTTGCCTGCGTCGCCGTGTCCGATGACGGCCAGGTTACGTATCTGTTCGGTTGGATAAGCTTTCATGGCGTTTGAAGAAAGTTCCTTTCAGGCATACGAATTTTTGATGAAGGGCTCGGCGCAGGTCATCCCTGGTCGGCTGAAAACGTCCGAAATGAATGGGCGGGATGCGCCTTGCGTTTGGAGGCTAATTTATCCGAGCGCGGAGGGTAAAAGCAAGCGAACCGAAAGAGGCGTCGTAGGGTTTTCCGACGCCTGACGCGACCTCCCTCAGCTTGACAACTTTTCCGAGCGGCGGCTATCTTTCTAGCGTCGCGGTCATAGGCAAGAGCCTCAACTCCTCAAAGAGTCCTGCTCCTGCTCTCTTTTCCCCATCCGAAAATAATCAACCTAACCTTCAAGGAGAACTTCACATGAGAAAGCACAAGAAGTCCGTCTTATCGCTTCTGCTGCTGTGCGCCGTGACGCTCGTCATGACAATAGCGGCGTTACGTGCCAGCGTCCCTCCGCCTCCGCCTACTGCGCAGGAGCAGAACGATGACGACCAGATGCCTGTCACGGCGTACGGCAAGCCTGAGCCGTCCGACCCGGAAAAGAGAAAAATCAGGCGCGTCAGGGCAGCGCGTCACAACCTGAAGGATAAGAATATTGACGCGAGCCGGTTCGCCATCACTGAAGGGACACAGTCCGGGTACGGCACATTCGAGGTTCATGCCAAACCGGAACCGGCCCTGCCCGCCGCGCAGAGCGACTTGATCGTCGTCGCAGAGGTCACAGACGCCGAGGCATTTCTCTCGGCCGATAAGACCAGTATCTATTCTGAATTTACTTTGAGCGTCGGCGAGGTGCTCGGCGGCGCTTCCGCCGGGGCCGTGCTTCCGGGCGCTTCGATCACGGCGGAGCGAGGCGGCGGCGCGGTGCGCTTTCCCTCCGGCAGGATCGTGCGCCGCGCCTTTATGGGCAAACCATTCCCGCGCACCGGACGCAGATACGTCTTCTTCCTCAAGCGCAACCAAGAAGGAGAATCCTTCTCCATCCTTACGGCATACGAGCTGCGCGGCGGTCGCGTCTTTCCGCTCGACGGCCTCGACCTGAGAGGCCGGACGGTTCCGCAGCTCGCCGCCCATCAAAGATACGCGCAGATGGATGAGGCGGCTTTCCTGACTGCCGTTCGAGAGGCAATCGCACAGACTTCTGTCGCGCCGGGAGGCGGAGAATAAAGATGAAAATAACACCTCGCTTCCTCCGTCGCTCACACGTGGTTTTGAACCTCTTACTTTTTGGCCTATTAATCTTTTCGCTCGCGCGCTTCACCGTTCAAACCAGCGCGCAAACTAGTAGCTGTACAGCGACCAACACGCCGGGCACTCTGCCGACGACCTCGGCGTGGCCGCAGAATGCTCTCGTCTCCGTCAACTTGTCGGGCTTCACGCAGGCCGAATATGATTGCCTGCGCAGCGTCTTCGACAATTTCAACCTGGACAATAGCAGTTCGGCCGGAAACAGCTCGGGCGTGCGTTTCTCTGTCACCAACAATGCCCCGGTGGTCGCCACCGTCGACCCGGCATCGAACGTGGCGGCCAATGCCCCGGGTATCACTTACGGTTTGCAGATCAACAAGCAAGACCTCGGGGCTCTGGTTGCCGGAGAGACCTACACGGGGATGATGCGACGAATCGTATTAGCGGCGTGATAAATCTGACGACGCGCCTCCCGAATTGTACGGGCCAGCAGATGAATCTGGCGCACGAACTGGCGCACACACTGGGCCTCTTGCACTGCACCGGCTGCGCGGCCGGTAGCTCAGCCGTGAACAGCATTCCGTGCGGGCAGACGGATGCGAACGGCGTTTGCACGCAGGCTGATTTCAGTAACACGACCTATGGTCGAACCTCTCTGTCGCCGTGCGACAATTCAATGGTTCAACAGGCAGGCAGTTACAATACCGGCACGGTTAGTCAACCGCCCGCTGTCGGCGGCGGCGACACAGGCACGGGAACAGGTTGCACGCCTTCCTATAGATGCACCAACCCGGCCTATTTTTATGACGGCTGTCGTTGCGTTAAGGACATCTCTCCCGTGCTCGTAGATATTGCGGGCGACGGATTTGATTTAACGGACGGGCAGAACGGCGTCGATTTTGATTTGCCGGGCAACGGCACAAAGCTGCGGCTGTCCTGGACGGCCGCAGGTTCCGACGACGCCTGGCTGGCTTTGGATCGTAACGGCAACGGCACGATTGATAACGGTCTGGAGCTGTTCGGAAACTTTACTCCGCAGCCCTCTTCGATCAATCCTAACGGCTTTGCGGCCCTCGCCGAATATGACAAGGCGGAGAACGGCGGCAATGGTGATGGCATCATTAGCATCAACGACATTGCCTTCTTCTCGCTGCTGCTGTGGCAGGATGTAAACCATAACGGCGTCTCCGAGGCGTCGGAGTTGCACACCTTGCCGGAACTGGGCGTCGCCAACATAGACCTTGACTATAAGGAGTCGAAGCGCCGCGACGAGTGGGGCAATGAGTTTCGTTATCGCGCGAAGGTCAGGGATGTGAAGGGCGCACAAGCCGGACGCTGGGCCTGGGATGTCTTCTTACAGCGTGCCGCTCAACCCTAGCGCACGCAGGACAAGCCAAGATAGCATGAGAGCACCCGCAAGATAACGTCTTCTTGCGGGTGCTCTCATAATCATTGCATCTTATTCGGGCGGGCCGGGCGTGTGCGATGAAAGCGGCGTAGCCGGGCGTGTCTATCAGGTTGATCTTGGTCTCTTTGTGTTCGAGGTGGGCCAGAGCCGTGTTGAGCGTGATCTTGCGTTCAATAGAGTCCTCGTCGTAGTCGGTCGTGGTCGTGCCTTCGTCCACCTTGCCCCAGCGCGGCGTGGCCCCCGCGACGTAGAGCAGCGAGCTGACGAGTTGAGTTTTGCCTGC
>DASVQF010000034.1:0-57030 GCA_036389315.1 Pyrinomonadaceae bacterium
GCTGCTCAAGTCCGTGGACTTAGACTTCGGGTCGCCGTAAGGGATCGGGCGCGTGTCTGTGGGAAACAGGAGCGGGTCGGCGTCGATGGTCGCTGCCACGGGCAGCGATGGATTCTTGATCTTGGGCGGATTCGGGTCTGGGGCGACGACCTGCGGGATGGTCAGCGAAGCCTGCGGCAGCTTCCCTGCGGAGGCAGGTGTCTGCTCTTCACGGCCGCCGCCGCCACCGCCGCCCGGCTTATCCTGCTTGGGTTTGGAGCCGCCGCCTGTACCTTTGTTCATTCCGGCCGTCCCCTTCTCCAGTGCCTCCTGTTCCGGCGGAATAGTCGTCGCGTCGCCCAAGTAGATCAGATCGTCGCGCTGCTTGTCCGCCAACTGCTGCGAGCGCGAAGCGCGCCAGCGATCCATTGCGACGAGCGCGATGGAGAGGCTCAGGACGAAGACAATGGCTGTCAGCGTGGCGACGGCCACGTTGGGCGAGCTGAAGAAGCGCCACAGCATCAGGCCGTAGGCGCTCGCAGAGCGCCGGACAAACCCGGCCGGGTCACGGCGAAACTCAGGCCAGGTGAGGCGCGACTCGCGCGCCACTTCAGTGAGCGCCTGGCGCAGGCGGCCCGCTATTCCCTGCTCTTCGATGATCGTCAGGTGATACTCGCCGCTGCTGTAGGCTATGAGCGACGATTGGCCCAACGCTTGTGGGCCCACAAGGTTGCCCTTCTCGTCGGGCGCGGGCGAGGAGATGATCGAGGCCGCCAGCTCGTTCAAGGGCGAGCCGTCCACGGGACAAAAACTGAACTTATCGGCAAACTCTTCCCGGCACACTGAACACTGTTTCATAACGATTACCTCTCGGTTAGCTGGCGCAGAAGGTTTTGGGGAGAAGACTCTTTTCCAAAGGGGAGCGCGCTGTGTCTGCTCGCGAAAAGCTGCCAGGATGCGCGCGTCCAGCGAAGCCTTGAGCTGCGGCGCTCGCCAATGTGCGAGCAGCCGGTGAAGCTCGGCATCTTCCGATAGATAGTTGGACTCAAGCTCGGCGCTGCTCTCTCTCTCGCCAGCTTCGCTTTCATCACCGGCATCACCGGCGAAGGGTGCGTGCATGTCGTCTCTGTCGCTCATCTCAAAAGACCTCCGGTGCTCTCAAGCGCGCCGCGCTCGCCGCTCAAATAAGGCGCGAGCAACTGCCTCAGATTACGGCGCGCGCGATGCAGCCGCGATTTGACGACCCCCGTCTCGACTCCGACCACCAGAGCGACCTCGGCGAGCGTTAGCTCTTCGTACTCGAAGAGGATCAGCGCCTCGCGTTGCAGCGGCGGCAGGCTCTCGACGGCCCTTCGCACTTCGGCCGAAAGCTCCTCGTCAAGGAGTTGCCTGAGCGGCTGCGAAGCTTCCGGCCCGGCCGGCTCTTCCGTCAACTCGTCCAGCCCGACCGAAGAGCCAGAAGGGCGCAGGTGCTTCAGAGAAAGGTTGCGCGCCGCCGCGTATAAATAGGTGCGAAGCGTGACAGCGCGCGCGGGGTCGAAGCGCGCGGGCGATCTAATCAAGCTCAAAAAACAATCGTGCGTGACATCTTCGGCCACGGACACGGAGCCGGTCAGACGATAGGCGAAGCGAAACACAGCGTCCGCGTGGCGCTGGTACAAGACCATGAAAGCCGCTTCATCGCCGCCCGAAGCACTCTTCAGCAGTCCTTCGTCTGTCATCTCGTCTGTTAACCTTTTTCCGCGCGTCACAGGAGTCGAGCCCTGCTACTCTGTTATTACCCGGAAGCCGAGAAAAGATACGGGAGGCTGAAAAAAATTTTCGCCAGGCTATGTTCGAGCAGGCTTGAGCCTGCGGGCAGACTTGGGCCCACGAGCGCGACGCGTGCGTGCGCTTCACAGTAAGATGTTTTCTTGGCGGCGATTGTAACGGTTCTGGCAGCCTGGGGTTCTGCGTCTAAAGCCGCCTTTCGGATTGCGGCCCTGTGATGCGGAGTTCTACGGCTTGGGTGGCCTCGCCGAAAATTTTTCCACACTTCTCTTCCCCGTTATGAGAGTATCCTGGCATGACGGACGAGAATGCTCAGCAGGTGGATTGCTGCGTGGTCGGAGGGGGCCCGGGCGGGGCCGTGCTCTCGCTGCTGCTTGCGCGCAGCGGCCTGAAAGTCATGCTGCTCGAAGCGCACGAGGATTTCGACCGAGACTTTCGCGGCGACACCCTTCATCCTTCCGTCCTTGAGATCATGGACGAGTTGGGCCTCTCGGAGCAGTTGCACAATCTCCGTCACAGCAAGATTCAGACCTTCACCGTGATGACGCCCGATGGGCCCATCACGCTGGCCGACCTCAGACGGCTCAAGACGCGCTTCCCTTACATCATGATGGTTCCGCAGGAACACTTCCTTGAGCTGGTGACGACAGAAGCGCGCCGCTTTCCCGGCTTTCAGCTAGTGATGGGGGCGAGCGCGCAGGAGTTGATCGAGGAAGGGGGCAGAGTCCGTGGCGTACGCTATCACACCCGCGACGGTGTGCGAGAGGTGCGCGCCCTCCTGACCGTCGGCGCGGACGGCCGCTCGTCGCGCCTGCGTCGTCTGGGCGGTTTCGTGCCCACTAAGACCTCGCCGCCGATGGACATTCTCTGGTTCCGGCTGCCGCGATTTGAGAGTGACGGCGCGGGCGTGATGGGCCGCTTCGGTCGCGGCCACATCCTAGTCATGCTCGACCGCCTGGAACAGTGGCAGATAGCTTACGTCATCCTCAAGGGCAGCTTTCAAGAGGTGCGCGAAGCAGGTCTGGAAGAGCTGCGGCGCACTATCTCAGAGCTGGCCCCTGAGCTTAAAGAGCGCGCAGAGCTTTTAAAAGAGTGGAAGCAGGTCGCAGTGCTCTCGGTCGAGTCGAGCCGCTGCCCGCGCTGGTACAAGGCTGGGCTGCTGCTGATAGGCGATGCGGCGCACGTCATGTCGCCCGTCGGCGGCGTCGGCATCAACTACGCCATCCAGGATGCTGTCGCTGCGGCCAACCTGCTGACAGACGCGCTCAAGCGCGGCGAGGTAAGCTTAGACGACCTGGCAGCCGTCCAGCGACGGCGCGAGTGGCCCACGCGCATTATTCAGAGAGTGCAGCGAGCGGTTCAGGAAAACATCATCGCCAGCGCCCTCGACCCGACCAGACCCTTCCGCCTGCCGCTCGTCTTGCGCCTCATGACGCGCCTGCCCCTGCTGCGCAACATCCCCGCCCGCCTCATAGCCTACGGCTTCTGGCCCGTCCATCCGAAGAAAGAGAAGAAGGCTCGGCCCTGATTCCCGCCCGCAAACGAAATGTCCGAGTCGGTTGACACTCCCTGTGTTGTACTGTAAGTTAAATCGAAGCCATCAAGCGTGACCGAGTAGAGACGTAGGATAAGGCTCGCCGGAGCTTTACCCTCTTGAATTTTGCCCCGAGAGCAACACGCCTGCCCGAAGTCCCGTTCGTCTAGTGGCCTAGGACACCGCCCTTTCACGGCGGCGACACGGGTTCGACTCCCGTACGGGACGCCACTTACCTTTCAAGCATTCATACGGCAACACCCGGGCCCAGCACAAAGATAAATATCAGACCGACAATAGCGCCGGCCGCGATCCACCCCTTGCTTCGGGGAAGCACGAAAGGATGCTCCGCCGGCCCTTCAGGAATCCTGAGCGGCAGAAGTAAGAGCCACACCGTCAGTCCGAAAGTGCCTCCCGCCGCCTGAAGTTGCGCCAATTTAAAATCAAGCTGGCTAAACAAAGCTGACGCAACTGTCACGACCCCTCCGGCGACGTAAGCAGGCACGACCAGCGCCCACGCCACTGACCGCGCAGCCCGCCCCCCGCAGCCAAGCAGCCTGTCCAGCTCCTTGCCGCAAAGCCGGAAAGAGAACCAGCAGATGGTCGCGCCAGCTAACACCAGAGCACTCCTCCAAAACAATTGTCCGGGCAGATCATGAATAAGAATGTAGGAGTCCCCGTACTTGATGATAGGAGCTGCTGCCGTGTACGAGGAAGCGAGAAACAGATTCACACACATGGAGAGCCAGAGGAAGTAGCGCAGCGCCGGAGTCGCTCGCAAGGCGCGCAGTAGTCCGAAACATACAAGTCCAATCGCCAAGTTGGCCATGCTGCCGGCTGCGATGATTACATTATCCTTCCACGCAAGGGGTTCGGTGGCGCGGGGAATATAGGTGGAAGAAAGCACCAGGCATTTATTACCTAAAAGCGCCGCCGTGCCACAGTGCCCGACAATTTCGTGGCAGACATTTACCCCGGCATAAGCGATGACCGCAATCGCGATCACAGTAAAGCGGTCGGCTAACACTGTTCTCTGCATAATGAGGTGTCGGACGGCAATTCGGCGGACGACATTCCGATTCAGTTACGAACCCAGCCTTTCGACGATTTTAGCTTTAGTTCGTTCGTATTCCGATATTAACTCCTCGTTGAGCCGCCTGTACTCCGGCTCCCGATTGTCATCGGCTTTCAATTCCTCAATTCTCTTTTCGAGAAAACCCACGGCTTCGCTATATTCGACGTAGCGATAATCAGATTTACCTTTCAACACCGGATAGGTTCTTTTGACCGTCGCCAGATCAACATTCCTATAGATCACAATCTTCACATCATCTCTGCCGTTCGGGTCATCCGGCCCTTGCTCGTTCCATTGATACCACTCAGAGCCCAACAGTTCATAAGAACTGCTCGGGGGGCCAAAATCCGAGTAGCTCAGGACGAAGCTGTTTGGCAGACGAGAGCGATTGTGCTGAACCCATATAGGAAAAGCAATGATTCCAGCTACAAGGGCGAGGATTAGAATAGCCAAGTTGGTTTTAGTGAAGAAGTATCTCATATTTAAATCGGAGAGCGCCGCTCGCTGGCCGCCTCAAGCTTTCAGCGAAGCACATTTCATGACCTGAAGCGGCAAAAGAATAGCATGAAAGGATTGCTATCCCGCGCTTCGGTTCAGCGTTGTGCGGCTGTGGTCGCAATATCAGAATCATTCGGGCTCATTCCCCGTCTGATTCACCACAACTCTTTACTTTTTGGGTTCTCCGACGACGGTGAACTTTATATCGCTCGCGCTTTGAGAAAGTTTGATGTCGTTGCCGTTGTAGGCTTCTACCTTGCAAGTGTATGAGCCGGGCGAAAGCGGTTTATCTAAAATATAAGATAGACCATCAACACGCTTGTTGATGTAATCGTACTCTGTTGTCGCCCCCGACGAGGTGTCGGCATAGATGCTGAATTTGTAATAGGCCGCGTCGGGGTAAGCGTCCCATTTCACTTCTATGTTGGCGGGGCCGACTTTCGAGCCCGCTTTGGGGCTCAAGAGCTTCAAATCGTTCTTGAAAAGATTTGCGTCGGGCGCGAAGAAGGTTTGGCCCTCTTCGATCTTGTACTTGGCAGACTGGATGATGCCCGAAGTGGCGAAGACGTAGTAGTTCGTGTCGAAGACCTTCACGATCAAGCCCTCGTAAATCCTCGGCGGCACGTCTTTGATTAAGTATTCGCCAGCACTATCCGTCTTGGCTGTGAATGTTTCGCCTTGACACCCGCCAAAATACTGGTTGAATTTTTCGCACAGTTTCACCTCGACCCCTGCGGCCGGTTGTCCATTATAGAGTGCCTTGCCTTGCACGTTACCTTTGCCGGGAGCAGGCTTCTCTTTTTCCACTCCTGTTCCCGAAGGGATTGTTCCATCAGCGTTAGGTCGGCTGGGCGGCGTGTTTGTTTCAGCTTTACTTGTACTGGTGTTGGCGCGTTGATTCGTCGAATTTGAATTTACGTCACTGGAAGATTTGCAGCCCCACATTAATAAGGCCGAGAGCAGAATGGGAGCAACAGCCCCTTTGCTTTTAATTGGCATTAGATTCATTCTCTCCTTCAGTACGACATTTCAATGTCCTTACAACCGTCGGCAGCATAACACACGAATTAAGAGCGCGCGGGTGAAACCCTCAACACCTGACGGCCGCGCCATGCGAAAGAGAGGCTCGGTCAGGAGGGAAGGTTGTAGGTGAGCTTTGTTCCCTCTACCTTGACCAGCCCTTTCTTCTTCAGGTCGGATACCAAAGAGCCTACCTCCTGGGCCGTGAGCTGCTTCTGGAAGGCGGCGCTAATCGTGCTTGAAAGTGTTGCCACCGTCCGAGGTCTGGCCGCACCCCGCTTCTGAAGGTCGGCAACGATCAGGGCCAGCCTGTCAGGTGGAGACTTTGGGTCGACAGGCTTGAGGAGTGGAATCTCTCCAATCGTCTGCACGCGACATGCCCGCAGTTTTCTTTCCTTGAGGTGCTTGACAAGAGGGTCGAATCCCGTGTCCCTGGAGATGATGTGAAAATAGGCGGTCGGGTCTTTCGCGGCTAATTGGCCGAGGTAATAAGCGATGTGGAAGTCGAGGGCATTGGCCCCGCTTCCGGAGAGGCGAACATACTCCGCGTTTGTCCCCATTCGCTGAAGGGCAGCAGCCTTTTCAAACGTTATCTTGGTCTGATGAGGCCCGACGAAAACGATGACACGCACATGCTCATGTTGGAGAGTATCAATGTCGTCGGGTTGAACGTTCTCGTAATCAATAAGCACGTAGTTCGTTTTCACGCATCCTCACTATTCTTTGGAAAAATGTACTCGATATAGTAACGTGCACCCCGGCTACTGTGGCAGCCAAACCTTCGCCGCAACTATCGTTTCGACCCCCGGCGGCAGCAGTATTTGTTCAGAAGATTTGGTGAAAAATGCAAACCCCTTGTAGCTGACCAGGTATATGTGTGTGGTTGAGAAGAAACCACTTTCGGCATATATGACCAGTGGATTTTCAACCTTTCGGAGAATGGTCTGGAAGTCGTTGGGCGCGACTCGGATCAGCACACCACTGGCTTTGATAGCGTTAGCGATTGCGGCTGCGGCCGCTGCCCCTGCTGCTGCTGCCATAAATTCATCCTCCTCCAACCTGATATTCGAATCAAGTCGGCTATTGAGTATTTGCAAGCGCAACCCCGATGTATTTGTCAGCTCCGCCATAGTAGAAAAGCCAGCGCTTGCCGTCCCTGACCATCCCCTCGACGAACACCACGTTGGGAACCTGCCCTTCCTGCTCCCACGGCCGTTCGACGCGAAAGAGAGGCTTATCAGAACGCGCCAGCACCTTCGTCGGGTCACTCTTGTCGAATAAGACCCAACCCGTAGCATAGACACTCTTTTCGTCAGCGCCGTTATAGATTAAGAGAATCCCGTCCTTAGTTATAACCGGCGGCGGGCCCGGCTCGACGACCATCGCATCGAAAGAGCCGGGACGATGCTTGAGCACCGGATGGTCTAGCGCCTCCGTCCAATGAACCAAGTCGTCGGAGAATGCGACGCCCATCTCATGCACATCCTTGGCCGAGTCAGCCATGTAATACATCCAGTATTTACCCTTGATCTTTTCAGTTAAAATCGCTCCTGATTTAGTCCAGCCGATATTCCAGCGCCCCTTGTACGCAGGCATGATAACGCCTTTGCGCTCCCAATGAATGAGGTCTCTGGACGTAGCCAGACAGAGTTGCGCATCCTTCTTGTTGTATCCAGTGTAGGTCAGGTAATAGACTCCTCCGATTTTCACCAGCCGTGGGTCTTCAACACCACCATCCTTTTCATAATCTGCTTCGGGTTCCAATACCGGGCTTGAGCGGCGAATAAAATTGAGGCCATCAACGCTGGTGGCATAACCAAGCCGCGACGTTCCGTTCTTGTCCTGTGCGCGATAGAGCATTATGAACTTGCCATCCATACGCACGACGGCCGGATTAAAGACGCCAGCGGATTCAAAGCCTTCGCCTTGCGGGGCCATAATATGATTCCCCTGGTTGAGCCGCTGCCACTCGCCGAACGGCAGGCTGAAAGTGAGCGCCGCAAGAGCTACGAGCGGCCACAGAGTCACGAAGACCAGGCTCCTCAGTCGAGCCTTGAAACCAGATAATATAGTCATACGAATAACGCCTCTCTTTTAAAGTTGATGAAAGGCAAGCTGAGGGGCGGTCAGGTTCAACGAGTGGTTAGACAGCCCCTTCACCGAAACACAGGTGATTAACTTCACGGCGCAGGCGTGAAGCCTGTGAGCGGGTTGCCGTAGAACGCGTCGGTCTTCCAAGCCGTCCTGTCCCAAGTGCCGTCCTGATCGCCGATGATCGTGACGGGCACGATGACACGGTCGTTGCCAAGCTTGTTGGAGCTGGCGATGCCATTGTCCAGCTTTCCGTCCGGGCCCACGGTGAACTTAATCGACCTCGCCAGCTTGTTATTCCACAGCAGCTTGAACTCGTACTCGCCCGGGTTTGAGGCCATCATAAACATCTCGTTGGAGTTCGGCTGCCCGCCCTGCGTCTTGTCCCACTGCTTCACCATTGGGAAGCTGCACTCCACGCGCGCCCATTTAGCCTTCTGCGGCATACCCTCGTTGACGTAGTGCGTCGTCTGGTTCTCCACCTTAGCCTCGCAACTGGCCGCGCCGACCTGTATGCCGTCGTTGAAAACCCTGCCGACCTCTTTGCCTTTGTAGAAGAGGTGCGGGTCGAAGCGCACAGCCTCGCCGCGCACCCAGAAAGCGACGTTGAAAGTCGGGTACTCCCAACCGTACACGTCGTTCGGCGTGTAGAAGATGTAACCGATTGGCAGGTTCCAGTCCTGGTCAACGTAGTAGACGAACTTGTTGGCGGCCTTCGGGCCGACTTCGTTGGAGAGGGTTTTCGCGACCTTCATCCGGCCGGTAAAGATCGTGGAGTTGGTTCCGGCCAGCTCGTTGCGCATCTTGATGGCGAAGTTGACCAGGCCGACGGCGGTCGTGCTCTTGTCCTCGACTTGCCGCCCGCCGCACTCTGTCTTCCACCACCGGCCCTTCTCGGTCTCGCCAGTGTCGCAGTCGAACGTGACCCAGGGGGTGCTGCCGCCGGGCTGCATGAACTCGACGTAGAGCTGGCTGCCGCTGGGGATAGGCCCGTTGACGCGGAATTCGATCTTGGGAACCCAGCTCCACACGTCATAGTTTCCGCGATAGGAATTATTCGTCCAGGCGGTCACCTGGACGGAGTCTTTGGCGATTGTCGGCTGATCCTGGCTGGCGGCCGAGGCCCCGGCCGGTTGAAGCAGGGTGATCGCGACCAACATCGAAAGTGTGAAAGCTAAAGCGAACGCGAGTATGTTTCTCAAAATGCCCCTCCTAATTTTCAATAAAGTTTCCGGCGACGGCCCCATCCACACGCCATCCAAGCCCGGCGGAAACCTTTCCGCGCAGTCGCGCACTCTACAACGAAAGGGGCGAAGGGTTCAATCCCATATCCTGTTCGGCAACTGCCAACTTTTTCTTCTCCGGTTATACTAATCCGTGTCTATCAGTACAGGATTGCAGGATAAGCTCAATAGGGACTTTCAAGCATAGATATGCATCGTGAATATCATCGTTGGTATAGCCCTCGGCTGAATCGTGAGATGGAGTTGATCGTCGTCGGCCATGCAGGGGCGCGGGTGCTCGTCTTTCCCACGTCTAAGGGGCGGTTCTACGAGTGGGAAGATCGCGGGATGCTGAACCTGTTTCGCTGGCAGGTGGATCAGGGTTGGCTACAGTTCTTCTGCGTGGACAGTGTGGACGAGGAGAGCTGGTATTGCTGGTGGGCCCATCCGGGCGGGCGCGCCTACCGGCACACGCAATACGACGCCTATCTCTATCATGAAGTGCTGCCGCTGATGCGCTACAAGAACCCGAATCCGTTCCTCATCACGCTGGGCGCGAGCTTCGGGGCCTACCACGCCATGAACTTCGGCCTAAAGCACCCGGAAGTGACCGGCCGCATTATAGGCTTGAGCGGCATTTACGATATTCGCAACTGGGCGGGCGGCTTTCAGGGCGAGCACGTCTATCTCAACAACCCCGTAGAGTTCATCGCGGGCGAGCATGACCCGCGCCGCCTCGCGCAGCTCTGCCGTCTGGACATCATCATGGCGACGGGGCGTGAAGACGGCCTGATCGGCAGCGCGCGCGAGATGTCGCGCGTCTTATGGAGCAAAGGGATCGGCAACGCCCTGCGCGAGTGGGACGGGTGGGCCCACGATTGGCCCTACTGGGAGAAGATGGCCATGCTCTATATCAACGGCCATGATTGACAGGCGTGGACGCCCGCACGCTTCATCCCTCTTCCGGCGTGGGCCACTGCCCCTCTACGAACTCAAGGTGCAGGCGCTTGAGGCCGTCCGCGCCGTGGCGCAGGCGACGAACGGCGGCAATGACGGCGATCCCGTAGCGCGCGCTTCGGACTCGCACGTAGCGCCCGCGCACTATGTCCAGGCTCGTCACGGCGCTCATCCCGCGCCGGCTGATATTCTCAGTCCGCGTGACTTCGCGGGCCGAGATATTCCCTTCGGCGTCGTAGACCTCTATGACGACCTCGGTGCGCAGGGCGCGGCGTGGCTCCGTGCGTCGCTCGCCTGCGCGCACGGTCTCTATGTCCGGCAGCTCGCTCAAGCTCCACAGCTTCTCATCGGCCGGGGCGGACGTGATCTCGAACCGCTGCGCCGGGTCTGCTTCAAAGCTGAGTGGCGGATGCTTGCCGATGAAGGCGACGCCAACCTCGAAGCGGGGTGGCCGCCCCTCTGCGGCAGCCTCTCCGGCGGGAAGCGCGCGGGCGTGGCGCACCAGGGCCCAGATGTTGTACTGCTCCGTGGTGTAATCGAAACAGCGGAGCTGTCGCGGCAAAGGCATGGTCAGATGAAGCAAGCGGCCTATCTCGGTGGGCCGTCCCAGTGCCAGGCGCGCGCCGAAAGGTGTGATGTCAATCAGCCTGGTCTTCTCGACCCAGCCGTGGTCGGCGCTCTCGCGACAATGAACACGCACGGGCAGCGGAATCTCCAGCCGCTCACGCAGGCGTCTTTGCTGACCCTGAGCTTGCATCCGCTAACTTCTCCATTCAGGCGCGGTCGGGGCCCCTGGGCGCGAAGCTTCGGGGCTCCCGGAGGCGCGAGTCAAGACTGCATCGCCTGATAACAAATGTCAATCAGGCGCAACAGACTTTCGCGGCCCCCTCGCGGGTGGGCCCATCTCACTTGCAGCTTGAATTATCCGTTGGCCGCGTGGCAGCGGTCAGCTCCGGCAGGGTCGCATCTATCGCTCCGACGTAAATCTCGGTCGCGGTCGTCTCGCGGTATCCGGCGTCGATGACGACTATGCGGCTGGCGTCTATCTTGTGTTGATTGACGAGCCATTCTTTTGCGCGCTCGGCTCGCTCCTCGGCCTGCGTCTCGGTGGCGCAGCGCCCGCCGTAGACAATCAGGTATCCTTGCGAGTCCGGCGCGGCGCGTAACTCGCTGGCCAGGCGCGCCAGCCGCACCTTCTCAAGCTCGAAGGCCAGGTCGCCGTAAACCTCCAGGCGTCGCGCCGCCTTACTGTCGAGCCGAGCGTCACGCGAGCGCGCTTCATTACTAACAGCGGGGCGCGTCTCTTTGACGGCGGCGGGGCGCGGCTCTGTAATCACAGGGCGCGGCGTCTCAGTAGCATCGGCGCGCGGCGCTCGATTATTAGCGGGGCGGCGCGGCGCGCTCGGCCTCGCGACGTAGACGGCGCAGGAGGCTATGCTCTGGCACTCGCGCGCGAGGCCGCTGACGGCGACCGTGGCCGTGATGCGGCGTCCGCCGAGGCCCGCCGTGTCCACTGTGATCGAAGGCGTCTGCCGCTCGCCCTCGTTGATCTTCGCGCCCGTCAGGGCCCAGGTGTATGAGAGGGATGCTTCCGGGTCTTGTCCGGCGACGAGCGCCGAAAAGCGTAGCTGCGTGTCCTGCTCGACCGTCTCAAGCGGGCAGGCGATCACCAGTTGCGGACACCTCGCTGCGGCCGCGCGCCCCGAAGAGCTTTGGCCGTAGCCGACCGGCATGATGAAGATTTGAAGCAGAGAGCAAGCTATGGAAACGATCAGCTTCATATCAATCAGGAATGGAGAAGATTGGATAGCTCTTTTTATCGCAACGCCTCGGCCTCCTTTGGGCCCACTGCGGCGAGCCTTTCGAGAGCCTGGCCCGTTGCGCGAAAGACAGTCCATTCGTCCATCGCGACGGCTCCGAGGTTACGGTAGAACCTGATGGCCGGTTCGTTCCAGTCGAGCACGGCCCACTCCAAGCGCCCGCAGCCTCGCTCCAGGGCCACCTGCGCAAGACGACCGAGCAGCGCGCGGCCCACTCCCTTGCCGCGCGCATGGGGCTGCACGTAGAGGTCTTCGAGGTAGATGCCGGGCCGCCCGAGAAAGGTCGAGAAGTTGTGAAAGAAGAGGGCGAAGCCGACCGCCTCGTCACTAACGCGAGCGATCAGGACTTCCGCCACGGGCCGCGCGCCGAACAGGGACGCGCGGAGCAGCTCTTCGGTCGCCACCACTTCATGCGAGAGGCGCTCGTACTCGGCCAGCTCTTTGATGAAGGAGAGGATCAAGCCCACGTCGCGCTCTTCAGCCCGCTCGATCCTCAGATTTTCGGGGCCCTGTGCTCTGTTCATACAGACCTTTCAAGCAAGAGGGCCGGAGAGCGGTTTTCCCCGGCCGGTAAAGTCTACCTAAGATGTCCGGAGAGATTGCGGAAGGGCCTGCTGCTCGGCTCAGTATGCGCGGGTCGGCGCTCAGAGCGCGCGAAAGTCTCGGAAGGCTGGCGCGAAACAGCGCGCCCGGCCCGCGCCTGCTTTGCGGTGATCGAAGCGAACCGAAGCTATAAGCTGGGACGCAGCAGGCCGCGAAAGATGCCCTGCACTGTGACCTGCGAAGCGCGCAAGCGCATCGGGGCGAGCTGTGAATTGGCCGGGCGCAGCTCGACCTCCGGGCCGAAGCGATAGAGCCGCTTGAGCGTGGCGCGCGTGCCTTCGACCAAAGCGACGACGATCTCGCCGTCGCGCGCCTCCGTGCGATTCTCGATCAGCGCGATGTCGCCGTCGCAGATATGCTCGTCAATCATCGAATCGCCCTTGACTCTGAGAGCGTAGACGCGCTCGGGCCGCACGCGCCCCAAGAGGAAGCGCGGGACGCTGATCGGCTGCGCGTCCTCGACGGCATCAATGGGCGCGCCCGCGGCTATGCGGCCGAGCAGCGGCACGTCGCAGATGGCATCGGTCGGCGAATCTTCAATCGTCACGGCGAGGTTGAAAGCGCCGTCCTCGCGACGACGCGAGAGCAGGCCGCGCCGCTCCAAAGCGGCGATGTGTTTGGCTATAGTCGCCTTGGAAGAGACGCCGAAGTGGCGCGCGATCTGCGCATAGGAGGGCTCGTAGCCGTGACGCGCGATGAAGCGCGTGATGTAGTCTAGAATCTCTTTCTGGCGTTGCGTGCGTGGCAGCATTTGACACTTCTCCGAATTCAAAGCGGGAGTGGGAGAGCCGATGCCGGGTCGGGCCGAGCGGAGCGGGAGAGCCTGCGCGTCCGCGCCTGCATCATAAGGGGCGGTCGCCTGAGCGTCAAGCTTTTGCTCAACGGCCGCGCCCCCTCTCGATGCTCGTTGAAAGCAGAACCGGGCGGCAGACACCGAGCCGCTGCTGCTGCTGCCCTTCGCTTCTGCCTGCTTAACGCTTTGAATAGTTCCCGAGCGTTTGCGGAAAGATGCGAACGGCGGCGGGCATCTGCCTGATGGTCATGGCCGGGCCCGTCAGCAGCTCGTGCGCGTTCTTTCCGTAGACGGCCTGGTTCAGGTCGTTATCATGGCCTATGACAGCGCCCTTCAAAGAGACTCCGGCAAACGCGCCCTTGCTGCGCGAGTATGAAAGAATGCCTGCGTCCAGAGTCGCGTTGGTCGAAGCCGAAGCCGTGCGCCCCACCGGCCCTGCTGCGACGCTCGCTTCGCCGCCGATCTCGAACTTGTCTTCGAGCAGGCCGTCCAAGCCCTGCTGGTTCATAATCAGAAGAACATAGTCGGTCTTCTGCGCTCCGATCTGCGCGCCGAAGCTGCCGCCGCCGAGGTTGAGGAAGGCCGGCTGGCTCCATCCGCCCTTAGCTCTGCGGCTGACGACGCCCTGTCCGCCCTGCCCGCCGATGATAAAGGCCGCTTTGACGACTCCGGGGAAGACCACTATCGCTTCGGCCTTGTCGAGCAGCTCTTTCGGAATAGTGTTGTCGGGCGTGCCCATGATCTGCGTAAAAACCTGTGCCGCGTCCTTGGCGTGCCGCGCGGCGTCCTTCATCCTCTTATTATTCTGCGCCGTGGCCGTGCCCGCGCACAGACAGATCATGAGCGCCAAGCCGAGCGCGCAAACGGTAGACGTTTGAGACCGATACTTCATGCTTCTTCTCCTTTTTCCAGTGCGAATGTTTCGCTCGAAAACTATTGCCGATTTTTTGACGAGGCGGTTCTACTGCGCACAGAGTAGCGCGCGAGCGTCTGCGGAAAGATGCGCACGCCCGGCGGCATGCGCTTCATGTCAATCTTGCGGCGGCCCGTCAGAATGTCGCTCGCCGTCATCCCGTAGACAGCTAAGTTGTCGTCGTTGTCCGGATTAATCACCGTGCCCTTCAGCTCAAGCCCGGCGAACAGGCCCTTGCTGCGCGAGTATGAAAGAATGCCTGCGTCCAGAGTCGCGTTGGTCGAAGCGGCAGCCGCGCGCCCCACCGGCCCGGCCGCAATGCTTCCCTCGCCTCCGATCTCGAACTTGTCTTCCAGAAGTCCTTTGATCGCCTCCTGGTTCATAAACAGCAGGACGAAGTCCGTCGAGGAAGCGCCGATCTGCAACCCGACGCTCGCGCCGCCCAGATTGAAGAAGGCCGGGGCGCTCCAACCGCCTCTGACCCTGCGACTGATGACGCCGCGCCCGCCGCGCCCGCCGACGATGAAGCCCGCCTTGATAACGTCCGGAAAGACTGCGACGGCTTCGGCCCGCGACAGCAGGTCAAAGGGAATCCCCTTGTCCGGGGCCGACATAATATCGTT
Organism: Pyrinomonadaceae bacterium; assembly: GCA_036389315.1. Classification (GTDB taxonomy): domain Bacteria; phylum Acidobacteriota; class Blastocatellia; order Pyrinomonadales; family Pyrinomonadaceae; genus DASQYE01. The sequence continues at coordinate 14,900 of DASVQF010000034.1, forward strand.
GAAGGCTTTGGCAGCCTTCTGCGATTGGCGGGCCGCCTCGTTGATCTTCTTTCTGTCCTTGCTCTGCTGCGCCCGTGCAGGCGTCGTGAGCAAAGGTAAGAGCGCCAGACAGAGCATGCCCGTCAAGGCATACTTCAGAACCGAAGGCTTCATACCTCTTTCTTCCCTCCCCGTTGAGACTCCCTGCTTGTGCGTGTGGAGACATGCAAGAGGAGAGCACACACGTCTGTCCGCGTCGGAGCAGGAAGCAATGATTGTACCGTGCTTTTAGCGCGGCCCAATTTTACACCCGTTAACGCGATAAATGTAAGGGTAAACCGCGCGCACGCAGGGAAACAGGGCCCAACCCACCGAGTCATCCCCCACATGAGCCGTGCGCGCTTAACGTACATACCCCGAACATCGCACAGCCGTTTCCATACGCCCAAAGGCAAAGATGAGGGATGAATAAAAAGACTGATTGCTTTTTATTCATCCCTCATCCCTTCTCTCAGTGGCGATGGCTGCTCATGCTCATGCGGCCCGGTCGCAGGCGTATGAAGAAGCGATAAGAGGTCGGGTTGTTGCCGTAGATGGGGTCGAGCGTGTTTGGCTTTGAATAGAAGGTGAAGTCGCTGCCGAGGGCGACCGAGAGCCGCTCTGTGCTCAGGATGTCGCGCGCGTAGCCGAAGGTGTAAGCGCCGATGCGAAACTGCGGGTGTGCATCGTGCGCAAAGCCCAGGCTGTGAAGATCATCATGCGTCAGCAGAGTGTTCTTATCCACCAGCTCAAGCCGCGTGTAGAGATAGTTCTTGTCCAGGAAGTTCAGCGTTGATTCCGCCGTGTAGCTGTTGAGCCGGAAAGTCTGCCCATTGTGCTGCTCCTGGTTGCGTCCCCAGATCAGGCCCGACGCCCAGTTGCCGCGAGCGAACCGCTTGTTATAACTGACGGAAGCAGTGGCGCGGCGCACGTCGCCCGTGTGCAGCGCCTCCGGGTTCTTCAACAATCCGTAGCTCACCTGCATGGCCCAGTTGTCGTTCGGCGCAAACGAGAGACGAGCCGAGCGCGAGCTCCACGGATTGAACTCGAAGTTATAGCGATTCTCGTCCGGCTCGCGCCCGTTAAAGAGCGAGCCTTCGAGCTTGAACCAGCGATAGGTAAAGCCCGTCGTCAGGACGCCGAAACTGATGTGCGTCGAATCCTGCAAGTGATGCGAGAGCGGCGCGGATGGGTTCTCAGAAGCCGACCAGCGATGCATGAAGGCCGTGGGCCCAAGCGCCGGCTCGCCCGGAAAGCCCAGGTAGGCGAACCAGGTTCCGCGCTCGCCCAGCGGCACAGTGTAGGTCGCCGAAAGCTCCATGAAGAGGTCGTGCGGATGCTGCTTGTCTATCAGGGCATTTCCCTTGTAGGTCTCGCCCGTCTGGAACAGGAGCGGCGAGCCGCCCTGCGGAAAACTGAACGGCTCAAGGCTGAACATCCCGCGCAGTTGCAGCGTGCCGCGCCCGAGCCTGGTAAAGGCCATAGGCATAATCCAGTTCTGCGACTCGAACTTGGCGACGCCCCTGGGCCCACCCTGCGCGTTGACGCCGAGCTTCATGTCTCCGTGCAGAAAGAGGAGCCAGCGCCCCGAAGTCTTATACAACATGTACATGGGTGTCGTGGCGGGCTGCCACGACGAGCCCGAGCCCATCTGGCCCATCGAGATCGAGTTGCGCGCGCTCGTGCTGGCGCGCAAGACTATATTCATCTGCTCGCCCGTCATCTCCATCAAATCCCCGCCTCCGGCGCGCCCCGTCCCCGAGCCTTTCCCGCCGCCCATCTCCATGCCCGGCATCCCAGCGTGCGTGTCCGCTTGCGGAGCCTCGACGCCAGCGCCGCCCGTCATGTTCTCCATGTTGTGCCCCTCGTGACCATGAGGCGCGGGCGACGACGAAGGCGATGGTGTCGGAGACGGTACGGGTGATGGTGCAGGCGACGAGGGGGGCGTAGGCGCGGGTGTTGGCCCAGGCGACGGCCCGTGCATGTCGTGGCTTGCCGGCGCTGTCGAATCATCACTTTCAGCTCGCGGCGTTTTCGTCGGCGGAGCGGCGGGCGAAGGTGTAGGCGCTGCCATTTCCATGCCCGGCATCTCCTCGCGCTCTTCGACGTTTTTCGGTTGTGAAGCCGCTGGCTGCGGCGCGGCGGCGCGTGGCCGGTTAGGCGTCCTTCTCGGCTGCGCGGCTCTTCTCTTCGGCGCTTTCGGTTTCGGCTTGCTCGCCCCGGGCATGTTGCTCATGTCGTGTCCTTCGTGCTGGGCGAGCGCGAGCGGCGCTGACAGCCCCGCGCTCAGGGCTAAACAGAGCGCCGGAAGGACGAGCCGGTTGAGTCTCGCTCGTAAGTTAAAATTGAACATGATTCCCCTCTGGAAATAGTTTTCGTGAATGAAAAAATCCAGGGCACGCCGCAAACCTAGTAGGCGTGCGCCTGCGCTCTCGCTCTTGCGAGAGACCTGCTCGAAGGGAACCGTTAGATAAGGAATATGCTCAGGAGAAGATGCTTGCGGGCAGTAGGGCCGGGTGGAGCGCCCTGTGTCGGGGCGATTGATGAAACTATCCGGAAGATGGGCGGGGCCACAGGCTTCGCCTCATCTTTGGCCGGGCCACGTGCGTCGTGTCTGTGCTGCGACGGCTCGCTCGCTTTCGCGGGCCGGACGGGCAGACTGCTGCGACCTATGCAGTGCGAACAAGAGTCTTCGGACGGAGCGAGCGCCTGCGAGTGCCGCTCGGTCGCGGGCCGAGCCTTCGTCTCGACCATCGCTTCATGCGAAGAGTTGGAGCAATGCTCTTCTTGCGCGTCCCTGGCGTCCGCATGGCAACACGCGTGGTCGTCGTCCATCTCCTGGCCGGCCTCTACGGAAGCCGCTGCACGGGCGCTAGCAGATGCGTGCGGGCAGAAGGCTGCGGCCAGCACACCGCCCCAGCCGCTCAAGCAGAGCGCGCACAAGAGGGCAGGATAGATGAGCAGCAATCGACGACGCATAAAAGTTGAAGCCCTTTGATGCCTTTCGGGCTACAAGTAGTTTACCATCCCGTCTCTGATTATCTAAACCGCAAAGCTGTGAGTTGTATCGGCGGGGCTGTCAAACGCTTTTTCCGCTCGTGTGTCGCGCTTGGGCTTCGCGCCGAGGGCCGCCTCTTAGTGTTAACATGCGGCGAGACCAGGGTGAAAGAGAGGCACGAACTGTTTTGCAGCAAGAGACGGAGCAGGCCGCCTGGGCTGAAGAGACCCTGCGCGCCCTGACGATTGAGGAGCGCGTGGGCCAACTGCTGATGCCCGACCTGACGGGCACGCTCATACACGAAGCGAGCGAGCAGTACGCGCGCATCCTGCACCAGATCGAGCGCCTCGGCGTCGGCGGCTTCATCGTCTACAACGGCGATGCCTTTACGACGGCCGCGCTCGTCAACCGCTTGCAGCGACGCGCGCGCCTGCCGCTGCTCTTCGCCTCGGATTTCGAAGGCGGCGTCGGGATGCAGCTTCGGGGCGGAACTCGCCTGCCGCGAGCGATGGCCTTAGCCGCGAGCGGAGAGCCGGAGGCAGCGGCCCAGGCTGCGCGCATCACAGCCCGCGAAGGTCGCGCCCTCGGCATCCATGTCAACTTTTATCCGGTGCTGGACGTTAACAACAATCCGGCCAACCCGATCATCAACACGCGCGCCTTCAGCGACGAGCCCGAACGTGTCGCGCGCTTCGGCGCAGCCTTTATCCGCGCCGCCCAGGACGAAGGGCACATTGCGACGGCCAAACATTTTCCCGGTCATGGTGACACGGCGCTCGACTCGCACATCCTGTTACCGACGCTGGACGCTTCGCGCGAAAGATTGGAGCAGGTCGAGCTGGCTCCGTTTCGCGACGCCGTGCGCAGGGGCGTGCGCGCCGTGATGACTGCGCACATAGCCGTGCCTGCGCTCGACACGGAGGCAGCGGAAGCGCGACCCGCGACGCTCTCGCCCGCCCTGATCGACCGCGTACTGCGGCGCGAGTTCGGCTTCGACGGACTGATCTTTTCCGACGCTCTTTCGATGGGCGCAATCGCAGACCGCTACGGGGCAGGCGAAGCGGCCGTGCTCGCCGTGCTGGCCGGATGCGATGTCCTGCTCTATCCGGCGGACGCCGAAGCAGCGCACGCGGCGGTGTGCGCGGCCGTCCGCTCAGGAAGAATCGAGCGCGAGCGCATAGACGAATCGGCGCGCCGTATTCTCAGGGCGAAAGCCTGGTGCGGTTTGACGGGCGAGCGCGAGGTGTCGCTTGAAGGCGTCTGGAATGTGCTCGGCAGCCCCCGGCACACGGCTACGGCCCGCGAGCTTTTCGAGCGCGCCGTCACGCTCGTCCGCGACCCGTTGACGTTGCTTCCGCTCGACGACAGTAAGCGCGTCGTGGCGATTATCCTCAAAGACACGGTTCCCGTCTGGGCCCACGTCCTCAGGGAGCCTGCCGGGCTGCCCTTCTCGCGCGAGGTCACAAGCAGATTCCGCGCGCAGGTCATAGAGTCGAGCGCCGAGGCGGCCGACATCAATCAGATACTTGCGGCGACCGCAGGGTGCGACGTTGCGCTGGTGGCCGTCTGCGCGCGCGTCGCGGCCTACAAGGGGAGCGTCTCGCTCGCGCACGCTCATGCGGAGGTCTTGCAGGCGCTCGACCGCGCGGGCGTGCCGACGGTCGTCTCAGTCTTCGGCAATCCATATGTGCTGCCGCGAGTGCCCGAGCGCGCGACCACGCTCCTGACCTTTGAATCGGCGGTCGAATCCGAAGAGGCTGCCGTGCGTGTCATCGCCGGTCTCATCCCGGCGCGCGGCCGCTCGCCCGTCCGTCTCCCGCCCGGCTAATACGAAATAGTGCTTCTTTCGTCGTTTGACCGCGCGCCGTCAATGATGAGACCATGCAAGCCATAAATTTTACCGGAGGCAGTCATGGAGATTGATAAGGACAGGATTGTGACGCAGGAAGAATCAGGCGAGGCTGCGCCGATAGACGAAGTCGAGGGCCGGGTCGAAGCCCAAATGAAACGGGCCGAAGGGCGCGCCAAAGAGCGCGTCGCCCAGGGACTCGGCGACGCCGAACTGGAACAGGAAGGGCGCGAGCTGGAAGAGGAAGCGGAACGGGAACTGGAAGAAGAAAGGGATGAGGAATGAAGAAAAAGACTGTTGCTCTTATTCTTAATTCATCCCTCATCCCTTCTATTCTGTGTTGCCGCTGCGGCTGACGGAGCTGCCGGTCTCTATCAGCCAGGGGCCGCGATCATTGCCTGTGAGGTCTGAGTCCTGCACGGTTCCGGCCCCGTTGCTGTAGGCCCAGAAGGCCGAGTAGCCGTTCCGGTTGAGCTTGCAGCGACGCACTACCGGGTTGCCGCCTTCGGAAGAGGCTACGCCCGCATAGGCGTTCTTGAAAATCTCGCAATCCTCTATCGTCCCCCTGGCGTTACGCCAGACGTAGATGCCGCTCACCTTGCTCTCGGAAATCTTGCAGCGCCGCACAGTGGGGTCGGCATCGTCCTTGATCTCAATCCCGGCATAGACCGTGACCCTGATCTCGCAATCCTCAATCGTGCCCTTGCCGTGATCGAAGACGAAGATGCCGCCCGCCTTGCCGTCGTGTATCCTGCACTTGCGTATGGTGGGGCTCGAATATTCGCCGATGCTGATGCCCGCGTAGTCGTTGCCGTAGATGTCGCAATCTTCAATCGTGCCCTTACTGTTTTTCCAGACGTAGACGCCGCTCGCCTTGTTGTCGTAGAGCTTCGAGCGGCGCACGATAGTATTGCTCCCGTCCTTAATCTCGACGGCCGCGTTCACGTTGCCGTAGATGTCGCAGTCTTCAATCGTGCCCTTGCCGTGGTCGAAGACGAAGACGCCGCCAGCATTGCTGTCATGCATGCGCGTGCGGCGGATAGTGGGGTCTGCCATCGAGCCGTGAATGGCCACGCAGGCCCAGGTGTCGGAAGTAATATCGCAATCCTCTATGAGCAAAGCCCCGCGCGGAATATCGACGGCGAAGAACTCTTTGGGGGCAGTGCGGCCGCGAAGAGTGAGTCCGCGCACGGTCGCGCGCTCGGTCTGCATGCGTATGCAGTTGCCGTCCTTGCTCTCTACGACTATGTCGCGAAGGGGCCCATCGCCGACGATCTCCAACTCCTTGTCTATGGCGAAGCCCTCGTTGTAGAAGCCGGGCCGGACGAGTATGCGCGTGCCCGGCTCGGCGTTTTTGATCGCCTCGGTGATGGTCGTGTAATCGCCGCCGCCGTTTTTGGCGACGATGATGGTCGGCGTCCGCAGCATGTGGTAAGCGACGAGGCCCCCGATGATCGAGAAGGCGACGAGCAGTATGGCCGAGACGGCTATGATCCAGGGCCAGGCGCTCCGGCGGCGCACGGGCGCGCCCATCGCGGCCGGAGCGTAGCCTCCGGGCTGCGGCGGCCTGTAAGGAACGGTGGGCCCTTGCGGCGTTGGAAGCACTGCGGGCGGCGTGCCCGGATACAAGACTTCCGTCCGGCCCTGCTCGGTCGGACGCCCGGCCGGAATGCGTAACGTCTGTTGCGAGGCGGGCGGTGGGCCCGCTTCGACTTTCAGCAGCAGCGCGCCGTCGTCCAGGCAAAAGTTAAGCTCCTCTTCATCCCGGTAGGTACGGTCGCAGGCGGGGCAGCGTTTCATAGGATGGCCCTCAAGATCATCACAAGCCTATAGGGGCGCTCCGGCTTGGCCTTTCAGGGCGAGGGCGAAGAAGAAGATTTTCTTCGGGCGGCGCGGGCCGGAGCCGAGTCTAGCAGTTGCGGCCGCTCTTAACAGGCGGCATCGAACGGAGATCAAAAAAGCACGCGGATTGATCGCAGCAAACCCAGGGTCAGCTTATTGACCGGATATTTTATCGCGTTCCCGCCCTTGCTCGTTCCCTGCCCGCAGCAACGCCGTGGGCCCACTTCGGCTTTCGGTCTTAAATCTTTTCGTTGACGGCCTGCTCCACCGCTTCGCGCATCTGCGGCGGCGTCTGCGAGGGGCTGAAGCCTATGAAACGTTTGTAGACGCGGCCGTCGCGCGTGATGACGAAGCTCTGCGGAATCGAGTTGCGAATCTGTCCCGAAGCCTGCATTAACCCGAGCGCGAACTCCTGCGTCGCCCAGCCGATGGTGTAGTTGATGTTCTGCTCGCGCACGAAGGCCGTGACCTTCTCGGCGTCATCCACGGGGCTTTCGTTCGTCAGACCGATGAACTCGACCCTGCCCTTGTACTCGTTGGCCAGCTCGATGAGGTGCGGAATCTCTATCCGGCAGGGCCCGCACCAGGTAGCCCACAGATTGACGACGACGACTTTGCCCGCGTAGTCAGACAGCTTGATCGAGCGCCCGTCCAGAGTCTTGAGACCCGTGCTCATCAGGCTTGCGGGCAGGGGAGAGGCGGCGAGTGGCCCACCCGTGGGCGCGCCCCCTCTGGTCGCGCTCCCGCCTGCGGGTTGTGTCTCTTCCGAAGTCCGGCAACTGGAGACGCCGAAGGCCGCCAGGAGCGCCAGCGTGACAAGGGTCAGCGCCAGGCGCGCGGGCGTCCAGAATGCTCTCTTGACGGCAGGCGTCGTCTGTCTTTGAGAAGTCATAGAAAATCTTCCTTTACGGTCTAACGGTCAATCTCAAACGGTCAAGCTAAGGGAGAGAGGGCGGCCCCGTGCGAAAGCTTGCGATGCGCTGAAGGTCTGTGCCGACGATAGCATACTCGCCGGGCAGAAGCGGCTCGCGCGGGCGAATCTCCATGTAGACCATCCCACCCTCACGCGCCAGCACACGGTAGCGCGGCTTGACTATCTCTTCGGACGCGATGGCATAACCGCGCATGCCCTTCTGCGTGATCGCCGTCACACGCCGCGCGCCGCGCTTCTGCGTCAGGCGAACGATAAACGGAACGTGCGTGCCCTGCTCGTCGGGCACGAACACATACAGACGCGGCTCGTCGCTTTTGACCAGCGTGGCTGCGCTCGCGCCCTTCAGTTCGACGTAGCTGATCTTATCGCTTTTCGCCACCTCGTTCGTCTTGATCGGCATCCTGCCCGTCTCGAAAGGCAGCGCCGCGAGCGCGCCACGCTCGTCCGCGACGTAGACGAGCGTGCGGTCTGCTGGCGGGGGCGGGAAATCCGCTTGCGTCGTAGATAAGGAGCTATGCCATGCGGCCAGCAGCAGAATTAGCAGCAGCGCGGCGCTAAACCTTCTGGCCGCCAATCTCCTACACAAAGGCTTCCTCAATTTCGTCATGCCTCCAAGAGAGTACCGTGGCGCGCGCGCCCGGAAAAACTGAAAAGTAAATATCGTGACTTGGCGAGCGCAAGTCAAGCGATGAGCCGTCCAGAAGAAAAAAAGAGGTCAGTACCGCCCGCTTGCAGGCGGTACTGACATGAGCCTTATCCAAACCTGTGTTCGAGGCCCCTGTGGGCCCGTCCGTCTTCAGCCTATGTCCTGCGACCTGAGCGCGACGATGGTCGCGGCGATCAGCGTGAAGAACATAATCAGCAGCACTATGGGGTTGAGCAGGACGTGGCCCCAGGGGTGCAGGAAATCCACGTAGTTGCTCAAGTCGTCGGGAATCTTCTCGGCCTCCGGCACGGTCGGCGCGTCGCCCAGCTTCGGCGCTTCGGGCTGCACGGCCGAGGTGTCGCCCTGCCTGAGGCGCGCGACGTAATCGTTCATCTTCTTCTCGAAGTCGGCCTGATTATCTTCGGCCACCTTCTTGTAGTTCTCTATGTCGCGGCGCGCGCGATCAATATTCTCCTTGTTCAAGTCCTCTATGTGTTTGTAGAGGCCGCGCCCTTCGTTCGCTCCGTTTTTCACCGAGCCCTCTTCGCGCAATGTATCCAGGCCCGAAAGCTGTTTCATCTCGTCAAAGGCCCAGGTGGCGGGCATCACCAACCCGACCACTTTCGAGAACCCTGTGGGCACGCCCACGAGCCCCGAGAAGAGAATCTGCGGGATGAGGATGAGCGGCACTAGGCTCGTCGCCATCTCCGAAGTCTTCACCACCGCCGAGACGAAGAGGCCGAGCGCGATGCCGACAATCCCCGTCACGATCATGATGATGAGCTGCGGCAGTCCGAAGAGGTAGCCTTGCAGCTTCATCATCCCGGCCAGGTCAAAGAGCTTCACAGTCCCAAAGAGCAGCACACACTGCACGCCGACGATCAGGGAGAGCACGAAGAGCTTCGAGCCCACGTAGGGCAAGAGCCCCAGGTTCACCATCCTTTCCCGATTGTAGACGGCACGCTCGCGTATGATCTCGCGCGCCGCGACCGAAGTGCCGAACCAGACGGCCACCAGCGCGAGCACGAAGAAAGGAAAGTCGCGCGGCACATCATGGCCCACCACTAGGTAGAGAAGAAAGGCGACGATGGGAGCCTGCCCGAACAGGATCAGCAGATTGAAGCGGTCGCGGCCCAAGACCTCCATGTAGCGGCGCGCGAGCGTGGCCCACTGCCTGAGCGCGTCCGTCACGGTCGGCCGTCGCTTGGCCGGAGCCACCACCGGCGCGTCGCGCTTGAGGCCGCTTAGGGGCTGCACGATGTTGCGCTGGTACTGCGGCGTTCGCTGGAAGCGGCGCTTCCATTCCTCGGCGACCGATTCGGCGATCTGCTCCTTCTGTTTTTTGAAGGCGGCCTTCTGCTCCTTGGTCGCGTTCGGAGGCAGTGGCGGCATCTTCGCGATCTGCTCCTCGACGGGAGCTTCGAGCTTGTCGTAGAGGTCTTTGAAGCTGTCGGCCTGAACGTGGGCCAGAGCCTCCTGCGGCGCACCGTAGAAGACCAGCTTGCCTCTCATCATGACCACGATCTTGTCGAAGAGCTTGACGTTCTCCATCGCGTGCGTCGTCAGGATCACAGTCCTGCCTGACTCTGCGATCTGGCGAAACAGCTTCATGATCTTCTCTTCGGTCGCCGGGTCGAGGCCCGAGGTCGGCTCGTCCAGGAAGATGACCGAAGGCTTCGTGATGAGTTCGACGGCGATGGAGACGCGCTTGCGCTGTCCTCCCGAAAGTTGGCCCACCGGCACGTCACGGCGCTCTGAGAGGCCCGTCACGTCCATCACCTCGCCGACGATCTGGTCTATCTCCTGCGTCGAAACGTCGCGCGAAAGCCTGAGGCGGGCGACGTAGTAGAGCGTGCGATAGACCGTCAGCTCACGGTGGATGATATCGTCCTGCGGGACATAGCCTATGGACTGCTTCAGCGAGTCGAGGTGTTGATAGAGGTCTAGGTTATTGATGAGCACGTGCCCGGCCGTGGCTGGCCGCATGCCGTTCAAGGAATCCATCAGCGTTGACTTGCCCGCGCCCGATGGGCCCAGGAGTCCGACGAACTCGTTCGGCTGAATGGTCAGGTCAACGTCGTCGAGGAGCTTAATCATGCCGCCGCCAGAACGATTAGGCACTTCCTTGGTGATGTCTATGACATCTATGCGCGTCTTGGAGCGCGTGTCGAAGACGGCGACGCCGCGCTGCGGGTCTGCCTGAAGGACGAATGGGCCCACCTGCACGATGTCGCGGTTCTGGACGGGGCGACGGCCGGTGATGCGCGCGCCGTTGACGTAGACGCCGTTGGTCGAGCCCACGTCCTCGATGATGATCTGGCCGCCTGAGTTCAGGAGCCGGGCATGATGATTGGAGATTTGCAGGCCGTCGAGGTGAATGTCGTTGTCGGGCGCGCGGCCGATTGTAAGCTGCTGCTTGCCGTTGAAGCCGAGCTGCATGAGGAGCTGCGGCTGCGCCGCGCCGCCTGCCGCCCCGCCCCCGGCCGCAGGCTTCTGCGGTTGCAGGGAGCCCGAGCCGGATTTGACGACCATCGTGTGCATCCCGGCCACTTCTGCGAGCGGGCCTGAGATGGGCGCAGGCGGCGCTCCGGCGGGCGCTCCGGCTCCGGCGACGGCGCGCTGGCCGGCGTGCTGCGCTCCGGCCGGGGCCGGGTGCGAAGGCGCAACGAAGCGAAGTATGGGCCCACCCATGCCGAGCTGTATCCGGTCGCCGTCATAGAGCGGCGTGGGCGTCGTGATGCGCTGGTCGTTGAGAAGCGTGCCGTTGAAACTGCCCTTGTCAACGAGGATGAACTGGCCGTCGCGCCGTTGAATCTCGGCGTGGCGGCGCGAGACGACTGCGGCCGAGGCTTCAATCGCCACGTCTGTCGCCGGGTCACGCCCCAGCAGGGTCACGTCCTTGGTGACCTGTATGCGCTCCAGTTGGCCCGTGGCGCTTCTGACGATCTCGACGAAGGCGGGCTGCGAAGGCGCAGCAGGTGGCGGAGGCGGAGGCGCGGCCTGCCTCGGAGCGCCTTGTTGCGCAGCAGGAGGAGGCGGCTGTTGCGGAACAGCTTTCGGCTGCGGCGGTGAAGGCTTGGGCGCAGCAGGAGGAGCGGCGGGCGCGGGCTGCTCGCCGGGCAGCAGGTCGCGGCGCGTCTCCATGTCCGCGAAGTCCACGGCAGGTTGGGGACGGGCTTGCTCCTGCTCTATGCGTACGACGCGCATGATGGGCCCACCAGCGCCGAACTGCGCGCGTGCGCCTTCGCGTATCTCCACCGGCTCGGTGATGCGCTGGCCGTCGAGGAAGGTTCCGAAGCTCGAATTGGTATCGACGAGCAGGTAGCGGCCGTCCTTGAGGCGTATCTCGGCGTGACGGCGCGAGACCATCGGCCATTCCGTCTGATTGAAGACGACCTGGCACTCGGCCGGGTCGCGCCCGATCTTGACGACGTTGCGCTCGTAGACGCGTTCGGGCTTCTGTTGCCCGTTGCTCTCTTCTGACAGAACTATTTTCATAACACTCTACCTTAATATTTTTTGATTTCGTGTCGGGCGTCTTGAGGCGCTTACGGCGTAAGCGTCATTGGCCCAGCTTGAATGTGTTTAAGATCACGGGCAATTCACCGCGCACTCCGACATCATCTATGCTCGTCAATTCCGGCGCGACTGAGGTCGCCAGCATCAAGAGGGTCACTCCGCGCTTGTCGCCCTCAGTGCCTGGAGGCAGGAAGACGACGCGGCCCCAGATCGTAATGTCGCCCTTTTCCGTCCCGCGCGAGATGCTCTGAAAACGGAACTCGTAGCCGCTCAGCGAGTTGATCTTCGTCTCGCCCTCGGAGACTTTCCGGTATTCGGGAAAGGCGGCGCTCAGCTTGGAGTCGAAAGAGCGGACGAGGCTCGGATAGACCGGCCGGTCGGCCTCGACCGTCCCGTTGCTCTCGTAGTAGCCGACGGCGAAATTCTCCTGCGTGAAATCAGGCGGCAGCTTTCTCTCGACCTTGACGAAGTTGCTTGAGCCTTCGCTTCCGGCCTTCGTGTCCAGCTCCCAAGACCTCGGGTAATAGAAAGAGAAATCCGCGTAATGCTCTGTCAGTAGGCTGTTCAGGTTGCGCCGCGTGTTGACGAACTGCGTGGAGTTCGGAGGCGGCTGCACGGCCGTTGCGGTAGGGCTCGCCTGAGCGGTCGCCGTGTTGTCGTTGCCGCCCTGGTTGGCGTTCGTGTTTGCCTTCTCGTCCCCCGTCGTATTGATCGTCGTGCCCGTGCGAGACTTCTCCCCTTTGCCGGTTATGAACCAGAGCAGGACGCCCCCGGCCCCGAGGCCGAGCAGCAGAAGGACTGCGACGACGCCGAGAATCCAGGGCAGCTTGCTAGACTTCTTCCCGAGCGGAGCGGTGTTCGCGGACGGAAGCGGCGCTGAAGCAGGCCCGAGCGGCTGCGGCGGCGGCATAGAGACGACACCGGGCGGCGGTAACTGTTGAGAAGAGACGGGCGCAGGCGGCAACGGATTGGAGGTTGCCGGCGACTGTAGCGGCGAAGAGGTCGGCCCCTGCGTCGGCCCTGTCGGGTGGCTCTGGAATTCAGAGGTTGGTGTGGAGGGCCCGCCCATCACAGTCCTGTTCAGATCAGGCGGCGGCACGATGGGCGCAGTCGAGCCTGGTTGCTGCTGCGGCGGAGGTGGAGGAGGCGGCGGAAAGCCCGCCTGCATGGTCTTGTTTAGATCGACGACCGTCGGCGCACTCTCCGAGGCGGAAGGCTGTTCGAGGCGTCCGCCGTCGAAGGTACAGAACTTCTGATTATCGTCCTGATAAGTGCGACCACATTTCGGGCAACGCTGCATACGATTCTCCGAAGGGATGAGGGCGGAAGGATGAGGGATGAATAAAAAAGCTTTCAAGCGGTTGAAGCATTTCTTTCATCCTTCATCCCTTCACCCTGCGGCCCTCATCCCTTTGTTTTGGCGTCGGCCAGCTTGCTTTGCAGCTCCGTGTTGCTCGGGTCGAGCGCCACGGCGCGTTCGTAGGCGCGCGTGGCATCCCGTGCGCGACCGGCTTTCAGATAGGCGTCGCCCACTCCGCTCAAGCCGTAGGAGCCGGCCAACAGCTTGCGGTCTCCGGCGGAAGCGAACTCGGCGGCGCGATTCAGGATGCGCTCGGCATCTTCCAATCGCTCGGCTCTCAAGTAGGCGGAGCCGAGCACGTAGTAAGGCGCAAAGCTGCGCGGGCTCACTTCAATCGCCGTCTTCAAGAGCGGCTCAGCCTCGCCGTAGCGCTTCTTCAACACGAGCGAGCGGCCCAGGAAGTAGTTGGCGCTCGGGTTGCGGGCGTCCATTTCGAGCGCGCGGCGCAGCAGCGGCTCGGAATCGTCGAAGCGATTCTCGGACTGCAAGGTCTCTGCGATGAGGACTAGGGTCGGGGCATCGCGCGCCAGCTCGACGGCCTTCTGGTAGAAGGGGTCTGCCTCGCCGGCACGATTCATCTTCCGCAGCAGGTGGGCCAGGTGTACGTGCGCGATGGCCGATTGCGGGTCAAGCTCTACGGAGCGGCGATAGGCCGCTTCCGTGTCCGAGGTCAGCACCCCGCGCGTCTCAAGGGCCGCGCCGAGGCGGTCATAAGCGACGGCATTAGAGGGCTGAAGCTGAATGGCGCGGCGCGCGGCTGCTTCGGCGTCGGCCAGGCGCTTGGCGTTGTTGCCTCCTGTGCGCGGCTGAACCAGCACGAAGCTCAAGGCCATCTGCGCGTCTGCCGAGAGCTGGTTCCATTCCACCGCCTGGCGGTAAGAGCGCTCGGCCTCTTCCCAACGCTGCTGGTCTGTGTAGATATTGCCCAGGGCGTAGGCGGCTCGCCATTCGCGCGCCTTCAACTGCAAGGCCGAACGATAGGCGCGCTCGGCTTCCGTGTACTTGCGCGCATCACGCGCCTCGTTTCCCTCGTCGAGCGCGTCTTCGACCTTCTCTTCCAGCTCGGCTGCGGCTGCTGCCGCGTTCGCACCGGAGCGACCGCCACCGCCACCGCCAACGGGACGCCGCGCCGTGCCGGGCGTGCGGCTCCCCGTCGGAGGCTTGATGCCGGGCGTGCGCCTGCGGCTGCTGGTCTCGGGATTCTTGGGCCTGAAGATGCCGGCCGCTCCTCCGAGGTCGCCGCCCACGTCCTGCGCGCGCACAGTGGGCCCAGAGGCGAGCGCGGCGCAGACCATGAGCGCGACGGCCAGCTTACAGAAGCGATGTCTACTAGAGTCGGGTCTCATTGCTTTCCCTCTCATCAACAATCCAAATATATTGTTCTCAAAGCTCTTGAGGCTACGCGGACGGGCCGGACTGCACCTCTTCCGATAGCGAGGCTACTATGAAAGAGGTCTGCCGCAAAGATTTGAAACCGGACGAAGCGCGCGCGCCAAGGCCGAGAGAGAGCGCGCGCCAGGGCCGCCGCCGTCGTAAAGCTCATCCTTCAGGAGCCCGCACGCACCAGGCGGAAGCCGAGCGTCGGATGCTTTGTCGAAGCCGGAACCCAGTCGCGGAACGTCGCCGTAATGGCTCTCTCCCCGGAAGGCTCGCTGGCATAAGAGCCCCCGCGCATCACGTATGAGTCCTGATCCTGAGCCGGTACAGAGAGCCTCCCGTTACCCGGATAGATCGAAGCCTTAGACGAAGTCCACTCCCACACATTGCCGATCAAATCCATCACTCCCCAGCGATTCTTCCCGCCGGGGAAAGAGCCCACGCCCTGCGGAGAGACCATCTTGACGACGGCGCTATCGTTGGCCCAACTATTTCCCCACGGATAGAGATTACCCTGTTGCCCGTTCCTCGCCGCGTACTCCCACTCCTCTTCCGTCGGCAGGCGATAGGTCACTCCGTCTCGTTTGGAGCGCCATGCGGCGAAGGCTTTGGCATCATCTAAAGAGACATTGTTGACGGGCCACTGCTCCTGCCCGGCGAGGACTTTTCCTCCCGGCCAGTGGCTCGGGGGCGTGCGCTTCGTCTCGTTGACGAACTCGGCGTACTCGGCGTTCGTAATTTCCGTCTTGTCCATAGAGAAATCGCTGACGGTGACTGGATGCGCGGGCCCTTCCTGCGGCGAGCCGTCGTTGCGTCCCATCTGGAACGTCCCTCCGGCAATCGAGATCATCTCCGCCTTAGTCGGCTTCGTATCGTTATTAGTCCCGCCGCCGCCCGGCTTACTATCGGGCTTCGGCTCCGGCTGATTGACTACCGCAGGCTTGGAGCTGAGCATGAAATAAGCGCCGACCGAGCCGCCGATGATGAGCAGCCCGAGCACGGCCGCAATCAAGATCATCGGCAGCGCAGACTTCTTCGGCGCAGCCGCCGCAAAGGGCGGGACTGATTGATGAAGGCCGGGCTGCGGCTGCCCTTGCCAGGAGCCCGCGACGGTCGCATCCGAAAGGCTCTGCTCGCCCATCGGCTGCGTGACCACGCCCCGGCGTTGCGGCTGCGTAGCATCCATTCCGGGCGCGACGCTCGTGGCCGCCATCCGGGCCATCTGCTCTTCGCGCTCTTTCAACTCGCGCGCCAGCCGCTCTCGCTCGGCCAGCAGGGCCGCCCGCTCTCGCTCTTCTCTTTCGAGCCGCTCTTTCTCAAGGCGCTGCCGCTCGGCTTCGGCTCGTCGCCGCTCCTCTTCGATCCGTCGCTGCGCTTCGGCTTCGGCCCGCTTGCGCTCTTCCTCTAAACGCTTGCGCTCTTGCGCCTCAGCCTCAGCTTGCTTGCGTGCGGCTTCCGCCTCGGCTCTGAGGCGCTTTGCTTCCTCGGCGCGCGCAGCCTCAGCTTCGGCTCGCAGCCTCTCTTCTTCGGCCCGCTTGCGAGCGTTCTCTTCCTCCGCCTTCAGTCGTGCCTGCTGCTCGGCCCTCAGGCGCGCGGCCTCTTCTTCGGCAGCCTTGCGCGCGGCGGCCTCTTCCTCTGCGCGCAGGCGCGCAGCTTCCGCCTCGGCCCGCAGCCGCTTCTCTTCTTCGGCCCGCTTGGCTGCCGCAGCCTCTTCGGCCTTGCGCCGCGCAGCCTCTTCTTCGGCTCGCTGTCGCTGCTCTTCTTCGGCTCTGAGGCGCGCTTCCTCTTCGGCAGCCTTGCGCTCCTCTTCCAGGCGCTTGCGTTCAGCAGCTTCGGCCTCTGCGCGCTGGCGCGCAGCCTCCGCTTCGGCTTCGAGGCGCTTGCGCTCCTCCTGGGCCAACCGGCGGGCCTCTTCTTCGCGGGCCAGTTCTTCGCGTGCGAGGCGGTCGCGCTCCTCCATCTCGCGCCGTTCCTGCTCACGCCGCTCTCGCTCCTGGCGCGCAGCCTCTTCCTGCCGAGCCTTCTCTTCGAGGGCTGCGGCCTGTGCTCTCAGGCGTTGGGCTTCGATGGAATGAGCTGACGAGGGCATGCTGGATTCGCCCGTGATGGTTCCGGCCAGAGGGTCGCCGGACATCTGCGGCAAGCTCGTCTGCATCAAGCTCTGCAACTGTGCTTCGACGCGACACTCCCCGCCGTTGCAATCGACCTGCCGCTCCCACTCAGCATAGCCGTCATGCACGACGCGCACCCTATGCGCGCCCGTCTCCATCTCCTCCACGACCAGCTCGCCCGCCCCGTCGCTCTTCCCGACAGAGACGTTATTGATGTAGACGCGCGCGTACGGAGGGGTCGTGCGAATGCGCAGCCTGGTCTCGGCGCGCCCGACGCCGGGTCTTGAGATTCGCCCCTGCGACGGCGTGATGATCGTCTCAGAATGTACGCTTGGGCCCACGTACGTGCGATCAAGAGAAGCAGAGGTGCTGGCCACAGCATCTCTCAGCTCGGCAATGAACGCCTCGACCGTCTGCGGCCTGTTGTCAGCTTCCTTCTCTAAGGCATGCCGCACTACTGCCTCCACCTGCGGCGGCACGCTCACGCCCATCGAAGAGAGCGTTGGCGGCGCGGCCGTCAAGTGCTTCTTCATGATTGACGGTATGCCTGTCCCCTTGAACGGAACATCGCCTCCCAACATCTGATACAGGATGACTCCTAAGCTGTAGATGTCGGCCCTCACGTCGGGCTCTTCGTCAGACCACTGCTCGGGTGCCATGTAGAAGGGCGAGCCCATCAACCCGCTCGTCTTCGCCTGCACGAATGAGCCTAAGAGTTCTCCCGATTTGATCTTCGCCAACCCGAAGTCTAAGACCTTGACAGCCTCGGTGATCGGCATCTCGTCCTGAATCATGATGTTCAGCGGCTTCAGATCACGATGCACGATGTTCTGGCGGTGTGCTGCCGCCACGCCCGCACCGACGGCCGAGATGATCTCCAGGGCCCTGGCCGGTGACAGTGGCCCTTCGGCCGCGAGGATGTCGTGCAGGGACTTGCCCTTGACGAACTCCATGACGAGGAAAGGCATCGTGCCGCGAGCCACTCCGAAGTCCGTCACGGCGATGATGTTCTGATGTCGAATGGCGGCTGCGGCAAGTGCTTCCTGGCGAAAGCGAGTGACGAGCATCGGGTCGTTGCCGACGAGGTCGGGGAGGATGACTTTGATGGCGTGAGCTGTTTTGAGAAAGATGTGTCGAGCCTGGAAGACCACGCCCATGCCGCCGTGGCCGAGGCGGCGCTCAAGCTGATAGCGACCGTCGAGGATGGGCTCACCGGCGATGGAATGCACAGTGGCATCGCCATCGTTTGGGCAGTGATTGACGTGGTCAGGAAAACAGCGTCGGCAAGCTGGACATTCTTTCATGGGTCGGCTCGATCCAAAGGCGGCCCGACATGCTTTTCGCAGGCGACTCGCGGCCGGGGGCAGCCTCACTTGTTCGGTGGCAAGACCGGGCTCTTCCGCTCTAACGCCTGTGCCGAAGAGCTTGTCTTCTGGCGCGCCCGTGTATTAAATGCAGCACGGAATTTGGAATGCTGCAAAGCGGCTCATAAATGTTTGGTACGACCGCGCGCGTTGATTTTAACGATAACGCGTCCTTCCGTGCAAGTGATTAAAGGTTTCTTCTCTTTCACCCCCGGCAATAGTGATTCAAGCGCGAGAGAAGAGCGAGGCGCACCTCGATGCGCGCGACCTACAGCTTCCCTCAAGCTCCCCGGCGAGGGACGTGGCGTGCGCCGCCGCTTTGCCATCCAAAAACTTTTTCCGCCCCGCGCCTCTTCGCTCGTCCAACACTGAACGCGTCACCCGTCATACTCTTGCGAACGATGAGAGGCGCGCGCGCCGAGCCGTGGCCGTTTATTGACAACAGGTATTGATAAGAATAGATTGGCCCTATGGACGACCTGGAGAGCTATCGCAACAGCCAGTTCCGAGGTGTCGAAGAATTGACGAACGCAGCCACGCGGCTCGTCGAGCGTTATAGCCCGGAGCCGGCGCGCGGCAACGTGCGCCTCGGCATCACGGAGCGCACTGTGCGCCACTACCTGAGCGAAGACCTTCTGGGCACGCCCGCCGGGCAGTCAGGCACTTCACTCATTTTTCATTACGGAAACCTCCTGCGCCTCCTGGCGGTCAAGAAGCTGCTCGCAGAACACTGGTCTGTCATCAAGATCAAGGAGTTCATGACCTCCCTAGACCTCACGGCGCTCGAACAGCTCGTCGGCGGCACGCTGCGCTCGGAAGCTCAAACGGGGAACGACCCGCAGCGAAGGAGAGAGGCGGGCGGAGGGGTCGCGCGGGCGCAGGGCTTGCGCGCGCGCCCGCGCGCAGACGATGCCACGACCGGGCCCGACCGGGCCCAGACGCCTCCGCCCCTGGCCTCGCTGGCCGTCGAATCGGCCCGCCGCTCAGAGCGCGCCTCGCTCGAATGGATAGAGCTTGCCACCGGCCTTGAGATCAAAGTGCGCGGCAGCTTTCGCCCGCCCCGCACAGAGGAGGAGCGCAACCGCCTCGCCGCCCGCTTCTGGTCTGTCATCAATCGCAATACAAAGCAATGATGAAGGAGGAATGCCGCAATGATGAATGAAAGAGCCCCTGTCTTTTCATTCATCACTGCCGCATTCCTCCTTCTGCATTTCAGATCGTCAGCGGTTTGCCGTCTGCGTCACGCAGAGTGAGGCCGAGTGTGCGGGCGATGGTTGGGCCCACGTCTATGATGTTCACTTCGCCGAGGTCGCCGCGTCGCTCAACGCCAGCGCCGGAGGCTACGAAGCAGGTGCGGTAGCGCGAGGGCAGGTAGCCGTGTTGGCCCAACTGGATGCTGGGCGTCACCACTTCGCCCGTGTAGTTCTGGCCGAAGGCGTAGCCGTCGGCGGCTTCCAACGCGAAGGCCGCGCCGGGATCTGCGCCCAGGGCGCGCACCTCTTCCCCGCCGATGATCTGGAAGGGCGCGCTGCCCCGTGCGCCGTCGGCCGCTGCTGTCGAGAAGGCTGCGAGGGCGCGCTCATGCGCTTCATGGTCTGACGCGTCGCGCAGGATAATCGCGCACGAGCCGCCCGTGACCGAAGGCAGCGCCCGCCACTCGGTCACGCACAGGCGCGGCCCGCTTCCTGCCGGCGCGTCTGCCTCTGATTGATTCAGCGTCAGGAGCCCTGCTCCGGCCAACACAACACCCGGATGAATGAGCCTGTTGATCGGCTTGAAGCCGTGATCGCTGACGATGAAGACGGCCGTCTCGGCGAGAGTTCCTACGCTGGCGGCCGCCTGCAAGAGGCGCGCGACGTAGCCGTCGAGCTTTTCCAGCATTCGGAAGGCTTCCGCAATGAACGGCCCGTAGTCATGCTGAAAATGATCCAGGTCGAAGAGGTGCACCAGCATGAGGTCTGGACGCTTCTCCGTCAAGAGGTACTCGGCGAAGCGCGTGCGCAGGTCGTCATGCTCGTCTGCGTTCGATTGCGCGTAGAGGCGGGGGTCGCGCGCGGCCACTTCCTGAATGATTCCCGGCGGGCGGGCGTGGGCCATCATCAGCGCCAGAGTGTCGCGCAGCGACCCGTTGAGCTGCTTGATCTCCGGCACGTTGTAATCGCCCGCGCCGCCCGCCACTGGCCAAGAGACTATGCCCGTCTTCAGGCCGCGCCCGTGCGCCGCATCCCAAAGGGTTTGGGCACGGATGTCGCGGGCGAACCAGTGCCACTCCCCGCACTGCGGAGCGCCTAAAGGGATGAACAGCTCGTTGCCGACGATGCCGTGGCGCGCAGGCAGAGCGCCCGTCGCAATCGTCGTATGCACCGGGTACGTGACCGAAGGGTAAACGGCCAGGACTTCGAGCGACCATGCACCCTCCGTCATCAAGCGCCGCAGCGTGGGGATGCGCAACCCTTCCCGGTCGCCACCGAGCAGGTAACGCGCGTCCAACCCGTCAATCGAGATCACCAGAGCGCGCTTTGCTTCTTGAGTCATATCCGGTCTCTTCACCCGCTTTACTTGACGACGATGTTGACGAGGCGCTGCGGCACGACGATCACCTTGACGACCTCGCGGCCATCCGTGAAGCTGCGCACGCGCTCGTCCGTGAGCGCGGCGCGGCGCAGCTCTTCTTCGGGCGTGTCGGGCGTGGCGCGGATGCGCGAGCGCAAGCGCCCGTTGACCTGCACGGGAATCTCCAGCTCCTCTTTGCGCGCCAAGTCTTCATTAGCCCTGGGCCAACGCGCGCCGTCGCCGCCGAGCAATCCGCCTTCATGGCCCAAGCCTTCCCACATCTCTTCGCTCGCGTGCGGCGCGAACGGAGCCAGCATGACGACCAGGGCTTCCAGGGCCTCGCGCACGGCATAAGTATCCGCTTCGCTGGCCCGTGCGGGCTCCGCGTTGAACTCGCCGAGCGCGTTCGACAACTCCATCAAGGCCGCGACGCTCGTATTGAAGTGCAGCTCGTCGAAGTCGTTCGTAATCCGCACGATGGTCTGATGAGTCTTACGGCGTAGAGCGCGCGCCTCGGCCGAGAACTCTTCCATCGAGGGCTCCGCCAGAGAGCGCGGCGCATCTGCTTCGGCGCTCCGCGCAGCCGAAAGACGCTCGCTCCAACGCCAGACCATAGTGTAGACGCGGCGCAGGAAACGCACAGCGCCTTCGATTCCGGTCTCCTGCCAGCGCAGCTCGTTTTCGGGCGGCGCGGCAAACAGTGTGAACAACCGCACGGCGTCCGAGCCGTATGCGGCGATCATCTCGTCCGGGTCAACGCCGTTGCCCAGGCTCTTAGACATGGCCTTCCACTCGCCCGTGCCTTCGACGACGTTAGTGACCATGCCTTGCGTCAACAGCTTCCTGACCGGCTCGTTGAAAGAGACCAGCCCCAGGTCGCGCATCATCTTCGTCCAGAAACGCGTGTAGAGCAAGTGCATGACGGCGTGCTCTATGCCGCCGATGTACTGGTCTACGGGCGTCCAGTAGGCGACCTTTGCGGGAGCGAAAACACGCGCGTCGTCCTTCGGGTCGCAATAGCGGAAGAAGTACCACGAAGAGTCTACGAACGTGTCCATCGTGTCGGTCTCGCGCCGCGCCGGGCCCGAGCATTTCGGGCAGGTCGTATTGACGAACTCCGCCACCCCGGCCAGAGGCGATTGGCCCGTCCCCGTAAACTCTGCGTGATCGGGCAGCATCACGGGCAAGTCCTCTTCCGGCACAGGCACAGTGCCGCAACCGTCGCAATAAATGACGGGGATCGGCGCGCCCCAGAAACGCTGGCGCGAGATGCCCCAGTCGCGCAGGCGATACATCACCTTCCCTTCGCCGAAACCCTTCTCTTCGGCGAAGGCCGTCATCTCCCGGATGGCATCTTCGGAGAGCCTGCCGCTCCAATCTCCGCTATTGACCAGCACGCCGTAGTCCGTCGTCGCCCCGGTCATCTCAGTAGATTGATCCAGGCCCAGGCGAGGCTCCATGCCGCTCGGCTCTTCTTTGTGCGTGATGGGCGCGATGACCCGGCGTATGGGCAGACTGTATTTTTGAGCGAACTCGAAATCGCGCTCGTCGTGCGCCGGAACGCTCATCACTGCGCCCGTGCCGTACTCCATCAGCACGTAGTTAGCGACCCAGACCGGAACGGCTTCGCCGCTGAAAGGATTGACGGCGATCAGTCCGGTATTGACGCCCTCTTTCTCCGCTTCGTCTTCGCCCGTGATGGTGCGTCCTGTTCCTGCCGCTCGCTCCTGTCGCACGCGCTCGACAAACCGCTCCACGTCAGCCTTCAGGGCCGAAGCCCCTGGAATCTTCGTGACCAGAGGATGATCCGGAGCCAGGACGACGGCCGTCGCTCCGTAGATGGTGTCTATGCGCGTGGTGAAGACGCGCACACGCTCGTCCGTCTCTTTGACGGGGAAATCGACGTACGCGCCTTCGCTGCGGCCGATCCAGTTGCGCTGCATGGTCAGCACGCGCTCGGGCCAACCCGCTTCGATCTCTCGCATGTCTTCGAGCAACTGCTCGGCATACTGGGTCGTGCGGATGAACCACTGTTCCAGGTCTCTGCGCTCGACCGGAGTGCCGCAGCGCCAGCACACGCCGCCCGACGATTGCTCGTTTGAGAGCACCGTCTCTTCCTTCGGACACCAGTTGATCGGCGACAGCCGCTTATAAGCCAGGCCCCGCTCCAACATCTTCAGGAAGAACCACTGATCCCACTTGTAATAGTCGGGGCGGTGCGCAGCCGTCTCGCGCCGCCAGTCGTAGCTGATCCCCAGGCGCTTCATCTGCCCGCGCATGTGCGCGATGTTCTCTTCCGTCCAGTCGCGCGGGTTGACGCCGCGCTTGATGGCCGCCTGCTCGGCGGGTTGGCCGAAGCTGTCCCAGCCAATCGGGTGCAGCACGTTGAAGCCTTGCAGGCGCTTGTACCAGGAGATCGCGTCGCCTATGGCGTAGTTGCGCACGTGGCCCATGTGCAGAAACCCGGAGGGGTAAGGCAGCATCTCCAAACAATAGAACCGGGGCTGTCCCTTGCGCTCCTCGACCTCGAACGCGCCCGTCTCGGCCCACAGCCGTTGCCACTTCTCTTCGATCTTCTCGGGATAATATTTTTCGTCCATCTCTCACACATCCTTCCGGTAAACCTAACACTTAATCACGAAACGACCGGACGCACAAAGCGGCGAGGGCCGGAGGGCCGTCTCAGCGCATGCTCGGTCTGATTTTTTGAACGGGGTCGCGGTGTGCCGTCTCGCCGCTTCACGCGTCCGCGCGCTCTTCTACGAGGCGCGACGCGAAAGCGGCACCGTAAGGAGGAGGGTGGTAGGTCTATAGATACGTCTCATGAGAAATTTCGGCTCTTCGGCTCGATTGCAAATCCGCCGCCATCTTAACGCAGACGGCGCGCACTTGTCGAATAAAATTCAGTCTCTCATGAAAGAGCGCAGCACTTCCAGATTGCGGGCGTCGTCGCCGTTTTCGTCCTGGGGAGTTTCGAGCAGGAAGGCTGCCTGGGCCAATCGGGGGTGGCGCGCGACGCGGCGGAGGGCTTCGCCGCCGATGTGGCCCAGGCCGAGGTGCCAGTGACGGTCTACGCGCGAATTGTAGGCTGCCCTTGAGTCGTTGAAGTGAACGGCGCGCACGTTCTCCGTCCCGACATTTCTCTCAAGGGCTTCGATGGTCGCCGCCAGGCCGTCCTCATCGCGGAAGTCGTATCCGGCCGTGAAGGCGTGGGCCGTGTCAAAGCAGACGCCGAGGCCCATGCCCGGACAGCCGGAGATGATCTCGCGCAGGTGCTCGAAGCGATGGCCGATGCATTCGCCCTGCCCGGCGGTGTTTTCGAGCAGAATGCGAAATGGGCCCAAAGCGACGCCGTCGCACGCTACTCGGATGCTTTCGGCGCAGACGCGTATCGCGTCCGATTCACAGGAGCCCCTGGCGCTGCCCGGATGAACGACCAAGTAATCAGCGCCGAGGGCGAGGCCGCGCAAGACCTCTTCGCGAAAAGAGGCGCGCGACTTTTGCAGGATGTCGGGGTTGGCGGCGGATAGATTGACGAGGTAGTTGCAGTGAATGACTACTGGACTGATGGCCGTCTCGGCGCGCGCCGCGCGAAATCGTTCGGCCTCTTCTCGCGTTAAAGGCTTAGCCTGCCAGCCGCGTGGGTTGCGGGAAAAGATTTGCACGGCGTCGCAGCCAAGCTCGCGCGATTTGAGGAGCGCGCTGTGCAAGCCTCCGGCGATGGGAGCGTGAATGCCTATGCGCGGCGCAATGCCGACCCCGGCATCGCCAACCGTCTCGTCACCAACCCTTTCGTCGCCAGCCGTCACTTCGGATAGCTCTTCCCTCTTGCTCTCAGTCAACGCCCTGTGCCTTTCTCGACCTCTTCCATGACGCGCAGGATATTGCCGCCGAGTATCTTGTCTATGTCCTCTTCCTTGTAGCCGCGCCGCATAAGCTCTTCGGTCAGGCGGGGCAGCTCCGCCACGGTCGAGAGGTCTTGCGGCACGGCCTGTATGCCGTCGAAGTCCGAGCCGATGCCGACGGCGTCTATGCCTACGAGCCGGACTATGTGGTCTATGTGGTCGGCTATGCGGGCGACGGTGACGGCGGGCAGGCGGCGGGCGTACTCGCGTATACGCACACGGTCGCGCGCGATCTTCTTCCAGGCGGGCGAGCGCGTCTCTTCGTCCGAAGCGCGTTGAACCATCCCGGCAATCTCTCGATCAACCTGCCGCTTCTTCTCGCTCCAACCGGGCTCCAAGAATTCCGGGTAAAAGACTACGCAGCAGACGCCGCCCTTCTCGGCCAGCGCGCGCAGCATCTCGTCGTCGAGGTTGCGCGGGACGTTTGCGATGGCGCGGCACGCGGAGTGTGTGGCGATGACAGGTTTTTGGGAAGTATTGATGATGTCCCAGAAGGTCTTGTCGGAGACGTGCGAGACATCGACCATAATGCCGAGCCGGTTCATCTCGCGTATCACCTCGCGCCCGAAATCGTTGAGGCCGCGCGTGCGTCCCACCTCGTCGCCCGAGGAGCCGGCCCAACTCGTCGAGACGCTCCAGGCGGGTGACATGTAGCGCACGCCCATCTTGTAATAACGCTCGACCATTTCCAGCCGCTCGTCAATCGCATAGCCGCCTTCGAGTCCCATCAGCGCCGCGAGGCGTCCCGCGCCCGCGATGCGTCGAATGTCTGCGGCGGTGGTGGCAAGCTCCCACGTCTCTGGATGCCGTTCGGCGAGCGAGCGCACGGCTTTGATCTGATCGTCGGCGCGTTTGACGGCGCTCGCTCCGCCGCCGCCGTAAAGCTGCGGCTCGACCCAGATGGAAAAGAACTGCGCGTCGAGCCCGCCTTCCTTCATTCGCACCGCATCGAGATGACCGTCGTCGAGCCGCGCGTTGATGTCCAGGCCCTCGTCAACGAGGCGCTGCGTGGTGTCGGCGTGCATGTCTATACTGATGGCCCGCGCGTGTACGGAGCGCGGATCACCTGCGGCGGCGCTTGGCGAAGGAGTCCGATTTTTATCTTCAGTTTTTTCCATCATACGGCAATCAGCGCAGACGAGAGATAGGGCGAGCAGAGCGTAGACTACGGAGGCGCGGGCAATCTTCTGCGGGCGAAGGGTCATGCGAAAACGATGGTAACTGGCCCACAGGTAAGAATCAAGGAGAGGATAAAAGCAAGGCCGCAAGGATGAATGATGAATAGACGAGCAGCTTGCCTTTCATTCCGCATTCATCCTTGCGGCCGTCATCATTTCTTTTATCCCTCTGTCCGAAATGCGTAGAACGTTCCGTTGAGACTGCCGAAGTAGACCAGGCCGTGGTCTACTGCGGGCGAGGAGGCGACGCCGTAGGTGACTGAGCCGGGGATGGGGCTCTGGGAGAAGCGCCAGGCGAGCTGGCCCGTGGCGCGGTCTACGGCCAGGAAGCCGCCGTGGTGCTCTATGAAGTAGGGCTTGACGCCGACGACGCCTATGTAGACGAGCTTGTCCGTGACGGCCGGAGTAGACCAGGCCGAGCCGTCCGTATAGGTGCTCCAGACGCGCTTGCCCGTGGCGGCGTCAATGGCAAACATCTGCTGGTGATCGGAAGAGCCGACGTAGAGGATGCCTTTGTGCAGGCGGGCAGAGGATTCGACCCACGAAGACCAGTAGAAGAATTTCCATTTGACCCGGCCGGTCGCGGCGTCCAGGGCGAAGAGGTCTGAGCTGCGGCTGCCGATGTAGATTGTGCCGTCCGCTACGAGCGGCGACGAGACTACGGGCTGAAGCGTATCGAGCTTCCACTTGAGCGCGCCGGTCTGCGCGTCAACGGCGTAGACGTGATGATCGTAGCTGCCGAAGAAGACCAGGCCGCCCTCGACGGCTGGCGTCGAGCGCACGATGCCCTGCGTGTCGAAATGCCAGCGCTCGCGCCCCGTCTCGGCTTCAATCGAATACACTCTCTTGTCCGCGCTGCCGACATAGACTGTGCCGCCCGCGACCACTGCCGCAGACATCTGGTAGTCATAAGCCTCGGACTTCGGGCCCGGCAGGTCACGCGCGACAGAGCCGCCGTGCGTGTCGAATTTCCAGATGAGGCGTCCCGACGCGCGTTCCAGCTTGTACAGATTCCCGTCGTCCGAGAGAATGTAGAGGTGCTGCCCCTCAATGGTCGGCCGTCCCATCACGCGCCCTTCCGTCTTGTACTGCCAGACCTCTTTGCCCGACTTCGCGTTCAGGGCGTAGACGTTTCCATCATTGCTGCCGAAGTAGACCGTGCCGTCCGCCACCACGGGCGAAGACCAGATGGGCCCACCCGATTTGAATGTCCAGACGGGCTGGGCCAAGCGCCCCGTGAGCGGTTGCGGCGCGAGTTTCGCAGGCGCTTCGCCTCGCTTCAAGTCAAGCGAAAGCTCGTGGCCGTCGAACGTCATCGCGCCCGTCAGACTTTGACGGTCGGGCGAGAGCCGGAAGCTGAAATACTTGTTCTTGTAACGGTCGCCGTCCTTCGCCAGGGGCGCTGGGCCGAAGTCATAAAACTTCATCTCGGGGATGCTGAAGAACATGACCAGCTTGTCCTGCTTGTCGCGCTCGAAGCGAACGGCGTAAGTCTTGCTCTCACCTTTGTACTCGACGCGGCCCGTCCACTTGCCTATCAACTCGTCGGGCGTCGCCTGCGCCGAGGCTCCGGTACTGAAAATCATGCCGCTGCAAACCAGCAACAACAGGCACGGCCAGGGTGCGAATAATCTTTTCATAGGGCGCTCAGGTCTCCTTCGACTAATTTTCCGGACGGCGGATTGTCCGCCGTGTTTACGAGCCCTGGTGCGGGAAATGTTGCGGGCGAACCATCAAAAATTCTTTCAAAATTAATCAAAAGAGGTTTCAAAAACTCAAATTTAGAATCAAGCGCGCTGGGCCGCCTTGCGTCTCCCTTGCAAAGGGGAGCGCGTCTGCTGTATCGTGCCTTATTCCGAGCTAACCGCGAGCATGGGCGACCACGGGAACGTCACTTTGATTGATCGTTTACACCGAACGTGAAGTCTGGAACTGTCGGCAGTCGCCCCCACCTGATTCTTCGTATAAAGAGGAGAGCTAAAAAACTATGTTTCCGAAAGACGGCAAGATCAAAGACGTGACGACGCCGCGCATCGCCAGCGAAATCTGGCATAACGGCGAATTCATCCCCTGGGATTCGGCGCGCGTTCACGTCATGTCACACGTCCTGCACTACGGCTCAAGCGTCTTCGAGGGCATACGCTGCTACAAGACGAAGCGCGGCCCGGCCATCTTTCGCCTGACGGAGCACATGCAGCGGCTTTTGAACTCGGCCAAGATTTACCGCATGAACCACGAGTGGACGCGCGACGAGCTGTACGCGGCCTCGGTCGAGCTGGTCAGGCGCAGCGGCCTCGAACAATGCTACCTGCGCCCGATCATCTTCCGCAGCCTGGACGAAGCCAACCCGGCCTTCGGCGTCAACCCGTTTCCGAACCCCCTGGCCTGCTACATAGGCGCTTGGGACTGGGGCAAATACCTGGGCGACGAAGCCCTTGAGCAGGGCGTTGATGTGCAGGTCTCGACCTGGAATCGCCTGACGCCCAACTCCATGCCCGCGATGGCCAAGAGCGGGGCCAACTACATGAACTCGCAGTTGATTAAGATGGAAGCCCTGCTCAACGGCTTTGCCGAAGGCATTGCCCTGGATGATCGCGGCTTCGTCTCCGAAGGCTCCGGCGAAAACATCTTCCTCGTTCACGAGGGCCGAGTCATCACACCGCCGCTTTCGTCTTCCATCCTGCCGGGCATCACGCGCGACAGCGTCGTACAGATTTGCCGCGAGCTTGGGATTCCGGTCGAAGAGAAGAGCATTCAACGCGCCGCGCTCTACGTCTCCGACGAGCTGTTCTTCACGGGCACGGCGGCCGAAGTCACGCCCATTCGCTCCGTAGACCGCATCACGGTCGGCACGGGCCGTCGCGGCGAGATCACCGCCCGCATCCAGGAACTCTTCTTCGAGATCACCTCCGGCGAGCGAGAAGCGCCAGGCCCCTGGCTCACTTACGTCAACGAACAGAAGCCTGCCGAGGCCAGCAACAACGGCCACAACCCGACGGCAAGAGTCACCGAGCAGCCCAGCGAAGAGCCCGCCGTCAGCTATCAGACAGTGGCGGCGGAGTAACCGGGGACTGACGACCGGGAATCGAAACGCAAAGGGGGAAGAAGCAAGCGCCACGGCCTGCTTCTTCCCCCTTTTTCTATATTGATTGGGCTCTTGCTGCCGTTTTAGAGGTGGTGGGTGGTGATTTATCGGCCGAGCAAATCCGGCTGAAAGTCAACGTCGGAGCAGGGTTCTGTGAAGAGTTGCAACCCGCCTTCCAATGATTTCTTGATGCGAAAAGCTCAACCCAGAACATGCCGTATTAGTTCCGATAGTGGCGTACTTAATAACGGGCCCAGAATCGCTACTGCTCGCGGTAAGTATTCCCATATTGAGAAAGCTATGCCCTGTTCTTTCAACCATGCTTCACGCTCGGCCAAGGAGTTGTCAGGGAGCTTGTGGCAAGCGACCCTGTAAGCATCCTCCTTAAAAATATGAAATGAGGGAATGTAGAGTAGGGCAAGGAATCCGGTATAGTTCACCGCGCGCTCCGTGATCAAGGCTGAAACTAATCTATCAATGCTCCCGCCATAAGCTGCGCCCTGCTTATCCAAATAAGCCAACGGCCAGTGCAGCAGCGCGTTCACATTGAGAATTTCCGTGACCAGTACCGCCGCGCCCAGATAGAGGCTCAGGCGCAGCAGCTTCATATACAGGAGAAGCCGCCGTTCTATTTGGTCGAGGTTGGACTCGGGCTCTGTCATACGTTTGGTGTCTTGCGACGCCGCGTAAATAATAATCATGCAAAGGGAGGCCAGAAAGGCGTGCGTGGCATATACCCATAATTCGTCGCTCTCCATTTTACATTGGATGATCGGCGTCTTTCCATGAAATGGACGGCATTGTGTCTTACCGTAATTTCTATTTATTGTTAGTTCGAGCAGTTTCGTCGGGAGCGGTAAATAAGACTGAAAACTTTTATTAAAAAGACCGATGCCGAGGGCGATGACGGGAGTCAACACGGCTATGAGAATTATTTTATAGGGTTTAAGGTGCTTTTCCAGTGCTTTGGGGATAATGTAGAGAATACCGAAATAAGCCGTTGCACTCACGGCAGCGTAAAACAGCACATTAAAAACCGCCCAGGTCACTCGTCCTGACAAAATCAGTGGAACGTCTGGCGGAGGAAGGGGCGTGATCGAATCCAGACTCAGATTCTGCTCTAAAAGACTAACCTCTTCGCTATAGCGCCTGGCAATGAAGAGGAAGAGAAAAGCTCCGAAGGGAGCCCCTGCGCAGACGATGTATCGTATCCAGTGCTCGTCGTATCTGGCAGAGGGCTCATCAGCCTTTTGAGAACCGGCTTCAATTCGCCTTCTTTTCCTCATTTCAAACCTCAGATAGAAACCCTTTGATTCAGGGTGTAAGCGCCGGAGGGGCGTGCGATGGCTATTCAAGAATCAAGAGTTGATGTGAGGCTAACGAGAAAGAACTCATTAGCAGGATGCGCAAGGGTCTGACCGTGCGACACGATATTCCTATCGCAAATGGATGTCAATAGCCATGTGTGGCGGCCCCTTGTGCTTACCGGCGATGGACTTTAGTCACCTGCGACTACAGCAAAAAACCGCAGCCAAACTGCGCTCGATGAAAAGAGGCTAATGCGGGTTCACTGCATCGCATAAAGGGATTGCGGCTAGGGCATCGATGATAGTGAGGCATTTCCGGCTCGCCAGCACAAATTCCGCACCAACAAACTGTTACTTCACTGCCGTTTTGGATAAATCGTTGACGCGTCGGGCGAGCGCACGTTATGATGCTTGGCGAGCGTCTCCGGGCTCTAATTCATCCGGTGGCGCTAGTGAAGCCCGCAAGCTCGCCCCAAGAGTTCCTCGTCCGGCAGCGCCCCTTCTCCAATTCAGGTTTTTTCACTGATCCTTCGCCGAAAGGTTTTCAAAAGTTCCCCCATGCCCGTCAAGATTGATGACCTGTTGAAGCAAGTCACTGCCTGCGGCGCGTCCGACCTACACATCAAGGCCGGTTCGTTCCCCTTCATGCGGCTCGGCGGCGAGCTGCGCCCCGTCGTCGATTCTCAAAGACTGACGCAGGAAGACACGCTCGACATGGCCTTCTCGATGATGTCCAATCGCCAGAAGCAGCGGTTCAAGGAGAGCAACGAAGTAGACATCGCCTACGGCCTTCAGGGGGTGGGGCGTTTTCGCGCCAACGTCTTTCAGCAGCGTGGCTCCGTCAGCATCGTCCTCAGAGTCATCCCAGACCAGGTGCGTACGAGCAGCGAGCTGGGCCTGCCGCCTGTGATCGAAAAGATTTGTGATGAGCGGCGCGGGCTGATACTTGTGACGGGCGCTACGGGCTCCGGCAAGTCCACGACGCTGGCCGCCATGATCGACCGCATCAACGCCACCCGCAGCGGCCACATCGTGACCATCGAAGACCCGATCGAATTCCTGCACCGCGATAAGCGATCCTTCATCTCGCAGCGCGAAGTGGACGTGGACACGCGCTCCTTCGCAGAGGCCCTGCGCGGCGCTCTGCGCCAAGACCCGGACGTGATCCTCGTCGGTGAGATGCGCGATTACGAGACGATTGAGACCGCTCTCGCCGCCGCCGAGACGGGCCACCTAGTCCTTTCCACCCTGCACACGCTCGACGCGACCGAAACCATCACGCGCATAGTCTCATCCGTTCCCGCGCACCAACAGAAATCCGTCCGCATCCAACTGGCCGGGATTTTGAAGGCCGTCGTCTCCATGCGATTGGTGCGGGCGGCGCGCGGCCTGGGCCGTGTGCCCGCGATAGAGATCATGGTCTCGACAGGGCTGATACGCGACTGCATCATCAACGAGGAGAAGACCTCGCAGATACGCGAGGCCATCGCCGCCGGCAACACTCAATACGGCATGCAGAGCTTCGACCAGTCGCTCTTTCATCTCTACCAATCGGGCCTCATCACGCTCGAAGAGGCGCTCCGCCATGCCAGCAACGCAGACGAGTTCCGCATGCGTATCAGCGGCATTCTCTCAAGCACGGAACAGGCGTCGCAGGAGCGCGAGCGCATCATCAGTGTGAGCAATACTTGAGGGCCCGGAGTTTTCAACGGGAGGTAATGAAAGAGATGGGAGAGATAGTCCGCCTGCGTTTTAAATACACGGAAGAAGAATGGGTGGCGGCCTCGCGCCTCTATATTATGGGCCAACCCACGCTGCTCCTGCGCCTCGGCGCGGCTTTTCTGCTGCTCGCCGTCTGTGTCCTCTTCTTCACGGTCATCAGCGAAGTCGTCATGTCGCTCTTTCTGCTGAGCGTGGCCCTGGTGCTCTTCACCTTCGTCTTGGCGCTCTTCTTCGTGTTGCCGCGCCAGAGGTTTCGCAGCGACCCGAGATTTCAGGACGAGTTCTCGATGGAGTTTACGGACGAGGCGATCAGGTTCCAGACCCCGCACATAGACTCCAGGCTCAGTTGGAGCCTCTACACACGCGTCCTCGAAAACGAGCGCTTCTTCGTGCTGCTCTACGGCAAAGGCATGATTACGGTGATCCCGAAGCGCGCCTTCACGGCGCATCACCAGGAGACCGCGCTCAGAGAGATGCTCGGGCGCAAGCTCGGACACACGGCCGGCGCGCGCAAGCTCAAAGAGCTGCCCTCTTATGAATCGGCCTCCGTCTACATCCCGCCGGCAGAGCCGCCCGACTGGCGCTGAAGGCCGCGCGCCTGCGCCTCGGCGCTCTATCTCAGCGAACCGGCGTTGGCGCGGGCCCAGGCGATCATCAATTCGTTGCGGTCATTGCCCCAAGCCGCTTTATAGAGGTCGCGGACGGCATCCGGCCAAGCGAGTCCCGTCACATCCTTCGTCCCGCCGTTGTCCCAATACTGCTGGCGCGTAGTGCTCTGGATGCGGGCGTATTGACCGGCAGACGCGGGCTGGCCGTTAAGCGATTTTTCTATCTCGGCGTCGGTCGGCTGGCTCGTGCCGCGATGCGTGACGCCGGTAACGCGGACGGTGACGCCGCTGCGGAACGCATAGACCTCGAAGCGGCCGTCCGCCGGCAGGATGTCTTCAAAGACTATTCCGGCAACGGGAAACTGCGCGCCCGACTGCCCGACGATGTGGCGGCTGAGCGTGCCCGTACAGCGAGTCTCTGCACCGCCCGTCACGACCATGCAGGTCGAGACTACCCAGCGGGCCAACTGCTCGGGCGACGCATCGAGCAGGATGACCTTGGCGGTTTTGCGTGCGCTATCATGAGCCCCCTTCACGCTGTACCTACACTGCTGCAAGGGGAAGCCTTCCCACCCCGCATAGCTCACGCTCTGGCAGTTCTGTTCCATGTAGCGGCTGCCCATGCGCGCCTCAAAGAAGGATTTCACGCGCTGCAATGCTTCGGGCGGCAGCGGCCCTGCTTGAGCGCGGGCGACTCCCGCCAGCGCGAGCACCGAGGTTGCGGCGACAAGAACTATTTTAGAAAGCGTGTTCATCCTTTGACCTGCTCTCTCTGTGATGTGGGTGAAAACTGCTGTGCCCTTTAATTGAGGTGTCTCAAAACAGAGTTTCATTTCAGGCCGGTTGAGAATTTCGGAGGCTAGGAGCGGGCGTGCGCCGAGAGCGGTTGCAAGGAGAGGCCGAAGGCTTGCGGGTTCTCGCCGATGATGGCGGCGGCGAAAAAGTTCGGAACGTAGCCCGCGTTCTCGCGGCGAAAGGTGTCGTCGAGGCGGTCTCGGTGGGCCAGGAGCGTCCAGAAATTTCTCTCGTAGTTCTCAGTCTCCCTCAACTGGCGCAGCGCACCGCGAACCCACTCCGCCCCGCGATTATAACTGAGCAGCACGAGCGTCATGCTCTGGGCGTCGTCTCCAAGCTCGGCCATCCGGTCGGCTATGTAATGGGCCGCGACGGGCGTCATCTTTTCCAGGTTGCAGACCTCTTCGGGAGCGAGGCCATACTGACGGGCCGTCTGCGGCATGAACTGGAAGAGGCCCTTCGCGCCGGAGGGGCTCTCGAAACAGGGCTCGTAGCCCGACTCGATCATCGGCAGGTAGATGCCTATAATCACCGGCACTTTGCGCGCCGCAAAGGAGCGCGCAATCAACGGCACGAGGGGCACGGCCCGCGCGTAGGTGGTCTCTAAAGGCTCTTTGCCGGAGTCTTCGGCTTGGCTGAGCGTGCGCGCGGCATAGGCGTCCACGTAAAGCTTGATGGCGCGCAGCGCCTCTTCGTCGAGTTGCGCGGGGCGGTCGCCCATCATCGCGGAAACGCGTCGCTCCTGCTCGCTAATGAAGGCCAGTTGCTCCGCTTCGCTCATCTGCGCGTAGAGTTTCGTCGTCTCGACGCCTTGCGACACACTGGCGTTGCGCCGCGCGCTCGTTGACCTGTACAGAGAAGCCAGGGCGATTGCCCCCAGCAGCAGCAGGACGGCCGCGACGAGCAAGACGCCTGCGCGCCCATGTCGCCACGCTGCTGCGGCGGGTTTGAAAGCATCCCTCTCAAGCTCCCCATCGTCGCGCAGGGCTTGCAAGGAAAGCTCTGCTGACTCTCTTTCGTGCGCGTGCGGCCCCGGCGGCAATGCCTGACGAGCAAGCTCAAGGTCTGCCGCCATCGAGCGGGCCGTCTGGTATCGCTCGTTGCGCTCCTTTCGCAGGGCGCGACTGATGATGCGCTGCAAGTGTTGCAGGGAGGGCTGAGCGTCTGCGGCGTGAAAGAGCGGTGGCGGCTCGCGCTCAAGGATGTGGACGAGCGTATCCAGGCGCGTCTCGCCCGTGAAGGGCGCGCGCGAGGTCGTCATCTCATAGAGCAAGACGCCGAGAGACCAGATGTCCGTGCGCTCGTCCACCTCAAGAGCGCGCGCCTGCTCGGGCGACATGTAGGCTACGGTTCCCAACACCGCGCCCGCTTCCGTCCGGGCTTTGATGAGGGTTGGAGCCTCGCCTTCGTCGGAAGCGCCTGCGGCGAACGGCTCCATCAGCTTGGCTATGCCGAAGTCCAGGATTTTTACGATCCCGTCTTTGCGCCGCATGATATTTTCCGGCTTGATGTCACGATGCACGATGCCTGCCGCGTGCGCTGCCGAGAGCGCGTGCGCGGTCTGGATGCCAACGTCGAGCACGTCTGCGAGCGACAAATCCCCTCTCTCGATCAGCGCACGAATAGTCTCGCCGTCAATGAACTCCGTGGCGATGAAGCGCGTCGCCTCAAACTCGCCGACCTCATGAATAGTGATGATGTTCGGATGGTTCAAGGCAGAGGCGGCGCGCGCTTCTCGCTGAAAGCGGCGCAGTCGCTCGTCATCCGAGACGAAGTACCGGGGCAGGAGTTTTAAAGCGACGAGGCGAGAGAGCCGCATGTCCTCGGCCAGGTAAACTTCGCCCATCCCGCCCGCGCCCAGCCGCTCAAGAATCCTGTATGGGCCGAGGCTTCGCCCGACGTGAGCGTCCGGTGCATCACACGCGATCACGCGCGCGTCCGTGATGATGGCGGGCTCCTCCATAAAATCCCCTGCCTCTTCGTAGGCGTGCACCAGCTCACGCGCTTCCCTCTTCAGCTCAGCATCGTCCACACACGCCTCGTCCAGAAAGGCCGCACGCTCCTCCGGCGCGCGATCAAGCGCCTTCTGCAACACCTCTTCCAACTCCCGCCATCGTGACATATAAAAACAGTGACGAGTGACAAGTGGCGAGTGGTGAGTCAAAAACAGCTACGAGATAAAAGCTGTGCTTTTCAGCTTGTCACTCGTCACTCGTCACTTGTCACTGCCTTATAGAGCCAGGCTTTGGCTGCGCGCCAGTCGCGGCGCACGGTCATGACCGATACTTCCAGAACAGCGGCCGTCTCTTCCAGGCTGAGGCCGCCGAAGTAGCGCAGCTCGACGACGCGGCCTTTGCGCGGATCAATGCGCGACAGCTCCCCGAGGGCTTCGTCCAGCGCGACCAGCTCCCGTGCGCGCGCGGGCGACATGACGGACTCGTCTTCGAGCGAGACTCTGTGCAGGCTGCCTCCGCGCTTGGCGTAGTGGCGTCGCCGCGCGTGATCGATCAGGACGTGACGCATCACCTGCGCCATGACGGCGAAGAAGTGCGCGCGGTTCTGCCACTCTCTTTGCTCGCCGCCCGCGAGGCGCAGATAAGCCTCGTTGACCAGCGCCGTGGTCTCAAGCGTGTGGCGGTCGCGCTCGCGCTGCACGCAGCGATGCGCTATGCGCCGCAGCTCGTCGTAGACCAGCGAGGTCAGCTCGTCAAAAGCTCTCTTGTCACCCTGCTGCCATTCAAGCAGCAGCTCTGTCAGGCTCGGCTGCGAACGCGTCTCGATGCTCATGCGAAGTTTCCGAGTTTCAGGCTTCTAACATTGGTTGGCCCAAGAGATTCTATCACCTTTCGCAGAGCGCCGAATCACGATCTGAGGTGTCAAAAAAAAATCCCCCGCGCCGAAAAAAAACTTCGCCCGGCGTGAACACTTTCGCCGCGATTTCACGCTCATCAATTATGGAGGGCCGTGGCCTAACATCGCAGGCTCTCGCCAAATCAAAACACGCGGAGGAATGATCTCATGAGCTTACAGAGAACACTTTTTTCAATCGCCGTTCTAACCACATGTCTCGCGGCGTTTGCCGCGACGACGAGCGCGCAGGGCCTGCGCCTTTATCAAGAGATGTCGCCGCCCGAGCGCGCCTCTTTCATCTCGGAACAGGCGCGCCGGATAGGCCAACAGATGTCCGGCAACGCCTACGAGTTCACCCCGGCCTTTGAAGCCGAGATTGAGAAGGCTGTTGAAGACTATGCTGCGCGCATCGGCCGAGGGGGCAGAGGAGCTATACAGAGCGGCGACCGCTCAGGCGGATTAGGCCGAAGCGACCTGCGCGCTGTCTTTGAGCGCGGGCGCGCGCACGCTCCCCTTTTGATCGGCGCATTCCGGGCCCGCAACCTCTCGCCGCTCATGGGCCTCTATCTTCCGCTGATCGAATCGGAATACAGGAACGCCCCGGCGCTGAATGCGGCGGGCGCAGTCGGCATGTTTCAATTTCTGCCCAGGACGGGAGAGCTCTATGGCTTGTCGCCGCAGGAGCTATTGGACGTAGAGAAATCGGCCGACGCCGCCGCGCGTTACCTCTCCGACAGCCTCGCCAGGTTCAAAGACGATGCGATGAAGGAGGCGCTCGCGCTGCTCTCCTTTAATCGCGGCCGGCAGAAGATTGTGCGCGACCTGCAACTGGTCGGCAAGGACGACGCCGGCAGGCGTTGCGCCATCTGCGCCCTCACGGCAGCCCGCACACAACTCGACGAGACCTTCCAGAAAGAGAGCGTCCATTACGTGCCGGGCTTTTTCGCCGCCGCCATCATCGGCGAAAACCCGCAAGCCTTCGGCCTCAGCCTCCGTCCGCTCTCCTCTTACGAAGCCACCGCCGCGCCCTGAATATCAGGTCAGGCTCGCGCGGCCGAGACTGCACTTGATTACTTGCTGAAGCTAACATAAATACTTGCAGGAGCGCTGCTGAATTTATTAGGAAACTCAGCATGGCTCCTGCGCCGTACTAACAGAATTAGTTGCCGCAAGTACAAATTTCACTTAAATAATTGCATTAAGTACCAACGTGAACATCAGGACGAGGTTCTGTTGCCAGGCGTCGCCTTTCCTTTCGTCCGACGCCTGCTTGGGCTGAACACAGAAGACCCTGAATTAGTGGACGAGACTTTCTTCCATGATGGTGTCGAGAAAAAAAGCGCGGGCGTCACCGGAGCACTTAACAGGGAGATGAGAAAATGCTTTGAAGACCTGCAAAACTTCTGCGACCGAAGGCTAATTCAGATTAACGCCAGCGTCAGCCAGCATTCCCAGGCGACAGGTTTCGGTTTCTGTTATCTCAAGCATTCAATTCGCTGATGCAGCCTGACGGCCGCGAGGTGAGCCGCCCGGCCAAGCCTCGGCCAGTATCGCGCCAGGGCCAAACACTGGGCTGGCCGGGTCGGCTCCATCGAGTTGTTAGCCCGCACTTCGCCTTGAATAGAACTCTCGCGCGGCGGTCGCCGGCCGCAACCCGATCCGAGCCGATCACCTACGCCATGCGACGGGCCTGTCCATGTTCGGGTTGGTGGATTACCGGGACTGGCCCCGTCGCAGGCTCCACAGTCCGCGCGCCGAGAGAATGACGGAGAAGAGCGCGGTCACGCCTATCGCGATGAGCGTCCAGACGAAGAAGAAGCCTCCGCTGGAGTTCGCAATGCCGCTGGCGACACCGACACCCTTCCCCCTCATGTGGATGTAGGGGACGGCCATCCCGAGGAGCGACCCGAGGAGGATGATGACGTACCCCGACCGCCGCCCGGCGAGCACCAGCGTCCCGTACAGCCAGACGACGGAGATGAGCACCCCCCCAATGAGGTTTGAGAGCCCTCCCGGCTCCATCCCGCGGACGATGTCGTCCGTCAGGTGAAACGTCAAGAGGAGGAGCGAGAGCAGAGACGTGATGGTTAACATAAGGTTTTGTTTCATTTGATATTCTCCTTGTTAGAGCGGCTCCAAATAGCTCAGAGCGATGGTGTCAGGCCCCACCAGCCTTAGGATAAAGCCTCCTCTGAAGGGGGACGGCTGCGCAAGCTCGATCTCGTGGACGCGCCAGCCCTTTGCGCTAAGGGACTCGAAGGCCCGCTCCGTTTCCGCCGCCGGTCGGAGCAACGAGTACGCACCCATGCGGCCTAACGCTGCTGTTAACCGGCGCGCACGAGCCGTTGATGATAAAGAGCGACGTGGAGGCGCGTCCGGTCGAACAGCTCGTTAGGCGCGAACGTTTCGGAAGATGCGTCACCTCGCGTTTGTGCCAGCCTTCTCCTTCCATCGTTGAACGTTCACGCCCGTCACGAGCAGCCACAGGGTCAGAGACTTCTCCGAAGGCGCTCGGCAACAGAATGTAGGGGAACAAGTAGGCTGCGAATGCGGGTGAAAGCAGACGCGCGAAACTGCCGGTCACGTAGCACAAGCCGGCAATCGCCATCAGCACGCCAAGAATTCGCGGTAAGAACGAAGACCTGTAAATAAGTATTCCGAGAAGCAGGCAGGCGAATCCGAAGAAAACGAGGGTGATGGTGTATCCCCGCGCCTGCAAACCGAGAGACAGCAACGCCTGCTCCTGAAACTGCGCCGCTCTGAACACGCTCAAGTCGTGCGCCCCCGTCAGGAAGGACAGCGGCGCGAAATGGAAGAGAGTGCTGACTGCCAGAATGGCAACATGCACGAGCCTGAAGAACGCAGCAAGCAAAGACAGGCTGCTGCCTACCGGCTTGAGCAACTCATAGAAGAGGAGCGCCAGTGCTGTATCGCACACGAGATTGATGAGATCGGCCGCGCCGCCCAAACGATACAAAGACTCTTGCGCCAGGATGTTGGTCGCGGTAGCTGCGGCATCGCTGCGTACAACAAGCCTGCCGCGAACGAAGATCTCGGCGAACGTGGCCGTGACGATAATGATCAAGTACAAAACGCCCGCGATTCTGGCCTTCAAACGCGGCGACGCTTCTGCCATCCGTTCCATCGTTTCCCCTTTCCGCTTGCGACTGTATTCTGCGCCTAGCTAACTAAGCTAAGCCGCATTCAGCGGGCGTTCGCTCGGAGCAAATAGAGCGGATACGTACACCGGGGGTAAAAAATTATCTCCGCCAGATTCAACTGTTTGTGTAGAGCGGGCTACTAATTCTGCCGAACCTTTCGACGGCCCTGACTGACCTAGAGAGAAGCACGGCGATACGGCTGTCAATCACAAGAAAAGTGCATCGCGCGCGCCTGTTACCCATGCAACCGCGCACTGCGTTAGCCAAGCGAGGCCATTCGGGGCGGGCGG
Organism: Pyrinomonadaceae bacterium; assembly: GCA_036389315.1. GTDB lineage: Bacteria > Acidobacteriota > Blastocatellia > Pyrinomonadales > Pyrinomonadaceae > DASQYE01. The sequence goes on from DASVQF010000034.1 coordinate 54,372, forward strand.
CCTGTTCTAGCATGTCCGGATTCAACAGTGGGCTTTTAAAGCTGGCCGGGTCGAGCCGCCTGTTAGTAATCCGAGGCGAATAACCTCTCCCCTCCGCCGCCGGCGGGCAGTTTTACCATCGGCAAAAACCAACCTGATTTGAACTGGCTCACTCATAGCGCAAGGCCACCAGCGGGTCGACGCGCGACGCGCGGCGCGCCGGGAGGTAACAGGCGAGAAAGGCGACCGCGATTAATAAGAGCGGCACGCCGATGAAGGTGATGGGGTCAGTCGTGCCTATCCCTAACAACATGCGCGCGAACACCCGCGTCAACGCAAACGCGCCCGCTAACCCCAGGACGATGCCGATCAACGTCATCCGCATCCCCTGGCTCAAAATCAGCCGCAACACATCGCGGACTTGCGCGCCGAGCGCCATCCGGATGCCGATCTCGCGCGTCCGTTGCGAGACGGCATACGTCATCACACTGTAGAGCCCAATCGTCGCCAGCACCAGCGCCAGCACCCCCAGAGCCGTCGCCATCCCCGCCGCCACGTTCGGCCCCCAGTACGCCAGATACAGATTCTCCTCCGCCATCATGACGCCGATCACCGGCAGCCGTGCGTCCATCTGCGCGATTTCGCGGCGGGCGCTCTCCGTCACTGCCTGTAAATCGCCGGCCGATTTCGCGCTGACCATCAACGTCATGGCCGTCCGCGGGTGCTGGTAGACGGGCAGGAACAGGTAGGGCAGCGGGTCTTCATACAGCGAGCGGTAGCGCCCGTCTTTGGCGACGCCGATGATTTCCATCAGTGGCGTGCCCTGCTCGAAACGGAAGCGCTTCCCCAGCGCGTTTTGTTCGCCGCCGTAAAACCGGCGCGCGAATTCCTGATTGACGATTACGACGCGTGGCGCATCCGTGTTATCGCGGTCGGTGAAATCGCGCCCCTGCACGAGCGGCGTCCGCAGGGTCTCGAAATACTTCGGCGTCACAAGACTGCAATCGGAGATGACACCCTGATTCGGCGGCGGGTCAATCTCGCCCTCCTTCACAACGGGGCCGCGTCTGAGGTGTTCAACCTGGAGCGGCAGCTCGTTGACCAGCGCGGCCGCACGCACGCCCGGCTGCGCCTCGATGCGGCGCAGGAGTTCGGGGAAAAACCGCCGCGTGGTCTCCTTCGGGTCGTAGGCCAGCAGACTGGGGTTGATCATCATCGTGACCAGGTTTTCGGACTGGAAGCCGGGGTCGGTCTGGCGGACTTGCCTGAGGCTGCGAATGAAGAGCCCGGCACAAATCAGCACGACGATGGAGATCATGACCTGTGTGACGACCAGCACGCCGCGCAGATCCCAGCGGCGGCCTTGGGATGGCCCGGCCGCCATGCCTTTAATCACGGCGACCAGATTAGTCCGCGAAGAAAGCCACGCCGGGGCCAGGCCGAAGAGCACGCCCGTTAAGAGGGAGACCAGCAGCATCCATTTCAGCACGTAGCCGTCCAGCGCGAAGTCGATACTGATCGGGTACGGGACTGGCGGGAAAGTCGCCCAGATCAGGTCTGCCGACCAGTACGCCAACACGAAACCCAACATGCCGCCCAGCAGTGACAGCAGCACGCTTTCCGTCAGGAGCTGCCGCATGATGCGCCCACGGCTTGCGCCGAGCGCCAGGCGAATCCCTATCTCCCTGGCGCGCGTGACGGCCCGCGCCAGCATCAGATTCGCCACATTGGCGCAGGCCAGCAGCAGCACCAGTGCGGAGACACACAGGGCCAACAGGCCGGCGTACCTCATACCCTTGGTCGCAGCCGCGTACCGCCCGTCCACTTCCGTCGTGAGCTGGATTTTGGTGTCGGCGTTCTCGCGGGGGTAAAGTTTCGCCAGACTGTCGGCCACCAGATTCAAATCCGTTTCCGCCTGCGCCATCGTCACGCCGGGCTTCAGACGCCCGAGCAGGTTGAATAAAGCGTAGCCGCGATCCGTCTGCCATTCCGCGCGGCGGCCGAATTTTTGCGACATCATCGAAGGCGCCCAGAACGCCTTGCGGAGATAAAATGACGCGCCGAGAAATGGCTCCGGCATGACGCCGACGACTGTAAAGGGCTGGCCGTTCAAGTAAATCGTCTTGCCCACCACGCCCGGATCAGCTTTGTAGCGCCGCTGCCACAGCGAATGGCCCAGCACCACAACCGCGTGAGCGTTCGGCGTGCGGTCTTCTTCCGGAAAGAAGACGCGCCCCAGCAAGGGTTTGACGCCCATCACCTCAAAATAATTGGCGCTCACCAACTCGCCCCAGATAACTTCCGCACGCTCGCTGTCCCCAGCATTGCGGCTTTCGCTGGAACTGATGCCCGCCGAAGTCTCAGACCACGCGCAGAGGTCGGAAAAGCTCTGGTTTTGCCGGCGCAAATCCTCATAATTCGCGTAGGAAAACCTCCCCCAGACCTGCCTGTCCATCTTCCTACCCCAGAAGGGAGTGACTAATTCCTCCGGCTTTTCCGCGGGCAGCGGGCTCAGGACTAGGCCGTTCACGGCACTCAAAATGGCAGTGTTGACACCGATCCCCAACGCTAAGGCCAGCGCCGCTACCCCAGTAAAACCAGGCCGCTTCGCCAATATCCGCACCCCGTAGCGCATGTCCTGGAGCAGGTCTCCCAGCCACCGCGTCCCGCGCGCATCGCG
>DASVQF010000035.1:0-5930 GCA_036389315.1 Pyrinomonadaceae bacterium
GCCCTATGATGCCGAAGATTTCGCCCGCGCGAACTTCGAAGGAGACTTCAGCGAGCGCGCGCACAGGCGGCTTCGCGGGGCGGCGGAAGAACTCTTTGAGGCGCGCCAGCGGCTGCGGGTAAGTTTTCGAGAGGCGTTCGACGGAGATGACGGGCGGGCTATGGGCGCTCATCTCTTACGCTGTCTGGGGTCCAGGTACTCGCGCAGCCCGTCGCCTATGAAGTTGAAGGCCAGAACCGTGAGCGCTATGGCTATGCCGGGGAAGATTAGGACGTGCGGCGCTGACATCAAGGTGTTGAAGCCGCGCGCCTCGTCAATCATCACGCCCCAGGAGGGGGCGGGCGGCGGCACGCCCAGGCCCAGAAAAGAGAGCGAGGCTTCGGATAGCACGGCACCGGCCATGCCTAAACTCGCCTGCACTATGAGCGGCTGCACTGCGTTCGGAAGTATGTGGATGAAGAGTATGCGCAGGTCGCTTGCCCCGAGCGCGCGGGCCGCCTGCACAAAATCATACTCGCGCACCTTCAAGACCTGCCCGCGAATCAAACGTGCATAGCCCACCCAGCCGATAATGCAGAGCGCAAAGATCAGCTTGTTGAGCCCCGCGCCGAGGAAGGCCACCAAAGCAATCGCCAGCAGCAGCCCCGGAAAAGCCAGAAAGACATTGAACACGTAACCCGACATCAAGCTATCAAGCCAGCCGCCGTAGTAACCGGCGAGCGCGCCGAGGATGATGCCCACTACGGCCGAGACGACGACGACCGTGATCCCCACCTGCAAAGAGATTCGCGCCCCGTAAACGACGCGCGCGAAGATGTCTCTGCCGGTGGAATCCGTGCCGAACCAGTGCTCGGCGGAGGGCGGAAGATAACGCATCGGCAGATTGGTCGCGCCCACGTCCTGCGTCGCAATCCACGGCGCAAAGATCGCCACCAGCACCAGGATTGCAACGACGACGAATCCGAAGATGGCTAGACGATTCATATCTACTGCACTCTGATTCGCGGGTCGAGCCAGCGATAGACCATGTCCGTCAGCGTGTTGGCCAGAATGTAAGTGACGCTGATGACCAGCACGCAGCCCTGCACCAAGCGATAGTCCCTTTTGTTTATCCCGTCTTCGACGAGCAGCAGGCCGATGCCGGGCCAGCTAAATATCTTTTCCGTGATGATCGCACCGGCCAGCAGCACGCCTAGCTGCAAGCCCAGAATGGTGACGACGGGTATGAGCCCGTTCTTCAAGACGTGCTTGTAGACGACCTTGTTTTCGCTCAAGCCTTTGGCCCGCGCCGTCCTCACGTAATCTTCGCCCAGCTCCTCTATCACGGAGGAGCGCACCATGCGCGTGAGGATGGCCGAAAGGGCCGCGCCCAGGGTGACGGCCGGAAGGATGATGTCTTCCGGGTAGAAGCGGCCCGAGGCGGCGAGCCAGCCGAGCTTGACGGCGAAGATGTAGACCAGCATGGGCCCAATGACGAAACCGGGCAGGCTGATGCCAATGAGCGCGACCACGCTTGAGACGTTGTCTATGAGGTGGCCACGGTTTTTCCCCGCGAGGACGCCGAGCGGAATGGCTATCGCGACGGCTATGATGAGCGCGGCGATGGCCAGCTCGACCGTCGCCGGGTAGCGTTCGAGAATCAGGTCGCGCACCGGACGGTCTGTGCGAAATGAGCGGCCCATGTCGCCGTGCAGCACGGCTCGCCAGTATTCCACGTAGCGATTGCTCATCCCGTTCCAGCGCATGCTCCTCGCGCCGCCTGCGTCCTGCGGAAAGGAGATGAAGAAGGGCGGGCGGTCTAGACCATGCTTCTCGCGAAACTGCGCGACCTGTTCGGGCGTGGCCTGCTCGCCGAGAATGGCTATTGCGGGATCGCCCGGCACCAGCTCGATGAGCAGAGTGACCAGCGAGACGACAGTCCAGACGACCAGAAGCAAGATGCCCAGACGGCGTAAGAGACCAAGAATCGTGTGCTTCATCCCGAAAGACCCGACGCGCGACCATTCAGTTTTGAGGGCGAGATTCGTCTACCGCAGCGGATAATAGCAGAAGAGGAGGATGAAGATAAACGTAGTCCGACAGTTAAGGCGTTGTCCGCACAACCATGAGCGGCCCCGACAACCACCCATGATAGAAACAGACGCCAGACCGTCGGACTACGTTATTGGTTGCATCACTCTTTTCCAGTTTCGCTCAGCAACCAAACTCAATTTCTCACGCGGGGCGGCTCCCCAGGTGCAGCGCGGCGATGCCGCCAGTCAAGTTAACGAACTCGACCCGCTCGAAGCCCACGCCCCGCATCAGCTCGGCGAGCCGCTTCTGATCCGGAAACCGCGACACGGAATCCGGCAAATATTCGTAAGCGCCGCGCGACCCGCTGACGAGCCCGCCGATGCGGGGCAGCACGCGCGTAAAATAGAACCGGAAGAGCGAGCGAAAGCCAGGCACGACGGGCGTGGAAAATTCCAGCACGGCGCAGCGCCCGCCCGGCTTCAGGACTCGCAGCAGCTCTCGCAATCCGCCCTCGACGCTTGAAAGGTTGCGCAGCCCGAAGGCTATCGTCACGGCGTCGAAGGAGCTGTCGGCGAAGGGAAGCCTGAGCGCGTCGCCTTCGACGTATGGAATCGGCCTCGCGCCCCGTTCGGTCTTGCGCGCAGCGATCTCAAGCATCGGCCGGCAGAAGTCCGTGCCGATGACCCGAGCGCCCGTCCCCGTCGCCAGAGCCAGCGATAAGTCTCCCGTCCCGCAGGCCACGTCCAGGGCCACAGCGCCCTCAGCCCCGAGCGCCGGTTGCAACCTTTTCGCAACGAGACGCCGCCAGCGCCGGTCAATGTTTCCCGACAGGAGATGATTTAAAAGATCGTAACGCGCGGCGATGCCGGCAAACATTCGGCGCACACGGCGCGCGTGCTCGTCTTCCAGGATATATTTCCGGTCGGACACAATTACACCAATCCTGGGAGCGGCGTGGTTGCAGATGGGTTGCGATAGATATGCAATTAAATTAAAAAGGGTTCCTGGCCGGGGCCGTCGGTGCAGGCTTGGGCGCGGTAGTGGTCTGTGTGGTCGCGCTCGTGATCTCCACTTTACCTTCGCGCTCAAGGTCTCGGCTGAGCTGCGCGGCGCTGCCGACGACCACTGTGACGAGCGTGCCGTCGCCGAAGAGCCTGGCTGCGAGGCGCTGCACGTCGGCCGCCGTCACCTGATTGAGCGCGCGTGACTGCTCGGCCACCGAGCCGAGCTTGTAGGTCTCCACGTCTAGCCAGAGATTGGCAATCGTCTCGGGCTGCTCAAGCTGTTTGTTGAAGACGGCCGTCGCTTCGCTCTTGGCCCGCATAAATTCTGTGGCCGTGGGCGGCGCTTTCGCGAGCGCGCGCAAGGTATCACGCGCGGCCGAAAGTGCCGGGGCCGCTGCGCTCGCAGGCACGGCCGCGCCCATCACGAAGATGCCGGGCAGCACGTGCGCCTCGTCGCGGACGAAGGATGCGTTTTTGGCGAGGTCTGGATAGGCCGCCAGCCAGCGGTCGCGCACGACGAGCGAGAGCACGGCCATCGCCGCCGCGTCGCGGTCTGAGCGGGCAAGAGAGCGTGCTCCGAGCCTGATCTCGGCCGTCTCAGCGCCCGGCAAATCCAGCACAAGAGTCCGCGTATCGGGCGCATCCGGCTGGCGAAAGGTCGAGGGCGGAACGGACTCGCTCTTGCGCCACATCCCTAGAAGCTGGCGCAGGGCGCGCGCCGCGCGCCGCTCGTCCACGCCGCCGATGACTACGAGCGTGGCGTTGTTGGGGCTCAGGAAACGGTCGCGGGCGTAGATCAGGTCTGTGCGATCAAGGCGCGAGAGCGTCTCGGGCGTTCCGGCGCTCGGGCGTCCGTAAGGGAAATCGCGGTAGAGGCGGGCGGCCAGCGCCTTGTCGGCCAGAGCGTTCGGGGCGATGCCAGCTTCGCTCACAATCTTTAGGCGCGCGTCGCGCAGCTTCGAGACCGTGTCGGCCGGGAAGGGAGTATTGACTATGCCTGCGCGCAACTGGTCTACGATGCGCTCGAACTCGCTGGCCCGCCCGGTCATGGTGACATTGATGGCGTCCTGGTCGGTCGTGACCTCAAGGCGTCCGCCCAACTCTTCCGTGAAATAGTCGCGCGTCGTCTGGCTCGGAAAGAGCGCGTCGGCCAAGAGCGCCATCGTGCCGCCCTTGCCGGCCAGATCAAAGGCCGCTCCGCTGTGTATGCGCAGCTTGAGCAGGACTAAGGGGTCGGCGGGGCGATGCCAGACGAGGACGTTCAGACCGTTCAATAACTGCTCGCGCTGAGGCTCGGGCGGCGTCTGGGCCGCGCACCGAGAGGGCGCAAATCCCGTGACGAGCAACAGTAAGGTAGCTAAAAAGCCCGATTTTATTGGATTAATTTTGAAAGTTCGGGTATTCATAACCTGTTTCCGAGAGCGCCTTGGAGACAAAAACAGTTTAGAGACGACGGGGCGGCGCGTCAACCGTTTGGCTCTTTAGCGCATCAAACCTCCGGTCTAGGCAGAACTTAGCAGGCCACGCGAGCCCGGTTTCACACGCCAAGCAAAGATGAGTATAATGCGGTTCGGGTCTTAAGAACTCCTCGGATGACCGACCATAAGGTCGAGCCTGCGAAAACCTAAGATCGAACCGCTCGGAAAAAGTTTTAGAATGCCGCTTCTAGAGAGAAGCCCCCCGAGGGCTTTTCCCCCCTGAAGCGGCCCTTAGAGGGTAAAGATGAAACAGTGTCCAGTATGCCAGGAAGAGTTTGCCGATAAATTCAGCTTTTGCCCCGTGGACGGCACTCCTCTGAACGGCTTTGTCGCCCAGCGGGCCGAGATGGCAATGCCCGTGCAAGCGCCAGCCGCCTCCGCCGTTCCACCCGTCATCCCCGTCGAAGAGACAGCCACCCAAGCCTACGGCGCTTCCCCCTCGCAAGATTCTGGAGAGGATTTCGACCAGGCATCTGCGGTCGCCGACTCCTACAACACATCTGGCAGCGCGTCGAGCCACGTCGGCGAGTATCACCTGACGATCATCGAAGACCAGAGCATCTTGAGCCGACTGGCGGAAGAGCTGCGCGAGGTCTCGCACCAATATCAGTTGACCTGGCCGGAGTTCAAGCGCGACCCCGCAGGCTTCGTCAAGCGCTCCATAGTCGGCTACGGGCAGATACTCAAGCGCTTCTTCGCCCGCCCGAACGTCGCCATAGCCATGCTGGCCGCAGTCCTTTCGATGGGGCTGATTGTGGCCGCCGTCGCCTGGCTCGACCGGGCGCAGGCCGCCGAAGGCGCTTCGCGTGGGCCGATCATAATCTTTACGGTCGTGGCCCTCGTCGCGCTCGCAGCCATCCTGGCCGGATGGATGAAGCGTGATCGCTCGGTGCAACCGAGCGGCGCTCTGGCGGGCGATACCGTCAACACGGGGCTGACTTCGGAGACGGCCGACACCCAGGGGTTCGCCATCGCCACGATAGTCTCTTTCGTCTTCGTGCTGGCCATCATCGGCGGCTTGATCTGGGCCGATTACAGGGCGCGGCACAACGCTCAAGTGCTGGCCGAAAAGCAGCGCACAGACCTTGAATACCTTGGCGACATCACGGACATTCCGCCCGAGCAGGAGCAGGTGGACAAAGGCCCAGCCGGAACCAATAAGGGGACGGGCGGCGGCTCCAAGCCGAAGCAGGACAAGCCGGGCGGCGGTGGCGGCGGCGGCCGCCAGGAAGAAAAGCCTGCCTCTTACGGCAAGCTGCCGCAGGCTTCGCTGACCATCCCGCAGGTCTTGGCTCCAGACCCGAATCCGCCCAAGATCAAGAATCCATCGCTGCCCGTGGCAGCGACCATCGACGCCGACCCGCTCCTGTTTCCCACAGACACGCGCCCGATCCCTTACGGCGACCCGAAGTCTAAGTCCACGGACTTGAGCAGC
>DASVQF010000036.1:0-188596 GCA_036389315.1 Pyrinomonadaceae bacterium
GAGATGGCGCGATTGTCCTCCGCAATGGGGGCAGCGCAGGGAAGGCGGAGCAATGTGGATTCTGTGGCGTGCCATGACAGCCGACACATTTCACACTTTGCCTTCCTTTTTTCAATCCCAAACCTAACGAGGCCACTACCCAAAGTTACGCAGGGAAAAATGTCTTGACACTTATCGCCAGCAGGAGTAGCTTGCGCAGTGTTAACGTACCTTCTGTTGACGAGAGTCTTACTCCTGTCAACCTCACACCATCCGCTAGAGGATCAAAGTGATGCGGTGCCCTGCCGTGACATCTTCAATTATAAAAGGCGGTGCAAACGCCTTTTAAGCGCAAGACATGTCTAGGTAGATGCACTTACAAATCAGCAAGCGAGACGCATCTCTCAATCCGAGAGGAGAAAGGCCCAATCAAATGTTACCCAAAATCAACATAATCATCACTCATCTACATCTCGCACAAACATGGAATAAGAAGGGCGTTCAACCATCAGTCCTACTTGTCCTGTTGACCTTATTGATGTTCGGAGGATTGACCGCCGGAACCGTCAAGGCGCAAAGAATCAACGCAAATCTTGCCAGCGACGTGAAGGTGCTGACGTGGAATATCCACGGCGGCCAAACGAAAGGACCTGGCTGCAAATCTGTAATACCATGTCAATTACGACCTGAAAATTACCTGTCCCACGTCTTGGAAGAGATCAACCGTCACGAAGGGTTAGACGCTATCGCTTTGCAGGAGGTCTACCGGTCTCAAGCCAGGACACTGGCCCAAGCCCTGGCGAGAACTCGCGGCTTTTATGATAGACCCTACTTCGTCGAGACGCGTAGCTGTGGCGCGCCGGGTGTCTCCGACAACGACTTCGGCATCGCCATCATCAGCCGTACTCCCTTCATTGACGTTGAAAGAGTAAAGATTGACCCTCCACTCGTTGCTGGGCCAGAGAGGCGCATGTTGGCAAGAGTGATTATCCAGGTACAAGACCGCCGGGTGTATGTCTACAACACGCACTTAGCAACGAACAGTTTCCAACGAATGGGAGAGGTAGATAAGATCCGCGCCCAGGTAATCAAGGATCGGAATAATCATGGAGCTTCCACGTTCAGGCCGATTCTCATGGGTGATTTAAATGCGGAACCAGGAACTTGGACATACAATGAGATAAGGCGGGGTCTATTTCTTGACGCCTGGCGCGAGGTTCACAGCAACGATTGTACAACGTTTAGTCAAGGTAGCGAGAACGGATGTACACTTGAAACCTTCAAGCCTGACCAGCGCGCCGACTATATTCTCGTCGGTAGCGGCGGTGTCTTCCGGGTGGACTTTGCGCAGGTGACAAGTGAGCAATCCTTGTTCGACATATTCGGTCTCAAGAAAGATGGGCGAACACCTAACGAGAGAACTGATTGTAACAAGGTGCCGGATCATCTTCCAGTAGTCGCCCACTTATCTTACAGAGATAAGTGATTCGCGGCTGCGAGGGAGGCCTTTAAGATACTTAGTTCTTGGCATGAGTTTAGGTAAGGTGGGAATCACCCTCAGTTGGAGACATATAAATTCAAAGAAATAGATTGGGAGTGGCAGTAGCCTTCTGCTAGCAGCCGACAGCCCTTAACCGGCTTTCTTTTCATGGCAGAAGCTTCTTGGGTTCTGCCCGCAATGTCATAGCTCCGACTCCTTCCAGAAGTTCGGCTCAATCCCAAACTCGTAGACGGACTGAATAACCACGCAGATGTTGTGGCAGAGTATCTTACACAGGGCCTCATTATGCTGAGCCGTCTTTGTCTTGCTTCTGAGCGATGGACCGAACTTCGCCTTTATCATGCTGAAAGTGCTCTCGACATTGGAGCGTTTATGATAATTCTCCATAAACCACTCCTGGTTATATTGGTAGAAGTTCAGCATTCTCTTCCAGACCGAGCCGCTTCTCCTATTCTTGTCCGTGGCATTTGACCTGAAAGCAATATATGGCATAGCTTGATTAGCCAAAACGAGCTTCAGGTGACCCTCGGCTGAATAGGCTTTATCCGCTGAGATCTGGCTCATGACAAAGTTTTTTGATGTAGCCAGAACAAGCGGCTTGAAACGTGGACTGTCGCCAGCATGACGACCACTGAGTTCAACCGCTGTCACAATGTTGGTCTTCACACCGCACATTATGTGAACCTTGATCCAATCCTGCTTCTCAACTGCATTAGCCCTCCCGTACTTTGTGTTCAGCCAGCGCACGTACTGGGACGTTGAGAGACCTGATGAATCAATGGCAAAGTCTGATTCAACTTCTCTCAAAGGGAGACTGCTTTGCTCAATCAACTGCCGAAGGTACGGCGTCAGCGACTCCATCTTGAAGTAGTCGAAGATAGAGTTATAGCTTGGAAGTTTCGTCAGGTACCCTTTACCATGCGCTTCTTTCAGGTCGGTGGCAAAGCGACGACAAGAAATCGTTGAATATACCTTGAAAGAGGCGGCGAAAATCAGATCGGCTAGCGGTGGGCGAGGACGCCCCATCTTCTGGATGGGTTCTTCTATTCCAGCGCAAAGTTCGTGAAGCAAAAGTTGGAACTTCGCTTTCTCATTAACTTGCGCAGCATTGTAAGCGGGCCAGTTCTGCTTATAGGTAGGTTTTCTGACCTCCGGAGGAGTCGGAGGTGTAGGAATCTGTGCGCCGCTCTCGCGCTGTAGAGCGTATTCGGCAGCATAGATATGTTTGCATTTGCCCCTGTTCTCTTCAAAGTCAGGGCAAGTGCAGGTTTGAAGAAAGAGGTTGACGATGTATTTCTTTGAACTGAATTGAGAAGGGACGATCCAGACGTTTCCCTCGCTGGTGATTTCACGGCTGGTAGCTATTTCTAGCCCTCTAATCTGGCGCGCTTCCACTGTGCCCTCTTGCTTTCTCGAACCTGACTGCGGCACAATGGAGGTTGAAGTGGCCTGAGCGTGCGCAATCACGTTCGGGTTAACGGCCTCGTCGGTTGTTCGCGCAACTGACGGGGCTTTTGCTTTATTTAGATACGCACATTTTACCCCTAAACCATTGCAAATACAAGGTTTCTGTGGGTACGGAAGGCAAGAGAGCAGTTGCTCAGGAAAAGGTAATGATGATTGGTTATCAGGCTTGGTTGATCTTATGGAAGAGCGGGTCCTAAGCGCACGCTTCCGCCTCTCCGCCCTTTGAAGTTGGAAGAGAGTAGGAGTAGTGACAGCTATAGTATCTGCTCGTTCCATTCGACCAGTTAGTTTTCCAGCTTGAAGTCTGGGCATTATTGCCAGAGACTCTCATTGCTCCACAGTCATACAGCTTGTTCTGACTACTTAACACGCTCATCTCCAAAGCAAAAGCCCGCCATTTTTAGGGCGAGCCCGATTTATATTTCGATTGTAATTGACCATCGTAGAGTGTAAAGAGTCAATGTGACTGATTATTTCCACTCAAATTTTATTATCGCACTTCTCCTATCTGTAGCAAGAGCCACAATAAGAACCTTGCCATCAGCCGTGCGAAAGCGATGCTCATTCTCTTTTTCCTGATCCAACCTGGCCTCGGATAAAACAGGATGCAATTTCACCACCTTGGAAGCGAAGGCTATAGCCACATCCGCATCGCTTAGCTCTTCTTTAGGGACCGGAACAGCCAAAGGAAATACTATTGCTACTGCGGGCACACCCGGAGCTAACTCTATATGGCCTGCGAATATATTGTCGCCCAAATCGCACATCTCGGTTTTAGTGACAGAGCTATATCTGCACTGCATCCCTGGCTTCGGAAATATCCAATCACTGCCTTTTGAGCCTGGCGATGTAAGAATTGCTGTTGGTGTCCGAGAAAGTAAGAGGGATAGTTTACCCTTCAGCGTTGAAGCATTATTAAATATTCTTCTTTGTGCTTGATTCAGCCCGATCTGCATGACATTGATATTCCATCGCTTCCCAATCTCCTCGATTCGTTGTGGTCTCCCATCTCGTCCGGTTGTTGCCGCTTGAGCACTATAGAACGCGTCCGAAAAACCCGTATGAGTCAGCATGCCCAACAAAATGCCCACATCGCCATAACCGTATACCATCGCTACCAAGTAGGTTTTGATCGGCCCTGCTGGAAATTGCTTTATATCATCGGCACGTAAGAAGGACGCAAATCCTTCTGCCTTTAACGCATATTCAAATTGATCGGTCTGGTAGATAAGCTCAAATGAGTTAGCTCGCGCTATAAAGTTGGACACTATCCGCTTCTGATCCAGAGTAAGGGGCAAAAGTTGCTGCGTCTTGGCACTATTTTGCTTAGTGGTAGGACGGCGACGAGTTTGAGAGAAAGCGGGGTGGCTTAACAGACAGATAATAAAGAAAACCAGTGCGGCGTATTGAATAGTTCTATTCTTCACTGGTGAGCCCTTTCTATTAAGATTTGTGCGATTACCATTTCTGAGCGCATAATCCACAGCGGCAATGTATAAGACAGGCGCGCATCGGGAGTGATGAGGAGCGCCAGAGGATCATGGCGACATGCGTCCTTGGCGATCTTCGGTCAGATTGAAATTATACCTCTATATAAAGGTATAAATAAAGCGCAAAGTGATGTCTCATCAGATGGAGGGCGACTCTGATGGGACGTTCGCGTAGACCTAGCCCAGCCCGTCTTGCTGAAAAACTGCGAGAGATACGATTAAAACTCGACCTCACACAGCAGCAGATGTTTGATCGTTTAGGTGAGACAAAAACAGCTCTCTATCCAGGACATATTGGATTGTATGAATTAGGAAAACGTGAGCCACCGCTGCCAGTGCTGTTGAGGTATGCACGGATAGCTGGAGTTTATGTTGATGTGCTTATCGATGATGACCTAGATCTTCCAGAAAGATTATTCTAAGGGTGTATAATTGCTCATGCTATATCACTCATTCTGTTATCTGCTAAGTTGAGGATAAGAAGATGAAGACGAACGGAACCTTTGATTGGGGAGAAGCTTCGGAAGCATCTGACACTATAAAAAGGTTTACAAAGGACAAAGATTTAACCCAAGACTCGGAAGCACAGACTAGATTTGACGTAATAGATCGGATGGTTAAAGAGGTTCTAGGTTGGACCTACGGACAAATTAGTGTAGAGGAGCGCGATGACGGCGAGAAAAGGGGATACGTTGATTATATCTTTAGGTCCGGTGATTACGTTATCGTACTTGAGGCAAAGAAAATAGGCGCAGCATTTCCTTCCCCCACGCGGAGGAAGGCACTCAAAATGTCCGGTTCCGTCTTAGGAAGCGGCGAGATAGCAGAGGCTATAACTCAAGCTCGTAGATATGCTAGTTCGAAGGACGCCAAAATTGCGCTGGTTTCTAACGGATTTTGCTGGTGTTATTTTTCACCCGGAGATGAGATCGAAGATGCGTATGCTGGACTACTATTCCCATTTGATATGGATTCCGACGCTGAACAACTATTCAACTTATTTAGTGCTAAGAAAGTTGAGAATGGAAGCCTTGAAGATATTAGCACGATTAATCCGCCAAGACATGAAAATAGATTATTGTCTGAAATGATGGATGCTGCCGCTAGAGTTGACCGGAATAACATAGCAGATCATATCGCCCCAGCCTTAAGTAAAGCGTTTTACGACGCTGCCCTTTTGAGTGATCCAAACGCGCTAGAATGGTGCTTCGTGAAGACAGAGGCACGAACAAAGTTCGACCAAACTTTAGGGGTATATTTGGTTGACCCTAAGCCTGACACAGTTAAGCCTGCTAAACGAATTAAAAAACGACACGAGCGCGGTCATCTTCACAGCTTAATAGACACTAGCAGCGTTGGGTTTGCTCCACCAGTTACCCTAATCATTGGTTCTGTTGGATCAGGCAAGTCAACATACCTTAAGCACTTTGAGCTAATAACAGGAAAGGAACTATTGGCTGCAAAGAAAGTGCATTGGATTTATATTGATTTTGAGGAAATGGGCAGAGGCGGGAACCCAAGAGCATTCTTGTATAAGAAGCTCAGGGACTATCTCTCATCAAATCATCCAGACAACCCAACTGACTACAGAAATGTGATCGAACCAGCATATAAAGAGGAGATTGCTGGTTTGGCGAGGGGGCCTTATTCGCTAATAGCTTCAGACAAAGATCAATTTAACTTAAAGATTACAGACCTTATCGCGAAAGATTATCTGGATGTGGAGCCATATGTTGATAAGGTATTCAAGTTCGTAACTAGTAGCAATATGTGTATCGTAGTTTTAGATAATATTGATCTTTATGAAGATGATTTATTAGAAACTACAGTTTTCTCTGAAGGTTTGGCCTTTTCTAAAAGGGCGCAATGTAATGTGATAGTTTCAATAAGAGATAAAACTTACGTTCGACATCGTAACAGTTCGGCCTTCGATGCTTTTGAACTTAGAAAATTATGGCTTGATCCTCCGCCATTCAAGAGTGTTCTATCTAGAAGAATGTCACTGTCAAAGAAGATATTAGAGAAAAAGCAAGCCAACATCGAATTATCAACAGGAGCAAGGCTAAATGTTCCTGACTTAAGCGTGTTCTTCGATATAGTGCAGAAAAGTGTGTTATCTGGTGGGTCAGGGGATTTCATTGAAGCAATGGCTGATGAAAATATTCGAAAGGGTCTAAGCCTTATTAGGAACTTTCTTACATCGGGACATATCCAAGCCGACAAAGCCGTTGGAAATTACCTTAAGGGAGATGAAGGTTATGAGTTTCCCTTTCATGAGACTTTTAAAGGAACAATGCTGGGCCAGTGGAAGTACTTCAAGGAGGAACGAGCAGAGTGCATTAATGTATTCGATTCAAAACTTGGATCAAAAAATTTAAGACTTCTTCGACTCTATATTCTGAAGTATCTCTTGCTTAACGCCCAAGACGAGAATGAAGTGGAAGTACCGGTGTCCGGATGCATAAAACTATTTTCTAGAGCCGGAGCATCAGAAGATCAACTCCTCTTATGCTTGAACGATTTAGCTGACAATGGGCTTATACGCAGCATTACGGCAGAGGATATTCACCCTAATTCAACAATAGCTATCACACGGAGGGGAGCATATCTTAGTAAACTCCTCACCAAGAAGTTCGTCTATGTCGAAGAATGTATGTATGACACTGCTATTGAGGATAAGAATGTTTGGCAAGAGTTGGCAGCCCTAACTGCTAATATAGAAGCTGAGGTCAAAAGAGGGGCCCCGATTCAGATGCCATTACGCAGGACGAGAATTGAGTTTTTTTTGAATTACTTACAAGATCTGGAGTCCAGATTTTTACAGTTATTAGGCGATGGGGATATTCTAGCAGTGATGGCGCATATTAAGAGCCAAGTCATCAGAGAAGCTGGCATCGCAGCTTCTAAAGCCATTAGATTCAGTTAATTGTTTAACATAAATTGCTCTAGCGAGCCCTTGACAACTGTAACGGATTATGTGATTCTATAGTCCGACTTTTTACTCGGAATTTATTCTGAGTCAATAAGCCGCCACGGGATAGGCTCGTGGCGGTTTTCTAATTATGATCTTTTACTTTAGATTTAGCTCCCGTCCAAAGAGGTCTAATCCCTACTATACGGATAATGTGCTCACCTCTTTATGGTAGCATTTTCTATGCTTTGGAGCGGATTCATCGTCATATCATAAAGTACCCTTAAGCCTTCTTACCGGTTTAGTTTCAAGCCAAATCGCATCTAATTTCTTAGAAGTGGTCTCATAAATAGCATCGCAGCAGAATCCTGATGCAGCCCAAGTGAACGAAGCCAAGATAGTTCTCATCATGAAAGTCGAAACGCATCGCAATCCGACGGAAGTTCTGAAGCCACGAGAACAGCCGCTCTATCTTCCAGCGCCGCTTGTCGCGCCTCAGCGGTCTGCCATCCTGCGTTCTTGCTTTCTTTCTGTTAGCTTTATGCGGCGCAATCATCTCGACCCCTTGCTGTCTGAGTTCTTTATCCAACGGGTCAGAGTCCTAAGCCTTATCGCCAATCAGTCGCTTAGGTCGTTCATTGGTAAGAACTTGAGCGAGAGTTTCTCCGACCAAGGAGACTTCATGCGGCGAAGCAGACGCCGCGTAGACGGAGAGAGGAAGACCAGAGCGGTCTGCCACCGCCATGAGCTTCGTGCCTTTGCCCCGCTTGGTCTTTCCCACTCGGAGTCCCCCTTTTTAGCGACCACGAATGTGCCGTCAATAAAGCATTCTGATAGATCGAGGTCGCCGCGCTCTTTGAGGTCTTGCGCTAGGGCTTCGAGCACTTTGCGTCATGTCCCTTCTCGAACCCACTGCTGGAAGCGGCGGTGGCAAGTCTGGTATGGCGGAAAGCGGTCAGGTAAATCCTGCCATCGAGCGCCACTTCTGAGTATCCAGAGCACCCCATTCATCACTTTGCGGGCATCTTTCCAGGGCCTGCCTCGTCCATCTTCGCGGCGCGGCAGTTCAGGTATTAAGGGCTCGATAAGCGCCCATTGTTCATCAGTTAGTTCTTCGCGTCGTGCCATGGCTTTGCCTAACGGGAGCATTTAAGAAGGTTCCCGTTGGGCAGGAATATTTCCCGTTGGGCAAGAATTTATTTAGGTTTAATGGTGGACTTCAAGCGTCGTTTGGCGGGAGTCCTCAAAGCGAGCAAGTCTTTATGTCTCTTCTCAAGCAAGTAAGACAGATGTTGGTGTGAAGTTCTGAGAAGGCGTGCGGCCCGTGTGATGCTACCGCCGCCGCTGATAAGGGCCTGTTTTATCAGGCGATGCTCATAACGTTTTAGTTCTTTTATTAAAGGAAGCTTCTCAGATAGGGTTTGCACTTCTTTAAACTGCCCGCCCAACTCTCGAACAATGACCAGCGCGGCTTCTCCCGCGCGATTCTTGGCCCCTGCTTGCTCCGATATTTCAATAGCATGGTAAAGGGTAAGGCGGGCCTGATCTGCGCGTCCTAGCCGCGCCAATGCTTTACCGTGTGTTATTAAAGCTTCTGCCAATGAATGATGCTGATTACGTTCAAGAGTATAGACTGCTAACTGTGCGGCCTTCTCTGCCTCTGTATAACGTTTTTCTGCGAGAAAGACTCGCGCTCGCGTCTCGTCAACTCGCGCCGTGCCTACTCTGTCTTTGAGGCTTCTCATTAAGAGGCGAGCATAGTCTAAGTGCCGGTGTGCCTCTTTATATCTGTTAGCCGTGAAATAGAGCAATCCGAGATTATTTTCCACATTGGCGAGATAACGCTTATGCTTGGCTTCCTCGAAATGGAAACTGGCGGCTGTATATTCGATAAAGGCGTTGTCAAGATAATGGCGTTGTCCGGCTTCCGCGAGCGTTTGAAAGATCATGGCGAGCTGATTGTGATAGCTGCCCTTAATAACGTGCTTACTGACTTTCTCAAAGAGTGGCGCATCTTCTGTGAGGATGCGTAGCGCCTCAGAGTAGTTAGCCGCGCCCCATTCAACAACAGCGCGGCGAAGTATGACTATTGCTTTTAGCTCGCTGTCGGTTTGGAGTCGCGCGAGCACGTCTTTCAGGATAACGCGCGCCTCATCATAACGACCTTCCTTAAAGTAGCATCGCGCAAGCTCCGCCTCTGCCTCTGCTACCTTCTTACCGTGCTTTATTGATTGAAAGATGGTACGGCTTTCCGTAATCAGATTCCTTGCCGTCTCCTGTGCGTCTGTAATCTGTTGAGAGCTACCTATCCATCCCGTCAAGACTCCGGCACGCAATAAGACTTCGGCGGCCGTCCGTTGCTTTAACCCCTCAACATGAGGGCGCTCGCCAATGCGTTGCCAAAGGTCATCCATTGCCAGGCGTGCGGCCTCTTGCTCTCCCGTATCTTCAAAGTGTTTAGCAAGCTGACAGCGCAGCAAAGCCCGTTCATCGGGGCTCAGATTTTTGTTGTTTAGCTGGCGCAAGACAGAGGCTTGTGAGTCCATGTGAGATTTACCTTTAGTGTGATTGCAATAAAAGTTGCGAGAACGCCAGCCATCTTATGCCGCTCCTTTAACCCTTGCAAGAAGTTTGCAAAGCTGGTCTATTTTCGCTTGCAAAGGTCTTTGCAAGCTACTTCATAGGAGAGAAGAAAATGAGGTATTTACGCCAGTTTTGCGCGGTCGCTATGCTGGTCTGCGCTTTAGCTGTTTCAGCTTATGCAGGCAATATCGAGTGCGACATTCTTGCTACATCGCCACAACCAACGGCAGCGGGCGAGATACCGTACGGCATAACAGACGTGCTCTTGGTAATGCTGGCGATTATCTAAGAGGGATTCTTGATCTAAGTCTTTTCGGGCTGCTGTGTGCGGCTAGGGTGTAGTGTGCCTGCTTACATGTTGCTACTAAAAGATTTTTTCTGCCATTGCTTGATTTTTCGCCTCAGATGAGGCACAATATCGCGCAACGTGCAAGGGCGGATAATTTTTAGCCGTGAGGTGAAGGAATGGGAGCAACTGTCAAAAAGGGTGCTATCGAAAGAACGAACGCACTAGCCGAACTTGGCCTCAGCGAGAAGATTGTGCGCGAGGTCATTTTAGATGGAGAGGCGGCCCGCAATAGCTGCACTGCAAACGATGCGCCTTGTATCCCCGGCATCATTGCGTGGGGCAGAAGCGTAAGGTCGCTCAGAGACAATCTGATTCCTAAAGGGTGGGAGAAAAACAACGAAGATAACTTCCCGACTGTTGTAAGCCCGAATGGAAAGATTGCTATCGCGGTTGCAACAGGCGATGAAGGGACAGGACAAGAAAAGGCCAATCCCAAAACGAAATATCCTAAAGGCGTTGCAGCCGAGGAAGCCATTAACAGGAACCTGAACTCTTTGTTCGCTGAAGTGCGTGCCGCCGCTCAAGCGGAAAAGGACAAGAGAAGCAACAGGCAAACGTGGATTCTTCTCAAGCATCGGGAGAAGGATACTGTTTTCTCTGAACTGTCTTTGCCTGCATCTATGACGAAAGACGAACAGGTTAAGAACTGGCTTACCCGCATTATTCTTGAGCCTATTAAAACTGACCCGAACGTCGAAGTTCAGGACGATTCAACAGCAGAACCTATTGATGTTCCCGTTCGCCGTCGCTCTTAAACACTGAATTAGTTGGGTGGTGTCCATGAAATTTAATCCGTCGCGGCTTGTCTTAGCGCGTAAACGGCGCGGACTGTCAAAAACAGCCCTTGCTGATGCGGCTCAGATTGGCCTTCGGAGTATTGTTTATTACGAGTCGGGCGAGGTTGAGCCATCGGAAGAGGCCGTCCAATCCTTAGCCTATGTGCTTCAATTTCCCACACCGTTTTTCTATGCCCCTGATTTAGAAGAGATTGCTTGCGACGCGGCAAGTTTCAGATCGCTTAGCACGATGACCGCATCACAGCGCGACGCTTCGCTTGCCGCTGGCACATTAGCCGTTGCTCTTGGCAAGTGGATTGATGAAAAGTTTGAGCTTCCAAAGCCGACAGTACCGTCACTGCGTAACTTCGAGCCAGAGACAGCGGCTCAGGTACTACGCGAAGAATGGAGACTCGGAGAAAGCCCGATAAAGAATGTAGTTCATCTTTTGGAGATGCAGGGCGTGCGAGTGTTCTCGCTACCTATTGACAGTGCCTCTGTAGATGCTTTTTCGGTTTGGCATCACGAGACGCCATTTATTTTTCTCAATCCGCAGAAGTCAGGCGAACGCGGGCGAATGGATGCGGCGCATGAGTTAGGCCACCTAACGCTTCATGGTCACGGCATACCACGGAGCAGGCAAGCGGAGCTTGAGGCTGATCGCTTCGCCTCTGCTTTTCTGATGCCAGCTAAAGACGTATTCGCTAACATTCCACGCGGGCAGATGGAAGTTAGCACCATCCACAAGCTTAAAAAACGATGGAGAGTATCGGCAATCGCCTTAGTGCATCGCTTAAAAGCCTTGCAAATCATTACAGAGTGGCAATACCGCACGTTCTGTATTGAACTTAGTCAAGCGGGCTTTAGGAGTAGTGAAAAGGATGGGATTGTGCGTGAGACTTCTCAGGTTCTCGCTAAAGTCTTTAATGCGCTCCGCGAAGAGGGAAAGTCACGCCACGCGATAGCCCGCGACCTAATGATTACCTCAACAGAACTAGATTCTTTGCTTGTCGGATTATTCATCGCTTCGATAGCAAATACTCAAACCGAAGTTAATCCAAGCGACCAAAACCAGCCCACAAAAGGAAGGGCAGATTTGAAGGCGGTCTAGTTACGCAGTTCCATCATCTTCACTCGGCGCGGTTGGTTCCAATAAGGGCTTTTGCACTTCGGACATACACGCGGTTCGTTCTCTGTGTCGCGCGGTATCCATTCGTGACGGCATCTCTCGCATTGGTACTGATAGATTGTAATCTTTTTCTTAGCCATACCTCGCACTATATACCTAAAATAATATAGCGTCAAGTAACTTTTCTCTTGACGTGGTTATGTACCTTTGGTAATATACTCATGCGTAAGCGACAACGACACCGGAGGCGCATAAACATGAGTTTGAGAGAGCAAAAAGGCCAAGACATAGCCAACAAATTCAGAATCGTAAAGAGCGGCAATCTTTACTTGGTTCCTTCTCAATCCGGCGCGGGAAAGTACAAGGTTGACCATGAGGCGCAGACTTGCTCTTGTCCAGACCATGAATATCATGGCTATAAGTGCAAGCATCTTTTCGCCGTAGAGTTGACCGTCAAGCGCGAGTCTAAGACTGTCACGGAAACGAAAGCAGACGGCTCAACTAAGACCACTGTTACCGAGACAGTCACGGTCAAGCGCAAGACTTACAAGCAGGAATGGCCCGCTTACAACATGGCGCAGACCCAAGAAAAAGCGCAGTTTCAATACTTGCTCCGGCAACTATGCGATGGTGTCGGCTCTCCTGCTCAACATGGCAAAGGACAGCGCCGTTTGCTTCTCGAAGATATGATCTTCGCTATGGCGTTCAAAGTCTATTCGACCGTCTCATGCCGCCGCTTTATGTCAGACCTGAGAGACGCACAAGCCAAAGGTTATATCTCTCAGCTTCCCTGCTACAACTCAATATTCAACTACTTTGAAGATGAAATGTTGACGCCTCATCTTCAAATGCTGATCGAAGAATCAAGCTTGCCTCTACAGGCGATTGAGCGCGACTTTGCGGTTGATTCAACGGGCATCTCAACAAATCGTTTCGTTCAATGGATGCACGCCAAATATTCAGACCCTCACTTGATAGAAAAACGAGATTGGATAAAAGTACACCTTTGCTGCGGCGTCAAGACTAACGTAGTTACTGCGGTTGAAATCACAGACCGCTATGCTGGCGACTCTCCGTATTTTCAGCCTTTAGTTGAGCGCACGGCACAGGGCTTCGTGATGAACGAAGTATCAGCCGATAAAGCCTACTTGTCAGACGGTAACTTGCGGGCCGTAGTTAATCACGCTGCGCTGCCTTATATCCCGTTCAAAGCTAACAGCGTGACGAATAAGAAAAGACACTCTGCTCTGTGGAAAAATATGTATCACTACTTTTCATTGAATCAAGAGAGGTTCATGGAAAGCTATCATAAACGCTCTAATGTTGAGTCTACCTTTTCGATGATAAAGGCGAAGTTTGGTGATGCGTTGCGTAGCAGGACTAAGACGGCCCAAATCAACGAAGCCTTGTGCAAGGTGCTGTGCCATAACATCTGCTGTCTGATACAGAGCATGTATGAGTTGAATCTAAAGCCTAAGTTTTGGGCGAAAGTGGCGTAATACGGAAGCCAGTGAGGCAAAGTTTTTATGCTACCGAAAACATCTGACATTGAAAGCGCCTGACCCCAAGTAGGGAATCAGGCGCTTAATCTGATGTCAGGTTTTTGGTTATGCTCTTGCGAGGCCACCTGGCGGGGCCAGTCTATCAATGTCCCTCTCAGGCAGAGATAGTACCTTCTTAGCGTAGCCGACAAAGGTTTGGTAGAAGGCCAGCAATACGGCCAGAGGGATTAGGTAGAGAATAAGCCCGCCGTTGTTAGTGAAAAGTGCCTTGCCTATGATGTCAATCTGCTTATCTGAGATTTCCTTTACCTTTTTAATCGGGCACTCTTCGACCTGTTTCTCAAGCGCGGCGATCTTCTCTCTTGTCTCTTCGTCAATCTGATGACGCGCAACGGAAACAAGCCACAGATCAATATGGCTAACGTGCTTAATTGTGTTGTTGAGCACGTCTTGAAGATAGCTGTACGCTTCGTCGCACAACTCGCAGTCCTGCTCCATCTTCAATTCGCGCAACTCGTCGCGTTGCTTGAACAGTTCAAGGCGCAGTTTAAATCTAATCGAGGGCGCGATAATCCCTTCGTAGATAAAATGCACGAAGGCCAGCGCCATGATGATAAAAAACAGCGTAGTCATGACTTTTTCACCTTCTTTTTTGCTGAAGCCTTGTTCGTTCTAGTGGACTCTATTTTACCGCTACCCAAAGCTTTGGCTTGAGCCTTATTGCGGGCGAGGGCCATGCGTTGCATATCTTCGTTTATCTGGCGTCTTTGCCATTTCGCATGAAAGAACCACCCTCCCGCGAGGGGGATACATAATACATATCCTATTAGCCAGCCATTTACAAGCCCCGCGACGATGTTTTTTGCCAAGACACTGACATCCTCGCTTGGCATTTTCAGTAGCATTATGATGAAAATTAAGGCGAGAAGGGTTACTAAAAACTGCCCCTTATTCATCGCGGCTATCAGCACGTCTCTGAGCATGTGCCAGATGGTCACTTTGGTAACTGAGTGTACGGGCGGCAAGGGCATTTGAAGGCGAGATTTCCTTCCTTGGGATTGAAAGGGTTTAGAGCAAGACCTTTGGACGGGGCACAGAGTAGCACAAGAACGGTCGGGCAAGTCAATAATGGCACATTGAATCGTTGGGCAAGCTTTCATCCCGTTGGGCAAAACCCTCCCGTTAGGCAAAGCCCAGAGGCAGGGCTTTGCCTAAAAACCCTCTAAAAAAGGCTTTTGCCCAAAAACTATTGATCTTGCCCAAAAAGTCCTTACTTCCGTTTGGTGAAGGATTTCGGGCGGCGTTTGGCGGGAGTTCTAAAGGGGTCTAAGTCTTTGTGCCGTCTCTCTAGGAGGTAAATGAGTCTCTGGTGAGTGATGCCTAGCAGTCTCGCGGCCTGTGTGACGCTGCCCTGTGCTTTCTCTAAAGCCTGTCTTATCAACTCCCGCTCATGCCGTCGCATCTCTTCATCTAAGACGCTGCCCGCGATAGCAGGGGCTTCCGTATCAAGACGCTCGCCTAACTCTTCGGCCATCCTCTGCGCGGCATCTTGGGCGCGATTCAACGCCCCGGCCATCTGCGCCACTCCTACCGCACGTTGAAAGGTAGAGCGCGATTGATTGTAGTATCCGAGACGTGCAAGGGCTGTGGCGTGACTTATTAGGGCTTCGGCTAGTAATGCCTGCTGGCCGCTATTCTCTAGGGTTCTCACTGCCGCTCCTGCTGCTCTTTCGGCATCGGAGTTGTGGCCTTCAGCGAGAAAGACGCGGGCGCGAGTCTCGTTTACCTGTGCCACGCCGCAGCTATCTTTAAGATACATGAGCAAGCGGCGCGCATAGTTTAGGTGCTCATGCGCTTCTTTGAATTTGCCGACCTTAAAGAAGAGAAAGCCTAGATTATTCTCGACATTGGCCCGGTAAGTCTTATGTCCCGCCTGCTCAAAGTGATAAGCGGCCGCCGCGTATTCCACAAAAGCGCGGTCTATGTAGCTCTGTTTCTTCTCCGAAGCGCCTAAGTCCTCTAGCACGCCAGCAAGGGCGTTATGAAAGCCGCCTTTGATTGTATGACTCTTGACCTTCTCGAATAGTGGGGCGTTATTCGTTAAGATGCGGAGCGCCTCTTTATAGCGAGCCGCGCCGCGCTCAACTATGGCGCTTCTCAAAATGGCTTTCGCTTTTAGCTCACTATCTATGCTGATTCGTGAGAGCGCGTCTTTAAGCACGTCTCGCGCTTCATCGTAAGCGCCCTCTCGCCAATAACAATAAGCAAGGTCAATCTGCGCTTCCGATACCTTCTTAGTGTGGCCGGATGATTCAAAGATAGAGATGCTTTCGCTAATGAGGTTCTTTGCTGTTTCCTGCGCGTCTGTAATCTGTTGCTTGCTTCCTATCCACCCTGTAAGGACACCGGCCCGTAATAAGACCTCTGCGGATGTGTTTCGCTCTAGCCCTTCGATCTTCGGGCGCTCGCCTACACGCTGCCACAACCCACCTAAAGCTTGGCGAGCGCCTTCATAATCGCCATATTCCTCTCTCTCTTTAGCAAGCTCGCAGAGTAGTTCCGCCCTTTGGTCGTGGCTAAGCTTCGGGTCATTCAGTCGGCTCAGAAGTGAGGCTTGCAAGGTCATGCGGGATAAGCCTTTCAAAGTGGATGCAACAAAAGTTACATGAGCGGCGACATAGTAAGCGCCCGCCGCAACCCTTGCAAGAAAAATTCAAAGCTGGTCTATTCTCGTCAACATGCAAGGATTTTTGCATGATGCTTCTGAAAGGGGCTAACCGATGAAGAAACTAGGCCAGTTCTGCGCTATGGCTGTTTTGGTGCTGAGTATAGCGGCCACGTCTTACGCGGGGCATATAGACTGCGGAGATGCGGGCGAGATAGCGCAGCCAACTACGGCGGGCCATATAGACTGTCCCGCTATAACGGACGTGCTCTTGATAATGTTAGAGGTCATCTAAGAGCGATACTTGATCTAAGTCTTTTCGGGCTGCTGTGTGCGGCTAGGGTGTAGTGTGTCTGCCGACTTTTGAGGCAAGTCGCTTACTTTTGGGGCAAAATTGACTTTTGAGGCAAAGCCATTGACGTGTACTTCGGAGCGGCGTAGAATCTGCGCCAATCGGACGGATGCTGAAGGTGTCCGTCTCGCGTCGAACGGTAAGAGGACGTTAGACGCTTAGCCATGTGTGAGGAAAGAGCGGCGGAGT
This sequence comes from Pyrinomonadaceae bacterium, assembly GCA_036389315.1. Classification (GTDB taxonomy): domain Bacteria; phylum Acidobacteriota; class Blastocatellia; order Pyrinomonadales; family Pyrinomonadaceae; genus DASQYE01. The sequence continues at coordinate 16,894 of DASVQF010000036.1, forward strand.
GACGAGGTCTCCGCCGCTTTTACTTTGCCCGGCTACTTTTGAAACAAGCCTCTCTACTTATCGAAACAAAATGGACTTTTGAAACAAAGCCAGAGCGAACGACACAGGATGTTGGGGTGAGGAACTTTTCGGGTTGAGGTGGTCGTTTGATTGCCTCAACCTAGAAATTTTAAGGCAAAGACTCACCGGAGAAGATAGAGCTATGTGTCGGCAACGTCAACGACATTTTATTGGCGAAAATGCTGATTCATTGGCCAAGTTGAGGATTTTCTACAATCCAGCCGGCCCCGCTTTTGGACTGTTGAAACAAAATCCTCTCCTGTTTCCAAAGTTGGCTTTGCTTTTCCGCCTAGACTTTTCATCAAAGCAGCGCGGCGATTGTTTTAACTGCACGTGGGCGCATCATAGAAAGTCGCTAGCCGGGGAAGCATATTCCGTCGCAGTTGAAGCCTGGGCAGCAGGGGAGCACGTCGCATGGTTCGCGGTTGCCGGCGCAGGTACGTGTTTGGGCTTTCGTGGCTGTGGGCGCGACGATGGAAGTAACCAGAGGGACGCTTATCGCCGCCGTAATCCCGAGGCTGCGAACCAGCTCTCGCCGTGTCATGTGCGATCCGGGCGCGGGCCTCGGCACAGATTCTTTCAATAGCTGAGACTGTTCCAACTGGCGCAGGGCGTGCCAGACGAGCTGCTCGGAGGCGGCGGTCTTCAACTGTTTTTCCAGGAGCCGAGCTATCTGGGCGACGCTCGTGTATCGGTCGCAATGCTTCCAGACGAACGCAGCCGTTTGATTCAGGCAATGAGCCTGGTGGCCCTTTTCATCATAGACCAGCGTTTCGCCGCCCAATTCTTTAACTACAAGTTGTTCGTGTCGCGCGTATCTTCATCCGCAACAAAGTCGGCGTCAATATTTAGCTCAGACGACTACTGCCCGGCGACGGCCGAGACTTTTCTCTTGCCAGGGCAGGCGTGCAGGCGTATGATGCGCGGCAATCGAGCGGATGCTGAAAGTGTCCGCTTACCTGCCGGATGGTTGAGGACATTCGGTGAGGACTCCTAGGTGAAGAAGGGACGCGGCGGTAGATGTGAGACTACCGCCGCTTTTTCTTCCGGCGCTGCTATTGCTCACGGAAAAGTTCGCAATTTGGACACCTATCTGTTGACAAACAAAACAGCACGGGAATAATGTGCGCTCTTAATGGTGCTGTGGGAGTAAAATAGTTCTTGGAGGGGATCGGCTATGATTACCGTGAGAGACATTTTACAGGGCAAAGGGCGGGACGTGCTGACCATCGCGCCGGAGGCGACGGTCTATGAGGCCCTGAAGATCATGGCCGATAAGAACGTCGGGGCCTTAGTCGTGCTCTCGGGCGGGAGCGTAGCGGGCATCATGTCCGAGCGCGACTATGCGCGGAAAGTGATCCTGCACGGTAAGTCTTCGCGCGAGATGCAGGTCGGAGAGATCATGACCTCCAAAGTCTATTACGTGAGCCCAGGGCAGGACATACATGAATGTATGGAAGAGATGACGGATAAGCATGTCCGTCATCTTCCGGTGCTCGAAGACGGACGCCTGGTTGGCATCATCTCGATAGGCGACGTGGTCAAGGCGATCATCGCAGACCAGGAGTCAACCATCAAGTTGCTTGAAAGCTACATCACGGGCACTTAAAGAAGGAAGGGAAGAGATGGTCTCCACATTCGGCATCATGGTGCGAGCCCTGACAGCCTGTTTCTTCGTCTGTCTGCTCGCCGCAGTCGTTCAGGCCCAACGCTCTGGGCGCAGCGGCTCCTCCTCAAGCCCGACGCCGACGCGCGAGGCGGCTATGATGGGCGACCTGGAGCGCGAGTTCAACCAGAGGACGCTGGAAGATCAGCTTCACAAGCCCACAGGTCGGCGCGAGCAGAAACTCTCCTTCGCGCAGATCAGCGAGGATTTCCTGCGCATACAGGTCATCAACAACGAGCTTGTGACGGCGGCCGCGCGCGCCGAAGAGCTTGACCTCAAGTTCGTCGCCAAGTCCACGGCCGAGATACGAAAGCTCGCCGGACGGCTCAAGGAGAACTTGGTGCTGCCCGAGCCGACCGCAGGGCCGAAGCGCCTTCAGACCGAGAGCGCGCCCGAGGAGCTCGCGCAGTTGAAGCCGGCGCTCGCCGCCCTGGGGAAGCTGATCGCAGGCTTTGCGCACAACCCTGTCTTCAAAGAGCCGAAAGTGGTTGACGCGCAGATGTCTGCCAAAGCGCGGCGCGACCTGGAAGAGATCATAGAGCTGAGCGGCCAGCTCAGAAAGAGCAGCGAGAAGCTGACGAAGACGGCCCGCAAGTCACCTTGAGCTTGAGACCGAGGAGTCCTCTGCGGGCCCGAAATCTTCTACACATCTTGAAGAGGCGCGACGGCGCTGCTACTGGACTTTGCCGAGCATGACCAGGATACCGAAAATCAGTAGCCCCAGGGCCAGAAGGTAGATGAGTATGGAGACGGTTGCGAAGATTTTGTTTACCATAGCTCTCACGTAATACCAAAAAGCTGCTTTGTTGCCAAGCCCTTGAATATTCTACAGGAGAGCCGGGCCACGGCGGAAGAGGGCCGCGCGCGAACGCCGGGCAGGCGCTTTACTTGAAAATATGTCCTCAAGTAATCTATATCTATGCCACATATGAACTCTTCCGTGCTTGATCGTGAGTTGAAGAAGGGGAGCGCGGAGCTACTGATTCTCTCGCTCGTGGCGGAGCGCCCCCGCCACGGCTACGAGATCAGCAAGCTGATCGAGGAGCGCTCCGAAGGCGCGCTGCGCTTTAACGTCGCTTCGCTCTATCCGCTCCTCTATCGTTTGGAGAAGCGCGGGTGGATAGAGGGGCGCTGGTCGGAGAAGGCCGGGCAGCGTCGCCGTCGTTATTACAAGTTGACGCCCACGGGCCGCAAAGTCCTGGCCGCGCAGCGCACTGGCTGGCAGACTTTTGTCGAAGCGATCAATCGCATCACGGGACATGCTCTTGGAATAGTGGGGGTGTCTCTTTAGCCTCATAACGGGCAACTGCAAAGGGCGTAATGGGCCCATAACATGATGCCATCTTATGCCCTCTGGCCCCGGAGGTGTATGTCGGGATGAAACAGGATGTCTTTGTCTGCTGTGCGCCGGAAGATCATAGTGTGGCGGACACTGTCTGTGAGCGGCTCAAGCGGTCTGGCCTCCGGTGTCGTTATGCGCTGCATGACGGGTTTCAAGGGACGGGGCCGCGCGAGGCGACGACCGCTATTATTGACGAGAGCGGAATAGTTGTCATTGCTCTTTCAGCGGCGGCGAATCATTCGGAGCAGGTCAAGCGTGAAGTGGAGAGAGCCGTCAACGGGAAAAAGATTATCATCCCATTGCGCCTGGACAATCAGCCGCTCGCGAAATCCCTGGAATACTACCTGAGCACGGCCCACTGGCTCGACGCCTCGACTCCGCCTCTGGAGAAACATCTGGAGCGGTTGACAGAGGTCATACAGCATTTGCTGACCAGACCGGAATCCCCCACGGATGGGCCCGGCCCGAAAGTCTCTTCGCCACGAGGGCGGCGGTCGAAGAAGGCCGTCGCCGCTCTGATTGTCGGCATTGTGAGCCTGCTTTTCGGCGGCCCCATTTTGGGGGGACTGGCCATCGTTCTCGGCTGGATGGAATTACGGGCGATTGCTGACGGGCGCTCCTCTGCGGCGGGCCGCAGGTTCGCCAAGGCCGGTATTATTCTCGGATGCATCGGCGCTCTGCTGGGGGTTGCCCTCGGTTTTGCTACCTGGTATTGGGAGCTGGAAATCTTCGATTAGCATGAGCGGCGCGCGCCGGCTGCCGTTGCTCGCTTCCACTGCTTTTGATAATTTAGGGGCCGCCGCCAGTTCACTCACACACCTGAGGAGGCCGAGAGTCCAGCGTGGCAGAACAGATCTTCATCAGCCATTCTTTCAAAGACAAAGAGGTCGCCGACGCCATCTGCGACAGGTTGGAAGCATCCGGTCTGAGGTGCTGGATTGCGCCGCGCGACATCCTGCCCGGCAACGATTGGAGCGAGGCTATCATTGATGCCATCGGGTCGAGCCGCCTGATGATACTCGTCCACTCGGAGAACGCCAACAGTTCGATCCAGATCAAACGAGAGGTGGAACGAGCCGTCAGCAAAGGCGTGACGGTCGTCCCCTTCCGCATCGAAGACGTGTCAGTTTCCAAGTCGCTGGAATACTACCTGAGCACAGCCTATTGGCTCGACGCCGTTTCTCTTCCGCTTGAACCGCATCTGGAATTTCTCGACGAAATGGTCAAGCGATTGGTCGCGGCCGATACGAAGCGGGCAGGGGCGGGCGCGTCTCTCAACTGCGAAAAGTGTGGAGGACAGCTTGGGGCCGACGACGCCGCCTGCAAAGCTTGCGGGTGGACGCGACCAAGCGCCGCGCCCCAACTGCCGCCCCCGGCCTTCAACGGCACGCGCGCGAAACCGAGAGGGCTCCGGCGACTCTGGCCGCGAAGTCGCGCCGCCAAGATTTCAGTCGGCGCGACGTTGGCCCTGCTGGTGATTGCGCTGACCCTCTATTTTGTCACCGGCAGGCAGCGCGCGGGCTCCGCAAATGTCGAGCAATACATTATGCAAGCCAACGGCCATTTACAGAAATCGGAGTTCGATCATGCGATTGAGATGTACAGCCAGGCGATCAGCATCAATCCGGCTGCGGCGCTGGCGTGGAGAGGCAGGGCCATCGCTTATGCCAATAGGGGCCTCATGCGCAACGTCCCGGACGATTATGATCGAGCGTTAAGCGATTTCAGCGAGGCCCTCTCGCGCGTGCCCAACGACGATTATGCGCTGATGCTGCGCGCCTGGGTCTATTCCCTGAAGGGCCTTTATGATGCGGCCTTTTATGACCAGTCGCTTCACGACTACGAAGCGGCGCTCAAGCTTAACCCGAACAACGGGATGGCTTATGCCGGTCGCGCCAGCGTCCATTATATGAAGCAGGAATATGACCTCGCTTTGGCCGACTATACGACGGCCATCCAGAAATTACCCTCTCCTGAAAACTATTTTTATCGAGGCAACACGCTGGTCAAGAAGGGCGACTACGAAGCGGCCATCAAAGACTACAACGAAGCCATCAAGCTCAACCCCAGCAACTATACTTTCTATAAGAGCAGAAGCTTTGCCTACTCCAACCTGGGGAAGTACGATCAGGCTATCGCCGACGACAAACAGGCCGGCCTCCTTGCGCCGGTTCAACCCCAGCCTCCGTTGATTGTTCCAAAATAACCGGGATGATTGGCGACCGCCTCCACGCAGCGGCGCACACCCGTAGCTTCTCAGTCAGGCTTGTGCTCTCTGGCTCTTCTTGTCTCGAAGACGAGGGGAATTTTAGGCGCTGGCGCTCAGGTCGTGGCGCTCAAGCTTGAGATAGAGTCCGCGACGGGTCAGTCCAAGCTCGCGTGCAGCCCGCGAGATATTGCCGCCGTGCTTGCGCATGGCTTCGGCGATCATCCGTCGTTCGAGGTCTGCGAGCGCGTCGGCCAGGGTCACGCCTTCGGGCGGCGACGAGGCGATGGCGTTAATCGGCGTGATGACGGAGGGCGGCGCTGTGATCGGCGTAGAGGTACGGCGCAACTCCGGCGAAAGATGATCGGGCGTAATCAGCGTGCCGTCTTCTGCGCGCGCCACTATGCGCTGTATCTCGTTGGTCAACTGTCGGACATTGCCCGGCCAGTCGCAGACCATCAGGAGGTCTACGGCCTGCGGCGTGATCTCTATGTCGCGGCGGCCGAATTTGGCCGAGTAGTGGTTGATGTAATAGTTGACGATGGTCGGAATCTCGGAGCGTCGCTCGCGCAAGGGAGGCACTCTCAGGCGGATGACGTTGAGGCGATAGTAGAGGTCTTCGCGAAATCGCCCTTGGGCCACCATCTCTTCCAGGTCTGTGTTGGTAGCGGCGATGATTCGCACGTCAACCTTGATCGGGCGCTGCTCGCCCAGGGGTTGAATCTCGCCCTCCTGCAAAAATCTGAGAATCTTCGGCTGCACGTCCAGGGGCAGATCGCCTATCTCATCGAGAAAGAGCGTGCCGCCTTCGGCCGTGCGGATGACGCCCGGAGAATCATGCACAGCGCCCGTGAAAGCGCCGCGACGATAGCCGAAGAGGTAGCCTTCCGAAAGCTCTTTCGGGACGGCCGTGCAATTGAAGGGGACGAAGACCTTCGCGCGCCGCGATGAAAGCGCGTGGATGGCGCGCGCGACAAGCTCTTTGCCCGTGCCCGACTCGCCCGTCACCAGCACCGTCACGTCGGAAGAGCGAATCTTGTGCACCTCTTCGACCAGGCGCGTCATCGCCGGGCTGGAATGAATAAAGCCCGGCATCAGGCTTGCGCCGGCGAGCGCTCCCTCTTCCTGCTGGCTCCGCCCGGCGTGCGCCCCGGCGCGCAAAGCGCAGACATCCATGCCAAGCTCGACGATGCGAAGCAGCGGCTCTACAGGGACGCGGCCCGGAAGCATGCTTGCGTCACGCGGCGCTATAAGGAGCAGAGCCGGCGGGGCATTGGTTGCGCGCAAGGGGATCAGGGCCGCGTCGTACTTTGCCGCCAGGCGTTCGTGCGTGTCCTGCTCCTGGGCCGAGCCAAGCTCGGCGGCCACCTGCGCTGCTTCGTCCGCGCTGTAACCGTGCGCGACGACTACTCTCATGCGCCCTTCCTCGCCCGCCTCGACGACGAGCACGCGGCGCGCTTCCGTCTCCTGGTGAACCACCGCCGCCAGCTCGCGCAACAGCAGCTCGCGCGAAGCCACGGCCTCGGCCAGCCGCAGCGTGAGAAGCTGCATGAGAGCCGAAGCGCCGTCGTGCAGCTCCGGCGCATGACGGTCGAGCGCGGCCACAGCCTCTTCTGCGCGGGTGGCGTCGAGCCGCGCGCCCAGCTCGCGAAAAGTGTGAGCCGCGCGCGAGAGATGTTCGGCTGCACGCTCCGGCTGCGAGTGCGAGTAGGCGCGCCCAAGCTCGTAATGAGCGCGGGCTCCGCGATAGCGGTCGCCCAGGATGTCGCAGATAGTGATGCTGCGGCTGAAGTGCTGAGCGGCGGCCGTCGCGTCCCCCTGGGCCATCGCGAGCAGGCCATGAAGGCGCTGCGCTTCGGCCGCGAACCCTAAGTCCGTGACCGAATCCGTGGTCTCGTCCGCGACCCTTTGCAACTGCTCGGCGCACTCGTGCAGATCGCCACGCACGAGGGCAGCCTCCGCGAGCAGCAAGCGAGATTCACAGACGGCCTGGCGGTCGGCAATCGCTTCGGCCAGCGTGAGCGCCGCGCGCCCGCGCGCCCGCGCGCCCTCGGCCTCCCCCATCGCCAGCAGGCAACGACCGAGCGTGCGCGTGGATTGGCCCATGTACCACTTGTGCCCGTGCTCCGTGGCGACTGCGAGCGCCCTTTCCAGGTAGTTCTGCGCCAGCAGCAGGTCGCCGCGCAGCATGTGCAGCTCGCCCAGTGAATCGAGCGGCGCTGAGAGCTTGGGGTTGTTCTCGTGGATTTCCGAGGCGAGCTGAAGCGCGCGCTCAAGTGCTGCCTGCGCGCGCTTCCAGTCGCCGAGCACGATGAGATTGATGCCGAGGTTATTGTAGCCGTCCGAAGCGTTGGCCCTGTGCTCCGTGCGCTCGTAATAGCTGATGGACTTTTCCAGGTTGCGTATGCCCTCCTGCGGGCGCTTGAGGAACCAGCAGGCCGCCGCCATGTTGTTGTAAATCTTGCCGAGCAGGTAGGGCGCAGGGTAATCGCCTACGAGCTTGAGCGCCTGCTCGTAATTGGCGAGCGCCGCCTCGTAATTGCCTTCCAGCATGTCCGCCATCGCTATTGCAAAGTAGCTTTCGGCCAGGCCCCGCCAGTCGCCACTGTGGCGGTAATGCTCAAGCGCCCGCTCGGCATAGTCGCGCGCAATCGTATGCTCGTTGATGCTGCGATAGATGCGCGCGAGGGCCACGTAGATCGCGCCCACCTGCGCGTCCGAAGCCGGGCCGTCTTCCGTCGTCTCGCGCAGCGCCGCGTTCAGCAGCGCGATGGCTTTCGGGTGATCGCCCGTGTAGTTGTAGGCCAGTCCGATCTGGACTCTCAGGCGGGTGGCGGTCTCCGCATCCAGGAGCGCGCGCGTCTCCGGCGTCTCGTACATCCGTACGGCTTCGAGCGACTCGCGGTAGCGCCCCTGCATCTCAAGCGCGACGGAGAGTGCGCAGCGCGCCTGGGCCAAGATGGAATCGTCTTGGCGGGCGGCGACGATGAGCGGCGTAATCCGCGATTGAACTTCAGAGGAGAGACCTTGATCGAGCAGGAGGCGTATCTCTTCCAGCTCGGCCGAGAGCGATTCACGCGTCGCCACCTTGCGCGAGTTGAGGCGCGCGCTGGCCAGATCGACGACGCCGGCTTCGTGCTCCGACGCGTCTTTGATCTTCTGGTTTTGGGCGTTGTCGCGCGTACGTCTGCTCATCGTGGATTTAGATAAAGTACGAATCCCCGTATCATTTCAGTTACGTTGCGGGCACGGTCGGGTGGAGGGTTATGTGAGCACTTGGGAGCACTATCGGTTCTCCCACAAACCTTGTGCTCGCATCAACTGATTTTGACCCGCTCGGAATTTAACACATGCGGAGCTTGAGCGTCTATGCCGGAAGGGATGAGGGCGGCGGTGTGAGGGCTGAAATATGAATAATTCAAGTTGAGTTATCACCCTTTCAGCCCTCACACTGCCGCCTTCATCCCTTGCCTTGTCCCTTCCTTGACACTCTCGGAGAGCGCCGTTATCATCTTCGTTTGCGTCCGGGGCGCGGAGCTGTACCTATATGTTCGAGTCTTTATCCGATAAGCTGAAGCGAACGCTGAAGAACCTGCGCGGCGAAGGTGTCTTGACGCCGGAGCACGTGGACGCCGCGCTGCGCGAGATTCGCCTCGCCCTTTTGGAGGCGGATGTCAATTACAAGGTGGCGAAGGATTTTATCGCCTCGGTCAAGGAGAAGGCAGAGGGGCAGCAGGTCTGGCAGGAGCTAAAGCCTTCGGAGCAGGTCGTGAAGATCGTCTTCGACGAGCTGGTAGAGCTTTTGGGCGGGCAGTCTTCGCGCCTGGTCTTCACTAAAACAATCCCGAACGTCGTCATGATCGTCGGCCTGCAAGGCTCCGGCAAAACGACTTCGACCGGAAAAATCGCCCGCTGGCTCTCGAAGAACCAGGAGCGCAAGCCCTTGCTTCTCTCCGTGGACGTGTATCGCCCGGCAGCGCGCGAGCAGCTTAAAGTCATCGCCCGCGCCACGGGCCAATCCATCTTCGAGCAGCCCGAGACGAATGACCCGCTGACGCTCGTGCGCGAAGCCTACAAGCACGCGCAGCAGACCGGCTACGACACGCTGCTCATTGACACGGCCGGACGCCTGCACATTGACGACGAGCTGATGGAAGAGCTTGTCCGCATCAAGGCCGAGACCAGGCCCGTCGAGACGCTTTTCGTCGCCGACGCGATGACGGGACAGGACGCCGTCCGCTCGGCCGAAGAGTTTCATCGCCGGGTCGGGATTACGGGCGTGGTTCTGACCAAGATGGACGGCGACGCGCGTGGCGGCGCGGCGCTTTCGATCAAGCAGGTCACGGGACAGCCCGTGAAGTTCGTCGGCGTCGGTGAAAAGTACGACGCCCTTGAGCCGTTCTATCCTGATCGCATAGCGCAGCGCATCCTCGGCATGGGCGACGTGCTCTCTCTGATCGAAGAGGTGCAGTCTAAAGTTGACCAGACGGAGGCCGAAGAGCAGCTCAAGAAGCTTCAGAAGAACCAGTTCACCCTCGACGACTTTCGCGGCCAACTCCGTCAGGTCAAGCGCCTCGGCTCTTTCTCGAAGATCATGAAGCTCCTGCCCGATCAACTCCTGGGCGGCATGGGCATGCCGGAGCTGACCGAAGAGCAGTCGAAGCAGATGGAGAAAGAGCTGAAGCGCACCGAAGCGATCATCGATTCGATGACCATAGAGGAGCGCAACGATCACAAGATTCTAAATGCCAATCGCCGCCGTCGCATAGCGCGAGGCTCGGGCACGAATGTTTCCGATGTCAACGCGCTCATCAAGCAGTACACGGAGATGCGCCAGATGATGCGCCAGCTCTCCGGCTCCGGCCTCTTCGGCCAGATGGGCGGCGGCGGCCTCAAGGGCAAGATGATGCGCCGGATGGCCGGGATGGCCGGCATGCCAGACCTTTCGGGGATGATGGGCGATGGCGGTGGCGACGAAGAAGGCGGCCTGCCCGCGCTGCCTCCTGCCCTGGGCCCATCGCGCAAAAAGACCGGGAAGAAGAGACGCTGGAAAAGAAGATGAAAAAGCAGTGACAAGTGACGAGTGGCGAGTGACAAGAGAAAAGCTCTGCTTTTATTCTTGCTCTTGCTCGTCACTCGCCACTTGTCACTCGTCACTGTCTTGGGAGGAGAGAGATTTGTTAGCCATTAGATTAATGCGCATGGGCGCGAAGAAGAGACCTTCGTATCGCATCGTCGTCAAGGAGAAGCTCTCCAAGCGCGACGGCGCGTACCTGGAAAACCTGGGCTTCTACAACCCGACGCAGAACCCTGCCGAGATTCGGCTCGATGCCGAGCGCGCGCAATACTGGTTGGAGCGCGGCGCGCAGCCGACCGAGACTGTCAGGCGCTTGATTAAAGCCAATCAGAAGGCGCAGGAGGCCGCAGCAGCAGCCAGCGGGGCGGACGCGACGACCGCTTCCGCCTGAGACCGGATTTCCAGGGGCTTCGCTTATGAGAGAGACCGTTGAGATGATCGTGAAGGCTCTGGTGGACGACGCATCGGCGGTTGACGTGCGCGAGGTCGAGCACAAGGGAACGACTGTGATCGAAGTGCGCGTCTCTGCCGCGAACATGGGCAAGCTGATCGGCCGGCAGGGACGAACGGTGCGCGCTCTGCGCTCGATTGTCCAGGCGGCGAGCGTCAAGAAGAACCGGCGCTTCGGTCTGGAAATCGTCGAATGAGCGCAGGGGAAGAAGAGTTGGTGGCCGTGGCCCGCGCCGTCAAGACCAGGGGCCTGCGTGGCGAAGTGGTCGCAGAGCTGTTGACGGATTTCCCCGAGCGGTTTGAAAACCTGGAACGATTGATCGCCGTCGCCCCCAACGGTGCGCGCATGAACCTCTCGCTCGAAGAGCACTGGTTTCAAGGCGGACGCATAGTGCTCAAGTTCGCCGGTTACGATTCGGTAGAGGCGGCGAGCGCGCTCGTCGGACAAGAGTTCGCCGTCACGGAGGCCGAACGCGTAGAGCTTCCCGAAGACGAGTACTACGAGTGGGAGCTTGTAGGGTGTCGCGTCGAGACTGTCGCGGGCGAGAGCGTCGGCGTGGTGCGAGAAGTGATGAGGACGGGCGGCGTCGAAACGCTGCTGGTCAAGGGCGAGGGCGAAGAGCGCGATCACTTAATCCCGCTCGCGGAAGCGATCTGCGTCGAGATTGATGTCGAGCGCAAGCTGATCCGCATTGACGCGCCCGAAGGACTGTTGGAATTTTAGATTAACGCTTTAATCTAAAATCTAAAATCCGAAATGAAGTTTGACATCATCACGATCTTTCCAGGCTTCTTCGGAGAGGTCTTTGAGTACGGGATAGTGCGCCGGGCGCGCGCCGCCGGTCTGGTCGAGGTCAGAGCGCACGACCTGAGAGCCTGGACGAGCGATAAGCACCACATCGTCGACGACCGCCCTTTTGGCGGCGGCGACGGGATGGTCTTAAAGCCCGAGCCGATCTTTGCAGCCGTCGAAGCTCTGACGGGAGCCAGGGCGCGCGAAGAGTTGAAGGAAGGCACGCGCGTCGTCCTGCTCTCGCCGCAGGGGCGCACGCTGACGCAGGAGTTGGCCGAAGGGTTCACACGCGCCGAGCAGGTTGTTCTGATCTGCGGGCGCTACGAAGGTGTGGACGAGCGGGTCGCCGAAGCTTTAGTGACGGACGAGATTTCCATAGGCGATTACGTCCTGTCGGGCGGCGAGGCTGCTGCCGTCGTCCTGGTCGATGCAATCACGCGTCTTTTGCCGGGCGCTCTGGGCAGCGAGACTTCTGCGCGCCACGATTCATTCTCCGAAGGGCTGCTCGATTTTCCGCACTACACGCGCCCGCCGGAGTTTCGCGGAATGCGCGTGCCGCAGGTGCTTCTCGGCGGCCATCACGGAGAGATAGATCGCTGGCGAAGACGGCGTGCGCTACGCAAGACGCGGCGCAACCGCCCGGACTTGTTTGAAAGATTGGAGCTTGACGCGGGCGAGCGCGCCGGGCTCGACGAGACTGAAGAAGAATAACGGAGTAAAGATCATGAACCGCTTAGACACAGTTGAAAAGGGGCAGTTGCGCTCCGCCATCCCTGACTTCCAGCCGGGCGATACCGTGCGCGTCCACGTACGCATCAAGGAGTCCGAGACCAAAGAGCGCCTTCAGGCGTTTGAAGGCATCGTCATCGCACGCAAGCACGGCGGCGCGCGCGAAACGATCACCGTGCGCAAGACCAGCTTCGGCGTCGGCGTCGAACGCATCTTCCCGCTGCACGCGACCATCATCGATCACATAGACGTAATCAAGCGCGGACGCGTGCGTCGCGCCAAGCTCTATTACCTGCGCAACCTGCGCGGCAAGGCCGCCCGCATCCGCGAGCGCGACACCCGCACCACCTCCGAGCAGGCACAGGGCGCTTCCGCCGCAGGCAAGAAATAGAAATACAGTGACGAGTGACGAGTGACAAGCTGAAAAGCTTTTATCTCGTCACTCGTCACTTATCACTTGTCACTGCTTTCTTATGGTTCGTCGGCGAATATCGGCCGTGGGCACAGCCTTTGAAGAGGAGGCGCGCGCCTGCGGCTTTCGTTTGGTGGCGGGAGTTGACGAGGTGGGCCGAGGGGCGCTGGCCGGGCCGGTGGTCGCCGCCGCCGTCATCCTAGACCCGGAGCGCCCCTTGCCCGAAGGGCTAGACGATTCAAAACGCCTGACGCGCAAAGAGCGCGAGCGTATTGCCGAGGAGCTGAAAGAGCGGGCCGTCTGCTACTCTGTGGGCCAGGTCGAGCCGGAGGAGATTGACCGCATCAACATCCTCGAAGCCACGCGACGCGCGATGATCCTGGCCGTCGAAGGCTTGAACCCCTGCGCCGAGCATCTACTGATAGACGCCCTTCAGCTCAAAGCGTGCCCGCTGCCGCAGAAGGCCATCATCCGTGGCGACACGGTGTCGGCTTCAATCGCCGCCGCCAGCGTTATCGCCAAGACGCACCGCGACGCTCTGATGAGAGCCCTGCACGACCTCTACCCGCAATACGATTTCGCCCGTCACGTGGGCTACGGCACACGGGCTCATCACGCGGCGCTGCGCCTCTATGGGCCCAGTCCCATCCATCGCAAGAGCTTTCGCGGCGTCCTTCCCAGCGCGGAGCCTTTCGAGTAAACTCGCCTCCAAGGAACAGGTTTCTCTCCCTCTATTCTTAAAATCTCGGCGCGGGAGCGCGCGAGGAGAAGGCTTCTCTTGCACATAGCCATAGACGCGCACTCGGTCGGTGCCGGTCTGGCCGGAAACGAAAGCTACGCCACCAACCTGATCGAGGCGCTGGCCGAGATAGACACGTCCAATCGCTACACGCTCTATGTCACGAAGCGCGAGGCCGTCGAGCGTTTCAGGGGGCGCTGGCCGCACGTCTCTGTGCGCCTGACGCTGCCGCACACGCCCCTGCTGCGCATTCCGCTGACGCTCTCGGCAGAGTTGCGACGCCGCCCCGTCGATCTTCTACACGTACAGTACACGAGCCCGCCGCTTGCGCCCTGCGCCGTCGTCGCAACCATACACGACCTCTCGTTCGAGCACCTGCCCGAAACCTTCAAGCGCCGTAGCCGCACGCAGCTTCGACTGACCGTGCGCCGCACAGCCCGCCAGGCCACCGCCGTGATCGCGCCCTCGGAGTTCTCCCGCCGCGACCTCGTAGAGACTTATCGCCTGCCGCCTGAGCGCGTGCGGGTCACGCCTTTGGCGGCCGCGCCGCACTTCGCTCCGGTCAAAGACCGAAGGGAACGGGAGCGTGTCAGGGAGCTTTATGGAATCCGTCCCCGCTATATTCTCGCCGTCGGAGCAATCCAGCCGCGTAAGAATCTTGTCCGGCTGGTCGAAGCATACGCGGACTTGCGCCACCGTCGCTCACAGGCTAAGCTTCCGCAACTGGTCGTCGTGGGCAAGCGCGGCTGGCTTTACCGAGAGACGCTCGACGCGGCCCGCCGTCATAGCCTCGATGGTGATATACACTTCGCAGGCTATGTGCCGGAGGGCGACCTGCCGGCGCTCTACACTGATGCGCTCTGCTTCGTTTACCCGTCCTACTTCGAGGGGTTCGGTTTGCCTCCTCTCGAAGCCATGCAGTGCGGTGCGCCCGTCATCGCGGGCAATCGAACCAGCCTGCCGGAAGTCGTCGGCGAAGCCGGGTTGCTGGTCGATCCTTTTGACAGGGAAGCACTCACGGCTGCGCTCGCCCGACTGATTGATGACGGAGCCTTGCGAGAAGAGCTGCGCGAGCGCGGGCTTGAACGCGCCAGGGCTTTCAACTGGCGCGAGACGGCGCGACTGACCTTAGAGGTTTACGAACAGACGGCGCAGCTCGGCCGCGCTCTTCAGCGGGAGCGCGCCGCCGCGAGATGAAAAAAGGTTTTTGATTGGCTGTACGTGGGTGGTGAATTATCAATTCGGACGCGAGCTTGCCCGACGAGCACTTGCTGTCCTTTGAGCGGCCCTGTTGTGAGCGCCGCATAAATTTTTTTCATGCGTATAGCCATACTGGGAACACGCGGGATACCGGCGAGCTACGGCGGCTTTGAGACTTTCGCAGAACATCTCTCGACGCGGCTCTTCGCGCGCGGACACGACGTGACGGTCTATTGCCGCGCGCATTACGTCTCGCCGCGCCAGCTCGAATATCATGGCGTGCGCCTCAAAGTCCTGCCTACCATCCGACACAAATATTTCGACACGGTGGCCCACGCCTTCCTCTCGGCCCTGGACGCTACGGCGCGCAACTTCGATGCGGCGCTGATCTGCAATGCCGCCAACGCGCCCTTCATTCCGATACTGCGCTGGACTGGGACGCCCGTGGCGCTCAACGTGGACGGGCTCGAACACAAGCGCAAGAAATGGAACTGGCTCGGGCGGCGCTACTACCTGCTGGCCGAGCGCCTGGCGACCATCCTGCCCAACGTGACGGTGACGGACGCGCACGTCATACAGGACTATTACCTGGCCCATTACCGCGCGCCGTCAACGATGATCGCTTACGGCGCGGAGGTCGAGCGCCAGCCTGATCGCGCAGCCGTGCGACAGTGGCGAGTCGAAGCCAATCGCTACGTCCTTTACGTCTCGCGGCTGGAGCCTGAGAACAACGCGCACCTCGTCATAGAGGCTTTCAAAAAAGTACGCACGGCGCACAAGCTCCTCATTGTCGGCGACGCGCCCTACGCGCACGATTACATCCGCGAGCTACGGCAGCTTGCCCGGCGTGACCGGCGAATCATCTTCACGGGCTTCGTCTTCGGCAAGGATTACAGGGCTTTGCAGCAGAACGCCTACTGCTACGTGCACGCCACGGAGGTCGGCGGCACGCACCCGGCTCTGCTGGAAGCTATGGGCTATGGCAACTGCGTGCTGACCTTAGCGACGCCCGAAAACATAGAGGCCGTGGGCGAAGCTGGCATCCCTTACCGCGACGAGCACGATCTGGCCGAACAGCTTCAGAGGGTGCTGCGCGACGGCTCGCTGGTGAGCGCCTACCGCCAGCGGGCCCAGGCCCGCGTCCAGCGCCATTATGATTGGGAGCGAGTCGTAGACCGCTACGAAAATCTGTTCGCCACGATGGCCGGCCTTCCCCCGCCGCATGCAGAGGAGCAGGAGCTTGAACCGGCCGCCGCCGAGCGCGAAGTGGCCTGGCGCGCGCCCTCCGAGTAAAGCTCCGGGCCAGCGCCTTACGCGGCGCGCGCCTCCCCTCAGAAATATTTCAAATTGAATAACGGGAGCCTCAGCCTGTATAATGGCTCACTGCGATAGGCCAGCCATCGCAGCCATCGCAGCCTTTCTTGCCCGATACGGCGTAGATTTTTCCGAAAACAGGGCAGCCCCTATACATCCTCAGAGCCGGTTTTTGAATCAAAAGTGGCGTCGCGGCGCTCAGCCGAAACGAGGTTTTCCGTTAAGCCCCCAAACACCTTTTGAGCAATTGGTCGTTGACCCGTACGGTGCGTCTCGACAGTGCCTCACGCGCGTCGGGCCGCAAGCGCCGTCCCCATTCTAAGGAGTACTGAATGACTCGCGTTCCCCGCTTCCTGCTCGTCCTGAGCTTTATCTCCCTCTTCGCCTTTGGCCCGAGCGCACAGGCCCAGACCAGCGCCAAGACCAACCAGGAGATGCAGGTCTTCACCATCGTCGAAGCGCCCGACGGCTCTTCGCTCTGCCGCGATGCGACTCCGCAGGAGAAGCAGAGCATGGCCGCCGCTCGCGCTCAATCGAGCTTCAAGAACCTGCGGCTCATCAACCATCTAGGAGAGCTGGACAAGCTGAGCAGTAGCGATGAAGTCACTGTCAACGTGGATAATCCCAACCTGCCGGGCCTGAAAATCTTCCTGCTGGCGACAGACCGCCTGAATGCCAATCCGATGGCGAAGGCGGCCTTTATCAAAGCGGCGGCCAACTGGGAACAGGTCATCAAAACGCCGATGACTGTCTACATCAGGGTGGACGTGGGCCCGGACTTTTTCGGCGACGGCAATACATATGCGTCGGGGACTATCGGCTCGACAAGCTCGTTCACGACGCGCGAGGATTTTTCGAATGTCCGCCTGAGACTAATCGGCACGGCCTCCAATGCCACCGAGACGGCGCTCTATAACCTGCTGCCGGCCACGGCGATTCCGACCGATTCCGGCAACCTCTCGTCCATGTCGGTTCCGGTTGCAATCGCCCGCGCTCTTGGGATTTTCTCGCCCAATGCGACGCAGAGCGATACGAGTATGCCGGAGATAGGCTTTAACTCGGCCTTTAATTTCGACTATGACCAGAGCGACGGCATCAGTAGTGGGCTCTTGGATTTCACGGCCGTCGCGACGCACGAGATCGGCCACGCGCTCGGGTTCAACTCGAATAACGGCTCGACCAGCGCGACGCTGCGACCGACCATCCTAGACCTGTTCCGCTTTCGTCCGGGCGTCACGGACTTCACTAACGGACAGCGCATCATGACGATTGGCGGCGGCCAGCAGGTCTTCTTTGCCGGGCTCACGAACATCTTCACGAACGGCAGCCCCGAAGCGGGACTCTCGACGGGTGGGCCCAGCGGGAGCACGACCAACGGCGGCGACGGACGACAGTCTAGCCACTGGAGAGACGACACCCCGGCGAACGGCGGCTTTCACATAGGCATCATGGATCCGACAATCTCAAGCGGACGGCTCGAAGTGCTGACGGCGAACGACCTGGTGGCCTTCAACTACATGGGCTATACCCTTGAGAACGGCGCGATCCAGCCGCCCCCGGCCAATGACAGCTTCGCCGCCGCGCAGGTCATTGCAGGCTGCACGGGCACGGTCAGCGGCAACAACTTCAATGCCACTAAAGAAGCGAATGAGCCCAGCCACTCGCCCGATAATAATACGGGCGGAGCCTCCGTCTGGTATCAGTGGCAAGCGCCCTCCACGGGCAGTGTGACCGTAACGACTGCCGGCAGCACCTACGACACCTTGCTCGCCGTCTACACGGGCGGCAGCGTGGGCGGCCTTACCCTGCTTACTAGAAATGACGATGTCGCACTTGACTCGATAAGAACCAGTTCAGTGACCTTCAACGCGACGGCGGGCACGACCTATCGCATAGCGGTTGACGGCTACGACGGCAACATGGGCAGCATCACTCTCAACTGGAATGCGACGAATTGCGGCGTGGTGACGCCGACACCGACACCGACGCCGATGCCGGCTCCGTCTACTGTGCAGTTCAATCAGGCCGGCTATACTGTGAGTGAAGGGGCCAGTGTTGCGGCGATCATCGTGACGCGCAGTGACACATCCGGGCCCGCTACAGTCAGGTATGCGACCAGCGATGCGACGGATGCCAACTTCAGGTGCGACCCTTCGACGCCGGGCCAGGCCGTCGGCATTGCCTCGCGCAAGTGTGACTATCACATCGCCGCCGGAGCCGTGCGCTTTGCTGCGGGCGAGGCGACTAA
This sequence comes from Pyrinomonadaceae bacterium, assembly GCA_036389315.1. Lineage (GTDB taxonomy): Bacteria > Acidobacteriota > Blastocatellia > Pyrinomonadales > Pyrinomonadaceae > DASQYE01. Next base: position 35,130 of record DASVQF010000036.1, read on the forward strand.
ACAGATCAGCCTGAGCATCATCAACGATGTCTACGTTGAAGGCCCTGAGACTTTCACCATCTCCCTGAGCAACCCGACGGGCGCTGCGCTCGGCCAAAACAGCAGCGTGCCCGTCGTGATCGCCGACGACGACGCGGCAGGAGCAGCCAATCCGATAGACAACACGCGTTTCTACGTCCGCCAACTCTACGTAGACCTCCTGAGCCGCGAGCCCGATCAGGCGGGCTGGGACGGCTGGACTAATCGCATCAACCTCTGCGGTCAAGCCGGACAGGCCCCCGGCCCATGTGATCGTGTGACAGTCGGCGGAGACGGATTTCTCCGTTCGGCAGAGTTCTTTAATCGCCAGTTCTTTGTCCTCAGACTCTATCGCACAGGATTCGGGCGCATCCCTCTTTACGAAGAGATTGGAGACCTGGCTTACGTCAGCGGCTTTTTGAGCGACACCGAGTTGGAGCTGAACAAACAGGATTTAGTGGCAGAGCTGATGTCCAGGCCGGGGTTCGTTGCCAGTGGACTGTCGAACGATCAATTCGTAGACAGATTGGTACAAACGGCAGGGGTGACTGTGCCGGACAATGTACGCCTGACGTGGATTACAGACTTGAACAATGCGAGCAAGAGCAGGGCGCTGGTCTTCAGAGAGATTTCCGAGCGGCCCGAGGTGAGCGCCGCATATCAGCAGGAAGCGCAGGTCATCTCGGCCTATTACGGGTTCTTCACACGTAATCCTGACGGGGCGTATTTGAGCTATCTGGGCAGACTTCAGCGAGGAGAGATCACGCTGGCTGACCTGGCCTTCGCCTTCATCAACGCGCAGGAGTACCGCTCAAGGTTCGGGCAGTAGTAATAGAGGATATTCGCAGGATGGGCCCATCGCCCGGTCGGGCGAGTTCATCAGAGGCGGAGCGGACGGCTTTGTTCGCTTCGGCCTCTTGCTGCCTACTTCACGGCCTTGGCATTGGCCGGCCGGGCGAAGAGAGACTCGGGGACGGGCGCGTTGAACTCTATTGACTCGTAGTTGATGCGGCTCGTCTGTAAGCCCGCGCGGTAATGGTCTACGACGAAGGGCGTGTTGACTGCGCCGACGGCGATGTATTGGGCGAGGCGGTCTTCCTCCTTGACCTCTTTGCCTTCGGCGTCCTGCCGCTGGTAGATCACCTTCGCGGGCAATCCGTCCCTCGCCCCGAACTCGAACTCGACGCTGAGCCCGTCGGCGTAAGTGAGGCGCACGGTCTCGTTACGCCGCCCGACGCCCGCTTCGCGCCGCCCGACATAACTGAGGCGCGCTCCCTCTTTGCGCCATCCTCCGCGCAGCAGATTCTCGACGCTCGTCCGCATAGAGAAGCGAAAGTCTTTCACCTGTTCGGGCGTCATGTCTTTGACCATGCGCGCGGCCCCGTCGTAAATCCAGCCGCTCTCGCCCACGTTGGCTTGGATGTTGCGCACGCCCTGGCTGCGAAACTCCGTGCGCTCGCGGTCTGGGTAGACGATGTAATCAATGAAGGCCGAGGGCAGGCCCGAAACGCCGTCCTGAAAGGGCGTGAACTGGCCGCGTCCGATGCTTGTGCGAATGTTCAAGTAGCTGCTGCCGCCGAGCGCCTCCACGGCCCGCTTCAAAACGGCTTCGGCCTTCTCGTCCACGGCTTGCGCCGGCTGCTGCTGCTGTGGCGGCTGCTCGGAAGTCTCTTTGCCGCTTTGAGCCGAAACCACGAATGGGCCCAGGCAGAAGAGAGCCAGGATGAGCGCGACCCTGTTGAGATATGAATGATCTATGAGCTTCATCATAAGAGAATGGGGAAGGGGCCACCCCGCAGCTCTTGGGCCCAGGGTGGCGAGACAAAATGAAAGGGCTTCAATGAAACGGATCACTGAAACCCTTCCCCTGAGTGTTCATTCCAGACCGCAGGGCAATTTACGCCACGGTCACATCGTCTATGGCTTTGATCGTGACTTCGCCCTCTTCGCCGTCCACGCGGAACCGGGACGCGCCCTTCCACATGGTCGTGATCGGCAGCTTCACCTTCTCGTCTATGTGACGCTTGAGGAAGCGTGCGCCGTAGGCCGGGCTGAAGCCTTTCTCGGTCAGAAGGTCTATGGCGCGCTCGGTCACCTCGACCTCTTTGCCCTGGTGCTCCATCTGACGCCGCAGCTTGTTAAGATAAATCTGCGCGATCTGCCTGACCTCGTCCATCGTCAGCGGCGAGAAGACGACGATCTCGTCTATGCGGTTGCGAAACTCCGGCGAGAAACGCTGCTCGGCGGCCTTCATCACCTCGTTCTTGATGGCGCGAATGTCGCCCAGGGTCTTCTGGCCGAACCCCAAAGGCTTCTCGTACTTCTTGAAGCTCTCGCTTCCGAGGTTCGAGGTCATAATCACGATGGCGTCCGAGAGGAAGACCTTCTTGCCGCGCCCGTCCGTCATCCAGCCTTCGTCAAAAGCCTGTAGGAAAAGGTTCATCAGGAAGGGCGAAGCCTTCTCGACCTCGTCGAGCAGCAGCACCGTGTAAGGATTCTCGCGCAGTTGTTCGGTGAGCACGCCGCCGCGCTCGCTGCCGACGATGCCGCGCGGCATGCCGATCAGCTTCTCTATGCCGATGGTTCCGTCGCCGTACTCGGACATGTCTATGCGAACCATCTTCTCTTCGTCGCCGAACATGAACTCGGCGACGGCCTTCGCCAGTTCGGTCTTACCGACGCCCGTGGGCCCAAGGAAGAGCAGCACGCCGTCCGGCTTGTAATGGTTCTCCTTGAGCGGCCCCTTATTGAGACGCAGGCGTTGCGCGACGCCCTTGATCGCCTCTTTCTGGCCGATCACGCGCTTCGATAGCTCCGCCTCCATGTGCGCGAAGCGGTCGTTGGTGTCGCGGAAGATCATGTCGCGCGGAATGCGTGACTCCTGCGAGATGACTTCGATGACGTGCTCGGGCTTGACGATCATCGTCTGCGGCTCGTTAATTTCGACCTTGACGGCAGCAGTGTCGAGCCAGCCGATGGCCTTGTCCGGCAGATGAAGGTTGCGTATGTATTTGGGAGCCATCTCCAGAGCCGTGTTGATCGCGTCGTCGGAGATCGTCACCGAATAGTTCTTCTCAAGACGCGGGCGCAGGCCCAGGAGAATCTCGCGCGTCTCGGTCAAGCTGGGCTCGGCGACCTTGACCAGACGGAAGCGACGGGCCAATGCTTCGTCTTCGGCGATATATTCCTTGTACTCGGTCAAGGTCGTCGCGCCGATGATACGCATCTCGCCACGGGCCAGCGCGGTCTTGAACATATTGGCCGCATCGGAGGATGTGCCGAGGGCCGCGCCCGCGCCGATGATGGTGTGCGCTTCGTCTATGAAGAGGATCAGGTTGTCGCGCTCTTTGACTTCGTCGATGATGCCCTTGATGCGCTCCTCGAACATGCCGCGCAGCATCGTCCCGGCGACGAGTCCGCCCATCTGAAGCTGGACGATGTGCGAGCCGCGCAGGCGCGCAGGGACTTTCTCGGGCTCAAGCTCTACGAGGCGGGCGAGACCTTCGACCACAGCGGTCTTTCCGACGCCCGGCTCTCCGACGAGCATGGGCGAGTTGGCCCGCTCCCTATGGCAGAGAATCTCCACCATCTGCTGAATCTCCATCTCGCGTCCGATGGTCGGCGGCAAGCGGTCTGCACGCGCCAGGCGGTTCAAAGAGACGCCGAAATGTTTGAGGTAGGGAGGCAGCTCGAACTTCTTCTTGTACTGCTCCTCCTCCTGCTCGCGAAGATGCACACGGGCGCGTACGTTTTCCACCACAGCCTCCGGCGTTGCGCCGAGATTTCGGCAGACCTCAACAAAAAGTGAATCATATTGAGAGAGTGCTGTGAAAATATCAGTCGCTTCGATGGTCTTTCGGCCCTGAGCGCGGGCCCTTTCCATCGCGCGTTTAAAGAGATCGGTCGTGTCGGGCGCGATCTTAAAACCTTTGCCGACATGCTGGCGACTCATTTCGAGACGCTTTTCGATCAGCATCTTGACCGCGAGCGGGTCAAGGCGCAGGTCGCGCATCGTCGCATTAAAAAGCTCCGCCTCTTCGGTGGCGAGAGCGTTCAGGATGTGCTCGACGGAAACATAGTTTTGATCGCGGCGGCGCGATTCGCCCAAAGCGTTCTCCAAAATCCGCTGGCCGCTCTCAGAGAATTTATCTTTATATGCCCCAAGGTCTATCATTTAATTTTCTCGACTCGGTTACTTTCCGTCCTTCGGAAAACTTTACAACATTAAACGCCAATCCTGTGCCGAATGTTTGACGGCAATTTGCCGCCTTGTTCGCTCTCCCGAAAACCACTGCCTGATTGGCGCACTTCAAAGCCTTCCTTTAGATGCGAGGGGCGGAAACGCCGTTGCGTTTCCATGCAGCGACGATTCTAACATAGATTGCCCCTGCAAATATCTAGCCAAAAAAGGAAGGCCAGATAAAAAGTAAAAAGGCAAAAGGAGAGGTTCGGAGGCCCAAGTCTTCCTTCTCCCTTTTGCCTTTCTACTTTCCCTTTTTAGCCCTGCTTCAGTAGTCGTAGTCTTCGCCGCCGCCCGACATCTGCGGCGCAGCCTTCTTCGGCTCCGGCGCATCCGCCACCGCTGCGTCAGTCGTCAGCATCAGACCGGCAATTGATGCGGCATTTTGCAGCGCCGTGCGTACGACCTTCGTCGGGTCGATGATTCCGGCCGCCACGAGGTCTTCGTACTCTCCGGTCGCGGCGTTAAGGCCACGAGCGCCTTTTGACTCTTCGACGCGGCCGACGGCAATCGCGCCTTCGATGCCAGCGTTTTCAGCTATCCGGCGAAGGGGTTCTTCCATCGCGCGGCGGACGATGCTAATGCCTGTGCGGACATCGCCATCCTCGTTCTCCAGTTTATCGAGGGCGCGGGCCGCACGCATCAAGGCCACGCCGCCGCCGGGAACGATGCCTTCCTGCGCGGCCGCGCGCGTCGCGTTCAAGGCATCCTCAACCCTCATCTTGATCTCTTTCATGGCCGTCTCCGTCGCCGCGCCGACTCTGATGACGGCGACGCCGCCCGTCAATTTGGCGAGCCGCTCCTGCAACTTCTCGCGGTCGTAATCCGAAGTGGTCTCTTCGATCTGGCGGCGAATAGTTGCGACGCGTCCCTGTATAGCCTTCGGTTCGCCAGCGCCTTCGACAATCGTCGTGTTGTCCTTATCGACGATGATGCGCTTGGCCGAGCCGAGGTCTGTGACCTCGACGTTCTCAAGCTTGATGCCGAGGTCTTCAGTGATGACGCGCGCGCCCGTCAGGACTGCCAGGTCTTCGAGGATGGCTTTGCGGCGGTCGCCGAAGGCCGGGGCTTTGACGGCGCAGACCTTGATCGTGCCGCGCAGCTTGTTGACGACCAGAGTCGCCAGGGCATCGCCTTCGACATCCTCTGCGATAATCAGCAGGGAGCGTCCCTGCCCGGCCGACTGCTCAAGCACCGGCAGCAGGTCACGCATGGCCGAAATCTTCTTTTCGTGAAGCAGGATCAAAGGCTCTTCGAGGACTGCTTCCATCCTGTCCGCGTTGGTCACGAAGTAGGGCGAGAGATAGCCGCGATCAAACTGCATGCCTTCGACTATGTCCAGCTCGGTTTGCAGCGTCCTTGATTCTTCGACCGTCACGACGCCGTCCTTGCCCACCTGCTCCATAGCCTCCGAGACCAGCTCGCCTATCTGCCGGTCATTGTTTGCCGAAACAGAAGCGACGTTGGCCAGCTCCTCTTTGCCCTTGACCTTCTTCGACAATCGCTCAAGCTCTTTGACGGCCGCTTCGGTTCCGAGTTGTATGCCGCGCTGCAAGGCCATAGGGTTCGCGCCCGCCGTGACGTTCTTCACGCCCTCGCGATAGATGGCCTGGGCCAACACGGTTGCGGTCGTCGTGCCGTCGCCGGCCGTGTCGTTCGTCTTGGTCGCGACCTCTCTGACCATCTGCGCGCCCATGTTCTGATATTTATCGGTCAGGTCTATCTCTTTGGCCACGGTCACGCCGTCTTTGGTAATCACGGGCGAGCCAAACTTTTTGCCGATGACGACGTTTCGGCCCTTTGGCCCAAGGGTGACACGCACCGCATTGGCCAGCACATTCACACCCTGAAGCATGGCGCTGCGCGCCTCTTCCCTGAACTTCAATTCTTTCGCTGCCACTTTGTTTTCTCCTTAAGGATTCTGCCTTCAGCCATCAGCCCCGAGCGGCTGAGAGCTTAGATTATTCGGCCGCCGTCCGGCTTCCCGAATGCGCCCTTCCGACCTGCACGCGCGCGGGCCGCAGCAACCGCTCGCCCATACGGTAGCCGCGACTGTATTCGGCCGTCACCATGCCGTCGCGCTCTTCCTCGACGGGCACAGTATCAACGGCCTCGTGCAGTTCGGGGTCGAACCGGAAGCCGACGGCCGGGACTGCCTCGACGCCCGCCGAGAGGAGCGCGCCCTCGAAGCTGCTTGCCGTCGAGCGCACGCCGTCGAGCAGAGACTCGACGGAGCTGCCCTGCTCGGCCGCTTCAATCGCTCGCTGTAGATTGTCCGCGACGGGCAGGAGCGCAGCGATGAAGTCCGCCTGCTGGCGGCGCGCGCGCTCGTCTGCGGCACGATTAAGGCGCTGGCGCGTCTCATCCGTCTCGCGCTGTAACTGCGCGCGCAACTGCTCGAAGCGGGCCTGCACGTCCGAGAGCTTCTGCTCGGCGGCGCGCGTCCGCTCCTCCAACTGCTCGACATACGTAGGCTTCAGGGAAGAGCCTTCGCTCTCCCTCGCCTGAGTATCGCCCGTCTCGTCGCCCAGGTTGATGCGGCGACGATCAGTGACCCGAATCTCTTCGCCGCCCGAAGCCGCGCGCTCGTCAGAGCCGGCGGCCTCTTCGGCTACCCCTTTTTCTTTCATACCGCTGCTCTTTCTATTCCTACGAAAAGATACCATAAAGACAGTGACAAGTGACGAGCGGCGAGTGACGAGTAAAAGCCGATCTGCTTGTCACTCGCCACTCGTCACTTGTCACTGGACTTTGATTTCGACGCGACGGCTCTTCTGCTCGACGCGCTTGGGCAGGCGCAGGCGCAGCACGCCGTCCTTGTACTCGGCCGCAATCCCTTTTTGATCGACCTGCGAAGGCACGCCGAACCTTCTCAGAAAATGGCCGCGCGGACATTCGGCGCGGCGCTGGTGCTCTTCGTCAATCTTGCGCACGCCGCGAATGGTCAGGCGATCATTATCGAGGTCAATCTCCAGGGCCGAACGCTCTATGCCCGGCAAGTCGAGCGCGATGACGAACTCGCCTTCATGCTCGTACACGTCCGCGGCCGGAGACCAATCCACGCGCTCTATCTCCTGCTCCTCGCTTTCGTCGGCGCGCGCGCGCCGGTCGCTGGCCTCTTCAAACAGCCGATTCATACGCTCCTGCAATCCCACCAGGTCGCCCATCGGGCCCCAACGCTTCGACATAACTAAAAGTAAAGGGAGAAAGAAAATGATGAAGGCGGAATGCGGCAGTGATGAATGAAAGAGGAACTGCTCTTTATTCATCCTTCACCTTGCGGCATTCATCATTTTCTTTCCCCTTCATCCCTCCTTAATTAGGCTGCCGCCGCTGCGGCTTCTGTGTTGAATCTCATCGCGTCGCCCTCGGCGGAGACGCGTATCGTCTGTCCGGGCGCAATCTCGCCGCGCAGCAGCTTGACCGCGAGCGGGTTCTGTAAGAGCGTCTGAATGGCCCGCTTGAGGGGCCGCGCCCCGTAGTTCGGATCATAGCCTTCGCGCGCGAGAAGCTGGCGTGCCGAATCGTCCAAGACGAGCGAGATGTTGCGTTCAGTGAGCATGTGGCGCAACCGCTCAAGCTGCACGTCTATGATCTCACTGATCTGCTCGCGCGAGAGCTGGTGGAAGATGACTATGTCGTCTATGCGGTTGAGGAACTCCGGCTTGAAATGAAGCCGTAGCTCCTGCACGACAGCCTCGCGCACCTGCTTCTCGTCGCCCTCGGCCGCCTGTATCTCGCGCGAGCCGAGGTTCGAGGTCATAATCAAGACGGTGTTCTTGAAGTCAACCGTGCGGCCCTTGGAATCGGTCAATCGCCCATCGTCGAGGATTTGCAGCAGGATGTTGAAGACATCCGGATGCGCCTTCTCGATCTCGTCAAAGAGGACGACCGAATAGGGCCTGCGCCGCACGGCCTCGGTCAACTGCCCGCCCTCCTCGTAACCGACATAACCGGGAGGCGCGCCGATCATGCGCGCCACGGCATGCTTCTCCATGTACTCGGACATGTCGAGTCGCACCATCGCACGCTCGTCGTCGAAGAGAAACTCGGCGAGCGCCCGCGCCGTCTCGGTCTTGCCGACGCCCGTGGGCCCAAGAAAGATGAAGGAGCCGATGGGGCGATTCGGGTCTTGCAGGCCCGCCCGCGCCCGGCGCACGGCGTTCGAGACGGCCGTCAAAGCCTCGTCCTGTCCGATGACCCGCTGGCTCAATCGCGCTTCCATAGAGACCAGCTTCTGCATCTCGCCTTCGAGCATCTTCGACACCGGCACGCCCGTCCACTTCGCGACCACCTCGGCCACGTCCTCTTCGTCCACCTCTTCCTTGAGCATCACGCCGTCCTTTTGAAGATCGGCCAGCTTCTTCTGCTCGGCCTCAAGCTTTCTTTCAAGCTCGGGAATCTTGCCGTACTGAAGCTCGGCTGCGCGGGCCAGGTCGCCCGCGTTACGCGCCTGCTCAAGTTGCAGCCTCAGCTTGCCCAGCTCCTCTTTGGCCTGGCGCATCCGCTCGATCTCTTCCTTCTCAGACTGCCACTTGGCCTTCATCGCGCCGGAACGCTCCTTGAGATCGGCTATGCGCTGCTCGATGTCGCGGAGGCGTCCTTTAGCGCGCTCGTCCTCTTCGCGCTGCAAAGCCTGCTTCTCAATCTCAAGCTGAAGGATTTCGCGTTCAAGCTGGTCTATCTCCTGCGGCAGAGAATCTATCTCTATGCGCAGGCGCGAGGCCGCTTCGTCAATCAGGTCAATCGCCTTGTCCGGCAGGAAACGATCAGTGATGTAGCGATTAGAGAGCGTCGCCGCAGCCACAATCGCAGAGTCCTTGATGCGAACGCCGTGGTGCTGCTCATAGCGGTCTCTGAGTCCGCGCAGGATGGCAATGGTATCTTCGACCGTGGGCTCGCCAACGTAAACCTGCTGGAAGCGACGCTCAAGGGCAGCATCCTTTTCAATATGCTTCTTATATTCGTTGAGCGTCGTCGCGCCTATGCAGCGCAGTTCGCCGCGCGCCAGCGCAGGCTTCAACATATTCGACGCATCAATCGCGCCCTCGGCCGCGCCCGCGCCGACGAGCGTGTGCAGCTCATCTATGAAGAGGATGATCTGCCCCTTGGCATTCTCTATCTCTTTGAGCACGGCCTTGAGGCGGTCTTCAAACTCGCCCCTGTACTTTGCGCCCGCAAGCATCGAGCCCAGGTCAAGACCGACCAGCCGCTTATTGCGCAAGCTCTCGGGCACGTCGCCCGAAACTATGCGCTGCGCTATGCCTTCGACGATGGCCGTCTTGCCGACGCCCGGCTCGCCTATCAGCACAGGGTTGTTCTTCGTGCGGCGCGAGAGCACCTGTATGGTGCGCCGTATCTCGTCGTCGCGGCCGATGACGGGGTCTAGCTTGCCCTGGCGGGCAAGGTCTGTCAGGTCTTTCGCGTACTTAGAGAGCGCCTGGTAGTTGGCCTCGGCATTTTGATCTGTGATGCGAACGCCGCCGCGCGTCTGCTCTATGACCTTCAACAGATCGTCGCGATTGACGCCGTGCTGGCGCAGGATTTTCCCGGCCTGCCCATCCTTCTCATCCGCTATGGCGAGCAGTAGATGCTCCGTCGAGATGTACTCGTCCTGCATCTGCTCGGCCTGGGTCTGTGCGGCCGTAAAGATTTGGCTGAGGCGCGGGCTGAAATACTGCTGCCCGCCCTGCACGCGCGGAAATCGTGCGACGGCAGCCTGCGTGTCGTTAAGTATGACCTGGACATTAGCCCCCAGCTTGCCGAGCACAGGCCGCACGATTCCTTCCGCCTGCTCAAGCATCACCAGCAGTAAGTGCTCGGGCTCGACCTGCTGATTCTGATTGCGCTCGGCGACTTCGATGGCTGACTGGATGGCCTCCTGGCCGCGCAATGTAAATTTATCTAAACGCATCTTGTTACTTTAAATCTTCGGAAATCAGATTCAATTGTTAAGTCTCGGAAAACCTCTCATCGGTGCTGCGAGACGCCTGGGACGGGCGACTCTCTAATCGGGGAATAGCCTCTTAAGAGAGACGCCCGTCCGCGTACTTAGCTGCTGCTTTGGGCGGGCGCGTCTTCGGCCTCAGCGGCCGGCAGCCTTCTGTGACTTCCCGCCAGTAGTCTGGACGTTCTCGGCCTGCCCCTCTATGGTCTTAGCGCCCTTGTTCTCGCCGGCGCTCTCGCCTGCGATCTCTATGCGGCGGGCCTTGACCTCTTCACGCTTGGGCAGCGTGACCCTCAGCACGCCGTTGCGATACTCGGCCTGTGCGCCCTCGGCCGAAACCGTCTGCGGCAGCGTGAAGGAGCGCGTGAAAGAGCCGTAGGAGCGCTCTACGCGGTGATAGTTGTCGCCGTCGTCCTTCTTCTCGAAGCGACGCTCGCCCCGCAGCGTGATGACGTTATTCTCGACCGTGAGATCAAAGTCCTCTCGATTCATCCCCGGCAGCTCCGCTTCGAGGACGATCTGATCCTTGTTCTCGTAGATGTCAACGCTCGGGTTCCAGGCCCCGCGCGCAATGCCCTCGTCGCCGAAGGCGCGCGACAAGTTGGTGGAAAATAGACGATTGACCTCATCCTGAAGAGTGCGCAGATCGCGGAATGGGTCGTAGCGTACGATGCTCATCTTAGCTTCCTCCTTAATGAAAAACGGTTCCTTTTATCTCAACAAAGCCTCGGCATCGCCTTGAAGCCTGTTGGGTCGAATGGTAATGCCGGTTGCTGAGTACGTGAGCATAATAAAGGTTGAGTCTCTCTTTGTCAAGCCCCCTTGTGCGGGCTGTCGATGCCGCCGCTCCTACAACATTATTCTGTGACCGACGGCTTTAGGTAGATAAAATTTGACAATTCCAGCCTAAAGGGGTAAATTATTCGGCAAGATAGGGAGATAGCCGAATGATTGACGAAAAAGATGCGCGAATCCTCGAAGTTCTTCAGAAAGAGGGTCGGACGAGCAACGTGGAGCTGGCCAGGATAGCGGAGTTGACCCCTTCGGCGACGCTTGAGCGGGTGAGAAAGCTGGAAGAGCGCGGGCTCATAAAGGGCTACATGGCTCTTTTAGACCCGCAGGCGCTCGATTTGGGGCTGCTGGCCTTCATCTTCGTGCGGGTTGACGACAGGGACTTCTCCCTGGAGCAGTCTGAAAACACGGCGGAGGCGCTCTCCGCGCTGCCCTCAGTGCAGGAGCTTCATCACCTGGCGGGCGAGGACTGCTTTCTGGTCAAGGTGCGGGCGCGCGATACGGACGATCTCTATCGCATTCTCAAGGAAGAGTTCGGGCAGTTCAAGAGCATACGCTCGACGCGGACGACGATTGTGTTGAAGACCGTGAAGGAGACGCCCCGTTTACAGATCGGTGAAAAAGGAGGGCAAAAATAGTGGCAAGGCGGGAGAGAATCTTGGCTTACTGTGCGCTGGGGGCGGTCTTTTTTTTCTGGGGCACGACCTATCTGGCCATTCGCGTTGGATTGGAGACGCTGCCTCCGACGCTCTTCGCAGGCGTACGTTTCCTGACAGCGGGCGCGATATTGCTGGCCTTCCTGCTCATCTGGCGCAAGGAGAGGCTGCCCAAAGGTAAAGAGTTGCTGCACCAGGCCGTGGTGGGCTTAATGCTGCTGGGGGTGGGCAACGGGCTGGTCGTGTGGGCTGAGGTCTGGATACCGAGCGGCATGGCTGCGCTCCTGATTGCGACCTCCCCTTTCTGGGTCGTAGGCTTCGAGCGGCTGAGAAGCGACGGCGAGCGCATCGGCGCGCGCTCTCTCGTCGGGATGTTAGTAGGTTTTGGCGGGCTCCTGCTGCTGGTTGCGCCGCAACTGTTCGGCGCGACCTTAGGGATGAATTACCTGCTGGGGATGCTCGCTATACAGATAGGCTGCGCTTCCTGGTCTGGCGGCTCCGTTTATGCCAAGCATCATCAGGCGCATCATAGGGTTCGGACGGCCCCGCTCGTCGGGGCGGCCGTGCAGATGCTCTGCGCAGGAGCGGCGCTGACCATCTTGGGCGCGCTCTTTGGCGAATGGCGCGTCTTTCATTTCAGCCAGCGATCTTTGGGGGCGATGGTCTACCTGATCCTGTTCGGCTCAATCGTGGCCTACGGGTCTTACACCTACGCCATGCAAAAGCTACCGCTCTCAATCGTTTCGACCTATTCGTACGTCAATCCTGTGATCGCAGTGCTGCTCGGCTGGTTGGTGCTGGCCGAGCCCCTGGGCTGGCGCATGATTACGGCGATGCTGATTATCCTGGGCGGCGTGGCCCTGGTGAAGACGGCTGCCAGCGGGGCGGCGGCCAAGACAAATAAGGAGTTGGCCCCCGTCGGCGAGCCCGCGCCGAGAGCCGAAATCCTGCACCGGACGGCTAAGGCTTGCTAAAGAAATGATGAAGGCGGCAGTGATGAATGAAAGACAATAGCTTTTCATTCATCCTTCCGCCTTCATCATTTCTATCAACTGATTCCGAAGAAGCTTTTAATAGAGGCGAGCACGCCCGCAGACTCTTTCTTAATCATCTCTGTGTCGTCCTGTTTGGCTTTTAGTCCGGCGCGGCGCTCGGCTATGGTGCGGCTGAGGGCTTCGACCAGGGCGGGGTTGGTATCGAACAGTCGCTTGATCGCCTGGTGGCCGATCTCCAAGACCTCCGTCTCCTCTTTCGCGACCACGTTGGCCGTACGCGGCTCGCCCGTAAAGAGCGCCATCTCGCCGAAGAAGTCGCCTTCCTTGAGCGTGGCTACTGTGCGCGGGCGTCCGTTGTCGGCGATCTGCACGTCTACGCGTCCGCGATGGACGACGAACATCGAAGAGCCCTGTGCTCCGGCCCGGATGACCAGCTCGCCCGGCGCGAACCCGTGCGTGACTGTCGCTTCGGCGAGCGCGGCCGTCTCTTCCTCCGTCAGGGGGCGAAAGATGTCCACGGCCGAGAGGCGGTCGAAGACGGCTGTGCCTTCCGAGGGCGCGCCGTCCTGGCTGACCTGCTGCATGTAGAGCGTGCGCGTCGGGAAGGCGAAATCGAGCCCCTGCCCTTCGCGCTGGAAGGCGTACCAGATGCGCTGGCGTATGAGCGCGTCCGTGTCGTTGTACTTGGCGTAGTCTTCCAGCCAGTACTTGACTTCGTAGTCCACGCCGTTGTCGCCCAGGTTCTTGATGCGGACGATGGGCGTCATCTTGGGCGAGACGTTGGGCACGGAGCGCACTGCCTCGCGGACGACGTGTATGGCGCGCGCCGGCACGTTGCTGTAGACGGTGTTGAAGAAGACCAGCCGCGCGTTCAAGTTGTCGCGCGGGAAGACCTGTATGTATTCCTTAGAGGCGTTGCTGTTGCTGATGAGGACTATGTGATTGGTAAAAGTCCTGATCTTGACTGCGCGCCAGGTGACGCTCTCGACGACGCCCGTGTGTTGGCCCACGGTGATGACATCGCCGACCTGAAAAGGCTTGTCGGCATGAAGCGACGCGCCCGCGAAGAGATTGCCGAGCGTCTCTTGCAAGGCGAGACCGATAATCAGACCGAAGGCCGTCGAGGTCGCCAGCACCGTCGTCAAATCCACGCCCTTGATGTAGAGCTTGGAGAGAATCGTGAAGACTATGACATAGGCGATGATCGAAAAGATGTTGCGCAGCAGGTTGGGCGCTTCGTAGCCTCTGCGGAGGCGGAAAAAGAAGCCGAAGATGACCGAGTTGAGGCCGCGTATGACGACGATGGCGAGGAATCCCCACAAGACCAGCTTGGTGATGTCGAGGATGGTCTCGTGGTTCATGTAATGGCCCAGAGACCTGCGCAGCTCCTCGTCGAAGATGTAGACGGAGGAGACCAGCAGGACGGCTACGGCCAGCGTGATGAAGAAAATTATGATCTTGTTTCTGCGTTCGGAAAGATTCACGGTCAGCTTTCCCCCCTGGCAGAGAAAAGAGTTTCCGCAGGTGTGCGCGATAGCAGCAGCTCTATTCTTTTACCATCAACAGGGGCGCATTGGCGAGCGGAAATTTTCAGGGCGGCCGCTCCTCACAGACGAATAAGGTTCGGAAAGAGCGTCGTCAAAATCAGCAGCAGGGAGAGCGCCGAAACCACTCCGGCCGTCAGCCAGGCGGCGATGTTATAGAGCGTCCCGTTCCTGTATGCGCCCATCAGCTCGCGGTCGTTAACCAGGCGCAGGATGGCGAAGAGCAGCACGGGCAGCAGCAATCCGTTCATGACCTGCGTCACCAGCAGCACGCGTATCAGCGGCAGCCCCGGTATGACCGCGACGAGCGCGCCGACGACCACCAGAAACGTGAAGATGCCGAGAAAGATCGGGGCCTCGCGGAAGCTGCGCGAGACGCCTTTCTCGAACCCGAGGGCCTCGCTGATCGAGTAGGCTGTGGCCAAAGGCAGCACGCCCGCCGCGAGCATCGAAGCGCCAAAGAGTCCGACCGCAAACAGCAGCCCGGCATAACGCCCGGCCAGCGGCTCCAAAGCGCGCGCGGCCTCCGAGGCGGACTGTATCTGTACGCCGTGGCCGTGCAGCGTCGTCGCCGTCGAGACGACTATGAAGAAGGCTATCGAGATAGCGAAGATGGTTCCGACCCACACGTCGGCGCGCGTCAAAGAGTAGTCTTCCGCCGTCACGCCCTTCTCGACCACGGAGGATTGAACGTAGACCTGCATGTAAGGCGAGATGGTCGTGCCCACCACCGCGACAAAGGTGAAGAGGTATGCCGCGTCGAAGCTCCAGGTGGGCCGCACCATCGCGTGCGCAATCTCGCCCCACGCGGGCCGCGCCAGAAAGGCCGAGATGATGTAGCCCAAAAAGACCAGCGACATCACCAGAAAGACGCGCTCGACCCGTTTGTAAGAGCCCTTGACGACGAGCCACCAGACGCTCATCGCGGCGACGGGCACGGACACGTAGCGCGGCACGCCGAACAGCTCCGTGGCCGCCGCGATGCCGACGAACTCCGAGACGGTCACTCCGCCGTTGGCTATGAGCAGCGCGAGCATGACGAGCGCAGTCCAGCGCACGCCGAATCGCTCGCGCACGAGGTCTGCCAGGCCCTTGCCCGTGACAGCGCCCATGCGCGCGCACATCTCCTGCACGATGCCTAAGCTGATGGTGATGGGAACGAGAACCCACAACAGGCCGTAGCCATGATCTGCGCCGACGGTCGCGTAAGTCGCAATCCCGCCCGCGTCATTGCCGGCGTTGGCCGCGATCATGCCGGGGCCGAGAATCGCCAGGTAAGCCAGGAGCCCCGTACGCCGCGCCACAGTGCGCCGCACACCACGAGCCCCGCGCCGCAATAAGCGACGCCCGGCGGCTCGCACCGCTGCGCGTGAGACGGCCATAATCGGGGGGCTCCTTCATTTAGCTTATCCGAACAGCTTCGGCAGACGCTCGCGCCAGCCCTTTGGCAGCAGAATCTCCATAGCGTCATCAACCGTGACGATACCAAGTATATCGCCCGCCTCGTCGAGCACGGGCAGCGCGAGCAGGTTATACTCTGCGATCTTCTGGGCCACTTCGCGCGCAGAGTCGTCCGGGTGCGCCGTCTGGAAATCGTCTCTCATCACCTCTTCGAGCGGGACAGATGGGTCTGCGAGGATGAGGCTGCGCAGGGCTATGACGCCCACCAGCTTCCAGGATGCTTCCTGCTCGACGACATAGAGATAGTAGATCATGTTCGGCGTCTCGGCCATCTCGCGCAGCCGGGCGAGGGCCGCGCCCACCGTCAGGTCACGAGGCAGCGTGACGAACTCCGTCGTCATCAATCCGCCCGCCGTGTCGTCTTCGTAAGGCAGAAGCTCCGCCACGTCCGCCTGCTCTTCGCCTTCCATCAATCCGAGCAGCTCTTCGGCCTTCTCTTCCGGCAAATCGCCGAGCACATCGGCCGCTTCGTCCGGCGACATCCATTCCAGAATATCTGCGGCGCGCTCCTCGTCCATCTCTCCGATGATGCGCGCCTGCGCCGAGGCGGGCATCTCTTCCAGGGTCTCGGCAGCCGTCTCGTCGTCCAGGGCTTCGACTATCTCCGAGCCGTGGTGATAGGAGAGGGCCTCGGCCAGGCGCGCGATCTCTACGGGGTGCAGCCGTGCCAGCTTATCGCTCGAAGACTTCAACTGGACGGTCGCGGCATCGGTCGCAAGATAGCCCACGTCCGCCCAGTCGATCACCTCGACCGCGCGATCCGTTCCCATAAACCCGGCCGGAGCGAGCCGCCGCCAGAGGCCCTGCAAGCTCACGTCCGCGCCCGTCACACGCCACTGCCCGGCGGCCTCTATGATCTGCACGTCGTTGACGCGCACGACGCGCTTGCCGTCCACGTCTATCAACTGTTTGTCGAGCACGTCGCGCGCCAGGAGCACCTCGCCCTCGCGCCGGACAAAGGGGCGCAGGTCTAAGATGTCCGAGTTGAGGCGTATGCCCTGCTCGGAAAAGCTCGTCACTCTCCAGCGCGAGACGAAGAAATCGCGCCGCCGGTAGCGCGCGACAAAGCCCGTCACCGGCGGATGATCTTCCTCGCCGAGACGCACAATGACATCCTTGATCGTCGCCACACGCTCCCCCTCAAGGTCACGTATGGGCCGACCCAACACCTGCGACAGATACAGCATGTTAACGAGTGCGCGCCCCTTCTACCCGAGCGCGCCGGCCCGAATGATAACAAATGCGGTGATGAGTGACGAGCGACAAGAGAAAAGCTTTTCCGCCAGCTTGTCACTTATCACTGCTTCTTAGTGTTTTGAAGAAAGCTCTGATGTCTTGGGCCAACAGCTCCGGTTCTTCGAGGGCGGCGAAGTGGCCGCCGCGTGGCATGAGTGTCCAGCGGGTGACGTTATAGGAGCGTTCGGCCCATTCGCGCGGGGGCTGGTCTATGTCTTTGGGGAAGATGGCGAAGGCCGTGGGGCTAGTGACGCGCTCGCCCTGTTTGAAGGCGACGGGCGCTTGGCGCGATTCGTAGTAGAGGCGCATGGAGGAGTTGATCGTTTCGGTCGCCCAGTAGATGGTCAGGTTGGTGAGCAGCTCGTCTTTCGTAAAGCTGTTCTCGACGTGGCCGTCGCAATCGCTCCAGGCGCGGAATTTCTCGACGATCCAGGCGGCCAGGCCCACCGGAGAATCGTTCAGGGCGTAAGCTACGGTCTGCGGCTTTGTCGCCTGCAACTGCTCGTAGGCCCCTTCCGTGCGCTGCCAGCGCGCTTCGTCTTCGACGTAAGCGTGTTCGGCCGCCGTCAGGGGGCGCGCGCCTGGGCCCAGGTAGGGCCAAACGGGGTCTGTCAGATGAATGCCTGCGACCTCCTGCGGGTAGAGCAGGCCGAGGCTTGTGGTCACGCCCGTTCCGATGTCTCCGCCCTGCGCGCCGAACCGTTCGTAGCCGAGCCGCTCCGTCATAAGCTGATGCCAGAGGCGCGCGATACTGGTCTTGCTCATGCCGCGCTCCGTGGGACGGGCCGAAAAGCCGTAGCCGGGAAGCGACGGGATGACCAGGTCGAACGAGTCGGCTGCGTCCGCGCCGTGGCTCGCCGGGTCTGTGAGCAGCGGCGCGAGCTTGTGCATCTGGTAGAAGGTGCTGGGCCAACCGTGCGTGATGATGAGAGGCATCGGATTGGGCCCACGCCCGCGCTCGTGTATGAAGTGTATACTGAGGCCGCCGAGGTTTGTGCGAAAGTGCCGGAAGGCGTTGAGGGCTCGCTCCTCGGCGCGCCAGTCGAAGCCCCTGAGCCAGTAGTCCACAAGCTCTTTCAGATAAGCCAGGCTCGTGCCGTAATCCCAATCAGCGCCCAACACCTCTTCGGGCCAGCGCGTGCTCTTGAGCCTCTCGCGCAAGTCTTCGAGCACATCTTGCGGGATTTCTATTCTGAAGGGCTGCACCTCAGTCATAGAAAGCTTCCTCCGGCGCTGACCTGTTCCTACTTCAACGTCTGCGCTTTTGCCTTGCGTCTGTAAGCCCGGACGGCTTCGTTGAGCTGCTGCATCTCGATTTCGGGGAACGGGCGTCGCCAGTTTCTCTCGAACTCGTCCGTCAAGATGTCCCTGTGCAGGGAGCGCAGCGCGCGCCAGAACGGGAGGCACAGCTCAAGCTTTGGGCCCACGAGGGAAAAGAGCGTGCGGCCCGTCCCTTTCCGGCGGCGATGGTCTGGGAAGTGCAGGACTCGGAGCGACGCGCGGTTGTCGGCGCTGTCAGCTTCACTTTTGAACTCGAAGTCCAGCTCGTCCGGCTCGCAGTTCCACTTGACTGTGATGGTGTCGGCGCTTTCCCGGAGCACGGCGCGCAGGGCTTCGATCAGGGCGCGCAGCGAATCGTCGGGCGCGTGCGAGACGGCCGCGACGAGGCTTTGCTCTCCGGCCTTGAGGCTCAGAGACATCCAGCCGCTTTGCGGGCTATTGAAGCTGGCGCGGAAGGCTTTGCTCATCGGGGCGGGGGGCGGTCTCAATTGCCGGTCTCTGTTTTCAAGCGTTCGATGGCGCGCTCCATAGCGCGGTCGCGGCGCGCGCGCAAGTCCTGGACGCTAAAGGTGACGCGCTCGTCCGGCATGATGCCTGCGCCTTCCAATCGCTTGCCCGCAGCGGTGCGATAATCCATCTCGCTCACGTCGAGCGCGCCGCCGTCGGGCAGAGTGTGGCGGCGGCGAATGGCGAGCACACAGCCGCAGGTGGGCCCACCGATGACGGTCGCGCGATTGCGCTCGCGCACCGTGGCGACGAAAATCTCGGCGGCGCTTGAGGTCTTCTCGCTCGTCAGGATGACGACGGGGACGCGCAGGAGCGCGACCGCTTCGGCGGCGAAGAGCATGGCCGAGCGCGTTTGCGGCTCGAAGGCCGTGCGGCCCGTGCGATCCATGAAGCGGCCGAGGCTGCTGCCACGGGGGAGAAAGGCCGAGGCGATCTCGGTCATGGCTTCGGCCTCGCCGCCGCCGTTATTGCGCAGGTCAACGACGAGGCCGCGCACGCCGCGCAGCTTCTCCCGCAAAGAGCGCATGAAGTCCAGCGCCACGACCTGCGTAAAGGCGTCGAACTCGACGACGCCGATCTGAGAGCGCACGCGCCTTACTCTGAGGAGCGGCGTGCGGTCTATCCACTGGCGGCGCAAGGAAGCAAATCGCTCGCGCTCATCGTCGCCGCGCCATCCGACCCGCGCCCGCGTATCACGCTCGCCCTCGAAGAGCGTAGCCATCGCGCGCAGTCGTGCGGCCGCCTCCGTCGAAGAGCCCGGTTGTTCCTCCAGCCGCCGGGCAAAGACTGCGAGCGCCGGCTCGCCGTCTACGCTCGTGATGATGTCGCCCGTGCGCAGACCCGCACGCTCGGCTTCGGAGCCCTCTTCGACCGCGATGACGACGGGCTTGCCTTCGACTTCGCGCACGGAGAGGCCGACGCTGATGACGTGCGGGTGCCGCCAGTCGAACTTCTCGCCGGGCGCGTAGACGCGCGTGTGAGCGTCGCGCAGCAGGCCCACCATGCGGCGCAGCACAGAGTAAAGCTCGGCGCTCGTGCGGGCTTCGGCCGCAAGCGGCCGGAACTCTTCACGGAGGGCGCGCCAGTCTATGCCGTGAAAGGTCGGGTCGTAGTAGCGGTCGTGTATGGTCTCCCACACGTCGTCAAAGACGGCCAGATGTGCCTCGCGCGTCTCGGTCAACGCCGCACCCGAATCGGCTTGTGATGAGGTGAGAGCAAGGGGCAGCGCCGCGCAGGCTAGAAGAGAGATGAGAAACAGCCGGGCGCAGCCAGACAAAACAGATGAGGCAGACGAGGCGGACGAGCGTCGCGCACGCATCTCGCGCCCATCTTTCGCTCTTTGTCTTCTTAGAAGATTCATTGCTGTTGCTTCGGCGGCTTGCGGAAATTATAGCGCAGCAGCACTCGCATCGCGACCGGCGAGCCGTTTCGCATCGCGGGCCTGAAATGCATCCGGCGCACCGTCTCCGTGGTCGCAGCTTCCAGGCCGTACCCGGCCCAGCGCACCACGTCCACGCGCGAGACTTCGCCGTCGGCCCCGATCTCCACCTCCACGTCGATGGTCGCCTCAAGCTCTACGCGCGCCGCCTCGTCCGGGTAAGGAGGACGCAGCCGCCTGTAGGGTTGCGGCAGGCGCAGGCCGTGCGCTTCGGCTGCTTCCGCATCGGCGGGCGCGTCTTCTATGAGCGGCGCGTTGTGCAGGACGGCGAGCGCGCGAGCCTGGGCCTCGTCCTCCTGCGCGCGTGCGACGGCGACCCTGTAACGCGCGCGAAGCTCAGCGCCGCCGAGCTGTGCGAAGAGACGCCGCTCGGCTTCCGTCGCAGTCGCCGCCTCGAAGCTCGGGCGATCCCAGAGGATGAGACGGCCCGTGCGCGCGCTGACGATGTAGATGCTCGCATAAGCTTCGTAATAGACGGGGCCGCTCGAAGGCGAGCGGCGCAAGTTCTGCGCGTCGCCCGTCACAAAGAAGTCGCAGTCAATCACCGCGCCCAGGTTGCGCGCCTCCTCGACCGTCATATTCAAAGAGCCAGTGTAGCCCGCGCCGAGGGCTGCTGCGCGGCTCTGGTCGCGGTCTATGATTCCAAGCTGCGCGCCCTGGGCGAGCGAAGCGGCCAGCGCGTCGGCCGCAGGCCGCCCCAACTCCATCTGTCCCAGGTCGAGCACGGCCACGCGCACGCGCCTCGTCTCCTGCGCGCGTGTGCTTAATGCAAAGAAAGAGATTAACAGGAGACAGGAAAGGCAGGATAAAAGCAGAATCAATACCTTTCTTTTCATCTTGTCTATCCTGTTTCGTGTCTGCTTTGATAGTCCAAGCTGTGGCTCAGCTTTTCCCGCGCTTCCAAAGTCCTTGCGAAGGGATGCGCAGGGCGCGATTGAACTTGCTGGAAGCGTTCTCCCAGGCGATGACTTCCGTCAGCTCGACTATAGCATCCTCGTCGTAATGCTCGCGCAGCCGCGCGAACAGCTCGTCCGTCACTTCGCGGCCCGTGATCGTCATCGCGTCGGCATATTCAAGCGCGACGCGCTCGGCTTCCGTGTACAGGTCATTGCTCGCATAGTCTGCGAGGGCCAGGATTTTCTCGTCGCTGAGGCCAAGCTCGCTGCCCACGGCAGCGTTGATGTCCTGTCAAAACTCGCAGCCGTTGATGGAAGCCACGCGCCGATTAACGAGCGCCTGAAGCTTGCCGTCAATCAGGCCCGAGGCGTCCAGGCCCGTCCACATGCCGCGCACGCCGCGAAAGATAGAAGGACGCCGCGCGTAGATCAGGTGGTTGAGCAAGGGCGCGCCCCACCTCTTCGTCTGCGCCTCGAAGATCTGCTTCGTATATTTATCAATCCGGCTCTGATCTACGTCTTTAACGCGTGCCATCTCAGTCTCAAAGCCTCCGAACGGTTTCAATCGCCGCCGCTCCGGCGCGCTGCTGCCTGCTGGGGGGACGCATCGTGATAGAGCAGGTAGACCTCGTCCTTGACTTCGGGCGGAAAGCAGATGCGGTGAAGCTGGTAGCCACGCTGCAAGCCGCGCACGGCCTCGCTCACTTCGCTGATCTCGCGTATGCGGGGGCGCGCGTAGCCGTCTTCGACGTAGATACGCGCTTTGGGCTCCAACGCGCCCTCGGCCGTGTAGTAGTTGTAGTAAGGAATGTCGCCCGCGTGATCTTCTATGAAATAGTATTCGGGAGCAAAGCCCGCGCGCTCGACCGCCGCGCGCGCCGCCGCGAGAAAACTCTGGCGCTCCGCCTCCGGCATGTCCAGGTCAATCGCTTTGAAGAGACGGCGGCCGATGAAGCGCCGGCTCAGGTCGCGCAAGACAGGGTCTTCGGCGCGCTGCCATTGCTTGATGTGAAAGATCACGTCGGAGTCGTCCATCTCAAGGTGCTCTTCGAGCGTCAGAGGCTCTCGGCGCAAGACCTTCTCGAAGGCAGTGCCGGGCGCGCACCAGACCTCGTCGCCCGCTTCCAGCAGCGTGAGCGCGCGCCGCAGTGCCGAGCGCAGCACGGCTTCCGCAGAGCGCAGCGTGCGATGGAAGTAGACCTGGCGGAACATGTAATAGCGCGCCTGCAAATATTCTTCGACCGCGTAGAGGCCGCGCGCCGCCACGTAGATGCGCTCTCCGCCTTCGTCAATCTGAAGCGCGTTGATAATCCATTCCAGATCATAGATGCCGTACTTCGCGCCCGTCATCAAAGAGTCGCGCAGCAGGTAGTCCATGCGGTCTACGTCAAGCTGCGAGGAAACTAGCTGGGCCAACGCTGCCGGCTGGAATCGTCCCTCTATGATGCTCGCCACGCGAGAGGGCAACTCCTCCGAGTAGGAGCGCAAGACCTGTCCGATCTCCGTCTCTTCGCTCAGCACCGAGCGCACCGTCCATGCCTCGTGATGAAAGCTCAAGACCTTCTCCATGACGTGCGAGAAAGAGCCGTGCCCGACATCGTGAAGCAGGGCGGCCGCACGCGCCGCCGCGCGATCTTCCGTCGTGATCGGGAAACTCTCGCCGAGCCGGTCTAAGACTCTCGTCATCAGGTGCAGCACGCCCAGCGAGTGTGTGAAGCGCGAATGCTCCGCCCCCTGATAGGTGTAGAGGGCGAGGCCCAGTTGCTTGATGCGGCGTAGGCGCTGGAACTCGCGCGCGTCTATGAGGCGCACCATCAAATGACCCTCGTCCGTGTCCGTGCGAAGGCGAATGATGTTGTGAACGGGATCGCGGTAGATGCGTTCCGACATATCTCGCTATTCTATCACTCAACGCGCGCCGGGGCAGAAGCGAAAGTTTTCCACCACGGCCGAAATAGCAAGATGAGCAAAGCCGGAAACAAAAAAAGGGCGCTTCGGACTCAGGTTCCGAAGCGCCCATGAAGGCTTCTGGCGCGCGAGCAACTTCTCTCTTAGAAGTCGAAGCGTGCGCCAAGCTGAAGCGTAAAGGGAATGCCGACGGGCGGGCCGAAGCCGGGCCCGTAGAGCGAAGCCGGTTGCAGGAAGTTGCCGCTCGATGTGGCGTAGGTGTGGCCGAGCCGGTCGCCGAACGAGAGGTTCTCCGTATTGAACAGGTTGAAGAAGTTCATGAACGCCTTGATCTTGTACTTCTCGCCGATGCTGAAGACCTTCTGCACTCTCAAGTCCAGGTTGAAGTAGCGGCCGCTGCGACTCTCTATGATGTTACCGGCAGCGTCGGTGATGAAGCCTTCGCGCTCGGTGTTGACCTGAATCTGCTGGCAGCCGAGCGGGTTCAGGGCACGGAGCGTCGCCGAATTGCCGCGCGCGGCAAAGACCGCCGCCGGGTCTACGCCGACGCAGATGCGGTCAACGCCTTGCGGCGGCCCGCCGCGACCGTCGCCGTCAATGTCCAGACCGGCGTTCAAAGAGAAGGGACGGGCGGTGGCAAATTGAAGGATGGGCGCGAACTGGAAGCCGTAAGGCACGTCGAAGACGCCGCTCATGACTATGCGATGGCGCTCGTCAATGCGCGAGTACCCGTACATGTCCGGCCTGAACTGATCTTCAGGCGTGACGGCCGCGCCGTTTCCGCTGTAAGAGGCCGTCGGCAGTCCGCCCCAACTCTTTGCGCTCGACAGCACGTAGCTGGCCGAGAAGAGCGTCCGGCGTGTGCGCCGTCGCAGGGTCGTCGTCCAACTGTCGAAGCGCGAGCGGTTGGTCGAGGTGAACATGTTGATCTGCTCAAGACGGCCCGCGCCGAGGCCCGCTGCGACGAACGCCTGATCGAAGTAGCGCGTCGTGGCCCCGCGCACGCAGCGCGGCGAGGCGGGAGTCGAGCCAGGGAAAGCCGGGTTGCAGACGGAGCTGAGGCGCGGATTGATGTTGAGCACAATCGGCTCGTGCAAGCCGAGCGTGTGTACGAAGTCGCTTGAAAGCACGTACTTCGTGCCCAGTTGCGTCTCAAACCCGAGCGAGAACTTCTGCACGTAAGGGTCTCTCATCCGTGGGTCGTTGATGCGCCCGAAAGCGCCTGGCTCCAAGTCCGTGCCCGTCGCGCCGACCGGGGCCGGAAGCGGGTCAACGCCGAAGCGGAAGGTGGCCAACTGCCCGACGCCCACGTCGCTGTTCACCTGCGAGAGAAGCGTCTGGTAGATGATCGGGTGCGTCTGTTGCAGCGAGAAGACCGTCAGGTTCGAGAAGACCTGATCGTAGAAAATACCGTAGCCTCCGCGAATCACCGCCCGGCCATCGCCCATCACGTCATAAGCGAAGCCGAAGCGCGGCTGGAACTCCCTGTAGCTCGGAGTGGTCTTCGACAGGTCGTCGGTCGTGATGGCCCTTGCGCGCGTCTCGTTCAACTGGCTCAGAATCCTCATCGTGCGGTTCTGAGTCTGGTCAATCAGCATGTTGATGTTGGCGTCCCAGCGGAGGCCCAGGTTGAGGGTCAGGCGCGGCGTCACGCGCCAGTCGTCCTGGGCGTAGAAGGCCAGTTGATGAATGGTCGGCTGGCTGGTATCGCCGTCGCCCGCGCTGAAATCAATCTGCGCGACCGCGCCGGGCGTGGCGAAGCCTTGCGGGTATCTTCCGTTCAGATTGTTCCTGATCGTCAACGGGTCATCGAAGAAGGTGATCTGATAGCCGTTTGCGCCGAAGAGGAAGAAGCCGCCCAGGGTCGTTCGGATGTAGTTGACGCCGAACTTCAGGCCGTGATTGCCCGTCTGCACCGAGAAGTCGTCGCGGAACTGCCACTTGCGCTCGGTCGTCTCCTGCGGGACGTTCGTGTTGGCCCCGGATTGGACTGAGGGGAAGAGCAGGTTCGGCGCGTCCGTCACAGCCAGGATGGAGTTCTTGAAATCCTGGAACTGGAAGGAGAACTGGTTCAGCTTCGTCGGGCTGATCGTGTAGGAATGGTTGACGACGAAGCTGTGCAGCGTGTTGTTGTTGGTGTTGCCGCCGAGGATGTCTGCCGGCAGCGTGATGTCGAACTGATCGTTCGGGGAATCGCTCTTCTGGTAAGAGTAGCGATAGAACATCGACTGCTTATCGCTGATCCGGTTGTCAATCTTGATCGAGAGCAGGTTGTCATTATAAGGAGTCGGAATGATCTCGGTCGCAGTCACGCCGGGGATGGCCGCGATCTGGGCCAACTGGTCTGGCTGAACCAGAAGATTCTGCCGCTCGCGGAACCGCTCGTAAGCGCCGAAGAAGAAGAGCTTGTCGCGGATGATGCGACCGCCGAAGGAGCCGCCGAACTCCTGGCGGCTGAAATCGGGCTTCTCGCTGTTGTTCTGCTTCTCGAAGAAGTCGCGTGCGCGCAAAGACTGGTTGCGGAAATTGTAGAAGGCCGAGCCGTGAAAATCGTTCGTGCCCGACTTGGTGATGACGTTGACGACGCCGCCCACGCTTCGTCCGCTCTCGGCCGTCCAGCGGTGCTGCAAGACCTGGAACTCCTGAATGGATTCGTAGGCGAAGTTCTGTAAGAGGCTGCCGACGACGTTGTCCTTGTTGTCGCCGCCGTCAACGTTCACGTCCACCTGACGACCGTCGCCGCCGCTGAAGGCTATGTTGCCGACTCGCGTCTTGGTCGGGTCGAAGCTGCCGACGGGGCGCGCTTCCGGCGCGATCACGGAAAGGTTTGCGAAGGTGCGATTGATGAGCGGCAGGTTTTGGACTTCGACGGGGGTGATGTTCCTGCTCAGCTCGGACGTGGTGGTTTCGACGAGCGCCGCGTCCGAGACCACTTCGACCGTCTCTGTGATTTCGCCGGGCTTCAGCTCGATCTTGAGCGTCTGCGTCGCCCCGACGTTCAATTCCAGGTCTTTCAGCAGAGTCTTGCTGAAACTCTTGGCCTCGACCGTCACGTCGTAGCGTCCGGCCGGAAGCTGCGCGATGGTGAATTCGCCCGTGTCGTCCGAAGTGGCCGTGCGGGTCAGTCCCGTGCCCGTGTTGTGCGCCGTCACGCTGGCATTGGGCACGAGGTTGCCGAGCGCGTCCGTCACGCGCCCCTTAATGTCACCCGTCGTTTGCTGCGCCGCCACGCCAACAGCCGACAAAATAGATAAAGCTAGAACTGCTGTGAGGCGTAAAAAAGCTCTGTAGTGCTGTGTCATCACTACCTCCTAAGTTTTGAGTAGAAATTGCCGATGCAAAATAGACATTGTAGCGAATAAAAAACAGGCAACTGATATTCCATAAACCTTGAAAGCTGAATTGTTTAAGAAAAAAGGCTGTTTCGCTCGGTCTGAGATGCCGCGCGAGGAGCGACGAAATCCAAAACAGCCAACTCCTTTTTATTTTTTTGGATGACCGGCCTGGGCCCAAAGAGCGCGAAAGCCTCTCTTTCATCCTCCCTTAAAGCTTCTTCCGCGTGACCTTTCGCCCGAAGAAGATGGGCCAGGCAATGCCGACAGGGGCGAGCGGCCTTAGCAAGTTAATGCGGGCCGGCCCCGCCCGCCCAAGAGAGGCCGGGTGGCCCGGCCTGGATGTGTCAAGTCTCACGCTCATTACCATTTAGCCCACGCTCTCATCGTCAGAATCGTGACGCGCGCTCAGGCTTGTGTCGCGGCCCAGCCAGGCCAGCCGCTCGCCGCCGGGCCTTCGTGCAGCCTTCACGGGCCGCCCCGGCTTGCCAGCAGGTCTTTGACGGTGGGCCCATCGGGCCGCCCGCAGGCTTCCGGGCGCGGCACGAGGATTCGGATTTTTGGAGAGAAAAACCGAATTTTTGGATGGACGGCTTCGGCTTTACGCGCAAACGGCATGCTTTTTCCTAAATAATTTACTCTTTTTCGGATGGCATACGAGTTGCGATTTTGCATTGCGGTTCGCTATTTAACTCGAAAGGAGTAATGCATGTTACAGAGTGCTTTAAGACGATTTGCGCAAGTAGCCGTCCTGGCGGTCTTCACTTTGGCGTACGTCATGTCGGCGTATGCACAGGGAACCACGGGCGCTGTGCGCGGTATCGTCACCGACCCGGCCGGGGCTATTGTCCCGGGCGCAAAAGTGACCATCTCTGGCAAAAGCAGCAACTACAAATCCGAAACAACGACCACCTCGGAAGGTGAGTATCGCTTTGGCGACCTGATCCCGGGCGATTACCAGATCACCATCGAGGCTGCCAGCTTCAAGACTCTCACGCTCACGGAAGTGCGCATTGAGACTGGTAAGACCACAGACCTTCCGGCACAGTTGCAGGCCGGACAGATCACAGAGACCGTCAACGTCTCGGCAGGCGGCGCTGAGCTGGTCGAGACGACGACGACACAGCTCTCCAAGAGCTTTAACGAGCGTCAAGTCGTCGAGTTGGCCCAGACCAACGTCGGCGGCGCTTTCGGCGGCGGCGTCAATAACCTCGCCCTGATCGCTCCTAACGTCAGCAGCTCGGGCGGCGTCGGCGTCGGCACGGGCGGCTCAGTCGGCGGACAGCGTCCGCGCAACAACAACTTCGTGCTCGACGGCATTGACAACAACGACAAGTCAGTGACCGGCCCGCAGACTTACGTCTCGCCGGAGAACGTGGCCGAGTTCACGCTGGTTCAGAACCAGTTCTCGGCCGAGTACGCTCGTTCCAACGGCGGCCAGTTCATCACCGTCACCAAGTCCGGAAGAAATGAGTTCTTCGGATCGTTCTACGGCTTCTTCCGCAACCGTTACCTGAACGCTCTCGACAACTCGCAGATACAGTCCGGCTTCGTGCGCGAAGACCCGCCGCCCGCTGGCAAGACCTTCATGCCGCGCTCGGACTTCTTCCGTGGCGGTGTCAACAACGGCGGCCCGCTGCCCTTGCCGCACTTCGGCGAAGGGCCGGACTCTTTCTTCCGTGGCACGGACAAGCTCTTCTACTACTGGGCTTATGAGAGATTGCAGCAGGGTCTTGCCGGTTCTCCCGGCGGCATCACTGCTCCGACGGCGGCAGGGTTTGCGATTATCAACTCGCTGCCGGGCGTCTCCGCGACCAATCGCGGCGTCTTCAATCTCTACTCGCCGGTTGCGCCGACCAACGATGCCGGAACCATTTCGGTCTGCTCGGTTCGACCGAACACGGCAGCTCCCGGCGTCGTCGGCGGCTCTTGCCCCGGTACGCTTCTACAGGTGCCCATCGGCAACGTGACGTTTGCCGCTCCGAACTTCCTGAAGCAGAACAACGTCGTCACCAACATTGACTACAACCAGTCAACCAAGACGACGCACCGTTGGCGCTTCAACATGACCAACTTCATTACCATCGACACGGGCGCTTTCCTGCCGCAGTTCTACAGCCGTGTTCCCGGCAAGCAGCGCTTGTTCTCCTATTCGTTGTTCCACACCTTCACGTCTAACTTGTCGAACGAGACGCGTCTTGCTTATCGTCGTTCGGAAGGCAACTTCCCCGTGGGCCCGGAGACTTTCCCCGGCCTCGGCGGCGTCTTCCCGAACATCGGCCTGGAAGACCTGGCGAACGACATCGGCCCGAACGGGAACTTCCCGCAGACCGGTATCGAGAACAACTACCAGATCGTGGATAACTTGACCTACTTGTGGGGCAATCACTCGCTGAAATTCGGCGGGGACTTCCGCAAGCTGATCTCGCCGCAGACCTTCGTTCAGCGCTCGCGCGGCGACTACCAGTACAGTGAGTTGCAGTACTTCCTGTACGACCTAAGCCCGGATCGCCTGGGTGAGCGCACGGTCGGCGTGTCGCCCTACTACGGCGACCAGAAGATTCTCTACACCTACATTCAGGATGACTGGAGAATCCGTCCGAACCTGACCCTGAACCTCGGCATCAATCACTCGTATCAGGAGCCGCCCAAGGGCACCAGGCTGCAAGCGCTGAATGCGATTGCTTCAGTTCCGGGCCTGATCGAGTTCCGCGAGCCGAAAACGCAGATGACCAACTTCGGCCCGAAATTCGGCATCGCTTGGTCGCCGAACTTCACGGAAGGACTGCTGGGCAGCGTCTTTGGCAGCAACGGCAAGAGCTCCATCCGCGCAGGGTTCTCGATGGGTTACGACTACATCTTCGATAACCTGTACATCCTGTCGCTGCCGCCGCAGGCCAACGTCACGCTCGACGTGCCCGACCTGAACGCCTACACGCCGAACTTCCTGGCCAACGGTGGTCTTCCCATTCCGGGGCCGGTGACCTTCACCGCGCCTATAGCGCGTGCGCTGACCGCGTCATACGTGCCGGATCAGGAAGTCCCGTACTCCCTGACCTGGTCGCTGAGTCTACAGCGTCAGTTCAAGACCAACTGGTCTGTTGAGTTCCGCTACTTGGGAACGCGCGGCATACACCTGCTCACGCAGAACCGCATCAACAAGATCGGTAAGGTCGCTCCGACCCTGGGCCGTCCGGGTCTGCCGACTTTCCTGACCGCTCCGACGCAGGCGCAGCTCGATGCGTTGACGCTGACGCTCGACACCATCAACGCGCGTTCGAACTTTGTAGATCGGTTTGCGAATGCCGGTTTCACGAACAACCTGGTCGGCTTCCTGTCAAACGGAAACTCAAGCTATCACGGAGGATCAGCGCAACTGATTCGCCGCTTCGCCAACGGCTTCCAGATGACTGCGGCTTACACCTGGAGCCACCTGATCGACGACACCACGGCAGAGGTTTTCTCGACAGTCCTCAGCCCGCGTCGTGTTCAGGAGTTCCAGGACTTGAGAACGGATCGCGCCGACTCGGCTCTTGATCGTCGTCACCGCTTTGTGACTTCGTTCATCTACGAGTTGCCGTGGTTCCGCAATCACGAGAACAAGTTCGTCAGGACGGTGTTCGGAGGCTTCAACTTCGCCGGTACTTACACGGCCGAGTCGGGCCAGAAGGCCACAGTGCTGAGCGGTCTTGACACCAACGCCAACGGCGACTCGGCCGGTGATCGCACGATCATCAACCCGAACGGCGTCGAAGGAACCGGAAGTACCGTGACGACCTTGCGCAACACTGCCGGGGCGATTGTCGCCTACCGGGCTGACAACCCGAACGCGCAGTACATCCGTGCCGGTGCCGGTGCGGTTGCCAATGCGTCGCGCAACACCTTGCAACTGCCGGGCATCAACAACTTCGACTTCTCGATCTTCAAGAACTTCCGGTTCGGCGAGACCAAGAAGATTCAGTTGCGTGCCGACCTCTTCAACGCCTTCAACCACCCGCAGTACATTCCGGGCTCCGTCAACGACGTTGCTCCGGTCAGCACCACGGGTGTTGGAAACGTGAACACGGTCACGGCAGCGACCATCAACAACAGGCTGTTCAACGACCCGTCTCAGGTTTTCGCCAGCAACGCCCGCGTCATTCAAATGGCGCTCCGCTTTGACTGGTAATCGCTGACCCAAGGGTCTTGTGAGTTACATTGGTGCGGGAGGTTGCGGTTAAGACGCCGCCTCCCGCAATTTTTTTCTCCCCCGAGAGAGAGCCCCGGATGCCGATTCGGATAGGCATCCGAAATCTCGGATTATATTTTCCAGCAAGGCGTAAAGCCCCTGCGACTTCTTTTCGCGCGAGCAGAAAAAGTTTGTCGGAACATCTCAACAGTACTATACTGAGAGCCCTCTCCTGAGCAGTAACCCTGAGACAATGTTGCCGAGGCTGTTATGAGATACTATAGAGGAAAGACCCGGGCCATCTTCCTTGCTATTGCTGTCATTGCTTTCAACATCCTCTTCGCGGCGAGCTTGCGGGCCCAACAGGGTGTACCTTTCCGCCCGGGGGGCATTTCCGAAAGAGATCGAAATCTCCTTGAGCGCGAGACGCAACTGACGATGATCGAGAAGGATCGTCAGAGAGCCGTCAAGCGCGACCCGCAACTGGCCTTCGCACAGATCAGGGAAGATTTCCGCCGCTTACAGATTCTCAATAACGACGTGATGCGCGCCGTCTCCACGGAGAGCGAACCCAACTACAAGACGATTTCGGATTCCGCCAGGGAGATCAGGAGGCGTGCCGCGCGCCTGAAACTGAACCTCGTCTTTCCCGAAGCCGAAAGCAGGGAAGGGCTTCCGCGCTTGACCCCGTCGCCCGGCGCTTCCGACCTCAAGCCGTCCGTCGAGGCCCTCGACACACTGATCTTTAGTTTCGTCACCAATCCCGTCTTCAAAGAGACGAACGTCGTCGATGCCAGGCTGGGCGTCAAGGCCCGGCGCGATCTGGAAGCGATCATCGAGCTGAGCGAGAAGGTGAGAAAGAGCGCCGAGAAGATGAGTAAGAGCGCGAGCAAATAGCGCCGCGCTTTATGAAACCAGGTGGGCCAGCCGGCGTTTCTCTATAGGTGAGAGCCGGAGGCCGTTGGCGTCCCCACGGAGGACGCATGCACGTCCCTTTTTAACTGCCCGCTATAAAGATTCCTCTGGAGGCAAAACATGAACGGACAATCCCTGCTCGCGCTTGCACTGGCGCTCGCGCTGCTCTCTTCAGCCTTCGCGCAGCAGCCACCTGCCTCTCGTCAAACACCCACAGAGCAGACGGGCGACGACGTGGTGAAGATCACGACCAACCTGGTGCAGGTCGATGCCATCGTGACAGACCGCAAGGGCAAAGTCGTCA
The DNA here is from genome assembly GCA_036389315.1 of Pyrinomonadaceae bacterium. Lineage (GTDB taxonomy): Bacteria > Acidobacteriota > Blastocatellia > Pyrinomonadales > Pyrinomonadaceae > DASQYE01. Next base: position 66,768 of record DASVQF010000036.1, read on the forward strand.
CAGACCTTTCGCCCTCTGAGTTCCAGATTTTCGAGGACGGCCGCCCGCAGCAGATCACCAACTTCTCTTTCGTCGAGGCGAACGCCCCGAACCAGCTTGTGGCCGGCGGCGGCACGCCCGTCGCGCCCAAATCCAAAGAGAAGAGCGGAGCTGCTCCCATCCCAGTGCCTCCCGTCAGGCTGAAGCCTGAGCAGGTGCGAAGGACTGTCGCGCTGGTGGTTGACGACCTCGGATTGTCATTTGAAAGCACGCACTTCGTCCGCAGAGCGTTGCGTAAGTTTGTCACCGAGCAGATGCAGGACGGAGACCTGGTGGCGATCATCCGCACGGGCGCGGGCGTCGGAGCCTTGCAGCAGTTCACCGCCGACAAGCAGCTCTTGTACGCCGCCATCGAGCGCGTGCAGTGGAATGCGCGCGGTCGCTCCGGCCTCGCAGCGTTTGCGCGCATTGAGGACGACCCGCTCTTCAACTTCAGGAACAGGCCGACGCTTAACCCGAACGTGAGTACACAGGAGTTGACGCCGGTCATCCCCAACGAGTCCAACATGCGAAATCCGATCAAAGAGACTACGAATCAGATCAACGATTTCCGCGAAGAGCTTTACTCGGTCGGTACGCTCGGGGCCATCAACTTCATCGTGCGCGGAATGAGAGAGTTGCCGGGCCGCAAGTCAATCGTGCTGATGTCGGACGGCATTGCTCTTTTCAACACCCAGAACGAACACAACGACCGCACGCTTGAGTCCATGCGCCGCCTGACCGACTTGGCGAACCGCGCTTCGGTTGTCGTCTACGCCATCGATGCGCGCGGCCTGCCGGTTTTACTGCCGGGCGCGGGCGACAATACGACGGGGATTAAAAGAGACATCGGCACCCGTCTCATCAGCGGAATTTCGGGGCCGGGTGTCAACAATCAAATGAACCAGAGTTCTTTGGAGTACTTTGAATCGCAGGGCGGCTTGAGCTACCTGGCGAGCCAGACGGGCGGGTTCTTCGTTCACAACAACAATGATATTAACCAGGGCTTAGGCCGCGTCCTCGAAGATCAGAAGGGCTATTACCTGATCGGCTACCGGCCCGACGATTCGACCTTCGACGCGAAGACGGGGCGCAAGCGCTTTCATCATATCGGCGTCCGCGTCACGCGGCCCGGCGTTTCAGTTCGCACGCGCACAGGCTTCTACGGCATCTCGGACGAGGATGCCAGGCCAGTGCGCCGCACGCGCGCTCAACAATTGCTGGCCGCCATCACCTCTCCGTTTGCGAGCAGCGATGTCAACCTGCGCCTGACCTCGCTCTTTCTCAACGACACGGAGTATGGGCCCTTCATGCGCTCGCTGATCTACGTCGATGCCCGCACCCTTAACTTCAAGGAGCAGCCGGACGGCTCTCGCCAGGCCAACGTGGATGTCGTCGCGATGACCTTCGGAGACGACGGGATGGTCGTAGATCAACGCACGCGCACAGAGGCCGTCATCGTGCGCGGCGCGCAATACGAGCAGGCTTTAAAGAACGGCCTCATCTTCGGCATTAACCTGCCGATACGAAAGGCGGGCGCTTACCAGTTGAGAGTCGCCGTGCGCGATGCTACGACCGAGCGCGTGGGCTCTGCGAGCCAGTACATAGAGGTTCCAGACCTGAAGAAGAACCGTCTGACCTTGTCCGGCATCTATCTGGCGAGCAACCGCCGGGCAGAGGCGCTCGCTCCGCCGCAGGGCGGGCAGACGACGCCAGCCAGCGCCGAGGCCGAAGGGAGCCTCGGCGGGCAAGACCCACAGTCGGGCCCGGCCATCAGGCGCTTCCGTCCGGGGACGGTTATTGATTACGGCTTCGAGGTCTACAACGCGAAGCTCGATAAGACGACGGGCCGCCCGCAGCTACAGACGCAGGTGCGGCTCTTCAAAGACAACCAGATGGTCTATGCGGGCAAGATCATCCCGGTCACGGGGGAGGCGGCCGATCGCAAGCGGGTCTCGGCCATCGGCCACTTGCAACTGGGCAGCAACCTCGCGCCCGGAGAGTACATCCTGCAAGTAGTCGTCGTAGACTTGCTCGCCAAGGAGAAGCAGCAATTGACGCAGCAGTGGATTGATTTCGAGATCAAATGAAGGGGGAGTTATCCCACCAACTCTTTGAAGGAGGCTTTATCATGAATCACTGGCATGACAGACGGGCGATCAGTAGCTTGACCGTCTTGACGGCGCTGGTCGTCCTTGTGCTGGCATCGGCCGTCTCGTCGCGCGCGCAGATCAGCCCGACCGGCTCGGGCCCAGGGCTCTCGGGCCGCGACCGCGACATCAACCAGCGCGAAGCCGAGATGACCAACCTTGAGCGAAGCGGCAAAACGGGCGCGAAGCGAGACCCGCAGTTGGTGCTCGCGGAGGTCAACGAAGACTTCGCACGGCTGCGCGAGATAGACCAGGACATCAAAAGCATGCTGGCAGCGACCGCGCCGCTCGACTATAAGCAGGTGGCGGAGAACTCTGCGGAAGTGAAGAAGCGCGCCGCGCGACTCAAGACCAACCTCGCGCTTCCCAGTGCCAAGGATGATAAGCGCCAGAAGATACAGAATCCGGGCGACGACCTGAAGCCGTCTCTCACGGCCCTCGAACTCCTGATTAATAGCTTTCTGACGAACCCGATCTTTTCGGACACGGGAGATGTCGATGCCAAGCTCGCCGGCAAAGCCAAGCTCGACCTTGACGACATACTCGAACTGAGCGAGAAGCTGAGGAAGAGCGCCGAGAAGATGAGCAAGAACGCCGGCAAGTCTTAACGCAAGTTAAAGGCAAAGGGAAAAAGGTAAAAGGCAAAAGTAAGAACGCATCTTCACTTTTGCCTTTTACCTTTTTCCCTTTGCCTTCTCTAATCAAGCCTCAAGCAGGTGGCCCAGCTTCTCTTTCTTGGTGCGCAGGTAGCGGCGGGCGCACTCGGGCGGCTCGACCTCGATTGATACTCTGTCCACGATCTTCAACCCGGCCTCTTCGAGCGCCTGTAGCTTGAGCGGATTGTTCGAGAGCACGCGTACCTGGCAGAGCCCCAGGTCGAAGAGGACTTCGGCGCATTGCCTGTACTCGCGCAGGTCAACGCCGAGGCCGAGCATCTCGTTGGCCTCGACCGTATCCGCGCCCTCGTCCTGAAGCGCGTAGGCCCGAATCTTATTGAGAATGCCTATGCCGCGTCCCTCCTGCAACTGGTAGACGATTGCGCCGCGCCCCTCCTGCTCGATCATCTCCATCGCGCGATGAAGCTGGCGTCCGCAATCGCACTTCTTCGAGCCGAAGACATCGCCCGTCAGACATTGCGAATGAATGCGGACGAGCGTCGGCACTTCGGGCCGCAGCTCGCCCTTGTAGAGCACGACGAACTCTTCATCGCTCGTGAGCGAACGATAACCGGCGAGACGAAACTCGCCCCGTTCGGTCGGCAGCCGCGCATCCGCGACACGCTCGACCGTGAGCTGCTGCTCAGACCAGGGGCATGAGGCTGTGGCTTCTTCCTTCAACTCACTCGACTCCATGATGCAAAAACCTCTGGGGAGAACTTCAGATGGATGACCACTGCCTGTCATCAACACCCGTGCGACAAGGAACCAGGATTATATAGCAGTTTGCCCCGGCATGCGACCGCTCCGGCCCATGTGCACACGGGCCCACCGCGACCGATGATGTTGCCGTCGCGCCCGCTCGCGCGTTAAGATGGGCGCGAAACTATTGCGACCCGTATGACGGGTAGATGATCGCGCGCGCCCGGGCCCCACCGGCTTCGATTATGAAACATAACAGCGCGAATGAAAACACTCTGGATTCCCCCGTTCGCGTGCACGAACGACGGCCCGCGCTGGTCTTTCTGCGCGGCGACCTGCTGGCCGTCCCCATCCCGCTTGATCGCGACGAGGTAATCCTGGGCCGCGCGCTCGAAGCCGATGTCCGCGTCAACGACCCGCGCGCCTCGCGCTTGCACGCGCGCATCACGACCGAGCGCGACCAGTTGACGGGCGAAGTGCGCTATCGCATCACCGATCTGGCTTCGACCAACGGCACGCTCCTCAACGGCAAACCGATCAGCGAACAATTCCTGGCCGACGGCGACAAGCTGCTGATAGGCGAGCACCTCCTGCGCTTCGACATGCTCGACGAGATTGATCGTGAGTACCAGCGACAGATTCATCGCCTCCTCGTGCACGACGAGCTGACGGGCCTGCTGACCAGCAAGTCTTTCTTCTCGGAGCTTCGGCGCGAGGCTGCCCGCGCCGAAGCGGAGTCGCGCCCCTTCTGTGTGCTGATGATGGACGTGGATCATTTCAAGGAGGTCAACGACACCTACGGCCACCTGGCCGGTAACGACACGCTGGAAGAGCTTGGCGCGGTGATTACAAACGCGCTCAGGGCGGGCGACGTGGCCGCGCGCTTCGGCGGCGAAGAGTTCGCGGCCTTCCTCCTCGACGCAGACTACGCGCAGGCCCATGTGGCCGCCGAGCGCGTTCGTCAGAGCGTCGAGCAGCACGCTTTCCCGGCCACCCGTCGCGGCTCGGCCGAGCCCGAACGAAAGCATCACATGACGATCAGCATCGGCATCGCTTCCTACCCGTCGGACTCGCGCGACCCCGTTGAGCTGGTCGAGCTGGCCGACTCGGCGCTCTACCGTGCCAAGCGCAGCGGGCGCAATCGCGTCTGCGCCTACAGCCCCCGCCCGGCGAGCGAAGACGGCCCCGCAGTGCTTCCCTCGCGGCCCGAATAAAGTTTTTGCGCGCAATCTAATATCCTGCCAAGATGCCGCGAAAAGTTCCCTCCAAAGAGAGTTCCCCTTCAAACGCGAGCAGGCGGACATGGCACTGTGATTGAGAAAATGACTCCTTTCATCATCGCGCTTCTCGTCTTCGGTTGTGCGGGACTTGTGAATGCCCGTGCGCAGGAGAGAGCCGAAGCTCAAACGCCTAGCACGACGACGGCGGCCCAAACGAGCGGGCAGCAGCAGTAGGGCTCTTCCTCCTCGGACGTAGACCTCTCGATCACGGCCAATGTCACGGCGCGCGAGCTTCGTTTCGAGACGGTGCCCGAGCCGAAGGTGGAGTTCACGGGCAAGCCCAAGCGCACTACTCTTTGGGAAGCCGAGCGACAGAATCTTCCGCGCCCCGTCGAGCCCGGCGTCACCTATCGCAACATAGGCATCCAACTCAAGATCACGAGCGTCTTCGCAGACATCAACCGCATCGCCGCCGAAGCCCTCGGCGAAATCCCTCCGAGCGAAGACGCGCCCCCGGCACAAGAGCAACAGGAATCGCCCCAGCCACAAAAGCCGCAGTCGCCATCTGCTCAGCCCCCGCAGCCCTCTACGCCTTCCGCTCAGTCTAAGAGCGAAGGGAGCAGCCCGCTGTGACTACCATGACGCGCATACTTTTCCGAACGCTTGCAGCCCTGTTCCTGCTCGGCCTGTGCTCGGCGCTCGCCGCCGGGCAGCAGGGATGGGGCGGGCAGCTTCCGCCCGCGCGCGAAGAGCCGTCGCCGCAGCAGTCTTCCGCTTCCGCCGACCGCACGGACGCGGACGAGAACTTTGAGCTGAACATAGCCGAGCGGCGCATCACCGAGCGCGACTTTGCCGCCTCGACCTCCGTCGAAGCTGGCGAAGAGAGTGCGCGGGGCTTGCGGCTTCGCGTCGGCGTCGAAGTCGGCGCGAGCGAGATAGACGTGCTCTTGCGCAATGTGCGCGGGCGGGTGCGATTTCGCGCCACGCTTGAGCGTGTGCTCGAACGCCTCACGGCGCGTCGCCCACAGGAGCGCGCGCCGTAGCCACTCTCGCTTCATGCAGAATTGTTGTTTGAAATTGAGGATTTCGGAAGATTAGTCGCGTCTCTCCCCTTTAAGGTGCATTACCCGTAGACCCCGACCTTTCCGGCAGAAAGCTTACGCAGTATTGACAAATTCATTGGGAGGAAGACCACGGGTGAGATCAGCCTGGAAGTTGAAAACCTGCATGCGCGCGTCTCACTCGACGCGCGGCTCGCCAACATACTGGCGCTCACGGCCGGGGCCGATGCTAGTATTGATAAGGTCAAGCTGACGATCAAGGGCGTGCGCGCCGAAGTGCTCCTCAAGGTGCGCCTGGACAACGTGGCCGCCATTATTGACCGGACGCTGACCACCATTGATCGTAACTCGCAAATACTCGAACGCCTTCTGCAAAGCGTAGACAAGACCTTCGGCACGGTCGGAGGCGTCGCGGGCACTGCCCTTCAGCCGGGCGGCGTTGCCAGCCAGGCCGTCGGAGCCGTCGGCCAGACATTAAATAATGTCACGCAGCCTTCGGGGCTGCTCAGTCAAACTGTCAACCAGTTGGGCCAGACTGTGCAGCGAACCGTTGATACTGCCGGCAACCTGGTCGAACGCACGCTCGATAACACCGGCAAGGTCTTGAGCCAGCGCACGGTCGGTGATGTCTCGTCGCTGAGCGTCCTGAGCGAGACGACCAGCGCGGCCGGTCAGACTTTGCGCCGCGTCACGGACACCTCCGGCGCAGCCATCAAGCTGACCCTGGACGCCGCCGGAAAAGTCATCAACTCGCGCGTCATCAGCCAGGCGAAGCCGAGGTAAGACAGAAGCCCGCATAAACGGTCAACCCGCAAGCCGATATACAAACAGCCCCGCGAAGCAGGACTGCATCGCCATCCCTCGCGGGGCTCCGCTTTTGTCGCCCGCCTCTCCTTATTATATAGGTCTAAGAATCTGCAACCTGCGGCCGGAGGGCGCGTTTAACCTGGGGGCTCAGGAACCCCGGGGCCGGGCGCGCGCCGCCCGGTTGCGCCTGTCTGGTGCTCGCGGTATGCTTTCATTTCCCCCAGGAAACGCCGCCTCGGCGCTTCCCAGTGCGGCCTTAGCAGTAAAAGAAGAAGCGAAACGTCGTGAGCACTAACCTTAATCTTGCCAGCCAGCCTTTTCGCAATCGCGCGTTTCCGTGGACGGTCACGGCCATCATCGCCATTGCGTCTCTCATCGCGCTCGTCCTGATCGTCAGCCGCGCCAGCGAGACCAATCGCAAGGCCGCCGTGGTGGCTGCGGACGTGAACTCCCTGCGCTCGCAGGCAGACGCTTTGAAGAAGCGCGCGGAGGAGGTGAGGGCTGCGTTGACGCCGGAGCAAAAGCAGCTACGCGACGCGGCCGAAAGGCTCGTCGAGCGTAAGCGCTTCTCCTGGTCTCGCCTCTTCGCAGACCTGGAAAGCTCGCTGCCCGGAGATGTTCGCGTCACGCGCATCAGCGTCCGCGACGTGGCCTCGCGCGGCGGCGAGACCTCCGCCGAGCTTGAGCTGTCCGTTGTCAGCAAGAGCCCCAACGACGTGACCGAGATGATCGGTGAGATGAGCCGCACCGGAATCTTTGAAGCCAACCTGTTGGCCCAGAATCTTCAGAAGGGAAGAAACGAGACGGGGACGGAGTCCGTGCTGAGCGTGATCTACAGGCCGCGCGCAGGCGCTCCCACGACGAGCCCGCGCGCCGAGCGCAACATAGCGGCCACGGGCCTTGCGGCCACAGCTAAAGGCGAGGGGGCGCAGTAGTAGTAGTAGCATCAGCAGTAGTCTTAGAGTGGTTATGAGCGACCCGAAGCATTCAGGCAGAGTAGCGGAGACAAACAAGACCGCCGCCAAGACGGCCGCGCGCAAGGGTGCGCGCCGCGAGCAGGTGCGCGCGCGTATAGAGAAGCTGCGCCAGTCGCGCCAGCGCAGCATGTTCGGTCTGCCCGAGCTGGCCGGATTCGCCTTCAGCCTCCTCCTATTGATTAGCGCCGTCTTCGCCTATCTCTACTTCCTCGTCCCGGCCGAGATGCGACTCTCCGCGCTGCAACGCGAGCGCACGGTCTTGCAGGAGCAACTGCGCGCCGCCAACGAGGGCGCGGCCCGCAGCACCAGCGCGCAAGCCACCGTCGAAGAGATCAACCAGAGCGTCGAAAGATTCGAGCAGGAGCGCCTGTCGTCGCGCGAAGCAGGTCGCATGAGCCTCTACAATGCTCTGAACCAGATGATTCGCAGCAACGGGTTGCGCAATACTTCGGGGCCGACCTACGTCGCCCTCGACGCTTTAGGCACGACGGGGCCCGGCCAGCCGAGACCCAACGCCGCCAACAACAAGCAGGGCGTCGCCAAGTGGCAGAGCCTCTTTCCCGGCATCGGCGTCAGCGTCACCGTCGAAGGCCAATATCCGAACCTGCGCCGCTTCATGCGCGACCTGGAAGCGAGCAGTCAATTCATAGTCATCAACGACGTGGAACTGGAAAAGGCTACTAATGCTGAGGACGCAGCGGCGGCAGCGGCGGCGCTCGCAATGGGTGCGCAACCTCCCGGCGCTGCGACGGCCCGCGCTCCGGCAGCGCGCGGCACGCTCGTTAGCCTGCGCGTTGACCTGGCCGCTTACTTTCAGCGCAGCCAGACGGCCGACGCCGAAGGCTCGCAGACTGATAACCCTTGAGGGCGGCCGACCGTGCGCAAAACTTTGCGACGGGTTTGCCGAAGTGACTTATGGCTTTATTTGAAGGCAAGACTCCATCCGAGCGTAATAAGCTGATCGCGGCCATCGTGCTCGGCGTGTTGGCGCTCGCCGCTCTCTCCTATATGTTCTTCGGCGGCTCTTCCTCCACCCCGCAAAGAACGGCTAACAACAATAACAATAGAAGAGCGGGCGCGACGCAAACGACGACCACGACGACCGCGGTCAATACCAGGACTGTGCCGACGCCTAACCAGGTTCGCCAGGAGGATGAGCTGGCCCCGCCGCGCGTGATTAACTGGCAGATGACGCCCCCGGCCGTCCCCGAGGCCGGGCGCAACATCTTCGCCTTCTACGTGCCGCCGCCGAAGCCTTCGCCGACTCCGCCACCTCCGCCTTCACCTTCACCACCGCCGCCGCCAACAGTCGTGCTCTCGTCCATCTCGCCGACGAACGTCTACGCGCGCACGGGCGACTTTACCCTGCAAGTCACGGGAGATAAGTTCACGCCGGCCGTGCGTATCTACGTCGGCGACGCTGAGCTGGCGACGCGCTTCGTCAGCCCGCAGCAGCTTTCAGCAAACGTGCCCGCTCCGCTCATAGGCTACGAAGGCGCGCGCCAGGTGAGCGTGCGCTCAAGCGACGGCAAGCTCTTCTCAAACCCTGTGACCCTCAACGTCATGGCCGCGCCCATACCTAACTATAGCTTCGTCGGCATCATCGGAGACAAGCACTACAGCGACACGGCCATCCTTAAAGACAAGAACACCAAGCAACTCTTGAATGTGCAGCGCGGCGACACCGTCGGCGGGCGCTTTCGTGTGACCAGCATCTCTGAGCGCGAAGTCTTGCTCACAGATACCTCCATCCGCATCAAGCACACGCTCCCGTTTGAAGGAGGCGGCGAAGGCAATCGCGGCCCACAGCCCCCTTATCAACCCCCCGTCCCACAACCCAGAAGGGCCGAAGAGCCGGAAGAGAGCGATGAAACGCCCTGAGCCTGTGATGAAAATAATCTACGCTTCAAGTCAGCGAAAGGGCCCGGAGCCGGCAAGCGACGCGACTGTGCGTCGTCGTCACGGCGAGGAGGGCTACATGCTCGTCGCGCTCCTGGCCTTGATGACTGTCATGGCGCTCATGATCATCGCCGTCGCGCCTAATGTCCGGCAGCAGGCGCAGCGCGAACGCGAGATCGAAGCCATTTTTCGCGGCGAAGAAGTCGCCCAGGCCATACGTCTCTACGCGCGCTCCACGGGTGGACAGCTTCCCACTTCGATGGAGCAACTGCTCGAAGGCATTCCGCGCGGCACGCAAAGAATTCAGATCCTTCGGCCCGCAGCCGCCCGCGACCCCTTAACAAACGGCGGCGAGTGGCGTTTGATCCGCCCGCGCACTTCGACCCTTCTGGACTTTCAGCGCAGGGTGATGACGTACGCCGAAGGGAATATTCCTCAGACGCGTGAGCCAAGCTTTCAGCAATATGTCGTGCAGATGACGAACCTCGTCAACACCGGGTCGGACGAATCCATGCCCGGCAGCGACGATGATTCGGACAGCGGCACTGGGCCCTTCGTCGGCGTCGCCAGTCGTAGCAAGAGCGAGTCGATCATCACTTACTATGGCATCGGTCGCCATAGCCAGTGGATCTTTACTCCCCTCTTCCGCTGAGCGCCTCTGCCGGCGCGTCGTCTCTTTCACGCGCATCAAGCATCGTCGGTCTCTCTCATCCGTGATCGGTCGCACTGCCTTCTAACAATCACCGCAATCTCTCAAGCTCGATAATTGCATCTCACCTGTGGCTTCAACTGCGCGGACGCTCGCGCTCACATCGAAGATATAAGCACGCGTGCGCAAAAAAATTATTCACTAAGATGAATAAGTTATTGACATCAGCGCTTTTTGAGTTTATATACCAACATGTTGTGCGCCGTTCACTCTAGGCCACAAGAAAAAAGTTGACACAGCATCTTGTGGTCGTAACCACTAACTGAAAAGGAGCAGCAACAGCTTATGGCAACTAAAAAAGGTGGAAGCAAAGGCGGAGGTAAGAAAGGCGGCGGCGGCGGCGGCTCGAAGAAGGGCGGCGGCGGCGGCTCCAAGAAGGGCGGAGGCAAGAAGGGCGGCGGCTCGAAGAAGGGCGGCTCGAAGAAGAGGTAACTCCGACTCAACCGTACAGGGAACAACAACTACAACCTTTCATCGGCGCACACAAAACTTTCGGCCCTTGTGGCCCTTAACCAAGGAACGGCGAATGCTTCAAGCGAAGCGCGCCGTTCCTTCATTTTTTCCTCTCGCACAACTTCGGCCTCCTCAACCCTGCGCGGGACGACAGAAGGTGAGCTGCGCCGAGCGGCGAGTCGAGGAGCTGCCTTTCTCTATTAACCGTTTGCCTTTACTATTGACGCGTCATGCTTTCCGTAGCACTTGTCGAGCCGGAGATTCCGCCCAACACCGGCAACATCGCGCGGTTGTGCGCGGCCATGCGCGTGCCCCTGCACATAGTCGGCGCGACGGGCTTTCGCCTGGACGAGAGAGCCGTGCGCCGTGCCGGATTGGATTACTGGCCGGAGGTCTCGCTCTATCGCCACCGCGACCTCGACGCGCTCGCCGCTTCGCTTACCGAAGCGCGCTTCATCTACCTCACGACGAAAGCCGAGCGGACTTATACGGATTGGCAGTTCGATGAGCATGACTGCCTGGTCTTCGGACGAGAGACGCGCGGCCTGCCGGAAGACCTGCTGCGTGCCAACTGGGAAAGGTGTCTGACGATCCCTATGCTCAACCGGAATGTGCGCAGCCTGAACCTGGCGACCTCCGTCGCCATCGTCCTCGCAGAGGCGCTCAGGCAAACGGGCAAGTTTGAGAAGCGGGACTGAACGGCGGCCAGCCGAAGCTCAAGGGAGCCCGGCTTTCATCCTTTTCGCGCGCACATGTTAAGATGCTCGTTTGCGGATTACGCGACCTGAGAGCGCCCTTCTGATCTGTGCAGGAGAAGTATGACTGAAGAGAGAAAAGATGTACGCAACATAGCCATCATAGCCCACGTCGATCACGGCAAGACCACGCTTGTAGACGCGATGCTCAAGCAATCAGGAACCTTTCGCGAGAACGAGCAGGTCAGAGACCGCGTGATGGACTCGCTAGACCTGGAGCGCGAACGCGGCATCACGATCATGGCCAAGAATACGGCCGTGCGCTATGGCGACGTGAAGATCAACATCGTGGACACGCCGGGCCACGCAGATTTCGGCGGCGAGGTCGAGCGAGTGTTGAAGATGGTGGACGGCGTGATGCTCCTGGTGGACGCGGCCGAAGGCTGCCTGCCGCAGACGCGCTTCGTGCTGCGCAAGGCGCTCGAAGCCCGCCTGCCCACCATCGCGGTCGTCAATAAGATCGACCGGCAGGACGCGCGCCCCACGGAAGTCGTGGACGAGATTTACGAGCTGTTCCTAGACCTGGACGCCACAGACGAGCAGATAGAGTTTCCCATCCTCTACGCCGTGTCGCGCGACGGCGTGGCCAAACGGAGCCTGGATGAGGAGTCCGGGTCTTTGCGCCCGCTCTTCGATCAGATAGTCGAAAGCATCCCTGCGCCGCGCGCCGTGCGCGAGGACGCTTTGCAGCTCCTCGTGGCCAATCTGGATTACGACCCGTACGTCGGGCGGCTAGCCATCGGCCGCATCTTCTCCGGCGAGATTACTGTCGGCGACACCGTTGCAATTGTTCGTCGTGACGGGACGGTGGATAAGACGCGGTGCTCGCAGCTCTACGTCTTCGAGGGGTTGAAGCGCGAGGCGGTCGAGCGCGCGCGCGTGGGCGACATCGTCGCTCTTGCCGGAATCGAGAACATAGAGATCGGCGAGACCGTGACCGGCGCTCTCAACCCGCAGCCGCTTCCCGTCATAGCCGTTGACGAGCCGACCATCTCCATGATCTTCGGCGTCAACAATTCGCCCTTTGCCGGGCGCGAAGGGCGCTTCGTCACGTCTCGGCAGATCAAGGAGCGCCTCGACAGGGAGACGCTCGGCAACGTCGCCATTCGCGTCGAGGCGACGGATTCACCCGATCAGTTCAAAGTCTCTGGACGAGGCGAGCTGCAACTGGCCATCCTCATAGAGATGATGCGGCGCGAGGGCTACGAGCTACAGGTCTCGAAGCCGGAGGTCATCACACGCAGCGAAGCGGGCAAGACTTTAGAGCCCATCGAGCAGGTCGTCGTCGATTGTCCAGAAGAGTTCATAGGCGTCGTCACGGAAGCCCTCGGGCGGCGCAAAGGCCAGATGACGAAGATGGTCAATCACGGAACGGGGCGCGTGCGCCTGGAATTCGAGACGCCTTCGCGCGGCCTCATAGGCTTCCGCAGCGAGTTCCTGACGGAGACTAAGGGGACGGGGCTCCTCAACACTCTCTTCCTGCGCTGGGGCCAGTGGCAGGGCTCGATACGCGGCCGCTCGACGGGCTCTCTGGTCGCAGATCGCGCGGGCGAGACGACGACCTATGCGCTCTTCAACTTGCAGGAGCGCGGCACGATGTTCGTGCGGCCGGGGACGAAGGTTTATGAAGGCATGATTATTGGCGAGAATGCGCGGGCCGTTGACCTGGATGTCAACGCCGTCAAGGAGAAGAAGCTGACGAACATGCGCGCCTCGACCGCAGACGAAGCGATGCGCCTCGTGCCCGTCAAAGACCTCTCCCTGGAACAGGCGCTCGAATTCATCGCCGACGACGAGCTGGTCGAGGTCACGCCTCAAACCATACGCCTTCGCAAGCGGGTGCTGCGCGCGGGCGAGCGGCCGAAGAAGAAAGAGTCCTGAGCGGCTTTATCAATCAGCCGAGATCAATCGCGCGCTATGAAGAATGAGATCGATGTCATACGCGACCTTGCCGGAAAGTTTGCCGAAGCCGGTATTGACTACATGTTGACCGGCTCTCTGGCTATGAACTACTACACGCAGCCGCGCATGACGCGTGACATTGACCTGGTCGTGGCTCTCGATTCAAAAGACGTGGATAGGATGACCGCCCTGTTCAGTCCCGATTACTACGTGGCGCGCCAGGCAATCGTCAACGCTCTCGCGCGCGAGTCCGTCTTTAACCTGATTCATCAGGAGACGGTCATCAAGGTGGATTGTATTATCCGTAAAAGCAGCGATTACAGGCGACTGGAATTCGAGCGGCGCACCGCCGTCAAGATTCAAGATTTCACCGTCTGGCTCGTAAGCAAAGAGGATTTGATTATATCCAAGCTCGATTGGGCGCGAGATTCGCGCTCCGCAATTCAGCTTCGAGACGTGAGGAACCTGCTGGCGACCGAGTATGATAATAGCTATCTGGAAAAGTGGACGCGCAGATTAGGGCTGTACGATTTATGGCAGGAGTGCTTGGATGAATGACACTACGCCTGAAGTGGAAGCGATGGTGCGCGAAATGATGCGCTCTCGCTCGGGTGAAGAGCGGTTCGTGATGGGCGCGCTGATGTTTGATGCCGCGCGCGAATTCGTCATCGCATCTCTGCCGGAGAATCTCCCGCCGCCGGAGTTCAAGCGCAGGCTGTTCGAGCGAATGTACGGCTACCCGCTGGAGATCGGCGACGACGCATCGGGGGAATGATCGCTTAACCGTCAATCTCGTGCTCGCCCTGCGCCGGTTTATCCTCCTCTTCCTCCTCCTCCTCCTGCAAAGGGTCGTAAATCTCGTAGCCCGTAGCGTCGTCGTAATAGTAGCTGCCTGCGGGCCGAGGGGCCCCGTGCTCAGGCGACGGCGCGTCCGGTTCCGTTGTATTATCTCCGTGTTCGCTCATTTCCCGTCTCCCAAATAAAAATCTTATGTGTCGTTTTCTGACTTACGCGGGCGCACCGCTTCTGCTGGCAGACCTCCTGTATCGCCCGGTCAATTCTTTAATCATGCAGAGCTACCAGGCGCGCGAGCGGGCTGAGCCTTTGAACGGCGACGGGTTCGGCGTCGGCTGGTACGTGCCCGACATCGATCCTGCGCCGTGCGTGCAGCGTTCTGTGACGCCCGCCTGGTCTAATCGCAACTTGCAGAACCTCGCGGCCAAGACCCGAGCCTCCTGCCTCTTCGCTCATGTGCGCGCCGCGAGCCCCGGCATGGCCGTCAACGAAGCGAACGTGCATCCGTTCGCCTACGACCGCTTCATGTGGATGCACAACGGAGTGGTCGCGGGCTTTCACAAGGTCAGGCGGCGGCTGCGCGACAGCCTGAAGGATGAATTCTACGACATGATTCAGGGAACGACCGATTCGGAGCACGCCTTCGCGCTCTTTCTCAACTCCTTGCGCGTGCCTTTCGGCGAGGTGGACGGCGCGGAGATGCGCCGCGCGCTGGTCGAGACGATTGCGAGCTTGAACGAGTGGACGCGCGCAGCAGGCATCACCGAAGACTCCTTCTGCAACTTCGCCGTCACGGACGGGCAGGTGACGGTCGTCTCGCGCTACTGTTCCGGCGAAGGTGTCGCGGGCGCGTCGCTCCATTTCTCGCGCGGCCGCCGCTTTGAATGTCTGCCCGGCGGGCTCTGCGACATGCACTCGGTCGCGCAGGGCGAGCAGGCGAAATCCGTCATCGTCGCCAGCGAGCGCCTGACGGACGATCCGACCGACTGGACTCCCGTGCCGGATAACCACACGATCACAGTTTTTCAGGATTTACGAGTCACGCTGGATCGAATAAGTTTATAGCGCGCGCGCAAAACAGAGCAGCCGACCCTTTCAACCGCAGTTAGATTAAAGAATGCTTATGCCGACCGAAAAACTTTCACGTCAAAGCCTGACGCTGGCGCTCACCATCCTGCTCATCAGTCAATGGGCCCAGGTGGCGTTTGCGCAATCATCCACGACGCTCACCGTCCGCGACATCATGGCGGAGCCTTCAATTGCCGGGATGCGCGTCGAGGGAGAAAAGCTCTCGCCGACGGGACGAGCCGTCGCTTACCTGTGGAGCGCCACCGGGCGAGAGCCGCGCGACCTCTACGTGGTTTCGAGCGAGGGCGGGCAGGCCAAACTCCTGGCGCGCGCAGTGGATAAGCCGCAGGAGACGCGGGCCCAATCCGAAGGCGAGCGCGACGAGGCGCGCACGGGCGAGCGACGCGAAGAGCGCGTCATGCAGCGCGACCGCGCGCAGCAGGCCCGCGAGCAGAGCGTCAGCGGTGTCGAGTGGTCGCCGGACGAGCGCCGCCTGCTCTTCTCTAAAGCAGGCGATCTTTACATGGTCGCAAGCGACGGCTCCGGCGCTCCCAGGCGCTTGACGAGTACAGCAGGCGTCGAGGGCGGCGCGCGCTGGCTCTCGGACTCAAAGCGTATTCTTTACCAGACGGGCGGCCACCTCTTCATCCTCAACGTGGACGAGGCCGCGATCATTCAATTGACGCGAGAGGGTGGCGCGAGCAGTAGTAGTAGTAGTAGCGGCGCGTCGCAGCAGTCTTCGGGCGGCGCTACTGTCCCCACGGGCCAATCCGTCTTCGGCCCGGAAGTCTCCGAGGACGGGACGCGCGTCGCCTACGTCATCACGGATAGCTCAAAGCAGCGCGCTCTGGTCGTGCCTGACTACACGGGCGAGTTCGTCACAGCCCCCACTGTGCGGCGCGGCTGGACTGAGCAGCGCGTTCAGATTGGCGACACCACGGGCGCGCCGCAGAACACAGTCCTCCTTAAATTGCCCGCGCCCGAGGGCGTCTCCTACATTCGCAGCATTCAATGGACGCCCGATAGCTCGTCTCTCGTCGTTGACCGCATTGACCGGGACACGAAGCGTCGTCAAATCTTTCTCGCTTCGGCGCGCGACGGCGCGAGCACGCTGCTGGACGAGGAGACAGACCCGAAATGGGTCGCGCAGCTTTCGCGCATCGTAGAGGTTTCGCCGAAAGGCGACCGCCTTCTCCTCGCCTCCGAGCGCGACGGCTTCAATCACCTCTACGTCCTTCCGCTCAAACAGAACGGCGCAGGTGAGACCACTAGAAGCGCCCACACCGCAGCGAGCGCCCCTTCCGCCGCCCGCCAACTGACGCGCGGGCCCTGGGAAGTAAGCTGGGCCAAGTGGCACCGCGACGGCGAGCGCATCATCTACTCTTCGACGCAGGACTCGACCGCCGAGCGCCACTTCTACGTGCTGGACGTGCGCGACGGCAAGGCTTCAAAGCTTTCAACCGCCCCGGGGATGAACATAGACCCGCAGCTTGCCGAGAAAGGCGACACTCTGCTTTACGAGCACTCAGAGTGGAACGTGCCCAACGACCTCTACGCTCTGCGCCTGTGCCCGGACTGCCCAAGCCCTTCAGCGCCCGTGCGCCTGACAGACACAGTGCCCTCACGCTTCAAGCAGACGCCTTGGGCCCGCCCGCAGTTCATCGAATTCAAAGCCAAGGACGGCAAGACAGTGCCCGCGCGCCTCTACCTGCCCGCGCGGTTCGATAAATCGAGAAAGTATCCGGCAGTTCTTTTCGTGCACGGCGCGGGCTACCTGCAAAACGTCATTAACGGCTGGAACAACTATTACCGCGAGCAGATGTTCAATCACATTCTCACAGAGCGCGGCTACGTCGTGCTCGACATAGATTACAGGGGCTCTGCCGGGTACGGGCGCGACTGGCGTACAGACGTTTATGATTTCCTGGGCGGCCTGGACTTTCAAGATCACCTGGACGGCATAGATTACCTCGTCCGCAACTACTCTGTTGACCCGGCTCGCGTGGGCATGTACGGCGGAAGCTACGGCGGCTTTATGGCCGAGATGGCCGCCATGCGCGCGCCCGACCGCATAGCCTGCGCCGCAGCCTTGCGCCCCGTCGCCGACTGGAAAAACTATTTCGCTTCGTCGCCCGTCTACACTACCGAACGCCTGGGCTTTCCCGACAAGAACAGGGAAGCCTACCGTCGCAGCTCGCCCATCACCTATGCCGAGCAGTTGCGCCGCCCGCTCCTCATCCTGCACGGCATGGTGGACGACAACGTGCATTTCCAGGACAGCGTGCAACTGGTCGAGCGCCTGATCGAGCTGGGCAAGACCGAATATTTTGAAGCCATGTTCTACCCGAAAGAGAGCCACGCCTTCACGCGCCCGGAGAGCTGGACGGACGAATACGAGCGCATCCTGCGTTTCTTCGATCAACACTTGAAGACGGCGACCCGGTGACAAGCGACGAGTGGCAAGCTGGAATATGCATCTGCCCAAGCTTTATCCGATCACGGACATGCGCCTCACGGGGCTCTCACATGCGGAGCAGGTCGCGCGCCTCGGCGCGGGCGGCGCGACGCTCGTGCAACTGCGCGAGAAGCATCTCTCGCCCCGGGAGTTTTACCGCGCGGCTCTGGAAGCTCTGCGTGTGGCTACAGCTCTGGGTGTGCGCCTGATTATTAATGACCGTGCCGACATTGCGCTCGCCCTTCATGCGGACGGCGTTCATCTGGGCCAGGATGATCTTCCGCCCGAAGCCGCGCGCAGACTGCTTGGGCCCACAGCCATCATAGGCTTCTCCACGCATAACCTCGAACAGGCCATAGCGGCCGCCAGCCTTCCCATAGATTACATAGCCATTGGCCCAATCTATTCCACCTCCTCCAAGGAGCGGCCCGACCCGGTAGTCGGCCTCGAAGGACTGCGGCTCCTCAGGCAGGCGACCGGCTCCACTGCGCTCGTCGCCATCGGCGGCATTACGGGCCGGAACGCGCCTTCGGTGCTCGCTGCCGGAGCCGACTCGGTGGCCTGCATCAGCACCCTGCTGGCCGAGCCCTCGGAGATAGAAAAGCGCACGAGAGAGCTGCTCTCACTCCTTGAGGCGCAAAAACCTTAATAAAAGAGCCGAAAAAACAATTATGCCTTGCGTTTGGCCGCGTTTTACGCGACAATGCGGTGGGTCTTTACGAGCGCCTTCCAAGGGGCCGCTCCGGTGCACGACCTGAGAGTAATTTCCGAAGTCAACCCGCCTCGAATTGTCACGATCTTCCCCTGAAGAAATGGAGAGCCATCCGGCATGAGCTTCTTCGATTTGCCGCCCATCATCGAGCGTATGCTGCTCGTCTCGGACAAAATCAGCGATCTCAACTTCACCGTAGGCCAACCGCCGCAGGTCGAGATTAATGGCAAGCTGACGCCCGTCTCGCCGCTCGGCTTGCAGAAGCTCTCGCCCTACCAGACGGAAGTGATCGCGATGACGCTGATGCAGGGCAACCCTGACGCCTCAGACCGATTGGCGCGCACGGGTACGGCCGACCTCAGCTACAGCCTGCCGTCGCGCACGCGCTTTCGCGTCAACATCTTTCAGCAGCGCGGCTCCTACTCCATAGTCATGCGCGTCATCCCGACAGACATCCCGACGCTGAAGTCTCTGGGTCTTCCCCAGCAGCTTGCCGAGATCGCGGAGCTGCGCAACGGCATAGTCCTTTTGACAGGGCCCACCGGCTCCGGCAAATCCTCCACGCTCGCCGCCATCATAGACATCATCAACGAGACGAAGTACTACCACGTCGTCACCATCGAAGACCCGATAGAGTTTTTGCACCAGCACAAGTGTTCGACGATCAACCAGCGCGAGGTCGGCTCGGACACGAAGGATTTCTCGTCGGCTCTGCGCGCAGCTTTGCGCCAGGCTCCGAAGGTGATTCTGGTCGGCGAGATGCGCGACTACGAGACGACTGAGATCGCGCTCGAAGCGGCCGAGACGGGCCATCTGGTTCTCTCCACGCTGCACACGATTGACGCCTCTAAATCCATAGACCGCATCATCGGTCTCTATCCGAAGAACGAAGAGCAGGTCATCCGCACTCGCCTGGCGCAGACTTTTCGCTACATCGTTTCGCAGCGTTTGATTCCGCGCGCCGACTCGCGGGGACGGGTCGCGGCCGTGGAGATTCTCAAATCAACTCCGCGCACACGCGAGTACATAGAAGAGGGCGAATCCGAAGGCAAGTCGCTGCTCGACGCCATGCGCGACGGCAAGCTCGAAGGCATGCAGGACTTTGACACCGTGATCCGCCGTATGATCGAGCAGAAGGTCATCACCACGGAAGACGGCCTGGCCTTCGCCACTAACCAGAACAACCTGCTCCTTGCCTTGAAGGGGCTCTCCTCCTCCGAGGACTTCATTCGCTCCGAAACCGAGAGCATGCCCGTCGGCGCTGCACACGGCAGCTCCATGCTGAGCATGATCGAATAAACATCCCCGCTTTGCCCGAGGCCACTTATGATTGTTGTCTGTTCACAGTGTACGACCCGTTTGCAGTTAGATGATGCGAAGGTGCCGTCGCGCTCCTTCACCATACGCTGTCCGAAGTGCCAGCAGATCATCAACGCGCAGCCTCCCGCGCAGAGCGGCGGCGAGCAGCAGGGCGCGCTGGCCGTCGGCGAGACGCCTGCGCTGGACAACCCGCGCTACAAGCAGCCCACGCCCGCCCCGGCCTACAACCCCGAGATGTCGGCTCCTGCGGAAGAGGTGCGGGCCTACGAGCAGCCGGCCGGGATGGAAGGCGGCGACATAGCGCAGATGCTCCTCGCGCTCTTGCAGCGAGGCGCGACGGAAAAGGCGCTGGCCCCCACTCCTTCATCGGGCCTGGCCTGGGAGCGACGCCGCGCCCTGGTCTGCACCACGCCAGCCTATCGCGATGCTGTGGCGCGCTCACTGGCTTCCGACAATTACCAGGTCTTCGTCGCAGACGACACGACGCAGGCCATCGAGCGCATGCGCGAAGACCACATGGATGTGGTTATCCTTGAGCCCGGCTTTGATGCTGTGGAACAGGGCGCGGCCTTCGTCACGCGCGAGGTCAGCATCATGCGGCCCGCCGAGCGTCGCCGCCTCTTCTTCGTTCACCTCTCGCCTTCGGTGCGCACCCTGGACACGCACGCGGCCTTCGTCAACAACGTCAACCTGGTCGTCAACCCGGCAGACATAGAGATTCTGCCGCATGCGCTCGGCCGCGCCCTCAGAGATTTCAACGAGCTGTACCGGGATTTTATGAGCGCCCTCAAGATAGCGGTCGTCTCTTAAAGCTGCTCGCGCGCGCTCGGGCCCGGCCGCCCCGGATGGCTATTTCATCCTGCCGCCCGAATCATTTATTATCTGTCCTATGGCACAGGCGCACGCCATTACGGGCACGCACCATCATGATGGGCACGCGCACGCCCACGGCCACGCCTCGCGCAGCCGCAGCCGCCTGCGCCTGGTTCTCGTCCTGACGGCTATTTACATGCTGGCCGAGGCCGTGGGTGGTTGGTGGAGCGGTTCGCTGGCGCTTTTGGCCGATGCGGGGCACATGCTGGCGGACGTGGCTGCGCTCGCTCTGGCGCTGGCGGCTATGTGGTTCAGCTCGCGCCCGGCGACATCGAGCAAGACGTTCGGTTATTACCGCCTTGAGATTCTGGCCGCGCTCGTCAACGGCGTGACGCTGGTGCTGATCTCTCTGCTGATCTTTTACGAAGCCTATCATCGTTTGAGCGCGCCGCCCGAAGTGAAGAGCACGCTGATGACGCTGGTTGCCGTCGGCGGCCTCGTCGTGAACGTGGTGTGCGCCTGGCTGCTGCACGGCGCACACGAAGAAGATTTGAATGTGCGCGGCGCTTGGCTGCACATTATCGGCGACGCTTTGGGCTCCGTGGGCGCGATTGCCGCAGGCGCGCTGATGTCTCTCTACGGTTGGTACGCGGCCGACCCGCTCTTCAGCTTCGTCATAGCCCTGCTGATCGTGTGGAGCTCCTGGAATTTAATCCGCGAGTCAACCAACGTGCTTTTGGAAGGCACGCCGGCGCACATCAACCTGGCTGCCGTCGAAGACGCCATCTTGCAGACCGCAGGGGTGCGGGACGTGCACGACCTGCACGTCTGGACGATCACTTCGGGGCGCGAGGCCCTGAGCGCGCACGTCATCCACGTCGAGGCGATCTCTCAACCGGAGCTTTTGAAGGAGCTGCGCGAGAAGCTCCACGACCGTTTCGGCGTAGACCACCTGACCATACAGATGGAGACGCCGGACTTCGAAGACGACACGTTCCATTTCTGCCATGCGGGCACGGCTTGCTTTCGCTCTGAACGAGATTAAAATGGCGCATGCCGGAAGTTAGTGAGAGTTTCTGCGCAAGGCATCCGACATCTGCTTTATGGAGATCAGTCTTTTGCTCACGCTCGATCTGCGGGAACAGGCGGCGCTGCAAGCGGCGCTCGTCACGCATGGTGCGCCTGACAGCCTGGTGACGCTGGCGCTGACGGGCGCGTGTCGCATCCAGACGCTTGAGGAGGCGCGCAGGCTTCGTCGCTGGCTGGCCGACGCGCGCGCGCAGGGCGCGACCGACTTCGCCTCGCTCAACGTGATCGAGCGCAACCTGATACGCTTCGGCGTCTGACCCCGGGGCGTCTGATTTGTCCCGGCGGGCGGCGACTGGCTTTGATGAACATAGAACTGGGTTACGGGCGCACCTCGCTCTCTCTTTCGTATACGGAAGGGCTTTACCGCGTGCTCTCGGCGGAAGCGAGCGCCGACGAGCATCCGCTCTCGGACGTAGAGATCGGCGCGAGCCTTGACGCGCCCACGGCCTCGCCGCCCCTGGACGAGATCATCTCGCCGGGCGAGAGCGTGCTCATAGTCGTCTCTGACGCTACGCGCGCCACCGGCTCCGCCCAGGTCGTAAACTTGGTCGTGCGCCGCCTGGTCGCGATGGGGGTCTCGCCCCGCGACATACGCGTCATCTTCTCGACTGGCATTCACCGGCCCGTCACGCGCGAAGAGAAGCGCGAGCTGCTCTCGCCCTTCATCGTGCAGCGCGTCAGAACCTTCAACCACACGGCAAGTGATGAAGAGAATCTCGTGAGCTTCGGGCAGACCGAGCGCGGCACGCCCATCGAATTGAACCGCGCGCTCAAGGAGCACGACCAGTTGATCCTGACGGGCGCGATCAACTTTCATTACTTCGCGGGCTTCACGGGCGGGCGCAAGTCCGTCTGCCCCGGCTTGGCTTCGGCGCGGACTGTGGAGGCGACGCACATGCTCGCGCTCGATTTCGAGCGGGGCGGGCGACGCGCGGGCGTCGGCACAGGTCTTCTGGACGGCAACGCCGTGCACGAAGAGTGCGAGCGCATAGCGGCCGAGGTCGCGCCCTCTTTTCTCATCAACACTGTGACGGACGAGCGGGGCCGCGTGGTCAGCGTCTATGCGGGCGACTGGCGCTTGGCCCATCGCAAGGGCTGCGAAGATTACGCGCAGCAGCATTCGCTCAGGATTGACGGACGTGCCGAGCTCGTCATAGCCAGTTGCGGCGGCGCACCCTACGACATCAATCTGATTCAGGCCCATAAGACCCTGGACATGGCCGCGCACGCCTGCGTCGAAGGCGGTGCGATTATCCTTGTGGCCCAGTGCGCGGACGGGCTGGGCCGCGCGGATTTCCTGAAATGGTTCGAGTCGGAGTCTTCGCGCGCTCTGGAAGCTCGGCTGCGCGAAGCGTACGAGGTCAACGGGCAGACGGCCTGGTCTTTGCTGGTCAAGGCCGAAAAGCATCGCGTACATCTGGTCTCCGAGCTGCCGGACGAAGCGGTGCGCCGGATGCGTATGATTCCGTCGCGCACGCTCGAAGAGGCCATCGGGCAGGTGGGCGCGAGCGGCGAAGGCTACATCATGCCGCGCGGAGCGACCCTTTTGCCCGTGGTGGCCTGAAGGCTGTTGGCCCAGGCGGCGACGGCTATTGGCAGCTATTGATTGCGTGCTCGGCCCTGGCCTACAATCCCCGGACGCTTTTCAATAAAGAAGAGGAGGCCGAAGTGTGAGAGTTAAAATCATCGCGGTGTGCGCCGCGCTCGTCCTGTGGAGCGGCATAAGCGTAAGGGCGCAGCAAGAGGGGGGCGGCGCTTCGCCCGAGCAGCCCGTCGCGCTCACGGCGCGGCCCGTGGCGCTCGATGCGCGGGGGCGCGAGGCTTTGGCCGGGCGGTTGTTGACGACCTCGCTACAGGGCTCGCCCGATTCGCCCGTCCCGAACATACGCCTGGTGATAGAGAACATCAGTCCCTTCTTCTACGAATACGTTTCGGGGCGCGTGACTTTCTATGACGCCCAGGGCGTGCGCTGCGGCGAGGGGATATTTAAGTTCGACGTGTTAGCGCAGCGCGAGCAGGCTGAGACGGACACGCCCGGCCTGCGTTTGCGCTGCACGCCCACAGCCTGGCGCATAGTGGCGACGAATCTGCTGACGCGGACGAGCGACGTGGCCAAGCCCGGCGAGCCTACTCCAACAGAGTCACAGCCGGGCGATTCCACCACGCAGCCAGCATCCATGCAGCCCCCGTCCGGCACGGCGTCGGCGGAGCCACAGCCGCTACAGTTCGTCAACCTGAACGTGGACGGCGTAGTCTATCGCGTCCCCTTCGGCAGCACCGTCACCGTTCCCGTCAGCAAGCGCAAGATTAACATCAACGTCAGCGCCGCGCCTTGAGTTGAAGAAGGTTGTTATCTCTGCTGCTACACCCCGGCTCGCCTGCTTGACGGCGCGACGTGTGCGGCCTAGCATAAGCTCTATCGCAGAGACTCCACATTGGTTCAATGTCTGTTAGAGGAAAGAAGGTGACGTGATGGCAGATGAAACGAACGCGAAGAAGTGCGCGCACCCGAGCTGTTCCTGCACCGTGTCGGGAGATGACAAGTATTGCAGCGAGTACTGCTCCGATGCTAAAGACCTGATGGAGATCGGCTGCAATTGCCAGCACCCGGCTTGCAGCTAGGCGCGGAAGACCGGCGAGGGCATCGGCATCAGAAATGGGGCGGCGACGGCGGGCTACTCGCTCGCCGTTCGCCGCTTTCCTTCATTGCCGCGCGCCGCGCGAGCACGTTAAAGTATTCACGCAGCTTAAATCTGAACGGACACGAACCTGAGCGATATGAGCGCGAGAAAAGAGCGCGCCCGCACGGCGGCTTCCACAGAGACGGTGCTGGCGCAACTGAGAGAGATAGTCGGCGCGGAGTTCGTCCTCGTTGACCCGGAGCGCGTAGAGCCCTACGCGCAGGATGCCGTCAAAGAGAAGTTTCCGCCCGAAGCGGTCGTGCTGCCCCGCACGGCCGAAGAGATTTCCAGCATCCTGCGGCTCGCCAACCGCGAGCGGTTTCCCGTCACGGCGCGCGGCGGCGGTGTAGGCTACACGGGCGGCGCTGTGCCCATCGAAGGCGGCATAGTCATCGGCACAGACCGCATGAACCACATCAGGGAGATTAACGCCGACGACCTCTACGCCGTGACCGAGCCCGGCGTGACGACCTACGCGCTGCAACAGGCTGTCGAAGAGTACGGGCTCTTTTACCCGCCCGACCCAGCCTCTTACAAAAACTCTTTCATCGGCGGCAACATCGCCGAGAACGCCGGGGGCATGCGCTCGCCCAAGTACGGCGTCACGAAGCATTACGTGCTCGGCCTGGAAGTCGTCACGCCGACGGGCGAGATTATCAAGACCGGAGGAAGAACGACGAAGAACGTCGTCGGCTTCGACCTGACCGGACTGATCTGCGGCTCTGAGGGGATGCTCGGGATTATCACCGAAGCGACGCTCAAGCTGCTGCCGCTCCCCGAAGAGACGCGCACCGTGCGCGCCACCTTCCACACCATGACTGAAGCCTGCGCCTGCGTGCCGCGCTTTACGCGCGCGCGCATCACGCCCGTCGCCATAGAGGTCTTAGACCAGAACGCCATCCGAGCGGTCGAAGCCGAGTTCGCCTTCGGCCTCCCCGTAGATGCTGGCGCGCTCTTGATCGTCTCCGTTGACGGGGCGCGCACGGAGGTCGAGCGCGCCGCGCGCCTGGTCGAAGAGGTGATGCGTGAGGGTGGCGGCTTTGACCTGCTGCGCTCCACTACGCGCGAAGAGGAAGACAAGCTCTGGGACGTGCGCCGCGCGCTCTCGCCCGCGATCAAAAAGTACGGCACGCTCAAGCTCAACGAAGACGTGGTCGTGCCGCGCTCGCGCGTGCCGGAACTGGTCGAGCGCGTCGAAGAGATCGGCCGTCGCTACAAAACCTTCGTCGTCAACTTCGGCCACGCCGGAGACGGCAACATACACGTCAACTTCATGTGTGACCGCGAAGACCGGGCGGCCGTCGAGCGCGCTCGCGCAGCCGTCCGCGAGACCTTCGCCGTGGCGGTCGAGCTAGGCGGAACCATCAGCGGCGAACACGGCATCGGATACATCAAAGCGCCTTACATAGAGATGGCCGTCAGCGAGACGACCCTGGACGCGATGAGGCGTATCAAGCAGGCCCTAGACCCGCTCGGCATTCTTAATCCGGGGAAGGTGTTCAGCAGTTAAATGATCCAAGCATTGATCGAGCTTCAGCGTTTGAAGCGATTGGAGCGAACCGGCTGGACGCTGCGCGGGCTCGCGCCGGGCGCTGAAAGCGTGGCCGCTCACTCTTACGGGGTGACAGTGGCGGCGATGATGCTGGCGGACGAAGTGCGCTCGCGCGGCGTCCTCGTCGATGTCGAGCGACTGTTGCGGATGGCGCTCCTGCACGATTGGGCTGAAGCGCGCGTCGGCGATATGCCGCGCACGGGCGCTGAGTATTTCGGCGCTGACGCGAGACGCGTGGCCGAGCGCGCCGCCTTCGACGACATTGTCAAAGGCTTAGGAAGAAAGATAGAGGCAGACTACAGCGCCTTGCACGAGGATTACGAGCATCGCGCAAGCCTCGAAGCGCGGCTCGTCAAGGCTGCCGACATCATAGACCTGCTCGTCCAGGCCCTCGCCTTTGAGCGCGCGGGCGTGCGCGGCCTGGACGAATTCTGGGACGGCGTCTCAGAGCGCGACTTCGGACTCGAAGGCGCGGCCGCAGAGGTCTTCGGCGAAGTCCTCGGCCTCTTAACAAAGGCCCGTTCCGAGATCAGATAATTCGAGCCGATATGAGGGATTGGATAACACAGCTTTTGGCTTCCTTCACTTTGCGGGACGTGGTTGTCGGGGTCACGTTGTTTGTCGTGACCTTCGCGGGCAGCATAGCCCTCGTCTCGTTCATGCTGGTGCGGTTGCCGGCCACCTACTTCCATTCATCTCATGATCGAGAGTTCCTGACGGATCGTCACAAGGCAGTGCGCTGGAGCGGGCTGGTGATGAAGAACCTTGTGGGGGCCGTGCTGGTCTTGCTCGGCATAGTGATGTCCTTGCCGGGCGTGCCGGGCCAGGGGATTCTGACGATCCTGCTCGGCTTGATGCTGCTGGATTTGCCGGGCAAGCGTCGCTGGGAGCAGAAGCTCGTCCGGCGGCCGAAGGTCTTGCAAACCATCAACCATCTCCGGGGAAAATTCGGCCGTCCGCCACTCGTTCTCGACTAGAGGCGCGCGTTGACAATGGTGAACCGCTTTGCTAGCTTGCTTTATTTATCGGCGGTATCAGTCCAGCAGAGAATATGCTTTGCCGCTTTCGTTAATGCTTAATCCATTTTCCGTGCAGACAAAGGCGCGCGCGCGCTTCCCCGTAGTTGTTCTTCTATTCCTCCTCTTGCTCGGCACAAGCGGCTGCAAGAGCCTGTTCGGCGTCAAGCGGACGGTCAACGTGCCGCCGCTCCTGGGCCCATTATCGCAGGCCAGCACGCAACGCCTCATTGACGAGATCAATGCTCAGGCCAACGTGCGCTCGCTGCGCGGGAAGGTGGACATACAGTTTCAGGACACCTCTTTTGCCGAGCTGGGCCTGGCCGAGAAATTTCGCACCGCCGACGGGACTGTCTTCTTGCAGCGACCCGGCCAGATTTACCTGAAGATTCAAGCGCCGTTTGTCGGAACCAACATCGCCGAGATGACCTCCGACGGCGAGCACTTTCGCGTCGCCGTGCTGCAAGGCGACGAGAAGTACCGCCGCTTCGTGCGCGGCACGAACAACGCCACGTACCCGACGCTTGCCGTAGAGGACTCCAACACGCAGCGCGGCTCGAAAGACAAAGCCATGAGCGAGCAGCGTGCGCGCAGCGCGCTCTCGAACCTGCGGCCGCAGCATTTGACCGACGCGCTCCTGATTCGTCCCGTCCAGCCGCGCACGGATTCGGGCCTGGTCTACGCGCAGAGCGAGTTTTATCAGGAAGAGGCGGACACTTCCAAACAGGCGCGTGGAGGCGGCAACGGGGGCAGAGTCGTGCGCGGCTACTATCTGCTGGATGAGTTGTCGCCGGGTGGGCCCACGGGCGCACGGCTCCTTCGCCGCTTCTGGTTTGACCGCGTCGGCTCCGCGCCCAGGCTCACGCGCCTGCAAACTTTCGACAACAACGGCGCGCTCATTACGGACGTGACCTACGCCGACCTGAAAGCCTTCGGCGAAGGCGGCCGCCTGTTGATGCCTTCGCGCATAGAGATCACGCGCCCGCAGGATCGCTACAAGCTGAGCGTCACTTATCAGTCGCCCGAAGCCGTCGTCATCGGCACAGAGATACCTGCCGACGTGTTCACCCTGGAAAACAAATGGCAATTGCCCGAGCTTGATCTTGACGCCAGAAAGCAGTGACAAGTGACGAGTGACGAGTGATAAGATAAATTCTTGTTTTCACTTGTCACTCGTCACTTGTCACTTATCACTGATTTTCGATGGATAGCCTGGTTACAGCAAATATTCGGCAGCGTCCAATTCGTTCGCTTGTGAGCATCGCGGGCGTCGCGCTTGGCGTCGCGCTCGTGATGTTGTTTACGGGGCTGGCGCGCGGGATGTCTAATGATCTTCAGCGACGTTCCTCGAATGTGCGCGCCGAGATTATCTTTACGCGGCCCGGCTCGGGCGATAACCTGACCAGCTCGACCGCCAACCTGCCCGTCAAATATGCTGACGAGCTACAGCGAGTAGAAGGCGTCGCCGATGCCATCCCGGTCATACGCTACATCTACCAGGGAGGGCGGGGCTTCGGCTTCGAGCAGGTGGAGGGCGTAGACTGGGCACGGTTCGCTAAGATGAACGAGATGCGTATCACCGAGGGACGCCCGCCCGAAGCCCTCGACGAGGTCATCATCGACGAGACCAAGTCGCGTAACAACTCCCTCGGGGTGGGAAGCACTTTGAAGCTCTTCGGCGACAAGCCGTATCGCGTGACGGGCATCTATGCGCCGGAATCGGGCGCGCGCGTCAAGATGACGCTCGCCGCGATGCAGGACGCACTGGAATCGCCTGGCAAATGCACCTGGATTCTGGTCAAGGCCAAAGACGGCGTAGATCAGGTCGCGCTCGCCCGCCGGATCAACGAAGTGATGCCCGGCAATAAGATTCAGTTCACGCGCGATGTCTTTACCAGCATCGAGAAGAGCATCCCTTACCTGGGACTGTTCCTGCGGGTGCTGGTGGTGCTGGCGGCCGTGGTCAGCGCGCTCGTCGTCATGCTGGCGATGTACACGACCATTACAGAGCGCACGCGCGAGATAGGGATGCTCAAGGCGATGGGCGCGTCGCGCGGCTACATCATCGGCGTCATCGAAAAAGAGGCGATTCTGATTAGCGCCCTGGGGCTCGTCGTCGGTTTCACGGTCGCGCTCGTGGCGGGCACACTGATTCATCGCACCTACGGTTTGATCTTCGAGTACGGTTGGGCCTGGGCCGCCGCTGCCGCCGCCATCGGCTTGCTCGGCGGAGCCCTCGGCGCGCTCTATCCGGCCGTGCGCGCCGCCAACCTAGACCCCGTCAGCGCCCTCTCCTATGAGTGACGAGTGACAAGTGACTCGGTGACAAGCTAAAATCCTCTTTTGCTCGTCACTTGTCACTCGTCACTGTTCACTGTTTTATTGATGAGAACGATTCTAAAAGCAGAGAATCTGGAAAAAGTTTATCGCGTGGGGCGCGTTGACGTGCCGGCGCTGCGCGGCGTCTCGCTGGACGTGCAGGAGGGCGAGTTCCTGGCGATCATGGGGCCATCGGGGTGCGGCAAATCTACGATGCTGCACCTGCTGGGGGGCCTGCTGACGCCGACGAGCGGGCGCATCACGATTGACGACGAAGACTTGACGGCAGCCACAGACGCCCGCCGTACAGACATTCGCCGCCGCAAGATAGGCTTCGTCTTCCAACGCTTTAACCTGTTCCCGACCTTGACGGCCGAAGGGAACTTGCGCCTGGCCGAGCGCATTCACGGCGGAAACGGCGCGGACGACCCCGAACGCAGGCGAGAAGTCCTGCGCCTGCTGCGCCTCGAAGACAAGATGCATCACAAGCCTTTGGAGCTTTCCGGCGGCGAACAGCAACGCGTCGCCCTCGCCCGCGCAGTCGTCACCCGGCCCGCCATCATCCTCGCCGACGAGCCGACCGGAAACCTCGATTCGGAGAACTCGGCCATCGTCCTCAACATGTTTCAGGAGTTGAACTTCCGCCTCAACCAGACGATCATCATGATTACGCATAACCCGGAGGCCGCGGCCATGTGTCGCCGTATCATACAGATGCGCGACGGGCAGATCGTCCAGCCGCCCGGCAACGTGCAAATGTAGGCGGCTTTTAGGGCTAGACAACTGCCGCCCCTGCGGGCTAAAATTCCCGGCGTGCTTGGGAAGCGTACCTGAAAGCCACGCGGGAATTGGCCCCTGAGCTTACTTAGGCTTAAAAGACTTCGGCACCGGTCACACGTGGTCTCTATTTTACGCATTATCAAGTCGCTTTTCTTTTGGTCGTACGGGCGCACCACCTGGCAATATGACGTACTGTGCGCGCTCATCCTCGCCTTTATTTTCCTGACTCCTCGCGACTGGTTTGAAACCAGCGAACCTCGCAACACCGGAGCGCATCAAAGCCGGTTCGACTCAGTGCTCATTGAACCCGTAAGTCCCTCCGATAACATAGATATGGGTGAGATCGAGCGCAGGGTACGAGCCCGGACAGGACGGCCCTCGGCACAGGTCATAGCCGTTCGCCCCGTGAGGGACGCGGCGGGCCAAAGGGTCGGCTTAGAGGTTGACATCCAATAATCATTGCTTATAATCGCCCGGATTTTGTCGTTCCGGGCCCCTGGTCTACTTTCTTGAAGGAGATTGTATGAAGAGATTTGCTACACTCGGCCTCGCCCTGGCGATTTTGGTGGCCGCAGTAGCCCTGAGTTCCCCCAGCAGAGTTGAAGCCCAGAGCGCCGGCCTCGTCAGCGCCCTAATCAATCGGATGGAGAGGAACAAGCGGGACTTGAAATCACTGCGCGCCGGCATCAGCATGGAGAAGTACGACGCGCACTTGCGTGATTCGGACAAGCGTGGCGGCCAGGTGCTCTACGTTCCGGGACAGGGCCGAAACGCTTACGTCAGGATTGACTGGCAGTATCCGGCCAAAGAGACCCTGGCCGTGGCCGACGGGCAGTACACGCTCTTTCGCCCGCGTCTGGGCATGGCCTACAAGGGCTCTGCCGCGTCGAGCCGGGCCAAGGCGGGCGGCATCTTCGACTTCCTGAACATGTCCGGCCAGCAGATCAGGACGCGCTTCGAGCCCCTTCAGGACATCTACGAGGAAAACTTGTGGGGCGGCGTTCACACCACGCACATCAAGCTCGTGCCAAAAGGGGGCGCAAGCTACAAGTATGCTGAGGTCTGGATTGACGGCAGCGGCATGCCCGTGCAGACCAAGGTCGTCGAGAGGAACGACGATGCGACGACTGTTCGCCTGACGAACGTCGAGCGCAACGCCGGCATCTCGCTCGATCAATTCAAGCTGCAACTGGACGGAAGCGTCAAGATCGTTAAGGGCTAAGGCGGCCCTGGCGCGACAAATCTGAAGCGGGAGCGAAAAGGGCTCCGGTCTTAGAGGCCAGAGCCCTTTCGCCTGTTTAGTCCCACGAAGCCGTAAGCAGCAGCAGATGGGCCCTCCGGCCCTCTTGCCTTTCGCGGCGCGTCTCGCATATCCTCTTACGGTTTAGCGGACAACGAGCGCGGCTTTCCCCTTTATCCATGCGCGCGGAAAATGTGACTCAATGAAGAGCAGCAAGTTTCTCAGGCGCAAGCTGCGCCAGGCGAGCTTTATCACGCGCGCCCTGCTTTCGACCAACCATCCGGTGCTGGCGCACGTCATCCCTATGCGCCGCTGCAATCTGGCCTGCGGCTATTGCAACGAGTACGACAAGGTTTCCGACCCAGTGCCTTTGGAAGTGATGAAGCGCAGGCTCGATAAGCTGGCGGCGCTCGGCACTTCCATCGTCACCATCTCGGGCGGCGAGCCCCTGATGCACCCGCACCTGGACGAGATCATCCGCCACATACGCGATCACGGCATCATCACGGGGCTGATTTCCAACGGCTACTATTTCACGCCTGAGCGCATAGAGCGCCTGAACCGCGCGGGCCTTGAGTTCTTGCAGATCAGCATAGACAACGTCGAGCCGGACGAGGTCTCTCGAAAGAGTCTCAAGAACCTGGACAAAAAGTTGCAGTACCTTTCGGAGTACGCCGAGTTTCACGTCAACATCAACTCCGTGATCGGCGGCGGCATCAAGACGCCCGAAGATGCTCTGACGGTCGCGCGCCGCGCCGTCGAGCTTGGCTTCTCCTCCACGGTCGGCGTCATACACGACCACGACGGAACTTTGAAACCGCTCTCCGAAAGGGAGAAGGAGATTTTCCAGGCAGTCAAGAAGCTAGGCAATAAGGATCACGCGCGGCTCAACTGGTTTCAGGACAGCATCGCAGAGGGCAAGCCTTACGAGTGGCGCTGCCGCGCAGGGGCCCGCTACCTCTACATCTGCGAGGACGGACTGGTTCACTGGTGCTCGCAGCAGCGCGGCTATCCGGGCATCCCGCTCGAAAGCTACACGATGGAAGATTTTCGTCGCGAGTACAATACTGAGAAGTGGTGCGCCCCGACCTGCACGCTGCAATGCGTACACCAGGTCGGTATCCTCGACAACTGGCGCGACCCGCAGAAGATGCCGACAGAGATACAGGGCGCGCCGAAGTCCGGCGACTCGGTAGGCGAGATGCTGCGCGCCGAATAAGAGCTTAAGAGTAAGAAAGTTTTAAGTGGGCCCATGACTTAACGGTCATGGGCCCATTGCTTTCTCCCTTAACGGGGCTGAAGTGTTGAGAGGCGCGCTCGTGCCGTCGAGCAGTTCAGGTCGGGCAAAGCCTGTGTGCAGACGGGGCCGCCCAGGAATCTCTTGTATTCGCTCGCTGCCTCAGCCTCACGACCGAGCGAGAAGAGTGCTGTGCCTATGTAGAAGGGAAGCTGCGGGTCTGGCTCGCCGCCGCGCTCTGCCGCGCGAAACTCCGCGAGCGCCTCTTCGTTCAAGCCGTCTACGGCCAGCTCTATCGCGAGCAGCTTCCGCGTGTGCGGGTCGTCTTCCAGTTCAAGCGCCGCGCGGTATTCCGAGATCACCTTAGAGTGTGGCCCGCGCAGCTTGGCGTTATTGGCCCGCCACAGGTGCGCGTCCAGGCTCCGGTAATCCCTGTAGAAGACGAGGGCGACGATGAAAAGAAGCGCGACGAGGTAGAGGACGGGAAGCATGTATCTCAACCTCTGAGACCTCGGCGCGGCTGCCTGTCGTGCGCGGCCTCTGACGACAGCGCGCGCGAGCAGGTAGAGAGGCAAGGTGACGAGCGGGAAAAAGAGCGTGCCGAGCGTGAAGGCCGCGACCCAGTAAGAGCGCAAGCCCTCGCGGCGGGCGCTTGAGAGCACGCAGGCGGACAGAAGGGCCGAGAGCGTCCAGACTGCCGGGCGGATGAATTCAAAAAGCTCGGCGGCGGAGATTTGCCATTCCAGGCTCACAAGCTATTGCTGCGAATCTGCTTCGCCTATGGTGTGAAGCTTGACAGACTTTGAGAGCCCGAGGCCCGAAAGCTTGCCCGCCATCAGGACGACTATCTCGCCCTGCTGCGCCAGTCCCGCTTCGATCAGGACTCTTTCGCCGACTTTCACCAAGTCCTCGGTCTTATCACACGGCGGGTGCATATTGGGCTCTACGCCCCAGATCAGCGCCAGCTCGTTATAGACCTCTCTCGAAGGCGTCAGAGCGACGATGCGCTGTTCGGGCCGGAGGGCCGAAAGACGGCGCGCCATGATGCCGGATTCCGTAAAGACTGCCGTCAGGCTTGTGCTCAGCTCTTCGGCTGCGAAGGCTGCGGCCTCACACAGCGCGCGGCTGAAGCTGCCAGACTGTCTGCCCGCCCAACGGCTAATGTCCATTGACTCGGTCTTCCTGCCAGTCTCGGCCGATTCGATGATGCGCGCCATAGTCGCCACGGACGCGACAGGGTTCTGGCCCATAGCCGTCTCGTTCGAGAGCATTAGCGTGTCGGTTCCGTCCCACACGGCGTTCGCCACGTCCGACGCTTCGGCGCGCGTCGGGCGCGGGTTCGTCACCATCGACTGCAACATCTGCGTGGCGGTGATAACGACCTTGCCCTTGAGGTTGGCGCGCTCGATGATGCGCTTCTGGTAGACGGGAACCAGCTCGACGCTCGTCTCGACGCCGAGGTCTCCGCGCGCGACCATCACGCCGTCTGCGACGCTGATGATCTCGTCCAGGTGATCTATGGCTTCGGCCTTCTCGATCTTGGCGATCAAGGGCGCTCGGCCCCCCGCGTTCTTAATCAGAGTCTTCGCTTCCAGGCAATCTTCTGCGCGGCGCACGAACGAAAGAGCTATGTAGTCCGCGCCCTGCCGAACGGCCCACTGAAGGTCGCGGCGGTCTTTATCCGTGAGCGAAGGGATGGGAAGAATGATGCCCGGCAGGTTGATGCCTTTGCGCTCGCCAAGAGTGCCGCCGTTGATGACGCGACAGACTACGTCGGTGTCGGTCGTGCGCTCGACTCTCAGCTCTATGGCTCCGTCGTCGAGCAGGAGGCGCGCGCCGGGCTTCACGTCCCGGGCCATGCTCGCGTAATTGGTCGAGACCTCGCGCGTGTCGCCCGCCACGGAGCGCGTCGTGATGGTAAAGAGCGAGTTGGCTTCTAATTGTACGGGCTGGCCGCCCTTGAGCACTCCCGTCCTGATCTTCGGCCCCGAGAGGTCTACGAGCACCGCCAGCGGACGCTTCATAGTCTCTGCCGCGAGACGAGCGCGGCGAATGTTCTCCGCGTGCTCGTCCTGCGTCCCGTGCGACATGTTAATGCGTACGCCGTTGATCCCGGCGGCGAGCAGCGCCTCAAGCACGACCGGCTCACGCGACGCCGGGCCGAGAGTGGCAAGAATCTTGGCTCTTCTCACAAGCGTCCCCACCTTTTTCAAATTCTGTTTTCGTAAAAGGTAAGGGGAAAAGGAAGCAAAAGCAAGGATGAATGCGGCAGTGAGGGAGGATGAATGAAAGCCAGCCTGCTTTTCATTCATCCTCCCTCCTTCCGCATTCATCCTTGCTTTTCGAGCGCGGACTGGATGATGCGGTCAAGCTCTGCCGGCATACGGTCGTCGTAGCTGATGAAGCGTTTGATGAGGCGGCCCTGGCGGTCAAAGACGAAGAGCTGCGGAATGCTGTCGTCGTCTGAGAGATAGAGGTCGCTCATCGCCGGGTCAGGGTAGGCGAGCGTGTAAGGGATGCGGAACTCTTCTATGTAGCCGGGCACTTTGTCGCGGTCTTCGGGCCCGCCGACGTTGAGGCCGACGATGCGCAAGCCCTGCCGCCAGTAACGATGATGCAGCTCGACCAGGTGCGGCGTCTCTATGCGGCACGGCCCGCACCACGTCGCGTAAAAATCCAGCACAACCACCTGCCCGAGATAGTCCGAGACCCTGGCCCTGCGGCTGTCCAGAAGCGTGAAGGTCTGCGTGCCGGTGGCAGAGGAGCCCGGGGCAGAGGTGCTCGCGGGCGGCACAGGATACATCGTGCGCGGGGGCGCTGTGCCGGTGGGCGTGCCCGTCTCTGAGCTGACCTGAGTGGTCTGGCCTCCGCCACACGCGGCGAAGGAGAGAAGCGAGAGCGCCGCGAGCATCAGCAGAAGGAGCGTCGAGGCGCTTCGTCGCTTTGGTCTATGGGGTCTATGAAAAGCAGGCTGCATTTCGGAATGCTCTCGGTGTTTGGCCCGTCAAGCTAACTTTACCTGTCCGCCTCGGGCACGGGCACTCTCTCCTGATTCTCTGCGAGCGGCTGCTCTTCTGTGGGGACGCGGTACTCTTCGTTGGCCCACTTGCCAAAATCTATGAGCTTGCAACGTTCGGAGCAGAAGGGGCGGTTGGGATTATCCTGCCACTCGGCGGGCTTGCCACAGGTCGGACACTTCATAGGAGCCAGATCAAAAAAGGGAGATGGACTGAAAGTCCGGCGACGAGGTTTCCGAGCGCGTCCCTTTTCGATCCTTCCCCCGGAAAAAATTTTTAGGCCGCCGCCAGCGATTCGGGACGCTTGATAAGTATCTTCCGATTGACGAAATCAATGATACCCTCGCGGCGCAGAGCGTTCAAGCGCACGGTCACGCTCTCGCGCGTCGAGCCGACGATGGAGGCGATCTCGCGGTGCGGCAATGGGATGTCTATCAGCACGCCGCCGTCATCGTGCACGCCGTAGCGGCTGGAATATTCGACGAGCAGCTTTTCGAGGCGGGCCGGAATGGCATCGAGCGCGAAGTCGGCGACACGGCGTTCGGCCTGCGCCCGGCGTTGACCGATCAGGTGGAAGGTGTAATCATAAAGCTCGCGGTTTTCGATCATCCCCCTTTTAAACTCCCCCACTGGAATCCGCAGCAGCCGAGAGCTTTCGTAAGCGACGGCGCAGTTTTCCCGAAGCCCGGCGGCCGAATAGAGCGCCGATTCGCCGAAGAGCGCGCCCGCCGAAAGGATGTCTATGACGGCTTCGCGCTCGCCCGCCTTCTCGACGCGGCAGAGCTTGACGCGCCCGCGCGCAATCGCATAGAGAGCGTTGGCTTCGTCGCCCGCCCGGTAGATAAAGCGGCGACGGCGGAAATCAATGGTGGTGGAGTTGGCGGCCGTCGCCGTCAAAAGCTCGTCGCTCAGTGCCGCCCCGAAGTCCAGATGCCGTATAATATCTGCGCGATCCTGGACTGAAAGATCGCACGCGCGTTTATGCTGCATGGGGGTTACGTCTTGCTCCTCATGAGGGTTGAAAAGAGTTTACATTCAGTTGCGCCCCGGCCAGGGCTCAGCATGAGAAAGCCACCGGGATCGAGGATAATTTAATCTAGAAAATGCGTAAGGGAGTCCGCTTAGTCGCAGTTCGTACGAGGTAAAAGCTATTCAGTTCTTGTTACGGAGTTAATGGAGTAAGCGTTTCAAACGCGAACAACAACTGATGAAGCGTCACTCTAGCATACGGCTGCCAAGCGCGCAAGGGCAATCTTAGGGGCACGAAAAATTTAATTCTATGGTAGGAAACTTCGATGTGCTGGTCGTGGATGACGAACCCGATAAGCGCATGCTTCTGACGGTCGCACTGGAGATGGCCGGCTACAACGTCCGCACCGCCAACGACGGCGATGAGGGGTTGGCGGCCGTCGAATCTTATCAGCCCGACCTGATCGTCACAGACGTTATGATGCCAAAGATGGACGGCTACGAGCTGGCCCGACGGGTGCGCGCCAATCCTCTGACGCGCTTTATCCCGATCATCATTCAGACGGCCGCGCGCAACGATGCGCAGGATGCGCGGCGCGGCGCAGAAGTGGGCGCGCTCGGTTACATCACAGACCCGCTCGACATTGATCTGCTGCTGGCGAGAGTGCGCACGCTGCTGGACTTCAAGGGCTACCTGGACACCTGCGAGGAGCAGGCTTTCACGGATCATCTGACGGGGCTGGCCAATCGTCGCCGCTTCGAGCGACAGCTTGAGCGCGAAGTGGGCCGCACGCTTCGCTACGGCCGCCCTTTTTGCCTGCTGCTTCTCGACATAGATCATTTCAAGCAGGTCAACGACACGCATGGGCACGAGGCCGGTGATGAAGCTATACGGCGGCTCGCTAAGAGCCTGCAAGCCGGAACGCGCGGCATAGACTTGGCTGCTCGCCTGGGGGGCGAAGAGTTCGCCGTGCTCTTGACCGAGACCGGCTTTGAGGGCGGCGCGGAAGTGGCCGAACGCTTGCGCCAGGCCATCAAGCAGGAGGAGATTCCTGCGGTCGGGCACATCACGGCCAGTTTCGGCGTCGCGGAATTTCCCGCCTGCGCGCAGACCGGACGCGAGCTGCTGACGGCCGCCGACGCAGCCATGTACGAGGCCAAACGGCAGGGACGCGACCGCGTGGCGCGCGCCCTTTGCACGCAGGCGGAGCAGAACCCTTCGCCCGCACTCGACGTATGATAGAGATAGCACTCAACGCTCAGCTTTAAGCACTCAGCTAAAAGCCAAAAGCTAAGTGCTGACAGCTTTCCGTGAGGTACGAGATGACGGATTACAAAGACAAGCTGGACGAATGGCAGCGCGCCGCGAGGCGCAAGGCGCGCGAGCTGGACGAGAAGTACGACATCAAGGGGCGCGTGGAAGAGGGCGCGCGTCTGGCGCAGGACGCGGCCAAGCGCGGCCGCGAAGCCATCGCCCGCGAAGCCGAGCGCGCGCGCACAGAGGCCGAGCGATTGGGCGACGATTTTGAAGTGCGTGAGCGCGCCCGTCATGCCGCCGAAGAGGCCGCGCGCCGCGCGCGTGAAGCGAGCGAGGTGGCGCGCGAGACTGCTCGGCACGCGGCCCAGACGGCCGGAGAAAAGGCCAATGAGGCATTCAAGGGGGCGAAGAATTATTACGAGCGAGCCTCCGTCGCCTTTGACCGTGGCGCGCGCTTCACACGCGCGTCCGCGACCGCCACGCGCGGCCTCTACAAGGCCGGCAACTGGATCAAACATAACCCTGGCAAGACCGGAGTCATCCTCTTTTCCATGAGCACGGGCATTCATCTTGGACGGGTGTTTCCCGGCCTCGACGCCGTGCTGCTCGGCTCGCACCCGCACTGGCTCACCCATTCGGCGCTTCCCGTCTACGGCCTGCGCAAGGCCAGCGAAAAGTTCGACCTCTACTTGCGCTCGCAGGAGCAGTTGATCGCCGACGGCCAGTTGTCCGAGGCCGAGCGCCAGCGCGTAGAGTTCGAGCGCAAGATCGTCCGTTATGTCGGAGCGCCGCTCTTGGGCACTTTCAGTTGCGCGGCGGGCCTGACCATGTGGGCCCAAATCTTCCAGCCCGGAAGGATCACGGGCGCGCCCATCAGTTGGCTCCTCGGCGGCAATCCCATCCTCGACGACATCTGGCTCTTCGCCAACGGGGTGATCTGTTTCCAGCAGGGCTACAAGTTCTTCATGATGGCCGTCGCAGACCAGGAAGAGGTCAAGCGCGTCGTGCGCGAGATCAAGGGACTGCTGCCGGCGGGTGAAGCCGCTTGAAAAGTTTGCCGGCCGCGACGGCCAACCGAAGGACGGCGGCCCGGCTTCCCTTTAAGAGAAGAGGTAGAAACAGAATGAACACTCGAACCAGACGCTTAGTGCTTCGTCTCATCGTTGGGCTTCTGACATTCCTGATCGGCGTCACGGCCGCCGTGGTGCTGGGCGGTTTCAATCCGCTTGAGCGGCGGCAGGTGCGACAGCGTGCGCGTCGCTGCGCTGAATATGCGCGGCCAGCGCCTTCCATCTCCGCCCCGGTGCTGCTGCCGGATGCTCCCGTAGCGCAGCGTCCCGTCTATCCTGTCTATCGCCCGGAGATCAGGTTCAGCCGGACGCCTGTGCCGCTGCCGAAGCAGGCCGCAGCCCCCATCCTGCCCTCATTTGAAGACCGGGGCGAGGTGAAGTCCGCGAAGCCCGTCGTCCGCTCGCACGGGTCTCAATAGAACGATTGAGAATGAGAGACAAGCTGGCCCGCAGTCGAAAGCGCCCTAGACTGCGGGCCGCTCTATTTCGAGCAATACTTTATCGCCTTAAGTGATCGTGATGGGGAAGGGCGTAAACGAGAGCGCGAAGACCAGCAGCGTCAGCAGGGCGACGATCATGCGCGAGCGATCAAGTGCAGTATCGTCTTCCGGCTGCGGATGTCGCACCCTGAGCATGACGGCCAGGAGCACTGTGTAGAGAAAGCCGCTCGGGCTTGCGTGCCAGCGCCAGCCGAGGAGCGCGAGCGCAGCGACGATGGTGAATGCAGCTTGGCCCAGGTACTTATGCGCGCGGACTCCGAAGACTGCGTAGGTGGCGTGCCCGCCGTCGAGCTGGCCCACGGGCATCAGATTGAGGCTCGTCACCAGCAGACCTATCCAGGCCGCGAAATAGAGAGGGCCGCCCTGCACGTTCGCCAGATTGACGCCCAGGCCGTGCGCCATTAACCGGAACAGCGGCGGGTCGTTGAGAATGATCGCCCCGTCGAGCATGGACGCGGAAGCGGGCTCAAGCGTCAGGATGCCTGCGAGGGCTATGGGCAGGGCGACGACGAAGCCTGCCAGGGGCCCGGCCACTCCTATGTCGAACAGCGCCCGGCGCGTAGGTATTGGCGACTTGATCTTGATAAACGCGCCGAACGTGCCCGCCATGAAAAGCGGCGGCGCAGGGATAAAGAAGGGCAGCGTCGCATCCACCCCGTAGCGACGACAGGCCACGTAATGGCCCGCCTCGTGCGCCGCCAGGATTGCCAGCAGCGCGCACGCGAACGTGACGCCCTGCCCGATCAAAGAGGGATGCTTGAGAGCCTCTGCGAGAAGGAGCGCAACCTGCCGGAGGTAATATTCGGGAACGTAAAAGGCGTAGCCGAGCCAATGCGCGGGCGCGGGCATCTCAGGCTCCGGAAGCTCGGGCGTGACGAGCATGACGCCCGCGATGGTCGCCGTCAACAGGGTCAGCAGGAAAAGTGCCGTGTGGCGTCGCCATTCGTGGGCCGTGGGCCGCGCGGCGCGGCGTTGCAGGCGCTCTGCGTCGAGGAATAAAGGGCTCGGGCGAATCGTCTCTGACACGTTTAGTGCTTACCCTTTTGGATAGATAAAAATTGGCGACCGCGCTCGGCATGCCATCGGTCGCCACTCCCTTGAGATGAGAAACATGTCCGAAGACGTTCGCTCCGGCCGAGGTGATTTAGTATTCGGCGTCGGGCAAACGCTCCTGCGCGCCGCCGCCCGTGGACGTATCATCGCCCTCATCCTCGTCCCCGAAGCCGTGCGCCTGTAGCTCCTTGCCGGGCTTGAAGCGGATGGTCTTGCCCGAAGGAATCGCGACCTCTTCGCCCGTCCGGGGATTACGGCCCACGCCGCGCTTGCGCGGCTTGACGACGAAGACGCCGAAGCCGCGCAGCTCTATGCGCTCGCCGCGCGTCAGAGCCTCTTTCATCGAATGGAAGAGGGCGTCGACGGCCTGTTCGGCCTTCATCTTGGGAACGCCCGTGCGCTCGGCCACGCGGTTGACTATGTCGAGTTTAATCACGATCTTTTTGGCCTCCGTCAAGATTGCCGTGGAAAAGGATAGG
This sequence comes from Pyrinomonadaceae bacterium, assembly GCA_036389315.1. Lineage (GTDB taxonomy): Bacteria > Acidobacteriota > Blastocatellia > Pyrinomonadales > Pyrinomonadaceae > DASQYE01. The sequence continues at coordinate 107,500 of DASVQF010000036.1, forward strand.
GTTCAAACCACAAGCATTACGTCGAAACCAAAGGCGATGATAGAGATGCACGCGAGAGGCTGTCAAGCTCCACTGCCTGCATAGCGAGCGCGCCCGCACGGAAGCCCTCGTTCGTTGACAAAGCGCGCGGCGCACGGCTAACCTCAACCGGAAGGATGAAGGCCGCAAGGATGAATGATGAATTAAGTGCAGCCGCTTTTTCATTCATCACTGCCGCATTCCTCCTTCATCATCTGAAAAGATATGTTTGGATTAAAGAAAGAGACACCCCAGCCGCGCTTCGGCACGATCACGGCCGAGGATGACACGGACATTGAAGAGCAGCGGCCGCAGGTCGCGGCGCGCAATAATTTCTGGGCCGAGTCGCGCCTGCTCCTGCGAGACCTGATCGTCGTCCTGATGGCGACGGCCCTGATGGTCGTCTTCATCGTCCAGCCCGTCAAGGTCGAAGGCACTTCGATGCTCCCGCGCCTGCACGACGGCGAGCGCATCTTCGTCAACAAGCTCGTCTACTACGGCATGCCGCGTTTGCAGCGCGGCGACATAGTCGTCTTCTGGTATCCGAACGACCCGTCGAAGAGCTACATCAAGCGCGTCGTGGGCCTGCCCGGCGAAACCGTCGAAGTCCGCGAAGGCCGCGTCATGATTAACGGCAAAGTGATCGAAGAGCCGTACCTCGACCCGCAGCTCAATCTCTCGCACATGAATCACCAGCCCGTGCTCGTCAAGGATCACTACTACTTTGTGATGGGCGACAACCGGGATCATTCCAGTGATTCGCGCTTCTGGGGACTGGTGCCGGAGAAATATATTTACGGCAAGGCGCTGTTTCGTTACTGGCCGATCAGCAACGTGAGCATGATCTCGCACGACGCCGATTACGACGGCCTGCCGCAGCCGCCGGCCGCTGCCGAGCAGCCGGGCACAAACGACGAGTAGCGACGAGTAAGCCCCTGGCGCTGCGGGGCCGGCTGTAAAAAGATGACGGAGTGGTTGCGATCATTGTTGAGGCTGTTCTACGCGCCCGCGCGAGGAATGGACGAAGTCCGCGAGCGCGCATCGCTCGGACGCACAACGCTCCTTGCGCTCATCGTGCATGGCGCTTACTCCTTCTATACGCAGTGGCCGTACCTGCAAGCACCCGTGGCGCTGCGCCCCGTGTTGGCTTTCGTCGCCTCCGGTTTTTCGCTCCTCTTCATAGCCTTCATCTTCGCCCCCATCAGCGTCTTCGTCACGAACCTCTTCGAGCGGCGCGCCAGCTTCAGGCTCATCATGCAGCAGGAATACACGACCGTCATCGTGGCCTTCTTCTATGCCTGGACAGTAGCGAGCATCCTCTCATTCCCGCTGGCCATCTTCGGCCGTCTCAGCGGACTGGAGGCCGTGGCCTATCACTCGGCGGAGCGCCTGACTCTGCTCCAGGCGAGTATGGAGCGCCTGCCGCCCGAAGAGGCGCAGGCGATGTTCGGAGAGCTTCTCTTCCACATGCTGAGAGTTCTGCCCGCGCTCTTCTTTATGTCGCCCCTGCCGTTGTTTGTCGTGTGGGCCATCGTCGCCATCCGCCAGGTATTTCGTCTCTCGTGGTGGCGCTCGGTGGCGATCATCCTCTTGAGCGGCGTGCTCGTCATCCCAGTCACCTACCTCTTGATGACGCTCTTCGGCTGGGTACTGGTTTCGCCCTTCCTGCTCTTGCTGCTCTTTTTGGTGCTGCGCGGATATTTCGGCGAGTTCGCACGCGCACACAAGTCGCGCGCAGCTTTCCGCCAGAATTTGGAAGCGGCGACCCTCAACCCGGCCGACGCTTCGGCCCATTACAACCTCGGGCTCATACACCAGCAGCGCAATGAGCTGGACGAAGCTCGACGACGTTTCGAGCGCGCCGTCGAGATAGACGCTGACGAGACGGATTCGCATTACCAGTTGGGCCGCATCGCGCGCTCGCTGGGCGCGCTCTCGGACGCCGTCAAGCATTTTGAGCAGGTCGTCACGCGCAACCCTTCGCACGCGCAGCACGAGGTCTGGCGCGAGATCGGCGCGACCTATCTGGCCGCCGGGCAGTTCGCCGACGCGCGCGATGCGCTCGAACGCTTTCTCGAAGATCGCCCGAACGATCCCGAGGGACTCTACCTGATGGGACGCGCGCACGCGGGACTCGGCCACCCGCGCGAGGCCGCCACCTCCATGCAAGCCTGCATAGAGGCCGTCAAGACCGCGCCCGCCTACAAGTATCGTACGGAAAAGCGTTGGCTCAACGAGGCGCAACAGTTTCTTAAAACAGTCACCAGCGACAAGAGAACGGCGACGAATGAGAAGTAAGGAAGATAAGGCTGCTCTGCTGGCGCTCGAAGATGGGCGCACGTTTCGCGGGCGCTCGTGGGGCGCTGAAGGTGAAGTCTGCGGCGAGATGGTCTTCAACACCTCCATGTCGGGCTACCAGGAGGTCTTGACAGACCCGTCCTATGCCGGACAGATCGTGTGCATGACATATCCGCTGATCGGAAATTACGGCGTCAACCACCAGGATGAGGAGTCTGCGCGGCCGTGGGTCGAAGGGTTCGTCGTGCGCGAGGCGAGCCGCACGATCTCTAACTGGCGTGCTGAAGAGACGCTCGATGCCTACTTGAAGCGCTGGAAGGTCGTCGCCATAGACCACATCGACACGCGCGCACTGGTTCGTCACATACGCGACAAGGGAGCCATGCGAGCCTGTCTCTCAACCATAGACTTGGACGAGCGCAGCCTGGTCGAGAAAGCCTTGCGCTCGCCCGCTATGGAGAACAGGGAGCTGGCGAGCGTCGTCACCTGCAAGGAGCCGTACACGGTTGAGGCCGTGGGCGAGGAGCGTTTCCACGTCCTCTGTTACGACTTCGGCGTGAAGATGAATAGCCTGCGCGAGCTGGCGCGCATGGGCTGCCGCGTTACGGTAGTCCCGGCCGAGACTCCCGCCGCAGAGGTGCTTGCGCTCAAGCCCGACGGCATCTTCCTCTCGAACGGGCCGGGCGATCCGGCCTCTATGACGAGGGTCGTCGAAGAAGTCCGCAGCGTGATCGAAGCGGGCGTGCCCACCTTCGGCATCTGCTTCGGCCACCAACTCCTGGGCCGCGCCTTCGGCGGAGAGACCTACAAGCTCGCGTTCGGCCATCGCGGCGGCAACCAGCCGGTCAAAGACCTGCGCGAAGGCTCCGTCGAGATCACTTCGCACAACCACGGTTTCGCCGTCCGGCGCGAGAGCTTGCCCGAGCAGGTCGAAGTCACGCACGTCAATCTCAACGACGATTGTGTGGAAGGGATGCGCCACCTGACGCTTCCGATCTTCTCCGTACAATATCACCCGGAGGCAGCGCCCGGCCCACACGACGCCGAACACCACTTCCGTCGCTTCATCGAATTGATGGAGCGCGCGCAGACAAGAGCTTAAAGAGCTTCTATGAAAAGAGCCCTGCTGTTGCTCCCCCTGTCGCTCCTGGCCTGCACCATCATCTTCCTGAACACCGATCAGCCATTTGGGCCCACAGCCTTTGCTCAGGAGGCGGAGCTGAAAGATGCCCGGTACTATTCCGATCAGGCGCTCAAAGCTTACAGGGAGAAAAACTACCCGGCCTATCTGGAAAACATGAAGCGGGCGCTTGAACTGCGGCCCAATCATCCGCGACTGATGTACAACCTGGCGAGCGCGCACGCCCTGGTCGGAAATCGTGCCGAGGCAGTCGCGCTGCTCGCGCGCGTGGCCGAGATGGGATTGATCTTCGCCGCCGAGCGCGATACGGATTTCGCTTCCGTCAGGGAGACAGATGAGTTCAAGGCCGTGCTCAAGAGGTTCGACAGCAACCGTGCTCCCATCGGCCACAGCACCGTCGCCTTCACCCTCAAAGAGAAGGGGCTCGTCACGGAAGGCATAGCCTATGACCCGTCCACTGAGACCTTTTATCTGAGCAGCGTGCACAGGCGAAAGATCGTGAGCTTTGCCAAAGACGGCACGGCGAAGGATTTCGCCACCGAGCGCGACGGACTATGGAGCGTCTTCGGCATGAAGGTTGACGCCAGACGCCGTCACCTCTGGGTGACGACGGCCGCGCTCCCGCAGATGACCGGCTACAGCGAAAGTGAGAAGGGCAGAAGCGCCATCTTCAAGTTCGATCTGCGGACGGGTAAGCTGCTGAAGAAATATCTGCTGCCCGCCGGGCCGGAGAATCATCAGCTCGGCGATCTGGTCGTCAATTCGCGCGGCGACGTGTTTGCGACCGACAGCTTGAGCCCGGCCATCTACACGATTGACCACCGCACAGACCGGCTTGAGCCGTTCATCAAGGGCGAGCCCTTCGTCTCGGCCCAGGGCTTGGACTTTTCCGCAGACGAGCGCCAGCTTTTCGTCGCCGACTACAGCCGTGGCATCTTCCGTGTTGAGCTTCAAAGCAGGAAAACCTTTGGCCTCACGGCAGCGCCCGGCACGACGCTGCTCGGCATAGACGGCCTCTACTTCTACAAGGGCACGCTCATAGCGACACAGAACGGCACGAACCCGCACCGCATCATCCGCCTTCACCTGAAAAAGGATTTTGTAGGAGTCGAGCGTCTGGACATACTCGAAGCCAACAATCCCCTCTTTGACGAGCCGACGCTCGGCGTACGCGTCGGCGACATCTTCTACTACATAGCCAACAGCCAGTGGGGGGCCGTGGACGACAAAGGCCGGCTCGCACCCGCAGAGAAACTGCGCGAGCCCGTCATCCTCAAAGTCAAACTGTGAAGTGGCGCGATGGTCGTAGGGGTTTCCGGCTACCAGCGATGATAGGCAGGGTGGCCTGGCTTGACTGCGACGAAGGAGCCGCGACAGGTGGCGCAGACCTGCCCGTGGGCTGACAACTCCGCTTCTACTATGGCGCGCGTGTCCGTCGATTCGACGACCCTGGCCGTGAGCCTTACGGGCGCGTCCGTGGGCGTCGGCCGAAGGAGCTTGATCGAATAATCGGCCGTGACCGTGCAGGGAGGATGGTCTGCGCCCGCACGCCGCATCAGGTGATAAGCGGCCGTCCAGTTCGAGTGGCAGTCGAGCAGCGTGCCGATGATGCCGCCGTTGAGCATGCCCGGAAATGCTTCATGAAAGGGCTCGGGCTGCCACTCGGCAAAGACTTCCCCGTCGCGCGCGAAGCTGCGTATGCGAAGCCCTCGCGCGTTCGCGGGCCCACAGCCGAAGCAGCTATTGTGCGGCGCGTATCTCTCCTGAAGGCTCTGCTGTTCAGTCATCTCGGGTTAACTAGTCCTGTCTCTCAAGCTTCAGTTCGCCGGAAGTGAGGTCAGGACGGGCGAGCGCCATATCTTCGGGCGTGCTCGTAGTCGAAAGGCGAGCCTCTTGCCTGGGCCCACCCTGGCGCGCTGCGGCCGTCTGCGCATCCGATGAAGCGGGAGCCGTGACGGCCTCTTCGGCCGGTTTCAAGAGGTCTGCGACGAGGCCCTCGCTGCCTCTGTGTTCGAGCCAGTGGCGATAGCCGACGGTCGCAATCGCGATCACAGGAATAGCCAAAAATATCCCGGCCACGCCCGCCAGCTCAGCGCCCGCCAGGATAGCCAGAATCACCGCCAGCGGATGCAGGTGTATGCCCTGCCCGATGAGGCGCGGGTAGATGACGTAATCCTGCACTACGCGCAGGACGCCCAGGAAGAGAAGCACTCCGAGCGCAAGCTTCACCGAGTAGAAGCTTGAGATGAGGGCCGCGATGATTGCCAACGTCAGTGGGCCCACCAGCGGAATGAATTCCAGCAGCGCCGCCAGAATCCCCAGCACGAGCGGATACGGCACGTCCATCAACAGAAAGCCGAGCGTGCAGATCACACCGATCAACAGGCACGCCATCAACTGCGCACGGATGTAGGCCGCCAGCGTGCTGTTGATGTCCTGGAAAAACTCGTCGCCGCGCCAGCGCCAGCGCCCGCGCGGCAGCATTTGCAGGGCCGAGCGGCGAAAGCTGTCCGCGTCCTTCAAAAGGAAGAAGCCCAGTATCGGGATCAGCACGAGCCACGGCACGTAGCTCAAGGATGCTATGAAGAAGTTGCCCACGCCCTCGGTCGTGTAAGCCCCAACGGTCTCGATGACGTGCGTGACGTTTCGAGTAATCGCCTCACGCGCCGCGACGGGAATCTGGTAGCGCCCGTAGAGTTCCTGCAAGCTGTTGGCACGCGCCCGCGCCGAAGTGAAATAAGCGGGTGCCTGCTTGGCAAACTGCGTGAGCTGATCGCCGAGACGCGGTAGCAGAAAATAGAGCGCGATAGCCAGCGAGCCGAACAGCAGCACATAGACGATGGAGATAGCCACAACGCGCGGCACGATATGCTCGCGCCCACGGACATTGAAAGGGCGATGCACGAATTCCACGAGCGGCGCAACCAGATAGGCAAAGAAGATTCCCAGCACGACGAGCAGAATCACGCCTTCGAGCGCATAAAGCGCCCACAGCGCCGCTTTCACCAGATACCACACGGCGAGCAAAATGAAGATCACGCGCAGGATGAAGCGCGTTTGCATCCATGATGCTTCGGTGGCGGCGACGGCTGCCGTCTCGGCGGCCTGTTTGATCTCTCCTTGCTTACTCAAAAGAGTCGCTCCCGAAACGCTCTCATTGGAGACGCTCGACGAAGTTCTTAACCTGCTGCATCTCGATGGCCGAAAGGTCGCGAAACTCTATGCCGAAGCTATCGGCCGTGCCGTGATGCACGACTTCGCCGTGAAGCGAGAGGGCGTGCTCCGCGCCCAGGAGCAGGAGGCCGAGCCTGTCTCCGAGCTGGACACGGTTCTGCGGGAGATGGCGCACGCGCAGGCCGCCGAGGCTGACATCGCTCGCTTCGCCGAGGCCGATGGATTCGTCCAGGCTCAAGTCCTGCACGGCCAGGCTCATGCGCGGCGTCAAATCGTAGCGCGGGTATTTGCGTCGCTCCTCCCAGGAGACGTGCTCGTCGGTTTGAAGATTCTGCATAGGCGCTCCTCTCTCTATCTATCACAGACAGGTCGTCGCTTGCCAGTAAGACGCGCGCCGGGCACGAATGAGTGCGCGAGCGAGCGCGGCCGCGTAGAGCGTGACGGCTTGGCCGGGCGAGCGCGCTCGGCACGCGTTGAAAACGCGACCTCAGTGTTCTATTTCATCCTCTTCTTCGTCTTCCTGCCCTGAAGGCTCGCTGGCGCGCGGGGCGGCCGGCTCCCAGACCAGCCCGCGCCACTCGTCCATAGCGTCCAGGAGTTGGAGGGCCGCCTGCGGGTGCGCTGCATTACGCTCAAGGCGCAAGACCTCGGTGACGACCTGCAACTTCTCGCCCTCGTGCGAGAGCACGCGCAGGCGCACGCGGCTGCCTACGTCCGGCAACTCGCGCTGCAAATGCACGAGCGTCCCTTCGGGGCCGACGTTCTCCGTCGTCCCTTCGACGACGATGTGCGCGCCGTCCTCCGTGTCCCACTCCACCTGCACCGGCAGCGATGCCAGGTAACGCGGGCCCGTCCTACTCTCCGCCGTGTAATGTCGGGGCATAAGCTAAGCCTCCCTTGCCTTAACGATAGCTGCCGAAACTCCGCACGATTTTGACGACTTTCAGTAAAGCTAAACGATCAATCACAACAAAAATTCAGTGACCAGTGACGAGTGGCAAGTGGCGAGATAAAAGCAGCTTCTTGCTTGTCACTCGTCACTCGTTACTTGTCACTGAATTTCACTCTTCCTCGGCGCGCAGTTTTTCGAGGACGGAAAAGTCTTCGAGCGTTGTCACGTCGCCTGCGACCGCGTTGCCCGAGGCGATCTCCCGAAGCAGCCGTCGCATGATCTTGCCCGAGCGGGTTTTCGGAAGCGCGTCGGTAAAGCGTATCTCGTCGGGACGGGCGAGCGCGCCGATCTCGCGCGCGACGTGGCGGCGCAGCTCTTCCTTGAGCGCGTCCGAAGCCGTGTGACGGCCTTCGAGCGTGACGAAAGCGACTATACCAGAGCCTTTCAGCTCGTCCGGGCGCGGAACGACGGCCGCTTCAGCCACGGCTTCGTGCGAGACGAGCGCGCTCTCTATCTCTGCCGTGCCGAGGCGGTGGCCGCTCACGTTAATCACGTCGTCCACACGGCCCATGATCCAGAAGTAGCCGTCCTCGTCGCGACGCGCTCCGTCGCCCGCGAAGTAGACGCCCTCTATCTCAGACCAGTATGCCTGCCTGTATCTTTCGTCATCGCCCCAGATGGTACGAAGCATTGAAGGCCACGGCCGCTTGATGGCCAGATAGCCGCCCTCGTTTGCTCCGACGGGCGTCCCGGCTTTGGTAATCACGTCGGCCTCTATGCCGGGCAAGGGCCTGGTGGCCGAGCCGGGCTTGGTGGGCGTCGCGCCCGGCAGGGGCGCAATCATGATTGCGCCCGTCTCGGTCTGCCACCAGGTATCCACTATGGGACAGCGCCCCTTACCGATGATCTCTCTGTACCACATCCAGGCTTCGGGGTTGATGGGCTCGCCGACGCTGCCCAGGAGGCGCAAGGAAGAGAGGTCGTGCTTCAAGGGCCACTGCTCGCCCCACTTGATGAAAGCCCGGATGGCAGTCGGCGCGGTGTAGAGGATGTTGACGCGGTGGCGCTCGACGATCTGCCAGAAGCGATCAGGCTCGGGCCAGTTGGGCGCTCCCTCGTACATCAAGGTCGTCGCGCCCGTAGAGAGTGGCCCGTAGACGACATAAGAGTGGCCCGTCACCCAGCCGATGTCTGCCGTGCACCAGTAGAGGTCTTCGTCCTTGAGGTCGAAGACCCACTTGGTCGTCAGGTGCGTCTGCAAGAGATAGCCGGCCGTGGTGTGCAGTATTCCTTTTGGCTTACCCGTCGTCCCCGAAGTGTAGAGGATAAAGAGCGGGTGCTCGCTCTCCAACTCTTCCGCAGGGCAGACGGCGTCCACCGTCAACATCAATTCGTGCCACCAGTGATCTCGTCCGACCTGCATCTGAATGCGTGTGCCCGTGCGCTGCACGACGATACAACTCGTCACGGTCGGCGTCTTTTTGAGCGCCTCGTCAACGGCCGGCTTGAGACGGACTTCCGCGCCGCGCCGCCAACCGCCGTCGGCCGTCACGACCAGCTTGCACCCTGCGTCGTTGATGCGGTCTTTCAGAGAGTCTGCCGAAAAGCCGCCGAAGATGATGGAATGCGTCGCCCCTATGCGCGCGCAGGCGAGCATCGCCACAGCCAGCTCGGGGATCATCGGCATGTAGAGCGCGACGCGGTCGCCCTTCTCTACACCTTGCCTCTTGAGCACGTTGGCGAAGCGGCAGACCTCCGTGTATAGCTGCTGGTAGGTGAGCGTGCGCTGTTCGCCCGGCTCGCCCTCCCAGATGATCGCGGCCTTGTTGCGCCGCCAGGTCTTGAGGTGACGATCAAGGCAGTTATGCGAGATGTTAATGCGGCCTCCGACGAACCACTCGGCGTGCGGCGGCTCCCACTTGAGCACGGTCTCCCACTTCTTGAACCAATCAAGCTCCTCGGCCATGCGCGCCCAGAAATCCGTCGGCGCGTCGCGCGCTTCCCCGGCCAGCCGCTCGTAATCTTCCATCGAGCGTATGTGCGCGCTCTGGGAAAAAGTTCCGGGGGGCGGAAAGACACGCTTTTCGTGAAGCACCGATTCGATGTTTGGTGTGACGGAAGACATAAGTTTTAAAAGCTCCCCTGCGGATAGGAATGACGGATGCACCTCAAGCTCGATGAAAGACGGGGCCCGCCCGTGTGCAATGGATGTTTCTGTGTACCACAGAACGCCTTTGGGCGACAACGACTTATCTACACGGTTCCGCGCCGCCCGATCTCCAACGGGATAAAAGAATGTAGCCCACGACTCGCGCCGTGGGCTACACGCTTGCGGCCCTTCGAGGGCTGCGGGTGAATATGAGCTGCCGCGCTAGGCTCTTTCCTGCATGATCTCCTCTTCGGTCTTCCTCCATTTGACGTAGGCCAACCCGAAGCAGCCTGCGGCCAGTAGGCCCTGCGCGACCAGGCCGCGCATGAGCGTCCTTCGCGTGGCATCAGGGTTCGGCTCGTGCTTGACGCCGAAGGTGTCGTGGACATCTACGTACGGGTAGCCTTCGGTGACGGCATCGGCGTAGATCATCGGGTTCAGGAGCGCGGCCGTATTCTTCTTATCCTCAAAGGAGGCTCCGATGACGGCCATCACCAGATAGAACGTGATGGTCAGAACGACACCGGCCCAAGCACCGATGCGGAATCGCTGCATCGCGCAATACTGTATGAAGACGGCCATCCCGCCGACCGTTAAAGTAAAGAAGAGGGTCATCGCCACGAGCAGCGTCCCGGAAGAGACGGCTGCCGGGATGACGGCCTCGTAAGTATGAAAGCTGGCCCAGAGCGCCGCGAGCCCTGCCAGAGAGACGGCGAGCGCGACCAGGAATGTGTTCAGGGCGTTCTTGATCTCTCGCCGCTGAAAGAGGGCCAACGGGTCTGAGCTTGCGCTCCACCACTCGCGCAAACGCTCGCGGCCCAAAGCCGAGCTTCCGGCCAGCACGACGAAGGCAGCCCAGTTCAGGAAGAGATAAAAGACCAGCCGCGCGGCCGGTGTGAACTCAAAAATCCTTGTATCGTACCTCGGAGCCACGAACCCGCCCCAGAAGAGACCCGTCAGGACGGCCTCGGCGGTGGCGAAAAAGAGCCAGACGGGCCAGGGCCGCACGGGGATGAGCTGGCTGGACTTGATGCGGCGGACGGTTCCGACAAAGGCCCACACTCCGGCGAAGATCATCAGGTCGAGGACGACTATGTAAGGCTTCAGCTCGACGCCGTAGAAATGCCAACGCTCGTATTTGTCTGCGAAATAGAAGGTCGGGTCGAACAGCCTGTAAACCGCCAGGCCCAGGAGCGCGCCCAGGCCGCCCACGGCTGGGCCAATCAAGAGCCCGCCGCGCACGAACCGCTCGCCCGGCCCCGACAGCGCCGCAGAGACGAAGAGCCCTACGGCCTGACAACACAAGCCTCCGACGAGGAGCAAGAGGCTGAGGCGCACGAACTTCTCCAAACCTACTTCGCCGAGCAGGGCCGTCAACGTGAAGAAGGGATAGACCAGCGCGGCGATGAAATAGCCTATGAGGCCGCTGCCGACGAATTTCCCGACGGCCAGCTCAAACGGTGACAGCAGCACCATCTGCTGAAAGATGGCCGTCCCTCGAACCTTCTCCTGTATGAAGGAGAGGGCGGCCGTCGCAGGCGTCAGGACAAAGAGCAGGGCCATGAGCGCCACCGTCAACAGCCAGAACATATCCCTGCCGAACCTTTCCAACTGGGCTGCCGACGACAGGTACTTATTGCTGACGGCCTCGTTCCAGAGGACGCCGCCCACGACAAACAGCAGCACGTGCGTCAGGACTGTGATAAAGAGAATCCGCTTCGGCGGGAGCGACACGCGCAGGCTTCTCAGGATTTCGGGATTCAGTCGCGCCGTTAAATTCAGGCTCATTGCTTCTCCTCACAAAAAATTAGCGAAGACCAAACAAGATTAAGAGACGTGGTGGCTGCCGACGGCCATAAAGACATCCTCGATGGTCAGATGACGCTCGTAGAATGAGACTATGCCAGCGTGGGCCGTGACCAGCTCGCGATGAAAGCGCGCGAGAGCGTCACGGTCTCCCGCGAAATCACAATCAATCGCCAGCTCATGAAGGCTGACGTTTTTGACTTCCTCGCGCGCAGTGAGGGCGCTTGAGAGAGCGGCTGCGTCCGACTCCGCCAGGACTTCTATGCGCAGCGGCAGCCCTGCGTGCATCGCCTCGATCAGCTCCTCGACGCGGCCCGAGCGAATGACGTGGCCCTGCTCCATAATCACGACGGAGGTGCAGAAGTCGGCCAGCTCCGTCAGGATGTGCGAGCTGACGACGAGCGTCGTGCCCATCCCGCCCAGCTCGCGAATCAAATCTCTCAGCTCGATGCGCGCCAGAGGGTCTAGGCCCGAGGCCGGCTCGTCCAGCAGCAGGACTTTGGGCGCGTGCAGCAAGGTCTTGGCGATCACCAAACGCTGTCGCATGCCGCGAGAGAGCGAGCCGACTGCGGCCTCAAGCTTAGAGGTCAGGCGGGTCAAATCCAGCACGCTCGCAATCCTTTTCTTCACGCGGTCGGCGGCCACTCCATGCGCGCGCGCGAAGTATTCGAGGAACTGGCGCACCGAAAGCTCGTCGTAGAGGCCGAAGGTGTCCGGCACGTAGCCGACTATCTCATGCAGCAGCTTGGGCTCGACTCCGACCTCTATGCGATCAACCTCTATCTTGCCGCTCGTCGGGCGAAGCAATCCCGCCAGCATCTTCAGGAGCGTCGTCTTGCCCGCGCCGTTTGGGCCAATCAAGCCGCAAATCTCGCCCATGCCGACGTAGAGGTCAACGTCGCGCACGGCCGGCCTGGTCTCGTAGTATTTGGAAAGGTCGAATGTGCTAATCATCAGAAAGGGTCTCCCGCAAACTCCTGGCCCGAGGCCGAGAGCGCCTCGTTAGTTCAAGACCGTAGACGAAGGGCGCGGCAGTGACTTGCCGAGACTATAGCGGAAAGCCTGTGGCGAAGTGAAGAATAGCGAAGAATAACCTGGCCCCGCGCACACAAAACTGGCCGCTGCCCCTCTGGCCCTTCTTCAGGAGACCGCTTGCCAGCCCTGGCCCACGATTCTCCACACACCCTCTTCCTTGACCAGCAGGACGTAAGAGCTGTAGCCGCACGTATCGTTGCAAGCGAAGGCGCGGTAGACGAGGGCCTGCGTCATATCGGGGTTGAAGCCGACTTTAGAGAAGGTGAAGAAACCCGATGCGTTCGGATATTTCCGGTAAAATCCAGTCCACCAGGAGCCGGGCCCTGTCTTGTAAAAACCTTCGACCTCCTCGTGGCCGATGAGCCTGCTCCGAGTTCGTGCCAGGAAGGGATGTCTGAGCATTGAGTGGCGCTGATTGTTCACGGCGAGAAAGCTGTCGAGCGTCGCCCGGTCGGCGAGGGGGAAATCGCGCTTCAAAGCTTCAAACATCCCTTCAAGGCTCTGATATTCGGCGATGCCGATCAGAAGATAATTGCCCTGCGTGGTCTGATCCTGGATGACGACCTCGGGGGCGGCGACGGGTCGGCCAGCATTGCGAACGTAGATCGGCTCGATCAGAGCGGAATAGACGGCAGCCTCTTCGGCTTCGCGTAAGTCCGGCTGCGCGCAAGGCAGAGGTTCGTCGCCTCGGACGCCACGGCAAAGGGTGGGAATGGTCACGGACGGCTCGTAGAGTAGGCGCGAGAGCGCGTCGCCGGCAGAAGTCAAAAGGAAGGTCACAAAGAGCCCCAGGGCGAAGGTCGAGACGAGGACGAGCGGGCGAAACATCAGGCGTCGCATAATCGGTACTCCCTTTCGGAAATCGGAAACCTGCAAAAGAGACACTTTCAGCCCAGTGATTCTTTAGACGCGCGCCCGCCCGAAAAGTTCCGCATGTTTGCGTCCCCACCGGCGCAAATGTTAACGCGCGGCGAAACGGATCGGGGCCAGGACTGTCCTCGCCTCCGGATTATAGTAGTCGTAGATGAGCGACGGAGCCGTGCGCGCCTGCATGCCGAAACGTGGACGGAACTTGAACTGAAAGCGCGTCCCACCCGCCCGCGGCCAGAGATAGAAGACTACCCGGTCAGGCAAGACATCGTACTGGCCCAGGGCCCAGCCGGAATCCTTCATGGCCCTTTCCAGCGAGGCGCGGTCAACGTCGGCTCCCGGCGGCAGGCCCACCTCGGCCAGCATCATTCCGTAGCCGCTAAGCCCAACGCGCTCGGCCGAGACGCTGCAAGTCACCTCGTCGCCCACCTTCACTTCACGCTTATCGAAACTCACGCCGAGGCGCAGCGCCTCAGAGCGTTGCTCTCCGGCGCGCTCGCTCCGTGTAGCCGGCGCTGCTCCGGCCGTCTCTTGCCAGGGAACATAATAGGTTGAGACGACCTGCACGCTCGCCTGCGGCGCTTGGGCCCCGCGCTTGATCTCGATGAGGTTTCGCCCCGCCGCCAAAAATTTCGAGACATCGACGGTCAAGGGAGTGCCGGTCTGGCCTGCGCCCGAAAGCGAAAGCATTGCTGCGTGCTCTCCGTTGACGACGACCTCGGCCTGCGCTTCCGATGGCGCGCCGCTTTCCTTCGTCGCGAGAAGCGCGATCAGAGCATCCAGCACATTGACTGTCGCCTGCGTCGAGTACCACACGCCGTAGCGATCCTTTTGTCGCAGCAGGAACAACAAGCCCTGCTCGACGAGGCGTGAATCTTCCGCCGCCAGCTTCGATGGCTCTGATAGCTCGGACGAGCGAGAAAGGGCCTGCACGGCGAGGGCTGTCGTCTCTATGCGACCCGCCAGGCCCCAGCCATAGAAGGGCGTGTTGGTTTCCAGCGCCCAGTAGCTTCCCCCAGCCTCGCTTTTCGCAAGCCCGCGCAGCCTTTCGACGGCCGCACGGGCCCTCACTGTCTGCTCCCTCTGCCCCCTCTGATTGGCGTCGAGCGACGCGAGCGCATAAGAGGCGATCAGGTAAGGCTCACCTATCTCCGTCACGCGCGTCGCCAGATAGTCCAGCGCGCGACCGAGCGAATCCTTTGAAGCCTGTGACGGCTGAGAAGCCTGCGACGGTTGAGCGGTGGCGCTCGTATCCTTGCTCATGTCCTTGCCCATGACCTTGCTTGTGTCGCCCCCTTTGCGTGGCAGGGCTGCGAGGACATGCGCGACGTAAGCCGTGAGCATGGCTGTCTGTCGCCCGTCCTCTTTCTCACCGCTGAGCCCGGCGTTGGGCCAACTGCCGTCGGGGCGCTGGCGGCCGACGAGCCACTCGCGCGCACGCTCGATCACCTCCTCGTCAACGGCGACGAACTCCGTGGCGTCGCTCAGAAAGCGGAGCGCGTATGCCGTCAGCGCCAGGTCTGAGCGGCCCCGTCCCCAGTAGGAGAAACCGCCGTCCTCCATGCGATAGTTGAGCAGGCGCTCGTACCCGGCCGCGACGTAGCGCAGCGCCCGCTTGGCGATGGGCGACACCGTGCCGCTCTGTTTGTCGCGCCGCAGCACCAGCAGGCTCGGATAGCTCGAAGAGATGGTCTGCTCGGCGCAGCCGTAAGGCCGCTGCATGATCGCCTCGACGCTCTCCATCACATGCGCGAGCAGGTTCGGGTAAATCTTCACTTCGGCGCGGGTCGTGTCCCTGATCGTCTCGGCCGGAAAGACCAATTCAAGCGCGGCGCTCTCTTTGAGTATCTGGCTCAAGGTCTGGGCCCGCTCTTCTCCGTCCGGGTGAACGCTGACGCTCTTTTCAATCTGGTCGCTCGCTTCCGGCGAGATGGCCATGATGCGCTGCCTGCCATCCCTGATTGAAGACGCAGCGCGGAAGCCGAAGGTCTCGCGCGCAGCATCGTTCGCTGCCACAGAAGCGCGCTTGTGCGCCGGGCCGAGCAGCTTGAACCAATCCTCCGGCTTGATCTCAAGCTCGACGGCGAGTGCTTTGTCGAGATAGTTGCGCAGGACTACGGGCAGCGCAATCTCGTCGCCCTCAGTGAGCACCTTCGGCGGATCGTGTTCGACGAAGAAGGGCTGGAAGGCGCGAATCTCACGCTCGGCCGTGCCCAGCTCGCCGTCGGCGGTCGAGCCTATGACCGCCAGCTTCCATGTCGTGATGTTATCCGCCAGCCTGAACCGCAGGCTCGCGCGCCCCTCGTCGTCCGTCTCAATCGAGGGCTGCCAGACGAGCGTCTCGGGAAAGTACTCGCGCAGTCGCGGCGTCGAAGCCTGCGCTCTGCCAGGAGCCTCTTTAGCTTTCGGCCGCTCCTCCTTTTTGGAGAGGCTCGCCGAGGCCGTCTGCAACAGCGTCCCGCCAGCCGAGACCTCGACGGTCTCCGTGACCCCTCCGGCCTGCAATTGAACTGTGAGGTCTGTCATGCCCGAAGCGTTGACGGCTACTTCCGTGAACGTCAGCCGCTTGAAGCCGGTTGCGTCGAACGCGACGGTGTAGAAGCCCGCCGGCAGATTGGCGAGCAGGTATTTGCCGTCCGCGTTGGTCTTGGTTTCAAAGACCTGTAGCGTCCGCAGGTGCGTCGCCTCGACGCTCGCGCCCGGAACAACAGCGCCCGTCGGGTCTGTCACCTCTCCGCTAATAGCACCGCTCGCGCCCTCAAAAGCCTTCTCTCGGCGCGAGTGATTGGGCCTCTTATCCCGGCCCTGCTCCGAGACGGCGCGCGAGAAATCTCCGAGCGTGAAGTCGTCTTGCGTTCCCTGGCGAGCGTCGGGGCCGCTGCTGCGAATCAAGACCTGTTGAAGAGTCTCCCTGACGGCCGTGTAGACGTTGAGCTGAGCGCCCGCATCTCCCTGCCCGGCGACGCTCTGTATACCCGTTCGGCTGCCGTATCGCGGCTGCGTTTTGAAGAGTGCGTAGTAGCGACGCCCCCAGGGGTCGCGCATGCTTGCTCCGTCAATTCCCGCTTTTTCGAGCGCCTGGGCCAACTCCGCCTCGCTCCGGGGAAAGCGCCCCGTCGCTTCAAGAAACTTCAGGAGCGCGCGATTGATGCGCGCCTGCGTCTCGGCGAAGTAGTCCATGCGGAGCGTCCAGATCGTGAAATCATCCTTTGAGCGACCAACGCGCGGTTCGGGGCCGCCGCTTATCACCCGCAGCACAAAGCTCGATCTGTCCACCTCAAAAGCGAACCTGTAGGGCCTGCCCCAGCGATCAAAGAGCGCGCTCATGTCAAAGCCCGCGCGCCGAAGCTCCGCCGTGAGCGTCTCCGCATCACGTATGAAGCGGCCCGT
The DNA here is from genome assembly GCA_036389315.1 of Pyrinomonadaceae bacterium. Lineage (GTDB taxonomy): Bacteria > Acidobacteriota > Blastocatellia > Pyrinomonadales > Pyrinomonadaceae > DASQYE01. The sequence continues at coordinate 124,273 of DASVQF010000036.1, forward strand.
GCGGACGTGATAATCACGCGCGGCGCTGTTGATCGCTTCGCCCGCCGGCCGGAAATAGGGCCAGCCCGCGCGCAGGCCCACCATGTCGTCGCCAGTACCCGGCCGCTTGTCCATACCGGCGCTCACGACCTCGACCCAATCAGACGCTCCGTCGACGAAGAAGCGCGCGTGAAAGGGTTGGGCCCACGGGTCGCGCAGCGAGGCGAAATCTACCCCGGCCCGCTGCATCATGTTCTGGAAAGACTGTGCATCGGTCGGGTACTCGCCCGCCGCAGCGTAGCGCACGCCGAGCGCAAGGTTGACCGTGGCAAGCTGTGAGCGGATGAGCCCGGCGAAGACCTTGACAGCATCGCTCTCAAAATCCTCTCCGGTAAAAGCCCTCGGGTAATAGGAGCCGCTCTGGTTGAGCATGACCTCTGCGACAAGCTCCATCTCTTCGGGCACAGCCCCCGACAAGCTCAGGCGATTGAGGTCGCCGAGCTTGACGCCCGCCAGCTCGTCCCTTTCTCCGAGCAGGTCTTCGACGGTCGTGTTGAAGTGGCGACCAGAGCCCGCCGCGCCGCCCTCTTCATCCGTTCGCATCCTCTCTTCCACGGCTTTGTCGAAGACGACGACGCCGAGCGCGCCAGTCCTCGCGCCCCCTTCCGCTCCCGCACGCACACGAAACTCCACCTCGGCCTCTTCTCCAGGCCGGTAGGTCTCCTGCGACGCCTGCACGTCCAGCTTCAGGCGTCGCTCGCGCGGGTAGAGGACAGTGTGCGAGCCGTTGCTGCGATAAGGGTCGCTGCGGTCTAAGTAAGCGACGATTGCCAGCCTGTCCGTGAAATCTTCGCCGTAAGGCAAGGTGACTGAGGCTCGCCCGTCGCGCAGTTGAACCGTCTGCGAGCGCAATACCTTCCAGTCCTGAACGACATCCACAGACACTTCGGCTTGCGCCGCGTTGGAAGTGATGGTGGCGTGAATGTTTTCGCCCGCTCGATAAAGCGTCTTGTCCGTGCGGACGCGAACCACGTCGCCCGCCCTAGTCCAGACCGTCTCCTCCTCATGGCCCATGAGTCCCCGGCCGTCTCGCGCCGTCAGACTGAAGGTTATCTCCCGCTCCTCTTCTTCACGCCGCGCGACCGTCACGTCTTCGACCTTCGCCAGCCCGTACGAGTTGGTTCTGAGCGTCCTCAGCCGCCTGTGGGCCGTCGCTCCCTTTCGCCCGTCGCCTTGCGTCACCTCTTCGCTCACGGTGACAGAGCACTGCGCCGGAGAGCCGTCCGCGTAGAAGGTCGAGAGGTAAAAGCTCATCGGATAGAGAGCGTTCTGGTAGCCGTCGCCCTGTATGAGGTAGACGTGAATCGGCTCTTTCGTAATTCTGAGATCGAAGCGGCGCTCCTCCGTGCGATTGGTCGAAAGGTCTGTGAAGTAGGCTGCGAAGGAGAGGTCTCGGAAGCGGCTGTAGTCCGAATCCTTCAGCTCATCATGCTCTTCCCCGAGCTTGACGTAGGCTGTGAAGCGGCCCCGCGCGTCCGTCTCTCCTTCGTAGACTTCGGCCTCCTCGGTCTTCCACCTCTGCTCGCGATAATCCCACTCGCGTTCGGTCTCGCGCACAACGCGGACGCGCCCCTTAGTGACGGGCTTGCCGAAGAGGTAATCGGCTTGAACAGAGACTTCGGCGTCCTGGCCGGGAAGATAGAAGGGGCGATCAGGCTCGACCCGCACGGTGAAGCTCGGCAGGTCGTAGCGGCTGACACGGAAGCGATAGGAAGAGACGGGTTGGCCCGCGCGGTTGATGTTGATCTCATAGGGCCCGAGGCGCGCGTTCTCCGGGATGGGCCAATCGGCGCTGGCGACGCCGAACCGCGAGGTCTTCAGAGGAGCGCGAAAGAGCGCCGTCCCTTCGGGGTCTGTGATCGAGAGCGTGGACTCGTCACCCGCGAGCGCGTGCATCGTCGCGTCGAAGAGAAGCGCGCGCGCATGGAGCATCTGCCCCGGCTGGTAGAGCGGCTTGTCCGTCGTAATCAGGATGCGCGGCATCACGTCGAAGGTGATAGAGCTTTCGGCCTCCTGCAAGTAGTCGCCGCGCCTGGCCCTGACCTTCAAAGTGCCCTCGCTCGCCGGGAGCTTGCGCGGCAGCCCGAAATCGAGCGAGGCGTAGCCCGCGCCGTCCGTCACGCCCGCAGCCTTGAGGACAATCGTCTTCTTCTGCTCCTCCCCCTCCTCTTCATCTTCATCATCGCTGATGCTCAGCTCCGCCTCTACGCGGACGCCCGCGACCGCGGTTTGTGAGAGAGGGTGAAGCGCCAGCACGCGCGCGTGATAGGGCGTGCCCGTGCGACCGATTCCGTAATCCATGACGCGCAAAGTGAAGATGTCGGGCGCGACATCCGAAAGAGAGACTATGCCTTCGACCCTCTCACTCGCGGCCGTCGAAGGCAGGGGCTCTATCGAATAGCGTATGCGATACCAGATCAACTCCTGCCGCGCTTTGCGGCTGAGCCGCGAGAACTCAAGCGGCATGTCCAGGACTGGATTGCTCAAGCCCGGCAGCAGCCTCTCTGCGCGCTCTACGCTGGCGCGCACGTAATCCTGCGGGTCTAGCAGTTCGAGGCGGATGCGCGCCTGAAGCTCCGTCGAAAGGTTCTCGATGGAGAGCGAGACGCGCGCCGTTCGCTCGTCGAAGCGGCAGGCGATGGCCGCTTCGTTGACGCGCAAAGGGCGCGTGGCGGCTTCAGGGTTGTGAACGAAGAGGGGAGAAAAGAGCAGGCAAAAGAGGAAGAGAATCCAGCTCCAGCGCATCGCTTAGCCTCCTGAGAAAAGCTCTCGCCCGTACAGGCAAAGGTTTGCGAATCCTGGGGAGTAGATTCAAGGTCTTCTGCATTTTCACGTAGGCAAATCGTGGGCCCATTAAAAAATCCTGAGCTTTAGCGGGCTAAAACCGAGAGCGCAGGAGGCGAGAGCGTCTAAGGAAATAGATTTTCTACGAAAAGTTGGATGAAAACAGAGCCGCGCTTGAAATAAAAGGCCGGCTGGTCAATGATACTTTTGACATTCTGACTGAAACCGGACGGACAATAAATGAGTAAATGGAAACTCGTATGCTGGATGACGCTTGTCAGCATAAGCCTTGTCGCGCTCGCCGGGCGGGGCCGGGAAGGATTGGCCCAAGAGCGACAGGCGGCCCCTTCTCCGTCTCCCCTTCGCGACGAGCGTTTGTGGCGTAAGGCGCTCAGTCTTCACGGCAAGGCGATTGTCGTCGATACTCATAACGACATCACTTCGCCGATGGTGGACGAGGGCTACGACCTCGCGACGCCCTCCGCCGGCAAATACCATACGGACATCGCGCGCATGAAGGCCGGAGGTCTCTCGGCCGAATTCTTCTCGATCTATGTGGACAAGAAGTACGCCGTCGAGGGAGGCTCCGCGCGCCGCGCCCTGGACATGATCGACATGGTCTATCGCGCGGTCGAGCGACACCCGAAAGAGCTGCTGTTTGCGACCTCGGCGGCGGACATCCGGCGGGCCAAGCGCGAGGGACGCATAGCGGCTCTGATGGGCATAGAGGGCGGCCATGCGATTGAGAATTCCCTGATGGCGCTGCGAGACTTTTATCGTCTCGGCGTGCGCTACATGACCTTGACGCACAACAACACGAACGACTGGGCCGATGCGGCGCGCGACGAGGCGCGACATAACGGGCTCACGCCGTTCGGCAAAGAGGTCGTGCGCGAGATGAACCGCCTCGGCATGCTCGTAGATGTCTCGCACGTCTCGGATAAGACCATGAGCGACGTGCTGGATGTCTCGACCGCGCCGATCATCGCCTCGCATTCTTCGGCGCGGGCGCTGGCCGATCATCCGCGCAATATTCCGGATGACCTGCTGCGGCGCATAGCCAAACAGGGAGGCGTCGTGATGGTCAACTTCTATCCGGGCTTCATCGACCCGAAATATATGGAGGCCGCACAGGCGCGCGACGAGCGGCTCAAGCCGCGCCTGGATGCGCTCGCCGTGCAGTTCAAAGATGATCCGAAACGCCTGGACGAAGAGACTAAGAAGCTGGAAGCCGCAGACCCCTTACCGCCCTCCCCTCCGCTCTCCGTCCTGGCCGATCACATAGACCACATAGCGCGCGTCGCAGGCATAGACCACGTCGGCCTGGGCTCGGATTTCGACGGCGTGCCGAGCCTGCCCGTCGGCCTCAAGGATGTCTCTGAGCTGCCCAACCTGACCTACGAGCTGTTGCGGCGCGGCTACGGTGAGAAGGAGATACGCAAGGTGCTCGGCGAGAATTTCCTGCGCGTCTTCGCAGAGGCCGAACGGGTCGCACGCGGCAGCGCGACGGGCCGTACGATCAGCGGCGACGGCAGCCTGCAACGCATCGCTGCGCCGCCGAAATAGATGGCCGGAGAGACGGAGAAAGACGCGGGCGCGCAAGGTTTATCTACAGAATCAACCCCAACGCGCCCGCGCCCTTTTCGTTCACGAGGTTAAAGGCCAATCAGCCTGCCTTCGATGATCTATTGATCGGCAAGCCTTACTGGCCGCCACCGCTGCCTGTGCCGCCGCTGCCGGAGCCGCTGCCGCCGCCCGTGCTGCCGCCTCCGCCGCCACCCGATGAGCCGCCGCTTCCACCGGAGCCGGAGCTTGAGCCGCCACCGCCTTCCGAGGTCGAGCCACCGCCCGAGCCGGAGCTTCCGCCCGTGCTGCCGCCTTCGCCGCCTTCGCCGCCGCCACTGCTCGAACCACCGCCGCCGCCCGAACTTGAGCCGCCGCCTTCGCCACCGCTGCTTGAGCCGCCGCCCGAGCCTGAGCCGCCGCCGCTGCTGCCACCGCCACCTTGCATGTCATCATCCATCAACTTGTGCTGTGCCATTGGATATATCTCCCTTCAGCTTGGGTGTTAATTGAGCAATGAAAACGCAGTTCTTGCCGTCCGTTGCTCTACCGCTTCGACGGCAAGCTCGTGCGTCCCGGATGGGCCGGCGCAAATTAGAATCAAGCGCCGCCCGCTAACATCCTCTAGCCATAATCACGGCCGACTCTTCGTCGAGCCTTTGACTATGGAATTCCTTACAACATATAAAGCCGCTTGGGACGAAAGCCTAAATGCTGGCCGGGCGCGAAAGAGAGACGCCGTTCAAGATAACGGCGCGAGCAGTCTAACCTTCAGCCATGGCTGAAGATTCTTAACCACGGGGGACGCGTAGACCGCCCAGAGGGTTTAAGGGTTTCCCTGTAATTTTGGGGTTTAGGCATTCTAGAGCAGCCATGCCTGTTTTTGGTGTACGTATCCGTACACAGCCGTTATAAAAATAAAAATTCCCGGCCAAAGCAGCATGCTTTCCATCGAGGGGCGTGCCGGGAAAGGCAGCCTGCGGCCGAGCCCGCATGCTATAATCTCTCGAAATTCATGACGCGAGCCGGTATCTACATACACATCCCTTTCTGTCGCTCACGCTGCTCTTACTGCGACTTTGCCACGGGCGCTTACGAGACGGCGCTGGCCGAGCGTTACGTTGAAGCCCTCGTCTCCGAGATGGAGAGGTTCGACGCTCGCGGCGCGACCGCAGAGGTCGAGACGGTTTACCTGGGCGGCGGCACGCCCTCGCTGCTGTCACCGGCGCAGGCCGCGCGCATTCTCGAAGCCATCGGAGCGCGCTTCCATCTAGCAGAGAGTGCTGAAGTCACTATGGAGATGAACCCGGCGTCTGTGACCTCCGCTGCTTTAAGAGAGTTTCGCCGCCTCGGTATCAACCGCGCGAGCTTTGGCGCGCAGACCTTCGACGATGCAGCCTTACGCCGCCTCGGCCGCCAACACACTGCGCTCGACGTGCGCCAGACCATCGCGGACTTGCGCCGCGCGGGATTCGACAACGTCAGCTTCGATCTCATAGCGGGCCTGCCCGCCCAGACCCTCGAAGACTGGTCGCGCAACCTGGACGAAGCCCTGGCGCTTCGCCCGCAGCACCTCTCGCTCTATCTGCTGGAAGTCCACGAAGGAACGCCTTTGGCCGAGCAGATCAGGCGCGGTGCGGAGCCTCGTCCGGACGATGACCTGGCGGCTGTGATGTATGAGCTGATGATCGAGAAGGCTTGCGCCGCAGGCTATGAGCATTACGAGATTTCCAACTTCTGCTTGCCGGGCTACGAGTCCAGGCACAACACCAAGTACTGGACGGGCGAGGCTGTCTACGGTTTCGGCTGCTCGGCCCATTCCTACGACGGCGCGCGCAGGCGCTCTGCCAACGAGCGCGACACCCTGCGCTACTGCGAGCTGGTCGAAGCGGGGCGCACACCCGTAGTCGAAACCACCGAGTTGGACGAGAGCGATGCTGAGTCGGAGGCTGTCTTCCTGGGCCTGCGATTGCTGCAACGCGGCGTCAGTTTGAGCCAGCACAGCGCGCGCTTTCATGTGGACTTAAGCGCGCGGCATGCCGACGACCTGGCCCGTCTTCACGACGCGGGCTTGATCTCGCTCGACGGCGGCGTGCTCAGGCTGACGCGCCACGGCGCTCTGCTCTCGAACGAAGTCTTTGCAGCTTTTATTTAAGAGCACTAAACCAATGATTGATCTTCGCAGTGATACTGTCACAAGACCTACGCCTGCGATGCGGCGCGCGATGGCGGAGGCCGAGGTGGGCGATGATGTTTACGGTGAAGACCCGACCGTCAACCGCTTGCAGGAGAGGGCGGCCGAGATTTTCGAGAAAGAGGCTGCGCTCTTTGTGCCGACGGGCTCGATGGGCAACCAGATCGCCATCAAGCTGCACACGCGGCCCGGCACGGAGGTCGTCATCGAAGAGCGCGGCCACATCTTCAACTTCGAGATGGCTGCGATGTCGGCCATCAGCGGCGCGCTCGCCCGTCCCGTCAGGAGCGCCGACGGCTCAGGGATTCTCACCTGGGCCGAGATCGCTTCGGTGATTCACACGGGCGGCCCTTATTACGTCGCGCCGACTTCTTTGATCGCGCTCGAAAACTCGCACAACCTGGCCGGGGGCTCGGTGCTTTCGCGCGCGCGCACGGAAGAGATAGCCGAGCGGGCACACGCCCTGGCGCTTCCGGTTCACCTGGACGGCGCGCGTATATTCAATGCGGCCGCTGCCCTGGGCGAACGGGTCGCGGCCCTTGCGCGTCCCGCCGATTCGGTGATGTTCTGTCTCTCGAAAGGCTTGGGCGCGCCCGTCGGCTCTATGCTCCTGGGCCCATCTGACTTTATCGCGGAGGCGCGGCGCTGGCGCAAGCTTTTGGGCGGAGGGATGCGGCAGGCCGGAGTGCTCGCCGCCGCCGCGCTCGTCGCCTTAGAAGAGACGCCCGCGCGTTTGCATGAAGATCAAGCCAACGCGCGCCGCCTGGCCGAAGGGTTAGCCGAGCTGCCGGGCGTCCGCATTGATCCCGAAAGCGTTCAAACCAACATAGTCATCTTCGATGTGACGGAGACGGGTCGCAGGGCGGACGAGATTTGCGCCAGGCTTGCAGAGCGCGGCGTGCTCGCCTCGGGCTTTGGCCCATCCATACGCATGGTGACGCATTACGATGTCTCAAGCGAAGATATTGAAACCGCGCTCAGCGCCTTGCGTGCTATTCTTAAAGATCAGTAGCCGGACTTGCAGCCTGAGCTTGTCACCGAGTCACTTGTCACTAGCCACTGCTTTCTTATGACCAGACCTTTGATTATCGCCATTGACGGCCCATCCGGGGCGGGCAAGTCTACGCTCGGGCGTCTGATCGCGCGCGAGTTGAACCTGCTCTACATAGACACGGGCGCGATGTACAGGGCCGCCGCTCTGGCCGTGATGGAATCGGGCGTCCGTCTGTCAGACCGCGAAGCCATAGCGCGCGTCGTAGACGGAGCCCAAATCAACCTGGCGGGCGATCCAGATTCCTTGCAGGTCATGCTCGACGGGCGCGACATCTCGGACGAAATCCGCACCGAAGAGGTGAGCCACGCGGCCTCCGTCATCTCGGTCGTGCCGGAGGTGAGGCGCGCACTCGTTCGCCGCCAGCGAGAGCTGGGCAGTCGCGGCAGCGTCGTCCTCGACGGCCGCGACATAGGCACGGTGGTCTTTCCCGACGCCGACATCAAGTTCTTCCTGACGGCCGCGCCCGAAGAACGCGCCACGCGCCGCTATGAAGAAGACCGCCTGCGCGAGCGCGACGTGACGTTTGAAGAGACGCTCGCCGACATCAACACGCGCGACCAGCGTGATTCCACGCGCGAGGATTCTCCGCTCGTCATAGCCGAAGACGCCATCGTCATAGACTCCACGGAGCTTTCCATACGCGATGTCTTCGAGCGTATGATGGAGGTCATACGCGAGCGGCAAAGCGAGACTGCGCCCGCGCAAAGGATTGAAGACGGATGAAGCACACGAAATCTTTCTTCAAGCGCGAAGCCACAGCCACCATGCTCTTCAACCTCGCGCTTCCCGTCGCGGGCCTTCTCTTCATTCTCATCATCATGTGCTGGCGCTGGCTCGCGCGTTGAGCGATTATGTTTACAGGCATCATCGAAGAACTCGGCCACGTCCGAAGCCTTGAGAAGCGGGGCGAGGGCGCGCGCCTGGTGATCGAAGCGCGGACGGTGACGGCCGACACGCGTGAGGGAGATTCCATCTCGGTCAACGGCGTCTGCCTGACGGCGATTGACGTGCGCGTGGATTCGTTTGCCGCTGACGGCTCGCGCGAAACACTACAACGCTCCACGCTCGGGCGCTTGCGTTCCGGCTCATTCGTCAACCTCGAACGCGCCGTCACGCCCACCACGCGCCTCGGCGGCCACATCGTCCAGGGGCACGTGGACGGGCGCGGCCGCTTTCTCTCAGCCGAAGAGCACGGCGGCTCCTGGACGCTGCGCATAGGCTACCCGCGAGAGCTGGCGCGCTACTTCGTCTTCAAAGGCTCCGTCACGGTCGAAGGCATCAGCCTGACCATCGCCGCGCTCTCGGACGAATATTTCGAGATCGCCATCATCCCCAAGACCTGGGCCCTCACGAATCTCTCGCACCTGCGCCCCGGAGACGAAGTCAACCTCGAAGCCGACATCATAGCCAAATACGTCGAACGCATCCTGAGCGTGGGCCAACAAGAGAAGACGGACGCGCCCTCTACGCTAACGATAGAGAAGCTGGCCGACCTCGGCTACAAATAAACGCTATCAAACGTGCTGTCAACAGCTAGGAAGGAGCTTTCAGAAGTGAGCGCAAATGTGAGCCTCTTCAATCGTGGCGCGGTCAGACCCGTAGAATGTTTGCAGGCGGGTTGGAGCTTGATTAAGAGCCAGTACTGGCTCTTCCTCGGCATCACTGCGGTCGGGATACTGGTCGGAAGCGTCGGGCCGATGGCGATCCTTTTGGGGCCGATGATGTGCGGCATCTATCTCTGCCTGCTGGCGCGCATGCGCGGCGAGGCGGTCAGCTTCGAGCTGCTCTTCAAGGGCTTCGATTATTTCGCGCAGAGCCTCATTGCGACGCTCATACAGGTCGTGCCCGTGATGCTCGTGCTCGTGCCCTTCTACCTAGTCTTCTTCTTTATGTTCGTGGGCAATATGAACAGGCCGCGCAGGCGGGGCGCGCCTCCCGACCCGGCCGAATTCTACCCACTCCTTATCTTGATGGGCGTGCTGGTGCTGGTGGCAATCGTCTTCGGCGCTCTGGTCGGCGCGCTCTTTATCTTCACTTATCCTTTGATCGTGGAGAAGCGGCTGGCGGCGCTAGAGGCCGTCAAGCTGAGCTTCAGGGCCGCGATGGCCAACCTGGGCGGCGTCCTCGGGCTCATCCTGCTCAACATGGTGATCGGATTTGCCGGGCTGCTGCTCTGCTATGTCGGGGCGCTGCTGGTTTTGCCGATTCACTACGCCTCCTGGGCCGTGGCCTACCGCCAGGTCTTTCCGCTCGGAGCTTACCAGTCGCAAAAATAGAAGCTTTCGGGTAACATAGCGAGTGGTAGCAGCCTTTTAACTCTCCCGATTACCTTTTGAGTGAGCCTAGAGCAGATGCCTTTCGCCTCCATTGAAGAAGCCGCCGCAGACATTCGCGACGGGCGCATGATTATTATCGTTGACGACGAGGATCGCGAGAACGAGGGCGACCTGGTCTGTGCCGCCGAGAAGATCACGCCCGAGATCATCAACTTCATGGCCACGCACGCGCGCGGCCTCATCTGCATGCCCCTGACCGAGGAGCGCTGCGACGAGCTGCATCTGACCATGCAGGTCGCCGACAACACCTCCTTTCTGGGCACTGCCTTTACCGTCTCGATTGAAGCCCGCAAGGGCGTCACGACAGGCATCTCGGCGCAGGATCGCGCCACGACCATCCTAACGGCCGTAGACCCCCAGACGCGCCCGCAAGACCTGGCCCGGCCGGGCCACATCTTCCCCTTGCGCGCCCGCAAAGGCGGCGTCCTGGTGCGGCCGGGCCAGACCGAGGCGAGCGTTGACATTGCACGCATCGCCGGGCTCTATCCGGCCGGCGTCGTCTGCGAGATCATGAACGAGGACGGGACGATGGCCCGGATGCCGCAGTTGGAAGAGTTCGCCCGCCGTCACGATCTGAAGATCATCTCGGTGGCCGGGCTCGTCCGCTATCGAATGCGCAAAGAGGTGCTCGTGCGGCGCGCGGCCGAGACAGTGCTCCCGACCGTCTACGGCCAGTTCCGCGCCATAGCCTTCGAGAACGTCATCAACGGCGAAATGCACATGGCGATGGTCATGGGGGAGGTCGAGACGGAAGAGCCCGTGCTGGTGCGCGTGCATACGGAGAACGTGACGTTCGCCATGTTCGGCTCGCTGATTGGCGACACGGGCTTTCAGCTTCAGACGGCCCTGGAAAAGATCGCGGCCGAGGGGCGCGGCGTCGTCCTCTACCTGCGACAGCGCGAGCACGGCCTGGACTTGATTCACCAATTGCGCACCTATGCCCTGATGCAGGAGCGCGGGCTGTCGCTACAGGAGGCGAGCCTGATTACGGGCTACGGCGCGAACCGCGATTACGGCGTCGGCGCGCAGATTCTTCACGAGCTGGGGCTGCGCCGCATCCGGCTCTTAACCAATAATCCGCCCAGGGTGGCGGCGCTCGAAGGCTTCGATCTGGAGGTTGTCGGCAACGTGCCCCTGGGCTCGCCTGCAATCGAGAATGAGGGGCGGTCGTCCCGACAGCAGAAGTCACCCGTGCCCGGCGAGACTCGAAGCAGTTGACTCTGCCGACCGAAGCCGAGCGCGGACTCGCGAGGCGTAAGGGCGGGAAGATGCCATCCCCGTCACGCCTTGCTCGAAACTTGACACCTTTTCGGCTCTCCATTTCTCAAACAATCCGGCCCGACGCCTTGACGCTTTTGAAGGCCGGAGATGTGTACGTGCTATGGCCGTGGATGACAGGGACGACGCTCCGCAAAAGCCGCCCGAAGAGACACAAAAGAGCGAGACGCAGCCCGCGCCGGCTTCGCAGAGCCCGCGCAGGCGATGGGTCACGCGCCGCAACGCCTTTATCCTGACCATCCTGATTGCCGTCGCCATCGTCGGCCTGATAATGGTCGCGATGCTCGCCTATCGCCTGGGCTACATTGACCGCTACGTGGCCAACCAGATCAAGGCGACGATGGCCCAGTACGGCATCCGCGCCGAGATCAAGGAGTTTCATACGGCCTTCGGCCCGCGCACGGTCGAGATGCGACAGATCGAGCTTTACGACGCCGCGACGGGCGAGCAGATCGGCAAGATTGATCGCCTGCTTGCCACCGTCCGCGTCGAAGACCTCTACGCCCTGAACCTGCGCCGCAACGTCAACCTCGAATCCCTCGTCGTGGACGGTTTGGAAGTGTGGGTCAAGTTCGACTCGGAGGGGCGCTCGAACTTTCGCAATATCAAGTTGCCGCCGCCAGACCCTAACCGTCGCATACTCTTCTCCTACTCGACCGCGAAGGTCACTCTCAACGGCGGCCGTATTCATTACGGCGACGAGCAGCACCATCTCTCGGGCGAAGCCAGAAACCTGTTGGCGACCATTCAGCCCGACGACCCTTCGGCCCCGGCCGAGAGCTGGATGAACACAGTCACCTTCTCGTCCTCCGACTCGACCTTCGTCTACGACGGCCGCCCCGTCAATAACATAGACGTGCGTGCGCGCGGGCGCGTCAACCAGACGCGCGCCGAGATTCAGGAGCTTGTCTTGCGCTCGCCCGTGGCCGAAGCACACCTACAGGGCACGATGGATGACTGGCGCAACCTGCGCTATCAATTGCAGGTCACTTCGATGGTTGACCTGACGCAGACCTCAGAGATTCTGCAAACCGGCACGGCCCTGCGCGGCACTGGAAATCTTGAGGGCACTGTGACGGGCGAGGGCTCGCGCTACACCTTCGACGGGCAGGTTAAATCCGACGCCCTGGCCGCAGACCAGATTCGCCTTCAAGCTCTGAATGCGAACGCGCGCGTCACGGGCGACGGCAAGAATTATGAGGCGACGGGCCGTGTGGTCGCAGACCTTTTGACGGCCGGAGATTTTCAATTGAACACCGTGCAGGTGGCCGGCAACGTCATGGGCACGGGCACGGACTTTCGCTGGATAGGCGAGCTGCGAGCCGCTGCCGCGCGTACGGGCGGGCGCACCATCAGCGGCCTCATCCTGAGCGATGTGCGGGCCGAAAAGAGCGGCGAGGCTCTGACGGCAGGCGTCGGGCGTGCGGCCGCGAGCGGCTTCTCGTCGGCGGATGCTAACGCGGGCGCGATCACTGCCTCGGACTTTCGTATGCGCTCGGAGGGCGGTGTGACTACTGGCTCTGTGGCGAGCGTGCAGGCGGGCACGATCACAGCTTCAGGCGCGCGCGTGGAGGGCGTCGCGGCCACAGGCGTCCAGTTTGAGAACCGTGGCGAGACGACCAATGCCACGGCCGCCAACGTGCGCGTCGGCGGCATCACGGCTGAAGGCGCGAAAGTCGGGAGCCTCAACATAGCCGGCGTGCGCCTCGCCGTTCGGGCTGGCCGCATAGAGGGCTCTTCAGGTGACATCAACGCCGGGACTGTCGCCTTCACAGACGGGCGCGCGGAGAACGTGCGACTCGCGCGGCCGGTCTTCACTGTCGAGCCGTCTGGCCGTTATCGCGCGAGCGCAGACTTGAGCCTCGGCGGCGGCGTCCTGGGCCAATTCAACCTGGGCCCGGCGCGCGCCGCCGTCGTCGCCACCAATAACCAAGTCCAGTTGAACAACTTTACGGCCGAGCTTTTGAAGGGAAGCGCGCAGGGTAATGCCACGCTGAGCACTGCGCGGGGCGGGCGTTCCAGCGTCAAGGCCAGCTTCGACGACCTCGACATTGGCGGCCTGATCGCGCTTTCGGGCCGCGTCGTTCCGGTCTCGGGCCGCGCCTCTGGTACGGCAGACCTCTCGTTTCCGGACACCGATCTGAGGGCCGCGAGCGGGAGTGTCCGCGCCGATGTTCAGGCGGAGACCGGCACGGAGGCTGACGCTCGGACGCCTGTGACGGGCACGGTCGCCCTCAATGCCGACAGCGGGCTTTTCAAGATCGAGCAGGCCAACCTGCGCACGGGCGCAACGGAGCTGACCGCCTCGGGCCAATTCGCTTTTGATCGTGAAGCGACAGACCTGCGCTTAGACGTTGCCAGCTCGGACGCCGCCGAGCTGCAAAACGTGCTGGTCGCTTCCGGCCTCTTCCCGGCTGTGGATGAAGAGCTTGAGCGTTACGGGATAGCCCTCGGCGGCCGTCTAGCCTTCAACGGCACTGTGCGGGGCAAGCTTGACGACCCTGCTATAGAAGGACGGGCCTCGGTTGATCGCCTCCTGGTGCAGGGCAGGGAGCTGGGCTCGCTCTCGACGGCCTTGAACGTCACGCCGCAGTTGATCGCTCTGACAGACGGGCGATTGGTTGAGCCGGATGGTGGCGGCGTCCAGTTCACTTTGAACGCGCCGCGCACGGGCGAAAACAATATCGAGCTCAGCGCGACGCTTGATCGCGTAAACGTCGGAAACCTGCTCGCCGTAGTCCCCGCCGGGGGGCAGTCCAGCATCAGGCTCAATCCGGGAGATTTTCAGGGCGACCTCTCGGGCACGATCAATGTCCGAGGCTTGCCTGAGGCTGCGACGGGCGTGGCAGACTTGCGCGTCGGCGCGGGCGCTATCCGGGGCGAGCCCTTCCAGAGCCTCACAGCGCACGCCACTTTCAACGGCTCGACCATCACGCTCGACAACCTGCAAGCGCGCTTCAATGCGGGCACGCTCAACGCCAGCGGCACAATTGATCGCCAGAGCGAGGCTTTCGACATCCGCGCGCGCGCCGACTCTGTACAGCTTGAGCGTCTTGAGTCTCTGGCGCTAAACGCCGGCACTGTGCCGCGACTCACCGGCACGGCCAATCTCAATATCACGGCCCGAGGGGATAAGTTCACGGACTTCTCGACCTACCAGGTCAACATAGACGGCGAGGGGCGCGACGTGACCGTCAACGGTCGTCCGGCCGGAACGCTCTCTTTGGTCGGGCGCACCGAGAATAAGATATTCGACCTGCGCTTGACTACGGGCTTGCTGGGCCAACCACAGGTCATCGCCGCGCGCGTCGATCTGGGCAACGACCGGCTCCCGGCGACGATAGAGACAACCTTGACGGGCGCAGACCTCACGCAGCTCTTCTCGATCATCATGCCGCAGTCGAACGTGCGCGTGACGGGCCGTGCGACGGGCGCGCTTCGGGCGAGCGGCGACCTGCGGACTGAGAACGAAGAGGGCGAAGATGTCTTCTCGCTCGCGGGCCTGCGAGGCACGGCGCAGTTCACAGACCTCACAGTCCAGATAGAAGATATTCAGCTCTCGGCCGTCTCGCCCTTGCTAGTGCAGCTCTCCGGCAACGAAATCTTCTTCGAGAAGACGCAGTTCACGGGCCCGGGCACGAATATCACTTTCGGCGGCACGGCGGCGCTCGGCCACGGCGGCCGCCAGGCGCTCACCATTGACGGCCAATTGAACCTGCGCGTCCTCAATAGCCTCTCGCCCAACGTCATCCTCGCGGGCGCAGCCGAAGCGCACGTCCGCATCGGCGGCACTTTCGAGGAGCCGCGCCTGACGGGCACTGCATCGGTCGCGGGCGGCTCTATAGCGACCCTGGTCGGAACCGAGCGCCTGATGCTGACCAACGTCCAGGGCCTTGTGCGCTTCAACCAGAACCAGGCTTCGATTGACTCGCTGACGGCCACTTTGGGCGGCGGCCGCATCACCGCTTCGGGCGGCGCATTGCTCGAAGGCTTCACGCTTGCGCGCTTCCGCCTGGACGTTCACGGCGAAGACGTGAGCGTACCTTATGAAGGCTTCCGCGCCATAGCCGACGCAGACCTCGCCGTCAACGGCACTATGCGCGAGCAGATTATCACCGGCACGGTCAACCTGCGGCGCGCGGAATACACCGAGGACATAGAGCTGGCCGATCTCATCAACGGTCGCGGCGAAGCTTCGCTCACCGAAGGCGGCGGAGGCGAAGGCGGATTCGGCGCAACCACCCAGCTTGACCTCAGAGTCGAGGGGCGCGACGCGCTTGTGGTGCGCAACAACCTGGCGGACATGGTCGGCTCGGTCTCGCTGCGCATCGTCGGGCCAGTCGAAGACCCGATCATTTCCGGGCGCATAGCGGCCTCGCGCGGCACGCTCAACTTTCGTAACGACCGCTATGAATTGACGCGCGCCTTCATAGACCTTCCCGGCAGGCGTGACGCAGACCCGATCCTGAACATCCAGGCCGAGTCCGAGATACGCGGCTATACTGTGATCGTGAGCCTGACGGGCCCACTCTCTCAGCCGCAGGCCACGGTGCGCTCAGACCCGTCGCTTCCGCAATCCGACATCGTCTCGCTGATTACAACCGGCAATCTCTCTTCAAATGAGACGAGCGCCTCGACCCTGGCCCAGACGGGCCTGGGAACGGCGGCGAGCCTCCTGACGGACACGTTGATTAACGCTCCGGCGCAGCGCGCCACGGACAGGCTCTTCGGCTTGAATCGCTTCGAGATCGATCCTTTGATCGCGGGGCGGGGCGGCGAGAGCCCGACGGCGCGCCTCACCGTGGGCCGCCAGATCAACAAGAACCTATCCATCACGTATTCGACCAACGTCACGTCGGATCAGAATCAGGTGCTCGCGCTCGAATACCGCGTCTCGAACCGTCTCTCTTTCGTCGCGCGCTACGAGCAGGGCTCGGTCAACGGCTTCAGCTCGCGCAATGATAATTTCAGTTTCGAGATTCGATTTAGAAAACGGTTTTAGATGAGCTATCGGCAATCAGCTTTCAGCGATCAGCTCACCAGGCTTTGCTGAAAGCCGACTGCTTATAAAGAGAACAAGGGTGAGGCTGCGCTTCTTTGTGATGATGAGGATTATCCTGGTGGCTGCGCTGTTTGCAGCGCCGGGCGTGTGTGTGCTTACTGCGACCGCTTCGGCAGAGCCCGGCGAATATGACGGGCGACTGATTAGTGATGTGCAGCTCGTCGTCGAAGCGCCGTCAACCGACCCGGCCAATCCGTGCGGGCCTTCGATGGCTATGGCGCACGCCGCCGTCACGGCCGCCCAGCAGCGCGACACCTCGGCCGAAGCCGAACTCTTATCCCTGCTCCACGTCGCGCCCAACTCAGAGTATTCCACCGTCCGCGTGCGCGAGTCTTTAGAGGCGCTCTTTCGCGAGGGCAGCGTCGCCTGCGCTCGCGTCGAAGTGCGCGAGAATGGCGGCGGCGCAGGCAGTCCACTTCGCGTCTTCTTCATCGTGCGTCGTCAGGTCAAGGTGGGCGAAGTGAGGCTAGACCTGGGGACTATTCCTCCGGGCTCGTTCGTCTCCGAGGACGAGTTGCGCGCGCGCCTCAACATGCTTGAGCCTGGGGCGCGCGTCTCCGTGCAGACGCTTCGCAGCAACGCCGACCTGATTCAGGCCTACCTGCGCGACCGTGGCTTCTATCGCGCCGAGGTGGATTACTCTCAGGAGCCAGACCCGGCGGGCGCGCGCGCCAACATCACCTTCCGCATCACACTCGGCGAGCAGGCGACCGTCAACGATTTCGTCATTCGGATTGACAACTTCGACCCGGCGACCGTTCGGCCCATCCTCCGCCTTGAGCCGGGCGCTCCCTTCACGCGCGAAGTCTTGGGCCAGGACATAGAGCGCATTCGCCAGGCGATCATCAAGCAGGGCCGCCTCGCGCCGCAGCTTGAAGACCCCAGAGTCTCGCTCGACCCGGCGACCAACAAAGTCACCGTGACGCTGACCGGAGCCGTCGGGCCGAAGGTGAATGTCACGCTGACGGAATTAGAGCTGCGCGAGAAGACCAAGCGCGAGCTGCTGCCCGTGCTGCGCGAGGGGACGATAGATTTCTCCGCCATCGAAGAGGGCGCGCGCCGCCTGCGCAACCGCTTGCAGCAGGACGGCTGGTTCTTCGCCAACGTCGAAGCCCTCTGCACAGTCTCACCGAAGCCTCCTGCGGGAGTGCCGAACGGCACTGCGGAGACCTGCGAGAATCTGAACCCTGCGGACTTGAGCGGAAGCACCGTCAACATCGTCTACGACGTTGAGCGCGGCCGCCGCTTCAAGCTCACGGACATTCGCATCACAGGCACGGACGAGCTGACCTACGAGGACGTGGCCGACGACCTCAAGACGCAGAAGGCCAATGTACTCGGCTTCATCCCGCTCCTCGGCTACGGGCGTGGCTACACTAGCCGCGAGCGCCTGGAAGATGACCGCCGGTTGATCCAGTCGCGGATGCGCGACCTCGGCTACAGGCGCGCGACCGTGGAAGTCCGCCAGGGCGTCTCGCTCGAAAGCGAAAGCCTGGTCATCACCTTTGCCGTCACCCCGGGCCCATTGACGAGAGTCGCGGGCGTAGAGCTTCGCGGCAACCAGATTTACACGGAAGCACGCCTGCGCGAAGAGCTGAACTCGGCGCAGTGCCGCGACCGCCTGCGCTCGAAAGACCCCGACACGAACGAACGCCTGCGCCAGCAGTTTCGCACCATCGTCGGCGCTCCCTTCTCGCGCTCGGGCGCGCGCGCCGACGGCGATTGCATCCTCAACCTCTACGCGCGCGACGGCTACATAGACGCGCAGCTAGACTTCTCCATCGTCGAGCTGCCGCGCAAAGGCGACGACGAACAGGTCAGAGTCGTCTACACGATCACCAACGAGGGCGACAAGGTCTTCATCAACCATATCTTCGTCAACGGCAACATCCTGACCAAGCGCGAGGCCATCCTGAAGACCATCACTCTGGTCGAGGGCGAGGTCTTGCGCGCCGACCGCATCAGCGAGAGCGAGCGCCTGCTCTATTCCACGGACGCCTTTCGCCAAGTCATCATCCGCACGGAGAACGCCGGAGAGACGGCCGCCGGTTTTCGCAAGCGCGATGTCATCATCGATGTCGAAGAGACTAGGCCCCGCATACTCGATTACGGCGGCGGCTATTCGACCGACAACGGCCCGCTCGGCTTCATAGAGCTGCGCAACTCGAACCTCTTCGGCCAGCTTCGTCAGGGCGCAGTCCGTCTGCGCGCCAGCCGTCGCCAGCAGCTCTTGCGCTTTGAATATTTCGACCCGCGCTTTCGCCAGTACGGCGCGAGCAGCGACACTCGGCGCTTCATGCCGCTCGCGCTCTCTCTACAGTACCAGCGCGACTCGACCGTGACGCGCTTCTTCCGCTCGACCATTGATCGCGGCAACTTCGGCATCGTGCAGCGCCTCGACCAGGAAGGCAAACCCATAGACATCAACTGCGCGCTCGCGGACGAGAGCGAGTGTCGCACGGGCGAGCCGACCATCAATCGCTTCACCTTCAACGCCGAGACGCAGCGCACGCTCGCGCGTGATACACGCAGCACAATCTTCTTGCGCTACAACTACGAGGACGTGCGTCTCTTCAACATCAGCAGCCTCTTGATCGCGCCCATACTCCGTCCAGACCGCGCCATCCGTCTCTCTCGATTGGGAGCGACTTTCGTGCGCGACACGCGCGACAGCCAGTTCGACGCGACGCGCGGCGAGTACGTCAGGGCCGACTACGCTCTGGCGCTGCGCCAACTGGGCGGCAACCTCTCTTTCAACAAGTTCCAGGTTGACTACCGTCGCTACTTCAAGATCGGGGAGCGCATCCGCCGCAGCACTGTGCTCGCCGGAAATATCACGCTCGGGCTGGCGAACCTTTTCAACCCGCGCGACCGCGACGACATTCCCGGCATCAACGACATTGACCGCACGCTGCCCATTAGCGAGCGCTTCTTTTCGGGCGGCTCGACCACCTTGCGCGGCTTCGGCTACGAAGAGGCCGGCCCGCGCGCAGTCATTCAGGGCGGCATCTTTCGCAACCAGCAGGGCGAGCGCGTCACGCTCCAACCCTTCCTTGTGCCCATCGGCGGCAACGCCCTGGCCGTCGTCAATCTGGAAGCGCGCACAGCCGTCACGAAAGCTTTTCAGGTCGTGCCCTTCTACGACGGCGGCAACGTGTTCCGCCGCGTCGGAGACATCTTCGGCCGCGAGCTGAAGCCGGGCGAAGACCCCAACCTCCTGGTGCGCTGGTCGCATACGGTCGGCCTCGGCCTTCGCATCAAGACGCCGATTGGAGGGGCGCTCGCCATAGACTACGGCTACCTGCTGAACCCGCCGGAGTTCACGCTCGACCCGACAGCGCCCGTTCAGCAGATCATTCGCCTGAAGCCGGGCCAGCTCCATTTCCGCTTTACGCAGACGTTCTGAGGTGAGGATGATGAAAGCCATGCACAGGTCTGGAAGAGGCTTTGAAGGCGGGCGACGAAAGGCCGCCCTTGCGCTTGCGCTCTGCGCGCTCTGCCTGCTCTTCGCCGTCCCGCAGGCGCGCGCGCAGAAGGTTGTGGACAAGATGGTGGCGACCGTCAACGGCGGCGTCCGCACAGACCTCATTACCTATTCAGACCTGCTCTGGCAACTGGCGCTTCAGCCCGCCACTCCGCTCACGAGCCCACGTTCCGAGGACTTGAACGCAGCCCTGCAATCGCTCCTCAACCAGCGACTCATCTTGCAGGAGGCGGAGAAGCTGCCCACCATTGCGCCGAGCGATGAAGAGATCACGGCGGCCATCAAAGAGCTTGTCGCACGCTTTCCTTCTCCGGCCGAGTTCGAGCAGCGCCTACGCACAGTCGGCTTCACCTCCGTCGGCGACGAGCAGTTCAAGGAGATCATCGGCCGCCGCGTCCGGATAGAAAAATACCTTAACTTTCGTTTTCGCTCCTTCACCGTCGTCACCGCCGAGGAAGAGGCCAGCTACTACACGCGCGAGTTCGTGCCGCGCTTTAAGCGAGAAGCGCCGGGCCGCATCGTCCCCACACTGGAAGAGGTGCGCGAGCAGATCAGGAACACGCTCACCGAAGCCAAGATCGAATCCGACACGGACGATTTCATTGACCGCGCGCGCGAGAGCGCCGAGATAGTCATCCTGAGCCCCGTTTGATCGGAAGCCGATGGCAAGCAGTGAGCCCACCGTCAGCGCAGTCCCCGAACGCGACATGAAGATTCTGGATGTCGGTTGCGGGACGAATAAATATCCGAACGCTATAGGCATGGACTACAACCCGCGCACCCATGCCGATGTCATTCACGACCTGGGCGACATTCCTTATCCCTTCGCGGACGACGAGTTCGACCTGGTCGTCAGCCGCCACGTCGCAGAGCATGTGCCGGACGTGATGGCCTTCATCTCAGAGCTTCACCGCATCACGCGCGCCGGGGGGCGCATACGCCTTGTCACGCCTCATTATTCAAACCCCGATTGGCCCACAGACCCGACGCACCGCAACCATTTCAACAGCTACTCCTTCAACTGCTTTATGCAGGATCGCCGGCTTTTTCCCTTCTACACGGACGTTGAGCTCAAACCCGTACGCACCTACGTCTCGCTCGCCAATCTGTGGCGCGCGCTCGGCCTGGAGCTGCTCGTCAACCTGGATCAGCACTGGCCCGCGTTTCGCTTCACGCGCAAGTTCTGGGAGTTCTATTTGAACTTCATCTTTCGCGGCAAAGAGCTGCACTTCGAGTTCGAGGTCGTCAAGCGCCGCGACTGAAAAGGTTAGTAGCGGCCTGCCTCACTATCAGAGTTGTGTTATAGAATCTAGCCTGTATGGAGAAACAACTCGTCCCTATTTTTTTCGCCGCCCTCGGCTTCCTGATACCGGCCGCGATCATCGGCCTCATGATCTGGCTCTACCTCCGCGCGCGCCGTCAGGCCGAAGAGCGCAGGCGTATGTTGCGTAACGTGGCCGCGCAGATGGGCTGGGCCTTTGCCGAGGAGCCTCCCGCTTCGATGATCCCTAATCTCGGAAGCTATTATCTCTTTTCGCAGGGCCACTCGAAGAAGATGGAGAACATGCTGTACGGCGAGATAGACGGCGGGCGCGCGGCCGTCTTCGATTACGCTTACACGGTCGGGCACGGCAAGAACCGTCACCGCTACTATCAAACGGTCGTTTACTTTCAGTCTCATAACCTTGGCTTGCCGCTCTTTTCTCTGCGCCCCGAAAATGTCCTTCACAAACTGTTCGGCGCGTTCGGCTACCAGGACATAGATTTCGCGCAGCGCCCCGAATTCTCCAAGCGTTACCTGCTGCGCGGGCAGGACGAGGCCGGGATTCGTCGCCTCTTCAGTGATCGCCTGCTCTCGTTCTACGAGACGAACCAGCGCGTCAGCACGGACGGCGGCGGCGACCAGCTCTTCTTCTATCAGGAGAACGTGAGGGTCAATCCCGAAAACATTCAACAGTTCTTGCAGTGGGGCAGAGGGCTCGCGCTTCTCTACAAGAACCCCTGGTGAAAAGGTTCGGCGGGCTTTGTGATGTGGAGTAAGAATTCAAAGAAGAGGGAGAGGCCGCGTGTCGGCCTGGCCCTTTCGGGCGGGGCCGCGCGCGGCATAGCGCACGTCGGCGTCCTTCGCGTCCTCACAGAGCACGACATCCCCATAGACTACATCGCCGGAACCTCGGCCGGGGCCCTCGTGGGCGGCGCTCTGGCCTCCGGCATGCCCCTCGACGAGATAGAGAAGATCGGTCGCCACTTGCGCTGGCGCGACATGGGGCGCACTACTCTGTCGCGCCTCGGCATACAGTCGAACGCGCGCATGGAAGATTACATCCGCGCCCGCTTTCCCGCGACCCGTTTTGAGGAATTACGGATTCCTTTCGCGGCCGTCGCCACAGACCTGCACGCCGGCTCGCCCGTAGTGATGAGCGGCGAGGGCGACGTGGCCTTTGCCATTCGCGCCAGTTGTACTATCCCGGGCTGGTACGTGCCCGTGACGGACGAGCAGGGACGGCAGCTAGTGGACGGCGGCCTCGTCGCCAATGTGCCGACGGCGGCCGCCCGCGCGCTCGGCGCTCAAGTCGTCATCGCCGTAGATGTCAACAGCGAGGGCGCGAAATTCCTCGGCCCACCGCAATCGGCCATCGGCGTCATGCTGCAATCCATGATGATCGTCCAGAGAACCGTCGCCATGCATCAATGGCAGGGCGCAGACCTTGTCGTCAAGCCGAGCGTCGGCCACGTACGCTGGGATGAGATGGGCCGCGCCGAAGAACTGATCTCTGCCGGGCGCGAAGCCGCCCTCTCGGTAATCGAAAAAATCAAGCACCTCATAGAGCCCGCCGCCGAGCCGCCCCTCAAGTGGTATCAATTTCGCCGCCGTCCAGCCCCCGAAAGCTCCTGAGATATGTTCTGACTCAAAAGTCGCGTAACCTTTGCACTTATGGGTCAAAGCCTCATGCCGTAGCGTTTTAAAACACAATTCGGAGGTTTGAGAGGCGCGGGCTTGTACTGAAGAGAGACACGGGCCTTTGTTCCTGCGCTTTGCCGACGCTCTACGAGCGTTACGGTGAAGGGCTTAAGTGTTTGTGTGCGTGTGTGATTGGAATGCTCCTTCAATGGGCGTGCGCGGTTGGGTGAAGGTGGCATGACCGTTGCTGAAGGTGTGGCCGGGAACTCTTACGATCAAAGCTCAGGGATAGGAAGGGATAGGAAGGCGATGAGGGAATTGGTAAACAGCTTCGCGCAACTGGCGGCCATCATTATGATCCTGGTCACGCTCGCCGTCTCGACCGCTGCCATTTCGCAGTGGAGCGGAACGGATTCTGCGGGCGGCGGCTCTCAGACCTTGCAGCCGGACACGGCGCTCTCTTCCGTCGCCAGATAATTCGAAAGAATTCGCTGGCGATTAGCCTTTTATAGAAGGCATACAAAAGGAGAGACCTCCGAAGGGTTTTAGGCCGGAGCAGTGGCCTTTTTTTGCCGGCTGCGGCTATGCCGTTCTCGTCTGAGGGAGAGCCATGGCAATCGAAGTGACATCCATCAGCGAGCGGCCCGGTTCCCGTATCGTCAAAAGATTCGGAGAGGCAATCAAGCAGGGCACTGCGGGGGCCCGCGAGCGCAGAAAGAGGATTATCTGCTACTCGACGGTCGCTTCCCTCGCGGTCATACTCCTTGCGGGCACTCTTTTTCTCATCTACTCATACATCTCTTATTCGAGGCTTGTGGACGGGCGGCTGGCTTCGGGTTACCTGACGAGCCGCGCGGGAATCTACTCTGCGCCGCGCACGCTCAGGGTGGGCCAATCGCTTTCGATGGAGGGCCTGGTCAAGCTGCTCGGGCGCGCCGGTTACATAGAGAGCGCGGCGAGCGATGTCTGGAGCGGAAGCTACAACGCCGAGGAGCGCGCCGTGCTCATTCACCCGCGCCGCGCGGGGGCGAGCGAAGAGCGCTCTTACGTCACGGTCAGCTTTGATGCGCGGGGACGGATAGCGAGTCTGTCTAACGAGGTGGGCCCACTAGATTCCTACACGCTCGAACCGGAGCTGCTGACGGTTGACGCTTCGATGAAGGGCGGCAAGCACCGCTCGCTCGCCTACAGGGATATTCCGCCCCCGCTGGCCCATGCGATTCTCTCGATTGAAGACCGCCGCTTCTTCGACCACAGCGGCCTAGACCTGTTCGGCATCGGGCGGGCGCTGCTGAGGAACGCTGGCGAAGAGAGGTTGGGCCAGGGCGGCTCGACCATCACGCAGCAGCTCGTCAAGAACACCTATCTCTCGCCGGAGCGGACGTTCAAAAGAAAATATGCGGAAGCGATGATCGCCTTCACGCTCGAACGTCGTCTCTCGAAGGAGGACATCTTCGCTCTCTACTGTAACGAAGTCTACCTGGGCCAACGCCAGGCGACGGCCGTGCGCGGAGTGGAGCAGGCCGCGCAGGTCTTCTTCGGCAAGGAGCTGAAGGACTTGACCCTCGGGGAGGCGGCGACGATTGCGGGCATGATTCAAAGTCCCAATCGCTATGCGCCTGATCGTCATCCGGAGGCTGCCACCGTGCGGCGCAACATAGTGCTCGGGGCGATGGCGCGCGACCGATGGATCACGAACGAAGAGGCGCAGGCGGCCGCGCGCGAGCCTTTGGCGGTCGTACCCGCCAACAATCATGACGAGTCGGTCGCGCCCTACTTCATAGACTACGTCAACCGCATGGTTGAAGCTCGATTGGCCCACGCGACAGAGACGGACGAAAGGACGCTGCGCATCTACACGACGATTGACCCGGACTTGCAGCAGATAGCCGACACTGCCCTCAAACGGCAGCTCGAACGGCTGGACAAGCTTTACAAGAGGCGCGGCGGTGCTGCTGTGCCGCAGGCGGCGCTCGTCGCTTTGGATGCGAAGACAGGCAACGTGCTGGCGATGGTCGGGGGGCGCGCTTACGAAGAGTCGCAGTTGAATCGTGCGACGGACGCGCGCCGCCAGCCGGGCTCGGTCTTCAAGCCTGTGGTCTATGCGGCGGCGCTTGAGAGCGGCCTCTCTCCGCTCAGCCTCTTCGAGGACGCGCCGCGCGAATTTACTTACGACCGGCGCGCTGTGTATCGCCCGGCCAATTACGGCGGCGCGTACTCTATGCAGGACGTGACTGCGCGCACAGGGCTCGTCAAGTCCTTGAACGTCGTGACGGTCGATGTTGCGATGCAGACAGGGCTGCGCCGCATAGCCGCTCTGGCCGAGGGCCTGGGGTTGCCGAAAGCCGAGCCTTATCCGGCGCTGGCTTTGGGCACGACGGAGGCGACGCCGCTTGAGCTGGCCTCGGCCTACACGGCCTTCGCCAACGGCGGCGCGCGCGTCGAGCCCAAAGCCATAGCTCATGCCACGGACGCGAGCGGCACAGACCTCTTTAGCTCTCCGACACAGGCGCGACAGGTCATCAGGCCGACGACAGCTTACATATTGACGGACATGCTCAGTGACGTGATAGACCACGGCACGGCGCGCTCGGCCCGTGGCTCGGTCAAAGGAGCAGCGATTGCCGGAAAGACCGGCACGTCTCGCGACGGGTGGTTCGTGGGCTATACGCCCAACCTCGTCTGCGCCGTGTGGATAGGCTTTGACGATAATAGGCAGTTGGGATTGACGGGCGCTGAGGCTGCGCTTCCGGCCTGGACGGAGTTCGTGCGCGAGGCCGTGGCGCTGAGGCCGGAGCTTGGCGGCGCGACGTTCGAGCGCCCCGCAGGCATAGCTTTCGTCGAGATCGATCCCGAGACGGGCCTGCGCGCCACAGACGAGTGCCCGCAGCGCGAGCGCATAGCCCTGACGCACGCCTTCATGCCGACGCTCGAATGCCGTCACACCGAAGCATTGCCGCTCACGGCCTCGCTCGATGACACCTCTTACGGCGAGACGACTGCAATCACCAGCACGGACGCTGCACGCGATGCAACACTTACAGGGCATCGCACGCAGCTTCCACGACCGGACACTCCCACCCGGACAATCCTAAGCCCTTCTCCGCAGACGGCCGTAGAGGGAAGAGGGCGCGGGCGCTCGACGCTCGTCAACGAGATGAGCATCGGCGGCTCGCCCTGAGAGACATGTCGAGCCCCGAAAGGGCGAAAATCCTGTACAATGAGCTTACCGTTCGAGGATGACTTGGGCTATGGCGTGCTCGCTGGTGTGCGACATGGAGAGGTGGGCCGAGGTCGCGCCCGTCTGTTCGTACAGTTCGCGGACGCGGCCCGTGAAGAGCAGGATGGGTGCGCCTGATGCGCGCGCTGCGACCTCCACGTCCTGCCAGGCGATGCCGCCCGACCAGCCCGTTTGCAGCGCCTTGAGCGCGGCTTCCTTGGCGGCGAAGCGCGCGGCATAATGCTGTGCCGAGACAGCGCCACGACTCTCGCAGTAGGCGCGCTCGCCCGCAGTATAAACGCGCTCGACGAATCGCGGCGTGCGCAAGAGCACTTCCCGCACACGGGCCACTTCTATGATGTCTATACCGATAGAGATAATCACAGACGACCGGGAACTGACCAGCGCCGGTTTTCACTGGCGAGAGAGAGAGGGCGTGCGCGCCCTGGCGTGCACGGCCCTGGAACAAGACGGTTTCGCAAACGGCTTTTCGACGCGGCTCGGAGGCACGAGCCCCATGCCGCGTGATGCTCTGAACCTGGCCGGATTCCGCGACGACACGGCCGAAAACATTTACGAAAATCGCCGCCGCTTCCTGCGCCTCTTTGACGGCGAGTGGGCGCTCGCCGCCGGCTGGCAGGAACACGGGACGCGTGTGCGCGTCGTCCGCAACGAGCAGGCGGCGCGCGGGCTCATGGATGAGCGCGGCGAGACCGTGTACTGCGACGCGCTCGTGACAAATGTGCCTCACGTAATGGTCGGCGTCAAGACGGCCGATTGCGTGCCCATCCTTCTGGGCGACGCAAGGCGTGGAGCCGCCGGGGCAGTTCATGCCGGATGGCGCGGCACGCTCTCGGCAATCGTCACACGCGCCCTCGATCAAATGCTGAGGGAATACGACACACGCGCCGAAGACGTGCGGGCCGCGATTGGCCCATCGGCGCGCGCCTGCTGCTACGAGGTCGGCGCGGAAGTGGTCGAAGCCTTCAAAGCGCGCACGACTTACGCTGACGAAATTCTCACACAGACACGTGAAGGGCACGCGCTCATAGACCTGCAAAGAGCCAACTACAAACAGTTGACCGCGGCGGGCGTCCCCCCGGAGCGCATACACATAGCCCCGCTCTGTACCATGTGCCGCACAGACCTCTTCTTCTCCTACCGCCGCGAACGAGGGCCACACGGCCGTACGGGCCGCCTCATGTCAGTGATAGGAAAGAAAGGATGAAGGATGAAAGAAAAGCAATTGTCTTTCCTTCATCCTTGCCTTCGTCTTCCGCCGAAGACGCGTCCGTTGATGCGCTTGACCGATTCGTTGGCTCCGACGATGCCGATGGGCATGCTGACTTCGCGCGTCTCCGGCTGGAAGCAGGTGTCGTCCGTGCAGCTCTGGTAGCGCAGGCGGGCGCGCAGCTCCGTTCCTCCCTGATTGAAGTTCGCGGGCACTGTGACGTTGAAGCGCAGCACTATGCGCCCCTCGTAGACGGCCAGCGACTCGCTTGAGAAACTGAACTTGCGCACGCTCGCGCGCGGGTAGACGATGGGCCCAATCCTCACGCCGCCGGGAGCATCTATGCGCAGGACTGTCGGCACTGCATACTTGCCCAGCGGCTTGTTTGCGTTGACGTGATAGCCTTGCGGAATGTCCACGACAACGGCCGCTTGAACCGTCCGCCCGCGCTGCGCCCTGTCCGTGGCGAAGAAGCCGCTGAGGCCGATGTTGGGCGGCGACTGCGCAGCGATAGTAGTAGTGTTGGCGGCCGTCGTGGCGCAGAAATTTACGGGCAGCAACAGCAGCGCCGCCGCCAGAAGAAAGAGTGCTGCGCGCCGGGTAAAAGTGTTTCGTCTCATCGAGAATCTTTGTTTAGAAGTTTAAGAGTTGGCGGCAATTGTACACGACGCGGCGGTGAAAATCTAAAGGCTCGACGTTAGCTGAGCGAGCGCGGGCGTGAGCGGGTTCGTCGTGCGTCGCGCAGCCAGTTGCCCGCACGCCGCATAGATGTCGCGCCCGCGCGGACGCCTGACGAACGCATGCACGCCCTTGGATTCGAGTATCTGCCGGAAACGCTCGACCCTTTCAGGCGGCGACGGCCTGTAGGGAAGCGGGTCGGCAGGGTTATGGGGAATGAGGTTGACCTTAGCGCGCAGGTCGTGACGATTCAGCAGATTGGCGAGACGGCGCGCCTGCTCTTCCGAGTCGTTCACGCCGTCCAGCATCACGTATTCAAAAGTAAATCGCTCGCCGGGCTTGAGCGAGCGCTCGAACTCCTTGCACGCACTCAGCAGCTCTTCCAGCGGCCACCGCTTATTGATCGGCATCAACTCATTGCGCAGCTCGTCGGTCGGGGCCGCCAGCGAGATGGCCAGGTGCGGGCGATCAGGCACGCGCGCCAGCTCTTTAATGCGCGGCACTATCCCTGCCGTCGAGACCGTCACGCGATTGGGCACGATGTAGAGCCCAGCCGGGTCTGCCATGATGCTGAGGGCTTTCATCAAAGGCTCGAAGGCCAGAAAGGGCTCGCCCGCGCCCATCGCCACCAGGTTCGTCCCGCGCGGCGTGGGCCCACCCGCGCCGTAAGCGTCGTTCAAGGCTATGTGTATCTGCTCGACTATCTCGCCTGCGGTCAGCGTCCTCAGCAGCCCGAGCTTGGCCGTCAAACAGAAGCTACATTGCAGCGGGCAGCCCGACTGCGAAGAGAAGCAGATAGTGTCGCGCCGCTCTTCGGGGATAAAGACGGTCTCGACCGGCAGGCCGTCGTGCGTCTTCATCAGGTAACGGCGCGTGCCGTCCTCCGAGATGTAACGCGACTCGACCGTGAGCGTCGCCACCTGGGCCCGTTCACAGAGTCGCGCGCGCAAAGCTTTCGGCAACACCGTCATCTCCTCGAATGAGCGCAAGCGCCTGTGCTGCACCGCCCCGAAAATCTGCCTCCCGCGATAGGCGGGCTCGCCCATCTCCTCCATCATCGCAGTTAGCTCCGCCTGCGAGAGCCCCGTCAAATGTATTGCTGTACTCATTGCTCATATTTTAGCATCGCCCGCGCCTATCACACAGCGACGCCCACAAAGCCGCCTGCCGCCAAGTCAAAAAGCTGGCGCTGCCGCTCATTAAGCGGTATAAAGAGTCTTTGAGCCGCCTCGCGCACAAATGATCTAATGGAGCACAGGCCATCCCGGCTTGAATACTCACTGTAGAAGGGCGGCCGACACCTCGCCCGGCCCGACTGGCAGAGCCAGCCTTTCATCCAGCACTCGCCGCACGATGCAGTTGCTTCCCGCCGGTTTTAATTCGGGCCGCTCGGCTCTAGCCCACATGAAGGCCCGCCTATGGAGGATGAGATGTCTAAAAAAAATCCCACCGCCGAAAAGGATACCAACCTACGAATCGCTAAAATAACTGCCCTTCAGGCCATCGCCGTCGCGCTTATCACGGCGATTGCGACCGCCGTGCCTGTCTACTTTGCCGGGAAACAGATAGGAAAGGCTGAACCGCCTGTCGAACAACCAACCCCGCCCGTCGATGTTATTACGAGGGAGGAGTTAACCGGATTGATTAAAAATGCTCAACGCAGAATATGGGCATCAGGCTTCGCCCTTGTACCGATAGACCCGAAGATACTTGTTGATAAGGTAAAGAATAATAGTAGTTTCGACGCCCGGATCGTGCTGGTTCATCCGAGCAGTAAAGTCGTCTGCCAGAGGGATAAGGACGAGATTGAGAATAAGACACCCGGCCACGAAAAACTGAAATGGCAGGTCAGGAGTTTCGTCGAATACCGCAAAGTGGCATCGCCCAAAGAGCAATATAAGATCAAGCTCAGCGACATTTATCCGACGATGGGGGTCTACATTCTTGACAACGACGTGTGCGTGCACTTCTACCCTTACGGGGCCTTCGGCTCAGAGAGCCCGGTCATCAGGTTTACGAATATAAAGGACGAGCGCGAGAACTTCTTTATCAAGCATTTTAATTCTGTTTTTGATAAAGCAGTTCCGCTTACCGACGAGGTCGAGTATAAGAATCCATGTGAGCCCGGAAGAGTCAGGACGTAGATACAACTTGCAATCAATAAGGAGAGGACAGAGATGCTGGAGATAGCCATCAAGCGTTTTGAGGCGAGCGAAGAGGTGCGCCATTTCGAGAAGGGTAAATTCGAGCTGGTGAGAATCGGCGGGATGACCATCGGACGGGCCAGCTACGAGCCGGGATGGCGGTGGTCTGAGCACGTTGGGCCCACGGCCGGAACGGCGACTTGCGAGGTTGAGCACGTCGGCCTCGTCGTCTCGGGCCGCGTGAAAGTCCTGATGAACGACGGGACGGAGATAGAGCTGGGGCCGGGCGATCTCTTCTCCATAGGCGCGGGCCACGATAGCTGGGTGGTAGGCGACGAGCCCTACGTCTCTTTGCATTTCCTCGGGGCAGACGATTACGCCACGGGCTAGTGGGCCCAACCCGCCCGCCTCTTTCACCTTATATGACGATCAACCTTTTATCTGCGCTCGTCCTCGGTTCGGCGCTTCTTCATCTCGGGAGCTACGCTCAGGGGCTAAGGCGTGCCGTCTACCTGTTCAAGCCCCTGACCATCATCCTCATCATCCTCGTCGCGGCCGTGGCCGAGAACCAGGTCTCGCACTTTTACAAGTATGCGATCATGGCGGGCCTGGTCTTCTCTCTGGCGGGCGACATCTTTCTAATGCTGCCCCGTGATTGCTTTATCCAGGGCCTCGTCAGCTTTCTCCTGGCCCACCTCTGCTACATAGCTGCTTTCACGTTTGAAGCGAGGGCAGCGGAGCGCAGGCTGCTCTATGCTGTGCCTTTCCTGCTCTACGGAGGCGTGATGCTGAGAGTGCTGCTGCCGGGCCTGGGGCGGATGCGAGCGCCGGTCGTCGTTTACATGCTGGTCATCATGTTGATGGCGTGGCAGGCTTTGAACAGGTGGACGGGCACGGGGCAGGAGGGAAGCGGGCTCGCCTGCTCAGGCGCGCTGCTCTTCGTCGTCTCGGATTCCATCCTCGCCCTGAACCGCTTCAAGAGGCCGTTCCCTGCGGCGCAAACTTACGTCATGAGCACCTACTTTATGGCCCAATGGCTGATAGCCCTTTCAGCATAATCACCCTTCGGCCCTCGTCCCTTCCATGTCAAGGATTGTGAGCGTTGGGCCAACTCCGTCGAGGGCGCGCAGGTCTGGCTCTACGACAGCGCGGTCGCCGACCACCAGGATGACCATCCGCGACGGGTCTAGGTAACGGCGGGCGACTTCCATGACCTCTTCGCGCGTGACGCTGCGGACGCTTTCGATGTAGTGGTTGAAGTAGTCGTCCGGCAGGCCGTAGACCACCACGTCTGCGAGGCGGTTGGCGATATGTTCGGGCGTCTCGAAGCTGCGCGGGAAGCCGCGAATGATCGCCTGCTTGGAAAATTCCAGCTCCGACTCGGTGACGGGAATCTCGCCGCGTATGCCGCGCAGCTCCTTCCGTATCTCCTCGATGGACTCTTTCGTGACGGCCGTCTGCACGCTCGTCGTGGCGGCGAATGGGCCCACGCCCCGGCGGTAATCGAAGAAGGTGCGCGCGCCGTAGGTGTAGCCTTTGTCCTCGCGCAGATTCAGGTTGAGGCGCGAAGTGAACTGCCCGCCGAGCATCGTGTTCATGACGAGCAGCGGAAAATAGTCAGGCGTCGAGCGCGATGGGCCCACTTGCCCGATAACGATCACGGATTGCGCCGCGTTCGGCTTGTCCACGAGGTAGAGGCGTGCGCCGCCGCTGCCTCGGCTTTCGCTCGGGGCGTTGACGGTCGTCTGCGGCACGTCACTTCTCTCCCAGCCTGCGAAGGCGCGTTCGAGCTGTGGCACGAGCGCCTCGGGGCTCACATCGCCGACGACTATGAGCGTCGCGTTGTTCGGACGATAGTATGTCCGGTAAAAGCTTTTGATGTCGTCGAGCGTGACGGCGCGAACGCTCGGCTCATCCCCTATGATCGGATGGCCGTACGGATGCTCGCGACCGTAGAGCAGGGAGGCGAAGACCACGCCCGCTATGTCCTGCGGATTGTCGCGTCGCTGCATGATCGCCGTCAGGCGGGTGTTGCGTTGCAGCTCAAGCTCTCGTTCGGGGAAGGACGGGCGGGCCAGGACATCCTTGAAGATAGAGAGCGCGCTCTCAAGATGGCGCGCGACGCTCAAGAGGCTCACGCCGCTCAAATCCCAATCCGCGCCCGTGCCGAGGCGCGCGCCGATGGCCGCCAACTCGTTCGAGATGTCTAGGGCCGAGCGCCCCCTAGTGCCTTCGTCCAGGAGCGCCGCCGTGATGCTCGCCAGTCCGGCACGCTCCGGCGGGTCTGCCGCCGCGCCCGTCCCCAGGACTACGTTGAGCGTCACGACGGGCAGCTCGTGATGCTCTACTATGACCAGCCCGAGGCCGTTCGAGAGCGTGCGTCTTTGAACCAGCGGAAGCGCGAAGCGCGGGTCGGGCTTCGCGGCGGGCTGTAGGTAGAGCCCGCCCGTCTCTCTCTGCTCGTCCTGTTTCTCGTGCGGGCCTGCGTGTGCGATGGTGGCGGGCGGCGCGGCTCCGGCCGGAGTGGTCGCGGCGGCCTCCGCGCGTGACTGCTCATGAGCGCCCGCAGCCGGGTCTACGGACTGCGCCTGCCGGACGGCGGCGTTTACGACCGCGCCCGTCGTCGCCGCCTGCGGGTCTGTGCCGGGCGCGCCCGTCAGCGTAGTCGTTTCGGTCGGCTCGGAGGTCGGCTCGACGGCAACGGCCGGGCCTGTGGGCGCAGGCGGGGCGGCCGCTATCTCCTTAGCGCGCGCCCCAGGGATGACAGTCAAGACCAGCCGCCTGTCCGTCAAGTAAGCATTGGCGACGCGCGCCACATCTTCGGCCGTGACCGAGGCGTAGCGCGCGAGGTCTTGCTGAAAATAGCCTGGGTCGTTGAGGAAGACCGCGTACTGATTCAACTGATCGCTGCGGCCTCCGAAGCCGCCGACCGTTTGCAGGCTGTAGACGAAGGAGGATTCGCGCGCGTTGTAGGCGCGCTCCATCTCTTCGACAGTGGGCGGGGCTTCCCGTTTGAGCATTTCCAATTGCTCGTCTATGGCCCGCTCCAACTCTTCGACCGCCTTGCCCGGCTTGACCGTGGCGACGATCTGGAATTGCCCGGCCAGCTCGCGCGAGTTGTTGAAGGCCGTCACGTCCTGCGCGATCTGCTGTTCGTAGACGAGCGCCTTGTAGAGACGCGAGCCCTTGCCGCCCGCCAGCACTGTCGAGAGCGTGTCCAGCTCGGCGTCATCCCCGGCCCAGGCCGGAACCCCGTGCCAGGAGATGTAGACGCGCGGCAGCGAGACGCGGTCTTCCATAGTGATTCTCAGCTCGCGCTCAAGGCGTGCGGCGGGGGCGATGACCGGCTCCACAGTGGGCCCAGGCTTGATGGGCCCAAAATATTTTTCGACTAAACGGCCGGCCTCCGTGGGGTCGAAGTCTCCGGCGATGACGAGGCTCGCGTTGTTGGGCGTGTAGAAGCGGCGGAAGAAGTTCGAGACATCCGCCAGGGAGGCTGCGTTGAGGTCTTCGAGCGAGCCGATGGTCAGCCAGCGGTAAGGATGGCCCGGCGGGTACATGGCCGTCGCGATCTGCTCGCTGACGAGCCCGTAAGGACGATTGTCATAGTTCTGCCGCTTCTCGTTCTTGACCACGTCGCGCTGGTTTGTGAGCTTCTCTTCGGTCAAAGCGTCCAGCAGGTAGCCCATACGGTCTGATTCGAGCCACAGCGCCAGCTCAAGAAAATTGGACGGCACGACCTCCCAGTAATTCGTGCGGTCTGAGTTGGTCGAGCCGTTCAAGGTTCCCCCGGCCTCCTGCAACGGCACGAAGAAATCGTTGTCGTAATGCTTGGAGCCCTGGAACATCATGTGCTCGAAGAGATGCGCGAAGCCCGTGCGCCCCGGCACTTCGTTCTTCGAGCCGACGTGATACCAGATGTTGACGGCAACAATTGGTGTCGAATGATCTTCGTGCAGGATCAGGCGCAGGCCGTTTGGAAGGCGTGTGTCTGTGAATTTGATTGGCGGCAGCACTATTAGGTGACAACAGCGCGCGGGCGCGCGTCTCTCCTCAAGCTGAAAATTTTTTCTTTATTCTGGCGAATCATTCTAACGTGGGCCAAGAGGCGTGTGCAATGTTGCCCGTACGTCATCCGAGTTGCTAGAATTCGCTCCACCCTGGATTCAATTACGCACATGAGTCTCTCAACAGATTTCATCGTCGTCGGCAGCGGCATCGCAGGCTTGCGCGCCGCCGTCGAGCTGGCGCTCGCGGGCGCTCGCGTCACAGTCCTCACTAAAGAGCGGACGGACGAATCGAACACCGAATACGCGCAGGGCGGAATCGCCGTCGTCCTCTCGGAAGAGGATGAAGTGGCCTTGCACGAAGAGGACACGATTCGTGCCGGGGCCGGCCTGTGCGACGAGCGGGCGGTCGGCGTGATGGTCGAAGATGGGCCCGCGCTGATTCAAGAGCTGATCGAGTGGGGCACGGAGTTCGACCGCGAGGGCGGCCGTCTCTCATTCACCAGGGAAGCTGCCCACTCGCGCCGCCGCATCCTGCACGCGCACGGCGATTCGACGGGCAAAGAGATCGTGCGCGCCTTGATCGCGCGCGCGCGCATCGAGCGCGGCATCTCTTTCGTCGCACACGCTGCGACCGAGTCGCTGCTCTTGACACATGAGCGCGTCTGCGGCGTGCGCTACTTAGACCCACGTGTGCGAGCGCCGCGCGAGCTGTGGGCCCACGCCGTCATCCTCGCTTCGGGCGGAGCGGGCCAGGTCTTTCTGCACACGACCAATCCTTCGGTCGCCACTGGCGACGGCATGGCTATGGCGTACAGGGCCGGCGCGGAGTTGGCCGACATGGAGTTCGTGCAGTTTCATCCGACGGCCCTCAACATTGAAGGAGCGCCGCGCTTTCTGCTCTCCGAAGCGATGCGCGGCGAAGGCGGCGTGCTGCGCAACGCTCAGGGAAAGCGTTTCATGGCGCGCTATCACGAGCGCGCGGAGCTTGCGCCGCGTGACATAGTGAGCCGCGCCATCGTCGCCGAGATGGACAGGACGGCCACCCGCACGGTCTATCTGGACATGACGGCGATGGACGCTCGCTTTCTCGTGCGCCGCTTCCCGAAAATCTACGACACCTGTCTGCGTTACGGCTTAGACTTGACGACCGATCTGCTGCCGGTCTCGCCCGCCGCGCACTATTGCATGGGAGGCGTTCGCACAGACCTGGACGGGCGCGCGAGTTTGCCGGGGCTCTACGCTGCCGGAGAGGTGGCCTGCACGGGCGTCCACGGAGCGAACCGGCTGGCGTCTAATTCGCTGCTGGAAGGGCTGGTGTTTGGCGCACGCGCGGGCCGTGCCGCAGCACACGACATGGCCGGAAGCAATCTGAGTGTGCCGGCGAACGAGGACGCGGGCGTGATGGAATCGCACGGGCTTGCGGCTGACGGGCCACAGGTTGGCCCAAGACGGCGCGAAGAGGTCGCGCTGGCCGTCCGCAAGCGCGTCAGGCGATTGATGTGGGAGCGTGTCGGCCTCTTGCGCCGCCGCGAAGGCTTGGAGCGCGCGCTCTCAGAGTTCGACCAGATTGCGCGCGCCTCTCTCTCTCTGGCTTCGCGCAACTTCCTGACGGTCGCAACTCTCATCGCGCGCTCGGCCCTCTGGCGCGAAGAGTCGCGAGGCGCTCACTTTCGCCTCGACTACCCGCGCACGGATGACGAGCACTGGCGCGTCCACTCCATCCTGCGCAACGGTCAAGAGATCACTTCGAGCCCGAAGATAGAAAGGGAGAGCGTGGAGGTCGGGGACTAGAGGACAGAAGAGAATTAGAATTATGGCACGATACACACAGCTACATGATTGGAACGTCAGCCCGCGCGAGGCCATCGAGCTTCAGAAATCTTTGCGCGAGCGCGTCTCGCTAACTCCGCTCACGCGTCCGGTCGAGACCATAGCGGGAACAGACATCTCCTTCAATAAATTCTCTACGACGGTCTACGCCGGGATCGTCGTCTTGAGGCTGCCCGCGCTCGAAGTGGTCGAAGAGGTCGGAGTGGTGAGCGAGACGCGCTTCCCTTACGTGCCGGGCCTGCTCTCGTTTCGCGAGACGCCGTCGGTGCTGGAAGCCTGGGCCAAGCTGAAGACTGAGCCGGACGCAGTGATGTTCGACGGGCAGGGGTTGGCCCACCCGCGCCGCGTCGGCATAGCCTGTCACGTCGGCCTCCTGATCGAGCGGCCGACGCTCGGCTGCGCCAAATCCGTGCTCGTCGGAAAGTACGAGGAGCCGGGCGAGGAGCGCGGCTCCTGGTCTGAGATGATCGACCGGGGCGAGACGGTCGGCGCGGCCCTTCGCACCAAGTCGCGCGTGCAGCCCATCTACGTCTCGCCCGGCCACCTGATAGATTTGCCGGGAGCCATACGGTTGACGCTTGAGTGTGACGGCGGCTATCGCCAGCCGGAGCCGACCAGGCGCGCTCACCTGCTCGTCAATGCGCTGCGTCGAGGGGAACGCGCTCCGTCCTGAAAAGAGAGTCGTTAATGAAAAAGAAGGGATGAGCCCCGTGGGCCCATCCCTTCTTTTTTACTCTAGCCGGTTATTCGCCTTTATTCGACGATGGTGAATTCGGCCGAAGGCGAAAGCGTCTGTGTCGAGACGCGGTCACGGATGCGGACGGCGACTTGGTATTTGCCGGGCGTCAGCTTGTCCGTGCTGAAGAGCTTGGCGAGGGTCAGGCGTTGACCGGCATCGCTCAAGCCCTGCCAGGTCTCTGGAATCTTGCTGATCTCCTTGCCGTTCTGCGTAAAGACGTACTCCACGTCCACCGAGGGGCGCAGCGTCGTCTGGTCAATCCCGGCGTTGTAGACCTGCATGTAGAGCCCGAGCGGCGCGCCCCGCCGATAAGTTGCGGCGATGTTCGGAATCACCTTGACCTGCCCGATGACGAACTGCCCGACGGCCGGTTGGTCGCCGAGACCTTCCAGGCGCGAGGCCAGGATCATGGTCGAGGTCGAGAGCTTCTGCTGGTCGTACTTGGGAACCGTGAAGCCTACGTGACGGATGCCGGTTGCGCCCGAGGTCACGTCGCGCACGATCACGTCCACCTTGTAAGTGCCCGGCGCGAGCGCGACAGCTTTCTGATAAGCCGACTTGCGCCCTTTAGCCTCGGTCAACTCTGAGACGGTCGCCGTCGTAATCACCGGGTCTTCAAAGATTCCGGCTCGTCGGCCGGAGACGGACGTGATGCGGCCGAAGATGTTGATGCGGGCCGTCTGCACGCCGCCGCTGTCGGCAAACGCCAGGGCGCTGTTGTCTGCCTGGATGGTAAAGGCCGTGATGACGCGCTCTTCTGACTGGCGGAAGAAGTCCACGCGGACATCGAAGTTGAGCGGGTTGTCCTCGACGACACTGCTGGTGATGTTGAGCGCGCTGTCCAGCTCTTTGAACTGTATCTGCGGCGCGCGGTTGAGGTCGGCCATCAACTGCATGCGCTCGAAAGGGGTGTCCTGCGTGCGGCCGTTCATCAGGCCGCCCTGTCCGATGCCGTAAATCCTGTCGGCCTTGGTGGACATCCCCAAGGACTCGGCCAGCGTGAGCCCTGCGCCCGGAACGTAAAGGAGCGCGTCCTTCTCGTCGGGCGAGCGCGCGATGCGGTATTCGCCGGAGCCGGTCGGGTCAACGAACTCTATCTCGATGCCGGAGCCGACGCCCGGAATGTAGCGATAGAACCAGATTTCAAACGGGTAGGTCGTGGTCGTGCCGCCGCCGTGATAGGCCGGGCGGTCGTAAATGCCGCCCGAGGGGTGCGACTCAACTTCGTCGGCCTTGCCGTACATGATGTAGATGCGGCCGCGATCAGTC
The DNA here is from genome assembly GCA_036389315.1 of Pyrinomonadaceae bacterium. GTDB lineage: Bacteria > Acidobacteriota > Blastocatellia > Pyrinomonadales > Pyrinomonadaceae > DASQYE01. The sequence continues at coordinate 162,090 of DASVQF010000036.1, forward strand.
TTCCAGCCGGGGATGCCGGAGGCGAAATGCTCGTTGGCATAGGCTATGCGCTCGTAATACTCTTCGCGGAACTCGTTCTCGTCCGTGTCCGGGTCTGGGTCGCGCCGACGCCAGAAGCCTTCGATGAACTGCTCGCGCTCTTCGTCGGTTTGGAGCTTCTTGAAGGCCCTCTTCTCCTCGTCCGTGATGATGTAGGCGACATCCTTCTCAAGCCACTCTTTGTAAGCCTTCTTCAGCTCGGGCTTGACGTTGCGAGGGTTGTCCATAGGGTTCTGGCTCGTCTGGCGGTTCTGCGCCCAGGCGGCCGTGCCGGCCAGGACGACGAGCACGAGCGCCAGCGTCAGACGGCGGATGGGGTTCTGATATGACATGGCTGAACGACTCCTGTAGAAAAACGCAGGGAAGCGGCCCGCAAGCGTACGTTTGCTCGAAAGTCTGCCGGTTTTAACAAGATGAACGCGCGCCCTCGGCCGCTAAGACTAAAACAATCAGGCTAACCTGGATCACTGGCCCGAATGGGGGTGACCGACCGAATAACTCGTAATTTTAGAGTCTCAATCGGAACAGAGTCAAGATGCCGGAAAAAGCGCCAAAGTTGCCCGCAAAAGCAGGGATCAGGGCGAAGGGATGAGGGATGAAAAGAATGCTTCCCCGGCTTGAATGCTTTTCTTCATCCCTCATCCCTTCGTCCGCTGTCTGCCGAATATCCAGGCGATGAAGATCGAGACGATGTAGAGGACGATCATCGGTGCGGCAAAAAGCATCATGTTCGGGATGTCGTTGGTCGGCGAAAGCACCGCGGCCGCGACGAGGATGACGATGAGGGCCGTTTTCCAGACCTTCAGCAGCAAACCGGCCGAGACGATGCCTATCCTGGACAGCACGTAGGTAATGGCCGGCATCTGGAAGACCACGCCCATCGCCAGCATCACCAGAATAATGAAGTCGAAATAGTCGTCGGCCTTCAAGAGCAATCGGAAATCCTGGCCGAGCCCCAGCAGGTACTTGGCCGCCGGGGGGAAGATGATGTAATAGGCGAAGGCCGCGCCGATGATGAAAGAGGTGGAGGAAAGGATGATAAAGGGCCAGGCGTAGGCCCGCTCGTGCGGGTAGAGGCCCGGCGAGATGAAGGCCCAGATTTGCCAGAGCAGGAAGGGGACGGCCAGGGCTACGGCCGCGTAGAGCGAGACCTTGATGTAGAGCGAAAAGGGCTCCATCGCCGTCGTCACGATCAGCTTGTCGTCTATCCCCGACAAAGCTTGCGGCCCCGCGTTGAAGTCTAAGGGCAGGCGCACGCCCTTCGGAATGACAGTGTTTCCCGCCAGCACGGTCTCGTCCGTAAAGAGGCCCAACTGCCCCTGCGCGTCGCGCGCAACCCTTGCCATCACGCTCGCGCCCGGCGGAATCATGCTCTCGCCCAGCCTTGTAGCCTCGCCGAAGACGTAGCGCCCAGTGTCGCCCTCCTTCAGGGCATTCAAGGGAAGCACACGTTCCTGCCCGGTGATGCCGCCGACGGGCAGCTCTCGCCGCTGCGCCTCGGCCAGGGCGCGCTTTACGGGCACGGCCAGGAAGTTGTAGATGTGATCGGAGACGAACCAGCAGAGGCAGAGGGCTACGAAGATGAAGACGGCGGAGCGGATGAGGCGGCTGCGCAGCTCGTCCAGATGATCTAAGAAAGACATCTGGCCGCCCAGTTCTTCTTCTTCGCGATCTTGCTTTGAGCCTGATTCTAAAAGAGTGGACATGTGCGGGCACGGGGCGCTTCGGCTCTCCGGCGCTTCCCCGTCAAGACCTTGCTTTATAGCCAGTCACGCTTGCGCTGGGAGGCGCTGCCGATTGCCTCTTCGCCGTTTACCTGCTCGGAGAGCTGCGGGGAGGGGACGCCCGCCGAAGAAGTGGCGAGCGCCTCGGCGTCGGAAGCGGGAAATTCCGCCTCGGCCAGGGCCGCCTCTGCGCGCACGGCCCCGTAACGCTCCGTCGCGTCGCCGAGAATCGAGTTGTCTTCCGGCGGGAGGCCCGCTCGCTCTTTGCGTGCCTCCTTCTCGCGCTCTTCCAGGGCCACCTCTTTCTCCCACTGGCGCTTGAAATCCTCCGAGGCGCGCTTGAACTCGCCCAGGCTCTTGCCGAGCGAGCGACTCAGTTGCGGAAGCTTGCGCGGGCCAAAAAGGATCAGAGCCACTACCACGATCACGAGCAGCTCCGTCGTTCCCAAGCCTTCCAGAATAAATGCCAACATTGCTGTTCCTGCTTTCCTGCCGGTCGAGCGCCTCTTAAATGTGATGACGAGGAGAAAAAGAGATGCGCTAAAATTCTACGCGCCGCTTCTCGGCGGCGTCAAGCAAGTGTGACTTCAAAACCCCCTGACTCGAAAAGACGCGTTGCGCCGCCGGTCAGGTCTTCGAGGGCCTTGCGTGCTCTCAAGACTTGAGCCCTGAATATTCGGGTGGGTAGTAGATGACCTCCACCGCGCGCCCGCCGACGCCCTTTGTGTAGAAGGAGACGGAGCGGTCGCGATGCTCCCTGACGGGGCGGCCCTCACGGGCGGCGGCGGCCTCCAGGGCCTCGCGCGTCTCGACCCGGAGGCCGAGGTGGGGCGGATGCTTCGACTTGGGCGGAAGCAATGCCACGCCGAAGCCGCGCGCGTCGCGCAGCATGGCCCAATCTTCGTAGAGAGTTTCCAGCCTAAACCCTAACCTCTGGTACTCCCTGACATCACGCTCAAGGTCTTCGGTCTCGACGGCTATGTGATCCATGACGCCTTGAAATCGCGGCTCGATCTGCTCTTCGATCATGGCTTTTGGTTCTCCTTCGCTGCAAATCACTCTGCTCCCGCCGGGCTTGTCCTGCATCCCGGATATTCTTCCCGGCATGTTAGTATTCGGAGCAGGCAGAGATTGTAGCTCTCATCAAGCCAAAAGGAAATTATGAGCAGACAAACAGCGCGCATCGTCTCACTTTTGCCTTCGGCCACAGAGATCGTCTGTGCCCTCGGCCTTGAGGACTCGCTCGTAGGCATTACGCACGAATGCGATTACCCGCCGACGGTCGAGGGTAAGCCGCGCCTGACGGCCTCGAAGATTTCACACGAGCGAATGTCGAGCGCCGAGATAGACCATGCTGTGCGCTCGCAACTGGACGGGCACGGCTCCATCTACGACCTGGACGAAGAGCTGCTGCGCGCTCTTGCGCCCGACCTCATCATCACGCAGGAGCTCTGCGAGGTGTGCGCCGTCAGCTACCGTCAGGTCGAGCGGGCCGCGCGGATGTTCGACGCCGACGTGCGCGTCGTCTCGCTTGAGCCCAACACCATCGCTGACATCTTCACCAACATCGAGACGGTGGGCCAATTGACGGGAAGAGAAGCGCAGGCGCGCGAAGTGGTCGAGCAGTTGAGCGCGCGCCTTGAGCATCTCTCAAGCAGGCTCGAAGGCACTGAGCGACGCCCGCGCACGCTGATGCTCGAATGGCTTGAGCCTGCTTTCGCGCCGGGCCACTGGGTTCCTGAACAGGTGCGTGTAGCCGGAGGCGACAGCAGTTTCGGCCACGCGGGCCAGCCTTCGCGCGTGACCACGGCCGAAGAGATACAAGCTTACGCGCCGGAAGTGATCGTGCTGATCCCCTGCGGCTATTACAAAGAGGATATTCTGCGGCAACTACCAGAAGCACGCCTGCCCGCAGGCTGGCTCGATCTTCCGGCCGTCCGCATGGGCCAAGTGTGGGCCGTGGACGCCACCTCCTACTTTAGCCGGCCCGGCCCGCGCGTCGTCCGGGGCGCTGAGATACTGGCGCGCATTCTTCACCCGGAAATCTTCGGCGAGCCCTACGGCGAAGAGGCCGTGCGCGTTCGGCGCGAGCTGATGAAAGTCTGAAGAAGGCTTTTTAGACCGCTTCAGTTCACTTCTGATACGCAGCGCCGTTTATAGGGGCTTAAATTAAATTTAAGTTACAGCAAAAGAGCGAGCAAAAGCCCTGTGTTGCGGAGCGCCTGCCGGTGCGGCCCGGAGCTTTATGTACCGAAGCGGGATGAAATTGAATTGTAATGATGCGTCCGGCATCTTTCCCTGCCACCGGCTCATCAGTAAATCCGGTCGAAACAGGGGCCTTTACGGCTCTGGCATCGGACATGCTAACGAACGAGCAATGATTCATCGGATAGGAGGCGCAAAGCCAATGAAAGAAAGGTTCGTTGATGGAAACAGTCCGTTGGAGAATCAACGAAAGCAGTTGACGGCCATCGAACAGAGCGAACAGGCCCAGCTCGTCGAATACAGAAAGGAGGACGCGGGCGCGGACAAGAAGCTCAATCGCGCCAGCTTTGCGGACAAGAAATCCGAGCGAGAGGGCAAGAATATTCATCTGGTCGTAGTCCCGCAGGGACAATCGCCCGAGGCAGTAGTCCGCGCTCAGCAGTCTCAGGGCAAGAGCCCGATCTTCGATTCCCCATCCACGGTCTACGTTAACGGGCAGGAGACAGAGGTGCTCGGCTTCAAGGATGAATGAAAGTTTCCACTATTTTCCATCGCAGAGGGCACGGGGATTTCAAATCTCCGTGCCCTCTGTGTTAAATCTCCCTCTATGGCCCAGAAGAAGAGCGCACGCGCGAGAAAGACCGAGAGTGCAGAGAGAGCGAGCGACAGCCTTGAGCGTTTCGCAGAGACGGCCGAGGCCGTCGGCGCAACGACGAAGAAGCTTGAGAAGGCCGCGCTGCTCGGGCCCTACCTGCACGGCTTGAACGACGCAGACCTTCAGCGCGCGGCCCGTTACTTCGCCGGGCACACCTTTGCCATGCGCGACATGCGTACGACCAACGTCGGCAACAGCGTCTTGCGCGAGGCCCTCAGCGAAGCGACGGGCATCGGCGTCGAAGAGTTGCGCCCGCGCTACGTGCGGCTGGGTGATGCCGGAGAGGTCGCTGAAGAAGCCGTGCGCGAAGCTGTGCTGCATCAGACGAGAGCGCCTTCGATCACGCTCGTCGAGACCGAGAGCCTGATCGAACGCTTGAGCGAGCTGCGCGGGACGAAGAACAAGAGGGCGCTGCTCTCCACGGTGCTTGCGCGCGCCACCGCGCTCGAAGCCAAGTACCTGGTCAAGCTCCTGGTCGGCGACCTGCGCATAGGTCTCAAGGAAGGCTTGGTCGAAGACGCCATCGCCCGCACCTTCGCGCAACCCCTCGCCGCAGTGGCGCAGGCCAACATGCTCCTCGGCGACATAGGCGAGACGGCCCTGCTCGCGCGGCACGGGCGTCTGGGCTCTGTCTCGATGCGACTCTTTCACCCGCTCAAGTTCATGCTCGCCACGGCGGCCGCAGACCTCTCAGACATCGCGCGCACGATGCCCGAAGAGTTCTACGTCGAGGACAAGTTCGACGGCATACGCGCGCAGGCCCATGTGCAGCGGGGCCGCGTCAGTCTCTATTCGCGGACGATGGACGAGATCACGCATCGCTTTCCGGAACTGATCGCGCCGCTCGCGAGTCTGCCCGTGGATGCGATCATTGACGGCGAGCTTCTTCCCATGCGCGGCGACGAGGTGCTGCCCTTCGCAGACCTCCAAAAGCGATTGGGGCGCAAATCGGTCGCGAGCGAGCTTTTGACGGGGACTCCCGTGGCCCTCATCGCTTACGATCTGCTCTATGCGGACGGTCGGGTATTGATTGACGAAGCGTTCGAGGAGCGCCGCAAGCGTCTCGAAAAGCTTGTGCCCTCGGGGAGCAGCGCATCCGGCTCCCTGCGCTTGTCCGATGCGAGGCGGATGCGCGATGTCTCTGCGCTCGACGAAGAGTTTGACCGGGCACGCGCGCGCGGCAACGAAGGGTTGATGATTAAAGACCCGCGCTCTTCTTACAAGCCGGGGCGGCGTGGGCGCGAATGGTTGAAGCTGAAGCGGGCGATGGCGACGCTGGACGTGGTCGTCACTGCGGTCGAAGTCGGGCACGGCAAGCGTCGTCACCTGCTCTCGGATTACACGTTCGCCGTGCGCCGCTCCGGAGAGGACGCGGAGCTTTTGAATGTCGGCAAAGCCTACTCGGGGTTAACGGACGCCGAGCTGGCCGAGCTGACCGAGTGGTTCCGGGCACACACCATACAGGAATTCGCGCACGGCAAAGTCCGCATAGTCGAACCGCGCATCATCCTTGAAGTCACTTTTGATCGCGTGCAGGAATCCAAACGACACAAGAGCGGCTATGCCCTTCGCTTCCCGCGCATCCTGCGCCGGCGCGAAGACAAGACCGTGGCCGAGATAGACACGGTCGAAACCGTGCGCCGCCTGGCCGAAAGCGGCTGAAGAGTCCGAACATATGAACCCATTGTGAGTGAGATGTCTAATCGCAGGAGTCGAAAAAGAGCCGGGCGGAGCGGCAATGAGATGGATAGGCTGCTCAAGCAGGCGAAGCATCCTGATCGCTGGGTCAGAATGCGCGTGGCGGAAGACCCGTCTACGCCCGCGACGATTCTGGAACTGCTCTCGTCGGACGCGGACGCTGGTATTCGCTGCGCTATCACGAGACATCGCCTCACGCCTCCGGCAGTGTTGGCCCAATTGGCAGATGATCCCGATTCATCTGTGAGAGCGAGGCTCGCGGAACAGGGCAGGCTCGCGGCCGAAGTGCTGGCGAAGCTCGCCGAGGATAAGGAGCGCGAGGTGCGCTCGGCCGTGGCGGCAAATATTTCGACGCCGCCCGAGGTGCTGGCCCGCCTGGCGGCGCAAGACGAATACTTCTACGTCTGGGAAATGGTGGCTGGCAACCTGAACACTCCTCCCGAGACTTTAGAGCGCCTGGCCCACCACCCGCAATGGGGCGTGCGAATGAAAGTGGCGGGCAATCCGCAGACGCCTCCGGCAGTGTTGGCCCAACTGGCGGACGACAAAGAGGAGTGGGTGCTCTATTACGTGGCTCAGAACTCGAACACACCCGATGAAGAAAGAAGACGCGCCGCCGCTCATCCTATTCCGGAAGGCTACGCGAGATTCCTCGACGACTAGAGCACGGGATCGCCCTTTTCCTCTACAGCTAATCAAAGGTAACGGCCTCGCCCGGCGTTTGTATCCAAAGCGGGGAATCAAATATCATCGCTTCATAATCGTGACCATCCCCCGAGTGGTTTTTGAGAAAGAGAGTTTTAATGAGCCATCGTCAATTTTACGCGGCCGTACTTCTGGCCGTCGCGTGCGCGTTACGGGTCGCGGCGCAGCCCGCTGCTCAGAGGCCAGCAGCGCCCGCTCCGGCACAGGCTACGCCCGCAGCCGCTTCAAAGCCGCTCGCCGTCGTCAATAACCAGCAGGTCACGCTCGCAGACCTAGACCCGCAGCTTCGCTCCACCATCGAGAACGTAGACAAAGATGTCGAGGAGGTTCGCCGTCGCAGCCTGGACGCGCAGATCGGGCAGATCATCCTCACGGCCGAGGCCAGGAAACGGAACGTGACGGTCGAGCAGCTTGTCAAAGCGGAGTTGGGCAGCAAGGTGACAGACCCGACCGAAGCAGAGATCAAGACCATCTACGAACAGAATCGCAACTACTTCGGCTCGGCAGACCTGGCGCAGGCGCGTCCCGTCATCGTCCAGCAGGTGCGCAACCAGCGCGGGCAGAAGCTCCTGGACGATTACCTTCTCACCTTGCGCAAGAGCTACCCCGTAGTGATGGGCGCGGACGTGAACGCGCCGAACCTTGGGCCAGCCGTCGTGCTCGCCACCGTGGCCGGGCAAACGATCAAAGCCTCCGCCATCAACGACGACCCGCGCATCAAGCGTTACATCTACGAAATCCGCCGCCAGACCTTTGAGGCCGAGCGCGCTGGTATAGAAATCAAGATCAACAATCTCCTGCTCGAAGCCGAAGCCAAGCGGCGCAACACTACGCCCGAGGCTTTGATGAAGACGGAAGTCACGGACAAGATACGTCATCCGACCGAGGCCGAGATCACCAAGTTTTATGAAGAGAACAAGGCGCGACTCAACGGCGCGCAACTGGCCACGGTGCATGACGACATAGCAGCTTTCCTCGAACAGCCAGAGCGCGAACGTCTGGAACAGGCCCTCGTCGAACGCCTGCGCGCAGGAGCGCAGATTCGCTTGATGATTACGGAGCCAGAGCCCTTAGTCGAAAAGATCAGCACGGATGACGACCCCGTGCGCGGCGCTGCGGACGCGCCTGTGACCGTCATCGAGTTCACGGATTTTCAGTGTCCGGCGTGCGGCGCGATTCACCCAGTCCTTGACGAGCTGTTGAAGACCTACGCCGGGCGCGTGCGTTTCGTCGTCAGGGATTTCCCGCTCGAACAGCACCCGCAGGCGCGCAAGGCTGCCGAAGCCGCCAACGCCGCCAACGCTCAGGGAAAGTTCTTCGAATATGCCGCGCTCCTCTTTAAGAACCAGTCGGCGCTGGATGTCGCGTCGCTCAAGAAGTATGCCGCCGATCTGGGCCTGGATCAGGCGCGATTTAACGCGGCGCTCGATAATGGAACCTACGCCGCCGAAGTGCAGAAGGATATAGACGACGGCAAGGAGTACGACATCGACAGCACGCCGACCATCTTCATCAACGGCGTGCGCCAGCGCGACCTGACTCCGGAAGGATTGCGTGCGGCGCTCGAACGCGCTCTCGCGCGAGCCGCCAAAGCGCCCGCGCCCACGACGAGATAGCTTGTAGATAATTAGAGCGCGAGGCCGACGCGGCGCTGGATATGAATGAAGCGCGGGTCTGTGCGAATCGGGTCTAGGCGGGGATCGACCTTAAGCCAGACGAGTGCTTCGGAGCGGTTCTCGAAAGCCTGTTCCAGGCATTCAAAGGCACGCTCGCGCTCGCCCAGTGCCGTATAGATGATCGTGAAATCGTAGGGCGAGACGTGCGACTGCTTCTGCCGCTCGCGCAAAGCGTCGAGCACGCGCTCGGCCTCCTCCCTCCGCCCCGAAGCCGCGTAGACGTGGCCCAGCGCCGCCAGGATGAAGGGCGCGTCCTCCAATTCGAGCACCTTCTGAAACTCACCGATGGCCGTCTCCGCTTCCCCTTTCTGCTCGTAGGCCCAGCCGAGAAAAAAGTGGCCCGTCGTGAAGTTCTGATCCATCTCAAGTGACTTGCGGAACTGCTCTATGGCCTGATCGTACTGGCGCGCGAGGAAGAAGGAGAGGCCGAGGTCTGTGTTGATTTCGAGCGAGCCCGGGTCAAGCTCGTACGCCTGCGTGATCTCGGCTATGGCTTGATCGAGCCGGCCCATCAGCGCCATATACCAGCCGTACCAGTGATGCGCCGAAGCATAGCCCGGATTGTATTCGATGGCCCGGCGGTATGCGCTCTCGGCCTCGGCCCACTGCCAGTCGTAGAAGGCCAGGATGACTGCGAGCGAGGCGTGCGCTTCAGCGAGCGTCTCGTCTATCGCGAGCGCCCGCAGGGCCGCCGCCTTCGCCTGCGGCATGGCCTCTTTGGGCGGCAGGTAAGCGCCCGACAGCCTGTAATAAGCATCGGCCAGCCCCGCATAAGCCAGGGCATAGCTCCCGTCCAGGGCTATCGCCTCGTTGAAGAACTTGATGCCGCTATTCAGGCTCTCCCTCGTCATCTTGGACAAACAGAAGCGGCCCTTCAGGTAGAGCTTGTAGGCGTCGGCGTTGTCCGTGTAGCGCTTGGCCAGCAGCCGCTTCTCCGCGCCCGTCAGCTTGATTTGCAGGTTGCGCGAGATTTCGCGCGCGATCTCTTCCTGCACTTCAAAGATGTCTGCGGGCTTGCGCCTGTACTGCTCGCCCCAGAGGTGCGTGCCTTCGGCCACGTCCACCAGCTCGGCCTTGATGACGAGGTTGTCGCCGAGTTGCAGCACGCGGCCCAGGAGCACTGCGCGCACGCCAAGCTCGCGCCCGACCGTCTGCGCTTCAACGTCGCGCCCCTTGTAGCGAAAGACTGTCGAGCGCGCCATGACCTTCAGGCGCGGAAGCTGCGAGAGCGTGTTGATGATGCTCTCCGTGATTCCGTCCGAGAGATATTCCGCGTTCGGGTCATTGCCCTCGTTTGCCAGAGGCAGCACGGCCAGTGAGTCTATGGGCCCATCGGCGGGTGTGGCCCCTGCGCGCCGCACATGACGGCGCGTGGCGGCGGCCGACTGTGGTGACGGCGCGGGCTTTCGCTCGCGTGCGGCTGGCTTCTCCACGCTCGTCCGCCTGAGCCGTTTGTGCTGGCGCGTGGCTCCGCGACGCTCTGTTGCGATCTTACGGGGCAGCTCCGCGTTTCCGGCTTCGCCCGTCAAAAGATTGTAGATGTGCAGGCGGACGCCGTGCTTGGCCTCCGTCTCCCCGAGGTCTTGCAGGCGCTCTTCCCAATCGCCAAGCTCGCACAGCACGTCGCGCATCTCTTTCGAGAGCAGGATGTGGCCCGCGTCGCCGCAGTCCATGACGCGCTGTGCGTAGTTGATGCCTTTGCCCGTCACGTCGCGCTCGCCCGCGATGTTCGTGTCGCGATAGACAAGGCCCGTGTGAATGCCCATCCGCAGCGGGATGTCTGGGTGAGCCTTGAGAGCCGTGCTGATCTGAAGCGCGCACCGCACGGGCGCTTCCGGATTGCCGAAGAAGACGAGGGCCATGCCGTCTCCGGTCGCGCGGCTGATGAGCGACTGCGCGGCCTGTGCGCGGCGAAACTCCTCTGTGCTGCGCACGATCAGGTTCAGTTGTTGAAGCATCTGCCTTTGGCGGCCCGAGACCTGTTTCGAGTAGCCGACGATGTCCATGAAGAGCACGTGGGCTATCTCCGGCGTAGAGTCTTCCGCGACCGATTCGGTCGCGGCGACCACGACCGTCTCCTGCGCGCCTGAAGGCTGTGGGCCCACCTGTGTGCGAAGGCCGGGCTCTTCGGTCAGCGGCGAGGTCTCGACCAGAACGGTGGGCGCGCTCGGGCCCACCTGAGCTGTGCGGCTCATCGCCGCCTCGAACTCGACGCGTTGCTTGAGCGCGCGCAGGTCGCTCATTATCTCGCGGGCCGATTGGTAACGCTGCTCTCTCTCTTTGGCGAGCGCCCTGGAGACGACTCTCTGAATCTCGGGCGATACGGTGGAGAGATAACGCACGAGCGGCAGCGGCTCTTTGGCCAGAATCGAGACGAGCATGTCGGTCGGCGTCTCGCCCTCGAAGGGCTGGTGGTCTGTGACCATCTCGTAGAGGACACAGCCTAAGCTGAAGATGTCCGTGCGCGCATCCATCTCCTGCCCGCGCGCCTGCTCGGGCGACATGTAGGCTATAGTGCCGATGACCGTGCCAGGCTCGGTCAGGTCTTTCGGCTTGCTCTCGCCCGCCTCCGTCAGCTTGGCCAGGCCGAAGTCCAGCACCTTCACGTAGCCGTCAGGCCTGATCATGATGTTCTCCGGCTTGATGTCGCGATGGATGATGCCTGCCGTGTGCGCCGCGTCGAGCGCGCTCGCGACTTGCAGCGCGATCTCCAAAGCCTCTTCGGTCTGCAACCCACGGGCGCGGGCCATGTGCTGGCGCAGGTTGAGGCCGTCTATGAATTCGGTCGCGATGAAATGCGCTCCGCCCTCTTCGCCGATCTCGTAGATGGTGATGATATTCGGATGATTCAGGGCCGAGGTGGCGCGCGCCTCCTGCTGAAAGCGAAGCAGGCGGTCTTCGTCGGCCGTGAACTCGGGCGGCAGGAACTTGAGCGCGACGGGGCGCGCCAGGGCCGTGTCCGACGCCAGATAGACCTCGCCCATTCCACCCGCCCCGAGCGGCGAGCGAATCTCGTAGCGGCCAAATCTGGTTCCGGCCTTAAAGGGCATAACGGCTCAGTCTCCCGCCGACAGTATAATTCAGAATCAAACAATCTTTCTCGCGCAGCGTGGGTTTCGTCCTCCTTCGAGCGTCTTAGTAAGTGAAAGCTTCCAAAATTCCCGGGGAGGAAATTTTTCAAGTGAACAACGAGAGCATCTGCCGCAAACTGACAGCCATCTGCCTGGCTATGGCAGTCCTGTGCCTCTATTCGACCTTCACACCGGCCGCGCCCCGCGATAAAGAGACCAAGCCACTGCTGGGCGAGCTGAGCGCGACGGGCGAGGTCTCTATCAACGGGTCGCAGGCCATCACGGGCCTGACGGTCTTTCCCGACAGCATCGTTTCCACGGCCGAGAAGGCGAGCGCGACCGTCAGCTTCGGCCGGCTCGGCCGCACAGAGCTTGCCCCGAACTCTACTGTCAGACTGGGCTTTACGGGCGCGGCCAGCTCCATCTCGCTCGACGCCGGAAGGGTCAGAGTCTCAGTCCCGGCCGATTACTCCGCCAGCGTCCTGACGAAAGACGGCTCGGTGGTCGCGGATACGAGCCAGCCGGCAGTCTTCACAGTTAATATGAAGGACGGCCGGACGCTCATCTCCACGGAGGCGGGGCGTGTTGAATTTCGTGCCGGAAATGAGATTAAATCCATCGCTGCCGGAGAAGAGCTGCTGGTCGGGGCGGCCGCCCCTACCCTGACGGCCGCAAGCTCTCGTCGCCGCCGCGCCCTCTGGATTCTCCTGGGCATCAGCATCGCTATCGCCATTACCGTCATCGCCCTTAATGTAGGAGACGACGAAGAGCCCGTCGCCAGCCCGATGAGATGATGGAAGGCCGAAAGCCCGGATTCACATTCTGCGCCCGCTCGCCATGCTACAGCACTTGAAGATCGTCGCCGCCGCAGAGCGTCACGAGGAACTCTTTCTCGCACGTTACGCGCGGCTGCGCGGCTGGGCCCTGCAATTGACCGAGCACGACCGCGAGCGGGCCGAAGACCTCCTGCATGACGCCTTCATCCAGTTCACTTTCGCGCGGCCAGACCTTCACGGGATCGGCAACCTGGACGGCTATCTGTACACCATGCTCCGCAACCTGCATCTCTCGCAAGTGAGACGCGCACAGCGCGTGCAGCACCGCTCGCTCGCCATCCTGGATTACGACTCGGCCGAGATTGGCTTGCGCGGCGCAGACCCGCGCGAGCAGATCAGGTTGCAGGACGAGCTGCGACAGGTCTGCCAGTATGCCTGCCTGCGCAAGGAGACCTCCAAAGCCGGGAGCGTGCTCATTCTGCGTTTCCTGCACGGCTATTACCCGCGCGAGATCGCACAGCTTATGAAAAGCACACGTCAGGCAGTCGAAGAGCGGCTGCGCGTGGCGCGCAGTGAAGCCAGGCAATACCTTGAGAATCCGGGCAGCCTGCGCTTCATCTGCGAGACGCCCTCGGAGCGAGCCACGGCAGAGCGCCTGGGATTCGCCAGAACATCTGACGAGCTTCTGCTTGAGCTGCGGCAGAAGATTTTCAGCTCATGTGAGGGGAACTGCTTGACGGTCAAGCATCTGGAACAGCTCTACGGTGAAGACGGCGCGAGAGCCGTAGGCCACGCGACCCTCGCCCACATAGTCAGTTGTCCCACCTGCCTTGACGCTGTGAACCGCCTGCTCGGTCTGCCCCTGCTCTGCGAGCGATTTCCGACCGACACGCTCGGGACAGATACCGGGACAAAGGACGGCGGCGGCGCAGGCGAAGGAGGAGGAGGAGGCGGCGGCGGCGCGGGCGGCGACGGAGCATCGGAAGGGGAATTGCGACGATGCCGGCGGCGCAGAAGCGATGTCTTCGAGCATAGACCGGCCGAGCTGTGCATCTCTGTCAACGGCTACCTGATGGCCACGCAGCGCGTCAGCTCAGAGCTGAGCGAGCAGACCTTGAGCATCAACGCGGCCGAGAAGATAGATTTCATCGAAATCTTCAGCGAGCAGGAGATTCGTCTCCTCTACGTCTCAATCGAAGATGCGCCGCCGCGTGGAGCTTACAAGCATTCGGCGAGCATTCGATTGAGCGATGACCGGATGCTCGAAGCCAGCTTGAGCTTCAGTAACCCCTGGCCCACCTTACAGGTCACTTATCGCGACCCGCTCTTGAAGACTGAGAGCGCGGCGCAGCCGGTAGCGGCCGAAGAATCCGTCGCGCTGCCTGAAACTGCGCCGCTCATCTCTTCAGCGCCCGAGGCCGGAGGCCGGGAGCGAGCGCCGCGAGCGTCGAGCTTCCTGAAAATCCTGGTGCGGCTCTGGCGCTCCTTCTTTAACCCTTCGTTCTGGCTGCGGCCCGCGACCATCACTGCCGTCGTGTCCGTGATCCTGATCGCCGCGCTTCTGGTCGCGCGCCTGCACTTCACGGCGGTCTCTGCGGCGGAGCTACTGCGCCGCTCTGCCGTCGCAGAGCAGGCGATGGCCGCAGACCCGTCCGTAGTCCTGCATCGCACCATCAACCTGGAAGAGCGACGCTCGCAGGGCGGAGACCTGATCTCGCGCCGCCGGATAGAGGTCTGGCAGAGCGCCGCGCGCGGCCTCAAGCTGCGCCGCATCTATGACGAGCAGAACCACCTCATCGCAGGTGAATGGACGAGGGCGGACGGGACAAGCACGCTCTACGGCCGCGAGCGCGTCGCCCAGGCGCGCACCTCGCCCGACGTGGCCGCCGGGGCTATCCTTGCGACGGGCGAGCTGTGGCGGCTGGATGTCTCGGCCGTCAGCTTCAATGCGCTGGTTGGGCCCATTGACACGTTGACCGTCGAGGAAGGGCCGACCACCTACGTCGTGGGCTACGCGAGCGACGGTGTGGGCCCAACAGGCAGACTGCTGCGGCGCGCGAAGCTCACGCTCAGGCGCGCAGACCTGCGCCCCGTTGAACAGAGCTTGACGGTCGAGCGCGACGGTGAAGAGCGCGAATACAGATTTATCGAAGCCGGTTTTGAGAGCCGCCCCACGAGCGCAGTCTCGCCCGAACTGTTCGAGCCGGAAGCGGAGCTTTCAGGCACGACCAGCGCGGTCTCGACAGGCAAAGACGCAGAGCAGAAGAATGCGGACAGAGAGACGGCGCTTTCCAGCTCGTCCGTCCCCGCTCACCTTTCGGAAGCGGTCGCTTCGCCGGAGCTGGAAATCGAAGTGACCTACCTGCTCAACCGGATCAAGGCCGACCTGGGCGAGCAGGTGAGCATGACGCGCACACCCGGAGGCGCGCTCCGTGTCGAAGCACTCGTCGAAACCGAGACACGCAAGGAAGAGATTCTTCGCGCCCTTGCGCCCATCGTCAATAACCGGGCGGTGAGAGTCGAAGTCAGCACCGTCGGCGAAGCGGTCAAGCGCGCCGCCGAGCAATCGCAGCCCGGAGAGACGCAGACGCGCGAGGTCGAAGTCGTGAACAATCGCATCCCGGCCGAGGCGGAGCTGCGCGCATACTTCTCGGCGCGGCTTCTAGGAAGACAGGCGATTGATGAAGAGATTGAGCGGTACGCGCGGCGCGTCATGAATCGCTCGCGGCAGGCGCTCCTGCGCGCTTCGGCGCTGAAGAGGCTGGTCGGACGTTTCTCGCCGGAAGAGCTGCGCGCGCTCGACCCGCAGGCGCAGGCCCGTTGGCGCTCTATGATCCGCGAGCACGCCGGGGATTACCAGCGCGAGATCGCCGCGCTCAGGCAGGAGCTTCGCCCAGTCTTCAATAGCTCGGGCGAAGCGTCGGGCGAGGCGGCGGGCGATGCCGCGCTCGCGCAGATGGCCGAGCGCCTGCTCCAACTAAGCTATGCCACTGATGAAGCTGTGCGCTCGGCCTTCACCATCTCGGCCGACGGCCGGACGGCTCACTCTATCAAGACACAGCAGTTCTGGCGCTCGCTCGACACGGCCCGCAAACTGGCTGCGGCCATCGAGGACGCGTACCAGTAGGGAAGCAGACGGGGAGGGCTTATGGTGAGACAAAAAGCATCTGTTCTAAGCGCGATGATGATGATTCTTCTGAGCAGCACGATGGCTCTTGCTCAGGGCGGCCGAGACGAAGAATACAGGTTTGAAGCGGGCGGCCACTTCTCAATCTTGAGCGCAGAGGTTACAAACCGGATAGACTTTATTAACGTGGTCTGTGTGACGACTCCCTGCCCGCCTATCGCCACAGCCTCCGGCTCGCGGGAGAATCAGCCGGGCTTCGGCGGGCGCATCGGCTATAACCTGACGCCGCATGTCGCGCTCGAAGCCGAGGTGAACTTCTTTCCGGGGGCCGGTTCCTTCAACGTGCCGGAAAGCTTCAGGGGCGGTCATAAACTGGAAGGGCTCTTCGGCGTCAAGGCGGGTAGACGTTTTGAGAAGGTGGGCGTCTTTGGAAAAGCGAGGCCGGGCTTTTTATATGCGAGCAAGGGCGACCTTCGGCATCCGTCCGGGTTTGCTTGCATTGCCGTCTTCCCGACGCCCGCCGCATGCTTTGAGACGACCGGCAAAAATAGCTTCGCCCTCGACCTGGGAGCCGTCATCGAATTCTACCCGACGCGACGAACCATTATCCGTATTGACGCCGGAGACACCATAGTGCATTTGAATGAGCGATTCGTTTCCGGCGGTACTACTAATCCGACTGCGCTCACTCTTCGTCCTCCGTTTCCGGTGGCCGAGCGCATAGCGGCCGAGACAACCCATAACTTCCAGGGTAGCATTGGCATCGGTTTTCGGTTCTGACCGGGAGATTGTTTTAAGCCAAAGAAGTATGGCCTCGCCCAAGCAAAGATTGACGGGGAAGCGGCTGTTGGTCGCGCTCCTGACGATGCTCTTCATCGTCGGCGACGGTTGCTGGTGGCCACGGGCCGTGTTGCTTTCAACTACTGCCTACGCGCAAGCGGCTGCGGCGACGCTCGGCGGGACGGTCGTGGACGAGGCCGGAGCCGTCATCCCCGGCGTCCAGATCACTCTGCTCAATCTCAGCACGGCCTTGCAGCGGCATGGCCTCACGGACGACACGGGTACTTATACCTTGCCGCTGCTTCCGCCCGGCCGCTACAACGTGACGGCGCAACGCGACGGATTCACGACGGTCGAGATCAGAAACGTCCAACTCAACACGGGCGATCAACTCTCTTTGAGGATCAAGCTCAAGGTCGGCGAGATCGGCGAGACGGTCACCGTCATCGAAGATGCTTCGAGCATAGAGCAGTCGGCGGCCGTCGGCACGGTCATCAATCGCCACTTCGTCGAGCACCTCCCTCTGAACGGACGAAGCTTTCAATCCCTCTTTGAGCTGACGCCGGGAGTGGTGCTGACCAGGGCGAGCTTCAACGAGCAGGGACAGTTCAGCGCCAACGGCCAGCGCGCCAACGCCAACTATTTTCTAGTGGACGGTGTGAGCGCCAACATAGGCGTCAGCGCAGGTTCCGCTCCGGGCCAATCTGCGAGCGGCTCTTTGCCCGCGCTGACCGCCCTGGGCAGCACAATCAACCTCGTCTCTGTGGACGCGCTCGAAGAGTTTCGGATTCTGACTTCGAGCTATGCTCCGGAGTTCGGGCGCACGCCCGGCGCGCAGGTCTCAATCGTCACGCGCTCGGGCGGGAACGAGTTTCGCGGGACTCTCTTCAACTACTTTCGCAACGACCGGCTGGACGCCAACGACTGGTTTGCCAATAGCCGTGGCTTGAAGCGCCCCGCCATTCGTCAGAATGATTTCGGCGGAGTCCTCGGTGGGCCCATCCTGCGTGATCGTGCCTTCTTCTTCTTCTCTTACGAGGGCCTGCGCCTGCGCCAGCCGCAGGTCGCCATCACTGAAGTCCCTTCAATACGTGCGCGCCAGCAGGCCCCTCCGGCGATCAGACCGTTCCTCGACGCGTTTCCGCGCCCGACCGGGCCCGAGACGCAGAACGGTTTCGCCGAATTCGCCGCCAGCTATTCAGACCCGTCCCGTGTGGATGCGACGAGCCTGCGCCTGGACTGGGCGGCGAGCGAGCGGTTCTCGCTTTTCGGGCGCTACAACTATGCCACCTCGGAGACTACTCGACGCGGGAGCACGATTGTGCCGGGCTTTAGCACGCGCATGGTCGTCAACCCGCAACTGGCCCAAAGCCTGAACAACCTGGCGCGCACAGAGATGGACACGGAGACCTTGACGCTCGGCGCAACGCTCGCCTTCAGCTCGGAGTGGGTCAACGAGCTGCGCTTTAACTGGAGCCGTGCGAGGGGAGCGACCCGTTTCGCCCTGGATGATTTCGGCGGGGCCGTGCCGCTGCCCCATTCGTTTCTCTTTCCTTCGGGTGTGTCGCCCGAAGACGCGGGCTTTCAATTTCTGCTCGGGGAAGGGAAGAATAGCAGCCTCGCGGTCGGCAAGAACGTGGATAATTTGCAGCGCCAGGTCAACGTGGTTGACAACCTGACTCTCGTCCGGGGCAAACACCAACTCAAGCTCGGCGTGGACTACAGGCGGCTGACTCCGGTTTACAATTCGGCCACCTACAACCAATCGGTCGTCTACCAGGGAATCACCACGAGCGCGGGAGCCGTTGCGGGAACAGCGCTCTCCGGCATCGCGGACTCCGTGCAGGTCTTTGCCGGGGCCGCGCCGCGCTTTCCCATCTTCACAAACTTTTCCGCCTACGTGCAGGATACCTATAGAGCGACGCCGCGCCTCGCGTTGACTTATGGCTGGCGCTGGGAGTTGAATCCTCCTCCGACCGAGAGCCGTGGCAACGACGCCGTGACCGTCGAGGGCTTAGACGACCTGAGCACGATCAGGCTCGCGCCGCGCGGCACGCGTCTGTGGAAGACCACCTATCACAACCTCGCGCCGCGTGTGGGCCTGGCCTACCAGCTCTCTTCGGGGCAGGGACGAGAGCTTGTCCTGCGCGCAGGCTTCGGCCTCTTCTACGACATGGGCAACGGTCAGGCGGCCCAGGGCTTCGGCAGCGTCTTTCCGTTTGTCGCCGTCAAGCGATTTACGAACGTGCCCTACCCTCTGAGCCCCGAGCAGGCGAAGCAGCCGCCCCTCACCTTCAACCCGCCCTTCGATACGATTGTCGCTTTCAATCCCAAACTTCAACTCCCCAACAGCCTGCAATGGAACCTCACGCTTGAGAAGTCTCTGCGACCGGGCCAGAGCCTCTCTGTCGCCTACGTGGCCGCGCTCGGTCGTCGCCTCTTGCGCGAAGACGTGCTGCTCAACCCGAATCCGGATTTCACAGTGATTCGCGTCACGCAGAACGCCGCCCAGTCGAGCTATCACGCCTTGCAGGTTCAGTATGGGCGTCGCCTCTCAAGGGGCTTGCAGGCGCTGGTCTCCTACGTCTGGTCACATTCGCTCGACACGGCCTCAAGCGACTCGCTGGCCAGAATCCGCATTATTCCTTCAAACGTGACGGGCGGCGAGGCCAGCTCCGGCTCCGGCTCCAAGACCACGCGCGGCGCTTCGGACTTCGACGTGCGTCACTCTTTGACGGCGGCTGCGAGCTACGATCTTCCCTCGCCGCGCACGGGTTCATTCACCGGCGCAGCTCTTCGCAACTGGTCTCTGGACGCCATCTTTCGCGCGCGCACGGCTGCGCCCGTCAATGTCGTCGTCAGGTCTGAGGCCATCGGCAAGGATTTGATCCTTGAGTTGCAGCGCCCGGATTTGATTCCCGGAGTCCCGCTCTACATTGAAGACCCAGCGGTGGCGGGAGGCAGGCGAATCAACCGGGCCGCGTTCGTCGCGCCCGAGGAAATCAGGCAGGGAACGCTCGGCTACAACGCCTTGCGCGGCTTCGGCCTCGCGCAGCTCGACCTGGCGCTGCGCCGTCAGTTCGACCTCGGCGAACGCCTGAAGCTACAGTTCAGGGCGGAAGCCTTCAATCTCTTCAATCATGCCAACTTCGGAAATCCGAACACTATCCTGAGCAGCAACCTCTTCGGACAATCCACGCAAATGTTCGGGCGCAGTCTGGGCATCGGCGGCATCAACGGCGGCCTCAGCCCGCTCTATCAGATCGGCGGCCCGCGCTCTATGCAACTGGCTGTAAAACTCCAATTTTGATTGGCAGCTCTTATTGCGCCTGCTTCTGGCGGTGCAGCTTCTCAAGCTCCGGCTTGACGATCTCGGCGTAGCAATCGGGGCAGACGCTATGGCTGATGCGCGCCTCGGAGTGCTGGCTCAGGTAGCTCTCGACCTTCTGCCAGTAGTTCTGGTCGTCGCGAATCTTCTTACAATAAGAGCAGATGGGCAGCAGCCCGCGCAGTTGCTTGACCTGCGAGAGCGCCTCTTCCAGCTCGCGGACGCGCTCGGCGAGGCTCGCCTGTAGCTCGACTATACGCAGACCTACCTGCACGCGGGCGCGTAGCTCCTGGATGTCGAAAGGCTTGGTGATGTAATCGTCTGCCCCTGCGGCGAGGCCCGCCACCGTGTCCTCTTTGCTCGTCTTCGCCGTCAGCAGGATGACGTAGGTCGTGTCGCGCCCCGGCATTTGACGAACGCGTCGGCAGACCTCTATCCCTGAAAGGTAAGGCATCATCACGTCAAGGATGATGAGAGAGGGCGCGTCCGTGGCCTGCAAAGCCTCCCAGGCTTCCGCACCGTCGCGGGTCGAGACGACTTCGTATCCCCACTTGGCGAGCAGCGCCTTCAAGAGCCGGTTGGTCTCCGCGTCATCTTCGGCGATCAGTATTCTCATAACGCACTCCTCCAGCGCCGTGCTTTAAAATTTTAAGTCAATCCGGGCAAACATGCTACGCGCGCGCGCCCGCGCGTGGGCCCTGCGCGGGGAAGCAGGCTTTGAACAGGCCGCGAGCTATTGCACAGCAGTTGAGTGTGCGTGATATTATCTCGCCTCTGGAAAAGAGTATGAAAGCCCTCGTCGTGGATGATGAAGCAGTGATACGCGACATCGTGGCCGATGTGCTGCGCGCCGACGGCTGGACTGTGAGCGAAGCCGATACGGCCGAGCGCGCCTTCGAGCTTTTGAGCGACGACAACTGGTCGCTCGTCTTCTGCGACGTAGTCCTGGGCGGCGAGGACGGCTTCAGCGTGCTGCGCCGCTTCAAGGAGGAGCAGCCCGAAGCGCAGATCGTTTTGATGACCGGGCACGGCTCGGCCGTCGGCGCGCTCGACGCGGCGGCCCTCGGCGCTTACGACTATCTCTTCAAGCCTTTCAACGTCAATCACATTCTCTCCCTGGCCCAATCCGTGCGCGCCGGTCGAATGGAGAAGGACGTGGCCCACGGCGCGGGTGAGCCCACGGACGCCGCGACCGCTCTCATCTACAAATCGGACATAGACCTGGTAGGCCGCAGCAGCGCCTTCGTCGAAGTCATGAAGCTGGTGGGCCGCGTCGCCGTCACTAACCTGCCCGTCCTGATTACGGGCGAATCGGGCACGGGCAAAGAGGTCGTCGCGCGCGCCATACACCGCCGCAGCCCGCGCTCCGGAGCAGCCTTCGTCGCCGTCAATTGCGGCGCGATCCCGTCGGAGCTGATCGAAAGCGAGCTGTTCGGCCATGTGAAAGGCTCTTTCACGGGCGCGACCGTTGACCGGCGGGGGCTCTGGGAGGAAGCTGACGGCGGCACTGTTTTCCTGGACGAGATCACGGAGACGACACTGGCCTTCCAGGTCAAGCTGCTGCGCACGTTGCAGGAGGGCGAGCTGCGACGGGTCGGCTCGAACCGTCTCGTTCACGTTGACGTGCGTGTCATCGCCGCCACCAACCGCGACGCCGAACAGGAGCAGCGCGAGGGCCGTTTCCGCCAAGACTTGCTCTATCGCCTGAACGCCGTCACCATACACCTGCCCCCTTTGCGCGAGCGGCGCGAAGACATCCTGCCGTTGGCCCAACACTTCGCCGCGCGGGTCGTCCGGCCCGGCTCGGCCCCCGTCAGCTTCTCGCGCGAAGCCCTTCAACTCCTGGAGCAATACTCCTGGCCCGGCAACATACGCGAGCTTGAGAACGCAGTCGTCCGGGCCGCTGCGCTCTGTGACCGCATAGTGCGCCCCGAAGACCTGCCCGAACGGATACGCAACTGCGCGGAAGCGCCGCCCGCTCAAAGCTCGGCCGAAGCGCAAACCATCGAAGCGACACCGGAGGACGAAGAGCTGCTCTCGCTCTCACAGGTCGAGCGCCGCCACGTCGCGCGCGTGCTTGAGCGCACGGGCGGCAACAAACAGGCGGCGGCCAGAGTCTTAGGCATAGACCGCACGACCCTTCAACGCATGCTCAAGCGTTACAACCTCGAACAGGGAGACGGCTCGGCTGCGCGTCCGGGCAGTCACCGTAAGTGAGCCAAGCCTTCAGGCAGCGCGAAGCTCGCGCACGTACTGCACCAGCTTGACCCACTCGCTGTCATTCATCTCTGTGATACGCACGCCGAGCAGATAGCCTTCTTCCCCGCCGAGCCGTTCGGCCCGCACGGGCGTGGCGCGTATGCGCACCCTTCCGCCCGGAAGCTCCAATTGAATATGAAGCGGACTGCCGACGACGTTCAGGTAGCGGCCGCCCAGATGTAGAGAGGGCACGACGATGGCCAGGCCCGTCTCGCTGAGGTTGCGCGTGTGGCCCGAGAGCGGCGACGGAAGTGTCGCGTCGTGGCCGGCGGCGTGCGCCTCTCGCAAAGAGAGGCTGAAGAGAAGGCGCGTTTCCAGATGCGCAGGGCAGCGCGGAGCCGCGCGCCGCTCCACGGCCTTCGCCGCTGCGCTATGATTACTAGGGCCACCAGGGTTACTATGGTTATGCCGCCACGCTTGCTGTAACGCTCTCAAGGAACTCCTCCCGCCGCTGCGAGACTTCTGTGGCAATGTCTACGATGCGGTCAATGGTGAAGGGCTTGGCGACCACCCAGTCCACCTGCGCCGCCTTCTGTTCGTTAGAGCCGACGGCCTCGCCCCAGCCCGTGATGACCGCCAGCGGAAGCTCTGCGTCGCGCTCGCGTATGGCGCGGGCCAACTCCCACCCGCTCATGCCGGGCAGGCCCACGTCCGTAAAGACTGCGTCGAACCCCATCACGTCGAAGAGGGCCAGGGCTTCGTACCCTCCTTCCGCGAGGATTACCTGGCAGCCTTCCGTTTCCAGGATGTCGCGCAGCAGCTCGCGCACGTACTCTTCGTCGTCAACCACCAGGATTTTCGTCTGGTTGGAATGGGAGGACAGAGTCTCCGGCACGATCAGCTCGCCCGTCACCTGGGCTTTGACGACGCCCCTGGCGATAGGCAGCCTGATCTTGAAAGTAGTGCCGCGCCCCACCTCGCTCTCGGCCTCCACCGTTCCCTCATGTCGCCGGATGATTCCGTAGCTGACGGCCAGGCCCAAGCCCAGGCCAGCCTTCCCCTTCGTCGTGAAGAACGGATCGAAGATGCGAGACCTCACCTCTTCGCTCATCCCCGTGCCTGTATCTGAGACTGCGATCTCTATGCTGCCTTCGACCTCTTCTGCCGAGAGTGTCAGCGTGCCTCCCTGCGGCATCGCGTCCACGGCGTTAAAGACCATGTTGACCAAGACTTCGCGAAGCTCGGAGCCGTCGCCCATGACGAGGGCGTTGGAGCGAATCTGAAGCTCAAGGCTGATGTGGACGTTGGAGGCTTCGGCGCGGTCTTTCCAGCGAGGCCGTGTGATCTCGCTGACATCGAAGAGGAGTTGATCGACGGCCAAAGGTGCGAAGTCGTGATCGCGGCGCTGGCGAGCGAAGTCCTGTATGCGCTTGACTGTCTTGGCTCCGTCCTTCGCAGTCTTGATGATGATGCGAAGGCCGCTCTCGATCTTCTCGGGATCGTCCGTCAGCAGCAGCAGCTCGGCGCGGCCGAGGATGCCTGCGAGGGTGTTATTGAAGTCGTGGGCCACGCCCGAGGCCAACTCGCCGAGCGCCGACATCTTCTCGATCTGCGAGTACTGTTCGCGGATGCGCTCCTGCTCCTGTATGTAATGGTTCAGCTCTTCGACGTGGCGCTCGGCCTGCTCGGCCTGAATGGCGGCCGCTTCGGTGCGTGCAGCAGCTTCCGCCTCGGCCTTAGCCGCAGCCGCCATCACCTCTATGTTCTTCAGGTAGGTGCGGTAGGTGATGTAGATGATGGCGATGACGGGCGTGGTCGCGATGATGGCCGAGAAACCGACGACGCCGATCAGCTTGGCCGTGAAGATTGCGCCCGAAGCGCCCGCGAAATAGGTGATCGAAGCCCACAGACAATACTTGCTCCAAACGTGCCAGATGGCCTGGTTAGTCTTCCAGGCTTGGGCCACGGCCGCCAGCAGTGAGTTGCCGATGTATTGCACGAAGCCCATCACGCAGACCGCGAGCAGAAAGGGCGCGGAGAATTTGCCGTGCGTGATCTGCACCACGTCGCCGAAGAAGAAGCGCAGGGCCCAGACGGTCAGAAACGTCGAGACGGCCATCACGGCGGCGTTATAGGAGATCGTGATGGGTTTGCGGCTGATGAGCAAAGAGGAGCGGATGCCGTCGGCCGCCGCGAGCAGGATGGCCGCCTCGCCGCCGTAGAGCAGCATCGTCAGAAAGATGAAGGTCTCGGAGAGCGTGATGCGCCCGTTGACGCCCGGCATCTGCACGGCGATGCCCGACGTGACGGTGATGGTCGAGAAGGCCAGCAGCAGGAAGAGCACGTCCAGTTGGGCCACCGGCAGATGATAGGCCGAGAAGAGGCACACGGCCCCGCCAGCTCCCGTCACCGTCCACATGAATGGTTTGACTAAATATTGCCTGCTGCTGCTCATCTCTCATTGGCTCCTTGTGCTGAATAGTCCAGAAAACGTGTCAGTTCACAGACGACTGCAAGAAGATCGTGTCATAGCAACTGCGCAGCTTGTATCCGGCCTTGAAGAAGAATCTCTGTGCATCCTTGTTCTGCTCGTTGACGAGCAGGCACAGAGAGCCCGTGCGCTTGAGCAGTAGGCGGCCCATCTGCGACATGCAGCGCAAGCCGTAGCCCTTGCCCCGCTCTTCGGGGTGAACGTAGACGCCTTCGAGATAGGTCATCTCGCCGGTCTCGCTCATGATGTCCACTTTGAACATGAGGCGCTCGCCCTGCGTCCAGACCCAGACGCGTCCCTGCTCTATGCGGCGTGCCGTGCGCAGGCGAAATCCTTCCGCGTCATGCTCCAAAGGGTTCATGCCGCTCTCGGCCTCTGCCATGCGGGCCTGCGCCAACATGACTGGCCCGAGGTCGTCGAGCGTGGCCTGTCGCAAGCCTTCCACAGGCTCAAGCGCGGCGACGGGCAGGCGTTGCTCGAACAATAGCTCGCGGCAGATCAAGCGGGGATGAGCGCGTCCTCCCCTGGCGTAGTATTGCCAGAAACGGCCGAGTTTCTCCTGGTCGCCGACGATCACGTGGGCCGTGTTGTCTGCCTGGGCCAGGCGCGCGAACGCGGCCAGGGCAGCTTCGCTCTGCGTCTCGACGAGCGTGGCGTGACCGATGAGCGCCACGCCTTGAAGCCTGCGCGCGCCGTCACGATAGCCGTAGAAGACGCCGCGATTGAAAGGGCTGTCAAGGCCGTTATCCTGAATCAAGCCGATCATGTAGAGCGTGTCAACGGCACGCGAGGAGAGAAAACCTAGGGCCTCCGTCTCGTGCTCATCCGTCAACTGCTCGACGGACGCAACGCCTCTGCTCGGCAGGGGTATCTGTTGCCTGGCGGCAATCATCTTTTTTCGTCTAATCGGTTGAGGCATTCACTTACTCCTTACACGCGCAGTGTTTTGGCTGACCCGATTGAACGCGAGGAGTCAGACAGGGCCGGGGCTCTCTAATAACCTGTGTAATCCATTCCGCTATCCACTTCCACGTTCACTGTCAAGACAGCGTCGCCGCTCGTCGTCGCCGATTGCGCCTGCGTGACAGCATCGCTTTTGAGCACGTTGTCGCCGAAGATGACGCCGTCGCCAAAGATCACGCCGTCGCCGAAAATCACGCCATCGCCGAAGATCACGCCGTCGCCCAGAAGCGCGCTCACACTCAGGAACGGCACGCCGTCGCCGAAAATCACGCCCGCGCTCGTTCTAATCTGATCGCCGAAGATGACGCCCGAAGAAAGTTGAGTCTGATCGCCGAAGATGACGCCGCTCGACGCGGTCATACCGTCGCCCAGGAGCGAGCCAGTGCCGTAGACCTTCTGGTATTTGGTAATAAGCTCTGTGCCCGTCGCATAGGTGCGGTTGAGGATAATGCCCTGGGCCCAGGTGAAGCTCTGACCCGCTATCGTCGTCTGCGGAACAGGAGGCAGGAGCGTCGTCAAGAGTGGTGCGCCCACGGGCGTCTGCGACGAGAGGTCTGTGCGAACGAGCCTGGCGAGGCGGACAGCACCTTCGATGTTGATTTCACCTGCTCCCTGCTCGAACTGGTTGTAGCCAGCCAGAGGTTGAGCCGTGTACATCAAGATCATCTTGACCAGATTGGGGGTCAGTGTCGGATTGACTTGCAGCAGCAATGCTGCTGCTCCGGCTGCCACTGGTGTCGCCATTGACGAGCCGTTCATATACATCATCCGGCGCGCATCGACCGGGCTCACGCCGGCATCAAGCTGCGGATTCTGCGTCACCAAAAGATTGTCCAGGGCTTCGGCATAGATCAGCTTGTTGCCCGGAGCCACTATGTCCGGCTTGACCAGGCTGTCATAACGCTTGACGCCGAGCATGTCAGTCCAAGAGCTGCGAGTGGGCCCGCGAGAACTATAAGAAGCTACACCGTCATCCATCCGTCCATCCGTGCCGAACGTGTTTGCCGCTCCGACCGTGATCGCCGAAGGCTCGTTGCCAGGTGAATGAATCTGACCGTAGATTTTATTGC
>DASVQF010000037.1:0-85435 GCA_036389315.1 Pyrinomonadaceae bacterium
GGCGCGCGGGCTATCGAAAAGCTGGAAGAGATAAGCCCCGACATCGTGCTCGTGGACATCTTCATGCCGGGAATGAACGGTTACCAGGTCTGCGAGCATATCAAACGGGACGAGCGTTTTCGCCACATCCCTGTCATGCTCCTCGTCGGCTCGTTCGAGCCGTTCGATGAAGCGGAGGCGCGCAGAGTCGGCGCGGATGATTACTTGAGCAAGCCATTTCAATCAATCAGACAGTTGGTTAATAAGGTGGGCGCGCTTCTCGGTCGCGCCGACTCGGAAGAAGAGACTCCGACCCGTGAGCTGACTTTGCCGTCAGCCGTCACGCCGTCGCCACCGCCCGCGCCGCCCGCCGTCGAGATGAGCGCCGAAGAACTGGAACGCTCGACGGCCAACACGGCCCCGCTGCCGCGCGCTTGGCAGGGCGCATCGCAGGAAGCAGTAGCGGAAGCAGTGGCAGCAGAGCCACAACCGGAGCAGCGACACGAAGAGCCACAGCAGGAACAGAAAATAGAGGACGGTGCGCGCCCGGCAACCTCTCTGCGCGAGGACTCTTTGCGCGAAGCCTCTCAGGAAGTCTCGCTCGAAGATAGTACGCAAGAAGACGAGATGATAGAGAGCGCGCCCCTTGAGGAGTTCAGCGGCCCGTTTGAGGAGAAGGAAGATGCCGCGCCGCCGCCGGAAGCCTCCACGCTCGCCGCAGACTTTAACGAACCCGAAATGGAGTCTCCGCGCGAGGCTCCCGTGTACGATCCAAAGCAGGAGACGCTCTCTTCTTTCTCTGCGCCGGAGAAGAGTGCCGTGGCAGTGGCTTCGGCCACAGCTTCAACCGCAGGCGGCGCGAGTAGGATGGGAACAAGCATGGGCCGAGTGACAGCTTTGAGCGACGATACACTTCTTGACCTGGACGACATGTTGCCCGGTCGCAGAGTCGAAGAGGCGGACGACTTCATCCTAGACCTTCAGGACGAAGCCTTCGCGATGGATGCGGGCACGCTTGAGCAGTACGAGGAAGAGCTGCAAGAGGCTCAGCCCGCGACGGAAGAGTTCGTCGAAGCACAGCGCGCCGTCGAAGAGCAGCGCGCAGATTTCGCCCTCGTCGAAGAGCCCCAGGTGCAGGAGACGGCGTTGGCCCAAGCGGAAGTGCCTATCACCGCAGCCGAAGCGCAACCCTCTGCTCCGGAGATTTCTTCCACCGTCCAGCCGCAGGCTTCGACCACAGGCCAGATCACGCTCAGCCAGTTGTCGCCTGAAGTTATAGACGCCATAGCGCGCCGCGCCGTCGAACAGATTTCCGAGCGCGTCATCGAAGAAGTCGCCTGGGAAGTCGTCCCGCAACTGGCCGAGCTAATCATCAAACGCCACCTCGAACGCGAACGGACGCAGACTCAGTAGTAGTACCATAATAAAAACGGAACGGGATGAGGGCGGCCACAGCAAGCATGGCCGCCTTCATCTCGTTCCGTTTTTATCGGCGTGCAGTTCTCGCTGCTTACCAACTTCATGATGAAGGCTGATTGCTTTACAATGTAGACTCGATTATTGACTGTTGATTGTTGATTACCGAGAGATGGAAATTCCGAAAACATACGACCCAAGAGAGGCCGAGCAGCGCCATTATAGTCACTGGGAAGAGCAGGGCTGCTTTGCGCCGGAAACGAACCGCGACCCACAGGCTCCTATCTACTCAATCGTCATCCCGCCGCCCAATGTCACCGGCTCGCTGCACATGGGCCATGCTTTGCAGCACACGCTGATGGACGTGCTGTCGCGTCATAAGAGGATGGCCGGCTACCGCGTCTTGTGGCTGCCGGGCATGGATCACGCGGGCATCTCGACGCAGTTGGTCGTGAGCCGCGAGCTGAAGAAAGAGGGGCTCACGCGGCACGACCTGGGGCGCGAAAAGTTCGTCGAGCGCGTCTGGCAATGGAAGCACGAATCGGGCGGCCAGATCACAACGCAGATGCGCCGCGAAGGAGCGAGCGTCGATTGGTCGCGCGAGCGCTTCACGATGGACGAGGGATTGACGCGCGCCGTGCGCGAAGTCTTCGTGCGTCTCTACGAAGAAGGGCTGATCTATCGCGGCGCGCGGCTAGTCAACTGGTGCCCGAACGATCAGACCGTGCTCTCCGATCTTGAAGTCGAGAAGACGCCGCAGGCGGGCAAGCTCTACTTCTTGCAGTACCCCCTGAAGGAGCCGCGCGGCGAAGCGCGCCACCTGACGGTGGCGACGACCAGGCCGGAGACGATGCTCGGCGACACGGCCGTCGCCGTCAATCTGGAAGACGAGCGTTACCGTGAGCTGATCGGCGCGACGCTGCTGTTGCCGCTCACGGGGCGCGAGATTCCTATCATCGCCGACGAGGCGGTTGACCCGGCCTTCGGCACGGGCGCGGTCAAGGTGACGCCCGCGCATGACCCGGCCGATTACGAGATGGGCGTGCGCCACGACCTGCCGCAGGTGGTCGTCATAGACCAGCACGCGCGCATGACGGAAGGGGCCGGGCCGGAGTTCTTCGGGCTTGATCGCTACAAGGCGCGCTCGCTGGTGGTCGAAAAGTTCGAAGGGCTGGGGCTGTTGGAGAAGGTCGTCGATTACGAGTTCTCAATCTCTAAGTGCGAGCGCTGCAAGACTGTCATAGAGCCTTTGATCTCTACGCAGTGGTTCTGCCGTATGGACAAGCTGCGCGACCTGGCGCTCTCTCTCATGAGCGAAGAGCGCAAGCCACGCTTCGTGCCCGAAGTCCCTTACGAAAAGACTTATACGAACTGGCTTGAGAACCTGCGCGACTGGACGCTCTCGCGCCAGCTCTGGTGGGGCCACCAGATTCCGGCCTGGTACACAGGTGATGGGCAGATCATAGTCGCGCGCTCGGAAGAAGAGGCGCGGGCGAAGGCCGGCACAGATGATCTGACGCAAGACCCTGACGTGCTCGACACCTGGTTCTCGTCTGCGCTGTGGCCCTTCTCGACCTTGGGCTGGCCGGACGAGACGGAGGATTTGAAAACCTTCTATCCGACCTCTGTGCTGGTGACGGCGCGCGACATCATCTTCCTGTGGGTCTCGCGCATGGTGATGATGGGCTTGAAGTTCATCGCAGAGACGCCCTTCCACGATGTCTTTGTGACGGGCACTGTCCTGGACAAGCACGGGCAGCGCATGTCGAAGACGAAGATGAACGGCGTAGACCCGCTCGAAGTTTTCGACAAGTATGGTGTTGACGCGACGCGCCTGACGCTGGCTTCAATCGGGAGCACGGACACGCGCTGGAACGAAAATCAGGTCGAGTCCTTTCGCAACTTCGCCAACAAGATTTGGAACGCCGCGCGCTTCTCGCTGATGAACTCAGAGGGCGCGAGCGTCGGCCGTGGCTTTGAAGCAGACCGCTCGCAGTGGGCCCTTCATGATCGCTGGATCATCTCGCGCCTCAACAAGGCGGCCGAGAGCGTTGACCGCTCGCTGGCCGAATACGATTTCTACGCGGCTGTGCAAACTCTTTACCATTTCTTCTGGGATGATCTATGCGATTGGTACATAGAGTTGACGAAGGCGGACGTGACCGCACAAGAGGCTTCGCCCGAACGCGAGGCGGCGCGCAGCCGCCTGCTCAGTGTGCTCGAACAGTCGCTCCGCCTGCTTCATCCCTTCATGCCCTACATCACCGAAGAGTTGTGGCAGCGTCTTCCGGGCGTGGGCCCACACCTGCTGCACGAGGCTTACTCTCAGGCCACGGAGCCGACCATCATGCTCACGGCTTACCCACGGGGCCAGGCCCGGCTGATAGACGAGCGCGCCGAATGGGAGATGCAGGCGATTATTGATCTGGTCTCGCGCGTCAGAAATATCCGGTCGGAGATAAATCTCAAGCCGAGCGAGAGCATCAACCTGATCGTCGGCGCACAGGACGCTCGTTTGCGCGAGCTGTTCGGCTCGGCCAAGAGCACTGCGCAGATTGCGCGGCTCGTGCGCGCCGAAAAAATCTCCGTGCGCGAGAGCCTCGAAGGCGTGCCGCGCGCGGCCGCTCGGGCGGTGCTCGCTTCTGGCGCGGAGGCGGCCGTCCCGCTCGAAGGCTTGATAGATTTCGCGCAGGAGCGCGAGCGATTGGGGCGCGAGCGCGAGAAGTTGCAGAAGGAGGCCGGGAAGCTGGAAGCGCAGCTCGCCAACCCGCAGTTCGCCGAGCGCGCGCCGGTGGAAAAGGTCAGGGAGGTGCGTGAGCGTCTTAATGATATAGCGCAGCGCACCACGGCGCTGCAACAGATGACGGAGGCGCTCAAATGAACTGGCTCGACGAAGGGGCGCTCTTCAATCAGATAGGGATGTTCCTCAGCGAAGACCTGGGGCGCGGCGACATCACTACGCAGGCGACCGTGGCGCGCAACACGCGCGCGCGCGGGCGCTTTCTGGCCAAAGAGCCGATGGTCGTCGCCGGGCTCGAAGCGGCCGAAGCGGTCTTCTCCACGCTCGACTCGCAGCAGCAGATAGAAGCCTTCACGAGCGACGGCGACGAGATCGAAGCTGGCAAAGTGATCGCTCGCACCAGCGGCTTCGCAGACGTGCTTCTGGCCGGAGAGCGCCTCGCGCTCAACCTGATGCAGCGCCTCTCCGGCATAGCCACTTTGACGCGCCGCTACGTGCGCGCCATCGAAGGCACTTCGGCGCAGATAGTCGATACGCGCAAGACCACGCCGGGCTTGCGGATGCTGGAAAAGTACGCTGTGCTTTTGGGCGGCGCGCGCAACCATCGCTTCGGATTGGATGACGGCGTGCTCATCAAGGACAATCACATTGCGCTGGCGGGAGGGGTCGGCGCGGCCGTCAGCCAGGCGCGCGAGCGGGTGGGCCACCTGCACAAGATAGAAGTGGAGGTCTCTACTGAGCGAGACCTGCGCGACGGGATACGGGAGGGCGCAGACATCATCCTGCTCGATAACCTGTCGCCCGAAGAGACCTCTCGCATGGTCACGGTGGCGCGCGAGCTTGCGCCCAAAGTGACGCTCGAATCTTCGGGCGGCATCACGCTCGAAAACGTGCGGGCCTATGCAGAGGCGGGCGTTGATCTGATAAGCATCGGCGCGCTCACACATTCGGCGCGCGCCGTGGACATCAGCTTCAAGATTCAGGCCGGGTGAGAGACGAGGGTGAAGTCCGAGCGAGCGCGGCTGTCATTCAAGCGCCCGCCCTCGGCCTCAGCTTATTCAGCCGTCCTGTTATAAGATATGCGGGAACTGGCCGGGGCGCGCGACGTGTAAGGCAGGGAGAAGGAGTTGTGCCGGCGGCTGAGTGGCCCGCGTCCGTACGCCGTCCGTATTCGGATTGATACTCCTCTTTGCTATTTAAGATCGGAGGCCCAAGTAATGTTTAGTCGTTCAATCATTCATCGCCTGTTCGCCTTAGCCGTCCTCTTGAGCGTCGCGCTCTGTTTCTGTGAAGCGAGCGCACAACAGCGCCGCAATCGTCGCTCGCGTCGCGTGACCAACCCCGTCACGACCAGCACCACCACGACAAGCGAGCCGGCCACATCAACCCAAGACCCGACCATCATCAGCACGGCAGACGAGCAACAGAGCAGCGGAGGCACGAGCAGCGGCGCGGGCGGGAGAACTGCTACGCGAGGCGGCTCTTCCTCCGCGACCGTGGAAGAAGAGCACGACTCGATGCGCAACCGCATGAACAGGCTCTCGCGCCAGGTCACGACG
The DNA here is from genome assembly GCA_036389315.1 of Pyrinomonadaceae bacterium. Lineage (GTDB taxonomy): Bacteria > Acidobacteriota > Blastocatellia > Pyrinomonadales > Pyrinomonadaceae > DASQYE01. The sequence continues at coordinate 5,695 of DASVQF010000037.1, forward strand.
CTGACCGAGAAGCTGACCAAGATGGAAGAGCAGCAGCGAACGCTGGTTGACCTTGAGAGGCTTTCGCGCGCAGAGCAGCGTGCCGAAGCCCTGCGCGCGCAGTTGCGCGACGTGGCGATGAAGGAAGCTGACTTGCAGGCCCGCCTCGATCAACTGGAATACGACCTGCGGCCGGAGAACATAGAGCGCGCGACGGCCAACACTGGCTCGACCCGCCCGGAAGAGCTGCGCGAGACGCGCCGCCGCCAGCTTGAGAATGAGAGGAACCGCGTGCGCTCGCAGCTAGACCTGATGACGCAGAGCCGCACGCGCCTTGAAAGCTCAATTGCCACCGCCGACGCAGAGGCAGACCGCATTCGCCAGCGCCTTGACGAGACGCAGACGGGCACGGCCACTCAGGCGGGCACCACAGACACCAACGGCGTCGAAGCTCCACCTAACACGGAAACGGCTGTGCCGCCCACGCCCGCCGGGACGCCTCGTTGATCTTTTTTGAGCCGTTAACTTCTAAAGATGAGCACGATTGCGCAGGGCGAGCTTTATCGTTTGATCGGCGAGGCCACGGCACGCGGCGAGCGCGTAGTGGTCGCCACGGTCGCGCACACGCGCGGCTCAACGCCGCAGCGGCGCGGGGCCAAGATGCTCTTCTTCGAGAACGGCGAAGTGGCGGGCACGGTCGGCGGCGGCTGCATAGAGGCCGAAGTCTGGGCCGAAGCGCGCGACGCTCTGCGCAGCGGCACACCGGCCCTTCACCGCTTTCAACTCACCGCCGACGAGGCCAGCGAGGAAGGCATGGTCTGCGGCGGCACGATGGAGATTTTTATAGACGTATGGAACGGAAGGGATGAGGGATGAAAGAAAAGCTTCTGTCTTTTATTCATCCCTCATCCCTCCGCCCTTCTCTAGGAGGTGCATATGCCGACATCTTTCGTCGAGAACTATAAGGAGAAGCACCAGCATCCTTTGAACCGTCTGACGCATAGCATCGGGATTCCGATGATCGTCGTCTCTTTGCCTCTCTTCTTCTTCAACTGGCGCTGGGCGCTCGCGCTCTTCGTCGTCGGCTGGATATTGCAGTTCGTGGGCCACGCCATCGAAGGCAACCAGCCGGCTTTCTTTCGCAATCCCGTCTACCTGCTGGTTGGGCCCATCTGGCTCGTGCGGCGCGCTCTGGTAGCCTTGCACCTGCTGCGAAGCCCCGCGCCCGCCGCCAAGCAGAGACCCTAGAACCTCGCAGAAGCGGCGGCCCTTTTTTTGAGCATGCGCGACCTAAGCCAGGAGCGGGCTTTATCCTCCATTCCTCAAGCCGTCACGCGAGCCTTGCAGGAAGGCTCCGTGGCCGCTCTCGCCACACTCGTCGAAGGCGTGCGCGGCGTCGGCGCGAAAGTCCTGATCGAAGAGACGGGCGCGCTCGTCGCGGGCGGCCTCGGCGACGCGTCGCTGGACGGCGCGGTCGCCCTTCAAGCTCAAAAATTCCTGGCCTCGCGCGCCGAAGCAGCGACTTTCCGCGTCGAAGAGTTTGCACCTGACATGCTTGAGTGGCGCACCTCGCGCATCCTCTTCGAGCGCATAGAGCCGGAGCCGCGCCTGGTTGTCTGCGGCGCTGGGCACGTCGGGGCCGCGCTGGCGCGGTTGGCCCACGGGATCGGCTACCGCACGACTTTGATAGATGACCGCGCGGAGTTCCTCTCGCGCGAGCGTTTCCCTGAGACAGAGATAGAGCTTGTCTTCGCGCGTGAGGGCTGGGCCCAGGCCGTGCGCGAGCACGCGGGGCGCGGGCGCGGCGTCTACGTCAGCATCGTCACGCGCGGCCACAATGAGGATGAAGAATGCATGAGGGCCGCCATCCTTGCCCGGCCCCGTTACCTGGGCCTGATCGGGAGCAAGCGGCGCACAGCGATAGTGCTTGAGCGCCTGCGCGAGACCGGCATCGAAGAGGCCGTGCTGAGAGAGGTCAGAGCGCCTATTGGCTTAGACATCGGCGCGGTCTCTCCGGAAGAGGTCGCCCTCGCCATCCTCGCAGAGATAGTCGCCGAGCGGCGCGGCGGCACAGGCAAGCCCCTCTCGGCATGGAGAAGGGAAGAAAGGAAATGATGAAGGCAGAAGGCAGAAGGATGAATGAAAGCCAAGCTGCCTTTTATTCATCCTCCATCATTATCATTTCGTTATCTTCGCGCGACATCTTCCGTCTAGGGTGTCGCTTTTATCCGGAGTCTGATTGAGTAAGGTTGATGGCTGTACAGGTTGAAGAGGCCAAGAGGGAGGCGCGCGCGGCCGGGCACGTGGGCGGAATGTTCCGCGCGCTCTCGCATCGCAACTTCAGGCTGTTCTGGGCGGGCGCGTTTCTCTCCAACGTCGGCACCTGGATGCAGGCCGTGGCGCAAGGGTGGCTCGTCTTCGAGCTGACCAATTCGCCCTTCTGGCTCGGCGTTGACGGCTTTATGGCGACCGCTCCGGGGCTGCTGCTGACTCTAGCGGGCGGAGTCTTCGCAGACCTCGTTGACCGCCGTCGCATTCTGCTCTACACGCAGGTCGGCGCGGGGCTTTCGGCCTTCACGCTGGCCGTGCTGGTTTGGGCCAATGTCGTGCGCGATGCGTCGCACGTCTGGATCATCCTGTTGCTGACGTTCTGGACGGGCTGCTGCATGTCGCTCGCCGGGCCCTCGTATCAGGCGATCACGATTGACATGGTGGGGCGCGAGGATTTGGCGAACGCCATCGCGCTCAACTCCACTCAGTTTCAGCTCTCAAGGGTCATGGGGCCGGTCATCGCCGGGTTCGCGCTGAAGTGGCTCGGCCTGGCCGGATGCTTCTTCGCCAACGGCATCTCGTACATAGCCGTCGTCGTCGCGCTCATGATGGTGCGCTTCGACGGCGCGGCCGCTCAGGCGCGCTCGCACGGGGCGGCAGAGGGGCACACGTTCTGGAGCGACCTGGTCGAAGGCCTGCGCTACGTGCGCCGCCGCCCGCGCGTCTTTATGCTGCTCATGATCTCTGCGGCGACGAGCCTCTTCGGCGCGCCTTACCTCTCGATGATGCCGCTGTTTGCGCGCGACATCCTGCACCTGAACGAATCGGGACTCGCCTTGATGATGGGGCTCGCGGGAGCGGGCGCGTTCGTCGGGGCGCTCTTTGTCACTTTCCTGGGCGACTTTCGTTACAAGGGATGGTCTGTGCTGGGAGGGGCGTGGGCCTTCGGCCTCTGCCTGATCGGCTTCTCGTTTTCGACGCGGCCCATCGTCTCGCTCGTCTATCTCTTTCTGATGGGCTTTGCGATTGTCTGTTCGATTGCCGTCACCAACACGCTCTTGCAGCAACTCGTCACGGACGAGATGCGCGGGCGCGTCATGAGCATGTTCATCCTCTCCTTCATCGGCGCGATGCCGCTGGGCAATCTACTGGCGGGCTCCGGCGCTCAACGCTTCGGCGCGCCGCGCACGCTCGCCACAGGCGGCCTCATCATCACGCTCTTTACGACCTACCTGGCGCTTCGCAACAAGCGGCTGCGGAGGCTCAATTAAGAGCCAATCCCTGTTAAAATCAGATTTTCCGCAAGAAAGAGGGGCCGGGACGTTCTAAAAGGCGAAGGCGCGCGAGCCCGACAGGAGCGCATCACAAAGCAGCCGAGGAGAGACTCTTAACATGAGCATCAGCAGAGCTTCCGTCCGATTGATCTTCTTCCTTCTGATAATGCTGGCGGCGCAGGCGGCGCGCGCGCAAGGCGTGATCGTGCCCGGCCCCTGCGAGCGTTGCCCGCGCCCGCCGCGCCCCGTCACGCTCCCGCCGGCCCTGCCCGTCAAGTCCATCAAGATCGAGACCCGCATTGACGCACAGGTCGCCACCACGCACGTCGAGCAGGTCTTTCGCAACGACACGGACGCCACGCTCGAAGGAACCTATTTTTTCCCAATCCCCGAATCGGCCTCCATCGCGGAGTTCGCCATCTGGGACGGTGATCGCCGCCTGGTCGGAGAGGTGCGCTCGCGCGAAGAGGCGCGGCGCATCTACGACGAGATCGTGCGCCGCAAGCGAGACCCCGGCCTGCTGGAATACGCTGGCAAAGACCTTTTCCAGGCCAGCATCTTTCCCATCCCTCCGCACTCGGACAAGAAGCTGGAATTGACCTACACGCAGGTCTTGCGCGCAGAGTCGGGCACGGTCTCTTATCGTTACCCGCTCGGGACGGGGCGCAACACGCAGCAGATCGGCACGGTCTCGGGCCGCGTCGAGATTGAGAGCCGCGAGCCGCTGCGCAACGTCTATTCCCCGAGCCACGCGATAGACATTACGCGCAAGGGCGAGACGCGCGCCGCAGTCTCTTTTGAATCCTCCGGCGCGCAGGCCCCGCAGGACTTTCAGCTCTTCTACGGCCTCTCGAAGGACGACTTCGGCGTCTCGCTCCTGACCTATCGCGAGCCGGGGAAGGATGGCTATTTCCTGTTGCTCATCTCGCCCAAGAACGAGCTGACCGAGCAGGAGTACGCGGCCAAAGACATTCTCTTCGTGCTCGACACTTCGGGCTCGATGGCCGATCAGGGCAAGATGGAGAAGGCGCGAGCGGCGCTCCTCTTCGGCATTCGCAGCCTGCGCGCGGAAGACCGCTTCAACGTCATCTCGTTCGCGGGCGAAGAGCGTTTGATGGAGCGCTCTCTGATCGCCGCCAACGAGCAGGGGCGTGCGCGCGGCGTCGAGTTCGTCAACTCTTTAAGGGCGACGGGCGGCACAAATATCAACGACTCGCTGCTCGCGGCCTTTCGACAGTTCAGCCAGAGCGAGCGCCCGCGCATGATCGTCTTCATGACGGACGGGCTGCCGACCGTGAGCGAGACCAACACACAGCGCATCATCGAAAACGTGGCGCGCCAGCGCGTGCCCGGCGTGCGTCTTTTCACCTTCGGCGTCGGCTATGACGTGAACACTGCGCTGCTGGACAAGCTGGCGGCGGACAACGGCGGCGTGGCCGAATACGTCGAGCCGCGCGAAGACCTCGAAGTCAAGGTCTCGGGCTTCTTCGCCAAGATCAACTATCCTGTCCTGACAGACCTCAAGCTGGACATGGGCGGTGTCGAGACAGACCTGGTCTACCCGCGCAGCCTGCCAGACCTCTTCAAGGGCACGCAGATAGCTTTGATCGGCCGCTATCGTAACCGGGTTGACCTGAGCCACGTCCGGCTGGGCCTACAGGGAAGGACTGGGGCGCGCGCGCAGACCTTCTTCTACGACAACCAGCGTTTTCCGTTGAAGGCCGAGAAGAACGACTTCCTGCCGCGCCTGTGGGCGACGCGAAGAGTCGGCTGGCTGATGGAACAGATTCGCACCAACGGCGAGCAGAAAGAGTTGCGCGACGAAGTGGTTGATCTGGGCACACGCTACGGCATAGTCACGCCCTACACCTCTTACCTCGCGCTCGAATCGGACGAGGCGACGCAGATCACCAGCAACACGCCCGCCAACAACCGCCCGGTAACTACCTTGGGCGCTTTGGGAGGAAACACGTCCACTTCAAGAATGCGCGCGAACAGGCGTGGGCCTATCGCCGGTTCTGCGGCCGATGCTGCTGCTGCTCCGCCGCCGAAGGCCGCCGCGCAGGCGACGACCGGAGAGGTCGCAGTCCAGCAGAGCAAGCGAGACCGCGCGCAGCAGGAGACCGTGCGCGTCGAATCCGATCCGGCCGCCGGCGGAGGCGTGCGCAACGTTGCGGGCAAGACCTTCTACCTGCGCGAAGGCGTCTGGACGGATGCTGAGTTCAAGGCGGACGCGAAACTGCCGGAAACCGTGCTCACCTTCGGCAGCGACGAATACTTCGCGTTGCTTAAGCGTGAGCCGCGCCTGGCCGACTTCTTCGCGCTCGGCGAACGCGTAGTGGTCGTCTACCAGGGCCGCGTCTATCGCGTCAACGAAGCGACGAAATAGACCAAGCCGCTCTGGCCCACGAGCAGCCGCAGGCGCTCAGGGTTTTTCGCCTGCACAGAAAAGAGCCACGCGCCTTCGGGGATTGAACCCAGGGCGCGGGGCTTGAGTCTTGTATAATTGGTGCGAGTTCGTGTACAACTCTGGCAGGAAGACTTCATCGAATCAAATTCAAGTTTGAGCGTCGAGCAAGCTGCAACTCAAACCAAGAGGCATCACAAGCAGTCATCACAAGCGCGCGTGCGTGCGTTTCCTTAATGGAGAGTCTGACGAGCAATGAGACAGAAGTGTGAGAGGAGGTGGCGGCTCATTTTGGCCGCGCTTCTTTTTTTAGCGACCGTGGCCCAGGCCGCCACGGCGCAGGACGGTTGGATAAGAACCCGTCGCGGCGAAGAGAACAAGGATTTGAACGCGGTCTTTTTCGCAGACCAGAAGCGCGGGTGGATCGCCGGGGATAACGGTTTCGTGAGTCGCACGGAGGACGGGGGACGGAGCTGGTCGCAGCAGCCCGTGGAGACCAATGAAGCCATCAATGACATCTACTTTCGCAACCGTGACGAAGGCTACTTCCTGGCCGCCAATCGTATCTTCGGCACGCGCAACGGCGGCGAGCAGTGGCGCGAGCTGAGCCGCTTCTCTCCGGAAGAGTTCGGCGGCGCGGAGCTTGAGCTCTACAGCATCAGATTTTCGGGGAAGAAGAAGGGCTGGGTCGTCGGCTCAGTCTCAAAGCGCGACGTGGTCGTTGACAGCCTGCTGATCTATACGGAAGACGGCGGGGCTTCCTGGCTGCGCCAGCGAGCACCCTCAAGGGAAGAGCTGATCCACGTCGATTTCACGAGCGACCAGCGGGGCTGGGCCGTCGGCGCTTCGGGAACCATACTGCACACGGAGGACGGCGGGCGTACGTGGACGCTGCAACGTTCGGGCACGAACGCGACGCTCTATCACGTGGACTTTCGCACCGAGCGGGTCGGCTGGGCCGTGGGCGAGCGCGGAACCATACTGCGCACGACCGACGGCGGCGAGAGCTGGTTCGCGGTCGCCGTGCCCGTGCGCTCGACGCTCCTGAGCGTGCAGTTCGCCAGCGAAGACGAGGGCTGGATTGTCGGGCGCGGCGGCATTATCCTGCGCTCGGACGACAGCGGCAAGACCTGGCTCAGACAGGAGAGCCATACGAAACAGAATCTCTACGCGCTCTTTGTGGATAAGAAGAACGGGTGGGTCGTGGGCGGCGACGGCACGGTCTTGCAGTACGAGCGATAGGTAAAGAGCCGCTCGTTCGATTCGAGGTTTCCTTCAGCTTCGGTGAAGATGAAGCGATTGGAGGAACGAATGCTGGTCGGACACTTCGCGGTAGCTTTCGCGGGAAAGCGCCTTGCGCCGAAGCTCTCGCTCGGTACGCTCGTACTCGCAGCGATGCTGCCGGACGTGCTTTGGCCCATCTTTTCGCTCGCCGGACTAGAATACTCTGCGCCTCCGTCCGGGGACGTGAGCCGGCATGGCTTCGATGCTCCCGTCAGTCACAGCCTGTTGACGGTCTTGATCTGGGCTGTGCTCTTCTCCTGTGGCTACTTTCTATGGCGTCGCTCCGAGCGCGGGGAGCCTTCACGGCGTTACGCTTTGGTACTGTTCGGAGCCGTCCTGAGCCACTGGCTGCTGGACGTGGTGAGCTACAGGCACGCGCTCGCGCCCGGCGTGAACGGCTATGTCGGACTGATGCTCTGGAACTCTCTGCCCGCGACGCTCCTGGTCGAAGGCGGCCTCTGGCTCGTTGCGATTGTCCTTTACCTGCGCGCCACGCGCGCGCAAAATTGGGCGGGCTTGTTCGCCTTCTGGCCTGTCGTAGCCTTTCTCACTTTCGTCTGGGTCGCCAACATACGCAAAGGCCCGCCGCCTCCCGAAGCCGTGGCGGGCAGTTTGATCTTCTTCTTGTTGCTGGTCGCGTGGGCCTACTGGATGAACCGCGCGCGCCCGGCTTCCGGCTTGATTGAATAGAATGCAAGCGCCCGCGGGCTCCTGTTACTGGGCCCAGGCGCTTCGGGGAAGAGAATCATGAGCCATCATCACACCTCACTGGAACAGTCCTGGAAAATTATTAGACGCCTCAACGGTGACGCGAAGAGATGTATCCGGGCGCTGCAAGAGACGCCCTCGGACGATGCCGAGGAGATAGCCTTCTGGCGCAGAACGTACGCGCGCACCGTCTTCGCGATTATGGACGGGGCGGTCTATCAACTGATGGCCCATGCTTACGCAGCACGTTACAGGCGCGACGTGGTCTTCTCGCTGGACGAGTTGCAGCGGCTTGAGAAGGCTTACGACTTCGACGAAGATCGGGAGCCGTCCACGACTTTCAGCCAGACTCAGATGCTTGAGCAGATCAGGTTCGCCTTCAATGCCTTCGCGCGCGTTCACTATTCCGATTACATCCTCCCGACGCATGATCCCGGCTGGTTCTTCATCAAAGATATAGGCTACATCAGAGAGTGCCTGCAATTTCCCAGGGAGCCGGCGAGCCTGGAAGTCTACGAGGAGAATATAGAGACGCTAATTGAGGGCTTGCTCTGGTTCATAGAGCGAATGGTGGAGCTGATGGAGAGCAGCCAGGAGCAGGCGATGATGAAATTCGCCGCCTGGGAATCCGACCAGGACGAGAACGAGATCATCATGTGAGAAGGGATGAGGGATGAATAAAAGACAAATTGCTCTTCTTTCATCCCTCATCCCTCATCCCTTATTTCGGCAGGCGCTCGGCGGCGGTCTTGATGATGGGCATGTTGGTGGGAGTGCCGCCAGCGGTTTCGACTATGGGGAGCCGTATGAAGCCTGTTCCTTCGGGCCCGCCGAAACTGCGCACCCAGGCGGCGGCCAGCCCTTGCTCATCTTCGGCGAGGACGGTTATGAGCGCGCCAGGGTCGGCAGACCAGTTGCTCAGCCACCAACCCGTGAGCCCCCACCTGGCTCCTTCGGCAGTAGCGCGCGCTGTGTTGGCGTCGAAATTTCCCCGCTTGTGACCGACTCCGAGCAGGCGCTCGACCTCCTCGCGCTCTATCTTCTTGATGTCGCGCTGCCCTGTTTGAAGATCGGCCGCCCACAACATCGGCGGCATCCCGACCCAGACGACCTTGCCGCCGCCGTCCAGGTATTTGCGCAGGAGGGATTGGCCGCTACTGTCCGGGCCCACCGTTTGCGGAAGATAATCTATGGCGAAGACGACAACGCTCGGGGCGCGGTCGCTCAGGCGCTCGTTCAAAAACTGGGCGAGCCCCTGGGCGTTGACTACTTCGTAATCGTTCGCCTTCAGGTAATCGCGCAACGCCTCGTGGCTACGGAAGGTGACTGCCTTGACGTAATCCGTGTCCCAGAAGACGACGCGCCTGAGCGCCGAAGTGCCGCCGGAATTGATCGCGTAAACTGCTCCGTCATCGCTGCCGAAATAGAGCTTGCCGTCTGCTAGGAGAGGCGAGGAGAGGACTCTTTTCTGCGCACGGTAGCGCCAGACTTCCGCGCCCGTCCTGCGGTTGACGGCGTAGAGATTACCCGCCCAATCGCCGACGTAAAGAGTCTGCGCGGCAAGAGCAGGCGAAGACCAGACGAGGCTCTCGGTCTTCAGCCGCCAGACCTCCTTGCCCGTGCGCGCGTCCACGCACTGCACGAAGCGGCCGTCTGAGCTTCCGGCATAAACGTGCCCGTCGGCTACGGCCGGCGAGCTGTTGACCCAGGAAATCTGCTGATCGAAGCGCCAGCGCAAACGTCCGTCCGCAGCACCTACGGCGTAGAGGAATCCGTCACGCGCTCCGAAATAGACCGCGCCGTCCGCCACGGCCGGAGAAGATTGTATGGACTTGCGATCATATCCGAAGTCGGCTGAGTTGAGCCCTCTGCCTTCGGTGTCGTAACGCCACTTGAGCTGCCCGCTCAAGAGGTCTACCGCGTAGAGACTTCCGTCAAAGCTGCCGACGAAGACCGTCCCTTCATCAACCGCAGGCGTCGAGCGCACGCGCCCGCCCGTCTCGAACTTCCACAACTGGCGACCCGTCGCGCTCTCGACCGCGTAGAGCGAGCCGTCTCCGCTTCCGAAAAGCACTCGCCCGTCAAAGACCGTCGGCGACGAAGTGAAAAAGTCTCCGCTCTCGTAACCCCACGCGAGCGCAGCTTCGCGGCCGGTCTTCACAGTCCAGACGACCTCGCCGCTCCCGGCCCGTAAAGCCACGAACCTTCCATCGTAAGTGCCCAGATAGACGTTGCCTCCGGCGACGGCCGGACTGGATGTCACGGGGCTCCCGGCATTGAAGCGCCAAGCTTCGGCCCCGGTCTTAGCATCCAGCGCATAGAGGTGGCCGTCGCTGCTCCCCACGTAAAGGATGCCGTCAGAGAGCGTGGGCGAAGATCGAACCGCGCCGCCCGTCTGGACTCTCCACTGCAAGCCGCCGAAACTCTTCACCTCCGCCGAAGCGTAGGCCCCGGAATGCGCCGGGCCGTTGAGGAACATAGCCGCCCGCGCCGTCTCTTTAGGAACTTTCCCGGCCAACTCCCTGGCCGCCAGGTAGCCGCCGACGCACACAACGACAATCGCTCCCGTCAGGAGAGCGGCAGGGAGATACTTTCGAGGGCCGGTCATGGTGGCCTCCTCATGCGCTTGGATTCTGTTTACGGGTATGCTCCGCTTGATCTGGCCGCACGCCATTCTAAGAACGCCGAGGGCCGCGCCAAAGTTCTATCTCTCTTCAAGCATTCCACTTATCTGATTTAATCTGTGATCTGAAATCTTTCGGCCCGCGCCTGTACAACCTGAAGGAACGGCCGGGGCATCTTAGGGCTTGAGGTTACTGCTGAGAGCCGTGAGGGGAAAGCGGTTGTAGTAACTTTCGATTCCTCCTGTAACTAAACCGCCCGGCGTGAGCGTTCACACCGGGCGGCTTTTTGTTGAGGCCAGACGAGCGAGCGAGACGGATATTATCATTTCGTGCGCGTGCCTGTGAAGGGAAGCGGCGGCAGGTTCGGAACCTGTAGCGTGATGGTTCCCTTCATGCGGTCGCTGCTCTCCGTATTGCCGCTCACTTTACCGTCGAGCGTCTGTCCCTGCGCGCCAAAGGTCAGCTTGGCGTCGAAGTTATTACCGCTGAGGACGACATCGCTCAAGGAGCCGTCGCCCATCTGCGTCTGCACCTTGCCTCGCAGATTCCCGCCCTCCTCCGTGATCGTCAGCGTCGCAGGGATGGTCTGTCCGTTCGGGGACTTGATCTCCAGGGCCCAGACGCCCGGCAGGGAGGCAGCCTCCCCGCTCCCGCCTCCGGGCTTAGTCGTCGTCGTCGTCGTGCTCGTGGCGGCCTCTTTGCGATTGCCCGAGGCGTCGTAGATTTCCACGGCCTGCGCGTACGGCTTGATCTGCTCCATGATCGCCGAGGCGTCGCCGACGATCACTATCGCGGCCTTGTCGGGCGTGATGTAGCTTTGCGCGACGCGTTGAACGTCGCGCGCCGTGACGGCCTGGATGCGCGCGTTGTAGGTTTGCAGGTAGTCTGCCGGGAGCCCGAACATCTTCATCTGCACGAGCTGGTCTATAAGGCCGCTCTGCGTCTCAAGCCTGATCGGAAAGACGCCCGTCAGGTAAGACTTCGCGTTGTTTAGCTCCTGCTCCGTGACCGGCTCGCGGCGAATGCGGTCAAGCTCGTAGAAGAACTCCTTCAAGGACGCTCCCGTAACGGGTGTGCGTACTTCGGCCGTCGAGCCGAACCACCCGGCGCTGCGTCTCGCATCCATGCTCGTGTATGCGCCGTAGGTGTAGCCCTTTGCCTCGCGCAGGTTCATGAACAATCGCGCCGAAGCGGTCGCGCCCAGGATGGTGTGCATCACTGCTACCGGAAAATAATCGTTGCTCGCGCGCGTGATGCCCGCATTGCCGATGATGATATTGGATTGAGCAGAGCCCGGACGGTCTACAACGTAGATGGCGCGCGAGGAGCGCGCGGGCGGCGCGGGAAACTCCGTCGGGACGGCAGTCCCTTTGCCCCACTGGCCGAACGTCTCTGTGAGCCGCTTGACTACGCCTGCGCGCGCGACATCGCCGACGACGACCAGCACGGCGTTGTTCGGAATAAACATCTGGCGGTGAAAAGCTACCAGGCGGTCGCGCGTCATCGCGTCCAGGGCTTCGGGCGTGGTCGAGATACGGCTGTAAGGATGCTGGCCGAAGAGCGTGCGGGCCAGGCGCTCGTTGGCGAGAAACTCTGCCTGCGAGCGCTGGTAGATGAGCCCCTGCTTCTTGTTCTGCCTGTGCAGGTCAAGCTCTTTGGCCGGAAAGGTCGGGTGCAGGCTCACGTCCGCCATGAGGCTGAGAATCTGTTCGCCGTACATGGAGAGCGCGGAGGCGGCGACGGTCGTGTAGTCTGAGTTGGCGCTGGCGCTCAAACTGGCTCCGATGCGCGCGACCTCGTCGGCTATCTGCTTGCTTGAGCGCGTCTCCGTTCCTTCGGTCAGCATGTCCGTCATCACAGAGGTCAGGCCGGGCAGCTCCGCCGGGTCGTTCGCCGTCCCCGTGCGAAAAGCCAGGCGGTAGCTGACCAGAGGCAGACGATCATCTTCGACGATGACGAGCTGCAACCCATTGGGCAGCGTCGTCTCGTAAGGCGTCGGAATCGTGAGCGCCCTCGGGGGCAGAGGCGCGGGCGGCTGGCGGCGAAACTCTTCCGTTTGTGTCATGGGCTGTGATGGAGACGACTGTGCGAAGGCGGATAACATGGGCGCGCTCGATAAGAGAAGCGCCAGCAGCAGCAGCAGTGCCGTTTTTGTGATGCGAAACATCTCTGTGATCTCTCCTTGCTCGAATTAAGAGTGCTCGCGCGAGGCGGCCGGATGGGGCTTCGCAGGTCTTGCGGGCACCTGCGGCGGAGGCGCTCCGTGCTGCGCATCGTCCGGCTTTTGACCGGAAGCAGAGGGAGCGGGCTTGGCCGCACGCGCCGGAACGATTTCGAGCAGTGACATGTTCTGAGTGTCCAGGTAGCGCGCGGCAGCCTCTTTGATCTGCGCCGCCGTGACGTTCATATATCGCTCGAACTCCGTGTTGAAGAGGTTCGGGTCGCCGTCATAGAGCGCGTACTCGGCCAGGCGTTGGGCGCGCGACATGGACGATTGCCGCTCGCGCACGGCATCGTTGCGCAAGCTGTTGCGCAGCTTCTCCATCTCTTCCGGCGTGGGCCCATCGCTTGCCAGTCGCTTGATCTCGGCAAAGACAGTCTGCCTGATCCGCGCCCCTTCCCGGCCCGGCTTCGGGACGATAAAGATGGTCAGCGCCGAAGGGCCGCGCCGCTCGTCTATGCCGCCCTGAAGGGCCACGACCGACTCTTCGCCCTTGACCAGCTTTTGATAGAGCCGCGAGCTTTCGCCTTCGAGCAGGAGGTCGCCCGCCAGCGCGAGCGCGTAAAAATCGGGCGTCCTGCGCGCAGGTATCTTCCAGCCCAGGACGAAGGCGGGCATCGGCGCGAACTGGTCTTGAAAGGTAGACTGGCGAAGGGCCACCTCGGGCGGCTCCGTTACGTCCACGGGAGGCGGGTCGGGCTGGCGCGGAATGGTCGCGAAATATTTCTCGATCAGCGAGCGCGCCTGCTTCGGATCGAAATCCCCGACGACGGCGAGCACGGCGTTGTTGGGTGCGTAGTAGATGCGGAAGAACTCGCGCACGTCTTCGACCGTGGCGGCGTTCAAGTCTTCCATCGAGCCGATGGTGGAATGAGCGTTGGCCGCATTTTTGAAGATCAGCTCGTTGATCTTCAGAAAGCCGTTGATGAAAGGCTTGTTGTCGAAATTCAGGCGCTTCTCTTCCTGCACGGCCTGCCGCTGGTTGTCCAGATTCTCCTGCGTCACTTTCAGCGAGCGCATGCGGTCGCTCTCCAACCAGAGCGCGAGCGGCAGTTGATTGGCAGGCATCGTCTGGTAATAGTTCGTCCTCTCGGTTGAGGTCGAGCCGTTCAGCGTGCCGCCGTTGTTGTAGACGTACTTGAAGTGCTCAGCCTTGCCGACATTCTCCGAGCCCTGAAACATCATGTGCTCGAAGAGGTGCGCGAAGCCTGTGCGCCCCGGCCGCTCGTTGCGCGAGCCCGTGTTGTAGTAGACGGCGACCGAGATGACCGGAACCGCATGGTCTTCGCTGAGGACTACGCGCAGGCCGTTCGGCAAAGTGAACTGCTCGATAGGAGTTCGCGGAAGCTGGAAAGTTTGTGACACGTTCGACCTCGGTTGCCGATCATTGCCCGCGCCCAGGCCCGTACCTTCCTGCCCGAGCGCCGAAGAGGCGGCCATTGACGTGAAAACGAAAAGCAGCAGGGCAGTCGTCCGACAAAATAAGCGTCTCATTAAAGACTCCTCGTAAGCTTTAACGGAAGATGACTCGCGCATCCCAAGTCGGAGCGGCAGGCCGAGCGGGCCCACACGCTTCGCTCTTCCGGAGAGCGAAAGGGGCGCGGCCACTGCCGCCGAAAAGATTAAAGGCGAAGCGAGCCGTTAATACGCGGGGGAAGAACAAAAAGTTTTGCAGCCGGGCGGGGGCCGAGAAGAGTAGCTCAGGGAGCGGCTCGGTCTCTGAAGCGACCGAGCCGCCGGTGCTTTGCTTTCAGCTCTCTTTTGCTCTCAGGCTCCGCTCTTTCCTTCGCCGACCATGCCGCGCAGCTCCGCTCTCAGGCGCTCGATCTCGGCCAACTTCTGCTGCACGCGATCAAAGAGGGCCGACTGCGTTTTGATGCCTTCGTCAATCAGAAAGGCTGCGGCCTCTGCGCGGCTGCGAAAGACTCCGGCCTGGACGAGCTGTTCGAGCTTCTCCTGCGCCTCGTGCGAGACTTTCACGGCGACGACGTAATCGTCCTTGGCCGAGATGGCGCGCTCAATTGTCCGGCTGATGTCGCGTCCGATGGCGCTCAGGGATTCCGGAATGCGCGATGCTATGTCGCGCACGGAAGAGGCCGTGCGCGAGCCCGCGGCCGCATCGTGCTCAAGCTCGTCGTCGCGTAGGATTAGATCGTCAACCGGCTCGGGCTGGTCTGGATCGTGCTGTGGGTTATAAGGGTTACTCATTTCGGGCCAAACTCCTTAAAGCTGCGTGTGGCAGATGATCTTGACGGATGATGTTCATGGAAACCGTGAGGCCATTCTACGGAGGGGCCGAAATGGCCGTCAAGCGGAGCACGAAGCACAGAGGATAATAGGAAAAGCGGCGAGGAGGGAAATCCCCGCCGCTTTTGCCGTCCGCTTTCGACGCTCGCGCTTTAGAAATCGAACTTGATGGCGAGCTGCAATTGTCGCGGCGTCAGGAAAGTACGCGGCGACTGGAAAGGCGTGGCGATGTTGGGCGCACCCAGCGTTGTGCCCGTCGCCACGTAGATGGAGTTGTTGACCGTCAGAATGTTCGCGCGGTTGAAGATATTGAAGCCTTCGAGGATGAGACGCAGGCGCGTCTTCTCGCTCGTGTGAATGACGCGAGTGATGCGCGCGTCGAACTGGTAGGTGGAGGGCGTGTGGAAGGCATTACGATCTGTGCCCGGCAGACGGTCGTTCGACGAATTGCCATCGCGGTTCGGGTCGCCGCTGACAAAGGCCGAATAGGCGAAGCCGGACTGCAACTGCACGATGCCGCTCACAGTGTAGTTGCTCAAGAGAGCGCGCAGGACGGGATTCTCGCTGCGCGTAAAGGTTCCCCATTCGTAAACGGGACTGAAGACGAAGCGATGGCGCAGGTCTGTGTCGGCAAAACCGTAATCCTGGCGGAAGTTGAGTTGGTTCTGGACGATCTTGAAGTCATCCGTGCCGACGACGACGGCCGTCTGGTCAGGCTTGTCATCCCTTGCTTTAGAGTATGTGTAAGAGGCTAGGAACTGAAAGCCGTTCGAGAAGCGGCGCGTGGCCTGAATCGCCAGCCCGTTATATTTCGAGTTAGCACTGCTCTCAAAAAGGCTGATGCGATTATAGGTGATGCCGGTGGTGCGCGAGATGGGCCGAGTCGTCGAGAACCGCTCGAAGGTGAAAGTCTGTCCGTCGGAGGCCGTAAAGACGGTCGGCACGGGCGGGAGCAGATTGACATCGCGCGTGCGCGTCAGGTGAACGCCCTTGTAATACATCCAGGTGACGGAGAGGCTCAGGTTCGGCAGTATCTCTCGCTCAAAACCTATGCGAGCCTGCTGCACGTAGGGCTGCTCGTAGTTCTCGGCGAACAGGTACAGGTTCCTCGGCAGCGTCGTCGTGGGAAGCGTCGTCAGGATGTTGGGGAAGCGAAGTCCGGCGGCGATGATCTGCGCCTGGTTCAAGGTCACGTTGATGACGTTGATGCCGTTGTTGGAATGGGCCGTGCCGAGGTCAATGGCCGTCGTGCGACCATAGAAGATACCGTAGCCTCCGCGCAGCACAGTCTTGTCGTCGAAGGCGTAGCTGAAGCCTGCGCGCGGCGCGAAGTTGTTTCCGTCCTCGGGACAACGGCTCGTGTCGAAACCATTGTTGAGAAGCAGCGGGTCTGGGTTACGTACGGAGGGGCAGGCAAGCTTCTGCAAGTCGTAGCGCAGGCCCAGATTCAAGGTCAGCTTAGGAGTCACGCGCCAGTCGTCCTGCGCGAAGAAGGCGTAGTCTGAGTTGTTTGGAAAGGTCGTCGCGCCCGTCGTCCCCGCGCCCGCGAACGCCTGTGAATAGCTTGAGGCCGAGGGAGCCGCAGCCGCGTTGAAGCTGGCCGCGTAAGCCTCGTAACCATTCGCATAGGTCGCCGCCGGGAAGCCGCCTCCGGCCGGGACAGTGATGTTGCGGAAAGTGTAGGAGCCGCTGAAGAGGCCGGGGAAGAAGTTGAAGATGCGGTCGAAGTTGAAGTCGAAGCCGAATTTGAAGGTGCTGCGGCCTCGCACGTAAGAGAGATTGTCTATGAACTGCGCGCGCTTGATCGTGGTCTCGCGCGGGCTGAAGTTGTTGCGGCCGATGTTCAAGTTGCCGCCGCCCGTGTTGATGACAGCTTCCGGCTGATCGCTATTGGCTTCGCCGGGCTCTTTGTCACGCGCGAACTGAAAGCGAAACTCGTTAATCAGTGTGGGCGAGAAGGTCGTGGCGAGCGTGCCCGAAAGCGTCGTGCTGTGGACGATGCTGTTGCCGGAATGCTCTTCGGCGCTCGTGGGCCCACCATTCTCGTTATTGCGCCCCGTAAAGTTCTGCTGGTTGAAGCGGATCGAGAGCTGGTTGCTGTTATTGATGGAGATGTCTGTCTTCGCCAAAAATACGTCCTGGTTACGCCCGATGGAGTACGGATTGATTTTCGGGAGAATCAGGTTTTGGATGGCGACGGGCTGCGCGCCGAGGTTGGGCGAATCGACGATGTTCGGCAAGTCCTGGCGCTGCCCGTCGTAGGTGAAGAAGAAGAAGGCGCGGTTGCGGACGATGGGCCCGCCGATGCGGCCGCCGAACTGATTGATCTGCGACTTGGGCCGCTTGTTGAGGCGGTTGTTGCGCGCCTGCGTAGCCTTCGTGTCAGCCTGGTTGGCATTGAGCGACTCGTCGCGGAAGTACTCGAAGCCTCCACCGTGAAACTCGTTCGTCCCGGAACGGGTGACGACGTTGATGACTGCGCCGCCAGCGCGCCCGAACTCGGCCGAGAATCCGTTCTGGTTGACCTGAAACTCCTGCACAGACTCTTCCGAGAACTGGTAGGGAGGACGCACGCCGCCCCGCCCGAACGCCTGGCCGAAGAAGGTGTTGTTGTTGTCCACGCCGTCAACCTGTAGGTTGTTGAGCGTTCCCTTCTGACCTCCGACCGAGATGTCGCCGCCGCGCGTGCGGTCAATGACGACGCCCGGCGTCAGCGTCGCGAAGTCCTGGTAGTTGCGCCCGTTGATCGGCAGGTTCTCAATCGAGCGCTGGTCAATCGTGGTCGAAACGGAGGTGCGCGAGGTTTCGACCACGGGCGCTTCTCCCGTCACCGTCACGGACTCGGTCGTGCCGCCGACAGTCAGATTGATGTCGAGCGGAGTCTTACTGCCGACCGTCACGGTCACGTCGCGCAGCTCCGTGGGCGCGAACCCCTGGGCCGTCGCGCGGATGGTATAGGTTCCGGGCTGAAGCAGGATGAAGCGATAGTTTCCTGCCTCGTCCGTGGTCACATTCTTTTCCAGGCCGGTCTGCTGGTTGACGGCCGTCACGGCAGCGTGCGGCACGGCCGCCTCCTGCGGGTCTAGGACGCGACCTTCGATGTCTCCGGTGGTCGCCTGGGACTGGGCTTGAATGTTTACGGCAGCCGCCAGAAGGCAGACCGCCACGATTAGTAACCTGCAAATTGGGGCAACGAATTTGGTAGGCATCTTGTCCTCTTCAGTGGAAAGTAGTAAAGGGTACGGGCTTGCTTTTCATTCAGCAGGCGGCGCGAGCGTGAGCGCTTCGTTTGACTTAGATTGTGACTGAAACTTTTACGAAGACTACCCGTGGGAAGCTGCATATTAAAGCAGAAGGGTAAGCGATGGCAAGGGGTCGGAAGAGAAGCTGAAAAAGGGCCGATTTTTCAGAACATTTGGGCGACAACGGGCGTAAGAGCGGAGTGCGTGACAGCCCCGGAATGTTTCGAGTATATTTACGACCTTCGGAGCAAAAGCTTATGTCAATTAATAAACTGGAACTCGCCGAGCGCGAGCACGGCCCGGCCATAGTCATCGAGATCAGAGGCGAGCTGACGGTGGCCAGCAGCACGGAGCGCGTGCTCTCTCTGGTACGCAAAAACCTTGAGGCCGGGCGTCGTCTCATCCTGGTTAACCTGGCGCAGTGTCGCCGCGTGGACAGCAGCGGCATAGGCGAGCTGGTGACATCGCTGGTGACGAGCGCGCGCCATGACGCTCATCTGCACCTGACGAACGTGCCGCAGCAGATACGCGGCCTGCTGAAGATGACCAATGTCCACAAAGCTTTTCAAATCTTCGACACGGAAGAAGCGGCCATCGCCGCCTCGGCTGCGGGAACGGAACCGGCAGCAACGGGGCCGAGCTAATCCTGTGAGCTCTCTCTCATCTCTCAAAACTCGAAATCAGGGGAATAGAAAATAGTTATGGATTCTGCGATGGATACTGCGGCGGCGGGCGGGGCCACGCCTGCTGCCTCTCGGCCACAGGAGCGCGTCGCCGCTCTTCTCGCGAAGGCTTTTGACGAGAGACGAAGTGGCGACACGAGTGGGGCGACCTTGAGTCTTGAGACGGCGCGAGAGGAGGCGCGCTCGGCTCCCTACGAGATAGAGTTTCGCACGCGCGTTGACGTGGCGCTCACTCTGGCCGAGCTGTATCTGGCCGCCGGACGTATAGACGCGGCGCGCGAGATGCTGCGCGAAGAGGTCGCCTTCGCCGAAAGGATTTTTCAGTTCGTGCAGGCGGCGGGCGACGCAGACCAGAAGCGCGCAGCAGCAGGCGGACGCATACAGTTACGCGACCGCGCGCGCCAGGTCGAGATTCTTGGCACGACGGCTCCGGAAATCTCCGTCAAGACCTGGATCAATGGCGAGGCGGCGAGCCTGGAAGATTTGCGCGGCCGAGTAGTCCTGCTTGAGTTCTGGGCGACCTGGTGCAAGCCTTGCGGCGAGATGTTTCCGAAGCTGCGCGAGCTGGACGAAAAGTATCGCTCGCGGGGCCTGGAAGTCGTCGCGTTGACGCGCCACTACATGGCCTATCGTGCGACCGCCGAAACGCAAGAGGAAGAGCTTGAGCTGATGCGCAGGGTGGTCAGAGAGCATGGCCTGAGCTTTCGCGTCGGCGTCTCGGAAGACGAGCGGACGCAGGACTCCTACGGCGCAACGGGGCTGCCCATGCTGGCGCTCATAGATCGGCAGGGCATAGTGCGCTACGCCCACTTCGGCGGCGGCGTTGATCCGAAGTTCGACGAGATTTTGAGGCTCTGCCTGGAGGCGAGTTGAGTGACGGCGCGCCCGGCCTCCTCGCCCAGAAAAAGACTTGCGCTAACGGGGCTTGGCTGCTAGGATAACGCCCGCTTTAAAACCAGAACAGGCCGCAACGCTTCTTCGGCGGCGAGCGCGCGAGCGTGTTGCCTTCGAGCACAGAATCCGCCTTTCGGATTCAGCAGTGATCGTGCGCTGGTCGCATTCCTTCTAATCAAGAGACGGTGCCCGGGTCAGAAGCAGTCCAAGAGGAGTTGACCGCGGTCGGGGCTGCGCCGATCCTGGCGGCAACGTGTCTGCCCGTACGCGGTTTCGGCCCGCTCGGAAATTTCATTCGGAGGTGGTCGCAAAAACCTTTCTTGGGCCCGTCAATCGTCTGTATGTTGAGCCGAGTAGAAGAAGCCGCAAGAGAGGTCGATGAAAATCATGCTTGCGAGGCGGCCCGCGTGGGCCAACTCGGCTGCTGCCGAGAGCAATCCTGAGTGAGAGCATAGATTCCAGTCGGAGGACGCACCGCAAGTCCTCCCCAACCCCTAGACAAGGAGAATACAAAAGCCATGGCGATAGTTAGCAAACCCGATAAAGATAACAACGTGACGCTGTACGATGTGCCGGATACCGAACTTGAGAAATACAAGATTCCGGCCGACAAGCTGGCCGAGATGTTCCCGAAGAAAGAGAACCGCAGCAAGGACGACGCTCAGGCTGTTGCCAAAGCCGGTTCGCAGGGCGGCGACGTGCAAGCCTACAGCAACCAGGATGTTTGTTACGCCTGGGAATGCGACGGCTACGGAAACTGCGTCTACGTTTGGTGGTACTGCTAGGTACGGGACTCAATTGCCCCGACGAGGTGGGAAGGCAAGCTTTAAAGCCTGCCTTCCCACCTTTTACTATCTGAAGGCTCTTGCCTCTAACGTCTCTCTTCTGTTTTAATTCGGCCCGCCCGATTACTATCTAAAAGGAAGAAGCGATGTCCAACCCTCCGACTCCGCCGCCCGGCATGACCGCCGGAATGCCTCCTGGCCCGCCCCTTGCCGAGAAGCCGCCAGCCGGAGCGCCGCCCGTGGGTGGGCCCACGCCGCCCGGCGCGCAGCCTCCGCCGGGAATGATGAGGCCGGGCGGAAGCCGTGCCATGCCCCCAGGGATGATGAGCGCGCGCCCGTACTTGGGCCGCGCCTTGAGGCTGCTCCTGAAACATAAATCGCTGACGGCCGTGACCATGCTGCTGTCTCTACTGGTCACGCTCTTTCCCTTCGTCGTCAGCGTCGCCTTCTCTTCGATCTTTCAAATCCTGGGCCCACTGGCCGGGCCCAAGCCTCCGGGCGCGGCAAGCGCCGCCGCGACGGGAAGCATTTGGGAGATGAGCGCGCCGCTATTCGGCAGGACGGATACCAGCTCGCTCAGCGATTACGGCTTCGGCTGGCTCGCCACCCCTTTGACCCTTCGCACTGTGCTCATCGTGTGGGCGAGCGCGCTCGTGCTCTCGCAACTCCTGAGCTTCCTGAGAGCCTGGGTCGTCGCGCACCTGGAAGCGAGGCTGCTGCGCGGCCTGCAACAGGAGATTTACGATCACCTGCAATCGCTCTCCCTGGATTTCTTCACGGGCGGGCAGACGGGCGCTCTGATGCAGCGCGTGTTGTCGGAGGCGGCGGGCGTGCAGCGTATGCTGACGCAGGTCATGCTCTACCCGCTCATTGATGTCATCGTGCTCTTGATCGTGCTCTCTTATCTTCTGGCCCTGAGCTGGCAGATGACTTTGGTGTCGTTCGTGCTCGCGCCGCTCGTCTTGTTGATGTTTCGCTACACGAGCCGGAAGATGCAGCAGGCCGCTCGTGGGATGGCCATGAGCGGGCGCGAGCTGGGCGCTGAATTGGAAGAGACCATCAGCGGCATCTCGGACATTCAGGTCTTCAATGCGCAGCGCCGCCGGAGCGAGCGTTTCGGCGCGGCGGCCAAAGTGGCGGCCAAGAACTCCGCCATGATGCAAGCCTGGATGGGCTTCAGCAATAGCGGCGCGCAAATCTTCATCGCCCTCAGCACAGCCCTCGTCCTCATCGTCGGCATTATCTATCACCCGAGCTTCGGACTGACGCTCGCGGCCGTCATCGCCTTCGTGCAGATGACGCCGCAGATGTTCGGCGTCGTCCAACGCCTGATCGCCACCTACACGCAGTACCAGTCGCAGGTTCCAAACGTCGTCGCCACTTACGAGCTGCTCGACACGAAGCCGTCTGTGAAGGAGAAGCCGGGCGCGAAAAGTTTGGGCGAGGTTCACGGCGACATCAGTTTCGAGAACGTCACCTTCGGCTATTCGCCTGCGCAGAAGGTCTTGAACGGACTCTCGTTCCAGATCAAGGAGGGCGAGACGGTCTCCTTCGTTGGGCCAATCGGGTGCGGCAAGTCCACGATCATGAATCTGATGCTGCGCTTCCTAGACCCGGAGTCGGGCCAGATACGCCTCGAAGGCAAAGATGTTTCCAATGTGACCCTGAACTCGCTGCGCGAACAGGTCTCCAAGCTCTCGCAGTTCCCCTTCTTCCTCAAGGACACGATCCGCGAGAACGTGCGCCTGGGGCGAGAGGGCGCAACCGACGCCGAGGTCGAAGAGGCTTGCAGGCTCGCGCACATACATGACGTGATCGTTGACCCGGCGCGAATGCCGAAAGGTTATGATACGGTCGTGGACGTGCAGATACCTTCGGGAGGACAGAAGCGTTTGATCGCCCTGGCGCGCTGCCTGCTGCGACGACCCGAAGTGCTGCTTCTGGACGAGCCGACCGAGAACCTCGACGCAGACCAGCGCAACCGCCTCATTACAGTCATACGCGAGTACGCGCAGCAGCCCGAGAATCGCAAGACCTGCCTCGTCATCAGCCACGACCTGAACTTCGTCGCCGCCGTCTCCGACCGCATCATCGTCCTTAACCAGGGGCGCGTCGCAGACCAGGGCACACACGACGAGCTGCTCAAGCGCGAGGGGCTCTACAAGACGCTCTACGAGCTGAAGAACGTTGACCCGGCGCTCCTGCGCACACGCACGGGAGCAGCAGGAGCCGGAGGCCCACAGGGCGGCCCACCGCCCGGCGCACGCATGCGCGGAGCAGCCCCGCCGGGCGTCCCCATGCGAATGTAAGGGAATTGAAGCAGGTGAGATAAGAGCAGCGCCGCGAGATTGATGAAAGATCGTCTCGCGGCGCTGCTGCTTTTATCTCTTATGCGGCCTCGCCTTAACCGCCCTGGGGCTGGGCGTCGGGAGCGTCCGTCTTCGATTGGTTCTGTTTGGCTATGGCGTAAAGTATGGTCTTGATCTGAAAAGGCGTCAGCTCCGGATAGGCTTCCATGATGAGGGCTATGATGCCGACGATGTGCGGGCAGGCGAAGCTGTTGCCGGTCAGTTGGCGATAGCCGCCGCCGGGCCAGGTGGTTCTGACCTGTACGCCGGGCGCGACCAGCTCTATGACTTCGCCGTAACGATAGCCGAAGTTGAACGGGTCGCCGCCCTCGCGCTTAATGACTGAGACGAGCGAGGAAGAGAAGATGGAAGGGAAGCTCGGCTGCGGCAGGTTGTTGGCGGCGGCGACGACTATGCAGCCGGCGTGATAGGCGCGGTCTATAAGGTCGTGCAGCGGGCCGAAGTAATCCGGCTTCGTCGTTCCCAGCGAGAGGTTGATGACCTGCATCTTCTGCTTGATCGCGTAATCGAGTCCGGCGAGAAACATCTCGCCCGACCCGGCCGCATTCGCGCCCAGGACTTTGATGCTGTAGATTTCCACTTCGGGCGCGACCGCTGTGATGATGCCTGCGCAGGCCGTGCCGTGACCGGCCTGATCGCCCGAAGTCGAGGGCCGGAAATTGATGCGGCCTGCATCGGGGTAGGCTTCGACCGAAGCTCTGACTTTACCGGCCAGCGCCGGGTGCTTGTCGTCCACGCCGCTGTCTACGACGGCGACGCGCACGCCGCGCCCTGTGCGGCCCTTCCACAAATTGTCCGGCGTTATCGGGGCCCATAAATCGGCGAGCACGCTGGCCGCTTCGAGCGCCGCTTCAGATTCCGCCATCTCTTGAAACTCTCCTGGGGAAGACCGAACCGCAGTTAACTAAAAGCCGAAGTAGCCCGTGGCGGAATAGCCAGAGCTGGCGGCCGCGCGTTTCTCCGTGAAGCGGGCCAGCGCGTCTAGCACGTCGCGGCACAACTCGCGCTCGGCATCGCCGCGACTGGCCACGTCGCGCAGCGAGACTGCCATCTGCAAGAGGTCGCGGTGTTCGGGCGCGGCCTGCAAGTCGCGCAGCCACAGGCGCAGGGCCGCGCCGCCGCTTTCTTCCTTATCAACGGCCGCGCCCGCTTCTCCTCCCGCGCCTTTCGTCGAATGCTCGAAGAGCGTTTCGATGAGCCCGGCCGATTCGTGCGCGTCAACGAGCGTCGCGATGGCGTCCGCAAAGTGCGCTGCTTGATCCATCTCGTCCGGCGTGAAAGGCTTGTAGGGCGGGTCGCCCTCGCGGTTGACGAACTCAAGCACGCCGACCATCTCGCCCTGAACGCGCAAAGGGGTGGCCAGGATGGTCTGCGTCGAAAAGCCCACGGCGCGATCAACCTCCGCGTAGAAGGTCTCTTCCTGCGCCACGTCTGCGACGGCCATCGGCTGGCCGCTCGAAAAGACGAAGCCGGCGATGCCTTTACCCGGAGGAATCCGCACGCTCAAGAGCTTGTCGGCGACTTCGCCGATGGCTACGAGAAAGCGCAAGCCGCCTTCGTTGCCGTCGCGCACAAGGACGCTCGCCTCGTCTGAGCCGACGGATTGGGCCGCCAGCCGGAGCAGGTTTTCGATGGAGCGCTTGAGCGGTGAGGTCAGGGCGTTGGCGATCTCGACGGCATGTATGGTCGCGCGTAACTGCGCTTCAAAAGAGTTGGCCCCGCTCGCCGACCTCCTTTTAGTCCTCTTTGTCTTCGGCTCTGTCTCAGTGTTCTTCTCGGTTTTCTTCGCCATAGTCTTTACCCAGTATTGGAAATATCAAGAAGGGGATCGAGCGAGGAACGCTCACCGTTTTGGCCCGCGCGGCCGCCAGCCCTTTGCAGCCGACGGCGGGCAAGGCGGAGCGCATTGTACAGGATGAAGACCCATTTTTCACATCGCCCGGCGCACAACCTTGCCCGCGCCCGGCGCATCCGTTACTATGCTTATCGGAGGACGGCCCCGCTGAGTTTTGGGCCGCAGCCTCTACTGAAGCCGCGTCGCGCTCGGCCGTCGCCGTGCTTTAATTTTCTCTATACGTAAGAGGGCCCAAAGAGCAGTGAAGAATAGAATTTCTCTCGTCCTCGCGACGTTACTCTTGGTCGCCATCTCGCTTCCGGTCTTCGTGTCGGCACAGAACCAGGGCAGCGTCAGCCCGCCGAGGCCCTCGACCTCCGGCCCCGGCAGCCCAACAACTCCGCGCCGCACGCGCCCCGTCCGGCTGCCGAGCGATGCCACGGCCAATACCGAACAGGACTTCTCCGAAGCCCTGACGATCATTCAAGAGAACTACATTGACGGCAACAAGCTCGACTACAACGCCGTCTTCAAGTCCTCGATCATAGGCATGCTGCGCTCGCTCGACCCGCACTCGAACTACTACGACCGCGAAGAGTTCGACGAGATGAAGACAGACCAGCGCTCGGAGTATTTCGGCATCGGCGCGTCCATCGGCAACCAGCGCCGCGGCGAGCAGACTGAGACCTATATCCTGACCACCTTCGAGGGCTCGCCCGCCGCGCGCGCCGGACTCGTCTTCGGCGACCACATAGTCGAAGTCAACGGCGAGAAGATGAGCGGACGCCCCTCACTGGACGTGCGCGACCGCATACGCGGGCCCCGTGGCTCGGTCGTCAAGATCACGGTCGAGCGCGCCTCTAATGGCAGACAGGAGACGGTTGAGATCACGCGCGACGCAGTGCCGCAGCCCTCCATTCCGGACGCTTACTTCCTGAGGCCCGGCGTCGCCTACGTAGACATGACGCGCGGCTTCAACTACACGACCTCGGACGAGTTGGAAGAGAAGCTGGAAAGCCTGCGCGAGCGTGGGATGACCTCGCTGGTGCTAGACCTTCGGAACAATCCCGGCGGCTTCCTGGATCAGGCCGTGCGCGTCGCGAGCAAATTCCTTCAGCGCGGCCAGTTAATCCTGACGCAGAAAGGGCGCACAGACCAGCGACCCTACTGGGCCAACAACGATACGGGCCAGGCCGACCCGACGCCCCTGGTGATACTGGTGAACGGCAATACGGCTTCGGCCTCGGAGATCGTGGCCGGCGCGATGCAGGATCACGACCGCGCGCTGATAGTCGGCGAGACCAGCTTCGGCAAGGGATTGGTGCAGGGCATCTGGCCGCTCGAATACGGGGCCGGGCTGACGCTCACTTCCGCGAAGTACTACACGCCGTCGGGCCGCCTGATTCAGCGCGACTACTCGAACGGCGGCTTCTACGATTATTACACGCGCGGCGGCTCGACCCGCCTGGATCAGCAGACCAGCCAGACGACCAAGCCGACGGGCCCGGAGAGCCGCACCGATACGGGGCGCGCAGTCTACGGCGGCGGCGGCATCTCGCCCGACGAAGTGGTCAAGCCACGCACCATCAGCCAGACGCAACAGCGCTTCCTGAACCCGCTCTTCTTCTTCACGCGCGAGCTTGTGAACGGCCGCATAGCGGGCTTTGACCAGTACAAGGTGCAGCGCGTGATTGATTACAACCGCGAGCTTGCGCCGACGGATTTCCCCGTCACCGATGCGCTCTATAAAGCGTTCAAGGAATATCTCGCGACAGACCCGTCATGGAAGCCTCTGCAAGCCGTACTTGATCGCAATCGCTCTTACGTCGAGCTACAGATGCGCTACAACATCATCACGGCCGCCTACGGCAGCACCATCGCCGCCCGCGTCTTCATCCTCACGGACGACCCGCAGGTCGCGCGCGGCGTAGACGCGCTCCCACGCGCCCGCGACCTGGCCGTCAACGCTCAACGCGCGGCACGCAAAGAACCATAAAAGAAAGCGATGAGGGCCGCAGGGATGAGGGATGAATGAAAGGCAAATGTCTTTCATTCATCCCTCATCCCTTCTTCTTAATCGCCTCCGGTCTTGCTGTGGGGGCTGTCAACGGGTTTGGATTCGGGCGAGCCCTTCTGGCGCAGGAAGATCGAGAGGACGACGAGCACGCCGACGGAGAGAAATTCGCTCTGCCAGTTCTGGAAAGACTCGAACCAGAAGCGAGAGGTCGCCATGTATTGAAGCGTGGAGACGGGCGGCGAGCCGTGCCACATCTGCTCCTGGTTGTAGAGACGCGCCCCGCCCGCCGCGTGCAGGGCGAAGGAGATGAGAAAGAGCAGAAACAGGGTGAGGCTCAGCGAGTTCTGATAGAGCTTGAGAATAAAGCCTCCGCGCCGCACTGGCCAGGGAGCATCCTTCCGCCTGCGCTTCGATTCCGAAGGGTCTCTATCGACCATCTCTTTCTCGTCAAGCTTCTTTGATTCCGGCGAGCCCTTCTGATAGAGAAAGGCCGTCAGCAGTACGTAGGCAGACATCTGCAAGAACTCGCTCTCCCAGTTCTCAAAAATCGCTTCGACGAAATGGCCGCTGCCGAGGTACTGGACGTAACCGAGTTCGGCCTGAGCGTGCTCCTTGCGGTCTTCGTTGTATTCATGAAAGCCCGTCACGGATTGGCCCACCACCGAAAAGATAAAGAGACTGAACATCACAATCGAGAGGCCGTTGTCGCGTAGTATGCGTCGCACTGGATTCTCCCTGCAATTAAGGATGAAAGCTCTGCTGTTTTGATCTCTGGGGGAAACGGGTCGCGCCGAAAAGCTTTCCTGTGTGGCTTTGGCCTCAGTGCGGCCTCAGTGTCTCCGGGCGAATTGCTGTGATTGCTGCTGTGGCTTGGACTGTTGCTCCTCTTCGGGCGCGGCCTTCAATTCGTCCAGGTCTAGCTCGGTGGATGGCCTGGTGTCTGCCTTGAGCACAGTCTTCATCAGCTCAAGCGCGTGCTCGTTCTCCTCCGTGCTGTTAGAGGCTACGCAATCGGACGGGACGACCAGGTGAAAATCGCGCATGTAGGCGTCGTTGGCCGTGAAGAGGACGCAGATGTTTCCGGCCAGGCCCGTGAGAATCAGAGTCCTCGCTTGCAGGTATTCGAGCAGCGTGTCCAGCGTTGTCGAGAAAAAGCCTGAGTGCTTAGGCTTCAAGACGAAGTAATCATCCTCTTCCGGCTTCAAAAGCTCGACCAGGGGCTTGCCCCTCACGTCCTCTTCCAGGCAGTGCGCGAGCAGCTTGTTGAAATCAGACTGCCACTTTCCGAAATTGTCGTTCACGTAGATGGCCGGAATCCCTGATTGCTTGGCCCGCCGCTTGAGCGCCGCGAGCCGCCTGGCCATCGGCCTCGCCTGCTCTAAAAGCCGCTCGCCGTCCTCAAACTCAAGGTCGTTGATGACATCTATCAACAGCAGCGCCACTTCGGCTTTGTCCGGAACATTACCGTGTAAATCCTCGTTCTTCGCTGGCATCTTCTTCCTTCCCTACTGTTCGTATCGAGCAGAAAATCTTCTTCAATGAAATAACGGAAACATTGCTTGGCCCATGACCGCTGATTTTACTTTGCTATTGACGAGAAATCCAAAGAGGGGCGAAAGAGTCTAGTGAACGGAGGCAAGCCGTGAGCTACATTCTTTCGCCCCTCCGGGGCTTGTGCTGCAATGATGCGAAGAGTTAAGGGCTTGCCCCATCTGCTCGGAGCAGCTCGATCACCTCCGTATTGCCCGTCTCAAGGGCCATCGTGAGCGGGGTCTGCCCGTCGTCCATCTTTGCATTCGGGTCTGCGCCGTGCGCGAGCAGCAGGCGCACCATCTCCGCCTGGGCGTTGTGCGCGGCCTGGTGAAGGGGCGTCACGCCCGATTGTTGCCTGGCGTTCGGGTCTGCGCCGTGTGAGAGGAGGACTTCGGCTATGAGGGTCTGACGGCGCGAGACGGCCGAGTGAAGCGGCGTGACGCGCTGCGTATTCCTGGAAGCGGCGTTCGGGTCGGCCCCGCTCTCTACCAGCAGGCGCGCGACCGACGGGTGACAGAAGAAGGCTGCCAGCCCGAGCGGCGTAAAGCCGTCGTCGGCATAGGCGTTCACCAGCTCCGGCCTCTCCTTCAACAGCTCCCTGACGCGTGCCTCGCGCCCCACGGCCGAGGCTTCAAAAATATCGAGCGTCGCGCCTCTCTCCATCAGCGTCTCGGCAATCTCTTTGCGTCCGTAATAGGTCGCCAGCAGGACGGCAGAGACGCCCTGCTCATTCCTTGAACTGGCCAGCGCCGGGTCTCTGTCAAGCATCTCATGAACCCTTGCGACATCGCCCGTCCTGATCGCTTCAATAATTCCTTCCGCGCTCATCCATCGTCTCCTTATCCCTTTCGGAAGGCATGGTTCATGCGAGCAGCGGCGCGGCCCCTAGCCGGCGGTCGGGGGGCGGGGCGACTAGGCGCGCCCGCTGGCTGCTGAAGCCGCGCCGCTGCTCGCATGAATACGTTTGCCGCCTTGAGCCTCGACAAAGAGGCTCTAAACCTTTCACGGACATGAGGGGCCGGCCTCAGCCGTTGACCTGACGGCTCAGCTCTGTGAAAGCCGTGCTCCAAGCCTCGTCGAACCACTGCCGCGCCTGCTCCCACTCTGAAGTGCTCCGCCAACCGGAATGGATCAAGTACACGTCAGTCCACACTTCAGCGCCCTCGCCTCCGGGGATGAAGAATACTACGACGTGAGTGAGCGGGTCGGCCGTGTTCATGAACTGCTCGAACTGCCTGGGCCCACGCCATTCAAAAGAGAGAAAGCGCCCCTCTTCAAGCGCCGTGATGCGGCAGCCAAGAGTGCTGTTGTGCTGCCTCTCGCCCGGCTCCCAGAACAGTTCGTACTTTCCTCCCACAGTGGGCGAGACCTCCGCCAGAGGCGCGAGCCAGGATTGCAAAGCGGCGCTCTGCGTAAACATCTCGAATGCTTTGCGGGCGCTTGAGTTCAGGCGAGCATGAATGTGGATGATTCTATCCATGCTGCGCCCCTCGGCCACGTCTGCCATCCTCATCGCCCCTCCCCTTCCGGCTCAAGGATGCCGAAGACATTGCCTTCCGTGTCCTGGCAGTAGACCAGATCGCCGACGCCCGGAATCTTCATCCTGGGCACGACTTCCTGTCCTCCCTGCTCGGTAATCTTTTTGACGAACTCGTCGACGGAAGGCACGTCAATCGTGTTGACGTAGTTGACCGGCCCGTCGCGTTTGAAGATCCCGCCGTTGATGCCCGGCTGCTCGTCGCCGCCCGTCGAGACGAGCCGGTAATCCCTGGGCCCATCCCATTTCTCTATGTGCCAGCCGAAGACGCTCTGGTAGAAACGGCTGGCGCGCTCAGTGTCTTCCGCGCTCACTTCAAAATGAATCACTCTCGGCATGTCCTTTCTCTCCTTTTGCTGCCTGACTCCATACGGCTTATCTGGCCGCCGGGTTCATGGATTCATGGGCGTGAACGACGCGCCAGGTGTTGCCCTGCTTGACGTAGACGACCGTCGCCTTGGCCGTGTAGTTAATGGGCTGGCCCGCGAAGGTGGCCGACACGGAGCTGTTGTAGGTCAACACGGCCGTATCGCCGTAGACCTGCACGCGCGGGTTGTACATCTGAAAATCGTTGTACTTGAACATCTCTGCGTACTGCTCGAACTTGGGCAGGAAGTTTGCCTTGGGGTCTGTGTCCAGGTAAGGGCTGTGCGGGTTGAAGTAGGTCGTATCGTCCGTGAACAGATCGGCGAAGAAAGCCTTGTCCTTACGCTGCCAGG
Organism: Pyrinomonadaceae bacterium; assembly: GCA_036389315.1. Lineage (GTDB taxonomy): Bacteria > Acidobacteriota > Blastocatellia > Pyrinomonadales > Pyrinomonadaceae > DASQYE01. The sequence continues at coordinate 36,323 of DASVQF010000037.1, forward strand.
CTTCTACGGAAGCTTTCTCGCGGGCAATGATCTGAGCGGCGATTGTCTGTTGCTCGGTCGGCCCGGCGAAACTCTTTGTCGCGGCAAACAGAGCAAGACCTACGCCCAACACGGCCAGCAGAAGAAGAGTCAAAGAGAACTGCTTTTTCATGATTTTGCTCCTTTCAATTGATCGGATGCCTCACAGGCTTGAGTGCGCGCTCGAAAAGAGAGAGAGAAGCGCGCACTCCCCCATATAGAAGGCCCGAAACCTTTAGGCGCGGCCGCCCAGTGTAATCAACGCGAGAGTCGCGCCCGTCGGGTCGTTGATGACGCAGAAGCGCCCGACATTTGGAATATCGGTCGGCGGCACTTTGACCTTTCCGCCAAGCTCTTCGACCTGCTTAGCCTTCGCGTCCACGTCGTCCACGGCGACATACGCCATCCAGTGCGAAGGGCCTCCACCGCTCTCCGGGCCCACCTGGTACATGCCGCCCTGCTCTCTGCCTCCGGCGACAATCTCGTTGTAGATCATGCCGCCGGCATCGCCCTGTTTGAGCGTCCAGCCGAGAAGCTCCGTGTAGAATTTCTTGGCCGCTTCGAGATCGGTCGTCGCAAGCTCCGTCCAGCAGAAAGTGCCGTTGGCGGGCATTTCAAGTGCGTGCGCTGTTTGCTCAGCCATAAAAGTTTTTCTCCTCACGTAAATAGAATTCTGGTTAGCCGGGTCTCTTCCCGAAGAGACCCGTTTCATGCGAGGTGTGCGTGCTCTTTGCAAAGGCGAGGGACAAAAAAGAAAGGTGAGACGAACAGTTGCGGAAACTGCGCGCTCACCTTTCAAAGACAAACCTGCTTGGTCTTTCCTTGCGAGGGAAACTCTTGAAACTCTTTATGCGTTCACTTCGATAATTGTTCGGCTCTTAATGCGCGGCGAGCCATTCACTGAAAATCTCCGACTCTTCCTGTTTGCCAGACCAGCGCGCGCGGTTCTTGCCCGTCAGGGCCAAGACCATCGCCTGGTGCTGCCCGGCGCGGTCGCCGAGTCGCTCAAAATAGTTGTAGAGACGATCTATCTTCTGCACGGACTCGCGCGCCGACTCGACCGTCTTGAACGAGAGCACGTTGCGAAAGAAGCGCGAGTAGACGTTCTGCTCGCGGGCCGTCGTCGTATAAAGATCGAAGTAGCCCGTGATTAGTCCCGCGCCCTGCAAGACCTGCGCGACATAGGAGGGACGCGCGGCCACACGGCGCACGATCTGTGCGATGTCTGTCACACCAGATTCGTAAAGCTCTATGATCTGTTCCTTCTTGGAGCGCGGCTCTTCGGACGCAGGAGTCTCGTCCGTCCGCTCGGGCGCAATCGGCCTGGCGGCCGTCGCAGCCTCCTCGGCATACTCAAGCTCCAAAGTCAGGGGCTTCATCTCCTTGATTATTTCTTCCGTCATCATTTCCTTGTACCTCCCCTCCATTGACCCGGTTGAGCCGCCGAGCGATAAGCAGGTTTTCCGTTTCGCTTACCGCTCGACCGCTCACTCAACCAAAGAGCGCGCTTAGCTTGCGCGGCGCATCTGCCCGGCTTCCGCGCCGAGACCTTTCAGATGGTCTATGAAGCTGGAGGCGGCGCGCTTTGACAGCTCGTCCGTCTTGCAGCGCAGGACGGTCTGGCACTCTTCCTCTACGTCCACGTGAGCCTCGCGCGCCAGCGCCCGAATCATGCCGAGCTGCTTCGGCGTCACGAGATCGGCCATAGACTTGGCCAGGGGGTCGCGCGGGAACTGAGCCTGCGGAGCAGCGCCCTCTTTCTCGATCACCTCGGTCTCGCGCTGGTAAAGCTCGCGAGCGATGCCGAATTTCACGGCTGCCCGCTTCAAGGCGTCGTGCTCAGCCTTCTTGATACCCATCTCGCTTTCGGCCGTGCCAGTGCCGACGCCCTCTCGCGTCACACCGTCAATCGTGATGGCGGCCGTGACGGCCACCATGTCGCCGATCTGCGTCACGTTGCGAACCGAATGCGACCAGGTCGGCGTCACGCGATCAAGAATGTCTGCGACCGCGTGCCACTCTACGTACTCGACCATGTGCGTGTTGCCGTTGCGGTCAGTCCAGCCCTCACGCGTCTTGACGACCGCGGGGTCAACTTGCTGGCGCAGGGCACGCAAGGTGTTTGTGAATGCGAGTGGAACTACGGGCGCGACCACGTCGGCAACCGCCGTCTTCTGCTCAATCGTTTCGTCCTCCGGCCTCTCTGCGATGGCCGTTCTTTCTTTCTGCCTGTTCATTTCTTGCTCCTCAATGTATGTGTGTTTCGCGAGCGCTCTGAGATGGGAAGGCTCGTCCGCGCTGTTAGTCGCGGGCTCCTCTTCCGCTGCCTCTTCGCGCTCCCGTTCGGAGCGTACGAGCCGCTCGGCTACGTTGATAGCCTTTCTGCTCGCACGCTTCTCGGATGCGTTTGCGTTAGTGTTGGGCTGTTGGGTCGAAACGGCCGCCGCCACCTCAGTCGAGGCCGTGGCCTTCTCTGCGGGCTGCTGCTTGGTGACCGCTTCGCTGTTCTTAGCCAGAAGCGAATGCTTGACGGCTAGGATGTGCTCGCAGCGAAAGGAGGCGTCCTCCTGCGCCTGCTCCTCATATTCGAGGCAGGAGCAGCGAACCTTACCCGCATCGTCACGCCAGACCTCGTAGCTGGACTTGCGCCCGCGCAGGGTCGGCGTCGCCACGCGAAAGCGGTCGCCCTCGCGCGTCACCAGTCCCATAGCGGCGATGCCTTGCGCGCGCTTGTCACGCAGGATCGCTTTCTTGTCTGTGGTGTTGGCTGCTGCTACGTTCGCTGACATGATTCTCCTCCTACAAAACCTTTCTTAGGCCGCGCGCTCGGCGGGCATCTCGCCAATGGCCGCTATGGCCTGCTGCGATTGCGGCTTCTGCTGTTGTGTGACCCGCTCGTTCAGGCGCTCTTCCAGGTCTGCTATGCGTGCCTCTAACTCCTCGACGCGGCGGCCCTGGCGGTGCACTGTCTTGAACAAGCTGTCGAATGTCTCCCAGATAAAGTCGCTCACTGCTTTTCAGTTCCTTTGCTTGCTACAGGTCGTCTCACCCGCCTGTTTCATACGTGAAACAGTGTACCATTGTTCCCGTCTTGTTGCAAGTATAAAACAAAGTCTTGCATCTAAAATTTGGCTGTGATATGTTCAGGGTGTGAAGGAGGGCGGCCGAAGCCCCGCAGGGGCATATCTGGCCGTACCGAAAGGAGGCCGTAAATGGCACAACAGAAGAGTTTAGTGAACACAGGCGAGCTTGGCCGGGCGATCCAGCGCAAGCGGCAGGAGCAGGGCCTATCCCTGCGCGACGTGGCGGATGAAACGGGTGTTTCAGCCTCCACGCTCTCGCGCATAGAGAACGGCACGGGAAAGCCTGATGCGGACAACATCGCGCGTCTGACGGCTTGGCTCAACGTCCCGATGGAGCGCATCATGGGCGGTCGTCAGGCCGAGGGGGAAGCGGCGGCGGTCGTCTACTTCCCGCAGGAGTCCACGCCCGAGATCGTCGAAGCGCACCTGAGGGCCGACCGCAACCTAACGCCCGAGACGGCCAAGGCCCTTTCGGAGCTGTTCCGCGTCGCCTACCAGCAATTCAGCCATCCGGGCGAGGAGACGCGCGGCAAGCGCAGGCGCTAAACGGGGGAGAGCAAGCGCCTCTGGCCGAACTCTAACGAATCTAGGTTTTCTCCAAAGGGAAGCGAATGGCCGCGTCTGTACAGTGCAGCGCGGCCATTTTGGCTTGTGACAGTGAAATCGTGAGGAAGGGCAGGGTATAATCAAGAGCGTGAGCGAACAGGTCTTGCCTCCGACACAAAAAGGAAGACATTACGAGCTGCGCGCCCTGGGCCTGCGCGAGTTCGCCGGCTTGCGCCGTGACGACGAGCCCTTAGACCCTTTCGAGCTGGCCGACTTTGCCAAGCTGATGGTCATAGACTTCGAGAAGATACAGGGGCTCTCGGCCGAAACGCGCGAGCATCTGCTGGGCACAGGCTCGGGCGCTTGGTCTGGGGGGACTTGCTCGCGCCCGCTGCCGAACGGCTGGCGGTTAGTGATCCTCAACCCGAAGCATGGAGTGCAGCGCAACAACGCGACCTTGATGGAAGAGGTCTGTCATGTCTTTCTGGGCCACAGGGCCAATCGCCTGCACATCATCGCCGAGAACAAGGAGGGGAAGACCGTGTCGCGCGACTACAACGAGGAGGATGAAGAGGCTGCTTATGCCGTCGGCGCGGCGGCGCTTGTTCCTTACACGGCGCTGCGCCGCTTCGTCCTCAAGGGGAAGACCTCAAGGGAGATCGCGCAGCACTTCAACGTCAGCCGCGAGCTGGTCGAATATCGCATGAAGGTCTCGCGCCTCTGGGCGGAGTACAAGGCGCGGCACGAGGAAGAGCTACGGCAACGCTATGAGCAGAACGGCTACGGGCGCGTCGCCCGCGCGTAAGGCTTGCGCCTTAAACTTCTATGGAGCACCGGGGCCGGAACAGAGAGCGGCTGCGCCGTTTATGCGAAGAGATTAAGAGCCGCCTGGATTATCGCTCCTTCTACCAGCACTATTGCCCGGAAGCCATGCGCGCTGCGGGCCCACGCCTTCACACTCACTGTCCGATCCCTTCGCACGCGCACAGCGGCAAAGGCAGCCCGAGTCTTTCGATTGATCTCGCGCGCGGGCTCTTTCACTGCTTCTCGCGCGACGAGGGGGGCGACTCCATTCGCTTCTATGAATTGATGCACGGGGCGACGTTTGCGCGCGCAGTCAAAGAGATGGCCCACGAGCTTGGGCTCGACGATGCGCAGCGTTCGATGGCTTTTCGCGCTGCGCCGGATGCTCAGGGGGCGGAGTCGCAGGAGTCGCTCCCGCCGCTTCCAGCAGACCGCATGCAGGCCGTGTGCGAGAGCTTTCTGGCGGCCTGCCGCCGCGAAGATCAGACCGAAGGGCTGAACTACCTGGCGCGAAGAGGGATTGACGCTGCGACGATGATTCGCTGCGGCGTAGTCTATTTCCCGCGCCGCGCTTACAGGCGTGTGATGAGAAGTATGCTCGACGGCTTCTCGCTCGAAGAGTTGCAGCAGAGCGGCCTCTTCAATGCTCGGGCCCACCTGACCTTTTACCGCCATCGCCTCCTGTTTCCCTTCTTCATAGAAGGCCAGCCCGTCTATCTTCAGGCGCGCACGACGGCCGCAGGCGTTGAGCCGCGCTGGCACAATATGCGCGGCGCAGTGCCGTCGCTCTACAACGTGGACGCGTTGGCCCAGCTTTTGAGCGGCGAGGTGGTTTACCTGGTCGAAGGCTTTACGGATACGCTGACGCTACTGGCGCACGGGTTCGCTGCCGTGGGCCTGGTCGGGGCCGGAGGTTTCAGGGAAGAGTGGCTCGCGCCGTTGGCCCGTTTTCGCGTGGTCGCGGCTCTGGACAGGGATGCGGCGGGCGAGCGCGCGACGGCGCGCTACCGTGAGATGTTTCGCGCGCGCGGGATAGAGCTGGCACGCCTTGAGCTTCCCACGGATGTCAACGATTTCTTCCGCCACCGTCCTTCGGCCGCGCTTGAGTTCACGCTCATGACGGAAGCGGCGCTCGAAAGAGGAGATGCCGGAGGTTAGAGAAAAGCCCTTTCTCCAACCTCCGGCATCTGTCATCTAGCAGTTATTGTTTTTAGTAGGCGACGAACGGGTCGCTGTCAACGACTGTAACGCGGTGGCCGCTGACGCTGCTTGGCAGAGTGGGCCGCGCGCCCGCTGTGCGGTCAACGTAGATGACGATGACGGCTTCCGCCGGGTTCGTCTCCGACTGGCCCACGCCGACGCCTATGACACCCGGACGCGACATCAGGTCGTTCCTGCGTGCATCCAGAGCCGCCGAGGCGCGCGCGGCGGCCGCTTCCGGTAATTGCATTTGGCCTCCCGATAGAGCTGTCGGCGAGCCTACGGATGCTCCGGTGGCTGTGCCGCAGGTGGTGCCGACGAAGCTGACTGTTCTGCCGAGCGCCGTGCTGACCCTGTTCAGGACTTGACCGATGGGGTTGCCGATGGTCGTGCTGCTGCTGCCTGCGAAGAGCAGGGCAACGGGCTGGTGGCAGGAGTCGTTGGTGACTATGAGCGAGCCTGAGTCGCCGCCCGCGCTGAAGGTCGTGCTGTTGATGACGACCTGATTGGTGAAGGAATAGGTCGGGCCCTTGTGGCCGCCGCATTCGGTCGGGTATTTGATGCTGACGGTGGTGTTGATCGAAGAGATCGAGCCCGTCTGGAAGCCCGTAGTGCGGCCGCTCTTGGCGACGCCGAGGCCGACCGCCGCGTTTCTCACGACGCTGCTCGGCACGCCTATGTCTTCGATGAAGCCCGTGGCGTCCATCGTGCCCGTGCGCAGTTGGGCTATGGCGGCGTCAACGTTTGTGCTGAGGGCAGGTGCGACCGTGAAGTCTGCGACGATGGTCGCAACTCGGCAGCCAAAGTCAATCATGCCGGGCTGCGAGATGTCATCGCCTGGCGTGGCCCGGCCTGCGAGCCCTAGAACGTGGTTGTTGCTCAGGATATATTTGACGCCGCTCGTGTCCTGGACGAGTGAGCCGAGCGTGCCGCTGCAACAATAGAGGCGACTGATGTCGTTGATGTTGCCGCCGGAGACGCCTAAATGCTGGTTGCGAACCTGGTGATTGGGGCCATTATCCGCCGAACTCGGAGTGAAGAGGGGGGCGCAGACGAGGAGAGCGAGCACGCCTGCAACGAGCGCAAAATACTTTAAATTTTTCATCGACACATACCTTTCTATGGTAGGTAACGCTCCGCTTATGCGAAGCCGGTTAACAGTTTTAGAGAAGGGGAACCGGGGCTTCGGGTGCCACACTCTCTGTGTCTTCGTTTTGGGATTCTGGCCGGTCACCGCAAGGCACTGAAGGCTGTTGCGGCATCAAATTCCTGTAAGGAACGGATTTGATAAATCTGCTTTTACGCTAAATCGGGCGACGAGTCAATGAATTTTTGTGCGAAGTGCTGGACGCGCCCGCAGGCACAAAGCGTCGGGGGCCGCTTTCCGTGGGAGCTTTCCACTTCGCCCTTCTGAACCGAGCAGGTATAATTGAGGGCCAGTTCTGGCCCGAATTTATGGCAACGGGGCACGCTTGAACCCCAGGGGGCCGGGCCCTTACAGAAGAGATTATGGTTGAGCCGATCAAAGAAGCTGTCGCACCCACGATGGGCCTGACGGTCACGGACAAGCTGCGCCTGCTCCTGGATATTACCAAGAAGATCAGCAGCTCGCTGAACCTACAGGAGGTGCTCAACCTCGTGATGGACACGCTCGACTCCCTGATTCCGTACGATGCGGCCGGAATCTACGTCATCAAGTGCGACAAGCGGCGCGTCGGGGAAGAGGAGACGGCAGAATCCGTCTGCGTTTTTCATACGGAGGCGGTGCGTGGCTACGACATAGACGACCTCAAAGACCTGCGCCTGAAGATGGGCGAGGGCATCATCGGGCGCGTGGCGATGACGGGCGAGCCGGTCATCTCGCCAGACGTGCGCAGCGACCCGCACTACGTCAACGCGCGCTCCGAGACCCGTTCGGAGATGGTCGCTCCGATCATCTCCAACAACGAAGTGGTCGGCGTTTTCGATCTCGAAAGCGACCAGTTGAACGCTTACACGGATGACGACCTGCAAGTGCTGCTGCTGTTGGCCTCGCAGGTTGCGATCATCATCGAGAAGGTCATGCTGCACGAGCAGTTGGTCGAGAAGAAGAGGCTCGAAGGACAGCTCGAAGTCGCGCGGCAGGTGCAGTTGGAACTGCTTCCGGCCTCAGACCCGCAGCTCGAAGGCTTCGACATCTGCGCCTACAACTTCTCGACCGAAGAGGTCTCGGGCGACTACTACGACTGGGTCAGCATCTACGATGACCAGATCGGCATCGTCATCGCCGACGTGTCTGGCAAAGGCGTGCCTGCGGCCCTGTTGATGGCCTTCCTGCGGGCGTCCCTTCGTGCCGCGATACACATAGGCTATGCGCCGCACATCTCGATGGCGAAGGTCAACTACCTGCTCTGGGAATCCATCGAGCGTAACCAATTCGTGACGGCCTTCTACGGCGTGCTCGACGCCTCGAATAAGACGCTGGCCTATACGAACGCCGGGCACAATCCGCCGCTGCTGATGGACTCGGACGGCACGGCCCGCTTCATAGAGCGCGGCGGGCTTCCGTTGGGGATGTTCCGGGCGACGCGCTATTACGAATATTACCTGCCGATTGAGAGCGGGCAGACGCTCGTCCTCTACACGGACGGGGTGACGGAGGCGCTCAATTCTGAAGGTTTGGAGTACGGGCGCGACCGCCTGGCGCAGGTCGTGCGCGAGGGGCGCTCAAGGAACGCCCGCGAATTGATCGATTTGATACGCCAGGACATTCTGCGCTGGACTGACGGGCGCGGCTCGCACGACGACATGACCTTCTTTATCGTCAAGGCCAAATTTTGAGGGGAAAGAGGACAGGCGCGCCTTCAGAATTTCTCTGGAGCGCGCGCCTGCCGTCTTTGGAAGATGTAAATGGTTTGTAAAACTTTAGTGCGTCGTTAATGAATTATGCGCGTGATCGCCACCCGGCGCGAGTGGCGCGCGGTAATCGCCGAAGTGAAATACCGCTTCGGTATCGGCAAAAGCGTAGACATCAAAACCGTATGCATCCAGATACGCCGCTAAATCATCGGGCGAGAGGAGAAACAGCGCAGGCGAGTAGCCGGCTTCAGCACGAATTTCCAGCAGGCGCTCGATGACTTCCAGCGGAGCAAAGCATCTTACAGGGTCTCTGTACGTTGCCATAATCTCTAGCGCCTCTCTTTCGTCAAGGTTGCCGCGACGCCACTTTTTGAACGGCCCGGGCGTCCGGGTCTTGCATCTATTTTGATGTACGCTTTTTGTGTTGCGGTTGTTCGCTGAGGAGATTTATTTTCAGTCACGAGTTTACTGAAAACTTCGCGCCCGCGCCCCAGGCAAGGCCGCGCGGAGAGAGAACCGCCAAATGGAGTTTTAAGATGAATCGTCGCACATTTGTCCGCCGCTCGCTGATAGCGGCCGCCGCCGCTTCGGCCTCGGCAAAGCTTTCGGGTGAAGCCCTGGCAAAGAGCCCGGCTCCTGCCGCCGAGATGGTCGCGCCCGCTCCGGCCCGTCGCGCTCTCGCCGCCGTCGGCGGGTTTACGTTCGCGCGCCTGCGCTACGCTTCGGGGAACTGGGACGCAGACCCGAAGATGCCCTCTAATCTTTTGAACTCGCTGGTCGAGTACACCTCGATTCGCGTCGATCCGAACGAGCGCGTGGTGGATGTCTCGTCGCGAAACATCTTCGACTATCCTTTCCTCTACCTGACGGGCAACAAGGTCGTGCGCTTTACAGAGTCAGAGCGCGAGAACCTGCGCCGTTATCTGAGGGCGGGCGGCTTCCTCTTCGTTGACGACTGCAACCACGACATCGACGGCACCTTCGCCAAGACTTTCGAGGCGGAGATCAAAGCGATACTGAACCGCCCCGAGGAAGCCATGCGCAAGCTGCCCGATAGGCACGCGCTCTACCGCGCTTTCTTCGAGTTTCCGGAAGGCGCGCCCGCCACTTCGCACGAGCTGAACGGCTGGGGCGACGACATGGTGCACGATTACTTGAAAGCGATTGAGATAGACGGGCGCATAGGCGTGCTCTACTCCAACAAGGATTACGGCTGCGAATGGAACTACGACTGGGCGAACAAGCGGTTCGCCACCCGTGACAACACGCGCTTCGGCGTCAACATCATCGTCTACGCATTGACACATTAAAGGCAGTGATGAGTGACGAGTGACCAGTGACAAGCAAGAAAGAAGCTTTAACTCGTCACTTGTCACTCCCCACTCCTCACTGAATTTTTATGAGCACACAACAACCCGTAAATCCTCCGCAGGCGACGACTGCCGCGCCACAGGGCACGCCGCCCAATCTGCTCCTCACGCTCAAGGCCATGCTGAGCGTCTCCGATAAAGTGAGCGACCTGATCTTCTCGCCCGGCCGTGCGCCGCAGATCGAGCTGGTCGGAAAGCTGCAACCCGTCGTCACGCCGGGCCTGGAAAAGCTGACGCCCGCGCACACCGCGAGCATCGCCAAGCTCATCATAGGCAATCACCAGCAGGCGGCCCTCAACCTTGAGAAGAACGGGTCTGCCGACCTCTCTTTCAGCGCGCCGGGCCTGGCCCGCTTTCGCGTCAACATCTTCATGCAGCGCGGCACGCACGCCATCGTCATGCGCGTCATTCCTTCGCGCCCGCCGCGCTTCGAGGACTTCGACCTGCCGCCGCAACTGCGCGACATTGCCGAGGTCAAAAACGGCATAGTCCTCGTCACAGGGCCCACGGGCTCCGGCAAATCCTCCACGCTCGCCGCCATCATAGACCTCATCAACGAGACGAAGTTCTATCACATCGTCACCATCGAAGACCCGATAGAGTTCCTGCACGCTCATAAAAACTCGACAGTCCACCAGCGAGAGCTGCATTCCGACACGCCAGACTTCGCGCTCGCACTGCGCGCCGCGCTGCGCCAGGCTCCGAAGGTCATCCTCGTCGGCGAGATGCGCGACCGCGAGACCATAGAGGTCGCACTCGAAGCCGCCGAGACGGGCCACCTAGTCCTCTCCACCCTGCACACGATTGACGCTTCAAAGACCGTGGATCGCATCATCGGCGTCTTTCCGAAAAACGAGGAGGGAGCGATTCGCAAGCGCATAGCTCAATCCTTCCGCTACATCGTCTCGCAACGCTTGATTCCGCGCGCGGACGAACGGGGGCGTGTCGCCGCCATCGAGATATTGAAGTCAACGTCTCGCACCAAGGAGTACGTCGAGAAGGGAGAGACGGAAGGCAAGTCGCTCCTCGACGCTATGGAGCAGGGAGAGCAGGAAGGCATGCAGACCTTCGACACTGTGATCGAGGGGCTCATCCGGCGGGGAATCGTCACCAAAGAGGGCGCGCTCCCCTACGCCTCCAATCAGAACAACCTGCTGCTGCGCCTGGCAGACCTGGGCGACACGCAACCGCCTCAGCCCGAAGCGCCCGCCCCGGCCAAAGCCGACAAGGATTCGATGCTCGATATGATCGAGCGGTGAGGGGGAGAGTTTCTTCGGCAAAGCTTCTCCATGCAGTTGATTAATGAAAGCGAAAAAGCGGCGACGCTGGACTCTTTGCCGGAAATGGTCGCACGCCTCGAAGCCGAGATTGCCAAGACAATCGTCGGCCAGCGCGAGACTTTGCGCCAGATCATGATCGCGCTCGCCTCGGGTGGCCACTGCTTACTGCGCGGCGTGCCGGGCCTCGCCAAGACCCTCATCGTCAAGACCCTGGCCGAAGCCCTCACGCTCCGCTTCAATCGCATACAGTTCACGCCCGACTTGATGCCTTCGGACATCACCGGCACAGAGGTCATCGAAGAAGACCGCGCGACGGGCCGCCGCGAGGGGCGCTTCATCCGTGGGCCCATCTTCGCCAACCTCGTTCTTGCAGACGAGATCAACCGCGCTCCCCCGAAGACGCAGGCGGCGCTCCTTGAAGCCATGCAGGAGTCGCAGGTCACTGCGGGCGGCGTGCGCTACCACTTAGACCCTCCCTTCTTCGTGCTGGCGACCGAAAACCCGATTGAGCAGGAGGGCACTTATCATCTGCCCGAAGCGCAGCTCGACCGCTTCCTCTTCGAAATCGTCATAGACTATCCGGCAGGCGACGAAGAGCGACGCATCATCTCTGAGACGACGGCAAACCGCAGCGTAGAGGTGCGTCCGGTTATGGACGGGCCCCACCTGCTGCGCATTCAGGAGGTCGTGCGCGACGTGCCTGCCGCATCAAACGTCGTGGACTTTGCGGCGCGACTCGTGCGCGCCAGCCGCCCCCGCACGCCCGAGGCCGCCCCGTACGCCAACGAGCACGTCCGCTGGGGCGCTGGGCCCAGGGCCGGGCAGGCGCTCATCCTCGGGGCCAAGGCGAGCGCGCTCCTGGACGGTCGCTTCGCCGTCGGATTTGATGATGTGCGCAGAGTGGCTTATCCTGTTCTACGTCATCGCATCCTCCCCAACTTTCGCGCCGAGGCCGAGGGCATCGGGGCCGAAGCGATCATCACTGAGCTGCTTCGCGCGACACCCGTCGATGCCCGGTGAGAATGGGCCCACCGGCCCGCGATTGAATTATCTCTGTAAGCGTCAAGGGAGAAATTGGATCATGCTTTATCGCCGACCCCGTAAATTTCTCTCTCCCCTGCTAATCGTAGCCTTCCTGAGCGGGATGCTCTTTGCGCCGCTCGGCGGGCCTGATGTTGCGGCACAATCGAGAGCCGGACGCAAAGCTGCCCCGCGCTCCGGAAAGCGCACAGCCACTTCGACGCGCCCCAAGCCGACAGCGCGCTCTGCATCGAGACGCACGAGCAATGCCGGGACGGCCGCCGGTTCGGCTGATGAAGGAGAGGGCGGCCAGCCCGTCTCCGCCGTCTCCAATGTGACCGAGACGGGCGGCGTGCGCGCAGACCTGCCTGCGGGCGGAGACCTTCGCATTGAGAATCGTCGCGGTAGTGTGAGCGTAGAGGTGTGGGGCGAGCAGCACGTTTCCGTCTCGGCGCTGGTCGCGGGCAAAGCGCCGCAACGCTCGCCGGTCGTCATACGGAGGACTGAGCGGCTGCTCACCATCGGCGTTGTGAGCGCGGCGAGAGGTGCGGCGGCGGCGCGCGTGGACTTGACGCTCCGCATTCCGGAGCGCGCGCGCGCGCAGATCATGACCGCCGCAGGCGAAGTGTCTGTGCTGGGCCTGCCTGCCTCGCTTGAGGTGCAGACCACTGTCGGCGATATTTCGGCCGAGATTCCGACCGACGCCGACGTAACGGCAGAGACCTCGCGCGGCAGCATAGATTCGACGCTTCCCACTGTTGGGCCAACGGGCAGCAGTGAGCGGGACTTTCATGCCACGCTCGGCTCCGGCGGCCGACGGGTCACGCTTCGCTCGCGGCAGGGAAGCATTACGCTCTCGCCAGCGCCGCAGCGTCAACAGACGACCGAAGCGCGCGCGCAGCAGGTTGAGACGACCGCCAGCGAAGGGCCGAATGCCCCTGTGCTCGGCGGCACGGGCGAAGGGAGAGCGACGGGCGCGGGCACGCCTGCGATGCCTGCGACGGGGCCGCAGGAGGTAGACGAAGGCGATGTCGTGCGCGTTGACACTGAGCTTGTGACGATGAACGTGAGCGTCGTCAACCGGGGCACGAACCGTGGCGTCGCAGACCTCTTGCAGAAGGATTTCAGGCTCTACGAAGACGGCGCGGAGCAGGAGATTTCGCACTTCGATACGTCGGCCGCGCCCTTCAACCTGGTGCTCCTGATAGACCTCTCGGGCTCGACCAAAGAGGTCGTGCACATCATACGCGACGCCGCGCTGCGCTTTGTCGCCGCCACGCGTCCGGCCGACCGCATAGCCGTCGTGACCTTCGCCAACACGCCCATCGTAGTCTCGCGCCTGACGAGCGATAGAGAGGCGCTGCGCCGTCGCATCAACTCCATAGTCGAGCCGCAGGGCAGCACTAAAGTCTACGATTCCGTGGCCTTCGTCATGGACGAGGTCTTGAAGGACGCAGGGCAGTCGCGCCGCAACGCCATCGTGCTGATGAGCGACGGGCTCGACAGCACGCTGCCGAACGTGACGGGCGAAGGCTCCACGATTGATTACAAGGAGCTGTTGGGCCGCGTGCAGGAGTTCGACGGCGTCTTCTATGCGCTGTGGCTGGACACCGAATACGAGGCGCTGAGCGAGCTGGATGTGCAGCCTGAGACCGTTGACCTGGCCCATGATCGTATGAAAGAGCTGGCGGAAGCGGGCGGCGGGATGTTTTATGAAGTGGAGAAGCTGGAAGACCTGGCCGGCGCTTACGAGCGCGTCGTCACAGACCTCGGCACTGTCTACAGCCTCGGCTATCGTCCGACCAACGGCGTGCGCGACGGAAAATGGCGAGCCATACGCATAGCCGTCGCTCGACCCGGCGCGGTCGCGCGCGGCAAACGCGGCTACTATGCCAATTAAGGAAATAAATAAACAGCGATGGACAGGATAAAAGCAAGGGAAAAAGGGAAAAGGCAAAAGGAGAAGCAGCAACGACGCGGCGTGTCCCTTCTCTTTTTCTTTCTGTTTTTATCCTGTCCATCCCTGTTTGATTCTGCTTTGAGCATCACACGGGTTCGCGCTCAGGTTGACGATCCGCCGCCCGTGATGCAGAAGGCTGATGACGGGGATACTGTACGGGTCGAGACGGAGCTGGTTGACCTGAACGTGAGCGTCTTCTCGCGCGAGCGCGGGCGCGCGGTCGGGCAGTTGCAGCAGAAGGATTTCGAGGTCTTTGAGAACGGCGTGCCCGAAGAGATAACTTTCTTCGCCTCGGCTTCAACTCCTTTCGACCTGGTGCTGTTGATAGACCTTTCGGGCTCGACCAGCGACAAGCTAGACCTGGTTCGTAAATCGGCCCGCCGTTTTGTCGAGGCGGCCCGCCCCGTAGACCGCATCAGCATCGTCACCTTCACGAACGAAGCGCAACTGGTCGCGCCGCTGATGACAGATCACGCAGAGCTTCTCAGCCGCATTAAGAAGATCAGGAAGCCGAGCGGCGGGACTAATTTCTGGGACGCGCTCGGCTACGTGTTGACCAAAGTCCTGGGCAACTCGCGCGGCGTGCGCCGCAGCGCAGTCGTCTGCATGACGGACGGCGTGGACAATGCTCTGCCAGATGTGCCCGGCGACGGCTCCGAGCTGAGCTTCCCGGATTTGATGGAGATCGTCCGCCGCTCGGGCTCGATAGTGCTTCCCATCTACCTGGACACTGAAGAGGAGATGGTCAGGCAGGGGCGGGGGCTGCCGCAAGCCTATTTTCTGGCGCGCCACCAACTGATGATACTGGCCGACGAGAGCGGCGGCATTCTCTACCAGGCGCGTGAGCTGGAAAACCTGAAGGGCGTCTACGAGCAGGTGATGAACGACCTGAGCACTGTTTACAGCATAGGCTATCGTCCGACCAACCGTCAGCGCGACGGGTCTTGGCGCGCCGTCACGGTGCGGCTCGCCGGACGCCCAGACCTCTGGGCCCGCACCAAGCGCGGCTACTACGCTAAATAGTCAGACAAGATATTTCGACCGACCATATGTCCCGCTCACCTTTGACCGAAAGGCTGCTCGACCCCGTGGTGCTCGCTTCCCTGGGGCGGCTCGATCTGGTTGCGCGCACGGTCGTCGAAGGCTTTCTGACGGGGCTGCATAAGAGCCCTTACAGGGGGCTCTCGCAGGAGTTCGCCGAGCACAGACCTTACATCGCGGGCGACGAGGTGCGGCGCATAGACTGGCGCGTCTACGCGCGCACGGATCGCCTCTATGTGAAGGAGTTCGAGGATGAGACCAACGCGCCCGTGCGCCTGCTGCTGGACGCGAGCGGGTCGCTCGCTTTCACGCCGCGCCGGGTCAGTAAGCTCGAATACGCGCGCTACCTGCTGGCCGCGCTCGCTTACCTGGCGACGAAGCAGAACGACCGCGTGGGGCTCGTCTGCTTTGACGAAGAGGTGAGAGAGCGTCTGCGTGCGCGGGGCGGAGAGCGCCACCTGCACACGATCCTGGTCGCGCTTGAGCGTACAGAGGCGCGCGGGCCAACGCGCATTGGCCCAATCCTCTTAGGCGAAGCGGCGCAATGGAAGCGGCGCGGCCTGGTCGTGCTCGTCTCCGATCTTTACGCGGACGCACAGGAGGTCGTCAGCGCCATCGCGCGCGTCAGGCGCGTCGGGCACGATCTCTTAGTCTTTCACCTGCTCGACAGCGCCGAGAAGAGCGCGCCGGGCAAAGAGCGCGGCACGTACGAGTATCGCGACCTTGAGACGGGCGAGACGCTCCTGGCCGACGCAGAGCGCGTACGCAAGCCCTACGTCGAGCTGCTGGGCCAACAGTGCGCTTACTTTCGCCATGAGTTCGAGCGCGCGGGCGCGGATTACGTCGAGCTTGACACCTCCGAGCCGCTCGACAGGGCGCTCGCCCTCTACCTCCGCCGTAGAAAAGCAAGGCGGAAGGCGGGAGGGTGAAGGATGAATGAAAGACAAGCTGCTTCTCATTCATCATTCCGCCTTCCTCCTTCATCATTTCGTTTTGTATGTCGTTTCTGGCTCCGCTGACATTGATCGGACTGGTGCTGCTCGCGCTGCCGGTGTTGATTCACCTGCTGGCGAGACGCCGCGCCGCAAGGCTCGATTTCCCGTCGCTCAAGTTCCTGCGCGAGACGCCGAGCTTTCGCCTGCGCCCACGCCGCGTGCGAGAGCCGCTGTTGCTGGCTTTGCGTTTGGCCGCACTCGCGCTGCTCATAGCCGGGCTGGCGCGCCCCCTGCTCTTCTCGAACGCCGGCCGCACGCGCACTCGCGTCATCCTCTTGGACGCATCGCTCAGCATGTCTACGCGCGGGCGAGCGGAGGCTGCTAGGGAACAGGCGCGCGCTATTATTAACAGGCTCGCGCCCGGCGAGCGCGCTTCGCTCGTCGCCTTCACGTCTGCGGCGAAGGTGCTGGCGGAAGCGACCGAAGAGCGCGCAGTGCTGTTGAAGGCGCTCGAAAGATATGAGCCGGCGGGCGGCGCTGCGGATTACAGTGCAGCCTTCGCCGCCGCCGCGCAGATGCTCAAGCGTGAGCCGCCCGGCTCGGCCGAGATAGACCTCATCTCGGATTTCCAGCAGAGCGGGCTCTTGGCTCACGCTTCACGATCACAGACCGTGGTCGAACGGGCTGCGCCCATCAACACCTTCGCCGTCGGCTCGCAGTTAGAGCGTAATGCCTTCCTCTCGGACGAAGCGGTCGTGCGCGCCGCGTCCGGCATGGAGTTGTCTGCGACAGAGATCGTCACGGGGCCGGAAGGCCAGGCCGCGACGCGTCGTACCTGGACGATTGATGCGAGCGGTGATGCCCGTGGCGAGCAGCGTCCCGGTCTTGAGTGGCACAAGCAATCGAACGGACAGTTGACGGGCGTCATCAGGACGAATGCGCCGGACGACCTTGACGCGGACGACCGGCGCTTCTTCGCCTTCACGCCGCCGCGAGAAGCGCGCGCTTTACTGATCGAGACCGAAAGCGATGGCCCATATCTCAGAGCGGCGCTCGAAGCCGCAGGCGTTGAACCGGCGGCACGCCTGGCGCTCGAACGAAGAAGGGAGCTGCCGCCGAGCGCCGACGGCCTGGCCCCTTATGCGCTCGTAGTAATGACGCTTCACGGCGCTGCGGAGCCTGAGATTGTGCGCGCCCTCTCGGACTACGCGCGCGCTGGCGGAGCCGTCTGGCTCTGTTTGGCGCGTGACCTTGACGTTGAGGGCTGGAACCGATTGGCCCAAGCGGAGCAGGGAAGCGCCTTGCCATTCGTCTCTCTGGCGCGCACGGAGTCCGTGGCGCAAGGCTTCAGTCTTGGGCCCACGGACTCTGATGCGCCCGCGCTCAAGTACATGGGCGAGGGGGCGCTCGCGGCCCTGCGCGCTCTGCGCGTGCGCGAAGGCTACAAGGTCACACCGCGCGAGAGCGCCGCGACGCTCGCACGTTGGAGCGACGGGACGAGCGCGCTCGTCTCGGCCGAGGTTGGCGCTGGAAGCTTGCTGTTGCTGCCGACTTCGACCGCGCGCGAAGCGAGCGACCTGGGGCTTTCACCCGCCTTGCCTGCGCTCGCCGCATCAATTCTGAGCGCCGCGACGCGGCCGCGCGAGCCCCTTTCGAGAGAGACGGGCGAGCCCCTACAGCTTGGCCTTCATCCGTCAACGCAGGTCAGCGTAACGGACTTGACCGGCCGCACGACTTTTGTCAGGGCCCGCGAGTTGGCCCAGGATTCGCCGGCCATCTTTCGCGCGCCCGGCATCTATCGCGTAGAGTTCGCCGGGCAGCAGAGATTCCTGGCCTTCAACGCGCCGGTCAGGGAATCGGCCCGCGCCCTCGCAACGCCCGACGAGATCAAAAGCTATTTGGCCCAAACTGAGCGCGGAGCAGGAGCAGCGGCGGCGATGGGCCCACAGAGCGTATGGCGCGAAGCAGCGGAGCGGCGCGGCCAGCTCTGGCGGCTCCTCCTCTGCGCGGCTTTCGTCCTGCTCGTCGCGGAGCTGTTCGTCTCCACGCGCGGCATGCGGCCAAGTTGAAACGCGGGGCGATTTCGGTTTCAGGGATTCTCAACCGAGACAGGATTGTGAGCGCAACGTCGCCGGAAATTTCCATCGAAACTCAAGGCGCGAGCGTGCGCGAGACGCTTTACCGCCTGCACTTTCGTCGTCGCCTGTGGCGAGCCTGTGCTGTGGCCGCGTTGGCGCTCTCCTGCATGCTCTTGCTGCTGCTGCTCGCGGGACTAGTGGATTACGCCTGGCCCATAGCGCGTGCGGCGCGCGTCGCGCTGCTCTCGGCAGTCCTGTTTTCCGCCCTGCTCTCTTTAGCCTGCTCCGTGCGGCTCCTGCTCAAACGGCACACCCTGACAGAGGTCGCGCGCGAGATAGAACGCGCGGCCGGTCAAGAGCAAAACGCCCTCGTGACCTTTGCCGAAGGCGAGAGCGACGCGCGCGCATTCTCGCAAGCGCCCTACATCACCGCGCGTCTCTACAGGCAGGCGCACACTGAGCTTTCACAGATTGACGAGAGGGTTGTCGCGCCCGCCGGGTGGGCCCAGCGCGGCGCGCTTCTGCTCGCGCTCGTCCTCCTCGCGCTCTTCGCGTTGCGCCTTCTGGCTCCGAACGCATTCGCGCGCGAAACGGCTCGCGTCCTCCGGCTTTACTCCGAAGAGGCCCGCGCGCGCGTTTCCGAACCCGGCGACGCTTTGAGTATGACTGAGGCTGACGGCACTGCTGTCGCCGTCGAGGAGTGGCGCGTGCGCGTAGTTCCTCCCGCTTATTCGAGCTTGAGCGCCGAGGAGGTTGCCGGCGACGCGCCGGTTCGTGTGCTGGCCGGGTCACAGGTGGAAGTAGCCTTGCGTGCGCGTGGGCCAATTGACGGCGCGACGCTCGGCTTCGGCGGCGTTGTCGGGCCAATGCGCGCGCTCGGCGGGGGGCGCTTCGCAGGGGCTTTTACGGCGAACGCGAGCGGCGCTTTCGAAGCGCGCGTCCTGGCGGATGAGGGGCTTGCGCCCGCGCCCTTCGTGCGTGCGGTCGAAGTCTACCGCGACAATGTTCCGGAAGTGCGTATCACGGAGCCGGAGGGCGACCAACTACTGCGCGCTGTGCCCGCCGGGCCCATTACAGTGCGCTGGACGGCGCGCGATGATCTCGGGCTGGGGGGCGTGAGCTTGCGTTACATCAAGAGTCGCGGCGAGGGCGATGCTGCGAAGTTTACGAGCGGTGAGCTGAGCCGGGGGAGCATAGAGCAGGCGAGCGCGCGCGAGTGGAGGGGCACGGGCGCTCTCGATCTTGCGCGCCTGGATGTTCGCGCGGGCGATACCCTGGTCTTCTGGGTAGAGGCGCGCGACCGCAATCCAGTGGCGGACAACGCCGGGCGCTCCGCGAGCCTAGCGATAGCCATCGCCGGGCCCGAAGGCTTAAAGCTCAACCTGAGCGACCTGCGGCCCAACGAGATCGGCCGCTTCCTGCTCAGCCAGCGCCAGATCATCATTCACACAGAGAAGCTGCACGGCGAGCGCGCCCGGCTCTCTTCGGAAGAAGTCCGCCGCCGCGCCGCAGCGATTGCCGCCGAGCAGCGCGAGTTCAAGAACTCCTTCAACGACTACGTCCGCACGGAAGGCGCTGGCGAAGAACACGGTGGAACCGAAGCGAGCGCCCCGTCAGGCGTCGAAGAACAGGCGCAGGAAGCGGCCGCCCGTAGCGTTGAGCCGCACGATCACGGCATCCCTGAGCCACCGCAAGGGTCGCCCTCGTCCGTGCGCGACATGGTCTATGCCATACGCGCCATGTGGGATGCCGAGGAGGCGCTTTCGACGGCCGACACCGCGAAGGCGCTGACTTACGAGCGCGAGGCGCTCAAGCGTTTGAAGCGCGCGCAACTGGCCGCGCGCTACATCCCTCCGATCATTGCCCAGAGTAAACCCATCGACCTGAAGAGACGTTACGCGGGCGAGCTGGCGGAGATCAGGACGCGACTGGAAAAGCTCGGGCGTCGAGGCGGCACGAAGCAGTCATTGCTCGTTCGTGCTGCGCTCGCGGACGCCTACGCGGCGCTCACAGACTTGCAGGGGACGATAGACGTGCCCGCCGCAGCGCGTGTGAGCGCAACCGAGCGGGCGAAGGAGAGGGCGCGGCGGGCGGCCGACGCGCTCGCCACTGTCGGCGGAGATCATGCTGCGAGCGTGGCCGAAGCTATCGGGCAGCTACGCATAGTCGAAACAGAGCTTGGGCGCATAGAGACTGGCGGCAGGACTGAAGAGTATGCCGAGCGCATCGGCAAGCCGCTCGCCCTGCTCACACAGGCGGCCTCAAACCTCTTCGCCATAGCAGACCAGGCGACGCGCGGCGCGGGCGGCGACGCCACACTGACCTTGCCGACAGACGATGCCCGCGCCGCCGAATATTTTCGCCGCCTGGCGGGCCGTGCGCCCTGAGCCCTGCTTTTTTTAATCCGATGCGCGAAGCCGTGATCTCATGTGTGATGAGTCTGGGCGTCGAAGGCGGCAACGCCTGGCGCGCTGTGGCGGTCGCTTGTCTGGCCCTCTCGGGATTTCTCCTCGTGCGGTACTGGCAGAGCCTTGAAGAGTACTCGCAAGGCGCGCGCCTCATGCTCGTCTCGCTGCGCGCCGTCGTCTTTCTCTTATTGACGGGCGCGCTCGCCGGAGTGCATCTCGATTACGAGGGCGTAGTCAAGGGGCGCGTGCTGGTCTATGACGCGCAGGAGGCGGCCCCGCTCCCGCCTGCTGAGGCCGGCGGCGCACAGCCTTCGGAGGCAGCCGCGAGCGCAGAGATAGAGCGCGTGACGGCGGCGCTCCGCAGCCGTGGCTTCGAGCCCGTGACGGAGACGCCTGCCAGCAGAGCTTTCATGGTCGAGCATGACGAGAGCTTCGCGGCCGCAGTCATTTGGACGGACGCTGCGATGAGTGCCACAGAGGCCCGGCGCGAAGTCGAGCGGGCGAGCGCGCGCGTAGGCGGCGCACCCGTCTATGTCTTGACGAGCGCGCAGGAGAACATTGGGCCCAGCGTTGCCCTTGAAGACGTGCAGGTGGCGGGGCGGCCGGTGCGGGGTGTGCCCTTGATGTTGCGCTGCATGGTGCACGGCCGCCGGATGAGCGGGCACGAATCGCTCGTGACCATCTCGGACTCGGCCAAAGTGCAGGCTTCGGCGCGCGTCCGGTGGCGCAGTGATGACGAGCGTCAGGCTGTCGTCATCGAAGTCGTGCCGAAGACTGCCGGGTGGGCCCAGTACTTTGCGCGCATCGAAGCGGCGGGCGGCGAGGGGGCGTCCGTGCTCTCACGCTCCCTTAGCTTCTACGTCGAAGAGCGTCGCATGCGCGTCCTCTTCTTCGAGGGCGAACCGACCTGGGAAGCAAAGTTCATACGCCGCGCCCTGGAACAGACCGGCCTCTTCGAGCTTGACTACTTCGCGCAGGTCAGCCGCGCAGCCGTGGCCGGTTCGACGACTGCGGAGACGGCAGCACGACCGGCAGAGGAGGCGGGCGGCGTCGCAGCAGCAGAGACGAGCGAGGGCAAAAGGAGCGCGAGCGCGCAAGCGTCGCCAGAAGCGAGGCTGCATGCGGCGCTCGCCAGCGCGGCGGCGCTCGGCACTTACGACGCGATCATCGTCGGAGCGACTCCGAACGCTTTGCTGTCGGCGGCGGAGGCAGAGCGCCTGACCAACTGGGTGGCGCGTCGCGGAGGCGGTCTCATAATCCTCGGCGGCAATAGCTTCGCCGGATCAATCGCCGCGCCGAACGGAAAGCTCTACACGCTCCTGCCGTCGGACGTTGACCCGCGCTCTCTCTCATCCGAGACGCAGCAGGTCGCGCGCGGCGTGCCGCTCGAAGCCGAAAGACCTGGGAGCCTACGCGCCCTTGTGCCGACGGAGGCCGGGGCGGTGGGCCCACTGCGCGGTTACATGAGCGCCGAAGAGGGTGCTCGGGCCGAAGCTCTCTCGGGGCAGGGTTTCAGTTTGCGCGCGGCGCGTCCGGGTGCGGTCGTGCTGGCGCGGGTGGGCCCACCGGACTCGTCAGGTACGAGCAGCGCGGGTGATCCTCTGATTACAGCTATGCGCTACGGCGCGGGGCGCGTGATGCTCTTCGCTCCTGCGGATTCGTGGCGCATCAGGACGAACGCCAGCGGGGCGCAGGACGATACTGCCGGGCCCTTCGGCGCGCTGTGGCAGGGCTTAACGCTCTGGGCCACGGAAGGAGCGCGCCCGCAAGTGGAGATCGTCCTGGACAAAGAGTCGCCAGCGTTGGGCCAGGAGGTGACGGCCGAGATACGCTTGCGCGACAGGTCATATGCTCCATTGAAGCTCGAAAGAGTAAAGGCCGGTTTACAGCCGCTAGAGACAGGCGAGGCGGGCGAGGTGGTGACAGTCGCCGGCAGCGTGCAGGAGATTCTATTCACGCCAGACCAGAGCGACCAGAGCGTCTGGCGCGCACGCTTCCGCACGCCTGCGCTCGGGCAGTTCTCACTGGAAGCGGACTACCTTTCGGGGCGAGAGACGGGGAGCACGGAAAAGCGTTTTGCCGTCGTCGCTCCGGGTCGAAGCGAGGCGGGCGCGAGCGGCGACGCCTTGAGGCGCACTGCACGCGAGCGCAAAGGCGACCTCTTCACAGCAGATCAGATGAATGCACTGCTTGAACGCCTCTCGGCCCCTTCGACGCAGGCCCCCGAACGGGTCGTCCGCGCCTTCGAGCTGCGAACATGGTGGCCGCTCGCCCTCATCCTCCCCCTGCTGCTCTCGGCCGAATGGCTCCTACAAAGGATGAGGGATGAGGGATGAGGAAAGAACGGCTGAAAGGCCCAACTGTTGGGTGGTTCAACCGAGTCATCCCTCATCCCTCCGCCCTGCTTTTTCCGGCATCGCGGGGCGTGATTCGCGCGTCTAAGCAGTGTTATGCGTGTTCAAGGTCGGGGACTAAAAATCTGTTCCGCTCTCATTCTTGTCTGCTCTTTACTGGTCGCATCTTGTAACAAGCGCGCTCGTAATGTGGGCGCTGGGCCAGCGACGGTCGTGCCCACTGTGGAGCGCACCCTGCCGCCGCTGCCTGTGAGGCCGCTTTCGCCCGAGCTGCTACGGATGCGCGCGCGTGCGATGGAAGAAGTGGCGCGGCTGCGCGAGCTTTCGTGGAAGAACGAGGTCGGAATGACTGAGCTTTCCGGCTGGGAATACGGGACGCGGGCCAACGAGATGGCCCAGGCGCTCGGCGGAGACGAGCTGCGCGCGCTGGGAAAGCTGGCGGGCGCGGGCGGAGTCCTGCCCGAAGGGACTGACCTGGTATCACTCGGCGCGGGCTTCCTGGCAGTGTCGGCCAGCGCCACCTATTCGCCGCTGGACAAGCAGATACTCCTGGTACACAAGACTAATGACGACTCGCTCGTCGCGCACGAGTTCGTCCATGCCTTGCAGGATCAGCATTTCGATCTGATGAAGCTGCTGGTCATCAGACCTTATAGCTTCGACCGCACCGAGGCCGTCTTTGCCCTGATCGAAGGCGACGCGATGAACGTGCAGCGGCGGGCCGAAGAGGGAGACGCTTATGCTCGTCGTTCCCTTGAAGAGATCACGCGGCAGGAGAGCGAGCGCTTCGCCCGGTATCGTACGCAGGCCGGAAGATTCTTTCCGCCGCTGCTCATTGAAACCTTCATCTTTCGTTACCGCGACGGCGCGCGCTTCGTAGAGGCTGTGCGTCGCCGGGGCGGCGAGCGCGCCATAGACGAGCTGTTCCAGCGCCCCCCCGCTTCAACCGAGCAAGTCCTGCACCCGGAGAAATATTTTCAAGGCGAAGCGCCGCGCGACGCGAGCCTGGCAGAAGCAGCGTTCACGGGCGACGGCTGGCGCATCACAACCTCCACGCCGATTGGCGAGATAGGCGTACGCGGCTTGCTGATGGCGGGCGTCCCCGAAGGTGAAGCGCAGCGCGCCTCGGCGGGCTGGGGCGGCGACCGCGCCTACCTCTTCGAGAGGGATGGTCATGCGCCGCTGTTCGTCTGGAAGACCTCCTGGGACACTGCGGCCGACGCGGAAGAGTTCTTTCGCGCCTACAACGAGCTACAGCGCAGGGAGGGGCACGCGAAGGTAGATCAAACAACGGGGCCGGAAGCCAAAGCCACCTGGCAAGAGAAGGAGCGCACAACGCTCGTCCAGCTTACGGGAGATAGCGTCATCATCCTGCGCGGCGCGGACGCGGACGTGAGCGGCGCTCTTGGGCTGGCACGACGCTAAAGGGGCGCGGCGCGGGCGCGCGTTTCAGCTCCTCTATGCCACTAGGGAATATTCGAGAGGCTTCATGCCGTCGCAATTCGGCGTCATCAGGTAATCTTCGACATCTATCAGCAGCTTGCCCGTCGCGTCCACGTCCGTCGGTTTGGAGAAGAAGTAACCCTGCCCGTAATCGCATTCCAGGGTGCGCAGTTGGGCCAACTGCTCCTTGGTCTCGACGCCCTCGGCGACGACCTTCATGCCGAGGTTGCGTGCGAGCATGACGATGGTGCGGACGATCTCGGTGTTCTCGTTATTGTCGGCCATGCTGCTGACGAAGGAGCGGTCGATCTTGAGCGTGCTGATCGGGAAGCGGTGCAGGTAGCTCAAGGAGGAATAGCCCGTGCCGAAATCGTCTATGCTCAGCTCGACGCCCAGGTCGCGGAGTTGCTGTAGCATCTCGATAGCCACGTCAAAATTTTCCATGACCACGCTTTCCGTAATCTCAAGCTTGAGGCTGCGCGGGTCGATCTGCGTCTCTTCCAGCACGGCCTTGACCTGTCCGATCAGGTCTGGCTGCATGAACTGTTTGCTCGAAAGATTGACGCTGATGGAAAGCGGCGGTTCGGCCGGGATGATCTTCTGCCACTCGCGCATCTGGTAGCAAGCCTCGCGCAAGACCCAGTGGCCCAGGGGCACGATCAGTCCGGTCTCTTCCGCTATGCGGATGAAATCTGTCGGGGGCACGAGGCCGCGCTCGGGGTGCTCCCAGCGGACGAGTGCTTCAAAGCCTGCGAGCCGGAAGTTCGAGAGCGAGACAATCGGCTGGTAATGGATGATGAACTCCTGGCGGTCTACGGCGCGGCGCAGGTCTGTTTCCAGTTGCAGTTGCGTCAGGGCGCGCGTGTGCATGCCCTTATCGAACAGCTCGTGGCGCGCTTTGCCCATAGACTTGGCGCGGTACATGGCCGTGTCGGCGTCGCGCAGGAGGTCTTCCGGTTTCTCGAAGCCTGTGGTGCTGAGGGCTATGCCTATGCTCGCGCTCGTAAAGACTTCGTGGCCGCCGAGGTTGAAGGGTTGGGTCAGCTCTTTCTGTAGGCGCTGAGCGACTTCGACGACCTCTTCTTCGTCCGCGATGTCTTCCAGCAGAACTGTGAACTCGTCGCCGCCGAGGCGCGCTATGGTGTCGCCCGGACGCAGGCAGGTCTCAAGGCGGCGCGCGATGCCGACGAGCAATTGATCGCCGACCATGTGGCCCAAACTGTCGTTGATGACCTTGAAGCGGTCGAGGTCTAGGAAGAGGACTGCGAAGAGCATGTCTTCGCGACGGCGGGTGCGCTGCACGGCCAGCTTGAGGTGATCGACGAAGAGCGCACGATTGGGCAGGCCCGTCAGGGCATCGTGGAAGGCGTCGTGAAGCAGGCGGTCTTCGGCTCGTTTGCGGTCTGTGATGTCCTGAATCTGAAAGATGAAGTGCTCGGTCTTGGCCTCTGCGTCGCGTACCAGCGAGACGCTCAAAAGCACCCAGACCTCGTGGCCCAGCTTGTGAAAGTAACGCTTCTCCATCTGGTTGGTCGGAACCTTGCCTTCGAGCAGTTGGTTGATGTTGGCCATCGCCGGGGCGAGGTCTGTCGGATGCGTGATCGCCTGGAAGTGCGTGGCTAAAAGCTCCGCTTCCGTGTAGCCGAGGATTTCGCAGAGCGAGCGATTGACCTGAAGCCAGCGCCCGTTCTTGGCGACCAGCGCCATGCCTATGGCTGCGTAATCGAAGGCGCTGCGGAAACGCTCGAAGGCGCTGCGAAAGCGGGCCTCGCTCGCCTGAAGCGCCAGCACGTGACGCTGCGCCTGCTCGGCCTGCTCCTGCGAGGCTTCGACGTTCTTCAGGTATGTGCGGTAGGTAAAGTAAACGACGGCGATGATCGGGGTGGTCACGATGAAGGCGTAGATGCCGACGCCGCCGAAGACCTTAGCGATGATGGCCGCCGCCGATGCGCCCGTGAAGTAGGTGATAGAAGTCCAGAGGTAGCCCCTGCGCCACATCTGCCAGACAGATTCATTAGCCTTCAACGCCTGGCGAATGGCCGCCATGCCGGAGTTGGCTATGTACTGGACGAGCCCCATCACGCAGACGGCCATGATGAAGTCGGCCGAGTAATCTCCGTGCAGCAAGACCGGGATCGAGCCGAACATGAAGCGCAGCGTCCAGACCGTCAGCGCCGTGGAGGCGGCCATCACGGCCGCATTGAACATGATGGTCGTCTTGTTCTTGCAGAAGCGGAGCGAGGAAGCAAAGGCGTCGGCCGTAGCCAAAAGCACAGCAGCCTCGCCGCCGTAGAGCAGGACTGTGAGGAAGACGAAGGTGTCAGAGACGGTGACCTCGCCCTGGACGCGCGGAATCTTGACGCTCAGGCGCGAGCCGAAGCAGAGCGTCACGCCCGCCAGCAGCAGGAATCGTACGTCTATGCGATCAAGCGGCAAACGTGTGATGGAAAAGATGCAAGCCGCAGCGCCCGTGACGATCACCAGCCACATGAACGGTTCCATCAATTTTTGCTTGCCGCTTAGTTTCATGCCGTCGAAGAGGGTGTCGCCTCAGAGCCCGCACCGCACGTATTGCGAACCGCATGCCGCCCTGACGCATGAAAAGAGGTGCTGAAATTATTGGGCTTAGACGGACGGCTCGATTCTCGTCTCTCAAGATGACAGGTCACACTCGGTCAACCTGACACCAATCAAGCCCTTCTGACTGACCTTGACCGGCCCCAAGAGAGAGCGGCGCGAAAGGTTCGCCAGTTTTACTAACGCTCGCCTAACGTTGGGATTGACTCGTATAAAGCATTCAACTGAATCGGCGCGAGCACGATGAAGGGAATACTATCGGGCGCTGGGGTGGAACGACCTATTGGGTGGACACCATCACGACATTACCGCTTGAAGAACTCAGACCCTTTAACTATCTTAACATTACAATATCGTTGAATCGCTTTAAAGTCATTCCAATTGTCAGTAATAATTATTGTGTTCCAACGGCGTGCGCTAACGGCGATAAGCGCATCAAGGGCCATTCGCTGCGTAGCCCCAGGCTTTAATCGTGGAGACTTGCCCTTCGCGCTTCGTCTGCGGCCTTGCGTTAACCAGAAAAGCACCTTACTTGCCATCAGCCAATCATCAGTACTGGGAACTATCAGTGAATTGTCTTTCGCATAATCCCGATAAGCTAACTCAAGCTCTCTTCGCTGTGAATCATCTTGGGCACTAGCCATTAATTCCATGAACACGACTGACGAAAAAAGAAAGTTGTCAGGTAAATCTGACAACTTTCTTGAAATAATCGTGGATGTATCACAAGTGAAGTAAGCCATCATGAAGCTTTGTTCCGATGGTTCTCGTAGGCTGTCTGGAAGATGCGCAGAGTGCGAGCCTTCCTCTTAGCTATCCGCTTCTCGCGCTCTTCGGCAGATTCAGGGTTGAGGTAGACCGGGAAAGGATGGTTTGCTTCAACCATATAAAGAGGAAGCACATGCTCATCTCGCGCCCCGAGATAACCTACTACTTGTAGTTTCCCGTTACGTTTCGACGCGGCGCGAGCCTTCTTTGATCTCTTTTTAGTAGTCTTCTTTACTGACATCTACTAATCTTAATTTCTCAATGATTATCACGAAAAGTATAGCGCAAGAAGATGACTTTCCCAACGTTAGCTGACCCTCTCCTGTCCAAACAGTCTGAGAAATTAATTGCGCGTGTGTTTTGCCTTGCTTGGCAATTTATCTGGCAGGTTCAGTTCATCATCAATCAAGACATCTGTGCTGACTTGCGCTGCGCGGGCATAGCGCAAGAGAATCGGCAACGGTGGCTCTCGCTTTCCTAGCTCATACGTTGAAATCTGCTTGAAGACGATCATGTCTTCTACTCCAAGATGCCTCCACATCTCGGCCTGAGACATTCCAAGAGAGAGCCTGATCTGGCGAAGTTTTTCCGCTAGGCGCTCTGGCTTGATACGCGGCTTCGTCCCCATCAGGCATAGACTCCTGACGGAACGGATGACATTCCAAACTTGCCGTCACCACCAAATGGTGGTAGAGTGCGCTTACTCAACCTTGTCGCCGTGAGAATCCTTATCTCAACGGCGGCGCTCATCACTCAGCTTTGAGGTTGAGGCTTGAGACGACGCATCAGGCCGTTGCCAGTTTTCAATTCAGAGACCGGGTCAATCATATCTTATGCCCTTATCAAAGCCATAGAGAGATTATTAGGGAGCGCGCTGGGAGGGGGCGCGCTCTCTTCTGCATGCCTGCTCTCAGGCCAGAAAAACGAGCTGGCTGTGCGGAGGAGGCCGCCGTGAAAGGGAGTCGCGGCGGCCTTCGCTGTTTGAAACTCTCCATTTCCGGAGCGAAAACCCTCATTTCCACTGTCAAAGCCGCCATTTCCAGTGTCGAAACCTTCATTTCCACTGCGAAAGCTGCCATTTCCAGCGTGAAAGTCGCCATTTCCGGTGGCAAAACCTTCTTTTCCGGTGTGAAAGTCGTCGTTTCCAGTGTGAAAGTTGACATTTCCGGTGCGAAAGTCTCCATTTCCAGCGTGAAAACCGGCATTTGTGCGGTTTTAGTACGGTCTGACAGCCTTTCGGGTGCAAAAAGGGGTTGAGAAGTGAAGGGGAGGGGCTATAATCTGGCCGCGCGGGTAGCCGAACTCTGCTGTCCGCGTACGCTGCCAGTTAACGGTTAAAGGAACCCTGACCGAGCCTCGCTCCTTTAGCCCCTCAAAAACCCGTCCTTTTGGACTCACCCAAGACGAAGGAGAAAAACCCGATGACAGACAATGATACTTGGCGTTACGAGATGTTTCTGCGCGTGCGCCAGCACGGTACGAACGAAGCGGCGAGCCTTGCTTCTAACACTTTTGTCACCTCGCTCTTCAACGACCTCTCGCAACTCATCACGGAGTTGGAGACGTACGCCGGGGCGCAATCTTCCGGCTTGACCTCGGCGCGCCAGAGCACCAGAAGCATAGGCGTGGCCCGCGACGAGCTTGAGCGCGACCTACAGGCCATCAGCCGCACGGCGCGCGCGATGGCTCTCAGCACGCCCGGCCTTGAGGAGAAGTTTCGACTCCGAAGCAGGCTCAAAGATCAAGACCTCTTGACCTTCGCGCGTCGTGTAGCCTCGGAAGCGCTCCCGCTCAAGGCTGAATTCGTCAAGCGCGGCCTGGACGAAAACTTTCTCGAAGACCTGAACGAAGATATAGAGGCGTTTGAAGAGGCGCTCGCGCAGAGGACGCAGGACACGGCCACACACATCAACGCGACCACGACCATTGATGACCTGATTGAAAGAGGCATGCGGATAGTGCGCGAGCTGGACGCGATCATGCGTAACATCTACGAGGACAATCCGGGCAAGCTGGCCGCCTGGCTGAGCGCCTCGCGCGTCGAACGCCCTCCGAGACGTAGGCCACAACCACCCGCCCCACCCGCGCCTTGAAAACCTCCCTCGACCGAATAACAAGAACTGAGGGCGCAATCATCAAGAGCGGTCTCGCTTGCTGGCGAAGGCGCACAGGCTAAGAGCAAGGTGGCAGTAGCTGTGTGAGCTACCGCCGCCTTGCTCTCCTTTACCTCTTCTTGAATTGCTTACTGCGGCCTGCCGCCCGAGACTAAGAAGACATCCCAGGCCCCACTAAGGAATTGTGCGTTAACTGTTGATGGCAAACCGGGGATAATAAAAGTGATACCCAAACCTGCGCTCAAAGCTACGATGAACCATATTGCGTAACGGTTAATTGTTGACACATTGAAGATGCTCATTTCGCACCTCAATCCAAGCGCCGACCGCAAGTACTTTTAATACTATTAATCTGATTCAAAAACGAGGTGGCGTCGTTCCCGTAGGGGAAGGGATATGGGAGCTGCCGTGTGCTGAGCCTACGAACTCGATTCTGATCTAACTGAAAGCTGCTCTCACTATTAATGGCCTGATAAGCGCCTGAAGATGGAATTTGCTGAAGGAACAGTAAGTATTTACCTCCCACCTCAAGCGGCTGAAAGGATTTGTCTATGACCCTTATAACATTGCCATTGAAGCTCACTGCACCTCCGGGGCGAGTGACAATAATACTACTGCTTAGTTGAAGGGGCGCGGATGAACTGTTTTTTACTACCTCTTCAATTTGTATATCGTAATCAGTGAAAACAAAAGAGCCATCTTCTGTAAATTGAGAAGTTTTGCCGCTCACACTGCCAATGATCACCGTATCGGCATCACACGTTTCCTGTCGTAGCAATTCTTCAATTGCTGAAGCCATTTTTTCACTGTCAGGTGCGATAAACGGTGGAGGAACAACCACATCAAGCGATCTGTGAGAGTTACGCAAGTTCCTCCTGCCAGAACGCTCATAAAGCTTGCTGTGTTGTTTTTGCCTCTCGGTCATGACACCTTCTTGCACTACTGTCGGGTTATCTTTCTCATCGGGATTCCATTTCTGACCTTGCCCGCGTAATGCAGCTAAAGTGGTTACGATTGACAGGATCAAGAAGGTGGAAAGTAAGAGAAGCTTTTTTCCGCGAGTTAACATGTGGAGCATTCCTTTAAGTAACATTTCAAAACAGGAGAAAGAGGCCAAGCAGGAGCAAAATTCCGTTAGGAGTGAGGCTCTTGCGTGATGAATCCAAGACGCGGACAGGCTAATCCTTAAAGAGAGGGCGTGTCAAGAACTTCTATGCCGCCCCTCCTTGAATTGCTTACTGTGCTCTGCCGCCAGAGACTAAGAAGACATCCCAGGCCCAGCGCCCGACCTGCGCGCCACGCGCGTCCCTCACCTTGGCGCGATAGCGGAACTGGTTGCCGTATTCATCCGTTCTCTTGGACTCTTTATAATCAAGCTCGATAGTGACCACGCCCAATCTCGGCAAACGATGCAACTCTTCGGGCTCTGAGATACCGTTATGATTCATATCTCGCCAGAGGCGTAGTGCAGAAAAGATTGCATCTCTTCCATCCAGTACTCTATTACTGTTGCCGCCCTGCTCCGGCTTATCATACTCAGCCAGGGCAAGGAAGCCGTTCGGCGTGTTTGAGGCTGGCTGCGGGGTGAAGTTACCGAATAGCTCCGTGCCGTTATCAATCGTGCCGTTGCCGTTGCGGTCAAGAGCGAGCCAGGCGTCGTCTGAGCCGCTGGCTGTCCAGGAAAGCCTATCCGGTTTGCCATCGCTGCCGAGATCAAACATTACCCCGCCTGGGCCATTCGTCAGCTTGAAGCCATCGCCTGCGAGATCAATAAGTATTGGAGTACCGGGCTGACATGAGCAGTCAGGATAACCGGATGGAACGTATCCGCCTTCGCAATTTAAGTATTCATTACACCGATCGTCACCGGCAATTAGTGGGCATGTCTCATAAGTTGTAGCTAAATATATAACCGGGCTTCCATTACTGACACAGGCTGTCCCGTCGGCGCTCTTGCATTGCACGAAATCTGCTACAGGGTTAACGAGGGGGCCATATATGGTCGGGTCAACGGTCTCCTCCGATACCGTGCAGCCGGGTCGTGTACACTCCGTAGTCCTCGGCACGACCCGCTGGTTTACGCAGTTACGCTGGCTCTGTAAGAAGGGGCGCGGTTTGATGGAACTTATTTTACTTCGCGGAAGAAACTGTGTGATGGAGAAATTGACCGGGGAGAGGAAGGAGGCGAAAACTTTAGCACTGGAATCCGGCGGCCTCATATTCTGGTTGGACGGTGACTCACCTGATTGCGGAATCGGTTTCCATTTTTGACGATCATTCGGGTCACGCCGGAGAATCCCTCCTCCTTTCCACATCGTATCGTCATCAAAGATGACCGTATTGAGCACCACCTGCGCCTGCTTGACGCTGGCCGGGTAGTTGAGTTGTTTCAAAATCGCTCGAATACTATCGTAATCTTCAGCAGATAAAACCATCTCGACAGTCTCTCCAGGCTTAATGGATTTGGGTTGGTCGGCTGAGGCTGGCGATGAAGGATCACGACCGTAGATCAGTTCGTGGCGATAGGACGGCTGCCTTTGCGCGGAGTCCTCAGCGCCAGGTCTGAGCAAACGAACTGAGACGGACAGAAAGATAATGGCTTTATCCGAACTGTTCTTCACACTAATCGTTAGACCATTCAACCAGTCGTCTTCACCGGGAAACGCTTTATCCAAATCAACCACCACGCCCTTGCTCTTTATTCTGGTTAACTTGACGGGCTCATTGGGCCAGCGCATCTGCTTGAGAGACCTGTCCTGCTTTTGCTGCCCAGACAAGGCGGCGCTTTGACCAGGCAGTAAAGCCAGCATCAAGCCCAGGACGATTATGAGTTGAGGAAATATTTTCAACCGGGAAGGATATACACCAGTTTGTAAAGAAAGAGAGGACATCTTTTATCTCCTTAGTATTTGAAGGGGAAACAAGCAAGAGCGAAACTCTATGAGGAGTGAGGCTCTTGGCCAAAGGTTCGGTCACAGATGAAACCTAATCTCTAAAGGGAGGGGCTGTCAAGAAGTTTCGATTAGCCGACGGGCGGGGCCAGCTCGTTGGCGACGATGAGGGCGGATTGGGTGACGGCGGCTATGCCGTGGCCGGGGAAGGTCGTGTCGCCGACCATGTAGAGGTGAGGAATGCTTGTGCGGTGCGAGAGCGAGTTCATGCCGAACACGTCCAGGGATTGGCCCACGCCGCCCGTCATCCCGAGCCTTCGCCTGGTTCTTTCGTAAAAGGTGCGCGGCGTCTCCGTCTCGATCACTTCTAGCCGGTCGCCCAGCTCCGGCATGTGGCGATGTATGCGCTCCCAACATCGTTCGAGCCGCGCTTGATCCTGCGCTTCGTGCTCCTCTTCGTCCTCGTGAAAGGAGAACCACTGCGTAGGCTCTGTGAAGGTGCTGACGGTGACGGCGCGTTTGCCAGTGGGCCCACGCGCGTCCCAAGAGGGCGCGCAAGAGAACATGAACTGCGCTTCCTCGGGGTCGTACTCGGAGCCCTCTTGCCAGTCCGTCAGTGCCAGAATGTGTTCCGCGGGCAGAGCCTCTGCCGCCTCTTCATCTATCCCCAGGTAGAGCAGGTAAGCGCCCCAGCCGTGCAGGCTTTTGAGTCGCCGCCTGATCTCTTCCGGCGTGCGTTCCAGCCCGACGAGCTTGCCGTAGGTGTCCCAGACCGTGAGATTGCTGACGACTGCGCGCGTCGCTTCGACCGTTTCGCCGCTCAACAGTCTGACGCCCCCGGCCCGCCCTTCGGAGTCGTAAGCGAGCCGCAGCACAGTGGTGTCGAGCCGCACAACTCCGCCGCTCTTCCTCGTCGCTTCCAGCAGCGCATCGGCCAGCGATTGAGCGCCGCCGCGCATAACGTACATACCACGGCGCGGAAGCATCAGCGCCACGGCCGCGTAAGGGTAAGCGCACTCGCGGCTGGTACGCTGCGCGAACATCTGTAGCTGGACATCTATGAAGCGACGAAAGCGGTGCGATGTGCCGTCCAGGTACTCGGCCACAGTGCGGTTCATCCCTGTATAGACGCTTGAAGCGATGCGCGCTTCCCTGAGCGATACAAGCGTGCGGCGAAGCCCGGAAGCAGTCCGCAGGTCTGGGACGCGCCGCGCGACACGCATCAAAGCTTCGCCTACCGCCGCAAGCCCGCGATAGAACCTGACGGCAGCCTCGGCGCATTCAGGAAACGCCGCGTGAAGCGCCGCTTCAAACCGGGCGTCGTCTGTGACGAGCGGCAGGTCTACGCCGTCAGGCAGGCGAACGATGTAAGCGGGCTCTGCGGGCCGGACTTCGGGGGCCGCGACGGGAAGCTGCGCGAAGACGCGGTCGTGAATCTCTCCGGCCTGCCAGGAGGCGTAGAGCGAGGCCGTCTGCTCGAATTGGTAGCCGAACTTCTCCGAGGTCGCTGCACAGCCGCCCGGGCGCGACTCCTTCTCGAACAGGCAGACGCTCAGGCCGCGCGCTGCCACCAGAGCGGCCGCGGTCAAGCCGCCTATGCCACCGCCGACGACGACCACTTCGTATGCCATCTCTCAGCCTAAGTTTTGGAGCAGGTGCGTGAGCGTATAAATGATCGTCGCCTTCTGCTCACCGCCGCCGCTCGTTTGCTGCATGTAGGGCTCGAAGAGGATGACTATGGACTGTAGACCGTTGAAGACCAGGTGCATGATGTAGCAGGGCAGGAGCCGTCCGCTGTAGGCGCGCATCAACGTCAGCGACAGGCTGAAGATGGTAATCGCCGCGATGACTCCCAGGTTATTGCTGTACTGGAAGACGTGTACGAAGGCGAAAAGAAAGGAGACGAAGAGGACGCTCAGAAGCCGTCCCATCACTCGCTGCAAGGCCGAGTAGAGCAGCCCGCGATAGATCAGCTCTTCGACGAGCGGGGCCGTGAGAGTTGCGAGTACGGCGATGCTGACGCGCGCGGCCATCGAGCTGGCGACGATGGCGTCCACCTCCGTCGCTTCGCCCCCGACCAACTTGGTCAGCACTCCGCCTGCGCCCAAGACCAGCACGGCCAGCCCTATGCTCGTCCAGGGCCCGACACGGCTGCTCCAACTCCACCCGAGCGTCTGCCAGAAAGGACGCTTGCGAAACCCCGTCACCACTGCCCACACCAGCCCGAGCGTCAGCAAGTGCGCCGGAATAGTCGAAAGCACCGAGAGCAGGATGGCCGCCGGGTCTTTTTGCAGCGATTGGCCAGCGGCCTCGAACCCGGCCCCCTTGTACCTCATCAGGACGTAAGGAATGATGAAGAGAAATTGAACGCCGAGCAGCAACACTACACTGCCCAGCCAGGTGAGCACGGCCATCCACACGCCCCACGGCGGATTATCCGGGTTCACCTCCCGCTCGCTCGACACGGGCGCTTTAATCAGCCCCGGATCATACGCCGCATAGCTTTCAGGCGGTAAAGGCGTCACAAAAGAAGCGTCTTTCGATGTCTCCACGATAGGTAGAAGTGTAAGAGAGTTATAGCCAAATTACAAACTCCATACAACTCATTCAACCCGGCCCTCCTCAGCTTGCTCTTCATCAATCTAGTGCCCTGCGACGCGGCTTGTGTTATATGTGAACGGGAGGAGGTTGTCGTGGCTCTTAAACTTTTACAGATGGATTATCCTTTTTCGGGGCCGTGGGGGGCTGAGATGGCCGAGGAGTATGCTGGGCTGGCGGGGAGGATAGCCGAGGTGCCGGGTCTGATTTGCAAGGTGTGGACGGAGAATCGAGCGAGCGGCGAGGCCGGCGGGATTTACCTGTTTGAGGACGAAGCTTCTCTGGACGCTTACCTCGTACCGAAACTTGAACGGATGAAGGCGTTCGGCATCAAGGATATTCGAGCCAGGAAGTTCGACGTTAACGAACCGCTCACGCGCATCACCAGGGGAAGGCTTACTCAATAAGGAATGGGCACAAGGTCAGCGCAGGTCTGGGGCGCGCTCTTTAATCTCTTCCGTAATGCTCTATGAAGTGGCGCGCTATGGCCGCGCGCACCCCTCTCATCAACTCTTCTAAATCCGCATCCCCAAGCCCTGCGGTCGGGATCGGCTGATCGACGTACATATCTATGGGGCCGGGGCGGAAGATGATGGAGTTCTTGGGCAAGACTTGGCGCGAGCCCAGGATGGTGACGGGAACGACGGGCGCGCCGGCCTGCACGGCCAGCTTGAAGCCGCCCTTTTTGAAAGCGTGCAGCGCGCCGTCCTCAGAGCGCGTGCCTTCGGGGAAGACGAACGCGCAGATGCCGTCGCGTATGTACCGGGCAGCCTTTCGCATGCTCGTCACGGCATTCTGCGTCGAGCTGCGGTCAATGGGGATATGGCCCGCCCGCGACAGGTGCCAGCCCATGAAGGGAATCTTGAAGAGCGACTTCTTCGCGGCGATGCGCAACTGCACGGGCAGGTAGCCGAGCATCGCCGGAATATCCATGAAGCTCTGGTGCGAGGAAAGAAAGACGTAGGATGTGCCCGGCTCAAGATGTTCCAGGCC
Organism: Pyrinomonadaceae bacterium; assembly: GCA_036389315.1. Taxonomy (GTDB): domain Bacteria; phylum Acidobacteriota; class Blastocatellia; order Pyrinomonadales; family Pyrinomonadaceae; genus DASQYE01. The sequence goes on from DASVQF010000037.1 coordinate 72,642, forward strand.
ATAGACGCGCACGCGCGCGCCCGTCGTCCGCGCGATCAAACGACACCAGACCTGCGCGCACCAGTGCTGTCGTCGCCCCCGTGGGTCGTAGAGCGAGAGCGTCAGAGAGAGGCTCCCCATAACGACCGTGTAGAGGTATATGAGGGGAATGGCGACGGCCGAGTGCAGGTAGTTGACGAGAGTGGGCCGACGCGGCTCGGGCGTCGGCGGAACCTCTTCGCTTGAGGCGGCGCTGGCCGTCGCCTCAAGCCCCGCCGTCTTACAACCCGTCGCCAGTTCGTTAAGGAGCGGCGTCTTCATCTTCGATCAAGGGCCCACGCTGAGAATCGGGCCCGCGAGAGTTATTCAATGGGCCGCGCAGAGACGCCCAGACGCGCGGCCGCCTGCGTCAGACCGATGATCGTCTTGGCGTCTTCTATCTCGCCGTCCGCGATCATCTCAAGCGCGCGCATGAGCGGCACTCGCACGATCTCCAACAGCTCGTCCTCTTCGAGTCGCTGCGCAGTCTCCCTAAGCCCCGTCGCCAGGTAAACCCACATCTTTTCTTCGACGAAGCCCGGCGAGACGAAGAACTCCGAGAGCTTCTCCATACTCCCGGCGACGACTCCGAGCTCTTCCTCAAGCTCGCGCGCCGCGCCCTCTTCCGGCGGCTCGGGCGAGGAAAGAGTGCCCGCCGGAATCTCCAACAGGTAACGCACGACCGCATGACGATACTGCCGGACGAGCGCGACGGTCATGTCGTCGTAGACGGCGACAATCGCCGCGCTACCCGGATGATGCACGATCTCGCGCTTGTAAGTCTTGTCGCCCTCGCGCACAGTGTCGAGGGTCACGTCAAAGATGCGGCCGCGAAAAATCTCTTCGCTGCTGATAAGCTCCGGTGCTTCCCGTTCTGGTGTGGCCATAAAATTTTTCAACGCTCAGGTGAGCCGCGATTGCGCCGCCTGCCGTTCAAGCTCGGCCAGCGCCTCGCCGACAAGATAGAGCGAGCCGGTGATTAAGACCAGCCCGCCGGGCGGCGTCTCGGCGCGCGCCAGCCGCAGGGCCTCGCCCACACGGGGCGCGAGCGTAATTCTACTCGAATCGAAGCCGCGCGGCACGTAAGCTTTGATCTCTTCCGGCGCGGCCGCACGCGGACTGTGCGGCCGGGTCAGAATCAGGCGGCTCGCAACAGGAAAGAGCAGGGCCGCAATCTCCGTCAGGTCTTTATCGCGCATCGCGCCGAAGACTACGCTTATGGGCCCACTCATGAACTCGTCCAGAAAGGCGCGCAGGGCACGCGCGCCCGCCGCGTTATGCGCCCCGTCAAAGAGCAGCGGGGGGCTACCCTCTAGAAACTCCAGCCGCCCCTTGTGCTCCGCGCCGTTGATGCCACGGATAATAGCATCGCGCGCAATGCGGAAGCCGCTCTCGCGCAAGGCTTCCGCGAGGTGAATGGCGACCGCGACGTTGGTCAATTGGTGGCGACCGCGAAGGCCAACGTGCACGTCGTCGTAGCAATCCTGCTCAGTCCTGAAGCGCGCTCGCAAGCGCCCGCCGTCGTCAACGCCGAGCACAGATGCTTCGTCCTCTTTGACGAGGCGCGGCTCGACGCGCTGCTCCTCGCACCGCCTGAGTATAACCGCGAGAGCCTCGGGGGGCTGCGGAGCGATGATGGCCCGGACGCCCGTGCGAATGATGGCGGCCTTCTCGGCGGCGATCTCGGCCAGGGTTTGGCCCAGGTATTCCTGATGATCCAGCGCGATGGGAGTAATGGCCACGGTCTCTGCGCGCGCGGCCGTAGTCGCATCGAGGCGTCCGCCCAGGCCCGTCTCAAGAATCCCCAGACGGACGTGCCTCTCGCCGAAGGCCAGGAGCGCGGCGACGGTCAAGTGCTCGAAGAATGTCGGCAGCGCCTCTATCTCGCCCTGGAACATGAGACGCTCTGCACACCTGCGCACTCGCTCGATCAATCGCGCAAACTCTTCGCGGCCGATCTCGCGCCCGTGTATGCGTATGCGCTCGGTGATGGAGACAAGGTGCGGGGAGGTGTAGAGGCCGGTGTTTAGCCCCGCCGCGCGACAGATGGAATCGAGCACGACGGCGGTCGAGCCCTTGCCGTTCGTCCCGGCTATCTGAACCGAGGGGAAAGCGCTCTGCGGGCGGCCCACAGCCTCCAGCAGCCGCAGCGTGTTCCTGAGCCCGAGCTTGATCGCCACAGTCTCGTGGCCCAAACTCAGGAGATACCGCAGCGCTTCATCAAAATCCATAAGACAGTGGCAAGTGACGAGTGACGAGTGACGAGTGACGAGCCGAAGATCAAGCTTTCAACTCATCACTCGTCACTTGCCACTTGTCACTGCTTTCAACGGGCTCGCGCTGGATTTCGGGGTTCATCATGAAGCTCAGCAGCTTGATGATATAGTCGCGCATCTGGCGACGGTCAACGATGGCGTCTATCATGCCGTGTTCGAGGAGGAACTCCGAGCGCTGGAAATCCTTCGGGAGCTTCTGGCGGATGGTCTGTTCGATGACGCGGGGCCCGGCGAACCCGATCAGCGCCTTGGGCTCGGCGATGATTACGTCGCCGAGCATGGCGAAGCTGGCGGTCACGCCCCCGGTGGTCGGGTCTGTCAGGACGGAGATGAAGGGCAGGCGCGCTTCGTCGAGTTGCGCGAGCGCCGCAGATATTTTCGCCATCTGCATCAAGGAGAGCGCGCCTTCCTGCATCCGCGCGCCGCCCGAAGCGGCGAAGATGACGACCGCCCCGCGCTCTCGCAGAGCCCTCTCGATCAAGCGCGTGATCTTCTCGCCGACGGCCGAGCCCATCGAGCCGCCGATGAAGAGCATGTCCATCGCCCCGGCGAAAACAGTATGGCCGCCGACCTTGCCGCGCGCGTTGATGACCGCCTCGGGCAGGCCCGAAACTCTTTGCGCCTGCTTCAAGCGTTCGGGGTAAGGCTTCGTGTCAACGAATTCCAGCGGGTCTAGGCTGATGACTTCCGCGTCCAGCTCTTCATACATCTTGTCGTCGAAGAGCAGCGAGAGGCGCGAGAGAGCGTCGAGGCGGAAATGGTAGTTGCAGTGCGGGCAGACCTGTAGAGATTCTTCGAGGTCGCGTTTGTAGAGAGGGGCATCGCACTCTTCGCACTTGACGAAGACGTTTTCGGTTTTGACCCGCCGCTCTTCGACGGGCACGGGTTCGCTCTTCCGATCCTTTGGCTTACGAAACCAGGGCATAGGTCGCAACAAGCCGCAACACGGCTTCCCTCGATGTAGAGCATTTAATCATCTTCAGACGAAGACGGCGCAGAGAATAACATAAAAAAGGATGAAGGATGAAGGATGAAAGACAGAACACAGAGGTCAGAATAAGAGCTTTTGCCTTTTCCTTCTGAGTCCTGTGTTCTGTGTTCTCTCTTTCATCCTTAAAACTCTATTCCCTGCTGCGCACGTATGCCTGCGTTGAATGGATGCTTGATCTCGCGCATCTCGGTAACGAGGTCTGCGGCTTCGACGAGCGCATCGGGAGCGTCGCGCCCCGTCACGACGATATGCAGCGCGGGCTGAGCGGCGCGCACCTCTCTAAGCTCCGCGAGCACCTCTTCGACGGGCAGCATCTCGTAGCTCAAGACGTAGACCAGCTCGTCAAACACCAGCAGGTCATAGTCCCCGGAGCGCATCTTCTCGACGCAGAGCGCCCAGGTCTCGCGCGCAGTCCGGCGATCCTGCTCGGGGTTCTTGGTGTCCCAGGTAAAACCGTCGCCCATCGTGTGGACTTCGATGCCGAGCTTCTCGGCCGAGACGTGCTCGCCGTAGCGGTCGTTCCGAGACTTCATGAACTGAATCATGCAGCAGTTCAAGCCGCGCCCCGCCGCGCGCATCATTAGTCCCAGCGCGCAGGTCGTCTTGCCCTTGCCGTTGCCCGTATGAATCATCAACAGGCCGCGCGTCTGTTCCTGGTAATCGGCCCGCCGCCACTTATATTTCTTCTCTTTTCCGGACATAAAAATTCAGATGCCGGATCTTAGCAGGGCTGTCTGCTTACATCCGGCATCTCTTTAGCCTCTCACTTCGAGTCTCTGGCTTCTGCTCGAATCGGTTTGGACGAGCGCGTCTTCCGTGGTGTCTATGTCGGCGTAGGGGCGCTCGACCGCGTCTTTGAGCATGCGGACGATGGTGCGCTCGGCTTCGTCCCACGGGCCCGTGAGCGTGCAGCCAGCGGCGTTGCGGTGGCCGCCGCCGCCGAACTGTTCGGCTATGCGCGCGACGTTGACCTCGCCCTTAGAGCGCAGGCTCGTGCGATAGACGCCCGGCTCCTTCTCCTTCAACAGGGCGACAGCCTCGACGGTGTCGCAGGCCAGCGGGTAGTTGACGAAGCCGTCGCCGTCCTCTTCGGTCGCTCCGGTGCGCGCCTGCATCTCTAAAGTCTGGCGCATCCAGGCGACGCGGCCCGTCTCGTCGCGGCGCACGGTCGAGAGCACTTCGCCCAAAAGCTCTATCTTGCTCCAGGGGTAGCTGGCGAAGACCGCTTCGGAGACCTTCGCGGGCTTGACCCCGGCTCGGACAAGCTCTGAGGCCACCTTGAAGGTGCGCTCCGTCGTGTTCGAGTAATGGAAAGAGCCGGTGTCTGTAATCAGCGCTGTGTAAACGCACTCGGCGATCTCGCGCGTCACGCGCACGCCCGTCGCCTTGCACAGGTTGTAGATCATCTCGCCGACGGCCGAGGCCGTCGAGTCGATCCAGTTGATCGTGCCAAAGAGAGCCGTCGTCGCGTGATGGTCTATGTTGACGACGAACTGTTTCTCCAAATCGAAGAGGCCGGGGCGCGTGATGTCCGAGCACTCGATGACGAAGACTGCGTCGTAGACGCGGTCAATCGAGGGTGTAACCCGCACTTCGCTTGCGCCCGGCAATTTCTGGTAAGAGTGTGGGACGGGGTCGCGCATGATGACTTCGACCTCTTTGTCGAGCGCGCGCAACAGCCAGTAAAGGCCAAGCGATGAGCCCAGGCTGTCGCCGTCGGGCCGTATGTGAGAGGTGATCGCGAAGCGCCGCTTCGATTCGATCAATTCGACAACTTGACTAAGCATCGTTGCAAGCAGGGATGAGGGATGAGGGATGAGGGATGAAAGAAAGACGCGAACGTCTTATTCATCCCTCATCCCTCATCCCTCATCCCTCATCCTTTCTTTCGGGGGACTCCTGCGTAGAGCTTTGACTCTCCCGTGTGTGTTCGATCTCGGCCAGCAGCTCGTCCACGCGTGCGCCCTGCTCCTCGACCGTATCGCGGACGAAGTGAATCTCGGGCGTGTGCCGAAGGCTCAAGGCGAAGCCGACCTGCTTGCGCACGTAAGGGGCGGCGTGGCGGAGCGCGGCGAGCGCCTTGACCGCCTCCTCCTCCGTTCCCGCCACGGTCACGTACACACGCGCATCGCGCAGGTTCTCCGACAGCCTGACATCCGTTACCGTGACCATCGTCACGCGCGGGTCTTCCAATTCATAGCCGACGATCTGCGCAATCTCCTCGCGCAGCATGTCTGCAACTCTCTCAGGGCGACGCATATCAACTACAGTGGCAAGTGGCGAGTGACAGGTGACGAGAGAAAAGCTTTGCTCTTGCTTGGCACTCGTCACTCGTCACTCATTACTGCTTTTACAGTTCGGTCGCTGCGACCTTCTCGATGATGTATGCCTCGATCTGGTCGCCGACCTTGATGTCGTTGAAGTTTTCGAGACCGATACCGCACTCGAAGCCTTCGCGCACTTCCGAAGCATCGTCTTTAAAGCGGCGAAGGCTACTGATGCCGCCTTCCCAGGTGACGATGCCGTCTCTGATGAGGCGCGCGCGAGCGTTGCGGCGAATGGTTCCGTCTATGACCATGCAGCCGGCGACCGCGCCGACACGCGGCACGCGGAAGACCTCGCGCACGTCTGCCTTGCCGAGGATGCGCTCCTTCTCGACGGCTTCGAGCATGCCGATCATCGCCGCCCGAATCTCTTCCTCGACCTTGTAGATGATCGAGTGCAGCCGAATGTCCACGCCTTCCTGCTTGGCCAGGTCTGCGGCCCTGGTTTCCGGTCGGACGTTGAAGCCGATGATGACGACGGCCGTCTGCGAGGCCCCGGCCTGCGTGGCCGAAGCCAGCAGCACGTCGGACTCGGTGATCGCGCCCACGCCCGAGCGTATGACCTTGACCTTGACCTGATCGGTCGAGAGCTTCTGCAAAGTGGACTTCAGGACTTCGACAGAGCCCTGCACGTCGGCCTTGATGACGACGAGCAACTCCTTGACCTCGGATTGGCCCAGCGCCTCTATGCCGCGCTTGGTGGTTTGCAGCAGCGTGTTCTGGCGCGTGAGCATCTGGCGGTGGTGCGAAATCTGCTGCGCGCGAGTGATGTCTGCGACCACCTGGAAAGATTCGCCGGCCTGCGGCACTCCCTGAAGGCCGAGGACTTCGACAGGCGTCGAAGGCCCTGCTTCCGTAATCGGCTCGCCACGGTCGTTGAACATGGCGCGCACCTTCCCGAAAATCTGGCCGACGATGAACGGGTCGTGAACCCTCAGCGTTCCTTGCTGGACGAGCACAGTGGCGACAGCGCCGCGACCGCGATCAAGCTTTGCTTCAAGGACTACGCCCGAGGCCAGGCGGGTCGGGCTCGCACGCAGGTTCAGGATGTCTGCCGTCAGCAGAATGGTTTCGAGCAGCGTGTCCAGGTTCTCCCTGCGCTTGGCCGAGACCTGCACCATCTCTGTGTCTCCGCCCCACTCGACGGGCTGCAACCCTTGATTGGCAAGCTCCTGCCTGACGCGGTCAGGGTTGGCGTCGGGGCGGTCAATCTTATTGATGGCGACGACGATGGGCACGCCTGCCGCGCGCGAGTGCTCTATGGCCTCGATGGTCTGCGGCATTACGCCGTCGTCGGCTGCGACGACGAGCACGACCACGTCCGTCGCCTTAGCGCCGCGCGCTCTCATCAACGTGAAGGCTTCGTGGCCGGGCGTGTCCAGGAAGACTACGTGGCGCATCTCGCCGGGATTGTCCGGGTTGGGCACGGCGACGCGATAAGCGCCGATGTGCTGCGTGATGCCTCCGGCTTCTCCGGCCGCGACCTCCGTCGAGCGGATGCCGTCGAGCAGGGAAGTCTTACCGTGATCTACGTGGCCCATGACTGTGACCACCGGATCACGCGGCAGCTCAACGTCGTCTGCGCCTGTGTCAATCAACTCTTCAAACTCCTCTTCGGCGACCATCTCTTCAAAGGGCACGAAGGTTACGTCGTAGCCGAACCGCTTGCCCAAGTCTGCGGCCACGTCATCATTCAAAGGCTGGTTGATGGTGGCAAAGACTCCGCGCTGCAAGAGCAGGGTCACAATGTCCTTCGGCTTGATGCCGAGCTTTTCGGCGAACTCTTTGACGGTCGAGCCCTCGACTATGCGGACGGGCTTCAGCTCGCCGCCGACCGTGGCCACGTCCAGGCGGCCCGCGATGCGATCTTCCAGAGAGAGAGTCTTCGGCGGCGGGATGTAGTCGCGATCACCGAAGCGACCGCCCTTGCCCCCTTCGTGTATCTTGTGATTGCCGCGCGCGGTGGTGCGCGAAGAACGACCGCGCCGCCGGTCACTCGGCGGAGGCGTATAAACGGTCTGCGGCGTGGCCGTCTCTCCGGGCGTGCCGCTATGCTCAAAGCTGGCGCGTTCGGAGGCGCGCTGTCCGCCGCCTCCTCCTGCGCGTGCGGGGCGCTCGCCGCGCTCTGCGCGCTCCTGTCGCTCGCGCCGCTCGCGCGGGCTAGGCTGTGGCGCTGTGGGCGGAGGCGCTACGGGAACTGGGGCGCGCTCGCCGTGGCGTATGCCTGCGTTGATGGCGGCCTGCGTGGGGCGCAGCACTCTGACCTGACGGGCAGGCGGTGGAGGCTGTGCCGGCGCGGCCGGATGCTGAGCGGCAAGGTCGGGCGCAGCACTCACCTGCGGCGAGGGGCTGGCTTCCAGCTCGACTGCCGCGCCTGCGCCGTTTGAATCCGCTGCGTGCGGCGTGACGCCGGCCTGTGCGACCGGCTCAGAGACGGGAGCGGGCGGAGCCGTCGTCGCGGCGACGGGCGCTGATTCCTGCTGCTGAGATGAAGTCTCCGGCGGCGGGGCTTCAAGCGTTCTGGCGGCAGACGCGGGCTGCTCGGCGCGTATCGCCGGGCCAAGTTTTTTGACGAGGCGTGCCGGGGAGGGCGCAGCAGTCGTCCTCGCGGGCCGCGCCGCGTCAGGCTGTACCGAGAGCGGTGCTGAGTGAAGCGGCTCCTCGCTTGCGGGCCTTTGGGTGGCGGGGGCCTGAAGCGCGGGCGCTTCTGATGTGTGCGGCGCTTCTTCCTCGGCGGGGCGGACGACTTTTTTGACGACGCGCACGGCGCGCGGCGCGACCGCTTCCTTCTTGGGGAAATACTTGTTGCGTATCTTGTCAGCTAACTCTTTAGAGATAGAGTTAGAGGGAACGCTGACATCCACGCCCTCGCGGCGCACCTCTTCGATGAGGCGCTTTGTGTCGAGCTTCAGTTCTTTGGCTAGGTCGTACAGGCGAACCTTGGAAGTAGAAACGGACATGCACTCCTTCTTCGACGCTTTCAAAAACCACGGCGTCGTCGCTTCAAAAGGTTAAGAACAGTCCCGCTCGTCTTAACCTTTTCTTCGGCGCGTCTTCCTCTTGGGGAAGGAGATGGTGTGCCGCCACCCGGAAAGGTTAAGTGGGCGAGGAGCGATGCGCGCATTGTCGGCGTGCGCGCTCGCTCAAGTTATCGGGCCGCATCTGGGGAAGCATCCTGCTTCTCTTCCTGCGCGCTCTCGTCCGTGGCGGCCTCTTCCTTGTACTGCGGGACGGGAGCGGATGTTGTTTGCACTTCGGGCGCGGAGGCTTCGGAAGCGAAATCTGCAACGGGCGAGAACGGCTCGTCCTCCTCAACGGGAGGCTCCTCCTCGCCGACCTGCGCGGCGGCCTCTATGTAGGCCGCGCCTGAAGATGTGATGTCGGGCGCGGGCGTGATCGTGTCCGGGCGCAGGTCGCGGCCGGCATCCTGCAATCTCAACTCGTCTTCCGAAACGGGGTCGGCTTCGGTGACTGCTACGGGGTCTGCCGACTCCTGCGCGAGGATGTTCGGCTCGGCCGTGAAAGGAGTGCCATCCTGAACGGCCTCGTCATAGCCTGCGGCGATCATCTCTTCATTGGGCTCGACCTCGCCCACGTCAGCCGAAGGGTCAAGCTCGGCGGAGACGGCGTGCTGCTCTACGGGCGCGTCTCCCTCTCCTCCAAGGTCAGCCATCTCGGTCACTTCTCCTGCCGCGTCGGGCGCTTCGCCTTCCGTGGCGGTCGCCTCCTCGGTGGCATCTGTCTCAGCCATTGCCGCCTCGCCAGCGGAGGCTTCATCCTCGCCGCCCTGCTGCTTGCTCTTGTCGCGCGCAGAGATGACGGCCTGCGCCGCGGAGAGGATGGTCTCGGCTTCGTCGAGACTCACGTCGAGGTATTCGACCAGGTCGTCGACGGAAGTGTTGGCGAGCGCGTCTATGTCGTTGATGTCATGCGCGGCGAGCGCCTCGGCCTGCTGAGCCGTCACGCCTTCAATGGCAGAGAGCGGCACAGCGCCGCCCGAAGCGATGAGCGCGCCCATCTGCTCGGCGACCTCGCGCTTGAGCTCCTCTTCGCTGCGGATGTCTATGTTCCAGCCCACAAGCTTCGTCGCAAGTCTGACGTTCTGCCCGCGCTTGCCGATGGCCAAGCTGAGCTGGTCTTCGTTGACGATGACCTCCATCTGCCGGTTCTCGATGTCCGTGATGCGAACCTGGTTGACCTTCGCGGGAGACAAGGCGTTGGCGGCAAAGACCGAAGGCTCGTCAGACCATTCGATGATGTCGATCTTCTCGCCGCGCAGCTCGCGGATAATGGCCTGCACGCGCGAGCCCTTCATGCCGACGCACGCGCCCACAGGGTCAACGTCGCGCTCATTGGAGGTGACGGCAATCTTGGCGCGCTCGCCCGGCTCTCTGACGGCCGACTTGATAATCACAGTCTCGTCATAAATCTCAGGCACTTCCATCTCGAAGAGACGGCGCAGGAGTTCCGGCGAAGTGCGCGAGACTTCGACCTGCGGCCCTTTTGATTCCTTCGAGACGTTGTTGATGACGACGCGGATGCGCTCGCCCTGGTTCCACTGCTCGCCGCGCGACTGCTGAGAGCGGGGAAGGATGGCTTCCATGTTCCCGAGGTCGACGATGATGTTGCCGCGCTCGAAGCGTTTGACGAACCCGTTGACGAGGTCGCCGATCTTGTCTATGTACTGGTCGTAGATGTTTGAGCGTTCGGCGTCGCGTACTTTCTGGAAAAGAATCTGCTTGGCGGTCTGGGCGGCGATCCGGCCCAACTCTTCCATCGGCAGGGGCAAGAGCAGGGCGTCTCCGATCTCGACCTCGTCGCCGGCCATCTCACGCGCCTCTTCAATCGAAAGCTCCGTGGCCGGGTTGCTCACTTCATCAACGACCACTTTGGAGGCGGAAAGCTCTATCCCGCTCTCAGGGTTCCAGTCAACCTGTATGTCCTCGCCGGAGCGGAACTGCTTCTTGGCCGCGGCGCGCACAGCTTCCTTGACCGCTTCGATGACGATCTCGCGGTCTACGCCCTTCTCCTGGCAAAGGTCGTCAATGTTTTTCGCGATGGATGTGCTCATAATTAACTAGATGTTAGATGCCGGACGCCGGATGTTAGTGGGATCGGCAAGTCGCGCTGCCAATTCCTCTGAGTCCGTCAGCTATCTCCCTCTCTTGTGGCCGTCGCGTCCTTCGGCTACCCCGGCCGCCATCTCGCGCTCGCGTGCGCGTCGGAACTCTTCTTCCACGTCTATCTCAAGGTTGGCTTTGGCAATCGCGTCCAGCGGCAGCAGCACGCGTCCGCTCGTCTGATCTTCAAAAACCACCCGGTCGCCTTCGAGCCCCACCAGGAGGCCGCGAAAGTTGCGCTGGCCGTTGATGGCCAGGCGTGTCCTGATCTTGGCCCGCTGGCCTGCGAAACGCTCGTAGTCGGCCCGTTTGTAGAGCCCGCGCTCCAATCCCGGCGAAGATACTTCCAGGGTATAAGGCGAGTGGATGAAATCTTCCACGTCCAGGATCGTGCCGATGTTCGTGCTGACTTCGGAGCAATCCTCGTGGGTCACGCCGCCCGGCTTGTCTATGAAGACGCGCAGGATGGGCTTACCTTCCGGCCCGGCTGCCTCGGCATGAACCAGCTCCAGCCCGTGATCCGTGCAGACGCGCTCGGCTATCTCCCGCACCCGCTCTTCAATCGAACCCTGCCCCACCAGACTCGTCCTTTCCGCCCGGAAAACTCTCTCGCCCAAAATAAAAAGTGGGCGCGAACCCACCGGACAGCACCGCCGCGCTCCAAGCAAGCGGAGAATTATACGAGAAGGGAAGTGCAGACGCAAGCGAGGAGAAGAGCCGCCGCAGGAGCCCTTTTATTGCCGGCTATACTTAAGAGAGTTTTGGCTGAGAGAGCCTGGCCTTGACGATCTCGCTCACGGTGCGGCCGTCGGCGCTTCGGCCGGCCAGGCGGGCCTGCGCGGCCTTCATCACCGCGCCCATCTCGCGCATAGCAGAAGCGCCCGTCTCACGGATGGCTTCGTCTACGGCCCGCTCGATCTCTTCGCGCGAAGCCGCTTGCGGAAGGTATGCTTCGATAACTTCGATCTCGGCGCGCTCCTTCTGGGCCAACTCCGGGCGGCCGGCCTTCTCGTATTGCTCTATGGAGTCGCGCCGCTGTTTGACGAGCGACTGAAGCGCCTTCTGTAGCTCGTCGTCATCGAGCGCGCCGCCCTTCTCAATCTCGCGGTTCATGACCGACGCCTTGACCATGCGCAGCGTAGAGGTGCGCGCCGCGTCCTTGGCCTTCATCGCGGCGGTCAGGTCGGATACGATCCGTTCTTTCAGACTCATAAAATTATCGTCCCGTGCAGATGTCGGCCGGAGTTGGCTCCTTCGGCGCGCTTCCTTCCCCGGCCTTCGTAGAGCATAAAGCGAAGGCGGGCGCGCGCTCAAGTCTGAGCAACACGCGCCCGCCTTCGGAAACCGCCCGCCTCTCCGGTTAAAGAGAGAGGCAAGCTGTTGGTCTAAGGGTTATTCATCATCACGACCGCGACGGCCGCGACGAGTTCTTCGAGTAGCCCTCGGCTCGCACGGCACGGTGTCCGTAGTCGAAGCCGTCACGGCCGGCGCTCCCTGCGGTTGGATCCACAACTCGACCGTCAGGTTCTCCTTGCACCCGCCGTCAATGGTTACGATGCGTCCGGCGTCAATGCCGCGAGTGTTGACCAGGTAATCCTTCGCTCGGTCGGCTCTGGCTTGCGCCTGACCGGCCGGGCCAGTCCTCGCTCCATAAGCCACGATCACTCCCGTCGCTCCCGGCTCGTTCTGTAACTGGATGGCGAAGTTGTCCAACCGCGCCTTCTCGTCGTTGAACCGGATGTCGCCGTACTCGTCGAACTTCCTGGCGATTGACGGCTGGTTGACAGTGAAGGAGCAGGAGGCTGTGCGCTGGCATTCCGGCGCTAACCCTCCGACTTCCACCGTCGCCGTGATCGTCTGCCCTCCGGCTCCCGTCGTGTCCACCGTGATCGACGGCGTCCCTTGCCCGCCGCTGATCGTCCCACCTGAGACACTCCAGTTATAGGTCAGCGTCATGTTGGGCGGCCCACCCGAAACATTCGCCGTCACAGTAGCCGACTGTCCCAACTCTACTAATGCCGTCGGACAATCCACCGTGATCGTCGGACACAGCGGCACACAGTCG
>DASVQF010000038.1:0-62389 GCA_036389315.1 Pyrinomonadaceae bacterium
AGTCTTCTCTAGCTATAATGTTCGAAAATGTAGTGCCAGGCTGGGTATGTAACAGCCTCCGATTTTGCGTTCCGAAAAATCTCTCAATTGAGCCCTTATACCAAGGATGTTTTACGGGACTGTAGGCCGGAAGCATACCGAGTTGCAAACACGCATCATCAAAATCTTCAGAATAAAACTCTTGAGCATTGTCTACGATTATTTGTTCGGGGATACCATAAGTGTTCCACTTATTCTCGACACTTGGAAAGTCAGTTTTGACATAGCTCTTCGGCGAGATTGCATGGAGGAGGCATAACATAACTGATAGATATCCCGGTGGGTCAAAGCCTACGTGCATCCCTACGATCATTCTTGAGTATTTATCAATAATGACAGTTATCATCGGCCTGCCAACAGGCAATCTTGTCTCAGAATCTATGATGAATAAGTCCAGTTTTGTGTGATCTATCTCAACCCGTTCTAGGGGGCGCGTAGGGCGAGGCCCTTGTTTTCTCTGCTCATGCTTTTGCTCCGCGTATAACTTTCCATGACGTGCTTTGTCTTTTTCGTATTCATCCATCTTGCTAATGATGTTGTAAAGACTGTCTGGATGCGGGCATGGAAGCTGATCATTTACTTCTCTGAATTGATTAATATCTGTGATCCGTTGCTCTAACCTATTGTAAACCTCCGCTGCGGAGAGCCGCTGCTCATTCATAAATTCCTCATTAATCACTTCATCAACGACCGCAGCGACCTCTTCGGCTTTTCGCCTCTCTGTTTCTGTAAATTTCTGGCCTTTGCATTTCTGACTGCCGGTGAATTTACGTTTGCGGTTACCACGTCTCCTAAAAAGAGCTACGAGCACTCGCACATCACCCCCAGAAACGATGAATGGAACAAACCAGCCGTAATAAACGGTCTTCCAGCAAGGCATACTTTTATGATCCTTAATTTCGCGGTGAACACGTTTGATTATTGGCTCCAGAGTGGCAGCATTAAACGAAGACAGGTTTGCAGCCTGTATTTGTTTGACGTAAGCAAGCCTTCTTTTGAACTCTATTTTTCGCGGGTCTGTACTTTCCAGCATAGTTATGTCATCTACAAAGGCTGTTACCATCTTCCGTTGAATGGAAGAAGTTGTGCGGCCATCCCCAAGGAACTCAAGCTGCCCATCGAATAAAGCGTCAAGAAGTTTGTCCTGTGCTACTGATTTAGATTCATTGAAAGCAATGTCTGTGAGCTTAATATCCCCGTTAGGCAATCGCTCTTCAATAACATACTCGCGTCCTTGAAATTCGATGTGCATATCTCTGCGAAACCTGTAGCTGAACATGACTGGGTCTACCTTTCATGAGATTCAAGGCCGGGAAAACGCACAGCGATCTTCGCATCAATAGGCTGCATCAGATTGACCGCAAGAACACCCCAATAAAGAAGCGAAAAGACGACTTGTTTATCCATGTTCCTCGAAGCAAAGAACTGCATTAACTCGCCAAGGTAGACTTCGCGACTCTTGGCGAAGAGTTCATAGCAGATGATCTGATAGTGCGGATCGTTGATAGGAGTTCTTTGATACTTTGTGAGTAGCTTGATGTTGTCTAGTCGAGGCTGCACTCGAATCATCGAGTCTGTGATGAGGACGAAATCATAATTGTCACGAGCGCAGATAGCACTGGCGATGCGAAAGAAGCACTGGTTTTCTTCTTTCTGTGCCTCATCCTCTGGCTTTACTTCAACAATAAGGCTCTTGTCTGCTCTCTTAACGAGAAAGTCAGGGGTGTAGTGCCGCTCTTTTCCGTCCAAATGATAAGAGATGCGAAGGGGTTGTTCTGCATAAGAGACAATGGCTGGATCAAACTCTAAGAGATAAATGTAATCTCGCTCAATCTGAGATTCCCAACCTATAAGTCGCCCCATTTTGATACTAGGGAATTTACCAATGACTTTCTTACCGCCTTTGTTCGTAATTTTCCTGACACTCATAGCTCACTCCTTTCAAGTTTTATGTTTAAACTTCGATCTGAATGCAGCCAGACCCTTGACAAACCTGAGAAGGGGAGTACAATGCAGGACGGCTTTAGTTGAAATACACGAATAGCCGCCCCGCCGAATAGACGGGTTTAAAATAAACGTATTAAACACTTGGCCTGAAGCTACTGGACGCCAAACCAATGACGCTTCAGGTCGAGCCGTTTATAGGCGTCTATTGCCCTCCTTCCAGCGCATCTATAGCATGAGTTTGCATACTTATGCAAGAGGAATATGGCTCGTAAGTCCTTTATTATCAAATATGTACCCATAAGCTCATATTTATCAGTCTGCTGTTAACCAGTTATGTTGATGGGATAAAATCACAAATTCATATCTACTGGAAGAGGCATCTGAATTCTCTTTTCAAAGAGATTGGAGGGGAGAAAGGGTAGGATATATTGAGTCTCAGATAAAGCTTTCAGATAAGCTTTCATCGATCCTTCTTAGCTGCCATAATGCCTCCCTTTCTCTTCCAGTCATTGGCTCAAAGTTACTCTTTCTGCTCTCCCATTCTCTCTGGTGGGCTGCATTCTGAGCCCATAAGGCTACATCTCGCGCCATCTTTCCTGCCTCACCGGAATAGAGTAGCGAAGCCGCAAGACCAGATGCGAAAGCTCCTTTATATCTTCCTTCATTCAACCTTTCTATGGTTATCCATGTCTCGATAAAAGCACCCTTCAATCCCTCATTGCTCGCTCTGCCTCCATAGTACAACCTTGCGGTTTCTACAAAATTTCGCGGACGGAGATCATCTGGGTAATACGACTCGAAAACCTGTAAAGTGTGCTCGGCAAAGTCACAGGCAAGCTCTCGGAGTTGGTCCTCATTTAGAAATTCCTTTTGCAGCAAAGCTTCTACACGATTTCTGGCGGGCAGATCTAACTCAATTATCTCCGAAGCTGTGAGTTGAAGGCGCTCTCTTAGTTCGATAACCAGACTAAAAGAATCTACGGCGCTTAGCAGTTCAGAGGATAAAAGAATACTGGATGAGATTGTTCCTAATTGAGTCACGGAGAATACTCACACCCAATCTATAATCGGTTTTCCTTTTTTGTCGGTGAACTTGCCCATAATGATTAGCAACACGTCGAAGACCCACCACAAGGGGAAGATGATGAAGAAAGGTGCTATAGCTTTGGCATGGAAAAGGGCTGCTACGCCAATCAACAGGACGCCGAGGAGTTGCAACCCGCCTGAGAGATACTTGCCAGTGTAGAAGCGGTGGACGCCAAATAGACCGAAGCCCCAGCAGAGTAATAGTAGGGTCAACTTTTTTTCATCGCTAATGTGAACTCTATCCATCTTTATTACACAAGCGTTGTATAGCCCTAAGTTGTGCCTCCCTCTTTATAGTAAGTGACTGTCATATCTGGTATTTTAGGCAAGCATCTTCTTTGATAATTTACTGCGATAGCCTATGTTCATTGCGGCCCGAGAGCACAAATAATGCGTGCCGTCATGAAGTTCAGAAATGGAGAACTTCATGCGGAACTAAAACGCAATACCATCCTAGTCGTAAAAAAGACTACAAGCAAGCAAGAAATAGGGCAGGTGATCCCA
The DNA here is from genome assembly GCA_036389315.1 of Pyrinomonadaceae bacterium. Classification (GTDB taxonomy): domain Bacteria; phylum Acidobacteriota; class Blastocatellia; order Pyrinomonadales; family Pyrinomonadaceae; genus DASQYE01. The sequence continues at coordinate 3,577 of DASVQF010000038.1, forward strand.
TCAGGAGGACTTTCCTGATGGGAAAAGCTTCTCGTCGTCGGCCAAGCAGATTAGCGGAAAAACTGCTTCAAATCCGTAATAAGCTTAGCCTTTCGCAGAATGAAATGTTAAGGCGTTTGGGAATTTCAGAGGAAGGCTATCGGAATTACATTAGCGATTTCGAGAATGGGAAAAGAGAGCCTGATTTGCTGACCTTGCTGGCTTATGCACGTTGTTTTGGTATTTCGACAGATGTTTTAATTGATGACTCTTTAGACCTTCCCCAAAGGCCCCGTAAGAGAAGTCCCTAGACGGATTCCCAAGAATCTAGGCATTTCCCGATTTATGTCCGAAATTTTCTCAATTTATGCTCAGTCATTTCAGGGTTTATGCCCGAACTGACAGCATCGCGTGTCAATGGGAGTTCTCAGGGCGCTGGCCGTCGGCGCTTGCTGAATGAATACTCATTCAGTATTATTAGGCTGCTCTTGGCGCGCGGGGCTTCGCGCATGATACGCATCCCGGAAAGGTTTTTTTCGTCACTATGCTTCGGATTGAAAAGGCCGCCGTTTTAGGCGCGGGGACGATGGGCGCGCAGATCGCCGCGCACCTGGCGAATGCAGGCATTCAGACTCTCTTGCTGGACATCGCGCCGCGCGAGCTGACGCCTGAGGAGCAGGCGCGCGCTCTCACGCTTGAGTCGCGGGAGGTGCGTGACCGGATCGCTCGCGCCGGGCTTGAAGCGGCGAAGAAGGCTAAGCCTGCGGCGTTCTTCACGCCGGATTTGGCCGGGCTCGTTTCGGTCGGCAACTTCGAGACGGACATGGCTCGCCTGAAGGATTGCGACCTCATCATCGAGGCGGTCGTCGAGAACTTCGAGATCAAGCGAAAGCTCTACGAGCGGGTTGAAGGGGTGCGAAAGGCCGGCTCCATCGTCGCTTCCAATACGAGCGGCATTCCGCTACGGCAACTGGCCGAAGGGCGCTCGGAAGATTTTCGCGCACACTTCCTCGGCATACACTTTTTCAACCCGCCGCGCTACATGCACCTGGTCGAGCTGATTCGTACCGAATGGACTCGGCCCGAGGTTGCGTGCGCCGTCTACGGCTTTCTGGACGAGCGTCTTGGCAAGGGCGTCGTTGCGGCCAAAGACCGCCCCAATTTTATCGCCAATCGCATCGGTACGTTCGGCGCGATGGTGACGATCAAGACCATGCTTGAGGACGGCTACTCGATTGAAGAGGTGGACAAGATGACGGGGCAGGCTGTGGGGCGGCCAAAGACCGCGACGTTTCGCACCTTCGATCTGGTCGGTCTCGACGTTTTCGGCCACGTCGTCAAGAACCTCTACGAAGCCCTGCCCGAAGATGACGAGCGCGAGGCTTTCATTGCGCCGGAGTTTTTGACGCAGATGACGGGGCGCGGCCTGCTCGGCAATAAGAGCGGCGGCGGATTCTATAAGAAGCAGAAGGGCGAGAAGCAGGAGATTTGGACGCTGGACATAGCGTCGCTCGAATATCGCCCGGCGGAGAAGGTCAAGCTGCCTGCGCTCGACATGGCCAAGAACATAGAGCAGACGCCGGAGCGCATTAAAGCTCTGGTCTGGGGCAAAGACCGCGTCGGCGCATTCTTCTGGAAGACCAGCTCGCGCACCTTGCGCTACGCCGCCAATCGTATTCCGGAGATTGCCGACACTGTGGTCGAGATTGATCGCGCGATGCGCTGGGGCTTTAACTGGGAGCTTGGGCCCTTTGAAGTGTGGGACGCGATAGGGGTGGAAAAGTCCGTCGCGCGCATGCGGGAAGAGGGCTTGCAGGTTCCGGCGAACGTCTCGCGGATGCTCGAAGCGGGCGCGACCTCTTTTTATAAAACGGAGGGGGGAGAGCGCCTCTATTTCGATTTCGCGTCGGGACGCTACGAGCCGGAGGTCGAGCCTGCGGGCGTGATCTTGCTCAAGTCAGTGAAAGAGCGCACGGGCGTTATCAGGAAGAATGCCGGCGCGTCTCTCGTTGACCTGGGCGACGGCGTGGCGTGCCTGGAATTTCACTCGAAGATGAACGCCATCGGCGGCGATACGCTTCAGATGTTGAAGTACGCGCTTCAGGAAGTCGAGAAGAATTTTGTCGGTCTTGTAGTCGGCAATCAGGGCGCTAACTTCTGCGTCGGCGCGAACCTGATGCTGATGCTGCTCGAAGCGCAGGAAGAGAACTGGGACGAGCTGGACATGGCCGCGCGCGCCTTTCAGAGCGCGACGATGAGCCTGCGCTATTCGCCCAAGCCGGTCGTGGTCGCGCCCTTCCAGATGACTTTCGGCGGCGGGTGCGAGATGGTCTTGCATGCTGATCGCGTGCGGGCCGCTGCCGAGACCTACATCGGCCTGGTAGAGGTCGGCGTAGGCATCATCCCTGCGGGCGGCGGGACGAAAGAGATGCTGGTACGCGCGATGGATTCGATTCCCAGAAGCGTGACGGAGGCCGATGCGTTCCCCTTCGTCAAGCGCGCCTTCGAGACCATAGCTCTGGCCAAGGTGGCGACCTCCGCGCCGGAGGCTCGCGCGCTCGGCTTTCTCGGCGAGGACGACGCGGTTTCGATGAACACTGACAGACTCATCGCGGACGCCAAGCGAGAGGTGCTCGCGCTCGCTTCGACAGGCTATGTCGCGCCGCGTCCGCGCACGGACATCCTCGCGCTTGGTCTTCCGGCGCTGGCGACTTTGAAGCTCGGCATACATCAAATGAAGCGCGGCGGCTTCATCTCAGACCACGACGCGCTGATCGGCGAAAAGCTGGCGCGCGTGCTGACGGGCGGCGACTTGAATCATCCGACGCGAGTGTCTGAGCAATACTTGCTTGACTTAGAGCGCGAAGCATTTCTCTCGCTCGCAGGACAACGCAAGACGCAGGAGCGCATCGCACATATGCTCAAGAGCGGAAAGCCGCTCAGAAACTAAAGGCTGAAACTCCGGAACATCTAAAGAGGTTTTTATGAGAGACGCGGTAATTGTATCTGCTGTTCGGACAGCAGTCGGAAAAGCGCCGAAGGGGACTTTGCGTGATACGCGGCCAGACGAGATGGGGGCGGCGGTGATTAAGGAAGCCATCGCGCGGGTCGAGGGGCTTGAGGCCGGCGAGATAGAGGATGTGATTATGGGCTGCGCGATGCCCGAGGCCGAGCAGGGCATGAACGTGGCGCGCGCGGCGGCGATTCGCGCCGGTCTCCCCGTGGAGACTTCCGCGATGACGATCAATCGCTTCTGCTCTTCGGGGCTGCAATCAATCGCCATCGCCGCCGACCGCATCCGCACGGGAAGTGCTGAAGTGGCTGTCGCGGGCGGCCTCGAAACCATGTCGCTGATTCCGATGGGCGGCCACATCATTCGCCCGAACCCTTACCTGGTCGAGCACTATCCCGACTTCTACTTGAACATGGGGCTCGCCACGGAGAACGTCGCGCGCAAGTACGAAGTCTCGCGCGAGGAGCAGGACTCTTTCGCCCTGCGCTCGCACCAGAGAGCCGCGCGCGCCCTGGACGAAGGGAAGTTCAAGGACGAGACTGTGCCCCTGACCGTGACGGTCGAGGAGTTGGACGAGCGCGGGCGCAAGCAGCGGCGCGAAGTGGTCTTCAGCGAGGACGAGGGCGTGCGGCGCGATACGAGCCTGGAAGGCTTAACGAAGCTGAAGCCTGCCTTTCATGTCAAGGGGACGATCACGGCCGGTAACGCTTCGCAGATGTCAGACGGCGCGGCCGCAAGCGTAGTCATGTCTGAGGAGAGGGCGCGTGCTCTGGGCGCTAAGCCTCTGGCGCGTTTCGTCGCCTACGCGACCGCCGGGTGTCCGCCCGAGGAGATGGGCATAGGCCCTGTCTACGCCATCCCGAAAGCCTTGAAGCTCGCCGGTCTCAGCCTGGATCAGATAGACCTCATAGAGCTGAACGAAGCTTTCGCCGCGCAATCCCTGGCCGTCATGCGCACGCTCGGCCTGGACGAGGAGCGCGTCAATGTCAACGGCGGGGCCATAGCCCTGGGCCATCCCCTCGGCTGCACGGGAGCGAAGCTGACGGCCACCATCCTCCGCGAGCTTGAGCGCCGGGGCGGCCGCTACGGAATGGTTACGATGTGCGTCGGCGGCGGAATGGGCGCAGCCGGAATTTTTGAAAGAATCTCTTAAAGACAGGAATAGAAAGGAGCAGCTTATGTCAGCCGTAGCCGAAGAGAAAAAGTTTATCACGGGCGGAAGCTTTCTGATCGAAGAGCGCACCCCGCAAGAGGTTTTCACGCCGGAGGATTTCACTGAAGAGCACCGGATGATCGCCGAGACGACGCGCGAGTTCATCGATAACGAGGTGACGCCTCACATCCCCGAGCTTGAGAAGCATGACTGGAAGCTCGCGCGCGAGCTTGTCCGTCAGGCGGCGGAGCTGGGCCTGATCGGCGCGAACATCCCGGAAGAGTACGGCGGCCTCGGACTAGACCAGACGAGCAGCGCGCTCATAGGCGAGGGCGTCGGCCGCTCGGCCTCTTTCGCCACCACGCTCGGCGCGCAGTCCGGCATAGGCTTGTTGCCGATCATCTACTTCGGCACGGAAGAGGCCAAACGCAAGTACCTGCCGCGCATCGCCGGGGGCGAGATCATCACGGCTTACGCGCTGACGGAATCGGGCTCGGGCTCGGACGCGCTCGCCGCTAAAGCTACGGCGCGGCTCAGCGAGGACGGCAAAGAGTACATCCTCAACGGCGAGAAGATGTGGATCACCAACGGCGGCTTCGCAGACCTCTTCGTAGTCTTCGCCAAGGTGGACGGTGATAAGTTCAGCGGTTTTATAGTCGAGCGCCAGGAGGGGCTCACCTCCGGAGCCGAAGAGCACAAGATGGGGATTAAGGGTTCGAGCACGACGGCGCTGGTGCTCTCCGACGTTCGCACGCCCGTCGAGAACCTGCTGGGCGAAGTGGGCAAGGGCGCGAAGATAGCCTTCAATATCCTGAACATCGGACGCTTCAAGCTCGGCGCGATGTGCACGGGCGGCATGAAGCTGATGGCTACGGAATCCGTTCGCTACGCTAACGAGCGTCATCAATTCGGCAAGCCTATCTCTTCCTTCGGCGCAATCCGCGCCAAGCTCGCCGAGATGGCCATTCGCACCTGGGTCGGCGAGGCGATGGTCTATCGCACCGTGGGCTTGATCGAATCGGCCGTTCACGACACGAAAGACCCGGACGCGAAGCTGCGCGCCATCGAAGAGTACGCGGCCGAATGCTCGATCATCAAAGTGGCGCTTTCGGAGTACTGCGATTTCGTCGCGGACGAGATGGTGCAAATCTTCGGCGGCTACGGTTATTCGGCCGACTACCCGGCCGAGCGCGCCTACCGCGACTCGCGCATCAATCGCATCTTCGAGGGCACGAACGAAATCAACCGGATGCTCATTCCCGGAATGCTGATGAAGCGGGCGATGACAGGCAAGCTCGCCTTGCTGCCCGCCGCGCAGAGCTTGATGGACGAGGTGCTCTCTCCCTCCATGCCTTCTTTAGACGAGGACGAGGGCGTGCTCGCGGCCGAGCAGAAGCTTGCCGTTAATGCCAAGAAGGTGGCGCTGATGGTCTTGGGCACGGCGGCGCAGAAGTACATGATGACGCTCGCAGACCAGCAGGAAATCCTGATGGGCGCGGCCGACATCATCATCGACGCTTACGCTATGGAGTCGGCCATCCTGCGCGCACAAAAGCTCGCCGCAGCGCAGGGCGCAGAGCAGGCGGCGCGCTTCCTGGACATCACCCGCGTCTTCTGCAACGACGCCGTCGAGCGCATCGAAGCCAACGCCAAGAACACTCTGGCAGGCATGGGCGAGGGCGACGAGCTGCGCACGCTTCTCGCGGCGCTGCGCCGCTTCACCAAGCTCACGCCCATGAACACCATCGCCGCGCGTGGGCGTATCGCGGACGTGATGGTGAAGGCGAACAAATACACATACTGAAGCACAGAACTCAGGACTCAGAACACAGAATTCAGAATAAGAACAAAGCAACAGCTTTTATTCTGAGTCCTGAGTTCTGAATTCTGCTTTTATCCATGCGTATCATTCCCATCTCAGTGCCAACGCCCTTTTATGTCGGGCCGGTCAACGTCTATCTGATCGCGGAAGAGCCCGTGACTTTGATCGACACGGGGCCGAAGACCAGGGAGGCCGTCGAGGCTTTGCGCGAGGGTTTAAGGCGCGCGCGCTTTCGCGTCTCGGATGTGCGGCGCATAGTCTTGACGCACGCTCACGAAGATCATTGCGGGCTGGCGCGCTCGCTCAGAGACGAGGCCAGGGACGCTGAGATTCTGGTTCACGGGTGGGAGACGGGACATCGTGTCGGGCGGCTGGCGTACGCAGAGCACCGCCAGCTATTGGCTCGGGCCGGAGTCCCCGCCGAAGACATAAAGCGTTTGCAGGCGATGTACGAGGGCGTGCGCGCCTACGCCGACGCGCTCGAAGATAACGAGTACAGCGAGTTGTCGGATGAAGGCGAGATAGAGTTCGCCACGGGCAGCCTGCGTGTCGTGCACACGCCGGGGCATACGCCCGGCTCCTGCTCTTTCCTGCGCGAGGCCGACCGGACAGTCTTCGCAGGCGACTGCGTCCTGAAGCGCATCACGCCCAACCCCATCCTTTCACCAGACCCCATAGACCCCACTCGCCGCTTCCGCTCGCTCTCGGAATACATGGTGAGCCTCGCAAGGATTCGCGCGCTCGCGCCGACTCTGGTACACGGCGGGCACGGCGAGCCCGTCACGGATTACGAGGAGCTTTTCAATCGTTACCTGCGGGCGATACGCGAGCGGCAGGCCGAGGTCATACGCCTGGTTCCGAAGTCTGGCGCAACGCCCTGGGACATCTCGCGCGAGATGTTTCCAGGGGCCGACGACGTTCATCGTTTCCTGGCTCTTTCGGAGGCCGTGGCCCACATGGACTTGGCCCACTCCGAAGGCAAGCTCTCGCTTGAGCTGACAAGCGACGGGCGCGAGATTTACCTCAAGCCGAACCGGCCATAGACTCGGGGAAGAAATATTTCGGGAACTCAGACGCGGCGGCGGCGTGTAATGGCAAAAATCTATCCGGAGGATTCTGCCATGACCCTGCGAGCCACGCTTTCCCTGACATTGGTTCTCCTGTTTTCGCTCGTCGCGTTGGCCCAACAGCCACCCAGCCCGCCCGCTCCGCCTGCGCCGACCGCTCCGGTCATCGCGGCCTTTGGGCCTCCGCCTCCCGCGCCCGCTGCGCCTCCCGCGCCTGCTGCACCTGCCGCGCCCGCAGCGCCCCAACAGGCTCCCGACGCTCCCGAGACCTTTTCCTTCTCCTTTAACAGCAGCGACAGTTTTCTAGGCATCTACCCGGAGGAGGTGAGCGCCGCGAATATGAAGCAGTACGGGTTGAGCGCGCCGCGCGGCGTCGCCGTCGGGCGAGTGATTAAGGATAGCCCGGCCGAGCGTGCGGGCTTGAGGAAGGACGACGTGATCGTGCGCTTCAACGGCGAAGAGGTGACGGGTGTGCGCAAGCTGAACCGCCTGATCTCTGAAGTCGCGCCCGATCATACGACGCGCCTGACGATCTTGAGGGGCGGCGCGGAGCAGGAAATCTCCGTCACGATGGCTAAGCGCGAAAGCTTCCCGCGCAACTTCGGGATGGACTTGAACCGTTTGCGGGACGCGCCCGGCGGCGAGAACTTCTCGATGGTCTTCGGCCACACGCGTCGCTTAGGGATCGGCGCACAGCAGTTGACCAAGCAACTGGCAGATTACTTTGGTGTGCCGGGCGGGCGCGGCCTGCTCATCACCTCTGTCAGCGAGGACGGCCCGGCGGCCAGAGCCGGACTGAAGGCCGGGGATGTGATTACGGCCGTGGACGGTCAGGCAATCGAGCGGGTCTCAGACCTCACGCGCGAGCTTGGGCGCAAGAGCGAGGGCGATGTGACCATCCAAGTCATCCGCGATAAATCGCAGCGCACCTTCAAGCTCACACCGGAACGCGGCCAGAGCTTCGACTTCGGGCCGGACTTCCAGATCACGCCGCAGGTGGGCCAACTCGTGCTTCCGAAGATCGTCCTGTCTGAGCTACCGCGCATCAATCTCTCGATACCGGCCGTCAGCCTGCCCGTGCTCCCTAAGCTGGATAAGATTACGATTCCGCGCCTTCCGGCAATCAAGCTGCGGGGCTTGCCTGTCATGCCGCTTTAAAGTCAGTAGCGGCCTGCTGCAAGCGGGCGGGTAGTGGTGATGATGCCAAGACCCGCCCGCTTGCAGCAGGCCGCTTGTGACCTTTTATTGGCCCAGCTTTCTTTTACCGTCGGCGGCCGCTTGTTTGAGCGCGGCGTCGCAAGCGCCGGCCTGGATGACTGCGTCGAACTCTTTGCTCGCTTCCTCCGTCCTGTCCAGGAAGGCCAGGATGCGCCCCATAGCCTCGTGCGCGCGGCAGACCAGGCCCGGCTCCGTTTCCAGAGAGGAACGCTCCACTGCCATGCGATAGTGCGTGAGGGCTTGATTGAGGCGCGCCGCCTGTAAATCGTCGTCCGTCGTGTCGCGGGCCCAGAGAGAGGCCGTCTGCCCGAGCGCGAAGAAGATGCGCGGCTCGCCCTGGAATTGCAGCAAGAGCGACTTCAGTCGCGCTTCGGCCGCCGCGTAGTCCCTCAGTTGCAGCAGCCGCTCCACCTCCGTCAGGCTCTTAATCAGCGCCGCGCGCTCTGCCGCTCCCGGCGCGGAGTCCTCCGTCGCCATTGCGCTTGCGGCCTGCCGGCGCTGCTCCTGCCGCGCCTTACGCGCATTGAGGGCGCGCGCGCGCACCGCTGCCACTTCCTCTAAGCGCCTGCCCTCGCGCGCCACGTCGAAGGAAGCGACCATGTCCGAGAAGAAGTTGCTGATGTCGAAGCCCGAAGACTCAAGGCCGCGCAACTGGTCTGAGAAGAAGAAGGCCAGTACGGCCCCCGCCTCGTAAGCGTCGGCCAGGCGGGCTACGGATTCATCCTCTATCCCAGCGCGCGTCTCCTGCATCTCTTTGGTGAGGGCGGCGCGCGCGGTCGCATCCGTCGTCTTGTCCAGACGAGCACGCACGTCCTGCATCAGGACGGCGAGCCGTATGGCTTCGTCTAAGCGCACGTCGGCAGCCACGACGAGCGAGCGCGCCACTGCTATGAAGACATCGGGCGTGACGCTTTGTCCGGCCTTTGTGCGCTCGTCCAGTAACTGTTTGAGCTGCGGGCGGCGCTCGGCTATCTGGCGATTGAAGCGGACGATGATCGGGTCAATGACATATTGAAGATAGGCGCGGCGCAGCTCTGAAGAGCTGGCGTCCGTCCCTTCGGGGACGATCACGTAATAGTCGTCGGCGATGACGCGAAAGTTGATCGCGCCCGGAGCCGCCAGCAGATCGGGGACGATGAAGAAACGGCGCTCGTGCTCGCGCACTGTGTACTTGCGCTCCTTCTCCTTTTTGTCGCCGGGCGTTTTGACCGGCACGCGCTCGATGCTCGTCGTCAGGGGGCGCGTGTGCAGGTAAGAGAGGACGAAGCGCACCATCTCTTCCGTCGAGCGGCGAAGCTGGTCTGCGCGCTGCCTGTGGGCTTGCAGGTAGCCGGGCAAACGAGCGTCCATCCCCGACTTGCTATAGAACTCGCGCAGGAGCGGCGCGAAGTCCAGGACTTCCAGGACGGCCGCCGGAAGATCGTCCGTGCGCGCAGGCGACTCGAAGCCGGGCGCGGGCCCGAGCGCGTAGGCGAGGGAAACGTAGCGGGCGGCCTGGTCGGCTGCCGTGGGCTGCGCGCCTCCTTCAGGCTTCAGCTTGTTGCGCTCGAAGAAGTCGTGCAGGCGCTTGCGCAAAGATTCGTCCAGGCCCGCTTGATCGGCGCGCACACGCGCGCGAAAGGCCGACACGTCCTGCCCTTGCGGGGTCGGGTCAAAACCGGCCGCGTCGAGCGCCGCCATCATGACGATCAAACGCGGCTCCGGTTCTATCCTCACGCCGTAATCTACGAGGTCGAAGCTTGTGGGGCGCGCGGCGGGCTGTCTTGGTTGCTGCTGCTGGGGAGAAGGCGCGGGCGTTTGACCTGCGCGCTGTTGCTGTTGCGTGGTCGCGGGCGAAGCTGTTTGCGACCGGGCCTGGCCGTTGAGGCAAAGCGCGAGCGCCACTGTCAGGATCAGGTAATGTCTTCTCATAAAAACCGAAATTTACTGCCGCGTATGTGTGCGCTCTCTCGGGTAAGGATGAAGGATGAGCGATCAGGGATGAATGGTTGTCTCGGCTCCTTATGGCCCGAAAGCTTCCCCTCTCAATCGCTTTTCTCGGCTTCTTTGGCGCTCATCCTGAACCGCTCTTTGGCGCGCAGCATACGCAATGTTAATGGATAGGCGGCGAGCGAACAAACCACTGAGAGGACGAGTCCCCCGATGGTAAACGGCAGCAGCACGTCCCAGCTATGCAGGAAGATGCGTCGCCAGTACTCGCCCGTCAGCAGGTGCGGCTCTTTCAGGAGCAGCAAGCCCTCTTCGGGCAGCGAGAGCGGGCGGCCCAGCAGGAAAGCCCCGACGGCGTAAGAGGCCAGGATAATGGGCACGAGCGTAAATAGCGGATTGTTGACGAAGGTTCCGGTGTAGATGGCTATTTTGTTGAAGCGGAAGATGAAGGCGAGTGCCGTCGCCATCACCGTATGCAGGCCGAGGAAGGGCGAAAAGGCTATGAAGACACCGACCGAGAAAGCAAACGCCGTGCGCTCCGGCGGATCATCAATCGCGAGCAGACGGCGAAGAGTAGCGCGAAACATCCTTAAAGCAGTGAGAAGTGATGAGTGACAAGTGACAAGCAAGAAAGAGCTTTTATCTTGTCACTTGTCACCGAGTCACTCATCACCGTCTTATTTGAAGCTGTTGAGCGCGTCGGATTCGTTCTCGTACACGTCAAAGACGGTCAAGAGCTTGGTGATCGCCAGCAGGTCTTGCAGCTTTTGCGTCAGGTTCAGGAGCTTGAGCTGGCCCTGTTCCTTGCCGATGGCCGTGTAGCTTGAGACCAGCTCGCCGATGCCGCTCGAATCTATGTAGCCGACGCCCGCGAGGTTCAAGAGAATCTTCTTCTTGCCCTCTTCGAGCAGGCGGCGAATAGCGCCTCGGAGCGCCACCGAGCCTTCGCCAATGGTCACCTTACCATCCATGTCGAGAATGATTACATCTCCGGCCTGACGCTCTCTAATATCCAGTTCAGCCATTTCAAAACTCTCCTTGAAAAAAGTATCGGTTAATGTCGCTTAATCATCCGTACGACCGTGCCGCCCTTGTCGTGGCGCAGCCATTGGATCTCGTCCATGAAAGTGTTCATGAAAAGAATCCCGCGCCCCGAAGTCTTCAAAAGGTTCTGCTCGGCGGTCGGGTCTGGGACGCTTTCCGGGTCGAACCCCGCGCCGTGGTCACGCACCGTAATCTCCAGGGTGCTCGCCCGGTTCAGGAGCGTGACCTCGACCATCTTCGTCTCGTCCTGTTTGTTGCCGTGCAGCACGGCATTGGTCACGGCCTCGCGCACGGCCATGTCCACCCCGAAAGCAATCTCGTCGCCGAGCCCTAAGCCGTTGACAAAGCTGGCAGCCTCGCTTGCCGCCTCGGCGACGGACTCGATACGGCTCGGCAAGATCAGCTCACGCGTCTGTTCGGTCACAATTAAAGACATAACCTTTCCAAGAGCCGTCCGGCGGGGCGTGGCTACTTTAACAGACTTCGGAAAGCTTACCGGAAGAATTGAGGGTGTAACATGGCGCTGCACCGCCTGTCAAGAAAGGGATGAGGGATGAGGGATAATGCAGGAGCATGCATTTTATACAGCCTTTTGCTTTCTTTCGCTCTTTTTTCATTCCTCATCTCTCATCTCTCATCCCTTCGTTCGTGTATGATTGGGCCATGAGAGTAGAGCCGGCACGCCGTATACGGGGGGTTTTGCGACTCCCCGGCGACAAATCCATCTCGCACCGAGCAGCGATCATGGCGGCGCTCTCACGCGGCCGCACCGTTATCCGCAACTATGCGAGCAGTGAAGACTGCGCGCACACGCTCTCTTGTCTGCAAGGCTTGGGCATCTCAATCGAAAGAGACGGCGCGACAGTCACGGTGACAGGGCGCGGGCGTGAGGGACTGGTCGCGCCCCGTTCGGCGCTCGATTGCGGCAATAGCGGGACGACGATGCGTATGCTCGCGGGCGTGCTCGCAGGGCAGGACTTCCGGTCTGTCCTGACGGGCGACGCTTCACTACGCTCGCGGCCGATGCGCAGGGTGATCGAGCCGCTTGAGCGCATGGGCGCGAGCCTCTCGGCACAGGACGGGCGCGCGCCCCTGACGATTGAGGGGCGCAGGCCGCTCCGAGCCATCCGTTACGAGATGCCGGTGGCGAGCGCACAGGTCAAGTCCTGCGTCCTCTTGGCCGGGCTGGAGGCCGAAGGTCGCACGGAGGTCTTAGAGCGCGGCGGCCCAACGCGCGACCACACGGAACGGATGCTGCGCTGGTTCGGCGTAGAGCTTGAGACAAAGCATACGGAAGAGGACGGCCAATCCTTTGACCTCTTTGCCGTCGAAGGCCCGGCCAGACTGACGGGGCGCGATGGAGCCGTGCCCGGAGACATCTCGTCCGCTGTCTTCTTCCTGGCCGCCGCAGCACTTCTGCCGGGCTCAGAGTTGTTGATTGAAGGCGTGGGCCTGAATCCGACGCGGACGCGTGTGCTCTCGACGCTCAAAGACCTGGGCGCAGACGTGGAGGTTGAAGAGCCATCCCCCGGCGAACAATCCTCGGAAGGAGATTTCAACGAGCCGTCGGGGCCTATTCGCATCGGCGGCGGCACGGGTGGGCTCGCGCCGCTCGAACGGGGCCGCTCAAATATTTTAAGCGGCGCGCTCATAGCGCAGTTGATTGACGAGCTGCCTATGCTTGCAGTGCTGGGCACACAGGTCTCGGGCGGACTCACGATTCGCGATGCCGGGGAGCTGCGCTTGAAAGAGACGGACAGAATCTCTGCGACGGTCTGGAACCTGCGCGCGATGGGAGCCGAGGTGGAAGAGTACGAAGACGGCCTGGCGGTCGCTGGCGGCGCGCGCCTGCGCGGGGCGCGGCTCGACGCCAGGGGAGATCATCGCATCGTCATGGCCTCGGCCGTCGCTGCGCTCATAGCCGAAGGCCCTTCCGAAATCGGCGGCGCAGAAGAGTGCGTCGGCGTCTCGTTCCCCGGTTTTTTCCGCGTGCTCGAATCGGTGGTCGAGCGATGAAGGAACCGGAGCGCATACTGATTACGGGATTCATGGCCGCCGGGAAGACGACGGTCGGCGCTGCGCTCGCAGAGCGCCTGGGCTGCAACATGCTAGACCTGGATCAGCTCATCACGGAGCGCGAAGGGTGCAGCATTCAGGCACTCATAGACGAGCGGGGCGAAACGCTCTTCCGCGAGGCCGAAACACGCGCCCTGCGCGAAGCCCTCGAAAAGAAGGCGGCGCGCGTCATCACGCTCGGCGGCGGCACTTGGACTAGAGACCATAATCGCTCGCTCATAGACAAACATCGCGGCTTCACCATCTGGCTCGATACGCCTTTCGAGCTATGCTGGCAGAGGATCAAGCTGGCAGGCGACACGCGCCCGCTCGCGCGCAACCTGGAAGGGGCGCGCAAGCTTTACGAAGAACGCCGCCGCCTCTACCGTCTCGCGCCACTGCGCATAGAGGTCAAAGACGCATCTGATGCCGGGATGATTGCCGACGAGATCATAAACGCTTTACAGGGTTTTGAAAGAACCTGATGATCAACCATGAAAGGCTACAAGGATGACTGAACGACAAGCGGATGCAAAGGCGCTGAAAGTAGCCAGGGCGCTTAAGAACGCTGTCAACTGGAAACACCTGGCGCGCTGGAACGGCGAAGGCTACTACGAGCTGAGGACTGAGGACACAGGGGAAGTTCCCGTGCGACTCTTTCTCACTCCGACGCTGCTCGAACAAGCCGAGGATATTCTTTACCGGCAGATCGTCAACGCGACGCGCTTTCCGGGCGTGCGGATGGTCGTGATTACGCCGGACACGCACTACGGCTACGGCGTGCCCGTCGGCTGCGTGCTCATTACGGACGTAGAGAGCGGCGCGGTCGCGATGGGCCCAGTGGGCTACGATATTGGTTGTGGGATGATGAGCGCGCGCTCGGAAGTTCCTTTCGAGGCGGCGACGCCGGAGAAGAAGCTGGAGTTCAACGGGGCTGTGATGGAGCGCGTGGCGATGGGCGCGGGCGGCAAGAGTCACCGGCTCGGCAGCGTCTCGAAGCAGGAGTTCAATAACCTGGTGCGCGGCGGGGCTGAGTATTACGTCGAGAAGTATGGAGCGACGTTTGACCGCAGCCGCGCCGAGCGTCATCGCATCCCGGTTGACGACGACTGGCAGATTCCCTGGGGAGGCAAAGGCAAGCCAGAGCGCGGGCTGGATCAGTTGGGCAGCCTCGGCGGGGGAAATCACTTTATCGAGCTGCAAAGAGCCGAGGACACGGGCACGCTCTTTCTTCAGGTACACACGGGGAGCCGTGGGTTCGGGCACGGGCTGGCGACGAACTATTTCGAGCTGGCGAAGCAGGAGCGGCCCCACGATATAACGGACATTGACCTGGGCTATTTCACGCCGGAGTCGCGCCATTACAAGGATTACCTGAACGCCGTCGCGGCGGGCGGCAACTATGCGATTCTCAACCGCCTGATTATCTTCGAGCAGGTCGCGGAAGCTTTTCGCAAAGTGTTCGGCGCAGACCTTGAGCTGATCTACGAGATCAGTCACAACCTGGTGCAGCGCGAGTGGAACCCGGACTACGGCGAAGTGTGGGTTCATCGCAAGGGCGCGACGCGCGCTTTTCCGGCAGGCCATCCGGCCCTTCAAGGCACGCACTGGGAAGCGACGGGCCATCCGGTCTTGATACCGGGAAGCAACAAGGACTACAGCTACATCCTGCGGCCGCTGGCAGGCGCGGTCAAAAGCGGTTTCTCGGTCAATCACGGCGCAGGCCGACGGCTTTCGCGCGGCGAAGCCACACGCAGCCTCTCGCAGCGACAGATTGACGACGAGTACAAGGCTGCGGGCATCCTCGTCAACATTGACGGTCATGTGCCTTTGGACGAGGCCGCGCCCGCCTACAAATCCTCGGAAGAGGTCGTGCGCGCCGTCGTCGAAGCTGGCCTGGCCGAGATAGAGCACAAGCTCTGGCCGCTCGCTTCCCTCAAAGGCACAGAAGAAGGCAAGGGCAAGCGACGCAAACGCCCCGGCGCAAAGAAATCAAGCAAACACTTTTAAGAGCAGTGACGAGTGACAAGTTAAAGACAAAAGCTTTTCTCTCGTCACTCGTCACTCGTCACTTGTCACTGCTTTTCAGGAGTTTGAGGAGGGCGACTTCTTCGACTTCGTATTCGGGTTGGATGCGTTTGATGGCGCGTTCGACGCGGCGGTGAAACTCTTCGAGCGTGATGCCTTTCAGATAAGCCTCTATGACTGCCGGGTGTATGTAGCAGGTGCGGCAAACCGTCGGCGTGTTACCGAGGCGTTCGGCGACGTGCCTGATGGCCTGTACCAGATTGCGTTTCGCCGCGCGCTCGTCCTCAGCCGGGCCCATCTCCGCGAGCGCGATGGCCGCGTTGAGTGTCCCGCCCCAGGTGCGAAAGTCCTTGGCCGAGAACTCCGGCGCGGTCGCCGCCTTGATGTAATCGTTCACCTCGCGCGGCGTGACGGGACGAGCGCGCCCGTCCTCGCCTATGTAGTTGAAGAGCTTCGAGCCGCCGATGGCCTTGATGTCGGCCATCAAAGTCGCCAGTTCTTCATCGACGACGATGCGGCGATGGCGTATGTGGTGCTTGCCGACGAAGCTGAAGATGAGACGGCCCTTCCGCTTGATCTCAAGGTGGCGATTCCTGAGCGTCGTCACGCCGTAGGTGCGATAACGCCTGACGCTCAGCTCCGAGCCGACGCGGAAATAGAGGTCGTTGATGAGGCGCACGACGACTGCGAGCACGCGCTCGCGCGAGAGGTCTGGGCGCGCGATGTCTTCGTTGGTGCGGCGTCTCAAGCTGGGCAGTTGCTCGCCGAAGCGTATGATCTTCTCGTATTTTTTCTGCTGCTGGCGGGCCGCGTACTGCGGGTGATAGAGGTATTGAACGCGCCCTTTCGTATCCACCCCGATGGCTTGCAGACGGCTGCGCGGGCTCGGGGAGATGCGTACGTGGGCCCACGCGGGCGGGATGACGAGCGACTGTATGCGCTCTAAGTCCGCCGCGCCGTTGAGAGGGCGTCCGCCTGCATCCTCGTAACGAAAGCCGCGCCGCTTTGAGCCGCGCCTGCGCCACCAGCGCGAGCGCGCCCCGCGCTCGACAATCAAGAGGGCGCTCCTTTCCAGCGGCGGCTCGGCTATGGCAATCGCAGTAGACATTCTTTCATCCTTCGCTTCGGTCTCTCTTAAGATGCGCCGATCTTATGTCCGGCGTCTTGAGAAACTGTGCCGCGCCTGCCACAACTTTATGAGTGCAGTTGCGGTGCGGCTCTAGCGCAGCGAATCGAAATCTGTCTTGCCGTTGACCGAGACGGTCACACGACGGACGGTGGAGAATTGCTTGAGCGTGCGCTCGACTGCGCGGCGGAACTCAGCCGGAGAAAGATCGCCGGCCCAGCGCTTGCTGCCCTGCGAGACGAAATCTACGCGGGCCGCTCCGTCCTTGATCGTGAGCGTGCCGATGGAGAGCCCGCGCGCATCGAGCGCACGCAGGCGGCGGCGCTGCTCTTCCGCAGTGGGCCCGGCGAGCAGAGCTTCCAGGGCGGGGCGGGCGGGCGCGGCCGCCGAGACCTGGCGCACGACGAACTGTAGGTTGAAGGGGTCGCGCGGATGCGGATTGCCGTCGCGCGGGAAATAGACTCTCACCTGTCGCTGCGCGGATGCGCTGCGCTCCGGCTGCTGCTGCGCGGCTTGAGAGAGGGCGAGCGACGCCGTCAAGACCAGGACGAGCGCGATGGGCCAAGCGCGATAAAGGTCGCGAATGCTGGTGCTCATGTCTCTTTACAATTCAGCTATCAGGCCATATCCTAAACGCACATAGCCCGAATAACAATCCCCCTGAAAATTCATCCTTCTAAACAGCCTACGGAACGAACTGCGGGAGGCAGCAATTTGAGATGAGCGAGATGAGAGGAAAAGATGCTACGGACGATAATCAGGGCAGCGATCCGAGCTTGCCCGGCAAACCCGTTTCACTTTGGCTTGCGACTACTCCTGAGACGAGCTATCCACAGTCGCCGGGCGACATCTACGTTGACGTGTGCGTGCTGGGCGGAGGCATCACTGGTCTAGCGACGGCCTTTCTCTTGAAACAGTCGGGCGCGAGCGTCGCCGTCATAGAGGCCGCGCGCATCGTCGAGCGCGTCACAGGCAACACGACCGCCAAGGTCACCTCGCAGCACAACCTGATCTACGATCATCTAATCAAGCAGTTCGGCGAAGAGGAGGCGCGTCTCTTCGGCCAGGCGCAGGAGGCGGCCAAAGAAAGAATAGCCGCGCTCGTCTCCGAGCACTCCATTGACTGTGACTTTCGCCGCACCAGCGCCTACACCTACACGCTACTGGAAGAAGAGCTGGACGAGATCAAACGCGAGACGGAAGCGGCGCAGAGATTGGGCCTTCCGGCCTCTTACGTCGAGACGACGGAGCTTCCCTTCGAGGTCAAAGGGGCCGTGCGCTTCGATAACCAGGCGCAGTTTCACCCGCGCAAATACCTGCTCGCCCTGGCCGAGCGAGTTGCAGGCGACGGCAGCTTCATCTTTGAAGAGACGCGCGCCTTCGAGATAGAAGACGCAGAGCCCTGCACCGTCAGGACGAGCCGTGGAACCATCAGGGCCGGGTCGGTCGTCATCGCCACGCACTTTCCCTACCAAGACCCGAACATCTATTTCGCTGCGATGCATCCGAAACGCTCCTACGTCCTGGGCTGCCTGCTCAATGGGCCCGTGCCGGAGGGGATGTATATCAGCGCCGGAACACCGCATCACTCTATCCGCAACAACCCTTATGAGGGCGGCGAGATGTTGATGATCGGCGGCGAGAATCACAAGACGGGCCAGGGCGGCGACACCAGCGAGCGCTACCGCCGTCTGGAAGAATGGGCGCGGGCCAATTTCGACATTCGTTCCATCGAGTTCCGGTGGTCAACGCAGGACTTCAACACCGTGGACAAGGTTCCTTATATCGGCAAGCTCTCGACGGGTTCCGATCACCTCTACGTCGCGACCGGCTTCGGCGGTTGGGGCATGACCAACTCTCACGTCGCCGCGATGCTCATCACGGACATGATCGGGGGACGCCAGAACCCCTGGGCCAAGCTCTTTGACCCGTCGCGCTTCAAGCCCGTCACGGCGGCCAAAGATTTCGTCGCGGAGAACCTGAACGTGGCCAAAGAGTTCATGGCCGACCGCATCTCTACGCCAGAGCTTGACGACCTTAACAAGCTGGCCGAAGGCAGCGGCGAAGTGGTCAAGTGGAAGGGCGAAAGGGTCGCGCTCTACAAGGACGAGGGAGGCGCAGTTTACGCCTGCTCGCCCGTCTGCACGCACATGGGCTGCATAGTGCATTGGAACAGCGCCGAACGGAGCTGGGATTGTCCCTGTCACGGCTCGCGCTTCAACTACGACGGGCAGGTCGTGCAAGGCCCGGCCAACAAGGATTTGGAGCGGGTGGATTTGAATAAAGCAGAAGAGTGATAAAGAGGGGCGGGCTGAAATTGTAATCAGCTCGCCCCTCGCCCGTCTCTTTCGGAGATGCTTTAAATCTCTCCCTGCTCCTCTTTCTGGCGCAGGTCTTCGTCAACCGTCTGCTCATCGCCCTCGGCTTTCGAGGGCGTTCTGCCCGGATCGCCCGACTGATTGGCATCGCCTCCGCCCTGCCGGGTGCTCTGGCTTTTCTGCTGCTCGTCGCGTTCTTCCTGATTTGCCACCCTCTTTGTCTCCCTTTTCCCCTTTTACTTACCTCATGCGCTGGCGGCGCGGCCCGAGGTCTGGCCAGAGCCGGCCTCGCCCGTCTCCATCACCTGCTTAAAGCGCCCGAGGTCTTCTTCTATCTGTTGCTCGGGATTTTCGCCGAAGAGTCGAGCGACGGCTGCGCCAAGAGCGCCTCCCGGCGGGTCGTAGCGGAGCGTGACGCGCACGAGCGTAGTGCCCGCTCCCGTCGGTTCAAAGCGCACGCTTCCGGCATTGTCCACGTCCGCGCCGTCCAGAGAGCGCCAGGCGATCAGCTCGCCCTCCTTCTCGTTATAGACTTCGGCATCCCACTCGACCGTAGTGCCCGCAGGGGCTTTCGCCACCCAATGCGAGCGGCCCCCGCCCGTCGTCGTCACCGATTCAAGGTGATTCATGAAGCGCGGCAGATTCTCGAACCTGCGCCAGAAGCTATAAAGCTCCTGCGGCGAGCGGTTGATGGTGATGCTCTTTTCGACCCTGATGCCGCTGCCCGCCGGGACGCTGACAACAGGATTGTCCGAAGCCCCTTCGGCCGTGTTGATGCCGAGCGCCTCGTACATGTTGCAGTGGCCGGTCGCGCCGCGATAGACGAGCGCACCGCCGATGAGGGCCAGCACAGCTCCGCTCACAGACCCGCCCGACAGCAGGCGCGTCACACCGTAGACGGCCAGCGCGCCCCCGCCAATTCCAGAAGCCCACCGCTCTATCTCGCTGACATTCGTCGTCGTGCCGCCGCTCGCCTGTCCTCGGCGCTGCACGCTATTCGTACCCTCGTTGCCCGTGATGCCGGCTTGCTCTAAAGCCTCCTGCATTGATTCCATATCCTTGCCTCCTCAGATAGTTCAAACCGTTTTGCGAACACCTTCGCAGAAACCTGTGCTGAGAACTGTCCGAAAACGTCTCGTTGTTGTGATATTCGGAGAGGAGACAATCAAACACCGTGCCGGGAAAAGCAAGGATGAGAGACGAAAGATGAAGGCGGAATGAAAAGCAGCTTGGCTTTCATTCCGCATTCTGCCTTGCTTTTTCAGTGGGCTGCAACTTTGGGCTCTGCCTGGGGGGGTGCGCCGGCCGCGCCGCGCGCGGCTTCGGGGAGGTAATAGAGAATGCGGTTACAGTTATCGCAGATGATAACCTCGTCGCCGCGCCGGACTTCGGCCATCACCTGCGGCCGCAGCGCCATGAAGCAGGCCGTGCAGGAGCCGTTGCGGGCTTCGGCGACGGCGATGCCATCGCGTATGCGCGCGCTGATGCGATTGTAGAGGGCGCTCATCTGCTTGGGCAGCGCACCGAGCAGCCTTTCGCGCTCGGCGCGGCGCGCGGCCAGTTCCTCGGTTTGCGTGCGCGTCTGTTCCTCGAAGGCTTTGACGCGCTCTTCCATTTCGGCGCGCAGCTTGACCACCTCCGGCTCGCGCTCCTTGAGCAGCCCTTCGGCCTGCTCGATGGTCTCCATCCTTTCGAGAATCTGCGTCTCAAGCTGCGAGATGTGCTTGCGGGCAGCGTCGGCCTCGCGGATGGCGGCCGTGTATTCGTGCTCGTTCTGGGCAGACATCAGGTTACGGTCGGCGCGTGCGGCGTGCGCGCGCGTCTCCTCGACCTCGGCTTCGAGCCGCGCGCGCTCACTGCGCGCTTCGTCGCGCTTGGTTTCGAGGGCGCGAATTTCAAAGGCGCGCTGATCGAACTCTTTTTCGATCTCGGCGCGCCTTCGTGGGATGGCTTCGATGTCTGCCTCTAGTCTGCGTATGCTTGTGTCTGTGTTCTGCAAAGCGATCAACTGCTCTAATTCCGCTTTCACTCTCTTGCTCTCCTCGAAAGATCATAGGTTATTGATTATAAACCGAGGTATTCGTCCAAACTTTGATAATCACACATTCACCCCCGGCATGCAAGCGCGCCGAGGCGTCGGCGACTTATGCAACTTTTCCTGAGGCGCGTCGTGTACTCTGCGGAAAGAGGTGGACAGCCGAGCGCATTATGTTATATAAGCCGCCGCGAACCGGGAGCGGCCCGGAAGCTTGGACGAGAGGCGTGAGTCCCTCGCCCGAGAGCCGCCGTGAGTCTATTCGAGGTCGGTGGGGGGCCGGCCGGCGATGTGGGAGTAGCTCACGGCGGCCCTGTGTTTTGGAGTCATGAGCGCCGGTCAGCAAACATCAAAGCCTCTTTAGTCGCGGCCGCGACTAAAGAGGCTTTGATGTTTGCCGAGGACGACGTGTCCAGGCGTTTCAGTCTGCGCTGACGGCTTTGGCCGCGTTGATGCGACCGCCTGAAGAGACTTTCCCCGTGAGCGAGTCCAGCTTATCAACAGACTTGAGCAGGCGCTCGCGCAGGGCTTTCATCGAAAGGTCTGGCTCGGCCGCGAGCACCAGCGCCGCCACACCCGAAACCTCCGGCGTAGCCATCGAAGTGCCCGAAGCTTCGCGGAACTCGCCCTTGAGCCAGGTGCTCAGAATCTCAGCACCGGGCGCTGCGACGTGTACGCTCTTCGCGCCGTAGTTCGAGAACGGTGCGAGCTCGTCGTGGCGATTCATGGCGGCGACGCTCACCACGTTCGGCAGATCGTAGCTCGCCGGATAATGGGGCGACTTGTCGGCGTCGGCGCTCGAATTACCGCTGGCGGCGACGAAGAGAATGCCCTCTTCGCCAGCCTCACGAATCACATCTTCAAGCGCCTTGGAGTACATGGTCGAGCCCCAGCTCGCGCTGATGATGCGGACGTTGACGCCCGCGCGCTTGCGGTCTATCACGTAGTTGATGGCCTTGATGGCATCCTTAGTAGTGCCCGAGCCGTTGGCGTCTATAAAGCGCAGCGGCATGATCTCGACCTTCCAGTTGACGCCGGCGATGCCGAGTCCGTTGCTGCCTTCAGCGCCGATGATGCCGGCGCAGTGCGTGCCGTGGCCGTTCTGATCCATTGGGTCGCCGTTGTCGTTGACGGCGTTGAAGCCGTACTGATCGTCAATCGTGCCCAGCTCGTCGTCCGTGTACTCGTTCATATCGGGCGGGCGCACCCAGATGTTGTTCATCAAGTCCTGGTGCGTGTAATCAACGCCGCTGTCTATGACGGCGACGACGACCTTGCTGCTGCCCGTTGTCTTGGCCCAGGCGCGCAGGGCGCTGATGTCCGCCTGCGCACGGCCTCCGCCCTGCCCGGTGTTTTCCAGTGACCACTGCTCGTCGAACATCGGGTCGTCCGGGTGCGCCGTGGCGCTGAACACCTCCTGCTCGTCGAGGTTGATCTGGTAGTTGGGCTCGGCGTATTCAACCAGCTCCGAGAGCGAGCGATACTGCGCGGCCATATCTTCGGCCGTCTCTGTGTCCTGGCCCTCTATGACGGCCAGGCCGTTGACAGCTTCGATCTCGTCTTCAACGCGGTCGTCGAGGCGGCGCGCGATCATCTTCATCTTGTCGACGGTCGTCCCGGCGCGAAAGCGCACGAGCACTTCGGCGGGACGCGGAGCTTGCCTCGAAGCGACGGGCGTGCCGGAGCTTGAGACGAGGACTCCGTGCGGGCGCGACTGCCAGCGACGCATCTGTCCGGCCAGCGCGGCCAGCGCGATGAGCGCCAGGGCCAGCGCCAGATGTCCGATAAAATTCTGTCGGTTCATCGGTCTTACCTCAAAATCGTTAAAGTAGGGTTTTCATTTCAGAGACGGTGATTCGAGCCCTGATAGTTATAGAGCCTGAGTTGGTCGCGACTGGCGCGGTACTCTAGCTGCTGACCTTTGGCGCTCAAACGTATGCGCCAGCCGGAGGTAATCATCTGCCCGCTCATCTCGTCTTCGACGGGTGCGCCGAGTGCCATGTCCGGAAAGTCCGCCTGCTCGACAGCCTCTTCCTTGACCTCACCCTCCGAGACGCCCAGACGCCTGGCCAGGTCGGCCCGCGCCCTCTTGACAGCATCCTCTTTACTGATGGCCATCCTCTGTGGACTCCTTGTTAGACTCAGCGAAGAGCAGGGAAGTTCTCGACGCGCTTGCTGCTCCTGTCATACGAAATATGGGGCGCGAGCGTTTCGGGCGATTCGGAACCGGCTGCGCCGCCTTGTCGCCCAAGCGCCTTTGTGCCTATTCTGCGCCTGCGCCCGCCGCTTCGTCAAAGTTTTAGAGACACTGCGGCGCAGAATTTTTATGAGATTCAATATTTCGGAGATCACGCGACGGGCCGATGCGCTCTACGGTGCGCGCGAGCAGCTCGAAAATGTTCGCGCCAGCGTAGAGCTTTTGGAAGCGGCGGCCGAGCAGGAGAGTTTCGAGATTGATTGGCGGCTCGGGCGCGCCCTCTTTTTTCTCGGCCAGGAGGAAAGAGACAAGGCGCGTGCGAGAGCCCTGCACGCGCGCGGCGCGGCGGGTTGCATGCGTGCGGCGCGCGCCGAAGCCAGCCGCGTAGAGGGCCACTTCTGGCTCGGCGTCAACCTTGCGCTTCAGGCGCAGACGACAAACAAGCTGTCGGGCCTTCTTCTGGCCCTACGCGCGAGGCGTGCGCTGCGGCGGGCCGTTTCGCTTGACCCGGCCTATCACGATGCCGGGCCCTTGCGTGTGCTCGCGCGCCTGCATCACAAGCTGCCGCGCCTCTTCGGCGGAGGCTACGGCAGAGCGCAAGCCGCTTTCGAGCGAGCCATAGAGCTTGCGCCCTCAAACACGGTCACACGCCTCTTCTTCGCCGAGATGCTCCTGGAAGCCGGGGACTACGCGCGCGCACGCTCAGAGCTTGAGGCCATCTTGAGCGCGAGCGCCGCGACGGCCTGGGCATTCGAGACGGCGCGCGACCGCCGACGCGCCGCAGAGTTACTCGGACGCCTGCGCTCTGCACGCTGACCATTTCTCTCATTCGATGCTTCATCTACTGACGACTGCAAGTGTGACTGTCGCTTTGGCCGTCAGTTTTTCCTGAGCGCCGTCGTGCGAGAATATTTCGGATTCGACCACGACGAGCGTGCGGCCGGCCTTCAGGACTTGCGCCTTGCAGCGCATGGCCTCTCCCTTAGCCGGGCGCAGGAGGTTGATCTTGAACTCGACCGAGAGCACTATCTGGTCTTCACGAATGACGCTTCCGGCCGCGCCTCCCGCCGTATGATCGGCCATCGTGGCCTGCACGCCGGCATGAATGTAGCCGTCCTGCTGTAGATGCCTGGGCAAAACATCGAGCGTCGTTTCGCACCACCCGGCTCCGACGCCCCTGAGCCTGATGCCGAGCGTCTCTATAAAGGCTGCCCTCTCGAATATCTCCTCCACCTTGCGGCGAAAGTTTGGGTTCTGCGTCTGCAATTCCATGACCTCTGAATTTTGGAATCGGGCCCTCTGGCTAGCGCAGGTCGCCGCGAAGGTGTTGGAGCAGTGCTGTCGTGACGATTGCAGCCGTCTCTGCGCGCAGCACGCGCCCGCCGAGCGTGACCACGCTCCACCCACCCGAGCGCGCCCCTTCAAGCTCTTCTTCCGACCAACCGCCTTCGGGGCCGACCAGGGCCACGGCCCTCTTCAAATCCTCCGGACACTCTGCCATCGCTTCAAGGAGAGCGCGACCGCCGCGCTCGGAAAAGAAGAGGCGGCAGTGAGCGGCTTCAATCGCTTCGCTTTCGATGACGGAGGCGAAGGACATTGGCCCAAGGAGTTCGGGCAGGCATGCGCGACCGGACTGCTTTGCGGCTTCGAGGGCGATTCGTTTCCAGCGCGCCAGGCGACGCACGGCGTCTGCTTCATCTTTGACGCGCACGTCGGCGTATTTCGTCACGACCGCGATGATGCTGGCGACGCCCAACTCCGTAGCCTTCTGCACTACGAGGTCGAACTTTTCACCCTTGAGCAGAGCGACGCAGAGCGTGAGCCGGAGCGGCGAAGAGGGCCGCGCAGCTTCAACCTCTTCACAGACCTCCAACAAAGCCTGAGCGCGCCCGGCTTCCGTGACGCGACAGCGATACTCTCTGCCCTCGCCGTCGAAGACGAACACCTCGTCGCCGCGCCCGAGCCGCAGCACGTCCGAGAGATGCCGCGCCTCCTCGCGCGCGAGCCGCGCCGTCCTCCGCTCAAGATCAAAGTCACCCGGCGGCGCATAGAATCTTCGTCGAGACATTTTGAAGTTAACAGGATGGACAGGATAAAGAAGGAGTAATGATTTTATCTCTTATCCTGAATGTCCTGTCCATGTTTGAATCCGCTTTGAGCCTCTTGATTACTAATCAAACTACGATTGCGACCCATTCGCCGTCTGTGGCGATTTCGCAAACCTCCGTGATGCCCAGTTCGGCGAGGCGCGCGCCAATCCAATCCGCCTGCGAATCAAGTATGCCCGAGAGAATCAAGCGCCCGCAGGTGGCATTCAAGAGCGCGGGCAGAAGCGGCGCGATCACGTCCGCCGTCAGGTTGGCGCAGACCAGCTCGGCCGAAGGCGTGGCCTCTTCCACGGTGCCGACGCGAAAGTCTATGCGCTCGGCGACATGATTGAGGCGCGCATTCTCGCGCGCGATCTCTACGGCTTCGGCGTCCGTATCGCACGCTTCGACCTGCGAGTGCGGGTGGAGACGCGCGGCGGCAATCGCCAGTATGCCTGTGCCCGTCCCGACATCCAGGAAGCTTCCGCCGCGAAAATATTTTTCGATGGCCTTCAGGCACAGGCGCGTCGTCTCGTGCGTGCCCGTGCCGAAGGCCATGCCCGGCTCGATGCGAATCACAATTCTCGGGGGCAGCTCTCGGACTTCGCTCCACGGCGGCGCGATGATGAATCGCTCTCCGACCTCGACCGGCTGCCAGCTCTTCTTCCATTCGCCGAGCCAGTCTCTATCCAACACTTCGCCGAGCAGCATCTCGCGCACGGACGATGTGGGAAGATCGTAGAGACGAAGCGCGTCAAAGAGCGCGGCCCTGATGCGCTCGCGGCGGGGCGGCGCGTCGTAGTAAGCGATCACAGTGGTCAGAGCGTCGGCGTCGTTGCCGGCATTGAGCCCGGCCTTGTCCCGGCTCTCAGTGCCGAGCGCGCCAGCCTCCATCAAGGCATACTCGACGGCCTCGCGCGCCTCCCGTTCCAAACGCACTTCCAACGCAAACCACTTGCGCGCCTCGACTGCTTCCTGACTCAAGACTCTTTTCCTATGCCGAGCGAATCGAGCACGCCTTCGCGGTCGCGCCAACCCTCTTCGACCTTGACGAACAGCTCAAGGTGGCAGCGATGGCCCAGCAAACGCTCTATGTCGCGCCGCGCCTGCGTGCCGATCTCTTTCAGTCGCTCAGCGCCGTGGCCGATGATGATCTTTTTCTGCGAGGGGCGCTCGACAAAGATGGCGCAGTATATGCGGGTGAAGTCCGGGCGCTCCTCGTCGAACTTCTCGGTCACGACGGCCGTGACATAAGGAATCTCTTCGCCCGTGGTCTGCAAGATTTTCTCGCGCACCGTCTCGGCGACGAGTTGTCTGAGCGGCTGGTCTGTCAGCTCGTCCTCGTCAAAGATGGGCTCGCCTTCGGGCAGATGTTTGATGATCTCTTCAAGCAGGACTTCGACCATGTCTCCCTTCAAGGCTGAGAGAGGCACGACGGCCTTCCAATCGTACTCGCCGCCGTACCACTGCATCAGCGGCAGAAGCTTTGACTTGTCCGCGAGCCTGTCCGTCTTATTCAAAAGCAGCAGCGCCGGTTTCCCCGATTGTTTGACCAGATCGAGCACGAAGCGGTCGCCGTTGCCGGTCGAAACGCTCGCATCGCGAATCAGGCAGACGAGGTCTACGCCTTCGAGCGCCTCGTGCACGGCCGCCATCATCCGCCGGTTCAGCAAATATCCGGGCTTGTGTACGCCGGGAGTGTCCACCAGCACAATCTGCCCCGCCTCGCGCGTAATCACGCCCTGAATCCGGTGGCGCGTCGTCTGCGGCTTGTTCGACACGGCCGCGATCTTCTCGCCCACCAGCCGATTCAGCAGCGTAGACTTCCCGGCATTGGGCCGCCCGACGAGCGCCACGTACCCGCTGCGATAACTGCCCTCACTCTCAGCCATCGGTGCTCTTCTGCGCCTGCTCGCCGTTGAGCCGGAGGATTTCGAGCGTCATCTCGGCCGAGGCGTACATGTCTTTCACGTCGAGCCATTCGTTGACGGTATGGATGGCGCGCATGCCCGTGCCGAGGTTGGCGCATTCGATGCCCTTGCGGTTGAAGATATTGGCGTCGCAGCCGCCGCCCGAAGCCATCGTCTGCACCTGTAGGCCCATGCGCGAGGCGGCTTCTATGACGAGACGAACGACGCGCGCAGAGTCCGGCACGTCCATCGCCGAATAGTCGCGCTCGACCTTAGCCTTGACGCTCGCCCTGGTGGTCTTTCCCTCGACCGTCACTTCATGTCCTTCGGCGGCCTCGCGGAAGCAAGCGATCATGTGGTCGCACTGCGCTTCCAGTTTCTCTTCGCTGAGCGAGCGCGCTTCGCCCCACAGCGTCACCAGGTTGGGAATGATGTTGGTGGCCGCGCCGCCGTGGATGACGCCTATGTTGGCCGTCGTCTCTTCGTCAATGCGCCCGAGCTTCATCTTCGTGATGGCTTCGGCGGCGACCCGGATGGCCGAGATGCCCTGCTCGGGCGCGACGCCCGCGTGCGATTCCAGGCCGTGAACTTCAATCTCAAGATGATTCGACGATGGCCCTTTGGTGAAGAGAAAGCCGGGGTCGTCGGAATCGAAGACGATGCCGTAGCGCGACCTGATCTTCGAGACATCCAGGTGCTTTGCGCCGAGCAGGCCCACCTCTTCGCAGATGGAGAAGACGGCTTCTATGTCCGTGTGCGGGATGTTCTGTTCTTTGAGGCAGCGGATGGTCTCAAGGATGACCGCGCAGCCAGATTTGTCGTCGCCGCCCAGCACCGTCGTGCCGTCCGTGCGGATGATGTCGCCTTCAATGACGGGCCGGACGCCTTCGCCGGGGACGACCGTGTCCATATGCGCGCTCATCAGGATAGGCTCCGCGTCGGGAATCGTGCCGCGAAAGCGCGCGATCACGTTGCCGGAATTTCCGCCCACCTTCTCGCCCGCGTCGTCAATCTCGACCTCTGCCCCAAGCTCTTCGCAATACTTCTTGATGCGCTCGGCCACGTCGCGCTCGCGCCGCGAGTGGCTGTCAATCTGGACGAGTTCCAGCAGAAGATTCTTGATGCGTTCCTGGTTAATCATTCGCTTCCCCCGAAAGTTTTGAGATGATTGCAGAGCGAAAAAGTTCCCCTGATCCTACTACAATAAATGCGGAATGACGAAGGATGAATGATGAATGAAAAACAGCTTCTCTTTCATTCCGCCTTCCGCCCTCCGCCTTCATCCTTGCCTTTCCCGCCACTCCTCGCCGCGTTGTGTTAGTCGATCTAAAGCTTCTTGCAGCTCTTCGCGTTTGGCTTCAAGGGCGGCCTCGTCCGCATCGGGCGCGACGCGGATGGGCGCGGCGATCTCTACAAGGGCGCGCGTGAAGGGCTTCGGCACTTGAAAGCCGTCCCAGCTACGCGCCTGCCAGAAACGCTCCGGCGTAATCACAAAGGGCAGGACGGGATGGCCGGTCTTTTTCGCCAGCAGCACCGCGCCCATCTTCGCCAAGTAGCGCGGCCCCTTGGGCCCATCGATCATAAAGCCGGCCGGAGAGCCTGCCCTCATCAGCCTGACCATCTCGACGAGTGCGCCGACGCCGCCGCGCGTCGAAGAGCCGCGCGCCGCGCCGTATCCGAACCGCTGGATGAAGCGCGCTATGTATTCGCCGTCAAAGCTACGGGAAGTCATCACGACTATTCTTCGCCGCCGGAAGAAGTAGGTCGAGAGAAAGACGCGGTTGTGCCAGGTCGTGTAGATCGGGAGCGAGCCCTGGACGGTAGCCTGCTCCAGGTGCTCCCGGCCTTCGACCTCGAAGCGGGTGGTGCGGCCGATCAGGTGAATCAGGAGGTAAAAGACCAGGTCTGCGGCGCGGATGAGCAACCGTTTCTTCAAAGGGTAGGCCGAGAGGTCTGCGAACCTGTAAGCGCGCTCTGTGCTCGTCACATCGCGCCCCGCGCGTCGCGCGCTCTGCGGCTCTAGTTCCTGTTGTCGAAGAGAAGCCTGCATGGGTTTTAAAGCAGAAGGGTAAAAGGAAAAGGGTAAAAAGAAAAGGCCGAGGACAGAGAAATCCCTTGCCCCGAACTGCCCCCGAGGCTTTGGACTTTGGGCTCGATACGGATATTATTTGGAACGTTGCGGCGGGCGTCGTCGTATAGCGCAAGCGGAGACGCCATTCTCTTCCCTTCTCTACATTACGGTCTAAGGCGGCGGTAGGTCGGATGGATAAGCGACGAATCCTGATCGTTGATGACAATGATGAACTGCGCGCGGTGCTCGAAGCGGCCCTGCGCGAGTTGGGCCATGAAGTCGTCGCGCTCGGCGACCGCAACGCCGCCATCGCCCGCGAAGACCTCGAAGATTTCGACCTCATCATCAGCGACCTCACGGACGACGAAGACTCAGGCGTCCAGCTCCTCAGCGAGATTAAGCGCAAGCGATTGATGATCCCTGTCGTCGTCTCCTCGGACGAGGCCCAACAGCCCGGCGTCGTCAAAGCCTTCAAGATGGGCGCGGTCAATTACCTGCGCTCGCCCTACGACAAAGAAGAGCTGTGCAGCATCGTCGAAAAGACGCTCGCCTACAAGCTCCGCTTCGTGGACGACCTCAAGGTGCTGCCCTACGTTCACGAAAAGATCGAGTTCGAGCTGCCAAGTGATGTCTCTTTGATGAACGGCGTGCTCCAATACCTGATCGAGCGCGTCTCGAAACTCGGCGTCATCAAGCCCGAGCGCTCCAACCTCTTCATCGCCCTCGACGAAGCCTTCGTCAACGCCGTCAAGCACGGCAACAAGAACGACCCCACCAAGCTGGTCAGAATCACGGCCGAGCTTTCGCCCAAGGAGGCGCGCTTCACGGTCGAAGACGAGGGCGAGGGCTTCAACGTGCAGCAGATTCCAGACCCGCGCGACCCCGAGAATCTTTTCAAATCTTCGGGGCGCGGAGTGCTCCTGATCTACAACATCATGGACGAGGTCGAGTACAATGCGCGCGGCAACCGCCTGACGATGGTCAAGCGGCCGGAAGATTCGCTCGACGCGGATTTGATCGAAGCGCTCGACCCGGATAACCATCATCGCAAGCAGAACTGACCTCTCAGAGCCCCGCAAACTCACCGCCGCCTGGCGCTGGTGGCTGGGCCCAGTGGCCCTTTCGCTCGCGCTCGCCTTTCTCTTCCGAGACCCGTTCATAGGCGATTGGGACGCGCTCGATTACACCGTCCTCTCGCTGCGCGCTCAGCCCTCTTCGATGGCCCTCGGCCGTTCGCTCTTCATCTTCTCGAATCACGCGCTGTGGCGTGCGGCCCACTCGTTACTCAATGTCCCGGCCGACAAGGCTTACCTGATCTTCAAATACGCCGTGGTCTTAGAGTGCCCGCTCGTAGTCCTTTGCTGCTGGACGCTGGCGCGCGATCTTGTGCGCTCCCGTGAGGCGGCGACCATCGCGGCGCTGCTGGTCGCCACCGCCCCGGCCTATGTCGTTTACAGCGGGCAGGTGATGACCGAGATTCCTTCGCTTCTGATGCTCACGCTCGCGCTCATAGTTCACCTGCGCGGCGTGCGTCGGGGAAGCGTCCTCTTGATCTTGTGCGGAGCGGCGCTTTTGGGCCTCGGAGTCAACGTGCGAGAGACAGTGGCCTTCTATGCGCCGTGGCTGGTGGTCGCGCCGTTCGCGTGTGGGCCAATGAGCGGACACAGGCGGAGGCGCGTGCTGTGGGCCGCAGCGGCGTGCGCGGTCTTCGCCATCTTTGCCTTCGGCCCCTTTCTCCTCTGGTTCATGAGCGACGCGGGCTTTCGTGAGTCCTGGTATGGGTGGCGCGAGTCCATGCGGATGGAGTCTGCGCGCCATCCAGTCGGGCCCGGAAACCTCTTGCCCTTGCTCTTCTATTTCTTTCTCGCCGCGCCGGTGGTCGCGCTCGTTCTTCCCTTCGCGCTGGTGAAAGAGTGGCGCGAGCGCAAGCTCTCTTGCCTGCTCCTGCTGGCGCTCACCGGGCTCTTAGCCAATCTGCTGCTCGTGTTCAATTACAGCACCGTGGTCAACTGGCGTTACTTTCTGACGGGCTTGCCTGCCCTAGCGCCTTTGGTGGCAGACCGTCTGATGCGCTGGCAAGAAGCCAAGAGCGGCGAGAGCAGACGCGCCTTTCTGCGCATCGTAGTCACGCTCAGCCTTGTCACCGTAGGCATTGGCATCTACGCGCAGCTCACGCACCTGGACGCTCATGAGAAACGCGTCCTGACCAGGGATTACATAGCGCGCCTCTCTCTTCTGCCCAGCGACGCGGTCGTCATCGCCGGAGGGCAGACCGTGGCCGTCACCTATTATCGCGGCATCGGCGCGGGCGCTTGGGATGTTATCGGCACAGGCGGCGGATGGCCCGGCCGAGAGCAGCTTGCCGCCGTCATCGAGAGATACTTGCAGCAGGGGCGGCGCGTCTTCCTCGACATTGACCCGCGCTGGTGGGATGTCTGCGGCTGGCAGCTTGAGGAGACCAGGGCTCTCGCCACGCTCGACGCGCGCTTCCGTTTTCGCCGCGTCTCGGAGACCATATTCGAGCTTCGGCCCCAGGCGGACGAGACGGCGCACGATGCGCCAAACCTCGAAAGCCTGTTGCCCGAGAATAGACCGGCCGATGTCAGAAAATGCTTAAGAGCAGGGATGAGGGCCGCAGGGTGAGGGATGAAAGAAGAGCTATTGAAGATATGATTCAATGAGCGATTCATTCAAACCATTTTATCCCTCATCCCTCATCCCTCATCCCTTAGCCTATGCCTTACGAGCTATTTCTCGCGCTTCGTTATCTTTATTCGCGGCGGCGGCGGCCTCTGGCGCGTGTGACGGCGCTGGCGGCGATTGTGGGCGTGGGCGTAGGCGTGGCCGCGCTCATTGTCGCGCTCGCGCTCGGCAACGGCTTTCGCGACGAGATGCGCGATAAAATCCTGCGCGGCACGGCGCACATCACGCTGATGCGCAGGGACGGCCAGGCCGTCACGGATCGGCGCGCTCTCCTGGCTCGCGTGCGCAGTGCCGAGGGAGTCCTTGACGCAACCGCGACCACCTACGACAGCGCGCTGCTGAGCGGCGAGACCGGCTCGGCTTACGCCGTCCTGCGCGGCGTGGACAGAGACTCGCAGCGCGCCGTCTCAGAAGTTCGCCGCACGCTGATCGCGGGCACGATGGAGCCTTTGCTGAAAGACACGCCCACAGAGCAAACTTCACAGACGCCTTCGCCCGGAGAAAGAGTCTCGGATGAGCACGGCCCGGCCATCACGTCTTTCGACGAGGTGCCGAGCGAAGCGGCGCTGCCCGCGATAGTCGTCGGCGCGGAGCTTGCGGCGCGCACTGGGCTCGGCGTTGGCGACGTGGCGCAGCTAGTCTCGGCAGATGCTACGCTCACGCCTCTGGGGCTCGCGCCGCGCTATCGTCGCGTGCGTGTCGTGGGGCTGTTCCGCTCCGGCCTCTACGAATATGACTCGACCTGGATTTACATCTCTCTGCCCGTGGCTGCGGACTTTGCGGGTCACACGGGAGCGTCCGCCTCGGTCATCAGCATAGAGGTCGCGGACATTTACCGTGTCGGAGAGGTCTCGGCGCGACTGCGCGAGATGCTGGGCCCAGAGTTCGTGACCGTGGACTGGCAGGAAGCGAACCGCCCGCTCTTCGCCGCGCTCGCCCTTGAGCGGCGCATGGGAATGGCCATCCTCGCGCTGATTATCCTGATGGCGACGCTCAACATCACGACGATGTTGGTGCTGGTCGTCGTCGAGCGCCGCTCCGACATAGCCATCCTCTCTGCGATGGGCGCACGCGCGCGCTCCATCATGCTCGTCTTCATGATCGAGGGCGCGGGCGTAGGGATGACAGGCGCGCTCCTCGGCATCATGCTCGGGCTCCTGGCCTGCTTCGTCGGCGACCGTTACCGCCTCGTCAGCCTGCCCGCAGACGTTTACTCGCTCAGCTACGTTCCCTTTCATACGCGCGCGCGCGACGTGGCCCTCTCGGCCCTCATAGCTTTTCTCCTCAGCCTGCTCGCAACCCTCTACCCTGCACGCGCAGCCTCGCGCGTCCGCCCGGCAGAAGCACTGAAAGAATTTTAGATTTTGGATTTTGGATTAAAGACGGACTTTGATATTGACGAACGCGAAGTTAGCATGTTGGACTCAAACGTGGAGCATAGGCTAATCCAGAATCCAAAATCTAAAATCCAAAATGGCCTCGTGGTGCGTGGGTTGTGCAAGGCTTTTCGGACTCCTTCGGGCGGCCGCGTAGAGGTCTTGCGCGGCGTAGAGCTTGAGGTCGAAGCGGGAGCGATGGCGGGCGTGATGGGCCCATCCGGCGCTGGTAAATCAACCCTGCTTCACCTGCTCGGCGGGCTCGATAGCGCGGACGCTGGCGAGATCAGGCTGGGCGAGGCAGACATTGCGGGCGCGCGAGGGGCCGAACTGGCCCGCCTTCGCAACGAGCAGATCGGGTTCGTCTTTCAGTTTCATCATCTCCTGCCGGACTTGACGGCGGCCGAGAATGTCTCCATGCCGCTCCTCATCAAGCGCACGCCCCGCGCGCGCGCGCTGGGCCAAGCCGTCGAGATGCTTGAGCGCGTAGGGCTCTCGGGGCGCGGGCGCGAGCCCGTAGGTCTGCTCTCCGGCGGCGAGCAGCAGCGCGTCCAGGTCGCGCGCGCCGTCATCACGCGCCCGCGCCTCATCCTCGCGGACGAGCCGACGGGGAACCTCGACGCTCGCGCGAGCGACGAGATAGGAACGCTGCTCGCCTCCTTCTGCCGAGAGGAAGGGGCGTCCGTCGTCGTCGCCACACACAACCTTGCGCTGGCGCGGCTCTGCGACCGCGTGCTGCTGCTCTGCGACGGCCGGTTGACGGAGCAGCCCGCAAGCTCGCCGCAACCCGGCCCCACGGACTCGGTCTAACCCACAGCAGAAAGCAGCCGCCGCCAAAATTTGGCCTATCTTTTCCCGTCCGGCGCATGCTATAAAGTTATTTGAGTCACCCTGGTCTCGGGGTGATTCAACCATCTTGGCCCAAAAGCGCCTCACGCCCCGAAACCATCCTCCAAAGGAGTTATCGAAAGTGAATAAGAAGGCACTCTCAACGCTCGTCCTCTTGCTCTGTCTATTTGCTATGTCGAGCGCCGCGCTCGCTCAGCAGCGCAGGCGCTCAGGCGGGCTGGACAATCTGTCTCTACCCTCAAGGGGCGTTTCCGTCGCGCCGACCGCTTACTGGCAGGCGCTTGCGCCCGAGGGGCTAGGCTTCTCAGTCATGATGCCCGGAAGGCCCGAAGAGGAGTCAAGGGATTTCGGCGAGGGACGCATCCAGATGCGTATCTATCGCGTCAAGGCGGAGGAGATGGATTATGCCGCCGGAGTCATGCTCAACTTTCCGGCGGAATTGATGAAGCAGCCCGGATTCGCCGCACGTTACTTCCAGATCATGCCGGAGATGTTGACGGCCTCGACCGACTATAAGGAGAGACGTTATAAGCTGATCTCTCAGCGCGATGTCTCCGTGGAGAATCATCCGGGCCGTCAGTACAAGTTCGACTCTGCTGAGAACACGCTCACGATGCGCGTCTACCTGGGCGAGCGCAGCATCTTTATCATGATCGTCGAAAGCCCCAAGGTCTCCATCTCGAACGACAACCTTGAGAAGTTCCTCTCCTCCTTCGCCTTCAAAGAGAATTAAGGCCGACTGTGGCGCGCTCGCGCGGGGACGTTTCGGGCCCGTTCGGCCCGGGCGTCCCCCGACCATTCTCTTCCCTTAAATCCTTTCCCCGAAATTCTTTTCCGTCGCCCCTCTTCTTCCTTTGCTATCATTAGGCTATAATGCGCGTGGCGGTGATCTTTCGGCCAACCTGGTCTCACCGTCGGCAATCATACAGAGAGCATTACAAGAACGGTTTTCGGCGGTATAGGCCCAATGTTCGAACGCTACACAGAAAAAGCGCGCCGAGTCATCTTCTTTGCGCGTTATGAAGCCAGCCAGTTCGGCGCACCAGCCATTGAGCCGGAGCACCTGCTCCTCGGGCTGATGCGTGAGGATAAGACACTGACGGGCCGCTTTTTCCCGCGCGCGCAGGTCTCCATCGAAGCCATCCGCAAGGAGATAGAGAGCCGCACGCTCCTCAGAGAGAAGATTTCGACGAGCGTCGAGCTGCCCTTAGCGCCCGAGACGAAACGCGTGCTGGCCTACGCGCACGAGGAGAGCGACCGCCTACAGCACCGCCACATCGGGACGGAGCATCTACTGCTCGGCCTCTTGAGAGAAGACCGCTCGATGGCGGCCGAGATACTCTACGAGCGCGGCCTGCGCCTGAACGCCGTGCGCGACGAGATCGCGCGTCAGACCGGCGTGGACTCCCGCTCGGCCCAGAAGAAGGACACGCCGCACCTCGTCGAGTTCTCGCGCGACCTGACCGAAGACGCGCAGAACGACAAGCTTGACCCGCTAGTGGGCCGCGAGGCCGAGATCGAGCGCGTCGTCCAGATTCTCTGCCGCCGCACGAAGAATAACCCTGTCCTGATAGGCGAGCCGGGCGTCGGTAAGACAGCCATCGTCGAAGGGTTGGCCCAGCGCATAGTGCGCGGCGAAGTCCCCTCTTTCCTTGAGAACAAGCGCATCCTCTCCTTAGACCTTTCCTTGATCGTCGCGGGCACAAAGTATCGCGGGCAGTTCGAGGAACGCCTCAAGCAGATCATGCGCGAGCTGATCGAGAACCCGCATTACATAGTCTTCATAGACGAGCTGCACACGCTGGTCGGCGCGGGCTCGGCCGAGGGCTCACTCGACGCCGCCAATATCCTGAAGCCTGCGCTGTCGCGCGGCGAAGTCCAGTGCATAGGCGCGACCACCCCGGCGGAGTTTCGCAAGTCCATCGAGAAAGACCGCTCGCTCGAACGTCGTTTCCAGGCCGTCAAAGTCCCGCCGCCTTCCGAAGCCGAGGCCGTGCAGATACTCGACGGCGTGCGCGAGCGTTACGAGACTTTCCATCAGGTGCGCTACACCGAGGACGCCCTCGAAGCCGCCGTCTATCAATCGAACCGTTACATCCCTGATCGCTTCCTGCCCGACAAGGCCATAGACGTGATTGACGAAGCCGGAGCGCGCGTGAAGCTGCGGGTCAGGCGCGAACAGGTCAACCTGGACGACTGGCCGCCTGCGCCGCCCCCGACCGAGTGGCCGCGCACGACCTACGCCGGAGCCGAGCCCCTGGGCGGCCTGCGCATGCGCGACGCGGACGAGGACGCGCTGGTCTCGGCCGAAGTCACACGCGACGACATAGAAGAGGTGATCGCGCGCTGGACAGGGATTCCCGTCACTTCCCTGAAGGAAGAAGAGACGCAGAAACTCCTGCGCATAGAGGTCGAGCTGCACCGCCGCGTCGTCTCGCAGCGCCCGGCCATCTCGGCCCTCGCCCGCGCCATTCGTCGCTCGCGTGCAGGCTTGAAGAGCCCGCACCGTCCCGTCGGCTCCTTCCTCTTCCTGGGCCCGACGGGCGTCGGGAAAACGGAGGTCGCGCGCTCCCTGGCCGAGTTCCTTTTCGGCTCCGAACGCTCCATGATTCGCTTCGACATGTCGGAGTTCATGGAGAAGCATTCGGTCTCGAAGCTGATCGGCTCGCCCCCCGGTTATGTCGGCCACGAAGAGGGCGGGCAGTTAACGGAACGCATCAAGCGTTCGCCCTACTCAGTCCTGCTCTTTGACGAGATAGAGAAGGCGCACCCGGACATCTTCAACGTCCTCTTGCAGGTCTTCGAGGACGGCATTCTGACCGACGCTCTCGGCAACACGGTGGATTTCAAGAACGCCATCATCATCATGACCTCCAACATCGGCGCGCGCTTTATTCAGAAGAAGGGAACGCTCGGTTTCCAGGCGACCACCGACGCCTCGCGCGAGAAGATGGAAGAGATGGTGATGTCGAGCGTGCGCCAGACCTTCAACCCGGAATTCATCAACCGCCTGGACGAGATTATTATTTTCGATCAACTGCTGGACGACGAACTGCTGGAAGTCGTCGGCCTACAGGTCGAGCAGATCAACCGCACGCTCTCCTCGCGCGGCCTCGAAGTCCGCCTCACCGAAGAGGCGAGGCGCTGGATTGTCACCAAGACCTGCGCCGACCGCTCTTACGGAGCACGCCCCTTGCGCCGCGCCCTGCAAAAGCATGTCGAAGACCCGCTCTCCGAGGCTCTGATTCAGGGCCACCTGGGCGAGGCGACGTTGATCGAAGTTTTTCTGGATGGAAACGAGCTGAATTACCGCCCGGCCGGGGTCGAAGAGCCGGGCGACGCCCTCTTGATTCACTGAAGGGCCCGAAGTCCAGCAGTCCTAAAGCCTTGAATGTCCAAAGTCTAAGCCCCGCGAAGATGCTGACTTTGGACATTTGACTTTGGACTTTGGGCTTGTTTTGCCTGTATAATGCGCAACTTTGCTGGACGGGTAGCTGGCAACGTGCCGTACAGGGCACTGAATCCAAGAGCTGCAAGGTAAATCCCGGCAGCCGCGCCTCTCGTCAGGCAGCAGCTTTTCTTTTACCATTTTTATCTTTTCGATACGCTTCCTGAAAGTCTGTCACAGTATCATCTGAGGGATATAGCACTTATGCGCTTTCTCCGTGCCCCTTTGCTTCTTTTCCTGAGCCTCTTCGCGGGACTCTTCCTTCTCCCCTCGACTCAAACGACTGTTCAGGCGCAGCAGCAGCAGCGCCTGGTCGAAAACGTTGATATACAGGGCAACCGCCGCCTGCGCGACGAAGACCTTCTCTATTACGTGCAGACCAGACCCGGCGACGTTTTCAACCCGCAGCAGATCGAGCGCGATTTTCAGGCTCTACTCGCGCTCAATTTTTTCGACAAGGCCGAGTCACGCGTTCTGACCCAGGAGGGGGCGCGCGGCGGCGTCGAGGTCATCTTCTTCGTCAAAGAGCTTCCGATCATCCGCACCATAGAGTTCGAGGGGCTCAAGAGCGTGCCGGAGTCCGATGTCCTGAAGGCTTTCCGCGAGCAGAGAGTCGGCGTCAGCAAAGAGGCCATCTACGACCCCGTCAAGGTGCGCAACGCTATCCGCGTCCTCAAAGAACTGCTGGCCGCCAAAGGCCATCCGAACGCGACCATCAGCGAGCGCCTGGACGAAGTCTCGGCCACTTCAACGGGCGTCACCTTCGTCATCAACGAGGGCGACCGCGTGAGAGTCGTCGAAATTCAGTTCGAGGGCAACCAGGTCTTCAGCGACGGTACGCTGCGCGGCCAGATGAAGTACGTCAAAGAGGCCGGACTGATCTCGCGCTTCAAGGGCACTGACATCCTAGACCGTCGCAAGCTGGACGAAGACATGCGCCGCGTCAGCTTCTACATGCGCTCGAAGGGCTACCTGCAAGCGCGCACGGGCGAGCCGCGCATCGAAGGCTTGGGGCGTCGCACCACCGGCTTCTTTATTCCGCTCCCCTTCCTCTCCTCCACGGACGAGGCGCTTCGCGTGACCATCCCTGTCTCCGAGGGCAAGGTATATCGCATCGGGGAGCTGAAGGTCGAAGGCAACTCGATCTTCTCCGAGCAGGTCATACGCAACGTCATCGGCCTCAAGCAGGGCGACGTGGCCAACGGCGAGCGCATAGGCAAATCGCTCTACGAAGATTTGAAGAAGCTCTACGGCTCGCAAGGCTTCATTCAGTACACGGCCGAGCCGGAGCCGAGCTTTAAAGATAATCCGTCGAACCCCAACGAAGGCATAGTCGATTTCACCATCGCCATTGACGAGGGCAAGCAGTTCACGCTCCGCCGCCTGGAATTCCTGGGCAACACGTTTACGCGCGATAACGTCCTGCGCCGCGAAGTCATTCTCAACGAGGGCGACATCTACAGCCAGTCGGCCTTCGAGTATTCGGTGCTGCGCCTGAACCAGTTGGGCTACTTCGAGCCGATTGACAAGGACAAGGACGTGGACTTTCGCACGGACGAAGACCTCGGCCAGGTGGATGTCAACCTCAAGGTGCAGGAGCGCGGCCGCCAGCAAATCTCCTTCAACGGCGGTCTCTCAGGCATCGGCGGCTCCTTCTTCGGCCTCGATTATTCGACCAATAACCTCCTGGGTCGCGGCGAGACGCTTTCGATCTCTCTGGCGGCGGGCAATCGCCAGCGTTCGCTACAGTTCTCCTTCACCGAGCCCTATTTCCGCGACCGCCCGATCACAGTCGGCTTTTCGCTCTTCGCCTTTACGCAGAAGTTCTTCGGCGAGGGCACGTTCCTGTCGAACAACCTGGCAGCTCAGCAGGGCATCTTCGGCAACGAGCTGGATTTCTTCAACGTCAGCGACGAGAACCTGTTTACGCGAAAGTCCTATGGCGGCTCGATCTTCGCGAGCGCGCCGCTCTCGGAGTTCTACCGCAAGCGCCGTTTCACGCAATCGACGCGCGTCGGTCTCTCCTATCAGCTCTCGCTGACTTCGGTGACAGACCCGCCCGTCAACCAGCAGGGCGCAAGCTCCGCCAACTTCATCCCGGTCATCTACAGCCAGCCCGACATCTTGACCAGTCGCATCACGCCGACCTTCGTCTACGACACGCGCGACTACTCCAAGAACTCGACAGACCCGGTGGCGGGCACGCAGCTTTCCGCCAGCCTCGGGATTTCCGGGCCCTTCGGCGACGTGCGGATGTACGCGCCGAGCGTCTCTTACATCAAGTTCTATCCGGTCAGAAATAAGGGGCGCGATCAGAACCCTGACGTGTTCGGCTTCCGCGTGCTGGCGGCCCACGTCGGCAGCTTCTCCGTCTCGAACGCAGTGCGCAATGCCAACTCCCTGGCCTTCATCGACGGCATTCCGATCTACGAGCGTTTCTTCCTCGGCGACGAGTTCACGATTCGCGGCTACAACGTGCGCTCGATCAGCCCCGTCGTGCCGCTCGATCAGTTCGTCACCTCGCGCAACGTCGTCGTAGCATCGAATCCTACGGGATCGCCGACGGCTATTCCAGGCTTGCCATCAGACCTTCCCAACATCGGCACCTTTACGGGCCCGAGCGGAAGCAATCCGCTGCTGCTCTCGCGCCAGTTCACCTC
This sequence comes from Pyrinomonadaceae bacterium, assembly GCA_036389315.1. Classification (GTDB taxonomy): domain Bacteria; phylum Acidobacteriota; class Blastocatellia; order Pyrinomonadales; family Pyrinomonadaceae; genus DASQYE01. The sequence goes on from DASVQF010000038.1 coordinate 43,665, forward strand.
TATCGGCGGCGACACGCAGTTGCTTGCGAACCTGGAATATCGCATCCCCTTGTTTGGGCCCGTCAGCCTGGCTGCCTTCGCAGACATTGGCTCTTCCTTCAACCTGCGTTCGGGCAATGACCAAATCTTTTCGAGCAACTTCCTGGCCGATCAGCCCTTCCTCGGCGTCAGCAGTCTGAGCACCTTCGCGCTGCTGGCCAATCCGCAGCTTCAGAATTCGTTTGCGCCGATCAGGCCGGACGGAACCGGCGGCGAAATTGGGCTAGTCCTGCGCGACAACCACTTCGTCACCCGTGACGAGTTCAACCAGGCGCTCAGGGTCGGGCCGATTGACCCGAATACGGGTCTGCCCTTCGGCTTCCAGCAGGCTTTCCTGCGGGGCGACGTGCAGACCAACACGGTCGTGCGCTTGAGCGAGAGCGTCTTCTCGAAGCTGGGCAACTATCGTTCCAGCCTCGGCATGGAAGTGCGCTTCCAGGTGCCCGTCATCAACGTGCCGTTTCGTCTCATTTACGCTTATAATCCCAATGCGCGCAGAGGGTTTTTGCCCGAACTGCCGGGCGTTCCCTTTGACGAGAAGAAGAGCGTCTTTCGTTTCAGCGTGGGTCGCACTTTTTAACTCTTTGTCGGTCAACCAAACGGGCGGTACTCGCGTCTAAGCCAATTACACTCGCGCCGAGCGTAAGTCACCCGGAAACACCGCCTTTCAACTATTTAAGGAGCATTACAAGAAAGTTATGAGAACATACCGTTTGATCGCCGCCGCAGCGTTTCTGGTGGCCATCACAGCACTTACCGCCCCCGCACAGCAGAGACCGGCCGCGCCTGCCGCCGCCGCTCCGGCCGCAGCATCAAACGCCCCCGTGCCCGCCAGCACAGTCGCTTTGATTAATACCGATTTTTTCGCCGATGAGAAGAGCGGTATTACGCGTCTGGTGGCCGCCGTCAAGAAGGTGGACGGAGAGTTCACGCCGCGTCGTACGGAGTTGCAGACCCTCAAGGCCCAGATCGACAAGCTGACGGCCGACATACAGGCCACGCAGTCGGTCGCCACGCCGCAGCAGATCGCGCAAAAGCAGGAGCAGCTTGAGAGCTTGAAGCGTGATTACCAGCGCAAGGGCGAGGACGCGCAGGCTGCCTACAACAAGCGCTTGCAGGAGTCCGTCGGGCCACTCTATGAGGACATCGGCAAGGCGCTCGATGCTTTCGCCCGCGCGCGCGGCATTACGCTCTTGCTCGACACGGCCAAGATCGGCCCGGCCATCCTGGCGGCTGTTGACGCGATGGAAGTCACGCGTGCCTTCATCGCCGACTACAACAGCAAGAACCCGGCGACGGCTTCGGCAGCCGGCCCCGGTCGCTAAAGACTTGAGCAATAATTTCCCGGAGTGCGGAGGCGCGCGCCCGTCTCTTTCCTAAAGAGAGGCCGCGCCCCGCATTCTGCATTTCGCCTCGGCCCCTGATTTTGACGGCTGCTTTTTTGATGGCCTCGTCCTCGGAATTTTCCCGGAAGCCGAAACTGACATGGAGACGGTCTTAGACGCACGCGCCATCCAGCAGCTTTTGCCGCACCGTTATCCCTTCCTGCTCGTAGACCGCATCGTCGAGCTTGTCCCCCGTGAGCGTATCGTCGGCATCAAGCAAGTGACCATCGGCGAGCCTTTCTTTCAGGGCCACTTCCCCGGAGCGCCCGTCATGCCGGGCGTGCTTGTGATAGAAGCCCTGGCCCAGGTCGGAGCCATCCTGGCCTTGCGCGAGATCGAAGACCGAGATAAAAAACTCGTCCTCTTCACGGGCATCAAGGAAGGGCGCTTTCGCCGCCCCATCGTGCCGGGCGACACTCTGTTTCTGGAAGTGACGGCGCTGCGCATCGGGACGAAAGTCCAGCGCATGCGCGGCGAAGCCAAGGTCGAGGGCCAACTGGCCGCCGACGCCGAGATCATGAGCGTCATCGCAGACCGCGACAGCACTAAATGAAAGGAAAAAGTAAAAAGGCAAAAGATAAAAGTAGAGTGTGAGGAGTATTTGACTCTCCCCCGTCTCTGACTTTTATCCTTTGCCTTTTACCTTTTCGACCTGATGTTTATTCATCCGACGGCGATAGTGAGCCCGCGCGCCGAAATGGGCAAGGACTGCCACATTGGCCCATACTGCACCATCGGCGACGAGGTAGTCTTAGGCGAGGGCGTGCGGCTCGAATCTCATTGCGTCCTAGACGGGCGCACGACCATCGGCGACGGCACGCACGTCTACCCGTTCGTCTCCATCGGCCTCGCTTCGCAGGACTTGAAATACAGGGGAGAGCCGGCCGAAACGCGCGTCGGACGGCGCAACCGCATCCGAGAATTTGTCACCATTCATCGCGGCACGGAAGGCGGAGGCATGCTCACCAGCACGGGTGACGATTGCCTGATTATGGCCCAGGCGCACATAGCGCATGACTGCCGTCTGGGCGAGGGCGTGATTATGGCCAACGCCGCGACGCTCGCGGGCCATGTCACGGTCGAAGACCGAGCTAACATAGGCGCGTACTCGGGCGTGCACCAGTTCTGCCGGGTGGGGCGTGAAGCTTACGTCGGCGGCTACTCGGTCGTCGTCAAGGATGCGCTGCCCTTTGCGCTCTCGGTCGGCAATCACGCGCGCTGTTACGGCTTGAACATCACCGGGATGAAGCGTCGCGGCTATGAGCGCGCGACCATCAAGGCTCTGCACCATGCCTTTCATCTGCTCCTCTCCTCGCGCCTCAACACCTCGCAGGCCCTTCAGGCCATTCGCGAAGAGCTCAAGGGCTCGAAGGAAGTCGAAGAGCTGGTGCGCTTCATCGAAACCTCCAAGCGCGGAGTCATCAAATAACAGTGGCAAGTGACGAGTGACAAGCTGTAAGGCTTCTGTCTTTAACTCGTCACTTGTCACTCGTCACTGTTCTTATGCGTTACGGTCTGATTGCGGGCAACGGCAGGTTTCCTTTCCTGGTGCTTGAGGGCGCGCGCCGCGCTGGCGTAGAGCTCTCGGTGGCGGCGATTCGCGAGGAGACTGACCCGGCCATCGAGGGCGCGGCCGAGCGCCTGGTCTGGGTCGGCATCGGCCAGTTGGGGAAGATGATTCGCTTCTTCAAGCGCGAGGGCGTCGAGCGTGCGATCATGGCGGGCCAGGTCAAGCACGTGCAGATTTTCAGCGGCGCTCTGCCAGACCTGCGAATGCTCCGGATGCTCCTGCGCCTGCCTCGCCGCAACACTGACGCTCTGATCGGCGCGGTCGCAGACGAGCTGGCCCGCGAAGGCATAGAGCTGATTGATTCGACCTTCTTTCTACAAGATCACCTCCCGCAGACGGGGACGCTCTCGCGTCGCGCAGCGGACGCGCGCGAGCAGGGCGACATAGAGTACGGCCTTGAGGTCGCGCGCGAGATTGCCCGCCTGGACTTGGGCCAAACGATTGTCGTGCGCGCCAAAGCCTGCGTAGCCATTGAGGCTATGGAGGGCACGGACGCGACCATTCTGCGCGCGGGAGGGTTGGCTAAAGGGCGCTTGACCGTCGTCAAGATCGCGAAGCCGGATCAGGACATGCGCTTCGATGTCCCGGTGGTCGGCGTCCCAACCATTCAAAGCATGATTGAAGCGGGCGCAACCTGCCTCTGCATCACTGCGGGCAAGACCCTGATGTTTGACCGCGAACAGATGTTGAAGCTGGCCGACGAGCACAGCATAGCCGTCATCGCCGTTCCGCCCGTTTGAGAAGAGAGCAGGCGTCAGCACTTAAAGCATAAAGGCTCTACCAGGAGACCTGGTAGAGCCTTTATGCTTTCGCGGACGATTGTTTTCTCCCGTTACTGCGTGCTTCCGGCCAGTTGCGTCTGCGCGCTTTTGGGATCGTAGGGCGTGGCCAGGAACCGCTTGGCGACCGCTTGAGCGTTGTCGTAATTGATGCCCGTCTGGACGGCCTTGTTGTATTCGTTGACGGCGCGTGCGCGATCACCGCGCGCGTCCAAAGCGTTGCCGCGCTTGATGCGGGCCCAGGCTTCAATCCAGGAGGGCTTGAGGTTTCCGTCCAGCGCGGCCTGGAAATTGTCTAGCGCCTGCTGATAGTTTCGCTGTTCGAGAAAGAGCAGGCCCAGGTTGTAATATATCCAGGAGTTGGAGCGATCCAGCTTGAGCGCCGCTTCCAGTTGTTGCTGCGCTTCGGCGTACTGGCCTTCGCGGAACTGCTCTATGCCGCGACGGGCGACCACGGAGACGCGCAGCTCATCGGACATCCGCAGTATCTTATTGTTCGGATCGACGATCACTTCAATCGGCTGCCCGTTCGACTCGAAATCAAAGTCCTCGCTCTTGCCTTCAAAGTGCACGGTCTGCGTCGGATTGTCGCCGCCTTCGCTTCGCAGCATCAGCTCGACCGGCATGCGCAGTTGATCGAAGTTCTGCGAGACGGTTCCGCGCGTGCGAAACTTTCCGGAGCGCGTGCGGATGATCTGGTACTCGGCCTTGAATTCGGGGACGCCTGTGCCTTCGACCCACTGCGCGAAGAAGTAGCGCATGTCCGTTCCCGTGACCTGCTTGGTCAGCCGCTCGAAATCGTCAATCGAAGCGTTCTGGCCGCGATACTTGTCCAGAAACATGCGAAGCAGTTGATTGAACTTGTCGCGCCCGATGGTTTCGCGCAGCATGTGAAAGACCATCGCGCCCTTGTAGAAGACTATGGATTGATAGGCGGCCGATTGGTCATCGAGGGCCGAAGGCGCGCGTGCAATCGAGGCCGTCTGCTCAAAGGTCAGGGCGCGCTCCTGCTGGTCGCGCTCGGCTGCGTCGAGGGCTCCGCCCGTGAGAGTCGCTTCGCGCAGCGAGAAGGCGCTGTACTCCGCGAGCCCCTGCGAAATCCAGGCGTCGTCAAAGGACTTCAAACCGACTGTCTGTCCCCACCACTGATAGGCCACTTCGCGCTGCAAGCGCTCTTCGGGCACGGGGCGAGAGGGGTCGAAAAGTTTAGTTGCGAGAAAGATCATGCCCGGCGCGGCGTAGGCTTCGAGAGCCTCGTCATCCGTCTGGGCCACGACCAGTTGATTGCCGAAGCCGGGAGCGCCGAACTGCTGCGTGTAGAACTCAAGCGCCTTCCCGATTGTCTCGGCGTAACGGTCTGCCCGGCTTTCGCTGCCCGGCTGCGCGTAGAAACGAATCTCGTAATTGCCGTAGCGCATGGCCTTGACTATGTAAGGCCCGGCGGCGATGTTGCCGATCAGCGCGGGCTTGTTATTGACGAAGCGGTAGCGCGTCGTTCCATTCGCGCCCGGCTGAGCGACGACCGGCTCGTCGCTTGAGCCGGCGACCTGCACGCCCTGTGGAACCAGGATGGTGATGTCTGAGGTCGCGCGATCAGCAGCATAATCGTGGAAGGGGAACCAGCGCGCCGCGTACATCAGGTAAGAGCCCTCTTCGCCGACGTAGGCCAGGCGCTTGGTCGCAAGCGGGCCACCCTCGGGCGAGACGAGCGCGCCGCTCCAACGAAAGCGGAGCGTGACGGGCTGGCCCGCCGGGACGACTTCGCCCAGATCAACGCGCACGTTTGGGCCCAGCGCGCCGACGCCGACCGCATCCTGCACGAAGTTGGTCAAAGGCTTCTTGTTACGCTCGATGGCCTCGACCTTAAGCGAGCCGTTCAGCTCGAAGACTACGGAGCGGGTGGCCTCGGTGGGCGTGAAGGTCACGTCTGCGCCTGCGCGCAAGAGATGCTCGGACGGGAGCAACTGCGCCTCTATGCGATAGCTGGTCACGTCGTAGCGCGAGCCGGGCGCTTGAGTGCCCTGCGGCTGTTGCTGCGCGCTGGCCGAAAAGGCTTGTAAGGAGCAGAGCGCGGCTAAGAGCGCCAGCATGGTGAAGGAGCGAAATCGAAGTTTAGTCATAAAACCTGTCCGTCAAAAGTTGCTGTCAGAGAGAGCGCGCCGCTTCTGCTAAAGGGCGCGCACTCGGCGGACGCTTGCACGGCGAGCACTGGTCACCATCACTTTTGGCACTTTTGGCGCGTCGGTCAACCCTGTCAGGCCCTATCAGGCGTAGTGATGCAAGGGCTGGTGGAAGTGCATGCAGACGGCGTCCTTTACGGTCAGGCTTTGGATGATCGGCGCGGGCCCTCGGTTGGCTGCCCGCTCGGCCGCAGAGGCCCGTTGCCGCGCCATTTATTTCGCCTCTTATTTCACCTTCACCTCAAGGTTTTTCAGGCCGCAAGGTGATTTGAAAGTGATGTAGAAGGAGCCGGTCTGTTTACTGATCGAGCTGATGGTGTAGCGGAAAGTGCCGCCCGCCGCGGGCTCCGGGAAAACGGCTATGTTCGACCAATCGGACGAGATCGGCTGAATATCGCCGGAGATGTTTGGGCCTTCAAGCGTGACGGAGACGATGGCTGAGCCGTTGGGCCGAACGGTCAGCGATTTTTCGCTGAGCGAGAAGACGCACGCGTCGCCGCGCTCGCGCTCTCTGTCAGCCCTGCGGCGGCCCCTCGGCTCGGCCCTGGAGGTCTGCTCCGGCGCTCGTTCAGGCGGCCTTTCAGGCTGAGGCGTAGGCTTCGCTTCCGGCGTCGGCTCAGGTGTAGGTTGAGGCGGCGGCTGAGGCGTTGTTTCAGGCGCAGGCGTTGGCGTCGGTTCCGGCGTTGCTGTCGTCGTCGCAGGTGACGGCCCAGTCGTCGCGGCGGCCGATTCGGATGAGCGTTCGGGCGTCGGTGTCGGCGTCGGAACAGGTGACGGTGTAGGCTCTGGCGTCGGCCCCGGCGTGGGCTGCGGTTCAGGCGTCGGCGTGGGCGTCGGCGAAGGCGTTGGCGTTGCTGCTGGCTCCGGCGTCGGTGAAGACGTGGGCGTTGGCTCCGGTGTCGGCGCGGGTGTTGGTGACGGTTCTGGTGTTGGGGCTGTCGTTGTCGTCGTGGTAGTGGCTGTTGTCTCGGATGTGGGAGACGGCGACGGTGTGGCGGTCGTCGTGCTCTCAACTGTAGCCGTACTCTCAACCGGCGTCGTCGTTGTCGCTTCGGGCTGTGATGGGCCCACGTTCTCAGTTCTCTTTGTCTCCGCAGCAGCGACAGGTACGGGCGGCGGCTCGACGGCTGTGCTGTTATTGCTGGCGATGGTCGCAGGCGGAGCGGCGGCCCCTATGCGTTCGTCCAAGCCTTGAAGCGAGCCGTTGATCTTGCGATAGAGAGCTTCTATGGTGATGCGCCTGGCCGGGTCGGGCGGGCCAGCCTTGTAGCTCTTGATGTAGGCCGCGAGCGCTTCCTGACGATTGCCGCTCGCTTCCAGGGCCGCGCCCAGGTGCCACTGCGCAGTGCGCCACCAGGGAGTATTTTCAGGCATCACGCTGGCTGCGCGACGCAGGTGCGGGACGGCTTCGGCCGCCTTGTCCTGGTTGAAGAGGGCCCAGCCCGTGAGGTCTTCTATGCGTCCGCGCATGATGTTCGACAGCACGTTGCGCGGCGTCTCGGTCGTAGCCAGCCCTGTGCCCGCGGCGACGGCGCGCGAATAGAGCGGGCGCAGCTCTTCGGCCTGTATGGCGACGGCTGCGACCGGCAGATCGAGCGCCGCTTCGACGCCTGTCGTCGCGGCCTCTGTCAACTCAAGAGCCAGCCCGAGGTTACGGCCGCTGCGCAGCAGGCGGCTCGCCGCATAGAGCTGGCGATAGGCGCGCATAGGGTCTGTGCCCTCGGTGAAATCTTTGACGGCGGCCGCGAGCGTCTCGGCATCTCCCGAAGTATGAGCGGCGCTGCCGGTGTTCTCTGTCGCAGCCGTCAGCGCGAGCAGGCCCTTGAGCGTGCGCGCATTGGCTTCCGTATCGGCCGGTGCGTTCTGAAAGATACTGGCGCGACGTTCGGGCGCGAGCAGTTCTATGAAGCTCGCGGCGCTCGCTCGCTGGCGACCGGCCAACTGCGTCTCGATCTGTCCGTCGCGAATCGTGAAGGAGCGCGAGAGTTGCTCGGCCGCATCGTCGTAGAGACCTGCTGCCGCGAGTGCGCTCGCAAACTCGTAATCGAGCGTGGGGAAGCGCCCGTACTGGCGCGCGAAGCGCAGCGCACGCTCGGCCTCAAGGGGCTGGCGGCCCGCGACCAGCGCACGCGCCATAGCAATCTGGGCCCAGGTGTAGCGCGGCTCTATGTCGAGCGCGCGACGCGCCAGCTCAAGCGCCCGCCCTGTCTCCTTGTGCGCGGCGTACCAGTAAGAAGCTCCGACCAGCAGCGCCATGTTGCGCGGCTCATCCTTGAGCGCAGAGTCCAGCTCGCGCTCGGCCTCTTCGCGTCGTCCGAGATCGAAGAGCGAGAGAACCACGCCTGCGCGCGTAGTCTTGTCCGTGGGACTTGCGGCCAGCTCTTCGCGGTAAAGCGCCAGCGCCTCTTCAGCCTTTCCCTGCGCGCGATAGAGGTCGGCCAGGCTGCGGCGCGCGCCCTTCAGCCGTGGGTTAAGCTCAAGGGCGCGGCGGTACTCCGCGATGGCATCGTCGAGGCGCAACGCTATGTGGCGGGCAGCGCCGAGCGCCTGATGAGCTTCGGCCATCTCGGGCGCAAGCTTGATGGCCGCCTCTGCAACGCGCGACCCTTCGTCGGCCTCTTCGATTCGCAGATAGAAGGCCGCGACGGCCAGGAGCCGCCGGGCATCGCTCGCGACTTTTGTCTCGATCAGTCGCGCTACGTCGAGCGCCGCCGCGCGCTCGCCGCGCATGAACAGGTTCATGGGTATCTGCAAGATTACGTCGGCCAACAGGCGCTCGGACATGTTGGCGGGGCTGTCTGTGATCGCCTTGCGGAACTGCTCTATGCCGCCCTGCGCGTCACCGGCCTGCAAAAGCTCGTCGCCGAGCGCGGCGCGCGCGCTCGCGAGTAGCTCCACGGCGCGCGCCTTCAGCGAGGAGCGCGGGTGAGCCTCGATGAAAGACTTCAGTTTCCGTATCCGCTCGGCGGGCGCTTTAACCTCGACGATTGCATCCAGCTCGGCCTTCTCCGTCTCGGAGCCGGCGGTAGCGGTCGTGCCCGCGCCCCGCTCGCCTGCGCGACGCTGCGCGAGCGCCACAGGCTCGGTAGCACAGCAGATGTAGAACAGAAGCAGGCCCAGTGTGATGATGCTTTTTTTCATCTTGAATATCGTGTGGAAAATAGCTGAATTTACCGGGGCCGCAGCTACTCGCTTCGGCGGCCTGTCGGGAAAGAGTGCATTTTAGCAGGATTAACTTACAAGACCTAAGCTTGAAAGCTTTTTCTTCATCCCTGCGGCCCTTCATTTTGTCGTGAGGGCTTCTATGAGGACGCGGCCGGTCGCGTTGCTGGGGGCTTGCACGCCGAGCACTATTGAGAGCGTCGGCGCGATGTCTGCGGGCGAGGCGGCTTGCGCGTAGCGCCCGGCAGTGAGCCCACGTCCCATGATTATTAACGGGACGTGCGTGTCGTAGGAGTAGGGCGATTCGTGCGTCGCGCTGCTGCGCGGATCGGTCGGGTCGTCGGGCAGTCCGAAATTGACGTTGAATGGAGCGTTGACGATCACAACGTCGCCGCTACGTTGCGGGTGAAAGCCATGAAGGACGCGGCGGGCCACGGGGTCTGCCGTGGGAACAGCGCCGGCTTCCAGTTGCGCTCGCGTGAAATAGCGGGCCGTGCCCGGCATCTGCATGGCGGCTTCACCGATTGCGCGCTCGAACTCTTCGACGCCTATGTGGTCACGCTTGAGCGCCTCCAGGTTGAGGTAGACGTTATTGTTGATGAAGCCTTCCTTTGTTTTTCCCAAGTCCTGAAACTTCTGTATGTAGTCGCCCGTCCTGTCAGCTTCGCCTTTGCGAGCGTAGCGCGCCCTTAAGCCCTCCATGATCGTTTTGAAGATGTCTGCTTCCTGAATACGGCGACCCGGAAGGTTGAGCGCCTGTGCATGCTCAGGTATCGGCGCGACGCCGTGATCGGCCGTGAAGACGACCAGGGTGTTCTGAAGACCGACGTGCTGTTGGACGTAATCGAGCAGCTCTGCGATCTGGCGGTCAACTCTCAGGGCGACATCCATCACCTCCTGGCTGTAGGGCCCAAAGCGATGGCCCACGTAGTCGTTGCCGGAAAAGCTGACTGAAAGCAGGTCTGTGTCTGCGTCCGCCCCGAGTCCTTCGTGCTCGATGGCCTGCTTGGCGAAAGCCAGGAGCATTTCATTCGAGAAGGGCGAGTAGTCAAGCTCTTTGTAGAAAGCCCTGGAGGGCGCGGCGGCTCCGCCCGTGACGGTGTGCGGGAAGGTTTGCGTGTCACTCTTTGGGGCTGCGATGTTCTCCCAGGGTTGCGCGTCCCGGCCCAAGCGTTTCGTGTACTCAGCTTCGGGCAGCAGGCGTTCCCAGCGACGGCCGAAGAACTTGTCGGCCATCCCTTGCTGGTTGAACTGCTCGACCCACTGGGGCAGGCGGTCGAAGTAGTAGCTGCTGGAAACCATCCGGCCGTTGTTCGTATTGAACCAGTAGGCGGCAGACGCGTGACGACCGGCGGGCAGGATGGCCGAGCGGCTCTTGCTTGAGATGCCTATCACCTTCGACCGCTCATTGGTCGCCAGTCGCAACTCGTCGCCCAGGGTGGAGGCGAGCAATCGGCGCGGGCTCTGTCCCCTTTCGCCCTCCCGGCCGCCGAGCAGCGCGGTCGTATCGTCCGTCACGCTCGCCACCTTCTTGCCCGTCTCACGATCAAACCAATCGTTGGCGATGATGCCGTGCTCGGCGGGCCAAGTGCCGGTCATGATGGTGGCGTGGCCGGGTGCTGTCTTCGTCGGCGCGTGATCGTAGTTCGCATCGGCCCAGGACGCGCCCTCGCGCAGGAGCCTCGCGATACCATTCCTGACGAAGAGGTCGCCGAAGCGTTCCAGGTAGTCGTAGCGGAACTGGTCTACGACGATCAAGAGCACGAGGCGGGCCCGCGCCTGTTGGTTCGTAATCGGCCTCGACGCAGCCGGAGCAGCGGGCTCAAGCGGAGCGACCGAGCGCCTGCGCTGCCCGCTCGCCCCGCCCACCCACACCAGGCCCAACAGAACCGAGAGGACGAAAGCCGTCGTGCGCCGCGTGTATAAAGGGATGAGGGCAGAGGGCAGAGGGATGAATGAAAAGCTAAAAGCAATTGTCTTTTTCTCATCCCCCATCCCTCTGCCCTCATCCCTTCTTTAAAAGTTGTCCCCGATGCTTTTCAGGAGGCCGTGGCGGCGGGCGCTTCTTTCTGCGTCCGAGAGCTTGAAGTTGTAATCGTAGACGGCGTTCTCCCAATCCCCGTACATCGGGTTCGGGATCATGATGAAACGCGTGCCGAAGAGGGATTTGGATTGATCGGTCGCGGCCACACGCCCGGCGACGGTCTTCTGCTGCTCGAACAGCTCCGCGAAGTCGTTCAGGTTGTCTCCGACCAGCAGGACGACGCGGTACTTCTCGGCGATTCGCTGGCGGCGCGGCTCCTTGCTCGACGAGTTGGGCTCACGCACGAGCAGCGTCTCGTCGCTCACGTCCGGAAAGCCCAGCTTCACTAGATTGACGCGCGTGCCCTCTTTCTCCTCAGGCTTGCGATTGGTGACGTAGAAGACCTTGACGCCCCGCCGTCGCGCGTAATTGAGAAACTCAATAGCGCCGGGCACTGCCCCGGCCTCGGAACGATTGATCCACTCAGTCCACTTTTCCGGGTAGCTCTTGTGCTCCTTGATAATCCAGGCTTGATAGCGGCTATTGTCCAGAACCGTGTCGTCCACGTCCACGATGACTGCGCGCCGCTGGCTTCTCCTTCGAGAGGCGCGTAAGTCCTGATCGAGCAGTATCCGCGCGAAGTTATAAGCCTGGTAGGCAAGGGCCCGCGCTTCGCCCGAAGACTGTGACCAGAGGACTGAGCCCACCAGATACTCGTTGTTGATGGCCGGGGCCGGAGCCCGCGCAGCCTCCTGGCCCATGTGGGCGATGGGCGTGACCGAGTAGGCGGAGACTAAGAGGGCTGCGGCGAGGCAGGCTTTTTTCCATCCGGCTCTTGTGTTAGTAGGATTCATGGGCCACCTTTTCCTGATTGTCTAAGCGGAGCACAAAATTTTTGACCGGCATGATAACATCATTGGAAAGAGAAAAGTAAAAGACGACCGATGAGCGAGCTTGACGAACAATGGGCCATAGTCATGGCCGAAGCCGAGCGGCGAGCACGAGCGGCAGGGCGCGCAGACCTTGCCGACTATTTAAGTCTGCGCGCGGCCAACGACCTGGCTCGCTCGACCGGCATCGAGTGGTTGTACGAGACCTTCCAGATGCTCGCAGGCGTGGCGAACCGCGCGGGCTCAAGCATCCAGATCACCCACCGCGATGCGCACCGCTTTACGGTCGGCACGGCGACGATGGTCGGACGCCTTCTGACATTCAGTCAGGGAGTGCGGCGGCTGATGGTCGAAGCCGGGTGGCCGCGCGTGCCGCGTGACGGCTTCGTGCGGGGCGGAGGTTTGGCGAGCGGGCACATTCGACACTTCGGCCGTCGCGCGGCCGACGAAGAGCTATTGCTCGTACGCTCTCAGACGGGCGCGCCCCAGTGGCTCGTGCTCGAAAAAACAGGCGAGCGCACGCCGCTTTCCGAAGAGCGAGTGCGCCGTCACATGGATGGATTCCTGAGCGAAAAGTGGAGCTGAGAGCGGCCCCCATAAACAATTCTTCTCACCATATGCGATAACGCCTGCACGTTTTGGAACGGCACGCCGGAGCGCGCACGCGCGCCTGATGTCAAATTCACTCCCACATGAATCGCACGATTTCTTTTGAAATTTAAAGGAGTATCCGGGGCTTTCGCGTTGCTCGGACGCCTGCGGCATGCGTCTTGCCATTGCGGGTTTTCGAGAAGGAGAGGGCCGAAGGCTTTCCTCGCACGTATGAAAAATCGTTCGGCTGCCTCCACGGAAATTTTGTGAGGAGATGAAAACGATGACCAACCGACCAAGGCTTATTCCAACCCTGATAGTAGCAGCACTCGCCACTCTCTGTCTCCCCATTATGGCTTCGGCACAAGGCGGCTATGACCCCTGGAATCGCGACCGGGATTACAGGCGGGAGCGTCGCAACGACGACTATGATCGCTACGGCTATCGCTCGCTGCGCGACAGCATACGGCGCGTCCGTAACCGCAGCGACGACTTTCGCAGCCACCTCGACAGCGCCCTTGATCGCAGCCGCATTGACGACACGCGCCGCGAAGATCGCATCAACGAGATCGCCAGAGAGTTCGAGCGCGCGGCCAATCGCCTGGACGACCGCTTCGATAACGGCCGCGACCTGAACCGCAGCGCCGGCGAGGCTCGTCACCTCCTGGAAGTCGGCGCGCGCATAGATCAGTTGATGTCACGCGCACGCTTCCGCGACGGGCGCGTGCAATCCGACTGGGCCCAGATTCGCCAGGACTTGCGCGTGATCGCCAACGCATACGGCGGCTACAACTACGGCAATGGCCCATATCGTCGCGGCGATAACAGGCGCACCATCGCAGATATTTTCAGAAACTTCCCGTTCTGAAATTTAAGCCAGTGACGGGCCACGGCCCTGTTGCTTGAGAGCGAAAGCTCTAGGGAACTTCTCCGGCGGAGAAGTTCCCTAGAGCTTTCGCTTTTTATAGCGCTTGATGGGAAAATAAGCGCATGGCAGGCACGCTCTACCTTGTGGCAACGCCGATAGGCAATCTCCAAGACATCACGCAGCGCGCCCTGCGCGTGCTCGCTAGGGTCGCCGTGGTCGCCTGCGAAGACACGCGGCGCACGCGCGTGCTGCTGGATCATTACCAGATCGGCGCGCGGCTCGTCAGCTATCACGAGCATAATGAGAGGGAGCGTGCCGCAGAGCTTGTCGAGCTGCTCGAAGGGGGAAGCGATGTGGCTGTCGTCTCCGACGCGGGCACGCCCGGCATCAGCGATCCGGGCTTTAGACTCGTGCAGGAGGCGGCCGCGCGCGGCCTGGCGGTTGTTCCCGTGCCTGGGCCCACGGCTTTCGTCGCCGCGCTCGTCGCCTCGGGTCTGCCGACCGACAGCTTTTTCTTCGGCGGCTTTCTGCCGGCCCGTTCCACCCAGCGCAGGGCGCGTCTGATGGAGCTACGCGCGCTCTCGGCGACGCTCATCTTTTACGAAGCGCCGCACCGCATTCGAGAGGCTGTGCTGGATGCGCGCGAAGTCCTGGGCGAGCGCCGGGCTGTGGTCGTGCGCGAGCTGACCAAGTTGCACGAGGAGGTGCTGCGCGCTTCTTTGACGGAGCTGGCGGAGCATTTCGCGCAGGAGTCTGCGGCGCGCGGCGAAATGGTGTTCCTGATAGACCGCAGCCCCCTGGACAATAGCCCGGCTCTCAAGAACGTGGACGAAGAGGTGGCTCGGCGCGTGGCGGCGTTCGAACATGAGGGGCTCAGTGCGCGCGATGCCTTGAAGCGGGCGGCGCGCGAGCTGGGCCTCAGTCGTTCGGAGGCTTATCGTCGCCTGACTGTTTCCAAAGGTCGCGCGCGGCCCTGACTCTGTTCGAATGACTCTGTTGACGGCTTTATGCAATCTCCTCAGAATCTTTCCGAGTGCCCCGTCTGCCACGCGCCGCTTGAGGCCGGCTCAAGCTTTTGCTCAAGGTGCGGCGCGCCGCGCCCTGACGGTGACGGCGCAGAGCTGCGCGCGGTGCTCTACCTGTTGTCCGAGCTTGAGCGGTGGCAGGAGGAAGCGACGATCAGTCCGGCGCAGGCGGCGGCTCTGCGCATAAGGTACGAGCGCCGCCGCGACCACCTGCGCGCGCGCCTCGCGGAAAGCGCCGAGCCGGAAGCATCCGTCAGAGATGCTGCGCAACCGCCGCAGAAGCCATCGCAACTGCCTTCCACCGAACAGCCTTCGAAGGCTGCTCCCTCCTCCATTCGCTTTCCTCTCGCACAGCCAACCGCACCCCAGCCCGAAGCTGAGCCGGTACGACAGCGCCGCAATTTAGTCGAGACGCTGGCCGAGCCCTACACCTTGCGACTGCTGCTCTACACGGGCGCGGCGATGTTCGTCGTCGGCATCATCATCTGGCTGCGCGACGTGCTCTATCTCAAGCTGCAAGAGCCAGTCGTGCAGGCCGCCCTGTTGATGCTCGCCACGATTGCTCTCAGCGTCTCGGGCTGGCTCACAATCCTGCGCACGCGCCAGCGATTGACGGGCAGGGCGCTGACGCTGGCCGGGTCGCTGCTGGTTCCGGTCAACTTCTGGTTTCTAGTCCGCTCCGGCCTGATAGCCAATCACGGGCGCGCGTGGGTCGTCTGCGCCTTCTGCACTCTGCTCTATGCTTATACGGCGGCCTTGCTGCGCGAGAAGCTTTACGCCTATCTGGCGGCGGCGGCGAGCTTGGCGACGGGCTGGTCGCTGGTCTATCGCGCCGAGAGGGATGCTTCGGGCCTCTACGCGCTCGTGCTGCTCGGCGCGTCGCTCCTTTTTCTACATCTCTCGCGCCTGTTTCCCCGGAGCGTTGACGAGAGCAAAGCTGTCGAAGATGAAGCGGCGGAGGGCCCGCTCGCGAGCGCGACCGGAAGGTGGAGCCGCGAGTTGTGGAGCGGGCCTCTCACGCACAGTGCGCTCGCGGGCGCGAGTCTTTGCGCGCTTCTTTACATGCCTCTGCGCCTGGGCCCATCGCTCACTCTCTACGACGGCGTAATCAATCCCCGCGCGCGCCTGTACGATCCGGGCACGGCCGTACTGATCTTCGCGGGCTTCGCCTATACAGCATGGTTCGCGGGCCGCTACGCGTACACAGCCTGGCGCAGGACGCTCTATGCGCTCTGCGCGCTTGCGCTCCTGTGGGCCCAGTTCTTGATGATGGACGGGCTTCATCTTGCGGGCAGCACTCAGGTACTACTGCTCGCAGCGAGCGTGCTCGGGCTATCCTTCGGGGCACGCCGCGCGCGAAACGTAGAAGTGGCAAGGGCGCTCTACCGGGCGAGCGTCTTCGCCGGCTTGATGCTCTTGCCTGTCGCCTTCGCAGTGTTGCTCGGCCCGGCGGCTTTGACTCTCAGGGAGAGCGCCGGCTTCACTCTGCTGGCCGCAGCGTTTGCGTCCCTCAGCGCGCGTTCGCTTAGCGGGAGCGGGGCGCAGAAAGCCTTCGCTTATCTGGCCGCCGCGCTCGCCACCGCTGCATTCCTCTTAGCTTTAGCCGACGCGTCGCTCAGCTCCGTGACGCTCAATACGGCCGCGTGCGCTGCCTGGCCCTTTGCGCTCTACGCCGCAGCGTCCGCAGCGCGCCGCAAACAGCTTGAGACGCAACTGACCGCACCGTTCGAGCGCACGGCCAGCGCAGAGTTCGTCCTCCTGCTCTTGTGGGCGAGCGTGGTCTCTTTGGCCTTGCACGTCTCCGACGGGCAAGCCTTCGGAGTTCCGCGCGCCGCTCTGTTCTGCGCGCTCTTCGCGCCGCTCCTGTACGGGGTGCTGCGCGCGCGACTTGACGGCGACGCGTTCGGGGCGGGCCTGGCGACAATCGCCAGCCTGGTCGCGGTCGCATCGTCGCTCGACGATTTGCGGGCGAGAGGCGTGTGGCCTCCCGGTTGGCCCATCGCGGCGGGCGTCGTCTGTGCCGCCTTCGTCCTGCATAAAGCGGGGATGGCCTGGCTGCACGAGAGAGGCGCGGCGGACGGAGCGCGCGATAGAAGAGTGGACGAGGCGGTTCGTTTAGCGACGGACGGGGCGGTCGTCCTCTGCGCCCTGCTCTGGTTTTTAAACTCCCTCGCCCTGTTTGAGCGGGGGAGATACGGCGGGCCCTTAGTGCTTCTAGTGGCCTTGCTCTACTGGGCCGAGCGCGCGGCGTCGAAGCGTTTGGCCTGGCCCGTGTACCTGACGGCGGCGCACCTGTTCGCCTTCTTCGTGGCGCTGCTCATCGCGCTCAACATAGCTCATCAATGGTTCGCGGCGCTCGCGGCGTTTGTGCTGGTTCCGGTCTTCTTCGTCGTGGGGGCTCAGGGGCGAGGGCGGCAGGCTGATTGGCTGGCAGTACCGGCGCGGAATGCGGGCGTCATCTCTATGGGCCTGGCTTGTATGGGTGCGCTGTTGGAGGCTCTGCCGCATCTGCGTGCGGGCGACAGTGCGCTGCTTGCGCCGGCCGTCGCCTTTGTAGGGCTTGCCTGTGTGTCGTTCATCGTCAGTGCTCTGTCCGGAGGCAGGGAGCGCGTCGAATACTTTCGGGCCGGGCTCTACCTGAGCGTGGTGGCTTATGCGCTGGTCTGTCTGCGCGCGGGCTTTGAGCCGCTCACGGATGTTGAAGTCTACACTTCACCCGTGAGCGTGCTGCTGCTGGCTGTGGCCTACGTCTCTTATCGTCGCGAATGGGATGATTACGCGCGCGACACGAGCCTGCTCTTCTGGACGGGAAGCATACTGCTCGGCGGGCCGCTCTTGTTGCGAGCTTTGCAGTTTCGCCTGCTCCTCGACCTGCCCGCGCCCGCGCGCGATCTGGCGACGCTCTGCGCATCGCTCGCGCTGCTCGTGTTCGGGGTGCTGGGAAGATTGCGCGCGCCCGTCATCGTGGGGGCCGTCACGCTTTTAATAGAGCTGCTGGCGCTGACGCTGACGAGCGTTGATTGGCTGCAAGTGCCTTTGAAGATTTACCTGGTGACGGTCGGGGCGCTGCTCGCGGTGGTCGGCTGGATGTTTGAATACCGGCGCGAACAACTGATCCTGATACGCAATCGCCTCAACGCGCGCCGCGAGGCGGCGAGCGAGCGGTTCGGCGCTTGGAGGTAGAAGTCAGCAGCAGCAGCGGCCCGCCGAGCAGGCCGCCGCTGACTTCTCTGCTTAGAATCCGCTGTTGCGTATGACCTCCGGTGAGAGGGGCTTGTCTACGCGCGGGCGCGATTTGCCGTTGGCCAGCTCAAGCATCGTGACGAAGATGGTGCGCGCGACGCGCTCCATCTTCTGATAATCGATCTTGTCGGGCGAATCGCCCGGCTTATGATAATCCTCGTGCTCGCCGTCGAAGTAGAAGATGATCGGAATACCTTTGCGCGCGTAGTTGAAGTGGTCTGAGCGGAAGAAGAAGCGATTCGGGTCTTTCGGGTTGTCGTAGAGATAATTGAACGACAACCCGAGATAGGATTTATTGACCGCCTCGCTCAGGTTGCCGAGGTCTGTGCTCATCATCTTCGAGCCGATGACGTATATCTCGTTCGGGCCCGTCAGCGCGCGATTGGCGGCGCTGGTGTCGCCCTCCCTCTTGCTCCTGCCGATCATGTCTATGTTCAACTGCGTGATGATCTGGGCCAGGGGAACGGTCGGATGTTCTGTGAAATACTGCGAGCCCCAGAGCCCCTTCTCCTCGCCGCAGTGCCAGACGAAGAGAACGGAGCGTTTGGGGCGCGCGCGTGTGTGCGCCAGCGCGTCGGCTATCGCGAGCAGCGCCGTCGTCCCAGACCCGTCATCATCCGCGCCGTTATAGATGTTGTCGCCATTGACCGCCGCGCCTATCCCGACGTGGTCGTAGTGCGCGCCAAGGGCCACGTACTCGTTCTTGAGCACGGGGTCGCTGCCTTCCAGTACGGCGACCACGTTCTGCGTCATCACCCTGTCATCTTCGCCGCTGATGGTGAAGCTTGCCTTCTTGTTGACGGTGAGATCGAAGGCTGCGCCCGGTTGGCCTGCGACCGCATTATCGAAGAGGCCCGACGCGCTCTGCGACTCTCCGCGAAATATTGTGTTGAGCATCCCCAGAGAGGCGATGATCGTCGGCACTTGAGGCTCATTGCCTTCAGTCTGAAAGTTCTCGACCGCAATGATG